>QZFT01000072.1 GCA_003600225.1 Pseudonocardiaceae bacterium YIM PH 21723
GAGGTTGGGGTTCTTCCCCACCCGAACCTCGTCAACTTCGGGGACTTGATCAGTAGACGGGGCCGGTGTACTTCTCGCCCGGGCCGTGGCCGGGCTCGTCCGGAATGGCCGAGCCCTCGCGGAACGCCTTCTGCAGCGACTGCAGGCCGTCCCGCAGCGGGCCGGCGTGCGGGCCGAGGTACTCCACCGAGGCGGTGATCAGGCCGGCCAGTGCGGTGATCAGCCTGCGCGCCTCGTCCAGGTCACGGTGCGGGCTGGAGTCGGGATCGGGGTAGCTCAGGCCTAGCCGCTCGGCGGCTGCGGACATCAGCATCACCGCGGAACGGGAGATCACTTCGACGCTCGGCACCTCGGCCAGATCCCGTACGTCGGAGTCGATTGGGTGGTTGTCGCTCACAGCTGGTACTCTTGCCGGGCGACCAACCCCGATGCAAATCAGGGTGGCAAGAGGAGCCCCGCTCCCACCTGTGCGCTACTGGCGCCCAGGTCCGGTCACCAGCAAGTGATGAACTTGATGGCAAAGCACGGCGTGAGCTGTGTTGATCGGTAGTGCGGGCCCCGTATGCGTGAGCGTACCGGGGCTTTTTGCATTGAGGGACCCCTCCGCCAGGCGTGCTTTGTACCCAACGTTCTGACCTTGGAGGGCCCATCAGCTCCGACACGCGCATCAACGACCGCATCCGAGTTCCCGAAGTCCGGCTCGTCGGACCCGCCGGGGAACAGGTCGGCATCGTCCGTATCGAGGACGCACTGCGACTGGCCCAGGAAGCGGACTTGGACCTGGTTGAGGTCGCCCCGACTGCTCGCCCGCCGGTCTGCAAGCTCATGGACTTCGGCAAGTTCAAGTACGAGAGCGCGCAGAAGGCTCGTGAGGCTCGCCGGAACCAGGTCCTGACGGTCATCAAGGAGCAGAAGCTCCGGCCGAAGATCGACTCCCATGACTACGAGACCAAGAAGCGCAACGTGGTTCGCTTCCTCGAGCACGGGAACAAGGTCAAGGTCACCATCATGTTCCGTGGTCGTGAGCAGTCCCGGCCGGAACTCGGTTTCCGGTTGCTGCAGCGGCTCGCCGACGACGTGCAGGACCTCGGCTTCGTCGAGTCCTCCGCGAAGCAGGACGGCCGGAACATGATCATGGTGCTGGCGCCGCACAAGAACATCAAGCCGCGTCAGGCCGAAGCGGGCGAGGTCGAGGAGAGCCCGACCGAAGCTGCCGCCGAATAGGCGCAGCCGCCGAGTAGGCGAACACAGACTTCCCCGAGGCCGTTTCCGTCGAAACGGCTGTGGCAGTAGCAGAGAACGAGGACGGAAATGCCGAAGCAAAAGACGCACAAGGGCACTGCCAAGCGAGTCCGGGTCACCGGCACCGGCAAGCTGCGCCGGGAGAAGGCGGGCAAGCGCCACCTGCTGGAGCGCAAGTCCAGCAAGCAGACCCGCCAGCTGGCCGGCACCACCGAGGTCGCCGCCACCGAGGTTCCCCGCATCAAGAAGCTGCTTGGTCGCTAAGCCACGCACACTCAGTACTTTTTCCACCCGGTGAGTCCCCCGCTCACCGCTGATTGACAGGACACGAACGTGGCACGCGTCAAGCGGGCGGTAAACGCCCAGAAGAAGCGCCGTACGACCCTTGAGCTCGCCAGCGGTTACCGCGGCCAGCGCTCCCGCCTGTACCGCAAGGCCAAGGAGCAGATCCTCCACTCGATGACCTACGCCTACCGCGACCGCCGTGCGCGCAAGGGCGACTTCCGTCAGCTGTGGATCACCCGCATCAACGCCGCCGCCCGCGCGAACGGCGTGACCTACAACCGTCTGATCCAGGGCCTGAAGCTGGCCGAGATCGAGGTTGACCGCAAGATCCTGGCCGAGCTGGCCGTGTCGGACCCGGCCGCGTTCACCGCGCTGGTCGAGCTGTCCAAGAACGCGCTGCCCGCCGACGTCAACGCGGCGAAGGCCTGAGTACCGCTTCCCAACCCGGGTCGTCCCTCTTCACCGAGCGGACGGCCCGGGTTGTCGCTGCTCGGCACCTGATCAGGCGCAAGGGCCGCCAGGACGCCGGCCGGTTCCTCGCCGAGGGCGCGCAGGCCGTCCGCGAGGCCATCCGCTTCGGCCGGGTGCACGAGCTGTTCGCCACCGAGCAGGCCGCGGACCGCAATCCCGAGCTCCTCGACGAGGCACGCGATGCGGGCGTCCCGATCAGCCTGTTCACCGACAAGGCCGCCGACGGGCTGTCCGAGACCGTCACCCCGCAGGGCCTGGTCGCCGTGTGCGACCTGGTGACCGTTCCCCTGGACACCGCGTTGTCCGGTGCGCCGAAGCTGATCGCCGTGTTCGTCGGTATCGCCGACCCCGGCAACGCGGGCACCGTACTGCGGGTCGCCGACGCGGCCGGCGCCGACGCGGTGATCTTCGCGGGGGAGACCGTCGACCCGCACAACGGCAAGTGTGTCCGGGCCACCGTCGGCAGCCTGTTCCACCTGCCCGTCGCCGTGCACCGCTCGGTCGACGAGGTCCTGGAAGCCTGCCGCGCCGCCGGCCTGCGGTTGCTGGCCGCCGACGGCTACGCCAAGGCCGACCTGTACTCGGTGGACGCCGAACTGGCCGAGCCGTCCGCCTGGCTGTTCGGCAACGAGGCCCACGGCCTGCCCGACGAGGTGGTCGCCGTGGCGGACCTCCCGGTCACGGTCCCGCTGCACGGCAAGGCCGAGTCGCTCAACCTCGCGACCGCCGCCGCCGTCTGCCTGTACGCGAGCGCCAAGGCCCAGTTCACCCGCTGACGTAGTGCTTCCTGGCTGACAGCCAGAGCGCGCCCCAGGCGGCCAGTCCCGCGACGCCCAGCAACACATCGCCGGCCAGGTGTGCGTGCTCGCCCTCCATCAGCAGCCCCATGATCAGCATGGCGCCGAAGTGCGCGGCGTTGAGTCCCAGGAAGCTGTCCAGGACCAGGCTGTTCTTGGCCGGATCGGCGGCTGCCAGGTAGATGAACGGCACCCAGCCCAGGTAGATCGCGCAGATCATCACCACGTAGGCCTCGCCGCCGTGACCCCACATGGTCAGCGAGGTGAGCGGTTCTCCGATGGGCGTGCCGGTGACGGTGACGAGCAGCGCGACGGCGAAGAACGTGCCGAGGATGACGGCGAACAGCCGGGTCGCCAAGGGCAGAAGCCGGACGGCGAAGGGGGCGGTGATGGCCTGGCTTGCCATGGAGCGACCTCATTTCTATACCGATCGTTTTACATATAAAGAACCATCGTCAAACCGTTGTCAAGGCCTCTGCTCAAGTCGGGAAATCTCGGTGGCGGCCATCGCCTAAGATCTGAGGGAATGTCCTGGCCGTCGGGCTGGGAACGATTGCCGGAGCCGCAAGGAGTCACCCGCCTCATGTCGGGAGCCAACGACCTGTACGACCCGAAGGAGGTCGCCGCGCTCGCTCCAGAGGAGCTGCAGCGCGCGGTCACCCAGGCCAGTGCCGCCTTCGCCGCCGCCGTCTCCCTGGACGAGCTGGCCACCGCCAGGACCGCCCACCTCGGCGACAAGTCCCCGATCTCCCTCGCCCGCCGCGAGCTGGGCGCCCTGCCGCCCAAGGCGCGCGCCGACGCGGGCAAGCGGGTCAACGAGGTGCGCACCCAGGCCCAGCGCGCCTTCGACGACCGCCGCGCCGAGCTGGAAGCCGAGCGGGACGCCAAGGTCCTGGTCGAGGAGACCGTCGACGTCACGCTGCCGTGGAACCGGGTCCCGCTGGGCGCCCGGCACCCGCTGAGCCTGCTGTGCGACCACATCGCCGACGTGTTCGTCGGTATGGGCTGGGAGATCGCCGACGGTCCCGAGCTGGAGTCGGAGTGGTTCAACTTCGACGCGCTCAACTTCGGCAAGGACCACCCGGCCCGCGCCATGCAGGACACCTTCTACGTGGCCCCCGAGGGCTCCGAGCAGGTGCTGCGCACGCACACCTCGCCGGTGCAGGCCCGTGAGCTGCTCAGCCGCGACCTGCCGATCTACCTGGCCTGCCCGGGCCGGGTTTACCGGACCGACGAGCTGGACGCCACGCACACCCCGGTCTTCCACCAGGTCGAGGGCCTGGCGGTGGACAAGGGCCTGACCATGGCCAACCTGAAGGGCACGCTGGACGCCTTCGCCCGCGCCATGTTCGGCCCGGAGTCGAAGATCCGGCTGCGGCCCAGCTTCTTCCCGTTCACCGAGCCGTCCGCCGAGATGGACGTCTGGTTCCCGCAGAAGAAGGGCGGCGCCGGCTGGGTCGAGTGGGGCGGCTGCGGCATGGTCAACCCCAACGTGCTGCGCGCCTGCGGCGTGGACCCCGAGGTCTACTCCGGTTTCGCCTTCGGCATGGGTGTCGAGCGCACCCTGCAGTTCCGCAACGGCCTGCCCGACATGCGCGACATGATCGAGGGCGACGTGCGGTTCACCCAGCCATTCGGCATCGCGGACTAGAAGACTTTAAGGACAAGCAGTGCGCATCCCGGTTTCCTGGCTCGCGCAGCACCTTGAGCTGCCCGAGGACACCACCCCCGACGCGATCGCCGAGGCCTTCGTCCGGATCGGCCACGAGGTCGAGGACGTCATCCGGCTGGACAACGTCAGCGGCCCCCTCGTGGTCGGCCGGGTGGAGAGCATCGAGGAACTCGCCGAGTTCAAGAAGCCCATCCGGTACTGCGTCGTCGAGGTCGGCGACGAGAACGGCAACACCGAGGACGGCAAGCCCACCGGCCGCCGCAACATCATCTGCGGCGCGCGCAACTTCGCCGAGGGCGACCTGATCGTCGCGGCGCTGCCCGGAGCGGTGCTGCCCGGCGACTTCGCCATCGGCGAGCGCAAGACCTACGGCCGGATGTCCCAGGGCATGATCTGCTCGATCAGCGAGCTGGGCCTCGGCGAGGACCACGCCGGCATCATGGTGCTGCCGCCCGGCTCCGCCGAGCCCGGTGACGACGCCAAGCCGCTGCTCGGCCTGGACGACGTCGTCATCGACCTGTCGATCACCCCGGACAAGGGCTTCGCCATGTCCGCCCGCGGCCTGGCCCGGGAGCTGGCCGCCGCGCTGGACCTGGACTACCACGACCCGGCCGTCGTGGAGCTGCCCGAGACCGAGGGCGAGTCCTGGCCGGTCACCATCGAGGACGAGGTGGGTTGCCCGCGGTTCGTCACCCGCCGGGTCACCGGGGTCGACCCGGCCGCGCCCAGCCCGCTGTGGCTGCGCCGGTTCCTGACGCTGTCCGGGATGCGGTCCATCTCCCTGGCGGTGGACGTCACCAACTACGTGATGCTGCTGCTCGGCCAGCCGCTGCACGCCTTCGACGCCACCAAGCTCAAGGGCGGGATCATCGTCCGCCGGGCGACGGAGGGGGAGAAGCTCAAGACCCTCGACGGCGTCGAGCGCACGCTCACCGCCGAGGACATGCTGGTCTGCGACGAGTCCGGCCCGCTGAGCATTGCCGGGGTCATGGGCGGCGAGCACAGCGAGATCGACAGCGAGACCACCGACGTGCTCATCGAGGGCGCCACCTGGGACCCGCCGTCGATCTCCCGCACCGCGCGCCGGCACAAGCTGCCCAGCGAGGCGGCCAAGCGGTATGAGCGGGCCACCGACCCGGCGATCAACGCCGTGGCCGTGGAGCTCGCCGCCCAGCTGCTGGTCGAACACGGTGACGGCACCATCGCGCGTGGCCGGACCGACGTCGGCAGCCCGGTGCTGTCCACGCCGGTGACCATGCCGCTGAGCCTGCCCGACCGGGTGGCCGGGGTGAACTACGGCCGGGGCGTCACCGCCCGCAGGCTGCAGCAGATCGGCTGCCAGATCGAGGTCGGCACCGACGAGCAGGGTGTCGGCGTCGTCGTCGCCACCCCGCCGACCTGGCGTTCCGACCTCACCCAGCCCGCCGACCTGGTCGAGGAGGTGCTGCGGCTGGAGGGGTACCACACCATTCCCTCCGAGCTGCCCGCCGCGCCCGGCGGCGCGGGCCTCACCGCCGCGCAGCGGCGCAAGCGCCGCGTCGCCTCCGCACTGGCGGTCAGCGGCTACACCGAGGTCGTGCCGTTCCCGTTCACCGGGGCCAAGACCCTGGACGCGATGAACCTGGCGGCCGACGACCCGCGGCGCAACGCGGTCGCCCTGCTGAACCCCCTGGAAGCCGACAAGAACCTGCTGATCACCACGCTGCTGCCCAGCCTGTTCGAAACGCTGTCCCGGAACATCTCCCGGGGCCAGCGGGACCTGGCGCTGTTCCACATCGGCCAGGTCACGCTGCCCCGCACCGACGCTCCGAAGGCGCCGCAGCTGGGCACCGACCGGCGACCGACCGACGAGGAACTCGCCCAGCTCACCGGGTCCGTCCCGGCACAGCCGGTGCACGTCGGCGCCATCCTGGCCGGCAAGCGGGAACCCGCCGGCTGGTGGGGACCCGGTCGCGAGGCCACCTGGGCGGACGCCGTCGAAGCCGCCCGCACCGTGGCCGCCGCCTCGGGCGTGGAGCTGGAGATCGTCGCCGCCGACCTGGCGCCGTGGCACCCCGGCCGCTGCGCCCAGCTGCGGGTCGGCGGTTTCCCGGTCGGCCACGCGGGCGAACTGCACCCCAAGGTCCTGGAGGCGCTGGGCCTACCCAAGCGCACCTGTGCCATGGAGCTCGACCTGGACCTGCTGCCCCTCGACGAGCGGCGGCCGGCCCCGATCGTGTCCCCCTACCCGCCCGCGCTCCAGGACATCGCGCTGGTCGTCGACCAGACGGTGCCGGTGGCGCAGCTGATCGACACCGTGCAGCAGGGCGGCGGGGAACTGCTGGAGAGCACCCAGCTGTTCGACGTCTACGCCGGTGACCAGGTCGCCGAGGGCAAGAAGTCCGTCGCCGTGAAGCTGGTCTTCCGGGCGCAGGACCGCACCCTCACCGCGGAGGAGGCGTCCGCCGCCCGCGACGCCGCCATCGCCGCCGCGGGTGAGCGGCACGGAGCCACGCTGCGGGCCTAGGCCTAGTGGTCCGAAGTTGACGATGTGCGGGTGTTTTTCCCGAACATCGTCAACTTCGGGACGTCTTTCACTCCTGGCCGGGGAACTGGTCCTCTTCGCCGAGCAGGCCCTCGTTGTCCAGCAGGAACGGGTGCGGCGGCCGGCCGTCCCTGGGGGTGAACCACAGCGACAGGTCGGGGCCGTCCACGCCGTCCGGGTCGTACAGCTGACCCAGTTCCTTGTGGTCCACATCGGCCAGCGCGACGGTGGCGAACCGGTCCATCGCCGGGGTGAACTCCTCCATCGGCACCACGCCGAAGTGCTCCAGCAGCCCTTTCGCCTCACCGATGATCAGGTGCAGCGCCAGCGCCTCGGCGGTCGACTGCGCGCCATGCCAGGCCGGTTCGGTCAGCCGGTGACCCAGCACGGTCACCGAGGTCAGCAGCATCCGGCCCACCGTGCCGCCGAAGTACCGGTCGGCGAACCGCTCCGGCAGCACATCCATGATCCACAGGCCGTCGTGCTCGTCACCGAGCGCCTGGTACTCGTCGACCGAGACCTCGTGCGTCTCCAGCAGCTGGATGTCCGCGTGCAGCTGGCCCATCAGGAAACCGGTCGCCTCGATCAGCGATCCGGCCATCATCAGGGCGTGTTCCTGCGGAACCTCCGGCCCGAAATCGTCGAGCGAGAACGCGGTCAGGCAGCGGGCCGAGCGCAGCAGCTGCTCCCGGGTCAGCGCCCGGACCTCCTGCTCGGTCGGCTCCGGGACCGGGTCCTCGGCCTGCGCGGCGGCGGCCAGCTCCTCATCGCTGACCGTCACCTCGCACGACTCGATCGTCCAGTCCGCCAGCAGCCGGCTGCCGGTGAGGATCTCCTGCAGCGCGACCCGGGCCGAACTCTCGGCGATCGCCAGACTCGGTGCCTCCACCGTCCAGCTGGCGATCACCCCGTCCGGATGCAGGGCCAGAAAATGGCCATAAGCGGCCAGCGGCTCGCCATCCGGGCCTTCCAGCTCGGTGAGCTGCGCGAACTCCTCATCCAGCAGTGCCCCCGCGCCGCGTACCCGCAGCTCGTCGAGGGGCAGGTCCTCCGCCGGGCAACTGATGCTGGCGAGGATGCGGTAGTCCATGACCGCAGTCTGACATGTGGACATCTCCGGCGCACCTCTCAGCCGGTGATCTCCGATGTCCAGATCATGTCCGCGTCCAGAACAAAGTCTTCGCTGGTCAGATAGGCGGGACGGAACTTGTGGTCGTCCAGCCGGCAGTTGCTGCGGTAGCGGCCGTCGGCGGTCTCCAGCACGCAGGTCCAGTCGAAGCCGCTGTCGGCGACGATCAGTCCCCGGGAGCGCTGGTGGGTGGTGCCCGCGGGGTCGATGACCGCGACGGTCCAGGTGTAGCTGCCCGCCGCCAGGTGCACGGTCCGGGTCATCGTGGGGGAGTCCGGCAGCCGGCCGGCGGTGAGCGTGGTGGTGAGCCGCTCGGCATACGGCTCGGCGTGAGCGGTTTCGGCGGCGGCGAACACGAGCAGCAGAGCGATCAGCACACGGAGTGCGCGAAGCATCGTCATCCTCATCCATGGGGGTCGGCGGCCGCCCTGACTACGTACGCGGCTCCCGGCCGGGCGCGGAGTTCACTCGATTGCTGGGTGGACAGGTCCAGACCATTGGTCCGTTCCGGTTGATAACCCGGATCGCTCACTCAACCGGGTGGTCAGCCGCTGACCAGCCACTATTGTGTTCAGCTGCCGCAAGTGCCAGTTTCGATAACTACCCCGAGTAAGCGCCTGCTACCCGGGACTGGCAGTGTGTACGGCGATCCGCATCGGGATGAATGTTGGCGAGGACTATGAATCGGCCTGTCCAGGACATCACTGCCCTGGACCTCGTCACGCCTTCGCGTGCGCTGCTCGGCCGGGACGAGCAACGCACCCGGATCGACGGCATGCTGCGGGCCGCCCGGCGTGGGGAGAGCGCCGCGCTGGTGATCATCGGCGAGCCCGGGATCGGCAAGACCGCGCTGCTGGACTACGCCGTCTCGCAGGCCGCCGACATGATCGTGCTCAGCGCCTGCGGAACCCAGGCCGAACAGGCGCTGCCGTTCGCCGCCCTCGCCGATGTGCTGCGCCCCCTCGAAGAGTTCCGCGGCGCGCTGGTGCCCGCCCAGCACGAGGCCCTCGCCCTCGCGCTCGCCGAGGAACCGGGCCCGCCACCCAGCCAGCTCGCCGTGTGCGTCGGCACCCTCGGCCTGCTGGCGGCCGCCGCCGACCGCAAGCCGGTGCTGATCTGCGCCGATGACGTGCACTGGATCGACGCCCCCTCCTTGGAGGCGCTGCTGTTCAGCGCCAGGAGACTGGCGGCGGGCGGCATCGTGATGATCTTCGGTACCCGGCCGGAAGGTGCCGAGCTGCCCTGGCCGGCGCCCATCCAGCGGCTCGACCTGACCGGCCTGGACCGCGAGTCCGCCTACCAGATCGTGCAGCGCTCGACCTCGGCCGTGCCCACCGAACTGGTCCTGGACCGGCTGTTCGCCGGGACCAGCGGCAACCCCCTCGCGCTCGCCGAGGTGCCCGGACAGCTCACCCCGAGGCAGCTCACCGGCCTGGATCCGCTGCCCGAGCCGCTGCCCGCCGGCCCCACCTTCGGCACGGTGTTCCGCTCGCGCATCGCCGCGCTGCCGCAGCGTTCCCGGGACGCGCTGCTCGTCGCCGCCATCAGCGGCCACGACGAACTGCCGCTGCTGGCCGAGGCCCTTGCCCAGGTGGGCTTGGCCAACGCCGACCTGGAACCGGCCGAGACCGCGGGCCTGGTCACTTTCACCGCGACCCGGCTGATGTTCAACCACCCGCTGATCCGCGCCGCCGTGTACGACGCGGCGCTGCCCGCCCAGCGCCGCGAGGCCCACCGGGCGATCGCCGGATCGGTGACCGGCGACCTGGCCCGCAAGGCCTACCACCTGTCCGAGGCCTGCCTGGCGCCGGACGACGACGTGGCGTTGCTGCTGGAACAGGCCGCGGCGCAGGCCCACAGCCGGGGCGGTTACAGCGCCTCGGTGCACACCTACATGCGCTCCGCGCAGCTGTCCACCCCCGGCGGCGCGCGGGCGAAACGCCTGGTCCAGGCCGGGATCCAGGCGCAGCTGACCTGTCAGATGGACGCCTCGGTGCGGCTGCTGGAGCAGGGCCTCGCCGAGGCCACCGATCCGCAGTTGCGCCTGGAGGCCACCGCACTGCTGGCCACCTCGATGATCTGGTGCGGCCGAGCCGGTCGCGGTCATCGGCTGCTGGTCGAGGCCGCCGAGGCATTGCGCCGCTCCGGCAACGACCACGCGGCTGCCCGGCTGTTGTCACACGCGACGCTGCCCTGCTTCCTGAACCGGGAGATCGGCGCGGGCCTGCGCGCGGGGGAGCGGGCCTACGAGCTGTCCGAGGGCAGCGATGTGCACACCCGGTTCCGCGCGCTCACCGCGCTGGGCTGCATCCTGAGCTACGCGGGGCAGACCGAGCGCGCGCTGCCGCTGCTCCTGGAGGCCTGCGGGCTGTTCCACCACAGCGGCGTCGACGTGTACGACACGGTGGGCACCGCCTACGTCAGCATGCTGGCCAACTGCCTGATCAACATGGAGGAGTTCGCCGAGGCGCAGAAGCTCCTGGAGCCGGTGGTGGCCACCTGCCGGGCGCGCACCGCGCCCGCGCTGCTGCCGTACGCGCTGGCCATCTGCGGTGAGCTGGCGTTCCGCACCGGTGACTGGCCGGCCGCCTACGCCAACCTCACCGAGGGCGTGGTGCTGGGCGAGGAGACCGGCAGCTACGGCGACCACCCGTACCCGCGCAGCGCGCTGGCCCGGCTCGCCGCCGCGCAGGGCCGGGAACAGGAGTGCTGCGAACACGTGCAGGTGGCGCTGAGCTTCTACGGGGGCAGCGACTTCCACACCATCCGCACCCGGTCGCACGGCGCGATGGGACTGCTGCTGCTCGGCCAGGGCCAGGTGGAGAAGGCGATCACCGAACTGGAGCAGGCGGTGTTCAGCCCCGAGGCCAGGGCGGTCCGCGAGCCCGCGCTGTGGCCGTGGCTGCCGGACCTCATCGAGGCCTACGCCAGGGCCGGCCGCCGCGCGGAGGCGCAGCGGCAGCTGGACGACCTGATCGAGATGACCGAGCTGGCCGGTCGCAGCTGGGCCCGGGCGGTGGTCGCCCGCAGCCGGGCGCTGCTGGCCACCGGCGCCGAGGCCGAGCGGCTGTTCACCGCGGCACTGGACGAGCACCGGTCGCTGTCGCTGCCGTTCGACCAGGCCCGCACCGAACTATGTTACGGGGAATGGCTGCGGCGCAGTGGCCGGATGGCCGCCGCCCGGGAGCCGCTGCGCGCCGCGCTGGCCACCTTCGATCGCCTGGAGGCCAATCCCTGGGCCAACCGGGCCCGGACCGAGCTGCGGGCCAGCGGCGTCAATCCGCGAAACCGGCCGCTCGGCGGGCAGACCCAGGACCTCACGCCGCAGGAGACCCAGGTGGCCATGGCGGTCGCCAGCGGCATGACCAACCGGGCGGCCGCGGAAGCCCTGTTTCTGTCCAGCAAAACAGTGGCCTTCCATTTGACGAACGTGTATCGCAAACTAGGCCTGAACTCGCGTACTCAACTCGCCGCCCGATTCGCAGGGAAGGCGGGGCTCGCCGGACACAATCCGGTTCCCTGAGCCGCGTCCTGATCAAGGCGCGACCGCCGTTCGGCCCAAACCTAGAACTTCTTCCGAAGTCCCCCGTGCCCAGTTCGTGATCTTATGGGCCCACCGGGGGGCGGTAGGCGCGGTCATGGTCTCTCTGTCGGGGCGAGATCACGTCCGTCTGGCGCTGGTGGTCCGCGCTGACCACCACAGGCTCCAGGGCCGTTCGTGTCGACTGCGGGTCGGCACGAGCGGACCTACCGTGCGGAGCTGCCCCTTCTGGGGGTGGGTAGCTCCGCACCCCGGACATGGCTTTCTAGGCTGTCGATGACCACCTCGCCGGTGCTCGACGGCCTTTTCCGCGTTGGGGCACCTTTCCTGGGTTCACCACAGGAAAGGTGCCCTTCACGCCCTCAGCGCCTCCGAAGTTGACGAGGTTCGGTCCGCTTTTTCCCGAACATCGCCAACTCCGGGACTCCAGGCACGCGGGTTTTTCTGCCGGGGCCGTTGCCGCGAGCGACCTGAAGGCGTCCTTCAGGTACTTAGTGCCCACGGCGCTTGTCCGGCCTCGGGAAGCGCAGCGGGGCTCACGCCCTCAGCGCCGACATGATCATGTCGGTGAGGCGCTCGTAGTAGTCCGGGGACAGCTCGCTGCGGACGATGACCAGTCGCCAGTAGAGCGGGCCGCCCAGGAAGTCCAGCGCCAGCTCCAGATCGATGTCGGCGGCGAGCTCGCCGCGGTCCGTCGCCCGGGTGAACAGGATCGCCGCCTTGGCGCGCCGGGGGTCGCGCATCGCGCCGAGCAACGCCTCTGCCAGACCGGTGTTGCGGGTCGCCTCGGCCAGCAGATCCGGGATGATCTTCGAGGCGAGTGGGTGGCTCAGGGCTTCGCTCGCGTTCAGCAGGTATGCCGTGATGTCACCGCGCAGGGTTCCGGTGTCGGGCACGTCGATCGCCGCGACCGCCGCCTCGGACAGGGCGGCGACCACCATGGCCTGCTTGTCCGGCCAGCGGCGGTAGACCGCCGTCTTGCCTGCTCCGGCCCGTTTGGCGACCGCCTCGATGGTCAGCTTGCCGTATCCGGTGCGGGCCAGCTCCTCGTAGACCGCCGCCTTGATCGCGGCCGTGACGTCTTCCTGGAGTACCGCCGCCCCCGCCGGCTGTCGTCCGGTTCGTTCGCTCATGCCCCCACTTTAGCGTAAGGACGAAACGGTTGCGTTCCGACGTCGACTGTGGTTATCCTCGATCACGTCGATACGACACCGTTTCGACGTAAACCTTCAGGGGGTAACTGTCATGAAGTTCCTGTTCGAGAACGAGTCCTTCTCCTTCGAGGCCCTGCGCGCCGCCGGGTTCGCCAACTACGACGGCGCCGACCTCGGCGAGATCCTGATGACCGCCGGGGCCATCGCCGACGGTGACGAGGCCGGCTGGCTGCGCGAGTGGAAGGCCCTCGCCGAGCGGGTCCGCACTCAGGCGGAGAAGTCCCTGGCGGCGGGCCATGCGGTCAGTGCGCGGGAAGCCTTCCTGCGGGCGTCGAACTACTACCGCACCGCCGAGTTCTTCCGCCGGGAGAACCCGGCCACCGACCCTGCGGTGAAGCTCCTCTCCGAGGCCTCTCGCAAGGCCTTCGTCTCCGCCATCGAGCTGTTCGACACCCCGGTCGAGCAGGTCGCGATCCCGTACGAGGACACGACCCTGCCCGGGTACCTGTTCCTGGTCGACGACTCCGGTACGCCGCGGCCGACGATCATCTACAACAACGGCTTCGACTCCACCGCCGAGGAGTCCTACTTCGTGGTCGCGGCCGCCGCGCTGCGCCGGGGCTACAACGTGCTGGCCTTCGACGGCCCCGGTCAGGGCGCCGTGATCCGCGAGCAGGGGCTCACCTTCCGGCCCGACTGGGAAGCGGTGATCACCCCGGTCGTCGACTTCGCGCTGACCCGACCGGAGGTCGCGCCCGACGCGATCACCCTGTTCGGCTACAGCCTGGGCGGCTACCTGGTCGCCAGGGCCGCCGCGTTCGAGCAGCGGATCGCGGCGATCATCCTGGACGACGGTGTCTACGACTTCCATGGCGCCTACGCCAGTTCGATGCCGGAGTTCCTCATGGGCTGGATCGAGAGCGGCAACGACTACGCGGCGATCCCCACACTGTCCATGATCATGTTCGCCAGCACCCAGGTGCGCTGGGCGCTGAACAATGGCACCTGGGTGCTGGGAGCCGAGTCGATCGCCGACAGCGTGCGGAAGACGCGGGCCTTCACCCTGGACGGCGTCGCCGACCAGATCACCTGCCCGGCCCTGATCCTGGATGCCGAGAACGACCAGTTCTTCCGCGGTCAGCCGCAGCTCGTGGAGAAGGCGCTCGTCAACGCGCCGACCACCCTGGTCACCCTGACCGAGGCGGAGGGCGCGGGGGAGCACTGCCACATGGGCGCGATGGCCCGGTTCCACCAGGAGACCTTCGACTGGCTGGACACCACCCTCCAGCGCTGAACTCTTCGCTCCGAACTTGGCGATGTTCGGGTGCTCTCCCCGAACATCGCCAAGTTCGGATTCAGGCGGTGAACGGAGTGGCCTGCGCCTCACTCGGACAGCGGGTTGAGTGAAGTTGCATGCTCGTGCATAATTATTCGCATGGTGCGGGTGGCAGTTGCTGGGGCGAGCGGGTACGCGGGCGGAGAGCTTCTCCGCCTGCTGCTCGCGCACCCCGACGTGGAGATCGGCGCGTTGACGGCGGGCGGGAACGCGGGAACCCCGCTCGGGCAGCATCATCCCCAGCTCATTCCGCTGGCGGACAGGATTCTCGGCGACACGAACCCCGAAACGTTGACCGGCCACGACGTGGTCTTCCTCGCGTTGCCCCACGGTCACTCCGCGGCGCTCGCCGCGCAACTCGACCCGCGGACCGTGATCGTCGACTGCGGCGCCGACCACCGGCTCACCGACCCGGCCGCCTGGCAGCGCTGGTACGGCGGGGAGCACCCGGGCAGCTGGCCCTACGGCATGCCGGAACTGCCCGGCGCGCGGGAGAAACTGCATAACGCCACCCGGATCGCGGTCCCCGGCTGTTATCCGACCGCCGCCTCGCTGGCTCTGGCGCCCGCCCTCGTGGCCGGCCTCATCGCGCCGGACGTGGTGATCGTCGCGGCCTCCGGTACCTCGGGTGCGGGCAAGTCGCTGAAGCCGAACCTGCTGGGCGCCGAGGTGATGGGCTCGCTGTCCGCCTATGGCGTCGGCGGCGCGCACCGGCACACCCCGGAGATCATCCAGAACCTGTCCGCGGCCGCCGGGCACCCGGTGAACGTCAGCTTCACCCCGGTGCTCGCCCCTCTGCCGCGCGGCATCCTGGCCACCTGCAGCGCCCCGCTGATCAGCGACGAGGACCCGCGCGCCGTCTACCGACGCGCCTACGCCGACGAGCCGTTCGTGCACCTGCTGCCCGAGGGCCAGTGGCCGACCACCCAGTCCGTGCTGGGCGCGAACACCGTCGTGCTCAACGTGACCGTCGACCCGGACGCCGGCCGCCTCGTTGTCATCGCCGCGGTGGACAACCTGACCAAGGGCACCGCCGGTGCCGCCGTGCAGAGCATGAACCTGGCCCTCGGCCTGCCGGAGACCACGGGCCTGCCGCTGGTGGGAGTCGCGCCATGATCAGTGGATTCCGGGTGACCGACACCCTCATCGTCAACGAGGGACCCGCCGAGGCCGCCGCCGGAGTGTTCGCCGGCGAGGCGGGCTGGGAACTGTGGTCCCGGCAGGTGCTCACCACCGGCGCGCTGCGCGCCGTGCTCTTCACCGACAACGGTGACTTCGACCAGGTGCACGCCGCCGCCGAACAGGCCGCCGAGGCACTCAAGATCGGCGCGGGTGAGGTCGCCGTCGTACTCGGGAAGATCGAGCGGCAGTCGACGGTCGAGGCCGACGGCTGGAGCATCACCGGCTACCTGGCCGACGGCATCGCCGTGCTCACCACCGACGCGACGCTGTCCGCCGCCGACGCGGCCATCGTGCTGCGGGGCGTCCTGCCCGGCGCCGTGCTGCTGGCCAACGGCGCCTCCGGCCGCAACGCCGACCTCGGCGAGTTCGCCGACGCCCTGGAGGAGCTGTCATGAGCGAGCAGAAGGCCGCCGTGCTGGCCGAAGCGCTGCCCTGGCTGCTCCGGTTCCACGGCGCCACCATCGTGATCAAGTACGGCGGCAACGCCATGATCAACCCCGAGCTGCAGAAGGCCTTCGCCGCCGACATGGTGTTCCTGCGGCTGGCCGGCCTCCGGCCGGTCGTCGTGCACGGCGGCGGCCCGCAGATCACCGCCATGCTGGACAAACTCGGCATCGCGGGCAACCGGATCGCCGGCCTGCGGGTCACCGACCAGCAGACCCTCGATGTGGCCCGGATGGTGCTCGTCGGTCAGGTCGGCCGGGAACTCGTCGGCCAGATCAATCGGCACGGGCCGTTCGCCGTCGGCATGTCCGGTGAGGACGCCCGGCTGTTCACCGCAGCCAAGCGCACCGCTGTGGTCGATGGTGACGAGGTCGACCTGGGCTTCGTCGGCGACGTGGTCGCGGTCAACCCGGGCCTCGTCGTCGACCACCTCAACGCCGGTCGCATCCCGGTCGTGTCCACGCTCGCGCCCGACGTGAACGGCGTGGTGCACAACGTCAACGCCGACACCGCCGCCGCCGCGCTGGCCATCGCCCTGAACGCGCAGAAGCTCGTCGTGCTCACCGACGTCGAAGGCCTCTACCTCAACTGGCCGGACAAGGGCTCCCTGGTCAGTAGCCTGTCCGCCGCCGCGCTGGAGAAGCTGCTGCCGGAACTCGAATCCGGCATGGCCCCGAAGATGGAGGCCTGCCTGCGCGCCGTGCAGGGCGGCGTCCCGCACGCGCACGTCATCGACGGCCGCGTCGCGCACTCCGTACTGCTCGAGGTCTTCACCGAATCCGGCATCGGCACCATGATCACCCCGGGGGAAGCAGCATGATCCAGTCGAACCAGGACGGCCAGCAGCACTGGGCCGGCGCCCTGATGAACAACTACGGCACACCCAAGCTGACCCTCGTCGGCGGCAGCGGCACCAAGGTCTGGGACGCCGACGGCAAGACCTACCTGGACCTCCTCGGCGGTATCGCGGTGACCAGCCTCGGCCACTGCCATCCCAATGTCGTCGCCGCGGTCACCGACCAGGTCGCGCGCCTGGGCCACGTGTCCAACTTCTACGCCACCGAGCCCGTGCTGGAACTCGCTGAGAAGCTCCTGGAGCTCACCGGCTTCGGCGACCGCGGCCGGGTACTGCTGTGCAACTCCGGCACCGAGGCCAACGAGGCCGCCTTCAAGATCGCCCGGCGCACCGGGCGCTCGAAGATCATCTCCACTGAGAACGGTTTCCACGGCCGCACCATGGGTGCCCTGGCGATGACCGGCCAGCCCGCCAAGCGGGCCCCGTTCGAGCCGATGCCCGGCGGCGTGGAATTCGTCCCCTATGGTGACATCGCCGCACTTCAGACGGCCATCGACGGCGACACCGCCGCCGTGATCCTGGAGCCGATCCAGGGTGAGGGTGGCGTGTTCCCCGCGCCCGACGGTTACCTGCAGGCAGCCCGGCAGCTGACCAGCGCCCATGGCGCACTGCTGATCCTGGACGAGATCCAGACCGGCATCGGCCGCACCGGCAGCTGGTTCGCCTTCCAGAAGGCGGGCATCGAACCCGACGTGATCACCCTGGCCAAGGGCCTCGGCGGCGGCCTGCCCATCGGCGCCTGCCTCGGCGTCGGCGACGCCGCCGCGCTGCTCGAACCCGGCCAGCACGGCACCACCTTCGGCGGCAACCCGATCTGCGCCGCCGCCGCGCTCGCCGTGCTGAACACCATCGCCGCCGAGGGCCTCCTCGACAACGCCGACCGGCTCGGCAAGGACATCATCAAGGGCATCGAGGACCTGGACCACCCGCTGATCAGCGGCGTGCGCGGCTCCGGGATGCTCATCGGCATCGGGCTCAGCCAGCCCATCGCCCCGGCGGTCAACGCCGCTGCCACCGACGCCGGGTACCTGATCAACCCGGTCAAGCCCGACACCATCCGACTCGCTCCCGCGCTGCTGCTGGCCGACGAGGACGCCCATCGGTTCATCGCCGATCTGCCCGGCCTGCTGGAACAAGGAGCGAAGGCATGACCCTCAAGCACTTCCTGCGGGACGACGATCTGAGCCCCGACGAGCTCGTCACCGTCCTGGACCTCGCCGACGAGCTGAAGAAGGACCGGACCGGCCCCAAGCCGCTGGCCGGGCCCAAGTCCATCGCGGTGATCTTCGAGAAGAACTCCACCCGCACCCGGCTGTCCTTCGAGATCGGCATCGCCCAGCTCGGCGGCCAGCCCGTGGTCATCGACGGCCGGATGATGCAGCTCGGCCGCGAGGAGACCATCGAGGACACCTCGCGGATCCTGAGCCGGTACGCCGACGCCGTCGTGTGGCGGACCTTCGCGCAGAACCGGATGAACGCCATGGCGTCCGTCTCCCGGATCCCGGTGATCAACGCGCTCACCGACGAGTTCCACCCCTGCCAGGTGCTCGCCGACCTGCAGACCATCCGGGAACGGCACGGCAAGCTCGCCGGGCTCACGCTGTCCTACCTCGGCGACTCGTCCAACAACATGGCGCACTCGCTCATGCTGGGCGGCGTCAACGCCGGCATGCACGTCCGGCTCTCCGGGCCCGTCGACTTCCAGCCGCAGCAGTGGATCGTGAACGCCGCCAAGGCCCGCGCCGCCGAGACCGGCGGTTCGGTCACCCTGGTGTCCGAGGTGGACCCCGCCATCGACGGCGCGGACGTGCTGGTCACCGACACCTGGACCTCGATGGGCCAGGAGAACGACGGCAAGGACCGCGTCGGACCGTTCCGCCCCTACCAGGTCAACGACGCGCTGCTGGCCAGGACCGGTGTGCAGACCAGTGTGCTGCACTGCCTGCCCGCGCACCGCGGCTGGGAGATCACCGACGAGGTCCTCGACGGCCCGAACAGCGCTGTGTGGGACGAGGCCGAGAACCGGCTGCACGCGCAGAAGGCACTACTCGTCTGGCTGCTGGGGGCGAAGTAACCCCATGGTCACCTCCAAAGTCGCCCGGCACGGCAGGATAGTCACGCTGATATCGCAGCGGGCCATCCGCAGCCAGACCGAACTCGCCAAGATGCTCCTCGCCGAAGGCGTCGAGACCACCCAGGCCACGCTGTCCCGGGACCTGGACGAACTCGGCGCCGTCAAACTGCGTGGCGCCGACGGTGGCGCACCCGTGTACGTCATCCCCGAGGACGGCAGTCCCGTCCGCGGGGTCGAAGGCGGCACTTCCCGGCTCACCCGGCTGCTCGGCGAGCTGCTGGTCTCCGCGGACCACTCGGGAAACCTGGCCGTGCTGCGAACCCCGCCCGGTGCCGCGCACTTCCTGGCCAGCGCGATCGACCGGGCCGCCCTCCACGAAGTCGTCGGCACCATCGCCGGTGACGACACCCTCATGGTCATCGCCAGGGAACCGCTGACCGGCAAGGAACTTGCCCAGCGCTTCATCGAGATGGCCAACAAGAACGCTCCACAGCACTGGCACGACGAGGAGAAGAAGTAATGGCAGAACGGATTGTCCTGGCCTACTCGGGCGGGTTGGACACGTCGGTGGGCATCGGCTGGATCGCCGAGGAGACCGGAGCGGAGGTCGTGGCGGTCGCCGTCGACGTCGGCCAGGACGGCGAGGACATGGAGGTCATCCGGCAGCGCGCACTCGCCTGTGGCGCCGTCGAGGCCTACGTGGCCGATGCCAAGGACGAGTTCGCCGCCGACTACTGCCTGCCCGCGCTGCGCGCCAACGCCCTCTACCAGGACCGGTACCCGCTGGTGTCCGCCCTGTCCCGGCCGTTGATCGTCAAGCACCTGGTCGAGGCCGCCAAGAAGACCGGCGCCTCCACCGTGTCGCACGGCTGCACCGGCAAGGGCAACGACCAGGTCCGGTTCGAGGTCGGCATCGGCGCCCTCGCCCCCGAGCTCAAGGTCATCGCCCCGGTCCGGGACTTCGCCTGGACCCGGGAGAAGGCCATCGCCTGGGCCGAGGACCGGAACCTGCCGATCGACGTGTCCAAGAAGTCCCCGTACTCCATCGACCAGAACGTGTGGGGTCGCGCGGTGGAGACCGGGTTCCTGGAGGACATCTGGAACGCGCCCATCGAGGACGTCTACGACTACACCGCCGACCCGTCCGTGCCGCGGGAGGCCGACGAGGTCGTCATCACCTTCGAGGCCGGTGCCCCGGTGGCCATCGACGGCCAGAAGGTCACCATGCTGGAGGCCATCCAGCAGCTCAACAAGCGCGCGGGTGCCCAGGGCGTCGGCCGGCTGGACATGGTCGAAGACCGGCTCGTCGGCATCAAGAGCCGTGAGGTGTACGAGGCTCCGGGTGCGCTCGCGCTGATCGCCGCGCACCAGGAGCTGGAGAACGTCACCGTCGAGCGGGACCTCGCCCGGTTCAAGCGGCAGGTGGAGCAGCGCTGGACCGAGCTGGTCTACGACGGCCTGTGGTTCTCCCCGCTGCGCGCCGCGCTGGACAGCTTCATCGCCAGTAGCCAGACCCACGTCACCGGCGACATCCGGATGACGCTGCACGCCGGCAAGGCCGTCGTCACCGGCCGGCGCAGCAGCGCCAGCCTGTACGACTTCAACCTGGCCACCTACGACGAGGGCGACGAGTTCGACCAGACCCTCGCCAAGGGCTTCGTCCAGCTGTGGGGCCTGCCCACCAAGGTCGCCGCCAAGCGCGACCAGGCCCAGGGCTAAGACACACGCTGCGAAGTTGACGATGTTCGCGGCGAAGCCCGAACATCGTCAACTTCGCGACCAAGAAAGGTAACTTCAGCAGTGAGCAGTGAGAACGCCCCGACCGCACTGTGGGGCGGGCGGTTCGAGTCCGGACCCGCAGCGGCGATGGCCCGGCTGAGCCTGTCCACCCACTTCGACTGGCGCCTGGCGCCGTACGACATCGCCGGGTCGAAGGCCCACGCCCGCGTGCTGCACGGAGCGGGACTGCTCACCGCGGACGAACTGCGCCGCATGCACGAGGCGCTGGACGAGCTCGCCACCAAGGTCGAGTCGGGGGAGTTCACCCCCGAACTGGCCGACGAGGACGTGCACACCGCCCTGGAACGCGGCCTCCTGGACATCGCCGGAGCCGACCTCGGCGGCAAACTGCGGGCCGGCCGCTCGCGGAACGACCAGGTCGCCACCCTGTTCCGGATGTGGCTGCGGGACGCCGCCAAGCGCGTCGGCCAGGGCACCGTCGAGGTCATCGACGCGCTCATCGCCCAGGCCAAGGCGCACCCGGCCGCCGCCATGCCCGGCCGCACCCACCTGCAGCACGCCCAGCCGGTGCTGCTCGCGCACCACCTCCTGGCGCACGCCCAGTCGCTGAGCCGCGACCTGGACCGGCTGGCCGACTGGGACAAGCGCGCCGCGCTGTCCCCGTACGGCGCCGGAGCCCTCGCCGGCTCCAGCCTCGGCCTGAACCCGGAGGCCATCGCCAAGGACCTCGGCTTCGACGGTCCCACCGAGAACTCCATCGACGGCACCGCGTCCCGGGACTTCGCCGCCGAGTTCGCCTTCGTGCTCTCCATGCTGGCCGTCAACCTGTCCCGGATTGCCGAAGAAGTGATCATCTGGACCACGGCCGAGTTCGGTTACGCCACGCTGCACGACGCCTGGGCCACCGGCAGCTCGATCATGCCGCAGAAGAAGAACCCGGACGTCGCCGAGCTGATGCGGGGCAAGTCCGGCCGGCTCATCGGCAACCTGTCCGGCCTCCTGGCCACGCTGAAGGCGCAGCCCCTCGCGTACAACCGGGACCTCCAGGAGGACAAGGAGCCGGTGTTCGACTCCGCCGACCAGCTGGAACTGGTGCTCCCGGCGATGGCGGGCATGCTCGGCACGCTCACCTTCCACACCGAGCGGCTCGCCGAACTCGCCCCGGCCGGCTTCACCCTGGCCACCGACATCGCCGAGTGGCTGGTGCGCGAAGGCGTCCCGTTCCGCGTCGCCCACGAGGCCGCCGGCGAATGCGTCCGGGTCGCCGAGGGCCGGCACAAGGGTCTGGAGGACCTCACCGACGCCGAGTTCGCCGAGGTCAACCCGGCACTCACCCCGAAGGTCCGCGAGGTGCTCACCGTGGAGGGCTCCATCGCCTCCCGCGACGCCTACGGCGGCACCGCCCCCGCCCGGGTCGCCGACCAGCTCGCCCGCCTCGAATCCCGGCTGGCCGACCTGAAGAAGCGCCTCGCCTAGTACCGTTCTTTCATGCTCAAACTGGTAGTCGGCATCGCGATGGTGATGAGCACGCTCACCGCTCCCGCCACCGCGATGCCGCCCGGCTGTCAGGGCACCGCACCGGCCCAGCCGGTTCTCGGCGACGTTCGTTCCGAGAACATCGACCTACCCGCCGCCCCCTTCGCCGTGGCCTACACCCCGCGGGGCGACACCGCGTTCGTGACCCTGGGCAACGCCGTCGGAGTGCTGTCCGGCGGCTCGGTCCGCCGGGTTCCACTGCCCACCGAGGCGGCCGCCGGACTCGCCGTCACCCACGACGGGCAACGGCTGATCGTCGCCGCGGGCACCGGGGCCCTGGTCCTGGACACCGCCCGCACGATCGCCGGTTCCCCGGACGCGGTCCTCGGCACGCTGACCGGTGACGGCGGCGACCAGGCCATCCAGGTGCTGATCTCCGCCGACGACCGGTACGCCTTCGTCAGCCAGGAGTACGGCACCCCGCAGACCGGCGATCGCGGCGGTATCCAGGTCTTCGACCTGCGCAGTTCCGCCTTTGTCGGTCACCTGCCGCTGGGCCGCCTGGTCGTCGGTACCGCCCTGTCGACGGACGGCAGGACCCTCTACGCCACCAGCCAGCGGGACGCGGACAACGGGCCGGCCGGCGTGCTGAGCACGATCGACGTCGCCACCCTGCAGACCACCCCCGCCGATGCGCTGCGCACCAACGTGCCCGCCGGCTGCGAACCGGTGCGGGTGGCCGTCGCCCCGGACGGTAAGACGGTCTGGGTGACCGCCCGGGGGAGCAACGCGCTGCTGGCCTTCGACGCCGCGACCACCGAACTGCTGACCTCGGTGCAGGTCGGCACCGCGCCCGTCGGGCTGAGCTTCGCCCGGGGTGGCACCCGCATCCTCACCGCCGACTCCAACCGCCGGAACAGTCCGGGCGCCAGCACCGGCCTGACGGTCATCGACGTGCGGGCCGGGCGCAGCCTGGGCCGGATTCCGACCGGTGTGTTCCCGCGCGAAATGGCCCAGAGCCCGGATGGGAAGACCGTGCTGACCACGGTCTTCGGCTCCAACCGGCTCCAGGCCGTCGACACCGCGACCCTGCCTTAGAGATCGCGCAGATAGGGCATGCCTACTGCGCGGCGCCCAGGCGGCGAATCGCGGCGTTGTCGTCGGTCGTCATGGCTCCGCCATGTCTTCCTCCTCCGCCTTGCGCTTCATCCACCTGGCCACCGCTCGCTACGGCAGCCCCTATCTGCGCGACCTCTTAGGACCTCCACCAGGCGGCGACGGTGGGCTCGCGGAACGCGTTGGTCCCGCAGTGGATCTCGCCTTCCCTGGTGTGCAGGTAGTCCCAGTCCTCCACCCAGCGCACCGTCACCGGGTGACCGCGCAGCGCCTGCTCGGTGGCCCGCTCGAAGAGGTCATCCACCGCGTGTGGTCTCGGCAGCGCCAGCACCCCACCGGACAGCGAGATCCCGTTGACGATGTCCGCGGACGCCGCGACCAGGGTCTTCCCCGCCGCGTATCGCGTGGTCTGGGTGGGGGTGCCGCCCTCCGGGTCCGGCGGCGCGGGCTCGCCGAACAGCACCGGAACCCGCACCAGGTCCGAGTCCCGCAGGCCGGTCTCCCGGAGCATGATCGCGAGCTGCCGGTCGATGTGCCCGGCCGCCTCCTCGTTGTTCGCCAGGAAAACCGGGTCGGCCAGGTTCTCCCGCACGGTCCGTCCGGGAGTGCTGGTGTCCGAGTGCAGCCGCGCGTCCTGGTCGGCGCCGCGCAGCAGCTTCACCGCGAGCCGGGGGTCGGCGACCATCAGCGTCCAGCCGAGCCGGTTCGCGGCGGGGATGACGTGCAGCGTCTCGTCGACATGCCCGACCGCCAGCCAGTCGGTGTCGATGATCACCGGCGGGCTGTCGTACTGGGACTTGAGCAGGGTCTGGAACACCGGGTCCACCTCCCGCTTCGCGCTGCCGTAGAACGGCCGGCCAAGGGGGTGCCCCGGATACGGCGGCAGGCTTTCCAGGTTCCCGGTGGAGTTCACCGAGAAGTCCCTGGTGGTGTCGCCACTCGGTGGCGTCTGCACGATGGCGACCCCCGGCCCACGCTGGCCGAACCATTCCCGGCCCCGCCCACGCCGGTCGTAGTTGGGGGCCTTCAACGCCACCCGCATCACCCGCGGCACCCCACCCGGTCCGGGCATGGCGGCGGTGGCCGGTTCGGCGGTGTCCTGGATCCAGATCTCGGCGTCACCCCAGATCTGCGGATCGGCACCCGTCGCCTTGAGACCACCCAGGAAATCCCGGTAGCCGGGTGTGCCCTCCAGCCGGCTGGTCACCACCATGGTCGGCGCGCGCAGATCGTTCTGCAGCAGCACCGGAGCCACCCGCAGCCGCACCGAGTCCGACCGTCCGCGAGGCAGGGACACGGTCACGGTCACCCGCCCGTTCCACGCGGCGCGATCCCGGACGATGTCCCTGCCCTCCAAGCGCAGCTGCGCACCGTGGCGCAGCTCCTGTTCGGACAGTTCCCCACCGGTGCCCAGGGAGATCCACTGACCGTCGCGCAGCACGAACAGCCGGACCTTGTCGGTGTCGGCGCTGATCCGTCCCGGGCCGCTGACCTTGGCCGGACGCAGGACCAACGGCGCCAGGTCCTTCAGGTCCTCATCGCCGTTCACCACCTCGTCGGCGGCGTCGTTGCAGGCGGCCATCCGCACGTCGGCGGCCGGGGCAGGTCCGTACAGGTCCGCCTCGGTCGGCACACACCGGCGCGCGCTGTCATCCAGGTTCGGCAGGAAGATCGCGTCCTGCCGGCTGCCCGCGTCGCGGAAGTCGGCGACGCCGTCGCGGTTGCTGTCGGCTAGGAGCAGCGGCAGTGGAACGGCGGTCGCCACGGGGGCCAGGCCCACGGTCAGGGTGGCCGCGATGGCCAGGGACAAAGAGCGTCGCATGGCGACCAGAGTATTGATCCGGAGTGGGCGGTATGCGGAATACCGCCCACTCCGGAATCAGGTTACTTCCACCACGCGGCGTTGGTGGGCTCGCGGAGCGCGTTCGTCCCGCAGTGCACCTCACCGCGGTTGCGGTGCAGGTAGTCCCAGTCCTCGACCCAGCGCACCGTCACCGGGTAGCCCTTGAGCGCGTCGGTGGTCGCCTTCTCGAATACGTCACCCACCGCGTGCGGCTTCGGCAACGCCAGCACGCCGCCGCCCAGCGAGATGCCGTTCGGGATGCTGGCACTCGCCGCGCCGAAGTACTTGCCCGCCATCCGCGAGACTCCCGGAGTGGGGATGAAGTGATCCCGTGGGTTCGCCGCGGCCGCGATGCCGAAGCCGGACTCCGACTCCCACAGCACTGGCACCCGGACCAGGTCCGCGTCGGTCAGCCCGGTCTCGCGCAGCAGCACCGCGATCTGCTTGTCGATGTGCCCGGCGGCCTCCTCGTTGTCCGCGAGGAACGTCGAGTCCGCGAGGGCCTCGCGCACCGTCTGACCCGGCGTGCTGGTGTCCGAGTACAGCCGCGCGTTCTGGTCCGCGGTGCGCAGCAGCTTCACCGCGAGCCGCGGGTCGGCGACCATGAAGGTCCAGCCCAGCTTGTTCTTCGACGGGATGACGTGCAGCGTCTCGTCGGTGTGCCCGACGCCCAGCCAGTCGGTGTCGATCTTGATCGGCGCGCTGTCGTACTGGGCGCTCAGCAGCGACTGGAAGTTCGCGTCCATCTGCCGGCTCGCGCCACCCCACAACGGTCGCCCGTTCGGGTGGCCCGGGTACGGCGGCAGGCCCTCGGTGTTGCCGGTGGAGTTCAGCGACGTGTCCTCACCGGCGGTCTGCTGGTTCGGCGAGTGCTGCACGACCGCCAGACCGGGTCCGCGCTGCTGGAACCATTCCCGGCCGCGTTGCCGGGTGTCGTAGTTACCGGAGCGGATCACCACGCGCATGACCCGGGGCGTTCCACCGGGGCCGGGCACGGATGCGGTGGCCGGTTCCGCGGTGTCCTGGGCCCAGGTGTCCCCGTGCCAGGCCTGCGCGTTCGCGCCCGCCGCCTGCAGGTCCCGCAGGAACGCGGAGTACCCGGAGGCGCTCCCTCCCTTGCTGGTCACCACGGTGTTCGGCGCGCGCAGGTCGTTCTGCAGCAGCGCCGGAGCCACCCGCAGCTTCACCGACTCGGTGACACCACCCGGCCGGGTCACGGTGACGGTGGCCTGGCCGTTCCACACGGCCTTGTTCCGCAGCAGGTCCTTGCCTTCGAGGCGCAGCTCGACGCCGTCCTTCAGCTCCTGCTGGGTGAGCACGCCACCGGAACCGAGGGACACCCAGTTGCCGGCTCGCTGCACGAACAGCCGGACCTTGTCGGTGTCGGCCTTGATCTGGCCGGCTCCGGTGGCCTCGGCCGGGCGCAGTCGCAGCGGTGCCAGGTCCTTGAGGTCCTCGGCGCCGTTCACGATCTCGTCGGCGGCGTCGTTGCAGGCCGCGAGGCGGGTGTCCGTCGCGGTGCCGGACGCGGTGAGGTCGGCCTGGGTGACGACACAGCGGCGGGAGCTGTCGTCCAGGTTCGGCAGGAACAGGGCTTCCTGGTCGGTGCTCGCGTCCTTGTCGTCGGCCACACCGTCGCGGTTGCTGTCGGCCAGCAGGGTCCGGTCGGCGGCCGCGGCGGCGGGCAGGATGTGCAGGGGGTCTTGTGTCACCACAGTCGCCAGACCCAGGGTCATGGCGGCTACGGCGACGAGAGGCAGGGTTCGTCGCATAAGGGCACGTTATGTCGGG
The DNA here is from genome assembly GCA_003600225.1 of Pseudonocardiaceae bacterium YIM PH 21723. Classification (GTDB taxonomy): domain Bacteria; phylum Actinomycetota; class Actinomycetes; order Mycobacteriales; family Pseudonocardiaceae; genus QZFT01. Next base: position 26,674 of record QZFT01000072.1, read on the forward strand.
GGGAGTTATTGAGTCGTCATACTTCCGTATTACTTTTGCTACAACTGGCGGTCACCCGGCAGGTTCCGGACAGGACCAATTCCCGTATCCCGGGACCCGGCTCGTACGTAGTGCAGGTGTTGCCCGACGAGGAGTAGGAGAAAGGTCCATGAAGTCTCTGCTGCTGGCCGCCGGCCTGGTGTTGATCACCGGGTGTGCCGCCTCCGCCGAGAGTGCCGCCATCGCCGTCGACCGCTATCGACTGGCCGTCACCGAGGTCGACGGTGGTGCGTCGCGCTCCGCGCAGCTGACCTGCGATCCGGTGGGTGGCGACCATCCCAGGGCGTCCGACGCCTGCGCCGATCTGGCCGCCGCGAACGGTGATATCGGCAAGATCCCGGAGACCCTTCAGGGTTGTACCCGGGAGTACCAGCCGGTCATCGCGACCGCTTACCGCAACGGTAAGAAGATCTTCGAGCACGAGTACCCGACCCGGTGCGTCATGCTGACCGCCACCGGAGCCGTCTTCGCCTTCTAAGGCACGACATGGTCCGTCAGTAGCGCTGCTGACGGACTTCCCATGACCTGATCGAGTGGTTTACCTGCGGAAACGCCCTGCACAGGTGATCACGACCCGATAACGTCCCCAGCCGACACGGTGTTAGGGGGACGGGCGTGCGAGTTCGGACGTGGACGACGGTACTGGCCATCAGCATGGCGGCCGGCAGCATGATCGGCGCGGGTGCCCCGCGATCGGTGGATGGGTGCACCTGGACCGGGCTCGAGCTGGAACACCTCGGCCTGCCGGGTGTCCTGCCGCAGATCGTCACCGCCACCGACGAGGTGCTCGGCTCCTCGGACGACGGATCCCAGGCCCAGCTGCTGCGCTGGCAGGGCATCAAACTCACCGCCACCCCGCTGGAACAGGGCGTCAACCTGTTGTGGCTGCGCGGCGCCGACGCCACCGGCCGGGCCGCCGGATCGATCGGCATCCAGAACTCCGACGCCCCCCTGCACGTGATCACCATCAAGGACGGTCAGATCACCGAGCTCGCCCTGCCCGAGGGCGTGATCAGCGGCGAGGTCAAGGGCGTCAACGCCCGCGGTGACATCGTCGCCTCCGGGTACGACGGCCATGATCGGCACTACCTGCAGTGGGCGCCGGGCGCCACGGCCGCCGACGATCTGCGGCACAGCCGGTTCCGTGACCTGGCGGGCATCACCGACGACTCGAGCCTGGTCGTGGACTGGGCCACCGACGACGGCCACACCCGCGCCGCCACCTACCTGAAGGACAAGGAGACCCTGCTGCCGCTGCCCGAGGGCAGCACCGACTCCTGGGCGAAGCACGTGTCCGGTGAGTGGATCATCGGCCAGATCGGCACCGCCGCCGGCCCGCAGCAGTGGGTGGTGTGGCACAACGCCGGGGCGCCCCGGGTGCTGCCGGCGGGCTTCGAACCCGCGTCGATCAACAAGGACGGCCTGATCGTCGGCCGGCTCGACGGGCAGGCGGCCGTGCTGCGTCAGCAGGGCGCCGTGCAGCAGCTCGGCCCGGGCACCAAGGCGACCTGGATCAACGACAAGGGCACCGTCGTCGGCTCCGCCGGACCGCTGCCGATGTCCTGGACCTGCCCGACCAGGTGAGTTTCCCAGTCGTGAAACGTATCTCCCACACAGGGAAACGACGTCCCGGCCTCGGGCTGCTCGCCGTCGCCTCCCGCCAGGGGTACACGGCCAGTCGCAGCCCGTTCCGGTGTGCCCCCGGCGGTCGAGCGCCGCGGCGGCAGCCCGCCGCGGTCCTGAAATTCCCACTCCACTAGGTTCGGGGACGTGGAGCTCATGCGCAGGCAAGCTCTGGCGATCGACCCTGTTTCGGCCGCGCCGCTGCTGTTGGGCGCGTTGCTCGAATCGGACACGCCGGAGGGCACCATCCGGGTGCGGTTGGTGGAGGTGGAGGCCTACCGCGGCTTCGACGATCCCGCCTCGCACTGCTACCGGGGGCGCACCGAGCGGAACAAGGTCATGTTCGGCCCGGCGGGCCACCTGTACGTCTACTTCGTCTATGGCATGCACTTCTGCGCCAACATCGTCTGCCTGGTCGACGGCGTCCCCGGCGCGGTACTGCTGCGCGCCGGGGAGATCGTCGACGGCCTGGACGCGGCCCGGGTCCGCCGGCCGCGCGCCCGCAACGACGCGGAGATCGGGAAGGGCCCGGCCCGCCTGTGCTCGGTACTAGGCCTGACCAGGGACGACGACGGCGTCGACCTGACCGACCCGGCTTCCCGGGTGCGGCTCATCCCCGGCGACCCGGTCGACCCCGAGCGCATCCACACCGGCCCCCGCGTGGGTGTCGCCACCGCGATGGAGGTCCCCTGGCGTTACTGGGAGGCCGACAACCCCGCCGTCAGCACCTACCGGCGCGGTACCCGCCGCACGCGAAGTGCCTAGCGCGCCCGCGCAGGCCACGCAGATCACCAGGATGCCGAGCAGCTCGACCATCCCGAGCCGCTGACCGAGCACCAGGTAGCCGATGAACACCGCCACCACCGGTTCCATGCTGATCAGCGTCCCCATCAGCGCGACCGGGATCCGCCGGAGCACCAGGATGTCCAGCGAATAGGGGATCAGCGGCACCAGGATCGCCATCAGCACGGTCAGCCACAGCGTGTGCGGCGTCAACCGCGCCACGGCATCCGGCAGCACGGGCGCGACCAACAGCGCGGCCACCGGCATGTACAACGCGATGCCCTGCAGACCGTCGAACCGCCGGGCCACTGTGCTGGTGAGCAGGAAGTACAGCGCCCAGGCCACGCCGGCGAACAACGCCAGGCCCACCCCGAGCGGATCCAGCTCGCCATCCCACGGGCGGGTCAACGCCAGCACTCCGGCCGCCGCGGGCAACGGCCAGAACATCGCCGACCGGCTGGGCGCGCGCAGCACCGCCAGCATCATCGGTCCCAGGAACTCCAGCGCGGTCGCCGTACCCAGGGGAATCCGCGTCGCCGACCACAGGTACGCGGTCGTCGTCACCACGCTGGCCGCCCCCAGCGCCAGCACCGCCAGCCAGTCGTTCCTGGTCAGCCCCCGCACCCGCGGCCGGACCAGCACCAGCAGCACCAAGGCGGCGATCCCCATCCGCAGGGCCACCGTGCCCACGGTGCCCAACTCGGGCGCCAGCCGCGCGCCCAACGCCACTCCGAACTGCACCGACAGAATCGACAGGCCCACCAGGGCCACAGAACGTGACATCCCCATGGCCCCATTTCACGGGGTGCCATCCATGTACGTCCATCGCATGTTTCCGCATGGATCATGTGAAAAAATGGGATGGTGGAACTACACAGGCTGCGCCTGCTGGTCGAGCTGTGTCACCGGCACACCATGGCCGCGGTGGCCGCCGCCACCGGCTACAGCACCTCGGCGGTGTCTCACCAGCTGGCCGTGCTGGAACGGGAGGCGGGCACCACCCTGCTGGAACGCGACGGCCGCCGGGTGCGGCTCACCCCGGCCGGCCAGCGCCTCGTCGACCGGGCCGACCTGATCCTCGCCGCGGTGGAGGCCGCCCGGCTGGAACTGCGCGACGGCGACAATCCGGTGGGCGTGGTGCGGGTGGGCTCCTTCCAGTCGGTGCTGCTGCCCGGCGTGGTGCCCGCTGTGCACCGGCTCGCCGACGCCGCCCCCGGCGTCGAGGTGCAGCTGCACGAGGCGGAACCCCACGAGGTGGCGATCATGCTGCACGAGGACCGCCTCGACCTGGGCCTGGTCTTCGACTACGGCGTCCGCCCCCGCTATCAACCGGACCTGGACACCCGGCTGCTGGGCACCGAGACCATGTCCGTGGTCGTGCCCAGCGGATCACCGCTCGCCGACCCGATGCACGGCACGGCGGACATCCGCCGGTTCGCCGAGGTCGGCTGGATCATGGACTCCCGGGCCAGTGAGCACGAGGAGGAACTGATCCGCTGGTACTGCGGCCAGGCCGGTTTCCAGCCCCGGCTGGTGCACCGGATCGACAGCCTCCGCCTGGTGCAGGAACTCGTCGCGCACGGCCAGGGCGTCGCCCTGATTCCCCGCCTCGGCCTGCGCCGCGACGATCCGCGAATCACCCACATCCCGGCCACCGGCGACGCGCTGACCAGGCGGATGTTCCTCCAGGTGCGCCCCGGTAGGGGGCAGTGGCCGCCGGTCCGCCGGGTGGCCGACGAACTCCTGCTCACCGTCCCCGAATGCCTGGCCTGACATCACGATCCGAGCGCTGACCCGGCCAACTGGGAGCAGTTTCTATAGATTCTGTTCATGGTCGTGGTCGTCGGTGGTGGTCCCGGTGGGCTCGTTCTGGCATATCTGCTGGCCAGGGCCGGTATCAAGGTCACCGTGCTGGAGGCGCAGGCCGACTTCGACCGCGACTTCCGCGGTGATTCGCTGCACGCGGCCACCCTGGAGCTGATGGAACAGCTCGGCCTGGTCGACGAGCTCCTGGCACTGCCGCACTACAAGGCCAAGGGCTTCCACATCAACGCCGATGGCAGGCGGTACACCACCGCGGACTACTCCGGCATCGGTGGCAGCTATCCGTATGTGGCGATCATGCAGCAGAGCCGGTTCCTGGACTTCCTCGCAGGTCATGGCACTCGCCTGGACACCTTCGACCTGCGAATGAACGCCAAGGTCACCGGTCTGCTGGAGCACGGCGTCCGCTACCGGGACGCCGACGGTGAGCACGAGCTGCCCGCCGACCTGGTGATCGCCGCGGACGGCCGGTTCTCCCGGATGCGCCGGCTGGCCGAGATGGACCTGACCGTGCTCGGCGGCAACCTGGACATCGTGTGGAGCAAGCTGCCCCGCCTGGAGACCGATCCACCGGACGGCGACGTCTCGCTGTTCTTCGGGCGAGGCAGTTACATCGGCCTGCTCGGCCGGGACGACGACTGGCAGATCGGCTACAACCTGCCCAAGGGCGGCTTCCCCGACTTCAAGGCGGGCGGCATCGAGCGGCTCCGCGCCGGGATCGCCGACCTCGTCCCATGGCTGGCCGACCGCACCCGGCTGATCGGCGACTGGTCGCAGACCAGCCTGTTGTCCGTGCAGATCGCGCGCCTGGAGCGCTGGTACAAACCGGGACTGCTGTTCATCGGCGACGCCGCGCACGTGATCAGCCCGGTCGGTGGCAACGGCATTCTGATGGCCATCCAGGACGCGGTGGTCGCCGCGAACCACCTCATCCCGGCGCTGCGCGAGGGACAGGTCGGCACCGAGGTGCTCGCCGCCATCCAGGCGGAGCGGGAACCGGCGATCGCCTCGGTACAGAAGCGCCAGGTGATGATCGAACGCGGCACCGCGCGCCGGCTCGCCTCGAACAAGCCGTACACCCCGGCCTTGCCACTGCGGATCATCACCGCCATCCCCGCCCTGCGCCGGGCGGCGGCCAGGTCCAACGCCTACGGACCCGGGACGCCGAAGCTAGACCTTGAGCTTCTCGCGTAGCGCCGCCGCGAGCAGCACCAGGCCACCGGCCAGGTCGAACCCGCCGGGTAGCGCGCTGCCGAACGGATCGACGATGTGCAGGTAGCCGGCCTCAGCCAGCAACACGAGCACCGGTCCCACGTAGCCGATCAGCCGTCCCGAGCGTTGCAGATACCCGGCCAGCAGCGCTCCGGTGAAGACGACCAACCCCGCGACGATCCATTTCTGGATGAGCTCATCGGTACCGGGCACGCCCTCCAAAGCCACGCTCGCCTGGTAGTAAGCGACGGTGAACAGCAGCGAGGCCGGGACCGTGGCCACCACGGCGGTCACCGCCGAGCCGCACAACCGGCCGGCCAGGGTCATCACCAGAACATAGGGACCACCCGAGCTGACCAGGCCGTGGAGCTCCGGGGACTGATCCCCGACCTTGGCCAGCACACCCAATGCCACCGCTATCAGTGCGATGACCGGGACGGGCCACCACCGGTTACCGCTCATGTCGGCAACCTACAGCTCGATGAAAGCGGTTGTGGTCATCAGGCAAGATGTGTTCCGTGAGCGAGCACATCCTTGATGAACTGTCCTGGCGCGGCCTGATCGCGCAGTCCACCGATATCGACGCGCTGCGCGAGTCATTGGACAAGGGACCGCTCACCCTCTACGCCGGTTTCGACCCGACCGCGCCCAGCCTGCACGCCGGTCACATGGTCCCGCTGTTGCTGCTGCGTCGCTTCCAGAAGGCAGGCCACCGGCCGATCGTCCTGGCCGGCGGTGCCACCGGCATGATCGGCGACCCGCGTGACGTGGGGGAGCGGTCGCTGCACAGCGCCGACGTCGTGGGCGAGTGGGCCGGCCGGATCCGCGGCCAGCTGGAGCGCTTCGTCGAGTTCGACGACTCGCCGACCGGCGCCATCGTGGAGAACAACCTCGACTGGACCGGCAACCTGTCCGTCCTGGACTTCCTGCGCGATGTCGGTAAGCACTTCTCGGTCAACGTCATGCTCGGCCGGGAGACGATCAAGCGCCGGCTGGACGGGGAGGGCATCTCCTACACCGAGTTCAGCTACCTGCTGCTCCAGTCGCACGACTACCTGCAGCTGTTCCGCAAGCACGGCTGCTCACTGCAGATCGGTGGCTCGGATCAGTGGGGCAACATCGTCGGCGGCGCCGAGCTCATCCGGCGTACCGATGGCGGGCACGCGCACGCGCTGACCGTGCCGCTGGTGACCGACTCCGAGGGCCGCAAGTTCGGTAAGTCCACCGGCGGCGGCAATGTCTGGCTCGACCCGGAGATGACCTCGCCGTACGCCTGGTACCAGTACTTCATCAACGTGGGCGATGCCGACGCACTGACCTACCTGCGCATGTTCACCTTCCTGTCCCGCGAGGAGATCGACGAGATCACCAAGCAGACAGAAGAGGCCCCGCACCTGCGGACCGCGCAGAAGCGGCTGGCCGAGGAGTTCACCAACCTCGTGCACGGCGAGCAGGCCACCCAGCAGGTGCAGCTGGCCAGCCAGGCGTTGTTCGGCCGGGCGGAGTTGTCCGAGCTGGACGAGGGGACGCTGACCGCGGCGCTGTCCGAGACGCAGACCGGGCAGGTCAAGCTGTCCGACGCACCGACCATCGTGGATCTGCTGGTCAGCTGCGGGTTGGCGGATAGTAAGGGAGCCGCCCGACGCACCGTGAAGGAGGGTGGCGCCTACGTGAACAACAGCAAAATCGCAGATGAGACGTGGTCTGTGCAGTCGGAGAACCTGCTGCATGGACGCTGGTTGGTCGTTCGGCGTGGCAAGCGTCACACTGCAGGCGTTGAGGTCCTGCGATAACGTGTTCAGTGAGCCCCGAGGGGGCTGCTGACCTGCGAATTCATTTGCAGGGCGGGGTCGTTTGCGGCGATTTGACTTCCCGTCGGCCCCAGCGTAAATTTCTTCTTGTCACCGCGACACGGACTCAGCAAGACCACGAGGCCAGCGCGAGACACGAAATCTTGAGAACCACATACCGGGGTGCCTGAAACGGCCGCGAGAGCGGCTGATACGGTAGGCGCCTCCACCGGGACGAGCAGTTCAAACCTGGCCTTCGAGCCGATTTGACAAAGCGAAATCGCACCGGATAACGTTCCGCCCGCAACAATGCGGAATGTGCAAAAAAGCGAAAATTAAATAGCGGTTCTGGCTTGCCTCAAACAGGGTAAACGGTCGGTAAAGATCGAAAAAACCCCGATTTGACAAGCGGAAAACGGAGCCGCTAAGCTTTCGCAGCAACAACAAAGCTTAAAACGAAAATACAGCCCCTGAGCTGAGCGGATAACACCGCGAGGTAATGGTGAGCGTGTGTTCTTTGAGAACTCAACAGTGTACCGAATGTAGCCAGATAGAGCTTGTTTGGTTAGAACCCCCATGCCGGGTGAGGACATCAGCCGGCTAGGGTTCCTTTGAGATTAACATTAGA
>QZFT01000073.1 GCA_003600225.1 Pseudonocardiaceae bacterium YIM PH 21723
GCGTGCACCGGCCGGTGCACGCCACACCGCCACGTGGTCACAGTTTGGCTCCGATCAGGCTTTCCAGCCGGCGACCTCGTCGGGGTTGCGCGGTGCGGGGCCGATGTACTTGGCGGACGGGCGAATCAGCCTGCCGGTCTTCTTCTCCTCCAGGACGTGCGCGCTCCAGCCCGCGGTACGGCCACAGGTGAACATCGCGGGCATCATGTCGATCGGCACCTCGGCGAAGTCCAGGATCACCGCGGCCCAGAACTCGACGTTCGTCTCGATCGCGCGGTCGGGCCGCCGCTCGCGCAGCACGGTCAGGGCCGCCTGTTCCAGCTCGGCGGCAGCCTCGTAGCGGTCGGCGCCCAGCTCACGGCAGGTGCGGCGCAGCACGCGGGCCCGCGGGTCCTCGGCCCGGTAGACCCGGTGCCCGAAGCCCATCAGCCGCTCCTTGTTGTCCAGGATGTTCTCCACGACCTTGCGGGCGTCGCCGAGCTGCTCAACCTGCTCGATCATCGGGAGGACCCGGGCGGGGGCGCCGCCGTGCAGCGGGCCGGACATGGCGCCGATGGCACCGGACAGACAGGCGGCGACGTCGGCACCGGTCGAGGCGATCACCCTGGCGGTGAAGGTGGAGGCGTTCAATCCGTGTTCGGCGGCGGACACCCAGTAGGCGTCGATCGCCTGCACGTGCCGGGGGTCGGGCTCGCCACGCCAGCGGGTCATGAACCGCTCGGTGATGGTCGAGCACTGGTCGATCCGGTCCTGCGGGACCGGCGGGAGTTCGGTGCCGCGCGCGGACTGGGCGGCGTAGGACAGGGCCATCACCGAGGCGCGGGCCAGCTGGTCGCGCGCGTCCTCGGCGGAGATGTCGAGCAGCGGCGCGAGGCCCCATTCGGGGGCGAGCATGGCGAGTGCGGATTGCATGTCAACCCGCACATTCCCGGTGTGGATCGGTATCGTAATCGATTCAGCGGGCTTCAGGCCGGATGTGAAGTCACCATCGACGAGAAGTCCCCACACGTCACCGAAAGAACATCGGCCGGCGAGATCCTCGATATCGACACCGCGATATCGAAGAGCGCCACCATCTCTGTCCGGTTCCGCGATTTCCGTGTGAAAGGCGACCACGCCTTCGAGTCCAGGCCGAAACGCCTGCTCAGCGGCGGGTACTTCGGCGGTCGCGGTCGCGCCCGATTGCACTGCGTTGTGCACGCCGTCCTCACTTTCTCCTGCGGTTGACGGCTGAAGAAGGAATTCTTTTGGACGAGAGGTTCCCCCTGTGCAAGCCCCTACGGCAATCGCAGTTCGCAGTGTCCTGCGTCACGTGTCGCAAAAGGGCATTCTGTATCGATTTCGTTTGTCAGGTGATCGTGAATTTCGAACCTAATACTGTGGGTCGTGTCACGCATCACCACGCAGGCGGTTTTCCAAACTCCGTGTGAGCCCCTAACGTCCATTGACAATGCCCTGATGACGGTGGAGGTGCCAGCCCGATGTCCGCAGAGAACATCGCCCTGCCTGCCATGCGGGTCTCCTACGAAGTAGGGGCCCTGGACGAATCGGAACTGGCCGACACCTGGCACGCGCAGCTGTTGCGCTGGCTGGAGGACGCCACCGGTGCCGGCCTCGTCGAGCCGAACGCCATGGTGCTGGCGACCGCCGACGCCAAGGGCCGGCCGTCTTCCCGCTCGGTGCTCTGCAAGGGCATCGACGAGCGGGGCATTGTCTTCTACACGAACTACACCTCGAACAAGAGCCACGACCTGCGGTCCACGCGGTACGCCTCGGCCACGTTCCCCTGGTACGGCCTGCACCGCCAGGTGCACGTCCGCGGCCAGGTGGAGAAGGTCGACCTGGCGGAGACCGCGGAGTACTGGGCGCAGCGCCCGCGCGGCTCGCAGCTGGGCGCGTGGGCATCGCCGCAGTCGACCGTGGTCAGCGGCCGGAACAGCCTGGAGTCCTCGCTCGCCGGGGTCGAGCGGCAGTTCGGCGAGGACGGGCCGATCCCGGTGCCGCCGCACTGGGGCGGCTGGCGCATCAGGCCCGAGGAGGTCGAGTTCTGGCAGGGCCGCCGCGACCGGATGCACGACCGGCTGCGCTTCCGGCACCGCCACGAGGCGTGGAACATCGAGCGCCTGGCCCCTTGAGAATCCGAGCATGGTGCCCTTACTCGCGTCAGACGCGAGTAAGGGCACCATGCTTGCGTTCGGGGGTGTGACTTTGCGGCCAACCCCGATGGAATTCCGGCGGTAGCTGGATAGCGTTATCTAGGTGACGACCGACAGCGACCGGCAGGTGCCCTCCGGCGGGCGAGTACGTCGCCTCTTCGGGCGCCTCGCACTGGACACCGAGCCCCTGCAGCATGTCGCCTTCCGGCGGCTGTACCTGTCCTCGGTGGTCACCGTCATCGGCAGCCAGCTGACCGTGGTCGCCGTGCCGAAGCAGATCTACGACATGACGCAGTCCTCGGCGTACGTCGGCCTGGCCGGGCTGTTCGCGCTGGTCCCGCTGCTGGTGTTCGGCTTGTGGGGCGGCGCGGTCGCCGACGTGATGGACCGGCGCAAGCTGCTGTTGATCACGAACATCGGTACCTCGGTGTGTCTGCTGCTGTTCTGGATCGTCGCGCTCACCGGCGTCGGCTCGGTCTGGCTGGTGCTGATCCTGCTGGCCGTCCAACAGGCCTTCTTCGCCGTCAACCAGCCCACCCGCAGCGCCGCCGTCTCCCGGCTGGTGCCCGCTGCGCTGCTGCCCTCGGCCGGCGCGCTGACCTCGATGGTGATGTCCTTCGGCTCGGTCATGGGCCCGATGCTGGCCGGCGTGTTGCTGCCGGTCACCGGCCTGCCGCTGCTCTACCTGCTCGACGCCATCGCGGTCACCGCCACGCTCTGGGCGGTGTGGAAGCTGCCGCCGCTTCCGCCGCTGAACGAGGTCACCAAGCGCCGCGCCGGCCTGCGGGAGGTGCTGGACGGCTTCCGCTACCTGTTCACCCAGCGAATCCTGCTCGCGTCCTTCGTGCTGGACATCATCGCCATGGTCTTCGGTATGCCGCGCGCGTTGTTCCCGCAGATGGCCGACCAGACCTTCGGCGGCGGCGGGCTGCCGCTCGGCCTGTTGTACGCGGCCATCCCGATCGGCGCGTTCCTCTGCGGCCTGTTCTCCGGGTGGGTGCGCAACATCGCCCGGCACGGTGTCGCGGTGGTCGTCTCGGTGATCGCCTGGGGGCTGGCCATCATCGGCTTCGGCCTGGCCGGATCGCTGTGGTGGGCCCTGGCCTTCCTGGCACTGGCCGGCGCGGCCGACATGATCAGCATGGTGTTCCGCGGCGCGATCCTGCAGACCGCGGCCACCGATGAGATGCGTGGTCGCATGCAGGGGGTGTTCATCGTGGTCGTCGCCGGTGGGCCCCGGCTCGCGGATGCCCTGCACGGCGCCGCCGGCGACGACCGTGTCCTCGGCACCAGCCTCGCGGCCAGCGGCGGCGGAGCCCTGGTGGTCGTCCTGGCCGTGCTGGCCATCCTGGCCCTGCCCGCGTTCTGGCGGTACCGCGGACCTGTGCGCAGCCGATAACGGTCTGAAGATCATCCTGTGCGGTGATCGGCAGAGGACCGCCCGGCACATTACCGTGGGCGGGTGCTGAGTACGTGGGGCCTGACCAAGGAGTATGCGGGTCAGACGGTGATCGACGGGGTGAGCTTCGAGCTCGTCCCCGGGACGGTCACGGCCCTGCTCGGACCGGTGGGCGCCGGTAAGTCCACGCTGCTGCGGATGATCTGCGGGCTCACCACGCCGACCGAGGGCACCGCGCAGATCGGCGGCCGGGCCTTCGCCGAGTGGCCGAACCCGGCGCAGGTGGCGGGCGTGCTGCTCGACGCGGTCCCCGCGCATCCCGGCCGCACCGGCCTGATGGAGCTGACCATCGCCGCGTGGCGCTCCGGGCTGCCCCGGCGCCGGGCCGTCGAGGCCGCCGAGCGGGTCGGGCTGGCCGACGTCCTGCGGGAGCCGATGACCGAGTACAGCCTCGGCCGCCGGGTACGCCTCGGGCTGGCGCGGGCCATGCTGGCCAACCCGCCGGCGCTCATCCTGGACAACCCGCTGCGTGGCCTCGAACCGGACGCGATCGGCGCCGTCCGGGCGGTGCTGCGTGGTCACGCGCAGCGCGGTGGCACGGTGCTGATGACCGCCGGGACGCTGACCGAGGTGGACAAGACCGCGGACCGGGTCCTGGTGCTGGACGGCGGCCGGATACTGGCTGACGGCGCGCTGTCCTACCTGACCGCCTCCGAGCGCTGCCTGGTGCGCGCGGCGGACATGGCGAAGCTCGGCAAGGTGCTCCTGGGCGCGGAGATCGTCGTCCGGCCCGGCGTGGACGGGCACCTGTCCGCGCACGCCTCCGTCGACCGGGTCTCCGAGGTCGCCTACCGGGCGGGCCTGCCCCTGGTGGGCCTGCGCAACGAACAGATGGGGATCGACGACCTGGTCCTCCGGCTGACCGCGGGGGCACGCCGATGAACCTGGAGATCGCCCGGCGGGATCCGTCGCCGCGCCCCGCGCCCAGCTGGACCGTCAAGGGTGACCGGCGGGTACTCGGCGAGGACCTGGTGATCAGCGAACTGCTGGGGCTCGTCTCGACCAGGCGGGACGTGTGGCTGGTGGTGCTCGCGCTGCTGACCACCGTGCTGGGCACCCTGGTGTTCGCCACCGGTTCCGACCGGATGGGGAATGTGGACGAGCAGACGGTGCCGCTGCTGTTCGCCATCCAGCTCAGCCAGGTCCTGGTGCATGTGCTGGTGATCCGGATGGTCTGCGCGAGCTGGCACGGCCCCGGTCGCTGGATCGGCCTCGTCGCGCAACCGGCGCGCAGGCGCACGCTGTACGCCCAGGCCGCGGTGCTCGGCCTGATCGTGCTCACGGTGACCATCGTGCAGCTGGGCGTCTACTTCCCGTTCGCCAGGGCACACGCGCTGGCCATGGGGGAGCCGTTCCTGCTCGCCGGGCACTTCTGGGGACTCCTGGCGATCCAGCTGATCGGCACGCTGATGCTGGTGGCCGCCAGTGCGGCGATCGCCCTGCTGGCGGTGAACGTCCGGGGCGCGCTGGCGTTGTACCTGTGTTCGGTGCCGGTGCTGCTGTTCGCGAGGCAGGCCATCGGTTCGCTGATCGGCTGGTTCGACCCGTTCCAGCCCGCCGCTGCGCTGGCGGGCACCGGGCCGGGCGCGTTCACCGCGATCGTGTCCGTGCTGCTCTGGGCGGGGCTGGTCACGTACGGCGTTCGCCGGGTGCTCACCCGGGACATCGACTCTTAGTCACCTTCAGGCCGAAACGCTCGCCTATGTGGGTGAGCTTTGGGCCTTTTACGCTTGTGAAGCTGTGCCTCGGGACACACTGCACCCATGTCGACCGAAGTTTCGGTGGGGGCGGCTTCGGCCGATGAACCACAACTCAAGCGGGCCATCGGTCCCAAGCTGCTGTTCTTCTTCGTCATCGGCGACATCATCGGTACCGGTCTGTACGCGTTGCTGGGCAACGTCTCCAGCCGGGTCGGTGGTGCGCTCTGGCTGCCATTCCTGATCGCCTTCGCGGTCGCCATGCTGACCGCCTTCAGCTACCTGGAGCTGGTGGGCAAGTACCCGCAGGCCGCGGGTGCCGCGCTGTACACCAGCAAGGCGTTCAACATCCGGTTCCTGACCTTCCTGGTCGCCTTCACGGTGATGTGTTCCGGCCTGACCTCCTCGGCCAGCGCGGCGTACGCCTTCGGCAACAAGTACTTCACCGAGGCGTTCCAGATCCACCCGCCGACCTGGCTGATCCCGGTGTGCTTCCTCGGCCTCATCGCGCTGATCAACTTCCGCGGTGTCGCCGAGTCGATGAAGGTCAACTTCGTGCTGACCCTGGTCAAGCTGACCGGCGTGCTGATCGTGGTGCTGTGCGGCGTCTACGGCCTGTCGCAGGGCCAGGGTGACGCGGGCCGACTGCTGGAGTTCAACACCGGTGAGCAGTCGGCGTTCATCGCGATCACCTCGGCCACCTCGCTGGCCTTCTTCGCCATGGTCGGCTTCGAGGACTCGGTGAACATGGCCGAGGAGACCAAGGACCCGGTCAAGACCTTCCCGAAGTCGATGCTGCTGGCCATGGCCGGTGCCGGAGTGATCTACCTGATCGTCTCGGTGATCGGCTCCTGGCTGCTGTCGCCCGAGGTGCTCGGCAACCCGAAGAGCAACGCGCTGCTGGAGATCGTCCGGGTGGGCGCCCCCGGCTTCCCGTCCCAGGTGTTCGCGGTGTTCGGCATGCTCTCCGTGGTCAACGCGGCGCTGCTGAACATGCTGATGGCCAGCCGGTTGATCTACGGCATGTCCAACGAGCGCATCATCCCCAAGCAGCTGGGCATCGTGCACCCGTTCCGCCGCACGCCGTGGATGGCGATCATGCTGACCACCGGCATCGCGATGGTGCTGGTCACCGTGGTCCCGCTGGACACGCTCGGCGGCACCACCGCGCTGCTGCTGCTCATGGTGTTCACCCTGGTCAACATCGCGGTGCTGGTCCTGCGGCGCAAGGAGCAGTCCACCCACGAGCACTTCGTCGCCCCCAGCTGGACGCCCATCGTCGGCGCGATCGGCGCGTTCTTCCTGGTCGGACCATGGGCGGGCCGGCCGGCCGCCGAGTACAAGATCGCCGGCCTGCTGCTGGCTCTCGGCGTGGCGCTGTGGTTCATCAACCGGCTGTTCGTCGGCAAGGTCGACTTCGATCCGGAGGCGTTGTCCCAGGAGCCGCACGAGCAGTGATCCGCCGCCCCGAAGTTGACGATATCCGGGCTTGTACCTCCCCCGAATATCGTCAACTTCGGAGGTGTTCGGCGCCCGATTTCCCCAGGCAGCGACTAGCCTGAGCAGGTGATCGTCGTCGTTGGTGAGGCGCTCGTCGACCTGATTCCCGCGGGATCGGGCACGCTGGCGCCGCGAACCGGAGGTTCTCCCTACAACGTTGCTGTGGCCCTCGGCAGACTGGACGCCGATGTCGCCCTGCTCTCCCGGCTGTCCACCGATCCGTTCGGTGAGCAACTCCTGCGTGGTCTTCGAGAGGCAGGCGTCCGCACCGACCTGGTGCAGCGCGGGCCCGAACCGACCAGCCTGGCCGTGGCCACCCTGGACTCCGAGGGCAGCGCCCAGTACGGCTTCTACCTGAACGGCACCGCCGACCGGCTGTTCGCCGATCCGGGCCGGATCGACGGGGCCCAGGCGATCTCCGTCGGCAGCCTCGCGTGGTCCCTGGAGCCCACCGCTTCGGTGGTGGACGTGATCGTGCGGCGCGCGGTGGAGGCCGGGCAGCTGGTCGTGCTGGACCCCAATGTCCGTACCCCACCCGTCTCGGACGCCGCCGCCTACCGCGAGCGGTTCGCCGCCGTGTTGCCCTCCGTGAGCGTGCTCAAGCTGTCGGTGGAGGACGCCAGGTGGATCACCGGGGCGACCTCGCTGGCCGATATCAAGGAGGCCATGCGCCGCTGGCACGACCGGGGACCCAGCCTGGTGGTGTTGACCATGGGCGAGAACGGCCTGCTCGCACTCGGCCCGGCCGGACAGTGGTGGACCCAGCCCGCTCCGGAGGTCAGGGTGATCGACACGGTCGGGGCAGGGGACACCGTTCAGGCCGCCCTGCTCGCCTGGTTGCAGCGGAATGCGGCACTCTCCGTAACCGAGTTGGAGCGTTTGTCGGCTGATCAGTGGCAGGCGGCACTCCGGTTCGCGGTGCAGGCCGCCGCCATCACGTGCACCCGGCCCGGCGCACAGCCGCCCAGCAGCCAAGAACTCACTCGTAGCACTCTGTGACACGCGTCCCAACTCACCCTTTGAATGAACTGGACTACTGCGCCGACGGTCCACTGCCGACTAGCGTGGAAGAAACACAAGACCCCAACGAGGCGGTGTCGCACACGGCGCACCCGTGTCGCCTCTAGAGACAGTGAAGAGGGATGACGCATGTCCGAGGCGACGACTGGAGACAAATCCGTCGTATTGAACTACCCCGGCGGGGAGTACGAGCTCGGGCTCAAGTACCCGACCGAGGGCGCGCCTGGTGCAGACCTCGGAAAGTTGCTCGCCAAGACCGGCCTGGTCACCCTGGACCCCGGTTTTGTGAACACCGCGTCCTGTTCGTCGGAGATCACGTACATCGATGGCGACGCAGGCATCCTGCGATACCGCGGTTACCCCATTGAGCAGCTGGCCGAGAAGTCGAACTTCAACGAGGTCAGCTACCTGCTGATCTACGGCGAGCTGCCCACGCAGCAGCAGCTGGAGGAGTTCAACTACCAGATCAGCAGGCACACCCTGCTGCACGAGGACTTGAAGGGCTTCTTCCAGGGCTTCCCGCGGGACGCGCACCCGATGCCGGTGCTGTCCTCCGCGGTCTCCGCGCTGTCCACCTTCTACCAGGACAGCCTGAACCCGTTCGACGACCGCCAGGTCGAGATCTCCACGATCAGGTTACTGGCCAAGTTGCCGACGATCGCGGCGTACGCCTACAAGAAGTCGGTCGGCCAGCCGTTCCTCTACCCGGACAATTCGCTCGGTCTGGTGGAGAACTTCCTGCGCATGACCTTCGGCTTCCCGGCCGAGCCGTACGAGGCCGACCCGGTCTTCGTGCGCGCCCTGGACCAGCTGTTCATCCTGCACGGCGACCACGAGCAGAACTGCTCCACCTCGACGGTGCGGCTGGTCGGCTCCTCCGAGGCGAACCTGTTCGCGTCGGTGTCCGCCGGCATCAACGCCCTGTTCGGCCCGCTGCACGGCGGCGCGAACCAGGCGGTGCTGGAGATGCTGAATGGCATCCGCGACTCCGGCGGCGACGTGGCCTCCTTCATCAACAAGGTGAAGAACAAGGAGGACGGCGTCCGGCTGATGGGCTTCGGTCACCGGGTCTACAAGAACTACGACCCGCGTGCGGCGATCATCAAGAAGACCGCCGACGAGATCCTCAGCAAGCTGGGCGGCGACGACCAGCTGCTGGACATCGCGAAGCAGCTGGAAGAGGCCGCGCTGTCCGATGACTACTTCATCCAGCGCAAGCTGTACCCGAACGTCGACTTCTACACCGGCCTGATCTACCGGGCCATGGGCTTCCCGACCAAGATGTTCACCGTCTTGTTCGCTCTGGGCCGGCTCCCCGGCTGGATCGCCCACTGGCGCGAGATGATCAAGGACCCGGACAACAAGATCGGCCGTCCGCGTCAGCTGTACGTCGGTCACGCTTCCCGCGACTTCATCGGTATCGACGCGCGCTAACGCTGTCTCAGTGTGAAGGGCGCTCCGGCTACTGCCGGGGCGCCCTTCACTGCTGTCGTGGGAAAAGGCCATGCGTGCCTTAGGCGTGTATTCGCGAGGCTTTACCACCGTAAAGGGGTTTCCGGTCGCGCCGGGGAAGTCGCGGACGCTCGGTGCTGGGACGAGCGTGGGAAGGGCGGCGGCGGTACCGGAAACCCGCGATCAGTGATGGGCGAGCAGGTCCTGGCAGACCTGGGCGCGGACCTCGGACAGCGGTCGGGGGTCGCCGTGGTCCTGGCGCCAGCGGGCGATCTCATCGATCCGGCGGTAGATCGGTTCGATCAACGACTTGGGCCCGCGTAAGTACACGGTGCCCAATTGTGAGTGGTAGAGCGGCATGCGGACCTCCTCATCGCTCATCGCCTGTCCCTCGCTGCGCCGGAACATAGGGCTCGCGGTCACGGCGCTGGATGCGGATCAGGATCTCGGCCAGCGTGAGCTCGGGTTGCTGACGGCGACGTTCGTTGACTGAGTGATTAGTTATCTCGAACATGGGTTCGACTATACGGGGTCGGATGCGGTCGGCGCCACTGGGTTGGCCGACGATAGGGTCGCCGGTTGTGACCGACTCCGCCGTGCTCTGGTTCCGCCGCGACCTCCGATTGGGCGACCTCCCCGCCCTGTTGGCCGCTTCCGCTCGTGCACCCCGCGTGCTCGGCCTCTTCGTGCTGGACGACGCCCTGCTGCGGCCCGCCGGGCCGGTGCGCACCGCGTTCCTGCACGGCTGCCTCGCGGCGCTGAACGAGCAGCTCGACGGCCGGCTGCTGATCGTCAAGGGCAGGCCGGACGAGGTCGTGCCCAGGGTCGCCAGGGAGTTCGGCGCGTCCAGCGTGCACATCAGCTCGGACACCGGCCCGTACGGCCGGGAACGTGACCTGCTGGTCTCCAGTGAGGTCGAACTGGTGGCCACCGGCTCGCCGTACGCGGTCGCGCCGGGCCGGGTGCTCAAGGACGACGGCACCCCCTACAAGGTGTTCACCCCGTTCCACCGCGCCTGGGAACGGCATGGCTGGCGCACACCCGCCGAAACCGGTGCTGACCTGGTCGAATGGATCGATCCGCAGGGCTTCGCGGACAGGTTGTCCACAGGTTCATCCACAGTGGACGGGGTGAATCTGCCGGAACCGGGGGAGCAGGCCGCGGTGACCGCCTGGGAGCGGTACCGGGAGCGGCTGGGCGACTACCCGAAGACCAGGGACCGGGCGGATCTCAGCGGCACCAGCCGGATGTCCGCGTACCTGCGCTGGGGCTGCGTGCACCCGCGCACCCTGCTGGCCGAGCTGGAGGAGCGGGACGAGGTCT
The DNA here is from genome assembly GCA_003600225.1 of Pseudonocardiaceae bacterium YIM PH 21723. Classification (GTDB taxonomy): domain Bacteria; phylum Actinomycetota; class Actinomycetes; order Mycobacteriales; family Pseudonocardiaceae; genus QZFT01. Next base: position 10,608 of record QZFT01000073.1, read on the forward strand.
ACCGCAAGGAGCTGTGCTGGCGGGAGTTCTACGCCGACGTGTTGTGGCACCGCCCGGAGACCGCCCGCCGCAACTTCGACCGGCGCTTCGACAACATCGAGTACGACCAGGACGAGGATCGGTTCGCGGCCTGGCAGCAGGGGCGCACCGGCTACCCGATCGTCGACGCCGGCATGCGGCAGCTGCTGGCCGAGGGCTGGATGCACAACCGGGTGCGGATGATCGTGGCCAGCTTCCTGGTCAAGGACCTGCACCTGCCCTGGTGGTGGGGCGCCCGGCACTTCATGCGGCACCTGGTGGACGGCGACTTGGCCTCCAACCAGCACGGCTGGCAGTGGACCGCGGGCAGTGGCACCGATGCCGCGCCGTATTTCCGGGTGTTCAACCCGACCAGCCAGGGGGAGAAGTTCGACCCGGACGGCGACTACGTGCGCCGCTACGTGCCCGAGCTGCGCGATGTCCCCGGCGGCAAGGTGCACCAGCCGTGGAAGCTTCCGGTGGCCCCGGCCGGCTACCCGGCTCCGCTGGTCGACCACGCCGAGGAGCGCGCGCTGGCCCTGGCCCGCTACGGAGCGATCAAGGCCTGAGAACTACGTCCCGAAGTTGACGAGGTCCGGGACGCTCAGTGTCCCGGACCTCGTCAACTTCGGAGCGAGTGTCAGCCGGTGCTGCGGAGGGCGGCCTTCCAGGAGATGCGGGCGCCGAAGCGGAGCACCGAGTTCTGGTAGACCTTGCCGCCGATCCACGCGGCCACGAAGATCGCGACCAGCATGGCGGCGACGGCCAGCAGCATCATGGCCACGCTGGCGTGCCCGGCGGCGATCTGCTGGGGCATCAGGATCGGGGACAGCCCGGGGATCCAGGCGACCTTGCCCGCGAAGCCGGGGCCGGAGGTGTTCACCGAGTACACGCTGATGAAGTAGGCGACCATCAGGATCATGTTGATCGGGGTGATCACCGACTGGATCTCCTCCTGCCGGGAGACCAGCGAGGCGCCCGCCGCGTACAGCGTGGCGTAGAAGAAGAAGCCGAGCAGGAACCACAGCAGCGAGATGCCGATGACGCCGAAGGTGTCGCCGTCCAGCTGGATCGAGCCGGTGTACTTCGCCGCGGCCAGGCCGACGACGCCGGTGAACACCAGCTGCACCAGGCCGGCCATGCCGATGCCCAGCACCTTTCCGGACAGCAGCTGCCACGGGCGCACGGTGGACAGCAGGATCTCCACGACCCGGCTGCTCTTCTCCTCGATGACACCGGTGGCCACCATGCTGCCCAGCAGGATCAGCTGCATGAACAGCAGGATCGACACCAGAAAGCTCATGCCCTTGCGGGCCGCCGCCTGCGGGTCGACCGGTTCCAGGGTCTCTAGCTTCGGCGTCGCGGCGGCGGTGACCGAGGCCAGCTCGGCCGGATCGACGCCCTTCCTGATCAGCTCGGCGCCGGTGGCCTGCTGCTGGACCAGGGCGGTGACCAGTGCCTGGACCTCGGGCTTCAGCTCCTCTTTCACCACGATCCGGTAGCCGCCGTCCCTGGCCACCAGGGCCGCGTCCAGCTTGCCGTCCTTGACCTCCGCGGTAGCCGTGGCGGCGTCGTCCACAGTGGACACGGTGATGTCCACATTGGACTTCTTCGCCGCTTCACTGAGGGGCGTGGACAGTGACGTGGTGGATCCGGTGACGGCGAACTTGGTGCCGCCGTCGTCCTTGATCAGCGTGGGCACGATGATCGCACCGGCGATGATCACCAGGGTGACCACCAGTCCGATCAGGAACGACTTGTTCCGCACCCGGGTGTTGAACTCGCGCTTGGCGATCAGAATGACCGGGCTCATGCCTTCACGACCTCTCGGAACAGTTCGGTCAATGACGGGGCCGCCCAGCTGAATTCGCGCACCGGGCCGGTGCCCAGCGCCGCGCGCAGCACCTGCTGGTCATCGGCGGTCTCGCTCAGCTCCAGCACGGTCGTCGGGCCGTACTCCACGACGGTCACCCCGGCCAGGCCGTCGGCCCAGCCCGTCGGCGCGTCCGGCGCGGACACCGACAGCCTGGGCGTGCCGCTCTTGCGCAGCTCGTCCACGGTGCCGCCGGCCACCATCTGTCCATCTCGGACGATGCCGACCCGGTCGCACAGCCGCTCCACCAGGTCCAGCTGGTGACTGGAGAACACCACCGGAACGCCGTCGGCGGCCTTGGTGCGCAGCACCTCGCTCATCACGTCCACCGCGACCGGGTCCAGCCCGGAGAACGGCTCGTCCAGGATGAGCACCTTCGGGTCGTGCACCAGTGCGGCGGCCAGCTGGACGCGTTGCTGGTTGCCCAGGCTGAGCTTCTGCACCTCGTCGTCCAGCTTCTGCTCGATGCCGAGGCGCTTCGTCCACTCCAGACTGGCCCGCTTGGCGTCCGCTGTGGACATTCCGTGCAGCTCCGCCAGGAAGACCAGCTGCTCGCCGACCTTCATCTTCGGGTACAGCCCGCGTTCCTCCGGCATGTAGCCGATCTGCCGCCGGGCATCCAGATCCACCGGCTTGTCGTTCCAGCGCACGGCGCCCGAGTCCGCGGAGAGCACTCCCAGGGCTATCCGCATCGTGGTCGTCTTGCCGGCGCCGTTGGATCCGACGAAGCCGAACAGCTCCCCGTCCCCGACGCTGAAGGTCATCTCGCGCAGCGCGACGACGTCGCCGTAGCGCTTGGAGATCCGATCGATGTCCAGGCTCATGCCTGTGCTCCTTCCACTACGTCGGGTTCAAGGTCGAGCCGATTCCAGCTCCGAAGGGCGAAGGGCAGTCCGGAACTGATGATGAGGGTCGCGAAGGCCATCTGCTGGACGCGGAGCGGGAAGCCCGCCACCTCCGGGTGAAAGAGCGCCAGGAACATGATCGACAGCAGGCCCACGCTCGCCACGACCGAGCCGTAGATCAGCCAGCGCCGGCTCATGGCCACCTCGAGCTCGTCCATCTTGGTCTGGCCGCTGTCCCGGGCGCTGAGGATGACGACCGAGTTGAGGATCAGCGTGCCGGTGGCGATCAGCTGGAAGGAGTGGCTCAGCAGCGGCGCCAGGATCCCGCAGAGTATTGCGCCCGTCGCCCAGATCAGGCAGATGACCCGGCGGGCGGAGCGGTTGATGGTCATGACGGTTCCCCCTCGATCTCGTCATCGGGCAACTGCCAGCCGACCACGATGCTCGGCAGGGCGGTCACGGTCAGCACGATGAAGCTGTAGACCGACATCGCCTTCCCGACGATGTCCGGATCGTGCATGTTCGCGGCCAGGAAGATCAGGTAGCTCGCGGACAGCCAGATGAAGGCCTGATAGCCGTAGTAGCCGGCCCGGTTGCGCAGCCCCAGTTCCCACTCGTCGAGCAGCTGGGCCGGGCTCTCCGCGGTGCTGCTCGTCGTCTCTCGCAGCACCCAGTAGACGAACAGCCAGCTGAAGATCGAGCCGCCCCACAGGCCCATGGCGAACGCGTGTTGCGGGCTCCAGAACGCGGCGCCCAGGCCGACGGCGCAGATCAACGCCAGTCCACCGGCCAGCCTGCGGCGCTTGTCCCTGGTGCGGAAGCTCGGCCAGCGGGTCGCCTGCCTGGCCCGCATCCGGCCCCGGTAGTTCAGCCAGCCCTGCCAGATGACGCTCATGCCTCGTCCTCCAGACCGTGCTCGTCCGGCAGGTTCCACATCAGCAGGTAGGTCGGCAGGAAGCCGCAGATGAGGAACAGGCCGACCACCGCCGGGCGGACCACGGCGTCGAAGATCTGCGGGTCCCGGTCCAGGTTGGACAGGATGAAGAGCACGCCGAGCACGGTGAGCACCACGCCGTTGCTGTGGCCGGTGTACTTGCTCTTCAGGCTCAGCTCCCGCTCGTCGAGGGTGCTGTGCGGCTGCCTGCTGTACGCCCCGCTGAGCGGCTGGGCGACCAGGATCGACAGTGACAGCAGGATGATCACCGGTGACATGCTCGTGGTGTCCGGGTGGATGCCCAGGTTGACCAGGGCGGCGAGCTGACCCAGAACGAGGACCGTCACGAACAGCCTGCGATTCAGCCGCCTACGCAGCCACGGGCGGAACCGGTGGAGCGGAGTCCTCCACTCCGCCTCTCGCCGCGCCAGTGCGTCCTTGAACATATTCACGACTCCCCCTTGCCCCGGTAGACCTGCTCAGACAGCGGCGCGAACGGCTGACGGCTGAATATGGCTTCTACCGGAAGTCCGAACACTTCGCAGAGCCGGAACGCCAGGTCGAGGCTGGGGTAGTGGTCCCCGCGTTCGAGGGCCCCGATGGTCTGCGGGTTCACCTCGATCAGCTCGGCCAAGGCGGCACGGCTCAGCCCACGCTCGGCACGGAGGACCTGCAGCCGGTTGTAGATCGGCAGGTCTTTCCCACGCTTAACTGGGCTCATGCATCAAAGTGTTGGGAAAACACAACGACTTGTCAAGCTTTCTGGTTGTCGCGGTCTTTCACCCCACTGCCGGCGAACATGCCGAGCAGGCCGCCGAACACGTTGTTGAGCAGGTCTGATGGCGCGCAGACGCGGCCGGGGATGAGGATCTGGATCAGTTCGATACCCACCGGCAGGATGAGCACGATGAGCGCGGCCAGCCACCATCGGGGGACGGCGCGGATCAACGCGAAGCCCAGCGGCATGAGCAGTGCGATGTTCAGCAACCCCTCTCCGCCGTATCCCAGCCGGTACAGGACGTACGGGAAGGCGGCGAGGCACTGGTCCAGGCCGTCCGGGCGGTCCAGTTCCATGCCGGGGGCGAGGGTGAGCGACAGCACCAGGGTGGTCGCGACCAACGCGACCGTGGTGGGCCGGGGCGCCCACCCGCGGCTGACCAGCGGCTTGTGGATCAACAGGCCGACCGCGGCGCCGAGCAGGATGACGACCAGGGTCCAGATGGAGAGCGGCACGTAGGCGCCGATGATGTGCACGGGTCCATCGTGCCCAAAAACCGGTGCGGCCCGCGCGACGAACCACTGTGTTCTTCGCGGGTACGCCCCAGATTCTTAGAGGGATTCCCACGCCGATCGGCGTTCGGCGTAATCTGCATCGCATGACCGGGAGCTTGTTGATCACGTCGGTCCGGCCCTGGCCGCACAACACCGTCGCGCAGCAGCTCGACGTGCTGTGCGTCGACGGAAGAATCCGGCAGACCGGCACCGGCCTCGGTCCGCTGCCGCCCGATGTGTCCCAAGTGGACGGTGCGGGCGGTGTCCTGCTCCCCGCCTTCACCCAGGCCGGCAGCACTCCGTACGACCACGAGACCCTGGATGCCGCGGTCGCCTGCGGCACCGCGTTGTTACGGGTCGCGGTGCCGGTCGACGAGGAGCGGGAACTGGGGCCGCTCCAGGAGATGCTGGACCTGCGGGAGCGATTCGCCGGCCGGCTGGAGCTCCAGGTGGTGGCGATCTCGCCGGGCGGAATCCTGCGGGAGAGCCGCAATGCCGACTTACTGGACGCGGCGATGGACCTCGGTGCCGACGTGCTCGGCGGGGTTGATCCGGCGGGCGTCGACCGGGATCCCGTTGGCAGCCTGGACAAACTGTTCGCGCTGGCCTACAAGTACCAGCGGCCCCTCGATCTGCGGCTGACCGATCCCGGTGAACTGGGCGCCTTCCAGCTGGAACTGCTCTGCGAGCGGTCACACGCGCTCGGTATGCGTGGCCAGGTCAGCGTGAGCCACGCCTGTGCTTTGTCCACTGTGGACCACTGTCGGCGGGTCGAGCTGATCGACCTGCTGGCCGAGCACGACATCGCGTTGTCCCTGGAGGTGCCGGGGACGCATCCGGTTCCGCCGCTGCGGCAGTTGCGCCGGGCCGGAGTGCGGGTCGGGCTGGGGTGCACCGGCCCGGAACCGGACATGCTCGGCCTGGCCAGGCAACTGGTGTTCCGGGCCGGTTGGTTCGCCGCCGATGACCTGGAGCTGGCGGTGGACCTGGCCAGCCGTGGTGGCGCCCAGGCGTTGGGCGCCACCGGAATCGGGCTGATCGAGGGCGCGGTGGCCAATCTGGTGGTGGTGCCGGGAGCGTCGGTCAGCGACGCGGTGCTGGGCTGCGCGCCCCGCACCGTCGTGGTGCACCGCGGTCAGGTCGTCAGTTCCGCTTGAGGTGGTTGGTGATGAGCTCGATCAGCACCTGCAGCTCGTAGCCCCGCCGGGCGTCGCACGGGTGCCCAGGGGAGTCCACTGTGGACAGGAACTCGTCCAGCATCACCGAATAGCACTCCTGCGCGGTGGCCTGCCACAGCTCCAGCCTGCGCTCGCCGTGTTCGCCCCACAGCACCACGTCGGCGGCGGCGGTGTCCGGGATGCGCAGCGCCATGGTCACAGTGGACACCGCACCGGATTCGTGGCTCAGCGCCAGGGTCATCAGGCCCTGACCCGCGAGCTGGGCGGAGGCGACCTCGCGAACCGGGCCGAGCGCCGCCTCGGCGAGGTCCAGCGAGTGCGGGCCGAGGTCCAGCAGCGCGCCGAGATCCTCCTGCCGCCACTGCGAATCCTTGAACATCGGGTCCAGCAGCCCACCCGCGACGAAACGCACCGAGCCGGCCACCCAGCCACCGGTCCGGTCCACTTCGGACAGCCAGTCCCGGGTCTGCGGGGCGAAGCGCTGGGTGAGCAGCATGATGCTGGCGACGCCCGCCTGCTCCACGGCTTCCAGGACCTCGGCCGCCTTGGTGGCGGTGGGAGCGAGTGGCTTGTCCAGGATCAGGTGTTTGCCCGCCCCGGCGGCCTGGATCGCCCAGTCGGCCTGCAGGGCCGGCGGCACGGCGAAGGCCACCGCGTCCACCTGGTCCAGGAGTTCCGGCACGCTCGTCGCCACGGCCGCACCGTGCGGCTGCGCGATCGCGGCCGCCTTGTCCGGGTTGCGGCCGTAGACCGCGGTCAGCGTGGTGCCGGGGTGGGCGGCGATGGCGGGGGCGTGCGTGACCTGCGCCCAGCCACCGGTGCCGATCAGTCCAACGTTCAGTGCCATGGGGACATTGTCTCCGAACTCGGCGAGTTTCGGGCAGACGCCGAATCTCCCCGACTTCGGGTACCGCATGCTGAGCAGTTTCCATGGAAAGTGCTCAGGAGCGGCGGCCCCACTTGGGCTTGTGCAGTGACTCGTGCATGTCCACGAAGGTGCGCTGGACGTGCCTGGCGTACTCGGCCACCGGGCGGTCCGGGCTCGCGGTCAGGTCCGGCTGCGGGAAGGTGCCCGGGGACATCCACCGCTCGCCCCACAGCGCCTCGACGACCGAGGTCCAGCGCTGGTCGACGCCGTCCCGCATCTCCGCCTCGGCCTGCTGCGCGGCGTCCACCTCGGCCTTGGCCGCGGCCACCGCCTCGGTCAGGCCGGCCGCCGCCTCCTGCTCGTAGGTCTTCAGGTTCTCGATGGCGGCGGTGGCCCGATCGGTGACCGCCTTGTAGCGGGCGTACGCGGACCTGGCGATCACCAGCGCACCTCATTCTGACTGTGCGACGGATACGGGTGGGTGTCCGTCGGTTGCAGCGGGATCTTCTGCTCGTCCATCGCCGACGCGGTGTCGTACGGGATGAGCACCTCGGGCCGGGCGTGCTCGAACCGGTCGAAGAACAGCCCACGGTGGACTCGCGGCGACCAGCTGATCAGCTGGCCCGCGGCGAGGGCGTTCAGGTCCTGGCCCTGCACGTCGAACGCCACCCAGGTGCCGATGTCGTCCACCGGGCCCATGCCCAGGCTGGTCTTCAGCCGGGCGACGCTGCGCCACCAGCCGATGGTGTGGGTGGAGAATTCCGGGCCGTTCTTCAGGATCTTGCGCAGATCGTCCACACCGGACTGCCGGGTGGTCGGATCCTTGGCCTCCAGCACCGTGTGCGCGCCGTCGACCGCGTACAGCACCAGGAAGTGCGGCGCCGGGGTGCCCGCGGTCGTGCCGGACATCCGCTCGGTGATCGCCGCCGCCCGCGTCGCGAGCAGGCCGCGAATGCTCTCCAGGTCGCCGGATTCCACCACGTGACCCTGCCGGGTCAGCTCGCCCTGCAGGGCCAGGGCCTGCACCGTGGTGGCCTCGACCATGCTGGCCACGGTGAACGTGCACTCGCCGGGCCGGTACTGCTTCGCCAGGGACAGCGCCGCCGCGGACAGCACGCTGCACGCGTCCTGCTGTGCGGAGCCCAGCACCGCGATGTTCCGGCCGGGGGCCGCGGACAGCCGCATCCGCGCCGCGCTGCCTTCCACGTCGATGACCTGGCCGAGCAGCACCGACGGCGGTTGCTCGCCGGTGAGCCGCAGCCGGCGGAAGTCCTCCACCGCGGACAGTTCGGGAATCCGGCTGCCGTCGAACAGGATCGGCTTCTCCTGACCGTGCTCGCGTTGCCAGAGTTCCAGCTGCAACGCGTCGAAGGTCTTCTTCGCGGTGGCGTCCGGGATCTTGGCGAGCTTGTTGCCGTGCTGCACACCGGATTCGTGGTTGAGCACCGCGTGCCAGCGGGGCAGTTCGATGGCCGCCCGGTTGGTGTCGGCCAGGACCCGCCGCGCCTTGGGCAGCGCCACCCGCAGGGTGAACTGCTCGAAGATGGCCGGCTTGCCCCAGAACGCCTCGATGCCGGACACGTCCTGGCTGGCCAGCACCAGGTGGATGCCCTGGGAGCGACCGCGCCGGGCCACGTCTTCGAGGAGCTGGGTGGCCTGGGAGGTGACCGCGTCCCGCTCGGCGAACAGGTACTGGAACTCGTCGATCACCGCGACGATGCGCGGCCAGCGGCCGTCCGGGTCCTCCTCGCGGAGCTCCTCCAGCTTGGTCACCTCGTGCCGCTTGGCCGCGTCCGCGCGCCTGCGCATCTCGTCGGCCAGGAAGCGCAGCAAGGCGACGCCGAACTCGCGGTCCTCGTTCACGTTGACGCCGACCAGCCTGGCGTGCGGCATCCAGCTGGGGTCCTTGCGGCCCGGGGTGAACTGGGCGAAGGACACGCCCTCCTTGAAGTCCAGCAGGTACAGCTCCAGCTCGTCCGGGTTGTACCGCGCCGCGAGCCCGCCGAGCATGGCGTACAGGAAGTTGGTCTTGCCGGAGCCGCTCGGCCCGCCGATCAACGCGTGCGGCGACGAGTCGCCGAGGTGCAGGTCGACCGGTTCGCCGTCCTCGAAGCCGACCGGGCCGGACAGGCCGACCGCGGAGCTCTCCGTCCAGTAGGACGCGGGCAGTAGGTCGGCGAAGCTGCGGACCCGGGAGCGCTGCGCGATCATCGCGTCGGCCAGCGCGGCGCAGGCCTTCGGGACCTCTTCGCGGGGGAGTGGGTCGTCCAGGTAGATCAGGCCGTGCGGGCCGACCATGGAGCCCTTGGCGATCTCACGTTTGTCCTGGTCGCGGCCCAGCAGCACGATGGATTCCACCGAGTTGGCCACGTCGACCGGGATGTCCACCATGATCAGCTGGATGCCGCAGGCCAGGCCGTTGCGGGCCACCCGGCGCAGCTTCTGGCTCTGGTCCTCGGTGGGAGGGGTGCCGTTGCCGAACAGCACGCCGATCCGCCACGGCTCGGTCCGCCTGCCCTGCACGGCGGTGACCGCCTCCAGGGTGGGGTGGCCGTCGACCAGCACGCCCTTGTGGATGCGCCGGATGTGCTCGGACAGCTCGTCCAGCATGCCGTCCAGCCGGGACGGGTCGTGCGCGGTCAGCAGGCCCGCCTTCGCGAGGGGGTAGAGGCCGGGCAGCGATCCGGTGAGCTGGGCGAAGTCCCAGACGTGGATGTGCACCAGGCCGGGCCGGAAGTGGCTGAGCACCCGCAGCAGGAGCATCTCCACCAGAGCCTCGGCCCTGGCCGGGGTGGACCGGCCGGAGTTGAGGTAGAGGTGCGCCTGTTCCAGCAGCGGGAACGCGACCGGGAACTCCTCCGCGAGCGGCGCGGTGGGGATGGTGCCGGTGCCGACCCGCCAGAGCTCCGGAACGGGGGCGTCCTGGTGGAAGCCGTTGTGCGTGCCGACGTGCCCCAGCCAGTCCTGCCAGGGCAGCCCGGCGGAACCGGGGGAGGCCTCGGCGACCAGGTCGGTGATCTCCTCGGTCCCGGTGCTGGTCCACGCCTCGAAGATCCGGTCTCGCTGCACACTGGCCTGGGCCAGCAGCTCGGCGTAGCCACCGGCCCGCATTCTGGCCAGCAGCTCGTCGTCGCTGCGTGCGGCCATGATGCCGGTGCGCATGATGTCCAGCGCGAACTGTTTCCTGGCGTGTGCCGCCTCGGCCTGCGCGCGGCGATTGGCCGCCGCGCCCATGGCCTGCGCACTCGCGTGCCGGAACTCGCTGAAAGCGCTTTCGATGCGCTCACGCCGTTCGTTTCGCCTAGTCACGGCTTGTTCACGCCCATCCTCGCCGGGATCGACAAATGGCCATTCTCCTCACTACAGGAGTCCGGCGAATTCGTCTAGTAGCTGTGTGGCCTGGGTCATCAACGCCTGCGCCTCGACTAAGTGCTCATCGCCGCGCGGAAATTCGACGGGCACCACGAGTTCCGGATGATTCGGATTGGTGCTCGCCGCCGCCCGGATGGCGTCGTCGAGTAGGGCACGCGCCGTCGTCGAGCCGGTGTGGACCTGGTTCAACTGCTCCTGGACCAGGGCGAGAACCTGCCGGAGCTCGGCGACAGAGGACACTACAGCCGCTCGGAGTACTGGCCGGAGGACTGGATCGCGGCCTGGATGGTCTCGTGGGCTTCTTCGAACTTGCTCTTGGCCTGGGCCAGCAGCTGGTGTGCTTCCTCGACCTCGGACTGGTTACTGCCCTGGGTGGCGGCCACCAGCATCGACTGGGCCTCCTCCAGGCTCGAGGTGGCCTGCTGGATCGCGCCCAGGCATTCCTCCGCTTTCGCGTTGGCCTGCTGGATACCCTGCCGAACCTCGTCAACGCTTGCCATGATGTTGCTCGTCCTGCCCGTGACTGTGTCCTGTGAAGGACGTTGCCGTTCGCGATGACTGATCATCGCTCACAGAAAATGTAGCCCCTCAGGCTTCCCTCACGTCAACCGGCCAAGTTGCTCATCTTTGGAGTGAACGGCCCACTCTGCGTCGAAGTCGGCGAGTTTCGGGGCGGGCGAAAGGGTGGCGATGCCCTGGACTTATCCGTCTTCAAGACCGGAAAGTGCCCTGTTTTCGGTCTTGAAGACGGATGACTGCGCCGTGGGTGGGGCCACAACGGATCTGACGGTGACATCGCGAAGTTGACGAGGTTCGGGTTCTTTCTCGAACCTCGTCAACTTCGGGTCTGGGGTCAGAAGGAGAAGCGCTCGGAGCGGTTGGGCTGCTCGGGGAGCAGCAGCTCGGGGGTGCCGGGCATGTCGTCCATCGGGTCCTCGACGTAGGGGACCGAGCAGGACAGTTCCAGGCCGATGACGCCCGAATCCGGGCTGGGGCTGGCGATCCAGCAGATCGTCGCGGTGTCACCGTCCCAGCGCATCGGCGACCAGCCGGGCCTGCCCAGCGCCGAGACCGCGGCGAGCACTGCCTGGGCCGGTGAGACGTCCACCTGGCCGAGGTCCATGCCGACGCCGATCACGCCGTCGCGCTGCACGTAGTCGCTGATCGTCGCGGTGCGCACGATCCGGCTGGCGACGGCCCTGGCCTGCCACTCGGCCGGGGCGGCGCGTTCGGTGGCCACCTCGACCCACAGCCGCAGCCTGGCGAGGGGGATCTCCCGCTCGGTGACCAGCGAGGCCAGTGGCTCCGGTTCCGGAGCGACGGCCTCGACCTCGATCTCGGGGTCCTCGATGTCCGGCTGTGCGGGAGCAGATTCCATGGAATCTGCTCCCTCGACCAGGATGGCGTCCTCGATGACCGGCTCCTCAAGGACGACGTCCTCGATCTCCGGTTCCAGTGCGATCGGCTCGAAGGCGGCGGCCGGTATGGCCGTCGGGTCCTCGAGTCCGGGTTCCGAGGCCGGCACGGTGGTCAGTTCGACCGCGATCGGTTCGGCGGGCGGCGGCTCGGCCGCCACGACGGGGTTCTCATCCGGGTCCGCGGTCACCGGCAAAGCGATGGGCTCCTCGCGAACCTCCCTCAGCGCATGCGTCACCTCGGCCTTATCGGCGGGCTCCTCCGGCTGGTTGACAGCAGCCACCGAGGTGTCAGCCGATCCAGTGGCGATCGGGGACGGTGGCGGCTGTGGTTGTTCGCCGGGCAGCGGCACCCGGTCCAGCCACGCCTCCACCAGGATGCGCTCGCCTGCCGGGACCAGGGCATGCACCGACGGCTGGTCGTCGATGATCGTCCACGCGGTCGGTGGCTCGCAGGCCACGCGGTAGCCCGACTCGGTGGCCAGGCCGCGGACGAACACCCGCACGGCGCGGGACAGGCCCGCGGACGGATTCTTGGTGACCGTCTCGGAGCTACTCCGGATGACGCTGACCGCCCAGCACCCGGGGTCCTCCGTAGAGCAGTCCACCGCACGCACAATGCGGCCGTCGACTCGCTCGACGAACGGAGTACAGGCCGCGACGGCCTGCTCCTCGTTCTCGGCGGCGACCACCACAGTGATCAACAGCTCCAAGGACTGTTCCATAACAACCGGAGATTCTCGCCTATAGCGCAAGGGGTCCGGTCGCGATGTGACTACGACCGGACCCCTTCACCCAAATGGATGAAGCACTTACGCCAGTGCGGCTTCCGTCTCCAGGGTGACCGCTGCGGCGAAAACCACACCCGCGATGCGCAGCACCTCGTGCACGGTGTCCCGGGAGGCGCCGGCGGCGCGGATGGCCTTCTCGTGGCCTTCCAGGCACACGCTGCAGCCGTTGATCGCGCTGACCGCGAGGGCCCACAGCTCGAAGTCGAGCTTGTCGACGCCGGGCTTGCCGATCACGTGCATCCGCAGGCGCGCGGGCAGGTTGTTGTACTCGTCGTCGCCGATGAGGTGCTTGGCGCGGTAGTAGATGTTGTTCATCGAGGTGATCGAGGCGGCCGCCTTGGCCGCGTCGAACGCCTCCGCGCTCAGGTGACCCTTGGCGTCCTCGGCCAGCTCGGCCAGCAGCTGCGCGTTGCGGGCGGTGGCCGCGGCGGCGATCACCGTGCCCCACGTCTGCTGAGGGGTGAGCGTAGAGGTGCCGATGACCGTGCCCAGGTTGAGCTTGGTGTCCTTGGCGTAGTCCGGCAGCGCCTTCTTGATGTTGTCGAGCGACATTTACGCCTCGACCAGCAGCTTGTTGACGTCCAGGGTCTCGCCGCCCTTGTTCCAGTTGCACGGGCACAGCTCGTCGGTCTGCAGCGCGTCCAGCACCCGCAGCACCTCGGAGACGTTGCGGCCCACGGAACCGGCGGTGACCATGGCGAACTGGACGACGTTGTCCGGGTCGACGATGAAGGTGGCGCGCTGCGCGACGCCGTCCTCGCCCAGGATGCCGGCGGCCTCGGTCAGCTCACGCTTGACGTCGGACAGCATCGGGAAGGGCAGGTCACGCAGGTCGGCGTGGTTCTTGCGCCAGGCGAAGTGCACGAACTCGTTGTCCACGGAGGCGCCGAGCACCTGCGCGTCACGGTCGGCGAAGTCCTCGTTGAGGCGGCCGAACTCGGCGATCTCGGTCGGGCAGATGAAGGTGAAGTCCTTCGGCCAGAAGAAGACGACCCGCCACTTGCCCTCGTACGACTTGTGGTCGATGGTCTCGAACGCCTTGTCGGCATCCAGGGAGACGACGGCGGTGAGCGAGTACTCCGGGAACTGGTCCCCGACGGAAAGCATGCTTGCTTGCTCCTCTAGATCATCACGATGGGCGTGACCAGTCTTTCGATGGCCGATTGATAAGAGAAATAAGCCGCCTTGGCTAGAGTTATCGGCTGTGCGTATCAATGCCGCCGATCTTCGGCTGTCCCAGTTGCGCGCGTATCTGGCCGTGGCGGAGTATCTGCACTTCAGCCAGGCCGCATCCGCCCTCGGCGTCTCCCAGCCCACCCTCTCCGGGGCCATCGCGGCGTTGGAGGAGACGCTCGGAACCAGGCTCGTGGAGCGCACGACGCGCAGGGTGATGCTGACCACCGCCGGCGAGCGGCTGGTGGCCCGCGCCCGCGCCGTGCTGGATGCCGTTGATGCTCTGGTCGACGAGGCGGCGGCCGCCGGACGGCCGTTCAGCGGGACTCTGCGGCTGGGCATCATTCCCACCGTCGCGCCCTATCTGCTGCCGGTCCTGCTGCGTGGCCTCCGGGAGTCCTATGTGGACCTGGAGATCGAGGTGCACGAGGAGCAGACCGGTTCGCTGCTGGAGGGGCTCAACGCCGGGCGCCTGGATGTCGGGCTGCTGGCGTTGCCCACCGAGTTGCGTGGGCTGGCCGAGATCCCGCTGTACGACGAGGATTTCGTGCTGGTCACCCACGACCGGCATCCGATGGCCGGCCGGGAGACGGTCGCCGGCGTCGAGTTCGGCGACGGTCCGGTGCTGCTGCTGGAGGAGGGGCACTGCCTGCGGGACCAGGCCCTGGACATCTGCCGGGAGACCAGCGCCCGGGTGGGTACCGCGACGCGGGCGGCCAGCCTGACCACCCTGGTGCAGCTGGTGGCCGCCGGACTGGGGATCACGCTGCTGCCCAGGACCGCGGTCGCCGTGGAGACGACGCAGACCGGGCTTTCGGTGAGCCGATTCGTGGATCCGGCACCCAGTAGAAGGATCGGCCTTGTTTTCCGGGAGAGTTCCGGCAGGTCGAGCGAATTCTCGTTGGTGGGTAAGCGTCTTGCGGAAGTCATCGGCGAATCCGCGTTGCCGGTACGAGTTCCGGCAATTGCCTGATCGAGTGAACAGACTTTCACGAATTTGCTTTTCGATTAGATCAAACGATAGCTTCGCGCCACCTAATCTTCTGCTTCACCCGAATGGGCGGTACAGATTCATGTCGAAGACGATTCTTCGCAAGACCGGGGCAGGCCTGCTCGGCACCGCTGCGCTGACTGTCGCGCTGAGCGGAGTCGCCTCGGCCGCCGAAGACCACGATCTCGGTCCGAACTCCGGGGGCAGCGTGGAAAGCACCGCTGACGGCACCGAGCAGCGCGAGGCGCTGGACGACCAGCCTGCTTTCGTCGAGCCCCAGGTCGACCTGCACGCCAACGCGGGCGAGAACAACGACGGCTACGCGAACGCCGGGGACAACAACACCGGCAACATCAACGCCGGAGATCACAACGTGGGTAACGGCAACGCCGGCGACTACAACGTGGGCAACGCCAACGCGGGTACCGAGAACTGCGGAAACGCGAACGCCGGTACCGGAAACGTGGGCAACGCGCAGGTGGGCGACAACACCCAGCACGCGCACGGCCGGGCCACCGAGGGCTGCCTGAGCGAGGGCGAGACCCCCGAGGTCCCGCCGTCGGGCAACACCGAGACCCCGCCGGCTCAGACCCCGCAGACCCCGACCCCGCAGGCCACCCCGCCGAAGCTGGCGAACACCGGTGTCGAGGTGCTGCCGGTGGCCGCCCTGGGTGCCGCGCTGGTCGGCTGGGGCGCCGTGGGCGTGGCGGCCACCCGCCGCCGCAAGACCGCTTCCGCAGTGAACTAACTGCACAGAGTTCGACGCGCTCATTGCTCCCAGCGTCACTGTGAAGGTGGGCCATCCCCGTGCTTGGGGGTGGCCCATTTTCCTGCAGTAAGGGTGCCCTTTACTGCGTTGGGCGCAGGATGGGTGCCCTTCACTGCATGCGCTCACCCATTTGTGCGGTGGTGATCTACATTGGGCCCGCAAGAGTTGAACTTCGATTATTTCCGTGGTCCTCAGTGCATTAATGGACCAAGATCACCCTATGGAATGACGCCTGATTCGGTGTAGTCACGGATGAATATCAACTGATCGCGATCATTTTATTTCGAGACCGGTCAGGTTCGTTCGGCATGAGGAATGGTCGCGCGGCGAAACTCCTCCTAATGTCTCCGGCGCTCCCACGTCGAGATCTTGTCGAACGGACGGTGACCGTCAATGTCGAAATCCATGGCGCGACGATTGGCAACAGGGGCCCTGGGGTCCGTAGCACTCATGGCGACCGCGGCCGGCCTGGCGGTGGCGAACGGTACCGAGTTCGACCAACTGGGCTCCAGCTTCTTCAGTGCCGACTACGAACGCGGCCACGACTGCTGCGGCGTGAACACCGGCTGGGGCAACGCGGGCAACGGGAACTCGGGCTTCGCCAACGCCGGTAACTGGAACAGCGGCATCGCCAACTCGGGCTGGGGCAACGTCGGCGGAGCCAACGCCGGTGGTAGCTCGTGTGGCTGCGGCCAGGGTCCTGGTGGCGGCGGTGGCGGTGGGAACCCGGGTGGACCCGGCGGTGGCGGTGGCGGTGGGAACCCGGGCGGTCCCGGAGGGCCTGGCGGTCCCGGTGGACCTGGTGGACCTGGCGGTCCCGGTGGACCTGGTGAGCCCGGTGGGCCCGGTGGACCTGGCGGGCCCGGTACTCCGGGCGGCCCCGGTACTCCGGGTGTGCCTGGCACTCCTGGTGGTCCGGGTACCCCTGGCGGCCCCGGTACGCCGGGTGGTCCTGGTACTCCTGGTGGCCCCGGTACTCCTGGTGGTCCTGGTACGCCTGGTGGCCCCGGTACGCCTGGTGGTCCTGGTACGCCGGGCGGTCCTGGTACCCCCGGTGGTCCTGGTACTCCTGGTGGCCCCGGTACGCCTGGTGGTCCTGGCACTCCTGGTGGCCCCGGTACGCCTGGTGGTCCTGGTACTCCTGGTGGCCCCGGTACCCCCGGCGGCCCGGGTACTCCTGGTGGTCCTGGTACGCCGGGTGGTCCTGGTACTCCTGGTGGCCCCGGTACGCCTGGTGGACCTGGCACTCCCGGCGAGCCCGGTACGCCGGGTGGCCCGGGTACTCCCGGTACCCCCGGCACTCCTGGCGGGCCTGGCACTCCGGGTGGCCCGGGCGGCTCCGGCGGTGGTTCTGGCGGCGGCAACGGTTCCGGCGGCAATGGCGGCGGCGGTTCCGGCTCGAACGGCGGCAGCGGCAACAACGGATCGGCCGGTCAGGGCAACAACCTGGCCAGCACCGGTGAGGATGTCCTGATGTTCACGCTGATGGGCGCGGCCGCGGTGGGCAGTGGCCTGCTGATGGTCCGCGCGAGCAGGCGCAGGCGAACCGAATCCTGACGCGGCGCAGATAAATGCGACCAGGTTCCCGTGGGTGCGCGTTCCGCGGGTACCTGGTCGCTCTGCGTAACCGCTGGATCACTGTAGCCCCGGATTCCGTTATGGCTCAACGCTCTTCGGCCAACCGGGTGTTGCTGTGATCCTGTCGTGACCTGATCCGGCCGCACCACTGTTGATCAGCAGTGATTGAGAGCTCAAGGTGAGCGGAGACGGGCCACTCGCCATGGGTGAGTGGCCCATCCGGTTCCGCAACACGAGGGAACTCCGGCGTGTCCCGCGCCGATTCCCCGGCCCGCGATCAGGTCCTGGCAGGGGTGGGGCCTTCGCGGGTTGTTACGAGGGTGGCGTGGCCGCACGTGGGCGGCAAGCAGTTCCAGGAATTTCGAGGCGCTATCGGAGATTCGCTAGGAGAAAAGGTCCACGGTGGCCATGCCCCGCTCGGTCTGCTGCACCCGGACGCGCTTGCCGACCCGGACACGCTCGATCAGGCCGGCGTTCTCCAGCTGATCACAGTGGTACGAGGCGGTGTTCGGCGCGCACTGCACCCCGGTCGCCAGCTCGCCCATCGTCATCGGGGTGCTGGTCATCCGCAGGATCCCGGCGCGCAGCGGGCCGAGCAGCTCCGCCAGGTCGTCCTTCGTGGACGAGTGCTCCGCCTCGGCGTCGCTGACCGGATAGCCGACCCAGACCGAGTCGTCGAAGTACGGGGTGAAGATCCACGCGGTGCGGACGTTGAGCATCGGGATCAGCACCAGCGTCCGGCCGCCGATCTCGGCGTTCACCCCGTCCTCGGTGGGAAAGCTGGGGTGGAAGTGCAGGGTGTTCTCCCGCAGCTGGATGTTCCGGGACAGCGAGCTCAGCAGCGGCCGCAGCCCGTCCCGGACCACCGCCTTGCCGATCCGCTCGGTCTCCCGCTCCAGCTTGCTGCTGGTCCGGGTCCACCGCTCGTGCAGGCTCTGCCAGGCCTGTTCCATGCACCCCGCGAAGCCCAGCATCCAGTTGTGCGGCCGCTCGGCCACCTTGCGCCAGTACTCGGTCGCCGGCAGATCGCCGTGCACCCGGTACAGGTCCTGACGCACCTGTTCGACGGGGGTGTCCCGGAGGACCTCCACGGCCGTCTCCACCCGGTCGACCGGAATCGGGTTCGGCACCAGGGCGCAGTCCGGGACCAGCAGCCGGTTGCGCATGGACAGGGGCCGGATGAGCCCGGCGTGCTCGGGACTCAGGCCCGCCCGGACGCGACCGTGCAGGCTGGTCGGCGCGGCGGGGGCGGTACGCCGATAGGCGGACAGCAGCAGGGAGATGGTGGTGGGCGTAGGGGTGACGGCCGCCTTGATCCGCAAGCTGTTCAGATCACCCAGATCCAGGCTGAAACCGCGCGACCGCTCGGACAACTTTCACCCTTCTGGCGTGGCAATCCACCTGTTTGAACTATTACTCTCGCAGTTACGGTGCGCTTCGGCTAGACCAGGAAGGCGCATGATTTCACCAGAATGGTGACTCCAAACGGGTGAACGCGCACTTGCTGGAGTTAACGTGCTCCAGTTGTTGCACTGGGTTGCTACGGTGTCGCAGACGGTGAAATTGATCAATACGCCCCCTGCGCTGAACGGCTCTTGATGACTGACCAAAGGTCCACATCGGACCCGCTGCTGTCCACTGTGGATTTCGAGGAGTGCTGGAACCGCTCTGCGGCAACGGAATTCCCCGAGGCGCTCATCGACGGTGAGTGGCGGGTCGAGGCGAGGCTCTCGCTGGAGCGCCCGGTGCGGGCGCTGCTCGGCGATCAGGGCGTGCTCGCCTCGCTGGACGCCGGGGCCCCGCAGGTGCGCCCCGCCGCGTTGGCCGATCTGGTCGGACTGGTCCGGGAGATCCCGGCGGTGTCGTTGACGCCGGTGACCATCGACACCGCGACGCTGGACGCCGCGGGCCAGGTGGCGGGTGGCAATCCGCGGGCCTTCGGCGATCACCTCATCCGGGCCGGCTACCGGGCCAGTGACGCCTTCGCGCTGGCCGAGCTGGCGGGCCGGGGCGGCTGGCGTGGCCGGTTCACCGTCGAGGCGAGGGATCGGGCGGGAACCTGGCGGCGCAGCCGTAGCGAAGTGGCCTTTCACGACATCTCTGTGGGCCGGGTCATGCTCCGTCGCTCGATCGCCAGCACGATCATCACCTGCGGAACCGTCACAGGTCTGGTGGAGGCAATCGAAAACGTGGTCCACTGTCATCGCGAACGCCTGGCAAAAATGTGACCTAAGTCACCGTCACTGACGGCCAACTTTGCCATCCTGTCGGGTGTCCTACTTACGTAGCCCAACCTGCACGGGCGTGGATCTTGGGGGTGGCCAGTGTCGCGGCGAGTGATGAGCGCGGTTGCGTTAGCACTATTGGGCACGATGCTGACCGCGTGCGGTGGGCAGGATGCCGCCGCGCCGGTGACCGCCGGACCGGTGGCCGAACGCGAGGCCGTGGTCGTCTCCGAGCCCGCCGACGGCGCGAAGGACCTCAACCCGGCCGCGCCGGTGGTGCTCAAATCCCCCGATGGCGAGATCGCCTCGGTCGCCTTCACCACCCCGGGCGGCACCCCGCTGAAGGGGACGCTGGCGGAGGACAAGCACAGCTGGACGCTTGGCGAGGCGCTCGGCTTCGGCAAGACCTACGCCTGGACGGCCACCGCGAAGAACAAGTCCGGCAAGGTGAAGGAGTCCAAGGGCTCGCTGACCACGGTGGCGCCGGGAAAAACCATCGCTGCCTCGCTGGACGTCGGGGACAACCAGACCTACGGCGTCGGCAAGGGCATCGGCGTGAAGTTCAACGCCCCGGTACCGGACCGGGCCGCGGCGCAGAAGGCGCTGACCGTGAAGACCTCCGTCCCGGTCGAGGGGGCCTGGGGCTGGGTGTCGGACAGCGAGGTCCGGTGGCGGCCGAAGCTCTACTGGCCGGCGAACACCACGGTGCACCTGGACGCCAAGATCTACGCGGTCCCGTTCGGCCCCGGTGTGTATGGCGCGGAGGACCTGACCGCGGACTTCACCATCGGTCGCAACCTGATCATCAAAGGTGACGTCGCCACGCACCGGGTGATCGTGGAGCAGAACGACCAGCCGATCGCGGACTACCCGGCCAGCTTCGGCCTGGACTCCGCTCCGGACCGGAACACGCCGAACGGCGCGTACGTGATCATGGAGAAGACCGGCTTCATGAAGATGACCAGCCAGCGGTACGGCTACACGGACATTCCCACGCACAACGCGATGCTGATCAGCACCAATGGCGAGTTCCTGCACGAGCTGGAAAGCAACCGGTGGAACCTCGGCAAGGCGAACACCTCGCACGGCTGCATCAACCTGGGCATGGCCGAATCCACCGAGCTCTTCAACTGGGCACTCGTCGGCGACCCGGTGGTCATCACCAACTCCGGGACCACGATGCCCGCCGGCGCCGAGATCCACGACTGGCAGTACAGCTGGGCGGAGTGGCAGGCCAAGTCGGCGCTGTGAGCGCTCCCGCATGGGCGTATGAGCAGGTGAAGCTTCATCCGCACGACCCGCTGTGGGCCGTCCGGGCGGGTCTGGAGTCCGCGTGGCTGACCGAGCTGCTCGCGCCGTGGCTGGTCGACGGGGTCGAGCACGTCGGGTCGACGGCGATTCCGGGGCTCGCCGCGAAGCCGATCGTGGACCTGATGGCCGCGGTGGCGGATCCGGCCGTGGTCGACGACCGGGTGCTCGCCGCTGACGGTTGGTGCCTCGTGCCGCCGGAACTGGATGGCCGGCCGTGGCGGCGTTTCTTCGTCAAACCGGATCCCTCGGGCCAGCGGCGGCTGGCTCACCTGCAACTGGTGACGGCCGGGGACCGGCAGTGGGCCGATCAGCTCGGATTCCGGGATGCCCTCCGCCGGGACGACCGGCTCGCGCAGCGGTACGCGGAGCTGAAGCACCGGTTGGCGGAGGAGAGCGGGCACGACCGCGAGGCGTACACCGAGGGGAAGGCCGATTTCGTGGCCAGGGTGCTGGCCGGCTAGCGCCCGCCGATGTCCTCGCTCCACACCTCGGGGCGGGTCCGCTGGAACTCCAGCATCAGCTCGACGCAGGCCGGGTCGTTCAGCAGCACGACCTCGACCCCGCGATCGGTGAGGAAGGCGAGATCGCCCCGGAAGGTGGTGGCCTCGCCGACCACCACCCGGGGAATCTGGAACAGCAGGATCGCGCCGGAGCACATCTGGCAGGGCGACAGGGTCGTGTACAGGGTGGTCCCGGCGTAGGAGGTGCGGCGCCCGGCCCGGCGCAGGCAGGCGATCTCCCCGTGGGACACCGGGTCGCCGAGCTGGACCCGCTCGTTGTGCCCGGTGGCGATCACCGCTCCGGCCTCGGCCAGCGCCGCGCCGACCGGCACGCCACCGGTGCGCAGGCTCGCCCGGGCCTCGTCCCGCGCGAGCGCCATGAGCTCTCGGTCATCCATGCACGGAGTCTGTCAGTCGGTCCGATGCTTGGCGGGCACCTGGTACCGGCCGGCGAGGGCGATCCGGTTGAACGAGTTGATGCTGATCGTCGCGGAGACGAGCACGCCGATCTGTTCCTCGGAGAACAGGTCCTTCGCCGCCGCGTACACCGCGTCGGGCAGGTAGCCGTCCCAGATGCGGGTGACCGACTCGGCCAGGGTGAGCACGGCGCGTTCCCGCTCGGAGAAGCGCGGCGACTCCTGCCAGGTGGCGACGGCGAGCAGGTGGTTGTCGGTGGCACCGTCCCGCCGGGCCTCGCGAGTGTGCATGTCGTTGCAGAACGCGCAGCCGTTGAGTTGACTGGTCCGGATGTTGATCAGGTGCAGCAGCCACGGCTCAATGCCGGTGTTCGCCGCCGCCTTCTGCACGGCGGTGTTCACCGCGATGAAGGCCTGGTAGATCTCCGGCTGGGTCACGCCGAGGGCGGGTCGGGTCATGGTCAGTCCTTGAGGTGAGAGGCGGGAATCCGGGTGCGGGAGCCGAGCACGATCCGGTTCCACGAGTTGATGACGGTGGCCCGCCAGATCAGCACGGCGACCTGATCGTCGGCGAACTCGGCTTTCGCCTGCGCGTACACCTCGTCGGACACGTAGCCCTCGCCGAGCGTGGTCACCGCCTCCGCCAGCGCGAGCACCGCGCGCTCCTGGGCGGAGAACCGCGGCGACTCCTGCCAGGTGGTCACCGCGAGGAGGTGGTTGTCGGTCGCGCCGGCCTTCCGGGCCTCGCGGGTGTGCATGTCCAGGCAGAAGGCGCAGCCGTTGAGCTGGCTGGCCCGGATATCGATCAGGTGCAGCAGCAGTTCGTCGATGCCGACGTCGGCCGCGGCCTTCTTCACCGCGCCGGACAGGGCCACCATCGCGGCGCCGATCTCCGGCTGGACCGTATTCCACTCGAAGCGTGAGCTCGTCATACCGGCAACGCTAGTCGCCAAGTGGACTGTAGTCATGTCCAATTCAGGACTATTTCAGCAGTCCACTTCTCGATGGTGTTGCTGCGGTTGCGACCTTGTTGCGGCGGGCACATGCTGCGAATATCCCGTTTCCTGATGATCAACGAGAGGAATGCCCGTGTCTGCTTGTGAGGTGTGCGGCAACGACTACTGGATGGCCTTCGAGGTGCACACCGTCGGCGGGCAGGTGCACACCTTCGACTCGTTCGAATGCGCCATCCAGAAGCTGGCGCCGATCTGTGAGCACTGCGGCTGCCGGGTCATCGGGCACGGTGTCGAGGCGGACGCCCGCTTCTTCTGCAGCGGCCACTGCGCCCGCAGCGGTGGTCCGATGGTGGCCGAGCAGCTGCGCAGCGCCGTCGGCGCCCGGCCGAACTAGGACAAAAAGGGGCGCGGCGTGCCCCTGGGGGTCGGGCACGCCGCGCCGGCCGCACCGAGTGCGGGAGAGGCTGCGGGGCGCTGGGGTCGCCTCCAGCAGCCTCCACCCATCGAATACCCCAGTCGAGTGACGCTAAACCTGGTTTCGCCGGATCGGCGGCTCTGCTGACGGCACGCGTCCGGCTTGGGGAAGGAATCACCGATGAGGCGATGGCTGCGGAAATACTGGCGGAATCACGAGGTCCAGGAGCAGCGTGGTGGGGGAGCCGCCTGGCAGGGCAGGGGGATGGATTCGCACCTGGTGGCGGAGATCTTCGAGGCCGAGGAACGCGGGGTGGATCCGGACATGGTCCCGCCGGACGCGCGCGAGCTGGCCTGGCGGCAGATCTCCAAGATCGGGGTCGTGCTGGGCGATGCCGCGCTGAGTGCCGGGGACGTCGCCTGCCTGATCGACCTGCGGTCCCGCTGGTGGGACGCGGTCGCGAAGGCGGCGCCGGATCATGAACCGGCCATGCGCCGGGCCGCCGAGCTGGCCAGGGAACGGGACCTGGACACCGCGTGGGTGGTCCGCAGCCGAGGATTGGACGCCGCCGCCCGCCTGGTGGTGCTGCCCAGCGGGGTCGCGGCGAGGCGCTGGCAGGCGGACTAGGGAGTGCCCGAAGTTGGCGATGTTCGCGGCTGGTTGCGGTACCCCATGGCCACTGCCGGCCCGCCGAGGTACAGCTCGGCCAGGCA
>QZFT01000074.1 GCA_003600225.1 Pseudonocardiaceae bacterium YIM PH 21723
CGGTGATCCCGCTGTCCCAGTGGGGCGCGCACGAGGCCATGTGGTGGGGAAGTTCGCGGCGAGGAACGAGCCCCGAACATCGTCAACTCCGGAACTTCTTTCCCCTCCCTGCCAGAAAGCACCCCATGAAGAAGCACGTCCTGATCGCGCTGGCCCTGATCGCACTCGGCTACCAGCTCCCGGACATCGTGAGCACCGAGACCGTCGCGGCGGCCGCGGCCAACCGGGTCGTCTGCGACGCGAACAAGAAGGTGGCCACCGATCTGGTCGCCACCCGCTGCGGCAGCGGTATCCCGGCGACCCGCAAGGAAGGCGGCGCGGCGTCCGGTGTGTCCGATGTGGACAAGGTCTACGACGCGTTCGGGGCCACCTCCGCGCTGTACGCCCGGCTGGGCTACGACCTGACGAGCGAGATCGGCGTCGACCGTGGCGACGGCAAGGCGCTGCGGGGCACGGTCCGGCTGTGCCTGTCCCGGTGCCCGTGGGGCAATGCCTTCTGGTCGCCGAGCGACAATCAGATGTACTTCGGCGAGGGTCTGACCACGCTGGATGTGACCGCCCACGAGCTCACGCACGGGGTCACCGGCAAGATCTCCAAGCTGGGAACGGACTTCGAGGCGGCGGCGATCAACGAGTCGCTGTCGGACATCTTCGGCGAGTTCACCGACCTGGCCACCAACCCGGACAAGCCCGCCGCCAAGCGGTGGAAGATGGGCGAGGACCTGGCAGGCGGCGCGTTCCGGGACATGTCGAACCCGGAGAGCCTGAAGCACCCGGGTACCTACAAGGGCCCGAACTGGTCGGCGACGGACTCCCATGCCGATGCCGGAGTGGGCAACAAGCTGGCCTTCCTGACCACCGAGGGCGGCTCGTACAACGGGCAGACGGTGACCGGGCTGGGCTTCGACAAGGCGCTGCGGCTGTGGTGGAAGGTGCAGAACACGCTGACCGCCAAGGCGAACTACGCCGAGCTGGGCCGCGCGATCAACTCGAGCTGCACCGCTTTGGCGTTCACCTCAACCGAGTGCGCCGACGTCGCGAAGGCCGTCAAAGCGGTCAAGATCTCCTGATCAGGAGCAGATTCCATGGAAAGTGCTCCCGCTTGGCTCACCCCTGGCGGGCGAGCACTTTCTGCAGAATCTGTTCCCGGTGAACGAGGCCGATGCTGTGGCCCTCACCCTCCAGGATGTGCGCGGTGCACCGAGGCAACGCGTCGATGACGGTGCGCGCGGCGGACAGCGGCGCGCTGTCATCGGCAGTGCCGTGCCACACCCGTACCGGAACATCCACTGTGGACAGCTCGAATCCCCAAGGCTGGACCAGTAAGCCGAAGCCCTGGGCCGCCCACCGGCCCTCCTCCCGGAGCGCCTCACGGGTGGCGGGCACCAGCACCGAGGTGTCCAGGCCGGCCGTGACCTCCGGCGGCAGGCTCGCCAGGAATCCCTGCTCGAACTGGGCGGGATCCACCGACAGCCAGTGATCGAGCCCGGCGAACTGCCGCTGCAACGCCTCCGGATCGGTCCTGGCCAGGGTGACCAGCTGACCGATCATCGGGTTCATCTCCGACGGATCGGCATCCGGGCCGAACGAGGCGGCCAGCACGACCTGCCGCACCCGATCCGGCACCGCGGCCGCGATGGCCAGGGCGTACGGGCCGCCACCGGACTCACCGAACACGGACAGCGAGTCAAGGCCGAGCTGATCGACGAGCTCGACGGCGTCCGCGCCGAACCGGGGCAGCGAGGCGTACGGATCCGGATCGGACCCACCGCTACCCGGTTTGTCCACGGCAAGCAGCCGGACACCGGCCGCCCGCGCGGTGTCGCCGTACAGCGATCCGAGCAGGCCGGACGACGGCCAGCCGGGCGTGTACAGGCACGGATGGCCGTCCGGGTCGCCGTAGTCGCGGTAGGCGAGGCGGCGGTTGTCGGTCAGCAGGATCTCCCCCATGCCGACAAGTGTGCACCCGCCCGCAACGGATTTACAGCTTGCGGATGGCGTCCGGGCTGCGCAGGTCGGCGATGGATCCGTAGCCGTTGACCGCCATCAACAGGTCGGCCTCGGCCTGGAACGAGCGGATCAGGTGCACCACGCCGTCCTCGCCGCCGACGGTCAGCCCGTAGACGTACGGGCGGCCGATGCCGACCGCGGTGGCGCCGAGCGCGAGGGCCTTGACCACGTCGGTGCCGGAGCGCACGCCGGAGTCGAACAACACCGGCACGTCGCCTGCCGCGTCGACGACCTCGGGCAGCGTGTACAGCGCCGGGATGCCGCCGTTGGCCTGCCTGCCGCCGTGGTTGGAGCAGTAGATGCCGTTCACGCCGTAGTCGATGGCCTTGCGGGTGTCCTCGGCGTTGCTGATTCCCTTGACCAGCAACGGAAGGTCGGTGATCGACCGCAGCCAGGCCAGGTCCTCCCAGGTCATGGCGAAGCCGAACATCTGGGCCCAGGTGCCGGCCGCCAGCATCGGGTTCTCCTCCGGCGACTCGTCGAGCCGGGAGCGGAACACCGGGTCACTGGTGTAGTTCGCGAGGCACTTGCCGCGCAGCTGCGGGAAGTGCGCGATGGACAGGTCGCGTGGGCGCCAGCCGAGGATCCAGGTGTCCAGGGTCAGCACGATGGCCTTGAAACCGGCCGTCTCGGCGCGCCGCACGAGGCTCTCGGCGACCTCGCGATCGTTCGGGAAGTACAGCTGGAAGAGGCCGGGGGTATCGCCCAGCTCGGCGGCGACGTCCTCCATCGGATCGCAGGTCAGGCTGGAGGCGATCATCGGCACACCGGTGCGCGCGGCGGCGCGGGCGACCTTGATGTCGCCGTGCTCCTCGGGTTCACAGATGCCGACGACGCCGACCGGGGCCAGCAGCAGCGGCGAGTCCAGCTCCATGCCGAACAGGTTCACCGACAGATCGCGCTCGGCGACGCCCCGCAGCATGCGCGGCACCAGGCCCCACTGCTGGAACGCGGTGGCATTGGTGCGCTGGGTGAGCTCGTCTCCGGCTCCACCGGCCACGTAGGACCAGGTGTTCGGGGGCATCAGCTCTTCGGCACGCCGTTCCAGTTCGGCGAAGGTGAACGGCTGGTCGGGAACCTTGCCGGTGAGCCCGCCGAAGTAGACCTCGTTCTGATAGTCGCCGAATGCCACGAGTCCACCCCTACTGTGCGGTAACCGTTGGGGTGGACTCTAATGGATTACTCGGCGATTTTCGTCCGCTCGCACCAGACGTATACGGGGAGCGAACCGTTCTCGGTGTCCGCGTACCGCGGTGTCGGCATGAAGTGCTCGTAGCCGCCGCGGAACGGGATCTTCAGGTCGTGGGCACCAGGCTGTTGCAGCGGAATGACCCGCTCGGTGAGGTCGTCGGGGCCGCCTTCGAGTACCGCCAGCGTGGGAATCTCCATGGACTCACCGTGACCCACGCCACAGGTTTCGGCAACTCCCTATCGGGGTGACTCGGACACCACCAGGTCAGCGGGCCGGTGGCTGCCCTCGCCGATGCCGAACATGACGGCCAGGCCCAGCACGGCCGCGCTCAGCAGCACGATGCCGGTCACCGTCAGCGCGACCCAGGTGCGGCCGCGCACCGGTTCCGGCTCACCCACCGGCGCGAAGCGGACCAGGGTGCTCGGGCCGATCGGCTGAACCTGGGACAGCGGCTCGTAGCGGCGGCGCATCCGGACCGTCCGCGGCTCGGCGAGACGTCCGGCGGGCCGGCTGGATGCCGGGCGACGACGGGCGGGGAGCTGCGTACGGATCATGCGGGGCCTCCTGTGGTGCGCGCTTACTGCTTATGGAGGCGCATGGGAGGCCGAAAGGTTGATCTCCGTTATCAACCCGAAACTGGATTCGGGTCGGATGGTGTTTTTCGGGGCTGGGTCTGGCCTTTTGCCGAAGGCGGCTTTGGAGGGGGAGACGGGTGGCGGGTGGGGTCTTTCCTGCCGGCGTGCTGGGTGGGGGCACGCCTGACTGGGCGGTCAGGGCCGCTGCGCGGGGCCGCGGGGCAGGTCTCCGGTGATCCCCGGGCCTCCGCCACCAAGTCCACTGTGGACTGAGCCAATGTTCCATCTTCAAGATGGATTTGGGGCCCCGGATCCATCTTGAAGATGGAACATTGCCGACCACTTCACCCACAGGAGCACCATTAGACCCAGTGGCCACTCCAGCCACGCGCCGATCCGCACCAGACGTGATCAGGGCCCGACCAAGCCCGAACGCCAAGACCGGCGTGCGCCCACCAGACAGCCAGGCAGGAAAGACGCGGCCCGCCGCCCGCCTCCTCCTCCAAAGCGCTCTTTCCCCAGCAGCCGGACCCGGCCACAACCACCACGGGGGCAAAGTAAAACGTCGCGCTCGACCGACCTGGGGGTTATCGGGAGCGCGACGCCTGATAAGGATCCAACACGAACCCATACGAAGTCCATAGTTTGTGAAAAATGTTCAGCAGGCCGGAAGGTGATCGCTTGCGTGCGGGATCACACTTCCCGGCGATAGGCCGTCTACCTGCGACTTCGACACCAAACCCGAATAAGTAGATCACCGGCCGATCATTCGGGGGTCACAGTCGAGATAAGCCAAGGCTATCCAAACTTTGGCGTGCCTAAGCTCAGCCCATGTCAGTCGTAACCGCCGATCGGGTCGGCGCGGCACCACCGGGCTCCCGCAAGGCCATCGGCCTCGTGGCCGGCGTGGTGCTGTTGCTGGCGGCGATCGTCCTGTCGATCGCCGTGGGCAGCAGGTGGATCCCGCCCGCCCAGATCTGGAACCTGCTCCTGCACCCGGACGACGGCGAACTGTCCGCCATCGTGAACGGGCTGCGCGTGCCGCGCACCATTCTCGGCCTGGCCGCCGGTGCCGCGCTGGCCGTCTCCGGTGCCGTGATGCAGGGGCTGACCCGCAATCCGCTCGGCGACCCCAGCCTGCTCGGCACCAGCGCGGGCGCCGGATTCGGCGTGATCGTCTCGCTGAACGTGATCGGCCTGACCTCGTTCTACAGCTACATCTGGTTCGGCTTCGCCGGCGCGCTCATCGCCACCGTGCTCGTGTACTACATGGCCAGCATCGGCCGGGGAGGGCCGACGCCGGTGAAAC
The DNA here is from genome assembly GCA_003600225.1 of Pseudonocardiaceae bacterium YIM PH 21723. Taxonomy (GTDB): domain Bacteria; phylum Actinomycetota; class Actinomycetes; order Mycobacteriales; family Pseudonocardiaceae; genus QZFT01. Next base: position 5,087 of record QZFT01000074.1, read on the forward strand.
TCGCGCTGTCCGGCGCCGCGATCCAGGTCCTCTTCATCTCGATGGGCAGCACCCTGCTGCTGCTGAACCGCGTCAGCCTGGAGCGCTACCGGTTCTGGCTGGTGGGCGCGCTGACCGGGGTGAACATGTCGGTGGTCCTCCAGGTGCTGCCGGTGCTGCTGATCGGCCTCGTCCTGGCCCTGCTCACCGCCCCCGGCCTCAACGCGCTGGCGCTCGGCGATGACGTCGCCACGTCACTGGGCCGCAATGTCGGGCTGATCCGCATCCAGGGCGCGCTGGCCGTCACCCTGCTGACCGGCGCCGCGACCGCGGTGTGCGGGCCGATCGTGTTCGTCGGCTTGGTGATCCCGCACGCGGTACGCCAGCTCACCGGCGTGGACAACCGCTGGGTGATCGCCTACTCGACCCTCTACGGCTCGGTGCTGTTGCTGCTGGCCGACATCCTCGGCCGGATCGTGGCCCGGCCGGTGGAAGTCCAGGTCGGCATCGTGGTCGCGTTCGTCGGTGTCCCGTTCTTCATCGCCCTGATTCGCCGTCGCCGGCTCGCGGAGCTCTGATCACCATGGTCGCCATCACCTCGTTCGCCGGCCGCAAGGCCGTCCGGTTCCCCGGAAAACAGCTCTCCGCGGTCCTGCACCCCCGGCTCATCCTCGTGTGCTCGATCCTGATCGTCACCACCCTGACCATGTTCGTGCTGGAACTGACCTACGGCGATGTGGCCCTGCCGGTCGGCGATGTGCTGGCCGCGCTCACCGGCTCCGCCGACGCGGGCACCACGCTGATCGTCACCGACCTGCGGCTGCCCAGGGCGCTGGTCGGCGTGCTCGTCGGCCTGGCGTTCGGCATGTCCGGCGCGATCATGCAGTCGCTCACCCGCAACCCCCTCGCCAGCCCGGACATCATCGGCATCACCGAGGGCACGTCCCTGTTCGCCGTGGCGGCCATCGTCCTCGGCTTCGGCAAGAGCCTCGGCATCCCGCTGATGGCGCTGCTCGGCGGACTCACCTCGGCCACCCTGATCTACACCCTGGCCTGGAAGCGCGGCGCGAGCGGCTACCGGATCGTGCTGACCGGTATCGGGCTGTCCGCGGTGTTCGCCGCGGGCGTCCAGTACATGCTGGTCACCGCCGACTTCTGGGACGCCGTCAACGCCACCGTCTGGATCAACGGCAGCCTGTACGCCCGGGGCTGGTCGCACCTGACCCCGCTGCTGATCGGCCTGGCCATCCTGCTGCCGCTGGCCGTGCTCATCCTGCGCAGGCTGCCGGTCCTGCAACTGGGCGACGAGGTGGCCATCGGGCTCGGCGTGCCGGTGCAGTTCTACCGATTCGCGCTGATCGGCCTGTCCGTCGGCCTGGTCTCCGTGGGCACGGCGGCCGCCGGTCCGATCCTGTTCGTCGGGCTGATCGCCCCGCAGATCGCCAAGCGGATGGCGGGCACGGTCGGCGAACCGCCGCTGACCTCCGGTCTGCTGGGCGCCACGTTGGTCCCGGTGTCCGACATGATCGCCCGCTTCGCCTTCCCCTCCGAACTGCCGGTCGGCGTGGTGACCGGCCTGCTCGGCGCCCCCTTCCTTCTCTGGCTGCTGGCCAAGGCAAACCGCAGGAGCAACGCGTGACCCTTCAGACGAAGAACCTGTCACTGTCCTATGAGGAGCGTCAGGTCATCCGCGATCTGGATCTGTCCATTCCGGACGGAAAGGTCTCGGTGATCGTCGGCGCCAACGGCTGCGGCAAGTCCACCCTGCTGCGTGGCCTCTCCCGGCTGCTGAAGCCGCAGGGCGGCACCGTCGTGCTGGACGGCACGGCGATCCACGAGTGGAAGACCAAGGACGTGGCCAAGCGGCTGGGCATCCTGCCGCAGTCCCCCGTCGCCCCCGATGGTCTGACGGTGATGGATCTGGTCAACCGGGGCCGCAGCCCGCACCAGAGCTGGTGGCGGCAGTGGTCCACAGAGGACGAGAACGCGGTCGCCGAGGCCCTCGCGGCCACCCGGATGACCGAGTTCGCCGAGCGCGCGGTGGACGAGCTGTCCGGCGGGCAGCGGCAGCGGGCGTGGATCTCCATGGCCATCGCCCAGCAGACCTCGCTGCTGTTGCTGGACGAGCCGACCACCCACCTGGACCTGGCACACCAGATCGACGTGCTGGACCTGGTGCTGGACCTGAACCGCGGCCAGGGCCGCACGGTGGTCATGGTGCTGCACGACCTGAACCAGGCCTGCCGGTACGCGGACAACGTGATCGCGCTGAAGGACGGCAAGGCGCTCGCCCAGGGCCTGCCCGCCGACGTGATCACCGCCGAACTGGTGCGGGAGGTGTTCGACCTGCGCAGCCAGGTGATCACCGACCCGATCTCCGGGACCCCGCTGATCCTGCCGTTCGGCAAGTACCACACCGGCAAGGAGACCCATGTCAACGCGTAACCGGGCCATCGTCGGCGCGACGCTGGTCGCCGTCCTCGGATTGTTCAGCACGGCCTGCGGCGGCGCTACCACGAGCACCACCACCGGCGCCTGGTCGTTCAAGGACGATCGCGGCACCGAGATCAAACGGGACCGGCGGCCGGTGACCATCGTGGCCGAGTCCGGCATGGCCGCCGCGCTCTGGGAGTACGGCATCAAGGTCAAGGGCGTGTTCGGCCCGCAGAAGAAGCCGGACGGCTCCCGGGATCCGCAGGTCGGCAACGTGGACCTGAGCCAGGTCACCGACCTCGGCCAGGAATACGGCCAGGTCAACCTGGAGAAGCTGGCCGTACTCAAGCCGGACATCGTGGTGACCAGCCTGCAGGGCAAGACCGTCTGGGGCATCGACGAAGGCGCCCTTGGCCGGGTCGACGGGATCGCACCGATCGTGGGCATCCAGGTGGCCGCCAAGGACACCAAGACGTTGATCGGCCGGGTCGAGGACCTGGTCACAGCCCTCGGCGGCAAGGTCGACGGCGACCCGGTGACCAGGGCGAAGGCCGATCTGGCCAAGGCCGAGCAGGCGGTCAGGGACGCGGTCGCCGCGAAGCCGAACCTCAAGGTCGAGGTGGTCAACGCGGGCAAGGACGCCCTGTACGTGACGCGTCTCGACTACCACCACGACGTGCGTTATTTCCGGCAGCTCGGCGTGAACATCGTCGGCCCGGCCGGCGCGGACGAGTCCTGGGAGACCGTGAGCTGGGAACAGGCGAGCAGGTATCCGGCAGACCTGATCCTGTTGGACAACCGGCTGTTCAGCCTGCAGAACGACGACCTGAAGAAGACCCAGCCGACCTGGACGAAGCTGCCGGCGGTCACCGCCGGCCAGGTCGGCGTCTGGCACACCCTGGTGCCGATCTCCTACGCGGCGAACGTGATCGTGCTGAACGACCTCGCGGCGACGCTCACCAGATCCACAACCCTGTAATCGGAAGGAACATGCATGTCATCTCGTCGTAGGGTCATCGCCGCAGCGGCGCTGATCGCCGTGGCCGGGCTGTTCGGTACCGCCTGTGGTGGCACCGACACCGCCGCCACCGGCAACGCCGCCTGGTCGTTCAAGGACGACTCCGGCAAGGAGATCAAGAAGGACAAGAAGCCGCTCACCATCGTCGCCGAGGCCAACACCGCGGGCACGCTGTGGGAGTACGGCATCAAGGTCAAGGGCGTATTCGGCCCGCAGAAGCTGCCGAACGGCCAGAAGGACCCGCAGGTCGGCAACGTGGACCTGAGCCAGGTCACCGACCTCGGCCAGGAATACGGCCAGGTCAACCTGGAGAAGCTGGCGGCGCTGAAGCCGGACATCGTTGTCACCACCCTGCAGGAGGACCTTGCCTGGGGCATCGACAAGGAGGCGGTGGAGAAGGTCAACGCCATCGCGCCGATCGTCGGCATCCGGATCACCCACGTCGACTCGCCGAAGGTGATCAAGCGGTTCGAGGACCTGGTCACCGCGCTGGGCGGCAAGGTGGACAGCCCGGAGATCACCAAGGCCAAGGCCGACGTGGCGAAGGCCGAGCAGGCCGTCAAGGACGCCGCCAAGGCCAAGTCCGGTCTGAAGGTCGAAGCGGTCGCGGGTGGCAAGGACAACCTGTACGTCGGTATCCCCGGCTACTACCACGACCTGAGCTACTTCACCTCGCTCGGCGTGAACTTCGTCAGCAGCAACGACCCCAAGGAAGCCTGGGACGAGCTGAGCTGGGAGCAGGCGGGCAAGTTCAAGGCCGACCTGATCCTGGTGGACAACCGGGCGATGTCGCTGAGCAATGACCAGCTGAAGCAGTCCCAGCCGACCTGGCAGAAGCTGCCCGCGGTCGTCGCCGGCCAGGTGGGCACCTGGCACGTGCTGTCCCCGATCACCTACGCGGCGAATGCCGTGGTGCTGAACGACCTGGCCGCCAACATCACCAAGGCCAAGGTCCTGCCGTAACCGCCGCTGCGTCGCCCCCTACCGCGCCACGATGTAGGGGGCGACGCTGGCGAGCTTCTCGCAGGTCTCCTCGAACTCGCGGTCCGGCGTGGAATCGCCGACGATGCCCGCACCGGCCCGCAGCCAGGTGCGGCCGTCCCGCTGATAGATGGCCCGCAGTACCAGGGCGGCGTCGATGGTGCCCGCCTGCGAGGCGGTGAACACCGCGCCCGCGTACAGATCGCGGGGCCCGTCCTCCAGCGCGCTGATCCGCTCGTAGGCCCGCGCCTTGGGGATGCCACTCGCCGCGACCGCCGGGAAGAGCACCGCGAAGGTGTCCCACGCGGTCTGCCCCCGGCTCAGCCTGCCGCTCACCCGGCCGCCCAGATGCTGCACGCTGCCCCGGTTCTTGACCGTCATGAACTCGGTGACGTGCACGGACGCCGGTTCGCAGATGGTCAGCAGCTCGTCGACGGCCAGCTTCACCGAGGAGGCGTACTCGAAGACCTCGCGCGGATCGGACTCCAGCGCGGGACTGTTCCCCGGAGTCCGGGTCCCGATGAGCGGCTGGGTGGACACCGTGCCCGCCGAGTCCACCTCCACCACGGTCTCCGGGCTGAAGCCGGCGGCCTGCAATCCGGCCAGCCGCAGCAGGAAGGACCGCTCCGGGGTGTTCCGGGAGCGGCCGACGGCGTAGGTGGCGGGCAGGTCGACCGGGAAGTGGATCGGCACCGACCGGGAGAGGATCATCCGGCGCAGCAGGCCGGCGTTGATGTCGCGCACTGCGGCGGCCACCCGCTGCTTGTACTCCTCGGCGCCGTCGCTGCGCACGTCCACCGGGCTCGGCGTCCGCGGCCTGGCCGGCACCGGCGCGCTGATCAGGTGCCGCACCTGGTCGAGGACCTCCTCGTCCACGGCGCGGATGACCACCCCGGACGCGGTGCGGCGGATCTCGGTGCGTGGCACGATCACCTGCAGCAGCGGCTGGTCACCGACCAGATCGAGGCGCCCGGTGAGCGCGTGACCGAACTCGAAGGCGGCCCAGCCGTAGGCGTTCCAGCCGTCCAGTGGCAGGTCAGCGAGGGCCTCGGCGACCTGGCGCATCGGCGTCGACCGCCAGGCGCGCAGGGTGGTCTCGCCGCCCAGCGTGGTGTGCACGCCGGAGCGGTCCACGATCACCTGCGCGAAGGCGTTCCCGGCGAAGAGCCACTGGGCCGCGGACTCGTAGACCACGTACTCGTCGAACAGCGAGGAGCCGATGAGCTTGTCCACGAGTTCCAGTGGCAGGTAGTGCCCGGGAACGGTGATCTCGTGATACCGGAACACCTCACGCCCCGGCCAGCAGCGGTTCCTGCCGCATGGTCACCCGGCGGACCCGGACCGCGGCGGCCAGGGTGCGCAGGGCCTCGGCGGTGGCCGGCCAGCCCATGCAGGCGTCGGTGATGCTCTGCCCGGGAACGACCGGCAGGTCCTGCCGGCCCGGTACCAGGAAACTCTCGGCCAGCACGCCGCGGATGTCGGTGCTGCCGTGCGCGAGCTGCTGGGAGATCTCACTGAGCACGTCGAACTGCCGGTGATGGTCCTTGCCGCTGTTGCCGTGGCTGGCGTCGATGACGACCCGGCGCGGCAGCCCGGCGGCCTCCAGCTGGTCACCGGCATGATCAACGGATAACGCGTCGTAGTTGGTGGCGTTCTTCCCGCCGCGCAGCACCAGGTGGCAGTCCGGGTTCCCGCTGGTCCGCACGGCGGCGGGCCGCCCGTCGTCGTCGACCAGCAGGTAGCCGTGCGGCAGCGCCGCCGAGCGGATCGCGTCGATGGCCACGCCGACCGAGCCGTCGGTGGCGTTCTTCATGCCGATCGGCATGTCCAGGCCGCTGGCCAGCTGCCGGTGCACATGGCTCTCCACGGTGCGGGCGCCGATCGCGGCCCAGCTGACCAGGTCGTCGAGGTAGGCGGGGCTGACCGGGCTGAGCCACTCCACCGCGGTGGGCAGGCCACGGGCGGCGACGTCCCGCAGGACGGTCCGGGCCCGGAGCAGGCCATCGGCCACGGCGTAACTGCCGTCCAGGTTCGGGTCCAGCAGCAGACCGGGCCAGCCACCGATGGTGCGTGGTTTCTCCAGGTAGACCCGCATGACGACCAAAAGGTCCCGGTCGAGTTCGGCCTGCAGCCCGGCGAGCCGCTCGGCGTACTCGAGGGTCGCGCGCTCGTCGTGCACCGAGCAGGGTCCGACGACGACCAGCAGCCGATCGTCGGCGCCGTCGAGGACGGCCCTCGTCTCAGCGCGGGAGCGGCTGACGAGTTCCTGGATCCGCGAGGTCACCGGCACCTCCGCCGCCAACTCGCCCGGCGTCGGCAATGCCACGCTGACCTGCCGGTTTCCCCCCACTGCAGCCACCCCGATCTCCGTCGATGAACATCAAGGTAAGGCTAACCTAATTCAGACGCCGCTCAGTGGGAGGTGCATAACAACCGGCCATCGCTTGTCGCCAGTTGAGCAGCCTGACTCCAGAGTCAGCTGGGATCCATCGATGCGTCCGTCCACATCTCCGGACTGAACAGAACATTCTGGAGATCGGATTCCAGCAGGACCATGGCGAAGTGACCGGCAGAATCAGAGATCTTCACCATGACGACCGACCGTGTTTCCACAGTCCGCAAGACATCGAGGAGCCGACCGATCTCACTCCGGACGGACTCAAGCGAGGTCAAGCGCAGCCGCCTTTCGTAGGTGCGCACAAGGTGTTCCACTCCGACCTTGCCGGCACCGGGGTCGAACTTCACCTTGCCCTCGAGGAGCCGCTCCAGCCGGGAAGAGAGCACGCCGCACCCGGCAGCCCGGTCCAACGCGTCTCGTATCAGCGCGGCATTCTCAGCCATGGTCAACTAAGGCTGAATGCCTGCGCCACACGGAACTGATCTCCTGACCCGCTGCCTTACCGAGGGCTTGCGTGACCGCCCTGCCGCCGGAATTGTCCAAGATACCCTGGAGCCTAGAGCCTCTGGCAGGTGAGACGCCGGCCGTCACCGTACTCCCGGCCACGCGCCTCACCTCCAGAACCCGGCTAGTCAACCAAGGTGACGACAACAGGCAAAGAATCTTCCGTCAGATAAAAATGACCGGGGAAGTATTCGATATGCAGGTGCTCCCCCTGCCCACCACTGACCGATAGTCCTTTTACGTTCTTGCCAAGGATCGCGAGGCCTTCACGAGTTCCCGCGATGAGCAGAGTTTCCTCGTCTTCCAGAACTTCAAGGGAAACCCCCTCTCGTTCTCGCACAACAACGCGCACCAGTCCCAGGCTCCGGTCATAGGGCTTGAGGTCGTCAACAGCCTCGCCCTGAAGCTCACCATAGCCCCGTGAAAGCACTCCGGCGAGTTCACCAAGCTCGGCCCGATCGCCCGAAATCTCCAACTCACCGTTATCGGCGTACAGCACGGTTACGTTATTCATCGGGGGATGTCTCCTGGCACGGTCTCCCAATCAGCGAACGAGTGATCTTCCCATCACTTGAGCTAGCCCAACCTATACGGCTGGATACCCGTCAGAATTGCTTCCAGACCCTCGTCCAATTTCCCGTATCGAGCGATCCAGTCGGACATGACATAGATATTTCCATCCGAATCGATACCCAAAAAATATCGCCCGCCGTCCAACTCGCCAAGCGGCATGACGAATATCCCTAGCTGCTCGCTCCAGTCTTCAAACCTGTCCCACTCATAATCACCCAGGGCCGGGTCGATCTCAAAAGGTTCGCGAGCGGTAGTAATTCCTGTTCCTGATTCGGTGACAACAATCCCGCCGAATTCCGTCAGAAAATCAACCACACAAACAGGCATGGCATGGCCGGCGCGTTGGAATCCAGCCTGCCATTTTGATGTGTCGACTGCACGACCTGGAGTCCAGCCGCTTGCACGCAGGACCTTCTCCGCAACCGCGGAAAACCGATGTTCTGCCGTCATCTCAACGACCACCGTCCGTGATCCAATTAAACTCGAACTCCAACGAATGCTCCACCCATTCGCACCAGGCCCGCTTCAACGCCGCCGAGGTCATTCACACGCACGACCTCGGCAGCGTTTTGCTCAATCAAGAAACAGTTATCACAACAATTTCCGCAAAATTCTCTTGGTCGGCATAGATCGCAATTCGACTAGCACCCGGAGACCGATTTATTCGAACCGTAGCTTTGTCGCTGGGGTCACTGATGGTCAACTGACCGCTGGTCAGGATGACTTCCGAGTTGAACAACTCGATGAGCTCGCCGCCCGACACCGGTTCATGTCGATCATAAACCGCGACCTGTACGAGCCCACCGATCGAAGGTCGGACCGCAACGTGAATAGAGTCAGCGTCCTGATGCACGAACTCAGTAGCCAAATCCCAGTCATCGTGCGTTGCCGCAGTCTCCGCATCCTCGATCAGGAGCAAACCATGATCGAATCCCAGCTCGATCCGCGCAACAAGGTGCTCATTCCGAAAAGTCATACCGGCCTGCTTTCAGAATGAGTCCCAAGCAAGCGGATCCAAGCTTGGCGGGAGTGACAAAATTTGAACTTTTCACATGATTATCGCCAACATATACCAATCAGAGTCGAAACATGGCCTTGAAATTCACCGACTCGACTGACCTAAACAGGAATATAGGTATCATTCCTCGAATAGAAGATTGCTGCCTCCACGGCTTCGTCAACACTCGGTCGGCGCCCATCTCTCCATCCCGACCATGTTTCCAGGACTTCGACAAGTATGCTCACCTCAAGGAAATACGAGTACCCTGCCGGCTGGCCGCTCAGTTCCTCATCCGCAATCACTACAGGAGTCAGCGCATCAAGTTCGCGCTCATCAGCGACATACACCGTCATTTCTTCATCAAACTGGCCGATTGAAGAAAGCACGGAACCAAGCGTAGCTTCCCGCCCATCAACCCCGTATTGAGAATCCACCGATACCTCCCTGGAACTGTTGCCCAGAACGCGCCCCGGACGCGGCGCTTGAAGTGACGACGGATCATTAAACCGAAAAGGCGAGGAACCCGGCTGCAGCTCCGATCCCTGACCCGCTGCCTTACCGAGGGCTTGTGTGGCCGCACTGCCGCCGGAATTGTTCCCGATACCCAGGAGCCAAAGCCCTGGAGGTGAGACGCCGGCCGTCACCACTCTCCCGGCCACGCGTCCCACCTCCAGGATCCAGCTAGTCAGCCAAGGTGACCACAACAGGCAGAGATTCCTCTGTCAGATAAAAATGGCCGAGGAAGTATTCGATATGCAGGTGCCCTCCCTGGTCACCACTGACTGACGGGAAACAATCCACTTTCGGCAATTCACATCAACTCGACTTCAGATCTATCAAGCCCGATCTTCCCCCATCGAGAAGATGCCGTCTCCCAGTTCGCCTTGGCAAACATTCCAGCTTTTCGCACCGCTTCATCCCAGGCAAGAGCACGGGACGACCGCAGGACATCACCGGAGACAGAAGTTATCTCCAGATAGTAGAACCCATCTCGGCCAACGGTCCCCTTTACCGAGTCGACGACACGAGCAGCGGGCCGCAAAAAAACAGCAACCCGATCCGCGGGCGGCTGGCGCGACGCGGTCACAGCCGGAGTGCCGTCCACCGGGCAACGAGCCTGCTCATCATCAGGCTCGTGCCCATCGTCCAGTTCCAGTTCCCAAGAGTGATTGGCATCGCACCGAAACTGCCACCAAACTCGCATGCTCATTCCTCAGTAGAACAGATGAACCTTATGGTTGAGGCCGTCTCCCCAGATATTGACGTGGGGACCGATCGTATGGTCACCGAATTGGTGTCCAAGGACATCATCACGCCAACCGGCAACACTCATGCCGGCTTCGTCCAGCTGTTCGCGCCCGATCACCCGATTGGACGTGGCCCATCCTCGCGGCCCACCCCGGAAATCACTGGCTCGGATCGCCCTGGCCGCAGAACCCAGGTTACCGACCATTTCAGAAGCGGCCTGTCGAGCAGCCCGCCGGGACGGGAACATGAATCCCTGCTCGACCGCTTCGCCACCATGCCGCGCGACAGCAGCAGCCATGCGAGCCGCGCCGTTGCCACAGTTGTGGGTGATGATGTCCTTACCCGCCGCCTGGACGGAGAAGGTGTGGGTCTGGTCGATCGTCAGGTTGTGCACCTTCAAAACGGCTGTGTACGCCTTGACTGACAGCACGGACAGCAGTTCGCCGGACGGCGTCCGAACCTGATCACCCGATGTGAGTTCACCGGCCTTGACCCAGGCCTTGCGGTTCTCCACCCAGATCGGATGCCCCTGTGTGGCAACGATCGTCCCGGTCTCCGCGCCTTGCGTGTCCACGGAGATGTCCACCATGGAGCGTTCGCCCTCGCCGACGATGGCGGCGACAACTTCACGAGCCTCCGACTTGCCGGTTTCTGGATCGGTGGCCTGAACCTTGTCGCCGGGCTTGATCTCCGAGATCGCCTTATGTGAACCGTCGGCCATCAACACCAGAGTGACGGGCACGAAACTGTTGTCTAGAACGCACGCCCCGGACTTGGCACTGGAAGTCGCGGCGGACCGTTCGCCCGAAGAGGCAACGGACCCGGCCGCCGCTCTGGTTTCCTGTGCCGTCGCTTTCCCAAGCGCCTGCGCGGCCGCCTTGCCGCCGGCTTTGTTCAAGATCGCCGCAACGCCGGCCTTCAAACCAGCGCCGACGACGTTTCCGATCGCGCCGCCGACAGCACCAAAAGCCGCACCGGTGAGCCCGGCCTTCGCGGTATCCCAGGAGACCTTCCCCCCGCTGTCCACCAGTTGCTCGACCACGCCGGCCAGCGCACCCGCGGCGGCGCCACACGCCACCGCACCCACGCCGGTCCAGCCGATCGCCGCGCCACACACCGCGCCGGCGACGATGCCGACCGCCAGGCCCGCGATCTGCGCCTTGTGCGTCTCGACGTAGTTGACGGTCTTCTTCCAGACCGTCTTCGCCTTGCAGCTGATGTTCCAGGTACCGCAGGCCTTCACCGGAGCCGGACGCGGCGCGGACTGAGCCTGGGACGCTTGCCAGTAGTTGGTTCCGGCCCGCTGGTCGAGGATCTCGAAGATCGACGGCGGTGTCGGTTTGCCGAGGCCGTTGATGAAGTCGTCGATCCAGGAGCGCTTGTCGGCCTGCAGACCGCTCGGGTCGGAGAAGGTGATCGGGCTGTTCTCCGCGTACGAATACGCGTTCATCTGCTGCGGATTCGACGAGTCGAACACCGGGTCGACCGAGATGAACCGGCCGGCCGCCGGGTCGTACTCCCGCGCGCCGAGGTGGGTCAGGCCGGTGGAATCCTTGTCCCCGCCCACGAATCCGTGCGTGTTCGGCCACTGTGGACTCTCACCACGTGGCACGCCGAACGGATCCTGACGGCGAACCGTCGCCTTCTGGTCGTCCTTCGCCTCGACGGCGACCTGGGCCGTGCCCTGCCGGTCAGAGCTCAGCCAGGTGACACCCGTCGAGGTGCGCTGGGCGACCACGGTGCCGTTGTGCGAGTAGTACCTGGTGGTCTTGGCGGTGCCGCCGCCGTTGGCGCCCGCCTTCACCTCCATACCCGGCAGGTACAGCGTCCAGCCGGTGGATTCTTTGCGGATCAGGCGATTCCCGCTCGCGTCGTAGAGGAAGGTGGACTCCGCGGAGCCTTCCTTCACCTTCGACACGTGGCCTTCGGCATCCCAGTCCAGGGTCTGGTTGTTCGCGCCGTTCGGCCGGGAGGTCAGCGCGCCGTTCTCGTTGTAGCCGTAGTTCGAGGTGACCTTCTTCTTGCCGTCGTCCACCTCGATCGAGCTCGCGGCGTGCGGACGGGTGCCGCCCGGGTTCGGGTAGCTGGTCCTGGTGGTCACCGCGGTGGCCGGCGTCCGGTCGACCTTGGTCTTCCGGTTGCCGATGTTGTCGTAGCCGAACGACTGCCAGTACGGGGCCGGGCCACCGAGGGCGTTCTGTGCCGGCGCCTTGGCGCAGTCATCCGCGTTCGGCGTCCAGGCCTCGGTCAGCTGCTGTAGCCGGTCGTACTGGAAGCACTGGATATCGCCCGCTGCCCGGTCCGCGATCTTGGTGACATTGCCGGCCGGGTCGTAGCCGTAGCCGGTGTCGGAGAGCTTGACCGCCGAGTCGTTCTGCGTGGTCAGGTTGCTGAGCCGGTTGGTCTGCTCGTCATAGGTGTACGAGAGCACCACCGAGGCGTCGTTCTTCCCGGTGGACAGGTTGTAGATGCCGGGGTCGCCGAGCGTCGTGTACTGGGACTCGGTGACGTAGTACGACTTGCCCTTCAGCGCGATCGGCTGGCCGAGTTTGTTGTACTCGGCGGACGTCGTCTCGGCGGGCAGGTCACCCGCCTTCGGCAGCGCCGAGATGTTCGGGCTGCCGTCCTGCCAGTAGGTGCTGTCGTAGACGTACGTGCCCTTCAGCGCGCTACCCGCCGCCGCCGGGATGGTGATCTTCGTCTGGGTCGGCCGGTAGGCCTCGTCGAACTGGGTCGTCTCGCTGACGTACGCCTGTCCGCCCTCGTAGCGGATCGACCGGTTGGCCAGGCCCTTGCGCAGCTCGTCGTACACGGTCTCGGTGCGCTTGGTGCCACCGACCTGACCGTCATAGCTGGCCTTCGGCCTGCCGAGATCGTCGTACTCGTAGGCGATCGTGGCACCACGGGCGTCCGTTGTGGACTTCAGCTCGTTGACGTCGTTGTAGGCCATGGTGATCGGGCCCTTGTCGGGATCCTCCACCTTGGACTGCTTGCCGGTCAGGTCGTAGCTGTACTTCCAGGTGTTGCCCGCCGGGTCGGTGACCGACTCCAGCTGGTTCTTCCGGTTGTACCCGTACTTCGTCGCCTGGAAGGCACCCTCGGGCGTGGAGCTCTCGGTGTGCTGCCGCAACTCCACCGTCCGGCCGCGGCTGTCGGAGATCGCCGTGGTCGGGGTTCCGCCGGGCGGCGGGGTGACGTAGGTGCGGTCGCCGCCGTAGGTGGTGGTGCTGCGCCACAGCTCCCGGGCCTCGGAACGCTGGACCATCGCGGACGGTCGGCTGGCGCCGTCGAACTCGGTCACCACCTGGTTCTTGATGTTCGCGTCCGGCTTCGACGGATCCGTGTACGGCAGGAACAGATCCTTGCCCGGAGTGCCCAGGGCGCCGTACTTGTTGTTGACCTTGTAGACCCGCCCGACGTTGTCGTAGAGGGTGTCGGTGACCAGGCGCAGATTGTCCCCTGGCGCGGTCGTCTGCGTCTGACGTTGCCGCAGGAAACCGTCGTACAGCGTGTACGAGCTGATCAGCTCGCCCACCGGATTCAGCGTGGAACTGATCACCGCACTGGCGCCGTCGGTACGCAGCTCGTACTCGTGCCGCAGGTTCGGCACGTCGTTGTTCGCCTGGTGGTTGCCCGGCAGCCAGACATCGGTGAGCCTGCCGAGGCCGTCGTACCTCTGCGAGGTCAGCTTGCCGTTGGGGTCGGTGGTGGCGGTGGCCAGGCCCCAGGCCGGGTCCAGCTCGACGGTGGTCTCGTGGCCCAGCGGGTTGCGGGACACCGTCTTGGTCACCGGTCCACCGGAGGCCGGGGTGTACTCGGTCGTCGACCGCTTGTCCTTGACGTCCCAGGATTCCTTGACCCGGCCGTAGTCGTCGTACGCGGACCGGGAAACCGTGTAGTAGCCGGGTTTTCCGTTCGCCCAGGACTTCAGCGCCTCGACCTTGGTGATGTCACCCTTGGTCGGTGCGACGCCGACGGCCTGGCCGTCGTACGAGGTCTGGCCGTCACCGATGATGTCGGCCTCGCTCGCCGGGTCCTTGTCACACGGCAACGCGTACGTCCGCACCCGGGACGGGTAGTCCAGCAGGTGCGCGTCGTTCTTCGGGACGTAATCGGTGATCGTGCACTGGTCATCGGTCGTGTCGGCCTCGTCGCCGAAGTCCCAGACCTTCGTGGCCAGGCCGAATTCGTTGTAGTCGGTCGTGGTCTTGGTGGTCTTGGCGCCGCGCCCGCCGTCCAGGGCGAACCGGGACCGCACGGTGCCCGCCGCCGAGTACCTGGCTTCCACCACCACGCCGTTGATCGACCGGCTGGCGGTCGGGTCCTTCGCCACCCACGGATCGTTGACCTGGGCGGAGATCTCCTGACCGGTGACGGCGTCCTTGGTGATGGACTCGCGAACCTGACCGGCCAGGGCCTCGACGTCCTTGACGCCCTGCACGTCCGCCGAGCGGGTACCGGTCTTCGCCTTGTCCCCGTCCATACCGCGGAAGTACACGTTCTCGGTGATCGGGCCGTCGCCCTTGCGGGTGATCACCTTTCCGTAGCCACGCCACTTGGACCAGTTGCGCTGGTCCTTGCCGATCAGCCCGTCCTCGTCGGTGTAGTGCCACTTCGGCGGTTCCGGGTACTGGTAGTACGTGGTCATCTGTGGCGAGTTGGTCGCCACGTCGGCCTCCTGCACGGAGGCCACCGGGTACTTGTGGAAGTAGTCCGTCTTGGCATCGGTGTAGCCCGGCGGCGTCCATTTGACCGGGTAGCACCGCAGTTCGTTCTCGGACGGCTCGGTGGGCACCTTCGTGCCGGCGACGCATTCCTGCGGCAGGTAGCTGATGCCGATGACCCCACCGGTCTCGGTGCGGATCTCCCCCATCCGCATCCACCGCAAGGCGGGGGCGTGGTCCGGCCCCTTCGGGTCGACCCGGTTCTCCTGGCTCAGCGGGACGAGGCGGACATCCCGCACCGAGGTGTTCGATCCGGCCTTGCCGCTGTGGCTGATGGTGTCCAGCCACATGCCCTGGGTGCTGTTGTCCGCGGCGGGCCAGGTGTGCTTGAAGGACCAGGACTCCACGTCGGTGTAGCCATCGCCCTGGCGCACCTTGGTGGTGACCTTGGACAGCCGCTTCGCACTCCAGAAGGTCGGCGATCCGGTGTAGCACGGGGACGCGGTGCACCGCTGGTCCCACGGGGTGTCCGGCCAGTTCTTCCAGTTGTCCTTGTTGTTCGGATCGCAGTTGCTCTCGGTCGCACAGCGATCGGCGGTGTCGAACTGGACGCGCATCGGCGCGGCCGGGGACTCGTCGGCGGTGCGGGTGCCGTACTCGATGTGGTCCAGGTAGCCGCCACGCACGTACTCGGCGAGGTTGCCCGAGTCGCCGGTCTTCGCGTACTTGTTCTTCTCCTGGGTGTACCAGTAGGACATCGAATTGCCGTGCGGATCCACGACATAGTCGAGGTTCCAGCGCCAGATCTGGTCGCAGAAGGACTTCGCGAACACCGGGTTGTAGCAGGGCTCGCCGCTGTGGTTACCGGAAACCGGCACGCCCCACTTGGAGCTGGTGCTGTCCCCGCGGCCCGGCAGCGTGCCCCGGCCGAACCAGTACTGGGTGCCGTTGGTGGTGGTGACCTTCCAGTGGTCGCCGAATGCGCCGGAGGTGATGTGCTCGATCTTGGAGCCATCCTCCTTACGCGGACGGAAACCGCCGGTCTTGTCGTCCCGGACCAGCTCCACAGTGGACCCGGCGAGGCTCAGCGTCGCGTTGTCCACCGACCAGCACAGGTCACCGGTCTTGGTGGTGTTGTTCGCCCCCGGCTTGTCCTTGTCCTCGGAACAGCCCGCGTAGCTGCGCTCGACATATCCCGGCCAGAACTCGAAGCCCTCACCGATCCAGGACGGCTGGTTGTTCGCCGCAGAGGTTCGGCCGTCCACAGAGGACGAGGAGTAGTCCAGGCCGATGGTCGGCGCCGGGCCACCCAGCGCGGGTGGCAGCCGCAGCGGGTACGACCAGGAGAAGTCACCGGACGAACCGCCGGAGGACCAGCTGCTGGAGGCCGACAGGCCGGTGGCCGCGTAGCTGCCGGCGTCACCGGACGGCCCGGCCGCCACGGCGAACGTGCTGCTCTGCGCCTGCTGCTGCCGCTGCTTTCCCGGCGGCAGGGTGATCGGGGCGCTGACCCGGTCGGCGCCGATGGTGGACGGCAGTGTGGTGCCCGCGCACCTCTGCTCGGCGGGCGTGTTCACCGCGCAGTCGGGCAACGCGATGATCTGCAACCGGCGAGCCCAGTCCGCGTTGCCGGCGGTGCGGAACTTCGCGGTGTCCACGGACAGCCGCACCGGCAGCTCACCCTCGGCGTCGTCCTCCCGGGTGACCCGCAGCAGGACGGCCCGGTCGAAGGCCTTGCCGTGCTCCAGGACCTCGACCTTGACCTTGGGCGGGGTGCTCGCCGCCCTGGCCCCCACCGCCTCGGCGCCGATGTACACCGGCAGCGATCCGGCCTGGATGAGTCCCCCGGCGCTGCGGGCCGTCGGCGTCAGGTCGACGACCGCGGAACCGGCGGCAGGCCACTCCGGCTTCGGCTGCTCCACGTACGGCTTCGCCGGGGGCAGTTGCTGACCGGTGGGCGCGGCATTCTGGCCGGGAACGGGCTTGATCTGCTGCACCGTCGGCTTCGGGGGCTTCTGCTTGGGCGCCGCGTAGGCCTCGCCGCCCACCGTGGCCACCAGGGTCGTGGTGAGCAGTACCGCCAACAGTCGTCTGAACGCCGTGGTCCTCATGCGCGCCCCAAATCGAAAATGTCGGACTCGGACAGAACGCCCTGGTAAACGCGAACCTCGTCGATCGCACCCGGGAAGAAGTCGGTCGGCTTGCCCTGCCACTTACCCCGGCCGACGGTGAACGCACCGCCCGCCTGCCAGAGATCGCCGCTCACGCCGACATCGGCGCGCTTGCCGTTGAGATAGAGCCGGACCTGACGCAGCCGGACGTCGTAGACGCCAGTCAGATGCACCCACTCGCCGATCTTGGGCGGCTCGCCCGTCAGCGCCTTCGCACACGAGGGACCGTCGCCGTCCGGACTCATCAGGCACAGCACCCAGCGGTTGTCGGTCTTCTGGTACTGCAACAGGAACGGGGACGTGCGATTGCCGTCCTGACCGAGCACGGTGTAGGTCGCGTCCAGATTATTGATCTTCACCCTGGCCGCGATGGTGAAGCTGTTCTCCGTGCGCAGCACCGGCTTTCCGGCATCGGCGTACGCCTTTCCACCGAAGGATCCGGCGTTCCCGCTGTGCCCGGAGGTGAATGTCGCACCGTCCTTCATGGACAGTGGCCTGCCGAACCCCGAGGAGTCGGCGGCCGTCGAACCGTCCTGCTCGTCGAAGTCCCACTGGCCGACCAGGGTCGGCTGATCCGCGATCTCGGCGATCTCACTCTCGTAGATCCGCCGGTCCCAGATCCGGACGTCGTCGATGTCCCCGGTGAAGTAGTCGGTGGACCGTCCCTGCCACTTGGCGCGGCCGATGGTGGTGGCACCGGCACCGGACCAGGGATTGGGGACCTCGGACTTACCGACCTCACGGGCGTTCACGTACAGCCGGGCGACCTTGTTGGCCGCGTCGAACGTGCCTGCCAGGTGGGTCCACACGCCCAGGCGCGGGGCCTGGTCGGATACCACCTGGGTGCCGTCGGTGCCGTCACTGTCGCCCGCGGTCACGGTGAACGACCAGCGGTTGAACGATTTGGAGTACTGCAGGTACAGGCCGGAGGCCCGCTCACCGTCCTGGGCGACCACGGTCTGCGCGGTGCCGTCGGCCGTCATCCGGACCCAGGCGGTGACGCTGAAGTTGGTACCGGACTCGATGACCGGCCGGCCGGTCGCGGCCGAGCCGTCCCGGCCGTTGAAGTTGACGGCGCCGTTGCCGCCGCCGACCAGGCTGTCGGTGAACGCGGTGCCGCCGGACAGCGTCGCGGGGCGGTTCCCGCCGGAGCCGTCGGCCAGGGTGCTGCCGGACTTCTCGTCCAGGTTCCACTGCCCGATCGGCGCGGTGCCCCGGCCGGCCCAGAATTCATAGGTCTCGGTGGGGCCGGTGTTTCCCGCCCGGTCCACCGACTGCACGAAGAGCCGGTTGAGGTTCCGGTTCTCCGGGGTCACACCCGCGGTCGCCGATCCACCCGGCTTGTCCGCCTTGACGAAGTCGACGGGCGGCTGGGTGAAGCCGTACCGGTATCCCGTGACGTCGTTGACCCCGTTGTCGCTGCTTCCGTTGCTGCCAAAGGTGAACCGGCCGGTCTTGCCGACGCCACCGTGCACCTTGCCGTCGTTCGGATACATGCCGTCGGCGCTGCTGATGGCCGGCTTCTTGTCCGGCGCCGTGGTGTCCACGGTGAACTCGCAGATCGGCGATCGCTCGCTCCACAGCTGCGGATCCTTGTTCACCAGGAAGAACCAGTAGCTGCGGCCGGAGGTCAGCTGGTCCACCTTGAGCTGCCCTTGCGAACCGGAACGCACATCCGACTGGGCGTAGTACGTGAACTTGCCGTTCTCCACGTCGTACTTGCCGTCCGGCCCGATCTCGCCGAACCGGGCCTGCATGCTCAGCGTGCCGCCGTCCGGGTCGGAGGCGATGGCCTTGAGCGTCGGCCGCAGGTTGTTGGTCGCGGGGCGGCCGTCGCCCTTGACGCAGGAGGTGATCTCGTCGATCCGGATGTCGCGGGGCGCGTCCGGGTAGGAGTTGTACTCGACGTGCAGCACGAACTTGTTCGGGTCGAACTTCTTCCACGCGGTGTTGATGGAGCTCTCCGGCGCGGAGATCAGGCCGAGGGTGATGGTGTCCCAGTCCTGGGCCGACTGCCGGAGCTTGCCGAGCAGCCGGTCACCCCGCCATTCCACGTGCTTGGGGCCGTTCCGGGCGGCCATCGGTGTGGATTCGAGCTCCTCGGTCCAGCTCGCCTGGTGGTTGTCCCAGGTGGTGCCGGGGCCGATCGGCGCGACGAGGAAGAGCTTGGCCTCGGTGTTCGCCGAGTTGTACGAGTAGTTCAGCGTCCCGTCCAGCCCGCCGGAATTGACCACCTTGCCACGGAGCGGACGAGTGTCGAAGGACAGCGCGGTGCGGTACTTCTCCCAGCCGTCACGGGGGTCCTCGACGTAACCGACCTTGGCTTCCTGCCGGTCGTCACCCGTCCAGTAGGACTGCCCGGAATGCCGCGCGTTGATCATCGTCCACTGGTAGTTCAGGTCCACCGGCGGATCGATGATCACCGGGTAGACGGTGTCCTGGCCGGTCAGCAGATCCATGTCCGGCTGGAGCACCAGCTCCCCGGGCGCCTTGGTGTAGCCGACGTCGGCGACCTTGGCTCCGGTACGCGGCGCGGACACGAAGTCCTCCGATGCGCGGCGCGCCTCGGCCGGGTCCTCCGCCTGCGCCCGCTTGACCGGGTCCGCGATGCGGCGCGAGTCCCACATGCGCGGCTCGCCCATGCGGAAGGCCTCGGCGCCGTCGAGGGTCATCCGGATACTGCGCAGGGCCGGGTTCGCGGCGGCCGCCCGGGTTTTCACCACGAAGGCCTGGGCGATCCGGTCCCGGGCGGGGCGGACCTTGAGGTCGACGCCCGGCAGGACCTCCGGGTAGGTGGCGGTGTCCCCGCTCAGCAGAGGTTTCGGCAACGTGCCCGGCCAGCCGTAGGACAACGTCCGGCCGTTCTCGGTCAGGGCGAACAACGGGCCGGCGCCGCCACCGGACAGCCGCACCTGAAGCGGGCTGGCCTTGGGCACGATCCCGTCGCCGGACCACTGCAGGTCGGTGTCCACGGCGGACCAGGAGCCGTCGGCGCGCCGGACCCGTGCCTGGGTGGCGGACAGCTCCGCGGTGAACGTCCCGTTCGGGTTGGCGAGTACCCGGGTGCGTTCGGAGGTCAGCTCCGGCACCTCGACCGGCTGCCCGGAAGTCTTGGCACGCGCCGAAGGCGTCGCCTGTGTCGCCGGCGGGAGAATTGCCGGTATTCCGGCGGAAACGGCTGTCGCGAGTAAGCAGGCGATCAACCTTGTACGCACGCGAGAAGCGCGCATGACCCCAGTCATGGTGAACCTTTCAGACCCCAGTAATCAGCCGAAGCTCGTCTATGGCGGCATAGATCGCAGGTCAGCTAGCCGCAGCCGAACCTTAAGGTTTCCTGAGAAGCATGGCTATAGCCCGAAGGGTTGCATTCACCGGTTCGTCAGGCAACTTGTCGTCCGTTATTCGGAAGGCCTGGAGTAACCGTTCCGAGATAGGGTAGACGTGCTTTTCACCTGATTTTCAGGTCAGGGTTGTTCCAGACAGCGGACCGAGACGAGCAACCGGGTCACCGCGTTGCGCTCGTCCAGGATGTCGACCACCGCGAGCTCCACCCGGGCACCGGGCACGAGGCAGCCGACCGGACCGCCGCGGTGCACGTCCTCCCGGTCGATCCACCCCGGCACGGTCGTCGAGTAGCTGCCGATCCCGGTCCGATGATCCCGCTGAACGCTGAAGAAGTGCTCGTCGACCTTGGTCACCGTGCCGATGGACAGGCTCGGCCGGGCATCGTCCAGCGGTGTGCAGTAGGCGACCGTGCCCACGGCGAGCACCGCGAGGGTCGGCAGGGTGACCAGCAACCGAACCGGCACCCGGACGGTCGGCGACTTCGGCTCACGTTCCGGCTCAGTGCGCAGGAACCAGGCCGCGACCAGGAAGATCCCGGCAAGCCCCAGGAGAACGGCGAACAGTGCGCCGTGCTGCCAGCCGAGCACCTTGTCGAACAGGTTCGAGGCGCTGTCGTACCGGAGCCATTCACCGGAGCCCTTGGCCACCGCGAGCGCGAGCGTGGCCAGCAGGACGATCAGCCCGTAGTAGAGGAGCAGCCGCACCGCTCCGGTGCACCAGCGCAGCGCGAGCAGCATCCCACCGCCGAGCACGACGGCGAACGCCAGATATCCAGCCATACCTACCCCCAGGAATCACCGCACAGTGTTCCAGAGGCGTGGGGGTGGTGGCCAAAACTGTGAAGCCGTGGGCAGCCCTAGTCGACTGCCACACACAGCTCCCCCAGAGAAACTCAGGCAGAGCCAATAAAGGCGCCGTCCCCAAACGCAACAAGTTCAACTTCTGACAACCGCGGCACCTGCCACTTCGACTTCGCAGCGTGCTGGACGAACTCAGCCGGCAAAAGCGCATTATAGGTTCGAACATAATAGCCAAGAGCCGCAGACCATTCCCAGACACCGTTGATGGCCGTGCCGCTTTTACCGGCAATCACCTCGTGATCAACCAGAACATCAACAACATCCGCACTGGCGAGCACGAAAGGAACTCCGCTATCGAGATAATCGGCGAGCAGCGCCCAAGCTTCGGGGTTTCCCTAGTTGGGGTAATCAGTCAAGGAGATGTCGTCAGGCGCATAGTGACACTATTCTCGAAAATACCCGACCGCCTTCAATATCTGATCAAATCTCCACTTTGACAAACATGAGGTGGGTGGCACCCCCAGGGGAACCACCCACCTCATTGAACGGTCCTACCGGTTAACCGGCCTGCTTGGCCCGGCGGACCAGCTGATATTCAGCGGCCTCTCGGACGACCTTGTCCTCATCGTGAGTCAAGTCGCGAAGAGCGTCCTCCGCCTCACTTCCGGGAAGGTTGCCGATTCCCCAGATCGCCTTGACCGCGAGGGCGCGAATGTCATCCCCCTCTTCATGCTGGGGGATCCATGTCGCCAACTTGACCAGAGTCGGCAGGGCACGAATATCGCGATAACTGGCCAGAGTTGTAGCGATGTTCTCGTGATCGGTATGCCATTCAGCAGTGGCGACACGGATAAGGATATCGAAGTGCTCAGCATCGAAGCCAAAGGAGCCGGCCACGACGGAAGCCGCAACCAGTCCATCCCCATACTGCTGATCGATAGCTTCGCGCAAAAGTCGCAACCCAAGGGTTCGGCCATCGGTCTCACCAAAGCGCTTCACGATCTTCGCCATGGCGCCATCCCGTTCAGCCTGCGGAACGTGGACCAGTGAAAAAATTGCTTCGCTATCTTCTGGTGTCATCGTAGCCTCTGGAAACTGGTAATGGAATCGTTGAAGAAGTCAAGCGCCCGACCTGTTCCAAGAGCGATCGTAATATTGTCCTGATTCTCAGGCGAACGCTCGTGCTTGAATCGGGCGAACCTCTTTCCCCACCCAGGACGGCTGATGGCCATGTCCGGATAGAGTCGAGCAGTTAGCGGAGATTTATCCCGCACACCCATCCGCTCCAGTCCAGCTCGGGTTCCGGGCTTGGTGGTGAACTGCACCAGAACGCCATCATAGTTTTCCGAGAAACTACGCAGGGACGAGATGGATGTCTCGGTTGTGCCCGACACCCTGCCGGTGTCCTTCAGTACTTGGTAGTGCTCGGCGCTCAGCGACCGGTAGAAGGTCTCGCCGCAGTTGTGCGTGATGACGTCCTTGCCCGCCGCCTGGACGGAGAAGGTGTGCACCTGGTCGATGGTCAGGTTGTGCACCTTGCGCAACGCGGTGTACGCCTTGAGCGACAGGACGTTGAGCAGCTCGCCGGACGGGGTCAAGACCTGGTCACCGGGCGTCAGTTCGCCGGCCTTCACCCACGCCCCGCGGTTCGCCACCCAGATCGGATGACCGTCGGTGGCGACGATGGTGCCCCGGTCCGAACCGGTGTCCACGGTGATGTCGACCATGGAACGGTCGCCCTCACCGACGATGGCCGCGACGACCTCACGAGCCTCCGACTTACCCGTCTCAGGGTCGGTGGCCAGTACCTTGTCGCCTGGCTTGATATCGGCGATCTGCCGGTGTGAACCATCCGCCATCAGCACGGGAGTACTGGAGGCGAAGCTGTTGATCACGCAGTTCTTACCGACGTCGGCAAGCGCTCTGGCCTCCTGTGCGACGGCCTTGCTCGCGGCTTTCGCCACCTCCTTGCCACCGGTCTTGGCCATGATCGCGGCCGCACCGGCCTTGAGCCCGGCTCCGGCGATCGAGCCGAGGCCCGCGGTGATACCACCGACCGCGGCACCGGTCAGCGCGGCCTTGGCGGTATCCCAGGAGACCTTCCCCCCGCTGTCCACCAGTTGCTCGACCGCACCGGCCACCGCACCGGCGAACGCACCGCAGGCGACCACGCCGACGCCGGTCACACCGAGAACGGCGCCACAACCGACACCGGCCACCAGACCGACGGCAATGCCGGCGATCTGCGCCTTGTGGTTCTCGACGAAGTTGGCCGTGGCCTTCCACGCCGACTTGGTCTTACAGCTCAGATCCCAGGTGCCACAGGCTTTCTTCGGCGCGGGCTTGGCCACCGGCGGTGGCTGGTAGGCCGGCGCGTGGTACTCCGTACCGGCGGGCAGCCGGCCCCAGTAACCGTCCTCGGCCGTGCCGCCACCGGAGGCGTCGGGGAACTTGGACCAGTCGATTTCCTCGTGGTATTCGTTGTCCCAGTACGTCCCGGTGGGGTCGGAATGGGTGATCGGGTTGTTGCCACTGTAGGAGTAGGCGTTCATCTGCTGCGGCAGCATCGCGTCGAACACCGGGTCCACCGAGATGAACCGGCCCATCGCCGGGTCGTACTCGCGGGCCCCAAGATGGGTCAGACCGGTGGAATCCTGGTCGCCACCGACGAATCCGTGACTGTTCGGCCAGTTCGACCTGTCCCCACGGGCCACCCCGAACGGGTCCTGACGGCGAAGGGTCGTCTTCTGATCGCCCTTGGCCTCAATGGACACCTTGGCGGTGCCCTGGTGGTCGTTGGCCAGCCAGGTCACACCTTCCGCGGTGCGCTGGGCGATGACGCTGCCGTTGTAGCTGTAGAACCGGGTGCCCTTGGCGTTGGCGCCGCCGGGACCGGTCTTCAGTTCCATGCCGGGCAGGTAGAGCGTCCACCCGGTGGCGTCCCGGCGGATCAACCGATTGCCACCGGCGTCGTAGACGAAGGTGGACTCGGCCGAGCCTTCCTTGATCTTCGAGACCTTGCCCTCGGCGTCCCACTCCAGGGTCTGGTTGTTCGCGCCGTTGGGCCGGGTGGCCAGCTCACCGGTCTCGTTGTAGGCGAAGGCCGAGGTGACCTTCTTGGCGCCGTCGTTGACCTCGACCGAACTGGCGGCGTGCGGGCGCGCAGCACCGGGGTTCGGGTAGGTAGTCGTGCTGGTCACCGACGTGGACGACGTCCGGTCGATCTTGGTCTTCCGGTTGCCGACGGTGTCGTAGGTGAAGGACTGCCAGTACGGGCCAGGTCCACCGAGGGCGTTCTGCGCGGGCGCCTTGCCGCAGTCATCGGCGTTCGGCGTCCACGCCTCGGTCAACTGCCGGAGCCGGTCGTACTGGAAGCACTGGACATCGGCGGCACTTCCCGTCTCCGGGACGTCCGCGATCCTGGTGACATTGCCGGCCTGGTCGTACGAGTAATCCGTATTCGACACCTTGGCGTTCGCCGAATCGGTGTACACCGCCGTGCCGATCAGGCGTCGGGTCGATTCGTCGTAGCTGTAGCCGACCTGCGCACTGACGCCGTTCGTCTTCTCCGCGAAGCTCACCACGCCGGGTTCGGCCAGGTTGGTGTACTTCGACTCGATGACGTAGGACGACTTGCCCTTGAACGTGGTGGGCAGGCCGAGCTTGTCGTACTCGTAACCGAGGGCCTCCCGCTCAAGGCCACCCGCGGCCGGCTGGAGTGTCGCTGCCGGGCTGCCGTCCACCTTGTAGGAACTGCTGAAGGTGTAGGTGCCCGCCAGGGATTTCTCCACCGCCGGGATGGTGATCTTGACGTCGGTGGGCCGGTAGCCGTTGTCGTAACCGGTGATCTCGTTGACGTAGGCCTGGCCACCGGAGAACCGGGTCGTCCGGTTCGGCTGCCCCTTGCGCACCTCGTCGTAGACCGTCTCGGTGCGCTTGGTGCCACCGATCCTGCCGTCGTAGCTGGCCTTCGGCCTGCCGAGATCGTCGTAGTCGAACGCGATCGTGTTGCCACGGGCGTCCGTCTTGGACTCCAGCTCGTTGAACGCGTTGTAGACGGAGGTGGCGACGCCCTTGTCCGGGTCCTCCACCTTGATCTGCTGACCGGCCAGGTCGTAGGTGTACTTCCAGGTGTTGCCCGCCGGATCGGTGACCGAGGCCAGCTGGTTCTTCCTGGTGTAGCCGTACGTCGTCGCCTGGTAGGCGCCCTCAGGCTTGGCGCTGCCGGTGTGCTGCCGCATCTCCACCGTGCGGCCACGGCCGTCGGTGATCGTGGTGGTCGGCGTTCCGCCCTGCGGCGGGGTGACGTAGGTGCGGTCACCGCCGTACGCGGTGGTGCTGCGCCATAGCTCCCGGAGTTCCGAGCGCTGGATGCTCGCGGCCGGCCTGCCGGCCCCGTCGAACTCGGTCAACACCTGGTCGGGGATCTTGGTGTCCGTGTTCGCCGGCAGGAACAACGCCCTGCCCGGATCACCGAGGGCGGTGTACTTGCCGTTGGTCTTGAACGGGCGACCGGTGGCGTCGTACAGCGTGTCGGTGAGGATCCGCTTTCCGCCGTCCTCACCAGGTGCGGCGGCCTGCGTCTGGCGAGGCCGCAGCAGGCCGTCGAACAACTGGTAGGAGGTGATGAACTGACCGGCGGGATTCAGCGTCGAGGTGACAACGGCGCTCGCCGCGTCGTTGCGCAGGTCGTACTCGTAGCGGATGCTCGGGTCGCCTGAGGTGGAACGGCCCGGCAACCAGACCCCGGTGAGCCGGCCGAGGCCGTCGTAGCCATGCGTGGCGGTCAAACCGTTGGAATCAGTGGCCCTGACAGCCTGGCCCCAGGCGGGATCCAATTCAACGGTGGTCTCATGACCCAACGGGTTACGGGACACCG
Source organism: Pseudonocardiaceae bacterium YIM PH 21723 (assembly GCA_003600225.1). Classification (GTDB taxonomy): domain Bacteria; phylum Actinomycetota; class Actinomycetes; order Mycobacteriales; family Pseudonocardiaceae; genus QZFT01. The sequence continues at coordinate 31,080 of QZFT01000074.1, forward strand.
TCTTGGTGACCGGCGCTCCGGAAGCCGGGGTGTAGTCGGTGGTCGACCGCTTGTCCTTGACGTCCCAGGACTCCTTGACCCGGCCGTACTCGTCGTAGCCGGCGCGGGAGGCCGTGTAGTACTCCGGCTTGCCGTCCTTGAAGGACTTCAGGGCTTCGAGCTTGGTGACATTGCCTCTATCAGGGGCCTCACCGAAGTTCTTGCCGTCGTAGTAGGTGCGGCCGTCACCGATGACATCGGCGTCGTTGGTCGTCTGCTTGTCGCAGGCCACGGCGAAGGTCTGGACCCTGTTCGGGAAGGACATCATCCAGGCGCCGTCGTTGCGGGCATAACTGGTGACGGTGCACTGATCGTCGTCGGCGCTGTCCTCGTCGCCGAAGTCCCAGACCTTGGTGGCCAGACCGAAATCGCCGTAGTCGGTAGTGGTCTTGGTCTTGCGCACACCCCGGTTGCCGTCCAGCGCGAACCGGCTGCGCACCGTACTGGTCGCCGCGTATCTGGCCTCGACCGTCATGCCGTTGATCGTGCGTTTGGCGGTGGGGTTGGACAGCCACGGGTCGTTGACGGTGCCAGAGATCTCCGCGCCGGTGCGGGCGTCCTTGGTGATCGTCTCGCGGGCCATGCCGGCCAGGGCCTCGGCGTCCTTGACGCCCTGCACCTCCACCGAGCGGTTTCCGGACGGGAGTTTGTCCCCGTCCATGCCGCGGAAGTACACGTTCTCGGTGACCGCTCCGTCGCCCTTGCGGGCGATGACCTTGCCGTAGCCGCGCCACTTGGACCAGTTGCGGGCGTCCTTGCCGATGAGGCCGTCCTCATCGGTGTAGTGCCAGGCAGGAGGCTCCGGGTATTCGTACGAGGTGGTCATCGTCGGGGACGAGGTGGCCAGGTCGGATTCGTGGACTGAGGCAACCGGGTACTTGTGGAAATAGTCCAGCTTCGGCTCGGTCCAGCCGGGTGGGGTCCACTTCACCGGGTAGCAGCGCAGGCCGTTGCTCTCGGGCTGGGTGGGTACCTTGGTCCCGGCGGCGCATTCGCGGTCCAGATACTTGACTGTGATCACGCCACCGGTCTCGGTGAAGATCTGCTGCATCCGCATCCAGCTCAGCGGCGGAGCGTGATCCGGACCGGCCGGGTCGACCCGGTTGTCCAGGCTCTGCGGGACGAACCTGACATCCTTGAGCTCGGTTCCGGAACCTGCCTTGCCGGAATGGCTGATGGTGTCCAGCCACATGCCCTGTGTGCCCTTGTCACCCGCGCTGGGCCACGAGTGCTTCAGCGTCCAGGATTCGACATCGGTGTAACCGTCACCGTTGCGAACCTTGGTGGTGACCTTGGCCAGCCGCCTCGCCGTCCAGAAAGTGGGTGCGCCGGTCAGACACGGCTTCACGGTGCAGCGCTGGTCCCAGGGAGTGTCGGGCCAGTTCTTCCAGTTCTCCTTCTTCTCCGGGTCGCAGTTGGCCGCGCACCGGTCTCCGGTCTCGAACTGAACGCGCAGCGGCGCGGCGAGGGACTCGTCAGAGTTGCGGGTGCCGTAGTCCAGGTGATCCAGGTAGCCGCCACGCACGTACTCCGTCAGCTTGTCGGTGTCGGCGTTCTTGGCGTACTTGTTCGTCTCCTTGGCGTACCAGTACGACATGGTGTTGCCCTGCGGGTCCACCACGTAGTCAAGGTTCCACCGCCACGGCTGATCGCAGAACGAGTCCGCGAAGGTGGCCTTGTAGCAAGGTTCACCAGCGTGGTTGCCCGCCACTGGCACGGTCCAGCGGGAGTTGGTGTCATCGCCACGCTTGGGCAGCTTGCCCCGGCCGAAGAAGTACTGGGTGCCGTTGATCGTGGTGACCTTCCAGTGGTCACCGAACTCGCCAGAGGTGATGTGCTCGACCTTCGAGCCATCCTCCTTGCGCGGCCGGAAATTGCCGGTCGCATCGTCCCGGACGAGTTCCACAGTGGACCCGCCGAGATTCATGGTGGCGTTGTCCACCGCCCAACACAGATCACCGGTCTTGGTCTTGTTGTTCGCGCCCGGTTTGTCCTTGTCCTCGGAACACGAGGCATAGGAGCGCTCGATATGCCCGGGGGCCATCTCGAAGCCTTCGCCGATCCAGGACGGCTGGTTGTTCGCCGCCGAGGTGCGGCCGTCCACGGAGGACGAGGAGTAGTCCAGCTTCAGCGTCGGAGCCGGGCCGCCCAGCGCGGGCGGCAGGCGCAGCGGGTACGACCAGTTGAAGTCGCCCGCCGAGCCACCACTGGTCCAGCTGCTGGAGGCCGACAGCGAGGTCGCGGCGTAGCTACCGGCGTCGCCGGACGGACCGGCGGCCAAGGCCACAACGGCCGACTTCTGCTTGCCGGGCACGGTGACCGGGGCGGAGACCCGATCTCTGTCGGCCTCGGTGGCCAGTGGTTCGCCGGCACACTTGGTGTCGTTGGGGCTGGTCAGCGCACAGTCCGGCAGGCTGATCAACCGGAGGCGGCGGGCCCAGTCGGCATTACCGGCGGTGCGGAACTTGTCGGTGTCCACCGACAGCCGCAGCGGCAGCTCCGCGTCGGCCTTGTCCTCGCGGGTCACCTTCAGCAGCACGGCCTGGTCGAAGGCCCTGTCCTGCTTGCGGTCCAGGATCTCGATCTTGACCTTGGCCTGCTCCGGCGCGGCGGCCCGGAGTTCCGGGGCGGCGAGCAGATCCACGGATACCGGCAGCGAACCGGCCCGCTTCATCCCGACAGCGCTCCGGTCATTGCCGCCCAGGTCCACAATGGCCGATCCGGCCGCGGGCCACACCGGCTTCGGCAGCGCGGCAGGCGGCTTCCACGCCGGCGGCTGCTTGTTGACGGCCGCGGCGTCGTGACCGGGGACCGGTTTGATCTTCTGAACGGAGAGCTTTCTCGGCTCTGGTTTCGGAGCGGCGATCGCCTCGCCGCCGGAGGTGGCCAGAAAACTCGCGGTCAGCAGCAAAGCGAGAAATCGCTTCGCGGGCATGCCGCGTCTGGCCCGGGATTTGCTGAACACAGCACTCCTCGGGTTACAGGGTTGATGGTTTCGTCCATGAAGGACATGAGTGGTGGGGGGGCCATCGGTCGGCCCCCCCACGGCTCACCGCCTAC
>QZFT01000075.1 GCA_003600225.1 Pseudonocardiaceae bacterium YIM PH 21723
GTGCAGGTGAACGTGTCGGCACTGCGGCGCAAGCTCGGACCGCCCCCGCCCCTTGATACTCCGAAGTTGACGATGTTCGCGGCGAGGAACGAGCCCCGAACATCGTCAACTTCGGGACCACTTCACGACCGCCAGACGGTCTGCATCCGGATCACCACAACAGCCAGGAGAACCAAGGCGAGCCCCAGCAGCACGGCGGACCACCAGCGGGGCCGCCGCGCCAAGGGAGCGAACACCGGCAACCACAGCAGCGCCGTCACCACGTAGGCCCAGTGCTCACCGGAATGCTTCGGACGGTGGCCATCCAGCACGATGGCCACCGTCTGCACCACCAGAGCCAGCTCGACGACCACCAGGTACGGCAGCACTCGCGCGAACCGGTACCGCGCGGCGCCGAACAGGCACGCCAGGGCCAGCACGGCGCAGCCCAGAGTCGTGGCGAACGCCAGCGACTCGATCACGCCCTGGCCTTCCGCCGCCGCTGCACGCCGGTCCGGTACAGCCACGTCGACAGGCCGGTGATCATCAGGGCCAGCGGGGTCAATCCCATGATCACCCAGATGATCCGCCACCAGCCGCCGACCAGCCAGCCGAAGTGCGCGGGTTCGAACACCGAGTCGTAGAACCTGTTGGCCGCCGGGTCATTCCGGCCGTCCACAACGGACAGATGTCCGGCATCGCGGGCGTCCACATAGATGAAGGCGTCGCCGCCGAAGAAACCCCGCTCACCGAACGGCGCGTACTCGCTGGCGATGGACACGCTGTAGTACGGGGTCGCCTCGGTGGGCATCATCAGGTACCGCACGTCGCCAGCATGCTGGTGCAGCGCGGCGGACACCGCCCGGTCCATGCCGATGTCCGCCCCGGTACCCGGATTCGCGGTGAACGCGTACTTGTCCGGGTCCACCGGACTGCCACCGGTGATCGTCAGCCACACGTCTTCCACCTGCGGCAGTTCCAGGGCCGCGCCGGTCACGCCCCACATGAACAGGAACGGCAACGCGACCATGCCGATCACGTTGTGCAGGTCGGTGTCCCTGGCGAATCGCCCCTTCTTGAGGCGGACCCGCCAGCCGTGGGAGAACTTGCGGATGCCCGGCCACCAGGTGATCAGGCCGGTGATGGCCAGCAGGATCATCAGCAGCCCGAGAGTGAGCAGGATCAACGCGCCCCAGGTCATGCCGAGCACCGGCGTGGCCAGCCAGGCCTGGTAGCCGCTGTAGGCCGGGCAGGACAGGCCGCAGTCGTGGATGTTGGTCAGCACGCCCATCACGCCGTCGGTGATGTCCGCCGGCCCGTTGATCTGCCCGGTTCCCGGGTCGACGGTGTAGATGTGCGCGAAAGCCTTGTCCCCCACGGCGATGACGCCGCCGTCATTGCTCACCCAGCTCGCGCCGAAGTCCGGATGCGCGGCCTGCACCGTCTCGAAGGCCTGCCGCAGGCCGATCGGCTGCGCGCTCGCAGTGTGCCGGTAGAGCTCGGCATGCGTGCTGCGGAAGTACTCCGCGCGGTACAGCAGTACCACGCCGGTTGTCGTCTCGATGACCAGCAGCAGCCCCAGTACCAGCGAGGTCCAGCGGTGCACGAGCACCATCGCCCGGCGCACGGGTTTTCGCCGGTACCAGCGCCTGCCTGGGACAGGTTTGGCCTTCACCAACGTATCGACGCTCATCGCCCCAGCCCCCTTACTCAAGGCAGGCTAGGCTTACTTAACTAGCGTGTCCAGTATCGGACGGGTTTCCCACCGGCTGATCGAATCCCTTGATGATTGACCGTCATGAGAATGATCCGCCTCCTGACCGCCCTCGCCGTCGCGTGCGCGTTTCTCACGATTCCACAGGCCGCCGCCCAGTCCCTTGCTCCCTGCCCAGGGCCGACGCCGCTGGGCATCGGTAAGCCGGAGGACATCGTCGCGGGCGTCGGCACGCCGAACAATCAGGTGTTCTGGGTCGCCCAGGACCGGCACAGCCCGGCGAAGGCCGCGATCCAGTTCGACACCACCCCGGCGCTCGCCCGGCCGACGCCACACCTGCTGCTGATCGGTGTCCGCCCGGATGGCAGGTCGTACGCGCTGAACGTGCCCACGGTCTACCGGACCTCGGCCTCCCCGGCCGCGATCCGCTCCCCCATCGCCTCGGTCGCCTGGGTCCCCGACCAGCGCGTTTACCGCATGACCGTGGATGTTCCCGGCTACTTCGCCGCCGACCTGCGATGGCGTGGCCATCCCGGCGGTGCGATGCGGCCGGCGACCTGGGACCGGGAGCAGGTGACCTGGAGCCAGTCGCTGGGCACCGCCACCGTCGACGGCTGGATCTCGTTCCCGGCGGTGTCACCGGTGGCCGGCCTGGAACCGCCGACACTGCCCGGTCCCGGCGTGCTGAGCCCGGTGCGGGTCGAGGGCTGGGCCGGTGAACAGGAGACGATGTCCGGTGACTGGCGGATGAGCCCCTCCGTCAGCGACGGCGTCCCGGTGTTCAACCCCCTGGCTCCGCCCACGCACATCGGCTACGACTACGCCTTGAGCAGCAATCCGGACGGTTCCGGGGACATCATTTTCACCTTCCCGCAGCTGTGCGGGAAGACCAGTGGCCTGCTGGCGCACACCACCGCCACCGGCGAGGTCACCGTCTGCGAACCCACGGTGCGCCTCAGCGACTGGCATCCGACGTCGACCGGCTACCGCACCTGGTCCACGATGACCGGCGAATGCGGCGGCCGCTCGCTGACCTACCGCGCGCAGAACGCGTTGCCGGTCACCTACACCCGGGTACAGGGCTGGGACGTCGCCGACGGCGCGGTGGTGTCCGATGTCCCCGGTTCGACCGGGGTGTTCCAGCACCTGCGCCAGTTCCCGTTCTACGACAGGGACATCTAGGTACTTCCGAAGTTGGCGATGTTCGCACAGGGCGCGAACATCGCCAACTTCGGGTTAGGGGCGGACCAGGGTGGTGATGCCCCGGGCCTGGAGGTAGGCCTTGTCGGAGGAGCGGCTCTCCAGGACGAACGCGGCGTGTGTGCCCTCGTTGGCCAGCCGGTAGAAGGTGTCCTCGCCGCTGCGCGGGTTGGCGTCGGGGATCACGATGCCGGTGCTCCGGGCGGCGACCGGCGGCGGCGTGCGGTCGAACTCGGCGACCAGTTCCTTGAGCGCGGCTCCGGCCGGCTTGAGCTTGCGGTCGTTGGTGTACAGGCCGAGGTCGTATTCCAGGGGGTTCAACGCGGGCACGAGCTGTTCGCTCACGTCGTGTGAGCACCACCAGGTGAAGCCGAAGAAGTGATCGCTGGAGGCCGCGTTCCGGATGGACCGCTTCAGCCACTCGCCGTACTGCGGCCGGCTCTGGTCGGAGAAGTGCAGCGACGGCGCGGCACCGTCCTCCTGGATCCAGGTGAGCCGGTCGGCGGCGCCGTACGCCTGGACGACCTGGGTCAGCCGCTCCGCGTTGCGGGTGGCCAGCGCGCCGAGCGGATCGGTCTTGAGCACGCCCTGGAAGGACGTCCACGGGTGCACGGCGGTCACCGAGCCCTCCGTGGCGAGGGCCGCGCGGCCGAATCCCTTGGCGCCGTTGGCGTTCCACGGCACGTGATCACAGCCCACGGTGTGCAGCCTGCCGGGGGCGACCTCCGCCGCGGTGCGCACCAGGGTGGTGTACCAGGCGTCGGCCTGCGCGGGCGTGACGCCGAGACCGGCGAAGTTGTCCCAGTAGTAGTACGGCTCGTTGGACAGGTCGAAGCCGAGGAACCGGGGGTGGGTGCCGATCCGCGCTGCCAGGGCACGCAGGAAGTCCTGCTGCGCGACGATCGCCTGTTTGTCGGTGAACCAGTTGACCGGTTTCGGCTGCACCTGCAACCAGTTCGGCGTCCAGTACCGGGCGGAGATGTGGCCGTTGAAGGTGGTCACGTCGACATCCAGGCCGGCGGCGTCGGCGAGCTCGAAGAACCGGGCCAGCCGGTCCAGCTTCTCGCCGCTGATCAGCCGCGGCTCCGGCTGGAACTCCGACCACAGCAGCATGAGCCGGATGTGGTCCAGGCCGAGCACGGCGATGTCGTCCAGGTCCCGGCGCAGGTCGTCCTCGCGGAAGTCCTGCCACATGTGGAACCAGCGGGTGGACGGCGTGTAGTTCACCCCGAGCCGTACCCGCCTGGCGTTGGGACGGGGCGCGGCATGGGCCGGTCCCGTCATGGTTCCGGCGAGTGCGACGGCCGCGAGGGAGGCGCCGATCAGGGTGCGGCGGCCGACAACTGCAGGGGTCATGGATCCACCTTCCTAGAGATTCATTCGCTATGACAGATAGCAGACGTACGCATATTCGCCGCCCGCCGCCTCGGCGGGACCGGTCGAAAACAATGTGAAGCGAGGTTCAAGCTTTAGTCCATATGGGACTGAAATGTGACATATGGTGGCGCCGCAACAACCCACCACATGGCAAAGTCAGCGATACAACTGGGAGGGGGCCAGACACATGAACCTGTCACACGCATCCCAGCGCCCCGAAGAGGACACCCGCTTCTTCGGACACCCTCGGGGCCTGGCGAATCTGTTCGGCGTGGAGATGTGGGAACGCTTCTCGTTCTACGGAATGCAGGGCATCCTCACGTATTACCTCTACTACACGCTCGATCAGGGCGGACTCGCCCTGACCAAGGCCACCGCGGTCAGCATCGTGGGTGCGTATGGCGGTCTGGTCTACCTGGCCACCATCGTGGGGGCGTGGATCGCGGACCGGGTACTCGGCTCGGAACGCACCCTGTTCTACAGCGCGCTGCTGATCATGTTCGGCCATATCGCGCTGGCCCTGCTGCCCGGCTTCCTGGGCGTCGGAGTGGGTCTGGCCGCCGTGGCACTGGGCAGTGGCGGGCTGAAGGGCAACGCGACGGCGATGGTCGGCCTGCTCTACGCGCAGGGCGACGAGCGACGCGACGCCGGCTTCTCGCTGTTCTATCTGGGCGTGAACCTGGGCGCGTTCGTCGGCCCACTGCTCACCGGGCTCGCGCAGGTCGAGCTGGGCTTCCACTACGGCTTCGGCCTCGCCGCGATCGGCATGGCCGCCGGCCTGGTGCAGTACACGCTGGGCCGCCGCAACCTGCCGAACACGGACGTGCCCAACCCGCTGCCCGCCGAGCGCCGCAAGGTCTGGATCCTCATCGCCGTGGTCGCGGTAGCCGCCATCACGGCGCTGGTGCTGACCGGTGTGATCACCGCCGACAACCTGTCCAACGTCACCATCGGCCTCATCCTGATGGCCACCGTCTCGTTCTTCACGGTGATGCTGACCAGCAAGAAGGTCACCGCGGTCGAGCGCAGCCGGGTGCTCAGCTTCATCCCGTTCTACCTGGCCAGCTTCGTGTTCTGGTCGCTGTTCCAGCAGCAGTTCACCGTCGTGACGATCTACGTGGACGAGCGGCTGAACCGGAACATGTTCGGCTGGGAGATGCCGATCGCCTGGGCCAACTCGATCAACCCGATCTTCATCATCATCCTGGCCGGCGTGTTCGCCGCGCTGTGGACGAAGCTCGGCCCGCGTCAGCCGTCGACGCCGATCAAGTTCGCGCTGGGCACCATCATCATGGGCCTGTCGTTCCTGCTGTTCCTGGTCTACGCGGGCGGCACCGGCAACACGACGCCGCTGCTGTGGCTGGTGGTCATCCTGTTCGGCTTCAGCATCGCCGAGCTGCTGCTGTCCCCGGTCGGCCTGTCGCTGTCCACCAAGCTGGCACCTACGGCGTTCCGCACGCAGATGGTCGCGTTGAACTTCCTGTCCATCGCGCTGGGCACCGCCACCGCCGGCTCGCTGGCGGCCTACTACGACGTCCAGCACGAGTACGAGTACTTCTCCATCGTCGGCGGCGCGTCGGTGGTGTTCGGCATCCTGCTGGCCCTGGTCAGCCCGTTCATCAAGCGCCTGATGAAGGGCGTGCACTAAAGGCAGTGCCGTGGTGCGGGCCGGCCGGTCCGCACCACGGCGAACCGCTCCTTGCGGCGCAGGAATACCGACTCGAACCACCGGTAGCTGGCCGAGGCCACCACCACCGTGAGCCCGCTGACCAGCACGAATCGCACCGGTGGCGGAGTGACCCCGAGAACCTTGGTCACCACGTCCAGCACCAAGAGGTGCAGCAGGTACATGCCGTAGCTGACCCGGCCGATCCAGTCGACCGGGCGTAGCCGCAGCACACCGGCCAGCCCGTGGTCCTCCCGCACCACGCACGCGGCGACCAGCGCGGTCAGCAGGCCGATCACCAGCAGCACGCCCCACGGGTGGGCAATGTCCTCCAGCGTCAGCAGGTCGAGCGCGACCAGAACGAGCACCGCCGGGCTGCCGAACGGGCCGCCCACCAGGCCACGCACCAGCCGGTAGCCACGTTCGTCGTGCAGGGTGTGCGCCAGCAGCACGCCGAGCAGCAGGCCGGCGGGCAGGTAGACGATCAGCGTCGCCGGGACGACACCGGACACCGCGACGCTGACGATCAGCAGCGCCGAGGCGATGAGCACCGGCCAGCTGCCGGGCAGGAACCGTTCGATGGTCGGCCACACCAGATAGAACTGCTCCTCGGCGGCCAGGGACCAGGCCAGGTACAACGCGCTGCCCATCGACACGAACCAGTTCGACGTGTAGGTCAGGAAAAAGGGCAGATTCTGCAGAAACTGCTCCCCGTAGGCGGACGGGCGCCAGAGGAACAGCACCAGCACGACATGCAGCGCGATGACCGCGTAATAGAGCGGGAAAATGCGCAGGCTCCGGCGCGCGTAGAAACGCGGCAACGAGATCCGGCCATTGTCCTGTCGTTCGCGCAGCAGCAGCGTGGTGATGAGGAAACCGCTGATCACGAAGAACAGGGCGACCCCGAGATGACCGGTGCGCAGTACCGGGCGATCGGCGATATCGCCGCCACAATGGTGCCAGATGACCGCGAGAATGCTCAGGCAGCGCAATCCGTTCAGTGACCCGAATACCCGCGTGGCCCGGTACTCCGCGAACCCCATAACGAGCGACCCTAAATGTCACGGGGGTAACTCGCCTGCGCAGCGGTTCGGGCCTGTCGACTAACAGGCGTACGGAGCCACCGATGCCACCTGTATGTGCGAACCGATCACTCCCGTGGAGCCACGCGACCCAGACCTCACCGGGCACCGCGTCTCCGGCATCCCGGTGTCCTGGTGGCAAGCAGAGATCACCCAGCGAGGCCTGCCCGGTGAACCACCCACCACGGCCACGCTCTCGCGATCGGAGGTCTGGTCGGCGACGGATGACGTGTTCACCCTGCTCTGGCGCTCCCTAGCCTGGGGTTCGGGCGATCGTCTTCGTCACGCGAAGCATCGGCTGGACGCCATCGCGGCCGACGTTCCCGCCACCAAGGCCCTGCTGACCCGCGCCAAGGCCGCGGTCGGCGACCCGGCGCAGGCCTATGACGTGCTCCGGCCCAGCAGGCGCACGGCGATCAAGTACCTCGGGCCGTCCTTCTTCACCAAGTTCCTGTACTTCGCCGGAGGCGGCGATCCACAGCACCGCTGCCTGATCCTGGACCGGGTGGTGGCCACTGGGCTCCGCCGGCGGGGGTGCGACCTACCGGGACTGCACCCCGACGGGCCGTGGTCCACCTCCACCTACGTCGCCTACTGCGACCTGCTCGCCGACTGGGCGCGTGACCGGGGGTGCGCCGCGGACCAGTTCGAGCTGGCGCTCTTCCGGGCCTAGTTGTCCTCTTTGACCATGTCCGAGCAACGCTCACCGATGGCCATGGTGGTGATGCACGGGTTCACGGTGACCAGCAGCGGCATCGCGGAGGCGTCGGCCACCCGCAGCCCGTGCACGCCCCGCACCCGCAGCCGCTCGTCGAGCACGGCCAGCCTGTCGTCGGCCGTTCCCATCTTCGCCGTGCACGCGGGGTGATACACGGTGTTGTGCGTGCGGTGGATGTAGTCGGCCAGCTCGTCGTCGCTGCGCGTGTCCACGCCGGGCGCAAGTTCCGCGCCCGCCCACTCGGCCATGGCGGGCTGGGCGACGATGTCCCTGGCCAGCCGGATTCCGTAGGTCATCACCCGCAGGTCGTGCGGGTCGGTGAAGTACCGCGGGTCCACCTTGGGCTTGTCCCGGTAGTCACGGCTGCGCAGCCGCACCGTGCCCCGGGACCGCGCCTGGGTCACGTTCGGGGTGAGGCAGAACCCGTTCTCGGTGGTCGGGTAGCCGTGCCGGGCGGTGTTCATGTCGAACGGCACGCTGCCGTAGTGGAACATCAGGTCGGGCCGGTCCAGGCCGTCCTCGGTGGTGGCGAAGATGCCGATCTCCCACCACTGGCTGGACTCGGTGACCATAGGCCTGCGGGCCTCCCACTGGATGACGCCCTCCGGGTGATCCTGGAGGTTCTCCCCCACCCCTGGCGAGTCCACCAGAACGTCCACGCCGGACTCCCGCAGGTGCTCGGCAGGTCCGATGCCGGACAACATCAGCAGCTTCGGGGTGTCGATGGCTCCGGCGGACAGGATCACCTCCCGCCGGGCCCGGATCGCCCTGGTGTGCACCAGATCCGGGGCCAGGTACGCGGCGCCGGTACAGCGGGTGCCGTCGAAGGTCAGCCGCCGCACCCGAAGGCCGGTGCGAACCTCCACATTGGACCGCTTACCCATGATCGGATGCAGGTAGGACACCGAGGCCGAGGAGCGGGTGCCGTCCTCCCGCGCGTTGATCTGGAACCAGTTGGCGCCCCGCAGCACGGTCTTCCCGGAGTTGAACTCGGTGCGCGGCAACCCCTGCTGCGCACACGCCTCCAGCAGCGCGACGCCCGCCGGATCCCGGGGCGGCACGGATCGGATCGTCACCGGCCCGGAGCGCCCGTGGTGCTCCCCCGGTCCGTCATTGGTCTCCAACCGTTGGTACAGCGGGAAGATGTCCGCCGCCGACCAGCCGGTCAGCCCCCACCCGTCCAGGTCCTCGGCCGGCGCCCAGAAGGCGATGCACGAGTTGTGCGAGGAGCAGCCGCCGAGCACCTTGGCCCTGGAGTGCCGCAGGAACGAGTTGCCGGACTGCTGCGGCTCCACCGGGTAGTCCCAGTCGTAGCCGGACTCCAGCAGCCCCATCCACTGGTCCAGCCGCAGGATCGCGTCATCGTCCACATCGGACGGTCCGGCCTCCAGCACGCAGACCGTGACGGACGGGTCCTCCGACAGCCGCGCCGCGACCACCGATCCGGCGGTGCCACCGCCGACCACCACGTAGTCGAACTCCTCGGGCGACACTAGGCCTCCTTCACAGACGGTGCGGCATGACCGGCGAGTACGCCGACCCGGCGCCGCTGCACGAACCAGTAGTAACCGAAGCCGATGACGGCGAACGCGAGCACGAACAGCACCGAACTCCAGCGCAGGTACCAGTGGTGCGGTTCGACGGCGTCGTAGATCTCGGCGCGTGGCCAGGCCAGGTTGACGGTCATCGCCCCACCCCACAGCACGGCCAGGATGTTGATCGGCACTCCCCAGCGGCCGAGCGAGAACCGGCCACTCTCCGGCTGCCAGCGTCCCCGCAGCCGCTGGACGAGCATCGGCACGGTCGCCAGGAGGTAGGAGAGGTAGACCAGGATGATCGCCAGGCTGGTGACCGCGGAGAAGATCTGCGGTGAGTCGATGTTGACCACGAGCAGGGCCATCGCCAGCACGCCGATGACGATCGCCGGGAGCACCGGGGTTCCGGTGCGCGGGCTGACGGTGGCCAGCAGCCGGCCCGCGGGCAACGCGTTGTCCCGCGCCATCGCGAAGGCGATCCGGATCGCCGCGGTGTGCACGGCCAGCACGCAGACGGTGATCGCGATGAACACGACCAGCAGGAACACCCGGCCGACGGTCGGGCCCAGCACGTCGGTCAGCACGAACTGCAGTCCGACGGTGGTCAGCTCGGGAGAGCGGATGTCGCCGACGGCCATCAACGCCAGCAGGATGATCAGTCCACCCAGGACGAACGAGGCGATCAACGCGCGCAGAATGGCCTTCGGCGCATTCCGGTGCGGGTCAACGGATTCCTCACCGAGGGAGGCAGCGGTGTCGAACCCGTACATCACGTAGCTGGACGCGATCGCCGCGATCAGGAAGGCCCCCAGATAGCCGGAGTCGTGCGCGTCCCCCGTGCCCAGCGTCTCGGTGACCACCTCGGGCCCCCGGGTGATGTTCGCGGCCAGCAACACCACCAGCAGCACCGCGAAGACCAGCTCGATGAAGACACCCGCGCTGTTGATCCGGGCCATCAGTTTCACGCCGAAGGCGTTCACCAGCGTGGTGAACACGATCAGCAGGCAGGCCAGCAGCACCCCGTTGGCCGCGTCGCCGCCGACGAGCTGGAAGCCGGACCAGATCTGCGGCAGGGTGCGTTGATAGGCCAGGGCGGTGGCCGAGATGGAGACGATGGAGGCCCCCAGCATGGTCCACCCGGCCAGCCAGCCCAGGTGCGGACCGGCGAGCTTCTTCGCCCAGTTGTAGACCGAGCCGGCCACCGGGTAGCGGGCGGCCAGCTCGGCGAAACACAACGCGACCATCAGCTGACCGGCGAAGACCATCGGCCAGGACCACCAGTAGGCGGGCCCACCGGCGGAGAGTCCGAGGTAGGACAGCTGGAACACCCCGGTGAGGACCGAGATGTAGCTGATGCCCGCGGCGAAGGTGTGAAAGCTGCCGAGCGTCCGCTTCAGTTGGTTGGTGTAGCCGAACTCGCCTAGCTCAGAATCACCACTCGTATCTGAAGTTGTTGCATTCACAAGCTTCCACTACCCGTTCTGCTAGTCCGCGAACCAGTGCTGTGGGGAGGGTCGCAGGTTCTGGTAGATGTGCTTGATCTCCTGGTACTCGGCCAGGCCCACCGGGCCCAATTCCCGGCCGACCCCGGACCGCTTCATGCCGCCCCATTCGGCCTGCGGCAGGTATGGGTGATAGTCGTTGATCCAGACCGTGCCGTGCCGTAGGCGAGCGGCGACCCGCTGCGCCCGGCCGGCGTCCTGGGTGAACACCGCGCCCGCCAGCCCGTAGTGCGTGTCGTTGGCGATCTCGATCGCCTCCTCCTCGGTGCGGAACGTCTCCACGGTCAGTACCGGCCCGAAGGACTCGTCGGTGACGGCCACACCGCCCCGCGGCACGTTGTCGATGATGGTCGGCGGGTAGAAGTAGCCGGGCCCCTCCGGACGGCGGCCCCCGGTGCGCAACTCGCCACCCTCGGCCAGCGCTGCGGCGACATAGGCCTCCACCTTCTCCCGATGCGCGGCGGAGATCAACGGCCCGGTCTCGGCAGCCGGGTCGAACGGCCCGCCCAGCCTGATTTTCTCCGCGCGGCGGACCAGTTCCGCCACGAACCTGTCGTGCCATTCTTCCGCCAGTACGAGGCGGGCGCCCGCCGAGCAGACCTGCCCGGAGTGCAGGAAGATCGCGGTGAGCGCGTAGTCGACGGCCGTGTCGAAGTCGGCGTCGGCGAACACCACGTTCGGGTTCTTGCCGCCCAGTTCGAGGGCGACCTTCTTCACCGTCCCGGCGGCCGCCGCGGCGATCCGCTTGCCGGTCTCCAAGCCCCCGGTGAACGAGACCAGGTCCACGTCCGGGTGATCGGACAGCGGAGCCCCGGCCTCGGGCCCGGCACCGAGCACCAGGTTGGCCACCCCGTCCGGCAACCCGGCTTCGCTCAGCAGCCGCATGAGCAGGATCGTGGTGTGCGGCGTGAGCTCGCTGGGCTTGAGCACGAAGGTGTTGCCCGCCGCGAGCGCGGGCGCCACCTTCCAAGCGGCCTGCAGCAGCGGGTAGTTCCACGGGGTGATCAGGCCACACACGCCGACCGGCTCGTGCACGATCCTGGACAGCGCGTCGGCGTTGCCGGTGTCCACCACCCGGCCCGCCTGCTCACCGGCCAGCTTGCCGAAGTAACGGATGCTCGCGGCGACATCGTCGATGTCGTACTCGCTCTCCACCAGCCGCTTCCCGGTGTCGAGCGATTCCGCCCTGGCGAACTCGTCCTTACGGGAGACCAGCAGATCGGCGACGCGCAGGAGAAGGTCACCCCGCTCAGCGGCGCCGGTCCGCGGCCACGGTCCTCGATCGAAAGCCTCCCGGGCGGCGGCGATGGCCCGCTCGGTGTCCTGACGCGAGGCCTCGGCGACCACTCCGACAAGGCTGCCGTCGGCCGGGCAGCGGATCTCCCTGGTGGCCCCGTCGGCGGCGTCGGTCCACTTTCCGCCGATGAACAGTTGCGTCATGTCTACCTTCCAGGGATGGGGGCGTCGTACTTCGGCGAACAGAAGGCTCCACCGATCACCGTGTCGTAGGGATCGACGACGGATTCGAGCTCGTCGGCATACACCTCGGCATCGTCCTTCGGCTCGTAACCGAGGGATTTGGCGGCGTCGAGGCTCCACCAGCCCCGGGTGTTGGCCGAGATGGCCCACACCACCCGGAAACCGGGTTCCGGCGTGGAGAGGGCGGCCTCCATCAGCCGGCCGCAGTCGTCCGGGGAGAGCCAGGTGGCCAGCATCCGGGCGTTGCGCGGCTGCTCGAAACAGGAGCCGATGCGCAGGCAGATGACGTGCAGCCCGTACCGGTCGGTGTAGAGGCTGCCGAGCGCCTCCATGGCCACCTTGCTGACCCCGTAGTAGGTGTCCGGCCGAGGGAACAGTTCATCCGGAGCGTCGGTGTCCCCTTGTGGGTAGTACCCGACGGCATGATTGCTGCTGGCCAGGATCACCCGAGGCACTCCGGCCCGCCGGGCGGCCTCCAGCACGGTGTAGGTGCCGTTGATGTTGGTGTCCATAATGGACGGCCAGTCGAACTCACCGCTCAGTCCACCGAGGTGGATCACGGCGTCGACCCCCTGACAGGCGGCGGTCATGGCCTCCAGGTCGGTCACCGACGCGGAGATCACCTCTTCCCCCTCCCCCGCGGTGAGCTCGGTTATGTCGGAAAGCCGCAGCCCCCTGCCAGGCGAGGCGAGGCGCTCCCGCAGGAAGGTGCCCACCAGCCCGGCGGCCCCGGTGATCAGGATCTTCTCGGTCATCGACGCACTCCACATATCTAGCGACCCTACGTGCGCACCGGGTTCCCAGCTCGGGGGCTTCGCCCCACCGGAGGTGGCGAGCTTCACCAGCCGAAGAGCCGCGCGGCGTTCCCGTAGGCGATGAGCTCGCGATCCGACCGGCTGATCTCCAGCTGGCCGAGGAAGTTCCGCGTCTCCACCATGTCCATGAAGGGGTAGTCGGTGGAGAACAGGATCCGATCGGCTCCGACCACCCGCCGCACGGCGTCGAACATCGAGGTCCAGCTCCACCCGCCGAAGGTGTAGTGGAAGTTCTGCTGGAGGTACTCGCGCACGGAACGCTGCAGCCGGGTGACCTCGGCCGGGAAGACCCGCTCGATCCTGGGCAGGAGCAGCGGAATGCCCTCCCCGTGATGCCCGAGCATGATCTGCAACCGGGGGAACCGGTCGAACGTGCCGCTGAGGATCAGCCGCAACGCATGGGTCCCGGCGTCGAGATGCCACCCCCAGGCCGGTCCGGCGAGCCGAGCGGTGATGTCCGGCGAGAACCGCCCGGAGTAGGCGGCGGCGATCACCGGTTCGGGCGGCGGTGTCGGATGCAGGTAGATCGGCACACCGAGCCGCTCGGCGGCGGCAAGGACCGGTTCGAAGAACTCGTCGTCGAGGTATCGCCCCTGAGAGTGCCCGTTGATCACGGCCCCCACGAACCCGTCCCCGATCCGCTGCTCCAGCTCCCGGACCGCGGCCTCCGGATGCGGGTCGGCAACGTCACCATCCCGGCGAACCGAGTCGGATGCGCCGCGATCGCAGCTGCCAACTGATCGTTCGCCTCAGCTGCCACCTCCACCGCGGCCGCCGGCTCCAACGGTTCCACCCCGGGGGCGACCAGGGACAGCACCTGGATGTCCACCCCGGCCTGATCCATGGCGGCCAGCCGATCATCCCCGAGGTCCAGCAGCTGCTCAACCGTGCGTGCTCTGGCCGGATCCGCCGCCAGCGCGCGAGCGGGTCCGTCGAGCAGGGTCCGGGTGGCGAAGTGCTCCTCAACGCCGACGATTCTGAGCTTGTTGTCATCAGTCATACACAACCCGTAACCGTCGGATCTCCCCAGGTCAACCCGATTACCTGGCAGCTCCCGGTCGCTATACCACCAGGCCCTCGCTCACCTGCACCCGACCCGATTTGGAGACCACGCAAACGATCAGCTAATCTTTGCCTATCACCGAGTCCGGGTGGCGGAATGGCAGACGCGCTAGCTTGAGGTGCTAGTGCCCTAACGGGCGTGAGGGTTCAAATCCCTTCCTGGACACGTTCTTTACGCACACGGGTGGTTGTGGCTGGCTCTCAGCGACAACCACCCGTTTTGCATGATCGTAAGTCAACTTCACTCCTAGTTGTCGATAGACCTCAAGCTTTCAAGCGATAACGCACCGTGTTGGCGTGCAGGGAGAGGGCGGTCGCCGTGTGGTCGACGTGGCGGTTGTTGTCCAAGTAGGCCTGCAAGGTCTCGATCAACGTCGGATCCGCCTTGCCGAGGTAGCGCTCGACCAGGAGCTCACCGGTCTCCGAGTCGGCCAGGACCGCGGGCAACAGGCCGAGGTCCGCCAGTTCGTGAACACCGGACCTGCCGAAGGCAAGGGCGGTATGCAGTGCCCTGGTCGCCTGGGAGAAGGCGGCAGGTAGCCGGTCGAGCGTGCTCGCCGGGCCGCGGCCGACGGTGTGCCTGGTCCTGCCGACGCTGCCGGCGAATCCGCAGTGTTCTCCGTCCAGTTTGGTGATGAACAGCGGATCGCCGAACTGCGACAGGGCCGCCGCGGTCCGGGTCCTGAAGGGGACATGGGTAGCGGCGAGATCCAGTCCATGCCGGGCTGCCCGCGCGCCGAGATCGGCCGGGCTGAGCGCGCCCAGCAGCACAGCGCGGGTGAACTCGGAACGCTCCTGTTCGTCCAGCCGGGCAAGTTCCAGTCCGGCCTGGTGGTGACCGGCGGTGAAACCCTGCGAAAGCTGATCGCTGACATCCAGCACGTAGTTGGTCTGCTCGAGCAGCACCTGGTCGCTGACCCCGTGCGCCAGGCCGATCTGCTGAATCCACCGCAGGTACACCCGGAAGGCAATCCGGTTGCCGTGCAGGAGTTCTTCCAGTTCGATCCCCTGCTCGGCCCGCCTCCGGCCGTAGTCCCGGCACATCCGCATCTCATCCGGGTCCGGCAGCCGCTTACCGGCGAGAAGGTCCGTGTTCAGCTGGAACATCCCGGACAGCTGGCGCTGGAACTCGGCGGCATCCAGCCGCGCGTAGCCCGCTCCCTCCGCTCGGAGGACACCGACGACCTCGGACGTGTAGTCCGCGCGCTCAGCGATGAGCTGCTCGATCGTCAGCCGCCACGGGTCCGCCATGAGCCCCAGGCTAGGGGAAGCAGCGTGGTCCAACCACGGCGATCATCGACCGAGCCTGACAGCAGCAGGCACTCAAAGACCAGTGAGGTTCGGTGCCTTTGACATCTCGGCAGTGAGATTGTCGTGGCTTTTCGGCCCGGTGTGGACCTTGCTATGCGCGACAATCGCCGTTGCCGGGTGGCTGGTGTGGCGGCGATCCGGAGTGAGCGATGCGCGCTGACGGCCTACGGCGCGCAGTTGGTGCTCAACGCCGCATGGACGCCGATCTTCTTCGGTGCACGTCAGTTCGGGCTGGCCTTCGCCGAGATCCTGCTGCTCTGGTCGGCCATCGCGGTGACCGTCTGATGCAGGGCGCCGCACCCGAGGCTCGACGACCGACCAGTCGTCTGACCCACGTCCACGATCGACGGCCCGACTACTCCAATCAGCGCAAGCGTGTTCTCAACGTGGCGATAACCACGCCTTAAAGCGTCCGTGGGTGGTTACTCCCATCTCAGGTACGAAACAGGAGGTTCCATCCCATGCCTTTGATCATCGCTGTGCTGCTGCTGGCTCTACTGCTGGGCGGCCTGGGCTTCGCTGTGAAAGCTCTCTGGTACGTGGCCATCGTGGTCCTCGTGCTGTGGGTTCTTGGCTTCGTCTTCCGCGGCGCGGAGGGCAAGCGCTGGTATCGCTGGTAGGTGTCAGCCTTGGCGAAGCGGGTATCTCCCCCATGCCGATCAGCAGGGCGGCGCCGCAGAGGCCGGTTCCGATCACCACGGGAGATCACCTATGGACACACATTTACGGGCTGCCGGCGCCTTGCGTGTCGGTGATCTGGTGATCAGCCCCAGCGGAAACCATCGGGGAGTGGTCACCCAGATCCGAATCGCCAACATCGATCGCCACGACCGCACCTGCGCGAAGAACCACGGCCAGCAGCTTCTTATCAGGCTTCTACTCGCCGCCCGTGGGCAACGGGCCGGCTCGCCACGTCGCCGGCCTCGCCAGGTGTGGATCTCCTGCGCACCCACCACATGCTGGACGCTGCCGGTTCATCGCGACGCAGCCCGGCGACCGCCCGCGACCGCGGACGACCTCGTGTCTGCCTGACACCGCCGGCGGTATTCGTGGACCTGAGAAGATTCGTGCCCCAGGTACTCGTTGCCGGTGGGGTCGAAGCCTGAATCCGCGACCTGGTGACGATCCACCCCGTAAGATGGATCGTCACCAGGCGGTTTTCTCTCACACCAAGGAGTTCAGGTGCCAAACCGACCTCTGACCACGAGTCGGCACGCGCATTCTTTCGGTGCCACGGTGGTCGTCGTCGCCGGTGAACTGGATCTGAATACCGCCCAGCAACTCACGGATGTGCTCCACGGTGTGGAACAGAGCGCCGGCACCTCACTGATCGTTGATCTCTCCGCGCTCACGTACTGCGACTCCACCGGTATCACCGTTCTGGCCAATGCCGATCAGGCAGCACGCAAGGCGAACATGCACTTCATCCTGGCATCGCCCAGTCCCGACCTGATGCGCGTCTTCCGCATCGTGGGGCTCGACCAGATGTTCACGTTCCAACCCAGTGTGCAGGACGCCTTCGAGGCTGTTCGGTCCTGGGGCTGACACGGTCGCACAGGCACAGGCACCGGGGTCTACCTACCGGTCAGCTCGGTCAATCCGGAGATCTTGAGCACGGGATCCAGTAGTGGATTCGTCACCAGGCTCAGCCGTTCGGCATGGGTGAAAAGCACACTGAGTCCCGCACTGTCGAGGTACTCGACCTGGGACAGATCTAGCACGAGCGGCCCGGAGGACTCGGCCAGGGCAGCAGCGAGGACAGCGGTGTTGCTCAGATCGATCTCACCCACGAGGGTCAGTACCGGCATGCCGTCGGGCCGGCGACCCGGGGTGATGGTCAGGGCGGCGGTCATCAGGAGATCCTCGCGTGCAGGTCGACGGTGGTGCCAGACGGTCTGGGGATGACTGTGACCCGCTGCATCAGTGCCTGCATCAGGTTAAGTCCTCTACCCCGGTTCGGATCTGCTTCGGGTTGTTTCCATCGACCGGCGTCGGTGATGTTGAGATGGAGGTCCCCGGCCCGGGCTTCCGCGTGGAGCGAGATGAGCTCACCGGGGGTGTCACGGTGACCGTGCTCGATGGCGTTGGCGCAGGCCTCTCCGACCGCCACCAGCACATTCTGGATGGTCGCCGGTGGGAGCTGGCACTGGTGCAGCCAACTTCGCAGCGACTTCCGGACCATTGCCAGTTGGGAGGATTCGGCCGGGAAGGTCATCTTCAGTGGGGCCGGATGCCGGTAGAGCAGGAGTGCGACGTCGTCGTCGAAGCCTTCGCCAGGGACCAACCGGTCCATCACGGTGGTGGCCAGATCCTCGACCGTGATATCCCCACCGCCGCGCAGAACCTCGCCGGCCCGATCAAGACCGTCACTCAGTGGCCGGCGACGGCGCTCCACGAGTCCGTCGGTGTACAGCATCAAGGTCGAGCGGGCAGGGAGCACACAACTCCCCTGCGACCGTTCGCGGCCTGGCCGGACCGCCAGCGGAAGGGAATGGCCGTCGACCAGCAGCGATGTGGTGCCGTCCGGCTTGGCAAGGATTCCCGGTGGATGTCCGGCGCTGGAGTACACCAGTTCCCCGGTCTCGACGTTGAGGACCCCGCAGAAGACGGTGGTGCAGGCGGCGCCAGGAACTCCGGCCGCGAACTGATCCAGGGCCATCAGCGTCTGGGCGGGATCCGTGTCCTGGAGCAGCAGGGCACGGCAGGCACTGCGCAGCTGACCCATGACGGTGGCCGCCTTCAGTCCACGGCCGACGCAGTCACCCACGACGATTCCGATTCGTCCGCCGGGCAATTCGACGGTGTCATACCAGTCTCCGCCGACTTCCAGCGGCTGCGTGGCCGGTTCGTAGCGCACCGCGAAACCGGCAGGCAGCACCGATGGCCCCAGGATGGAGCGTTGCAGGGCGATCGCGGTGGTGCGCTGCTGATCGCTCTGGTGCACCCGGTGCAACCCATGGGCTATGTGGCCGGCGAGCAGGGACAGCAGAGTCCTGTCCTCCTCGGTGACGACCCGGTGGCCACCTAGCTCGATTCTGACGGCGAGCTGCCCCTCCGGGTGTTCCAGCAGGATGTCCACGCCGGTGTCATCGACCACCGGGGTCAACGTGGAGTGGCTCCGAGCCGCCGTGAGGCGCTCTCCGTGGTGGGGAGCCAGTCTCTCCCACGTCACTTCGCCTTCGGTGCTGGTCACCGCAGGGTCATCACCGTCCGGGAAAACTGCGGCGAGGACCAGTTCGGCACGCCACAAGGTTTTGAGCTCGGCCAGGACGCCGGCCAGCGCTTCTGCAGAACTAGCGCTCCGGGACAGCCGGGTGGTGATCGTGGCAATGGCCGATTCCCGCTGAATGGCGTAGTGATCCGCAGTGACATCCCTGAAGGTGCCCACGATGACCTGGCGGTCCGAGCGCGGCTCGCCGACCCGGCTGAAAGTCGCCGTGACCCACAACCGGCGCCCATCCCGTCTGGTCACCGGGATCGTGTACGAGCCCTTGTCGCTGCCCAGCAGGAGCGCGAAGGCGTTCTGCACCAGCTGGTGGGCCTCCGCATCGGTGGCCGCATCAGGCCACCACGGATGGATCGGCCGGTAGGGCAGGCCTTCCGCGCCGTAGCCGAGAATCTGGCTGAACGCGGCGTTGATCTCGATGACCGCGCCCTGGTCGTCGCAGACGAAGAAGGCCTCCTGCAGCGATTCGATCAATGCGGTACGCCAGCGGGCATGGTCACTGCGCAGCCGGGCCATCTCGATGTTCGCCCGCACCCGTGCCAGTAGTTCCGCGGCAGAGAACGGCTTGACCAGGTAGTCGTCCGCTCCGGCTTGCAGCCCCTCGATCGAGGCCTCTTCACCCGCCCTGGCCGACAGCAATAGCACGGGGATGGCCGCCGTACGGCCGTCTTCCCGGAGTGCGCCGACCAGCCCCAGGCCGTCCAGCCGGGGCATCATCACATCACTGACCACGACATCGGGGGGCTCACGCCGGGCCGCTTCCAGCGCATCCTGCCCATCGTTCGCGATGGACACCTGGTACCCGGCGCCACGCAGAAGCCTGTCGAGGTACTCCCGCATGTCCGCGTTGTCATCGCACAACAGCACGCGGGCTGGAACGCCGGACTGAGCGACCGGGTTGGCCGTGCTCTCCGCCAGAGGTTGGACACCGTCACCGGGCATCCAGCGCAACGCCTCCTGGATGAAGGGATCACTGCTCGAGGAGGTGGCGGCGATCGCGGGTTCGGCCCGCACCGAATCGCCGGGCAGATGCGCCGCGCCGTAGGGCAGGGCGATGGTGAACGACGTGCCCTGGCCTTCGGTCGACTCGGCTCTGATCTGGCCGCCGTGCAGGCCCACCAGCTCCTTGACCAGCGCCAAGCCGATTCCGCTTCCCTCATTCGAGCGCGACTCGGAGTTCTCGATGCGGTGGAATCGCTCGAACAGCCTGGGCATCTCCGCTGCGGCGATACCGACCCCGGTGTCCGCGACTGTGACCAGGGCCTCCGCTTCCCCATCCCGGACGGTGACGCGGACGGTGCCGTCGAAGGTGAATTTCAGGGCGTTGCTCAGCAGGTTGAGGATGATCTTTTCCCACATGGCCCAGTCCAGGAACACCTGGTGCGGCAGCGACTCGCAGTCCACCACGAACCGCAGGCCCGCCCGATCGATGGCCGAACGGAAGACACTGGCCAGCTCCGCCGTCGCAGCGGAGAGGTCGGTCGGCCGGTAACTCGCCTGCATGCGGCCGGCTTCGATGCGGGAGAAGTCGAGCAGGGTGTTCACCAGCTTGCCTAGGCGAAGACCGTTGCGGCGGATCACCTCCAGACTCTCACTGGTGTCCGGCGAGGTCTCACCCAGCTGCGAGCCCAGCTCCTGGGCCTGGCCCAGGATCAGCGTCAGTGGAGTCCGGAACTCGTGGCTGATGTTGGAGAAGAACGTCGTCTTGGCACGGTCCAGCTCGGCGAGCTCTTCGGCACGACGTTCCTGCGCCCGGTAACTGCGCGCGCCGGCGATCCTGGCGGCGAGGTGACCGGCGACGAGCTCCAGGAAACCCCGGTAGCCCTCGTCCAACGGCCGGTAGCGGTTCAACCCGGTCACCAGGAATCCGTACGGAGTGCCGCCCTGCCGCAGCAGCGGCAGGGCCAGTGCCTGGCTCGGGGCATCCGGCCAGGCACCGGTCGGCAGGCCGTGCAGGCTGGCCGCCAGCAGATCGATGAGCACCGGCTCACCACGGTCGATCGCTGCGAGCGGCCACGGATCCGCAGCGGCCGCCGATAACCGCCTTACCAGCAGCGGATGGTCCTCGGGGAAGCCGGTCGAGGAGGCCAGGTGAGCATCCCCGTCCTCATCGAAGAGGTAGATCAGGGTGAACGGAAGGTCCTGGAGATTGCGGCCGAGCTGTTCAGAGCTGAGCCCCAGCATCTCCTGCTCGGTACGCATGAAGCTGGGGACCGAACCGAGGTCACGCAGGGTGGACATCCTGCGCTCACCGATGATCCGGCCGGTGTCCTCGCTGACGACGCACAACAGGCCGACGACCCCGGCCTCGTCGTCGCGCAGGGGGCTGTAGGAGAAGGTGTGGTAACTCTCCTCGGTGTAGCCGGACCGCTCCAGGAACAGCAGGAGTCCCTGATCCCAGGTGGCCTCGCCCGAAGTGAGCACGGTGTCGATCCGGGACTCGATGTCATCCCAGACCTCGGCCCAGACTTCGCTGGCCGGTCTGCCCAGCGCCCAGGGATACTTCTGGTCGAGGGTGTCGCGCCGGTAGGCGGCGTTGCAGAAGAAGGTCAGCTCGGGTCCCCAGGCCATCCACATGGAGAACTTGGACGACAACTGGAGGCTCACCGCGGTCTTGAGGCTCTGCGGCCAGGTGTCCGGGGCGCCGAGCGGCGTGGCCGCCCAATCGACGCGAGCGAGGTCGCGGCCGATCACCTCGTCGGCGGCGAACACATCCGGCGCACCGGCTGTGGGCCTTTCGCGATGAACTTCGTCCTCACCGTGCACGAGTGACCTTTCGTGGGTGCCCCGTAGGGTAGAGCAGTACTGCATCGAGGCCGGTGAACCGGCCACTCCCCTGGGTTCATAGTCCGACGAGTTGCCGGCGGGCCCCGTCGAGGAAGCCGCGAGCACGGGGGAAGTCACGGAGCTGATCGGTCAGCGCGCCGACCGTCTCGTCCAGCAACTCGGCCGATATCTCCCGAGCCGACATGACCTCCGCCGTCCAGCTCACGAAGTCGGTGAACAGTCCGGCATCGTCGACGTAGAGGGCGGCCCCCAGGAACTCCACGAGGTGGACGAGTTCGTCGGCGAACCGCTCCCTGTCCAGGGCTGAGTAGCCGGCGGGGAAAAGCCGCTCCACCGCGGCGAACACCGAACCGACCAAGCCTGCCGTCGATCGGGCGACCATGGTGTACTCCTGGTCGCTGAGGTGGCCCAAGCCCGTGGAGGAACCGGCCGGCGACGGCAGCGGTGTTCCGGACGTGAGAAGGCTGATGGCCGAACGGGCGTCGGGCGCCCACAGATCAGCGCCGACTCGGTAGGCGTAGCGGCCGTCCGCGCCGAAGGCCGCTCCGCCGACCAACACGGGCACGCCCGCTGTCTGGCACGCGGTGATGGCGGCATGCGCGGCGGGCAGCCGGGTCGACAGCGAGCCGGACAGGGCGACCAGTTCGGGACCGGTTCGATGGATGTGGGAGATCAGGCGGGGAGTCGGCAACTGAGCGCCCAGGTACTCGACGTCGAATCCATGCTGGCTGAGCATCTCGGTGAGCATGCGGGCGGGCATGGCATGCCATTCGCCGTCGACACAGGCGACGACCACTCGCAGCCGGTGCGGTGCACATCGCGGCCGGTGCGCCGACAGCACGTCGATCATGCGGTCATTGAGGGCGGTGATGGCGTGTTCCTGCACCACGGTCAACCGGTTCGCCGCCCATTCCGTGCCGACCCTGGTCTGGGTCGCCGCGATGACGTCCAGCAGCACGGCCTCGGAGCTGACCCCACCTTCGACGGCATCCAGCACGGCGGTGGCGGCACGCGTCTCATCGCCCGCCTTCAGCGCCGCCCACAGCTGCTCGGCATAGACGCCAGGATCACGCATCCCGTGTCTCCTCCGTCCGGAGGTTTCGCGGGTGGAGCGGAGCGGTGACGGCGACCAGCGCGGTGTCGTCGTGCTCCCGCGCTCCCACCCAGCGGGATACCACCATGTGCACGTGTTCGACGACCGCCTCGGCAGGCATCCCGGCGCAGGCGCTGAGCGTGCGCTGCAGCCGCTCCTCGCCGAACATCTCCCGGCCCAGCGGTCCGCCGTGACTCTCGGTGGCGCCGTCGGTGTACAGCAGGCACGTATCGCCCGGCGCGAGAAGGACCTCGGCGGTGGTGGCCCTGATTTCAGGCAGCATCCCGATCAGCGTTCCCCCGGTCTCCGCCATGGTGACGGTGCCGTCCCGCCGCACAATGAGCGGTGGTGGGTGGCCGGCACAG
Source organism: Pseudonocardiaceae bacterium YIM PH 21723 (assembly GCA_003600225.1). Taxonomy (GTDB): domain Bacteria; phylum Actinomycetota; class Actinomycetes; order Mycobacteriales; family Pseudonocardiaceae; genus QZFT01. Next base: position 22,912 of record QZFT01000075.1, read on the forward strand.
GTCACTGAGAGCCGCACGCCCTCTGCGACCGGCACCGCGGAGGCGAGCACGAGGGTGACGAACCGGTCGTGGTGCGAGTTGATCAACGCATTGTTGAGCATGGTCAGCACCCGCAGGTGGTCGTCGATCAGCGGCAGCAGGGCCTGCAGGGTGGTGCGGACCTTGCCGGTCAGCACGGCAGCGGCCATGCCCTTGCCACAGACATCACCCAGAACGACCAGAGAGCCGCCGCCGGTGCCGGAGGGCAGCGGGTGCACGTCATAGAAGTCGCCACCAACCTGCTCGCCATCGCCCGCGGGCTGATAACGCGCGGCGAACTCCACGTCACCGATCCGGCTGAGCCTGGGTGGAAGCAATTCCCGCAACAGCAGGTCGGTGGTGCTGACCTGCTGGGTGTACAGCTGCGCCGCGGAGATCGCAGCGCCGGCCCGTGCCGGAACAACCGGGCGAAGCCCTCCTCCTCTTCGGAGAACCCGGCGGCCGTGGACCGGCGCAGCAGCACCAGAGCACCGGCGGGCACGCCGTGGCCGGGCAGCGGAGTCAGAACCACCGAGCCGACGGGCCCGAAGCCTTCGGGAATCAGCCACGCGGGGAGGGAGGCCGCATCGATCCATCGTGAGGGACCCGGAGGGTAGCCCTCTAATACTTCGACGAGTCCGGGCACCTCAGCCGGGTCGGCCCTCACCGTCACCTGCTGCCCGGACTCGCCCGCGACGCAGACCGTCAAGTGCAGACCGCGACCGGTTCTCCCCGTCGCCACGACGAGAGCGGCCTGAGCCAGATGGACGGCGGCGAGTTCAGCGGTCACCTGCATACAGCGTTGCGGGTTGAGCGAAGCCAGCAGGCTGGAGGACACCAGACCGAGCAGCGCCGTACGGGCACGTTCGGCCGCGAGTGCCTCTTGGGCGGCCCTGGTCTCGGTGTCGTCCAGGAGCCACCAGGCGACGTCCCCGTCACCCTCGACGGGGCAGGCACGGAAACTGCGGTCGCCGATGGTCCCGGAGACGGAATCCCCCGTCAACGCTTGCCGGCGAAGCCATGATGGCGCCACCTCATGCAGCGGGACACCGACCTTGGCCTGCGGCAACAGGGTCGCTGCCTGGGAATTGGCGGATGTGATGACGCCATCGGTGTCCGTCACGACCACCGGATGAGGAGAGCGGTCCCAGAACTCATCGACGTCGCGACGGAGCTGAGTCATCGCACCCTCGAAATCGGTCACGCCCTCAGGTATCCCCACAGGTGAAGCTTCTCTAACAGCATGATCAGGTGAATCGAGCCTAACATTGGTCAAATACGGTTCATCAGGCACGCAGCGCCTCCACCGCCTCGTCGGACGTGGAGGCGAGCACGAACAAGCTCGCCAGCCCGGTGATGCGGAACATCCGGGCCAGATCGGCACTCAGGCCGACTAGGGCCAGACGGCCGGCCCGCTGCAACGCGGTCTGACGGACCTTGACGAATACGGTCATACCGGTCGAGTCGCAGTACTGGAGGCCGGACAGGTCCACAAGCACGGGGACATCCGGGCTGAAAGCTTCCTGACAGAGCGCGGCAGACAGCTCAGGGGCGGTGAAGTGATCGAGTTCACCGACGACGTCCAGCACGACAGCGCCACTGGGATGGACGTTCCGGGCGACCCTCAACAGAGGATCGATCATCTGTTCTCCTCCCCGCCGGACCAGCTTGGAGGCACCAAGTGTCATGCGGGCATCGCGTCGTCCAGGTTCGAAGTCAGGAACAGTAGGCGGTCCAGATCCGTCACGGCCAGCGGACGGCGCACAACATGCTGATCGGCGACGATGCGCAGTTGACGGCCGGCATCGGCGCACCGGCGGTGGTGCTGGACCAGCACGGCCAGCCCGGCCGAACCGAGGAAGGTCACGCCGCGAAGATCCAGGATGACCGGAGAGCCCGGTTCGGCCCGCGTCTCAGCCGCCAGCAACTCCTCATGCAACTCGGGGACGGTTGTCAGGTCGACCTCTCCGGCAACGGTCACCACCATCCCGTGATCGCGGGTGCGGCACCGCAGAGGTGAGGTGCCGGCTGAAGGGCGAGACAGGGGAAGAGTCATAGGCACGGTCCTTACTGACCGGCGACGCCGAAGACCACGGCAGCCGCGAGGGCTGGCGAACGACTGTGGTCTCAATCGGTTCGCCGCCCACCGTAGCGCAACGCCGGAAGTCAGGCATGCGCCATGGGCAGCCGAGCGATCTGATCTGCACCCGCACTCCGGGTGCATCTACTCTTCACCGCAACCCGGTGCGTGTCGAGCGAGAGGGAACCTCATGCTGGATGTGGGTGAACCACACCGGACAGAACAGCGGAAGCACCTACGCGGTGACCTGTCCGAACTCGCCGAAGTACGGTCCTGGGTCGCCGGCTTGCTGACTTGCGCCGACCGGCACCGGCTGGACGACATTCTTCTGGTCGTCGATGAACTGGTGAGCAATGCCCTGACACACGCGGCAGGTCCGTACTGGATCCGACTGTGCTGGACCGCCGACACCGCGCGCATCGAGGTGCGAGACGACTCACCCTTACTGGCCCGACAGCGGGAGCCGGACATGACCGGTGGCAGGGGTATGCACATCGTCACCGCCTGCGCCACGAGGTGGGATCAGCAGCGGATTGACGGCGGAAAGGTCGTCTGGGCGGAACTGCCCACCACACAGGCCTGATTACGAGGCCTTTCAGCCGATTGGTACCTCCGCATTGTCCGGGTGGGTGGCCAGCACCGTCAGCGTGGTGTCCAGGCCGGTGATGCCCAGGACACGCAACACCGGCGATTGCGGCGCGATCACGACGATCGGCACGGTGACGAGCCAGCTTACGGTCACATTCGGTAAGCGCACGCCTCAGTTCGTTCTGACCGGACCCTGCGTCGAGCTGTACCTCTTCCGGCATCGCGAGTGAATGTTCGATCTGTGCGGCACCGAATGATTCGGCCGGCCAGGCATCCGACCGATCCAGCAGCTCCGCCGGTGCACGGTCCAGGTTCACTGCCAGATGAGGCAACGCGTCCAGCACGGTCAGCTCAGTGTGTCCAAGCCGTGCTGCCAGCGTTGTCGCCGCTCATCGGCGTCCTGTTCCCACCAGGGCGTGCCGCGCTCACCTAAGGCGACTTTGGCTCGTTGCACCCGCGTCCTGGCCTCGCGTTCCGCCTCAGCATCCTGGCCGCGGCGAGCAGCGCCGACATCACGGCGGGCCCGCATCAACAGGCTCCGCAACCGTGCGGCCACCTCCTCCGGGATCTCCGGGTCGGTAGCCCGCCACCGGCGACCACCGATCACCACGAAGTGCCCGTCAGGCGTGTACTCCAGGTCAGCCATCGGTATCACTGGAGGCCCGGATCCTGATCGGCCCCTGCCAGTCATCATCCGGATCGAGTGCGCGGCCGCGCTGGGTAAGCCGCACGCTGCCTGCCCGAGCGAGTTGCCGAGCCACCTCCCTGACTTCGGGCAGCAATGGCCGCCAATCATCGGCCACCGCCCTGGCCACCTCGGACGGACAGATGCTCGCCTCCGTACCTCGCGCCGAGAGCAGGGCGAGAATGGCCGCCCGCAGCCGTTCCGGCCGCGGCGTCGACTGATCGGTCATGCCGCCCAGGGTCGCACCCATCGCCCGGTCCCGCTCCAACTGGTCGAACGCGTTGAGGGTTCCGCGCACCCGATATGCCGCGGATTCATTCCATGTTCGTTGGCGACAACCCAGGGGTAGACGGGATGCATGGTCAATCACAGATGGAATTAAATCGCCCAGGCAGCAGGGCGATTTGCTCTCACCACTCAGATTCCTGACCCGCGCCGCACGGAAGATCGGCTCTCCTACAGGCGGTCCTGGCCGCCGTGGTGCGGTCGCACGGCAAGGGGCGACAGCTCGGAGGCGGAGTTGCGGTCCGTCATCAACGAGGCGGGTGCAGGACACACACTCGTTCGGGTTGGTCGGCAGGTTGCTCCCCGCTCAGCCCGACGACCTGAGTCGCGGTCAGCTCTGCGGATCTGTGGGCCTGGTGCCCCGGCTGGGAGCGGTGAACCCCCTCACCTTGTGGGTGCCGTCGCAGAACGGTTTGGTCGCCGAATAACTACAGCGGCACAACGCGACCACCGGTCGGTTCGGTTCAATTCTTTGCCCGCTTTGATCCAGGATCTCCACTGGCCCTCGAACTATCAGTGGCCCATCTTCGTACGGGGTTATCGTCACGGGAGGCAACGGTTCATTCATGATTCTGAATACCCCCAATCGGCGATTTCAGGCCGCGGCATTTTCCTGGAGCAGCGTGCTCGCGTCCGATGCCCAGCCATCCAGTAGGTATCGCGCGAATTCGGCCTCTACTGCCAGGCCGCACGCGGCTCCGAACACCACATCCGCGGCGCGATCCGGATAACGCACCGCGAACGCACCGCACAGGTCGTAGGAGGCGATCTGCTCGTGCACGGCGTCCGCTTCGACGTGCTCGTCGTAGAACAGCGTGGCGGCCTGATCACCGCCCAGGCGCCGCAGGCCGTTGCCATAGCGCCGGTTGGGCAACGAGGAGGTCATCTCGAAGATGGCGAGTTGACCGATCGCGGCGCCGACCCATCGGCGGTTCAGGCCGAAGAAGGACATCATGTTGCTGACCGCCAGGGTTTGCGCAGGTACGCGGCCGACATAGTGCCCGTAGGCATCGCTGAGGTCCAAGGCCCGCATCGTGGCGCGGAACAGTTCGGAGTGCATGCGCTCCGGCCGGCCCTGACCGTATTCGTCGGCCTGGATCTCGATCAACGCGGCCTTGACCGGCCCACTGAGGCGTGGGATGGCCCAGCTGTGCGGATCGGCCTCTTTGAGGTGGTACACCGAGCGGTGGATCACGAACTCACGGAACTGTTCCCGGGTGGCCCGCCGCTGGAGGAACTTGGCCAGCGGCGGCCCATCGTCCTGCTGGGCGAGCCGACCCAGTTCCTGGGGCACGAATCTCGGCTGCACCTCGGCCTGCGTAACCAGATCACGCAGGCCGGCGAGCCAGCGTCTCTCCAGTTCGCGACGCGCTCCGACCAGCGATGGATGCCACTCCCAGTCGTCATCGACGCCGTCGAAACCCTGGTAGGACAGCTCGTAGCACATCCACAGGGCGATCTGGAGATCCTCGTCGGCCACCGGAGGCACGGCCGCACAATCCGGCACGGAGACCGGAGTCGCAGCAACGTCATCGGGATTCAATCGCAGAAGGCCGGCGACCAACTCGCTGATCGGGCCGCGGGAATGGGGAACGAACACGGGTGACTCCTTGACTAGGTCCACCGCGAATACGAGTCGCGTTGGTTCACTACCGGGGAAATACCCGGGATTTCGGCGACTACTCTTCCGGCCGACACCGAAGATCGAATTGCGCGGCCATTCTGGAATCGTCCGGTCGGCTAATGGACAACATAAACCGGGCAAGGCGCGTGCTGGATGGCTGCTCTTGTCACCAAACCCAATCGGGTCGAGTCGGTGTCGGTCCGGGCCACGACCACTACGTCCGCACCCGTGCACCGGGCCACCACTTCGTGCGGTTGGCTCAGGTCACTCCGCTGGTCCGGGTCCGGCAGAGTCCCCACCGAGCCACGACGAACGGGAACGGGCTCGGGGCACTCCACGCGCAAGCTGCTGTGGTGAACCCTGGCCAGCTCGGTGGCCGCGCTTCGGACTGCGCCGGCACGCGGTCCACTACCAGGCAGCGCCAGCACGCAACGATTCTCGCCGCGGACCGCCGCGTGCCTGCCGCGCACGATCACCACGTCGCACTCCGCACCGGCGACCAGCGGCTGCACCATGCCGCCGATCTCCAACGGCCCCCTGCGCAGACCCCGGTGACCGAGTACCAGCAGGTCGCCGCTCCGCGTCGCCAGCAGCAGGTCCGCCATCGGATTGCCGGCCCGCCGGACATCGAAACCCACCCCGGGGTAACCGTGCGTGGCGTGGCTGAGCCCGAGGTCGGCCGGCAGATCGGGGCCGGCCGGACCGCGCAGGACGCGCACCCGGGAACCCGACGTCCAGGCGTGCCGAGCGGCCCACATCAACGCCTCATGGCCCCAGGTGGAGCCGTCCACGCCCACCACGACGACGCCAACGGGTGTACTGACTCGAGGCAGCGGAAAATCTGAGCTGACCGTGCTGTGCATGGCGCACCTCCTGCCCCGTGAATACCCAGGCTCGCAAGGCTCACGCAGGCCACCACCAGCTCGTATCCCGTTTTCCGGCATCATCCGAAGCAATCCGCCCGCCAGTTCGAACGCCGATGTCCGCCATCGTGAGGAAGGGATCGGCGTGAACGACCAGGTCGTCAACTGCCGGTCAGGTTGATCAGCGGCGCCGACGCCGGGCGGAACGGCTGCAGCAGGATCTTCTGCGCCCCGTCGAGCTTCTTCTGGAAGATCTCGTACGCCCGGGGAGCAGCTTCCAGCGAGAGCTTGTGCGTGGCGAATCCCTCGACGCCGAGCGGATCGTCGTCGGCGGTGAGGATCGGCATGATCTCGTCGATCCAGTGCCGCACGTTCGCCTGTCCCATCCGGAGCCCGATCTGCTTGTCGAACAGGTCCATCATCGGTATCGGGTCGACCATTCCGCCGTACACACCCGACAGCGAGATCGTGCCGCCGCGGCGAACGCTGTCGATCGCCGCGTACAGAACGCTCAACCTGTCGACCCCGGCCTTCTGCGTCACCTTGGCGGCGACCGCCTGCGGCAACAGGTTGACCAGGTTGTGCGCCAGCCGCCCGACCGGGGCGCCGTGGGCTTCCATCCCGACAGCGTCGATCACCGAGTCCGCTCCCCGGCCGCCGGTCAACTGCCGGATGCTGTCGGCGATGTCGCGGTGATCACGGAGATCGAGGGTGGTGGCGCCATGCGCCTTGGCCCTGGCCAGCCGCTCCGGCACGAGGTCCACACCGATCACCTGACCCGCGCCGCGATGCCGCGCGATCCGGCAGGCCATCTGGCCGATCGGCCCCAGCCCGAAGACCACGACCGAGCCGTCCGCCGGGACCTAGGCGTACTCCACCGCCTGCCACGCGGTCGGTACCACGTCGGACAGGTACACGAATCGATCATCGGACGGGCCCTCCGGGACCTTGATCGGCCCGTACTGGGCCTGTGGCACCCGGAGGTACTCCGCCTGGCCACCGGGAACCTGCCCGTACAGCTTCGTGTAGCCGAGCAGAGCAGCACCCTTGCCCTGGGAGGTCACCTGGGTGGTCTCGCACTGGGACTGCAGGCCGCGCTCGCACATGAAGCAGTGCCCACAGGAGATGTTGAACGGGACCACCACCCGATCCCCGGGCTTGAGCGAGGTGACCTCGGGCCCGACTTCCTCGACGATGCCCATGGGTTCGTGGCCCAGGATGTCCCCCTCTGTCATGAAGGGTCCCAGCACCTCATAGAGGTGCAGGTCCGAGCCACAGATCCCACTGGAGGTGATCCGCACGATCGCGTCGGTGGCTGCCTCGATCCTGGGGTCGGGCACGGTGTCCACCCGCACATCCCGCTTACCGTGCCAGGTCACCGCTCGCATGTGCCGACTCCTTCGGTCTCGTTCACAACAGGTTTGAACGCGTCCAGCGCTGCTTCGATCCGCAGCGGGTCGAGTTCGGCGCGAAGCCGGCCCGCCCGCTCGGTCAGGACGTCGAAGTCGATATCCGGAAAACGGGTCGCGAGATCCGCCTGGTCACTCAAGGTCACCCACAGCTGCTTCCGGGCTTCCAGGCCCACGGTGAGCAACTCCAGCTCCTCGAAGCGGCTCAACGGCGAATAGGAGCGCAGCCTGCCGTTCGGCTTCCAGCGTCCGAGCCGCTCGCCCAGCACGGCCAAGCCCTGCTTGAGGGGGCTGGGCCGGATGTTCAGCCGCCGCATCAACCGGCGAAGGGTATCGACGTCCGCAGCGATGCAGGCCGCCACCCGCCGCAGGGGCTCATCCGCAGGGGTGCCTTGATTGCGGGCCGCTCTACCAGCCAGTTCACGCCAACCCACGCCGAGCGCGAGCTGATCGTTGAGGTAGATCCCGAGAAATTGATCCATAGCAGGGAATTACCCGCTCCCCGTACCGGAAACATCGCGAACGGCCGGACCGGCACAGGTGCCGAGGTGTGGCAGGGCTCAGACCAGGGCAACCCCTGATCATGTTCGAGGACTTTACGGTGGAGATGGTGGACGGTGATGGACTTCCGGTCTTTGTCCGGCACGCGGGAACGGGGCCTGCGGTGTTGCTGCTGCACGGACATCCCCGGACCTCGGCGACCTGGCATCGAGTGGCACCGGAACTGGTGCAGCAGGGGTTCACCGTCGTCTGCGCGGACCTTCCCGGCTACGGACGCTCCGGAAAGCCGCCGCCCGCCCTGGATCACGAACCGCATTCGAAGCGGGTCGCGGCCCGGCGGATGCTGGCGGTGATGCGCGCATTGGGACACGAACGATTCAGCGTCGTCGGCCACGACCGGGGAAGTTATGTCGGCTTGCGCCTGGCGCTCGACCACCCCGAGCAGGTAGTCCGGGTCGTCCTGATGGACTGCCTGCCGATCAGTGAACACCTGGGCCGGCTGACGCCACGGTTCGCCACCGAGTGGTGGCACTGGTTCTTCTTCGCCCAACCGGACATACCGGAGCGCGTGATCAATGCGGATCCTGACGCCTGGTACCGCGGCGATCCCGAGCTGATGGGCCGGGAGAACTACGCGGAGTGGCGCGCGGCCATGCGGGATCCCGGCGTGGTGCGCGGCATGTTGGAGGACTACCGCGCAGGGCTGACCGTGGATTACCGCGACGAGCGAGCAGACCGCGCCGCCGGTCGTCAGCTGAGCCGGCCGGTGCTGGTCCTCTGGTCGCTGCGCGACGACCTCGAACAACTTTATGGAGATCCGCTGGTGATCTGGCGCGACTGGGCCACGGATGTGACCGGTCATGGCATCGACTGCGGCCACCACATGGCCGAACTCGCACCGGTAGAACTCACCGCCGCGCTTGCCGGGTTCCTCCTCGCCGGCAAGGACCTCCGCCGGTAGCAGCGGATCGTGCCCGCGTGCCGGGCCGGTTCGGCCGTCACCATCCCTTGGTGACGGCCGAACCGCGGTCAGAGCTGCTCGCCCGATGGGGCCGTGGACAACAGGTCCTCCTGGTAGTCCGCCGGCAACCGCGACACGAGGCCGTCGAATGTCGCCTCGCCCACCTCATCCTTGAGCACGGCGACAACCGCGCGAGCGTGCTCCCGGGCGCCGTCCGCCGTCACATCCCCGCCTTCGGTCTTCGCGACGCGGCGATAGAACTCCTCCACACCGAATTCCTCGCCGCCACCGGTGCTCGGCAACGCCTCGGCGATCGCCGGGGGCAGCTGGTCTGCGAGATCCTGGACCTCATCGCCGGGCAGCCGCTGCCCGAGCACGGACAAGGTGGCCCGGGTGGCGTCCGCCGCCCGATCAGCGTCGTCCAACCCCGTCAGTTTGCGAACCGCTGCCACGATTTCCTGTTCCTGCATGACGTCCTCCATTCGGCGAAACATGTTCTGCCCACCGGCTTGTCACTGGGCCATGATCCTGTCGGCGCGTGCCCATACCCGATGCCTGCCGACGGCCTGCAGCAGCTTCGTGGCGTAGGTCTTGGTCATCGAGTCACCGTGCAGGACGCCTTCGGCTTCGGTATCGATGCCGGCCTC
>QZFT01000076.1 GCA_003600225.1 Pseudonocardiaceae bacterium YIM PH 21723
AACGCCGCCCTCATCTGCCTAGCCCGCCGACGCTGCGACGTCCTGTTCGCCATGCTCCGCGATCATGCCTACTACCGGCCCCCCACACCAGCAGCGGCTTGACCAAACCCATAGGGACACCCACCCAACACGAAGGCAGGAAAGACGCAGCCCCCAACCCGTCTCCCCCTCCAAAGCCCTCTTTCGACAACAGCCCAGACCCAACCAGAAGCCCTACCGATTAGGCGTACACAACAAAGCAGTAGGAGTCCGCCCAATCCGAGTAAGCACCACGGTCGCCGACCCAGCCCCCCGCAGCGACAGCCGAGGCCGCAAAGAATTCGGATCCACGTCCAACCCCCGAACCAGGATCTCCAACTTCCCCACCCCCCGAGCCCGAAGCTCCGCCTTCAGCGACTTCTCCGTGTACTTACCCCACGAATGCACCTCAAACGCCCGAACCCCCAAGGGCACCGAGTCCCCGGTCAGATAGGCGATGTGCTCATCCACCTGCGACAACCCATGCCGAGCCGCGTAATGCCGAACCAACCCGGCCCGAACCACAGCCCCATCCGGATCAATGACCCACCGCCGGGGCTCCGTCACCGCACAGTCATCCGACTCCGCATCGGTGAGCGTCCACGAGCCATCCCCCGTCAACACAGTGGCCCGGCGGCGAACCCCAGGAGAGGCCAACCCGGGAGACCACAGAGCCGACTCCCGAACCGACCCCGCCAGCGAGACGATCTCGATCTCCGCCGCCCACGGAACGCTGTCGAAGTCGATCCCCGGCGCGCACTTCACCACCAGATCCCGATCCGGATACGCCGACACCAGCCCGTCCAACGGCGGCGAGAAGTCCTGCGGCTTCCAGGTCCGCCGCCCCGACGATCGCCGAGCCGGATCGGCCACGACGACGGTCCCCCGCGAAACCGGCTGCAAGGCATCGGCCCGCACCAAAGTCACCGCGGGCCCGAGATTGTGCCGGGCCATCGCCAACCGAACCGGATCCAGATCGGACCCGATCACCCGTTGAGCCACGGAAAGCAAGCCCGAGAGATCGGCCCCCACCGAACAGGTCACGTCGTGCACGACCCGGTCACGCAGTCGCTCCGCACGATGCCGGGTGACCGCGCTGGCGGTGGCCTGCTGCGCGGCGTCCTCGGTGAACAGCCAGCGCGCGGCGTCATCCAGTTTGACCGCGGCCTTACGCCGCAGCATGGCGGTTTCCAGGGCGCAGGCGGCGAACTCCCCCGCGATGCGACGTGCGGCGCTGACATCGGACAGCCTGCTGTCCGATGTCAGCGGCAACGTCGCCAGTTCATCGAGAACACCGGTCGCCGAGGTCAGCCAGGCGACCTCGGCGAGGGAGAACTGATAGGCCAGGGGAACTCAGCCCTTCGTACCGGTGACCAACACGTTGTAGAAGACCTCCCGGGGGAGGACCTTGGCGAGCACCTTCTCGTCCAGCCAGGACAGCTGTTGCCAGGTGCGGTAGGCGAACATAGCCCACGGCCAGCCCAGCCGTTCGCGCGGGACCGCGGCCTCGAAGGTGCGCACCGGCCAGCCGAACAGGGCCGCGGCGAACTCCTCGGTCACGGCCTTGACGTCCTGAGCACCCGCTTCCCGGGCCATCCGCTCCAGGTCGGCCGGGTCGAAGGTGTGGATGTCGACCACGGCCTCCAGGGCCGCCGCGCGCGAGGACTCGTCCAGCTCCTCCTGCGGACGGCGCCAGTCGCCGAGCAGCGGGAGCTTGGTGACATTGGTGGTCAGCCACCAGGTGACCTGGCCGAGCTTGCGGGCGTAGAAGTCGCCCACCTTGGTCGGGTCGCCGGCGAACACGAAGCGGCCGCCGGGCTTGAGCACCCGGAGGACCTCCTTCATCGCGGACGGGATGTCCGGGATGTGGTGCAGCACCGCGTGCCCGATGACCAGGTCGAAGCTGTTGTCCTCGTATGGGATCCGCTCGGCGTCGGCGACCCGGCCGTCGACGTCCAGGTTCAGGTTCTTCGCGTTGCGCAGCGCGACCTCGACCATGCCCGGGGACAGGTCGGTGACAGAGCCCTTCTTGATCACGCCGCCCTGCATCAGGTTGAGCAGGAAGAAGCCGGTACCGGCGCCCAGTTCGAGGGCGTGCTCATACGGCCAGTTCTCGTCGCCGGCCGCCACCTTGAACCGGCCGGTCGCGTACTCGATACACCGCTCGTCGTACGAGATGGACCACTTCTCGTCGTAGGTGCCGGCTTCCCAGTCGTGGTAGAGCACGTTGGCCAGCTTCGGGTCGCTGTACGCGGCCTGCACCTCCTCCGCCGTGGCGTGCGGATTAGGTTTAGGGTCGATCTGCTTACTTGCCAACGAAATTCGCCTTCCCCGGTCCGTTGTCCACAAAGGACTGCATGCCGATCTTCTGGTCTTCGGTGGCGAACAACGCCGCGAACAGGTGACTCTCCAGCTTCAGTCCGCTAGCCAGGTCCCCGTCCAGGCCGCCATCGATGGCGCCCTTCGCAGCGGCCAGCGCACGCGCCGGGCCACTGGTGAACTGCCCGGCCCAGCTGCGGGCCGCCTGGTACACGTCGTCCGGCGGGACGACCTCGTCGACCATCCCAATCCGCACGGCCTCGTCGGCCTCCACGAACCGGCCGGTGTAGACGATGTCCTTGGCCTTGCTCGGCCCGATCAGCCTGGCCAGCCGCTGGGTGCCCCCGGCGCCCGGGATGATGCCCAGCAGGATCTCCGGCTGGCCGACCTTGGCGTTGTCCCCCGCGATGCGCCGGTCGCAACACAGCGCCAGCTCGAACCCGCCGCCCAGCGCGTAGCCGGTGACGGCCGCGACGGTCGGCTTGGGGATCTCGGCGACCGCGGCGAAGCACTGCGACAGCGGCACGGCGCGCTCGGCCATCTCGGAGTAGGACAGCCCGGCCATCTCCTTGATGTCCGCGCCGGCGGCGAACACCTTCGGGCCGCCGTAGACGATCACCGACCGGACATCCGCCCGCTGGGTCGCCTCGGTAGCCGTCGCCCTGATCTCCTCCTGGACCTGCCTGTTCAGCGCGTTCATCGGCGGCCGATCCAACCGGATCGTGCCGATCCCGCCCTCCACCTCAAGCCTGACGAACTCGCCCACGGCAGTGTCCTCCTCAGGTTACTCGCGAGTAGCTTACCCGTACTACGTCAATTACCTCAGTGCCTTTGCCCACGATAAGCAGGCCACCGGGACACAGCAGCCGCAGAACAGGGTGCTCCGGGGTGAACCACTCGGCCGCGTCCCAGGCGACCAGCACATCGGCGCAGCCATCCGGCAGATCCAGGTCCTCGGCGCGGCATCCGCGCAGCTCAGCCCACGGATACTCCCGGGAGAGCACCGCCCGCAGCCGCGCATCCGGCTCCACCGCCGTCACCCGCCCGGCACGGCCGCGCCACACCGAGGTGGACAGGCCGGTGCCCGCGCCCAGGTCGATCACGTGCCTCGGTACCCGGCCCAGCGACTCGGTGACCCGGTCCGGCAGGTCCGCGGGCGGCCGGGGATGGGTGCGGTGGTAGCGCCGGGCGTAGTTCTCCGGGCGGCCGGTGCGCACCACGGGCCGCTCCACCCGGACCGGCACCCGGCCCACGCCCGCGCCGTCCAGCACCAGGTCCTTCACCGCCGAGGCCGGGTCGGGCGTGAACGAGTAGTACCGGTACGGGTCGTCCACGGTGCCCACGCCACCCGGTTCGGGGCGGCCACAATCGACGTAGACGTTGTCCCGTTCCACCAGCGCGCCCGGCGGGCCCGCGTACTCCGTGGACATCGGGCGGTCCACGCCTTCGAAGTAGTTGGCCTCCACCAGCACCCCGGACCCGGTCTGCGCCGCGATGCCGATGTCCGAGCAGTCCAGGTAGTAGTTGTTCACCACGTGCACCGGGTTGCCGAAGCGCGCCCGGGGGTGGCGTTGCCGGGTGCCGTCGAAGAAGTTGTGGTGGTAGGTGACCCGTAGCCGGCCGATGTCCTCGGTGTGCAGGTCATCATGGCCGAGGAGCATGGACTTGCGGTGATCGTGCAGGTGGTTCCCGGACACGGTCACCAGCGAGGCCCCGCGTTTGATGTCCACCAGGCCATCGTCCGCGGTGGACAGTTCATTGTGGTCGATCCACACGTGGTGCGTGCCCCTGGTGATGTCGATGGCCTTGATCGAGGCACCGGCGAAGCGCAGGTTCTGGATGATCACGTTGTGCACGGTGCTCAGGCTCAGCCCGCCACCCAGGATGGCGGCGTCGGCGCCGACTCCCTGCACGGTGGTGTCCGAGCCGACCTTGTGCATGCCCGGCGGCACCGCGATCGGGCCGTTCACCAGCACGATCCGGGGCCCTGCCCCCCGGATGGCGGCCAGCAACCCGGAGGCGGTGGACACCTCGATCACCGGCCCGCCGGCGCCGCCGGTGGTGCCCGCGCCGAAGCCCCTTACCTGGTCAGACACCAGGTGTAGACCTCGTCGAAGTCCGCCAGCTCCCGATCCGGGGCGAACCGGGTACGGATAGCGGTCAGCGCCCGGTCCGCGTACGCCTGCCGGTCGGCGGACAGCAGCTCGGTGATGCCCTTGGCCAGCGCGGTCGCATCGCCCGGCGGCACCACGACCGCCTCGTCATTGACGATCATCTCCGGCACCGCGCCGACGGCGGTGGCCACCGCGGGCACGCCGGCCGCCATGGCCTCCAGGAGCACGTTCGGGCAGCCCTCGTGGATGCTGGACAGTACAAAGAGATCCAGCGCGCGCAGGTAACGCAGCGCGTCCTCCCGGGGCACGAAGCCGGTGATGGTCACCTGATCCTCGACCCCGCAGCGGGTGATCAGTTCCAGGGCCTCGTCCCGCTCCTCGGGCACCACGTCGCCGATCAACAGCAACCGGGCCGCCGGCAGCTCCAGCTGGGCGAACGCCTGGATGAGCGTGGGCAAGCCCTTCTTCCCGCGGAACTTGGCCATCGAGCCGATCAACGGGCTGCCGGTGGCAACGTTGACAACGCCCTCGGCGTAGGTCGAGGGGTCGATGCCATTCAGGATCACCCGACCTTTACCGGCGCAGTCGGCCAGGATCTCGGCGCGGCGCAGGCCCTCGGCGCTGACCGAGGTGATCGCGGTCGCCGAGGTCAACGCGAACTGCAGGTGCGCGAGGCGCCGGCCGTCGAACACATCGCGGTGAATGTCGTTGCCGCGCAACGAGATCACCGAAGGAATGCCGAGCTCCCTGGCCGCGTACGCGGTGTAGAAGCCCGCCGTGCTGGCGTAGAAACCGTTGAGCAGCTCGTAGCCGCGCCGCCTGCCCAGCTCGACGAGGGCCTGGAACACGGCGAAGTCCCGCTCGGAGGCGGTCGGCGAGGTGCACCAGGCGCGGATCTGGAACAGCGAGACGCCGCCGGGCAGCACCCGGGGCTCGAAGTCGAACATGCCACCGGAGGCCAGGTCGGCGCGCAGATCGGGACGCAGTTCGATCACGTCCACCTGGTAGCGGCCGGTGGCCTGGAGGCCCTGGGCGATGCGCACCACGGAGCGTTCCACGCCGCCGTACCCGAACACATTGCCCTTGGCCACGATGCCGATTCGCATCACAGCATCACACCTCCACCGGAATCGCCGAACGGGTCAGCCAGGCCAGTTGCCGCGCCATGCCGTCGGCCAGGCCGACCTCCGGCTGCCAGCCGAGTAGCCGGGCCGCCTTGGCCGGGTCGGCCAGGGTCTCGGGCACATCGCCCTCGTAGGCGGGCTGATGCGTGCGGGGCACCCGGCGGCCGGTGAGCCGCTCGGCGGTGGTCAGCACCTCGGCGATGCTCACGGCCCGGCCGCCACCGACGTTGATCACCTCGGCTTCGGCGGGCGCGGTCGCGGCGGCGAGGGTGGCGGCCACGACATCACTGATGTACGTGAAATCCCGGCGCTGGCTGCCCTCACCGTAGACCCGCAACGGCTCACCGGAGAGCGCGGCCCGCAGCGCGCGGCCGATGAGCATGTCGTCCCGCTGCCGGGGTCCGTAGACGGTGAAGTAGCGCAGCGCGACCACGCTGGTCACCGAACGCGGGTGCGCCGCGTAGGCCAGGCACACCTGCTCACCGGCCAGTTTGGACACTCCATAGGGGGAAGCCGGTGCGGGCAGACAGGATTCGGCGTACGGACCGGGTTCCCGCTGTCCGTACACACTGGACGACGAGGCGACGACGAGCCGGGGTACCCGGCACTCCAGGCAGGCATCGGCCACCCGTTGGCTGGCCAGCACATTGCTGCGGGTGTACTCGGCGAAGTCCGGTCCCCAGGACGGCCGCATACCGGGGATGCCCGCCAGGTGGAACACGGTGTGGATGCCTTCGAACAGCGGGGGCAGGTCCACCTCGGCCAGGTCGGCGCCGACCGGGGTGAAGTTCGGATGACGCAGGCAGTCGGCCAGGTTGCTGTCGGCCTGCGGGAGCCGGCGGTCGATGCCGATCACCGCGCAGCCCTGTGCCAGGAGCGCCTCAGCCAGGTGTGAGCCGATGAAGCCGGCCACCCCGGTCACGACGACGGGACGGGTTGACGGCACGACGGGGAAACCTCCGGTGCAGGGAAGATCGAGCACTGGAGTTGTAATGCAGAACCGGCACGGCCAGCAACGGTTACAACATCACATGGCCAGGGGTTGACCAGTAGTGGCTAGATCTGACGGCGGGCGAAGAACCGGCCGTCCACCCGGTCCAGCGCGAGCTTCTGACCGAAGGTCTCCGACAGGTTGTGCTCGGTGATCACGTCGTCCATCAGACCCTGCGCGACGACGCCGCCCTCGCGCAGCAGCATGGCGTGGGTGAAGCCCGGCGGGATCTCCTCCACGTGGTGGGTGACCAGCGCCATCGCCGGGGCATCCGGGTCCATGGCCAGCTCCGACAACGCCAGCACCAGGTCCTCGCGGGCACCCAGGTCCAGCCCGGCGGCCGGCTCGTCCAGCAACAGCAGTTCCGGGTCGGTCATCATCGCGCGGGCGATCAGCACCCGCTTCTGCTCGCCGGAGGACAGGGTGCCGAACCGGCGCTCGGCCAGCTTCGCCATGCCCCACTCGCCCAGCAGCTGGTCCGCGCGGCCGGTGTCCATGCTGTCGTAGTGCTCGCGCCAGCGGCCCAGCACCGCGTAACCGGAGCTGACCACCAGATCGCGCACGAGTTCCTCGCCCGGTACCCGAGCGGCCAGTGCGGCGGAGCTGAAGCCGATCCGCGGGCGCAGCTCGAACACGTCGGTGCGGCCCATCTTCTCCTCGAGCAGGTGCACGGTGCCCGCGCTGGGGTGCAGCTCGGCCGAGGCGAGGCGCAGCAGGGTGGTCTTACCGGCGCCGTTCGGACCGAGGATCACCCAGCGCTCGTCCAGCTCGACGTGCCAGGTGATGTCGTGCAGCAGCTCGGTGGTGCCCCGGCGGACGGCAACACCGTCCATCCGCACCACGAGGTCGGTCACGTCCACGGTCTCTTCGTGCTCCTGGCTCACGGCTTCATTCTTACGTGTGGCAGTCATGCCCTCCACAGCCGGGACCACTAGTGCGGGAGCCTTCGCTCGGGGATGATCCAAAATATGTCCTCCCTGCCCGCCGGTCACCCGTTTCCGCTCGGCGCGCATGCCGAAGGCGATGGAGTTCGCTTCGCCGTGGCCTCCTCGGTGGCCGACGCGGTGGAGTTGTGCCTGGTCGGGCCGGATGGCGAGCAGCGGATCGAGCTGGTCGAGAACACCTTCGGCGTCTGGCACGGCGTGGTCCCCGGAATCAATCCCGGGCAGCGCTACGGCTACCGGGTCCACGGCCCCTACCGGCCCGAGGAAGGCCTGCGGTGCAACCCGGCGAAGCTGTTGGTCGACCCCTATGCGAGGCAGATCACCGGCGGTTACCGCGACTACTCCCGGGCGCTGGGCTATGAGGGTGACCCCAGGACGGGACCGTCCTCGGCCGCCGATTCGCTGGGACACGTGCCGCTGTCCGTGGTGACGAACGGGCTGGGGCCGGACACCGGGCGCAAGCCGCGGGTCCCGTGGTCGGAGACGGTGATCTACGAACTGCACGTGCGGGGCTTCACCCGGAGCCATCCCGCGGTGCCGCCCCGGCTGCGTGGGACCTACCTGGGCCTGGCGCACCCGGCCGTGCTGGACCACCTGCTCTCGCTGGGCGTGACGGCGGTGGAACTGCTGCCGGTGCACGCGTTCATCGACGAGCCCGCGTTGATCAGGGGCGGCAAACACAACTACTGGGGCTACTCCTCGCTCGGCTTCTTCGCCCCGCACCCCGGCTACGCGAGCTCCCCCGGCCGGGAGATCGAGGAGTTCCGCACCATGGTCGCCGCGCTGCACGCGGTGGGCATCGAGGTGCTCCTGGACGTGGTCTACAACCACACCTGCGAGGGCGGCCCCGACGGGCCGACGCTGAGCTTCCGCGGCCTGGACAACACCGGCTACTACCTGCACGGATCCGGCGGCGACCTGCGGGACCTGACCGGCTGCGGGAACACCCTGGACGCCGGCTCGCCGACCGTGGTCCGCCTCGTGACCGACTCGCTGCGGTACTGGGCCGCCGAGATGGGCGTGGACGGGTTCCGGTTCGACCTGGCCAGCGTGCTGGGCAGGCCGGGCGGCGGGGCGTTCGATCCGCATGCCGGGCTGCTCACCGCGATCGCCTGCGATCCGGTGCTGGCGGAGACCAAGCTGATCGCCGAGCCGTGGGACGCCACCGCCGAGGGCTACCGAGTGGGTGATTTCGGCGTGCAGTGGGCCGAGTGGAACGGCCGCTACCGGGACACCGTGCGCGACTTCTGGCGTGGTGGCACCGGGGTGCGCGACCTCGCCTACCGGCTGTCCGGCTCCTCCGACCTGTACGCGGACGACCGGCGGCGGCCGTGGCAGTCGGTCAACTTCGTCACCGCGCACGACGGGTTCACCCTGCGGGATCTGGTGTCCTACAACGGAAAGCACAACGCGGCCAACGGCGAGGACAACCGGGACGGCACCGACGACAACCGGTCGTGGAACCACGGCGCCGAGGGGGCGACCACCGACCAGGTGGTGCTGGCACTGCGCGACCGGCAGGCGCGGAACCTGATGGCCACGCTGGTGCTGTCCGCGGGCACCCCGATGCTGGTCGCCGGGGACGAGCGGTGGCGCACCCAGGGCGGCAACAACAACGCCTACTGCCAGGACAACGAGACCTCCTGGCTGGACTGGGCGGCCTCCGCCGTCGCGATGCGGATGGTGGCCTTCAGCCGCCGGCTGATCGCGTTGCGCGCCCGCTACCCGGCGCTGCGCCGGCCGGACTTCTTCCGCGGCTTCGATCCCCTGGCCGGCGAGGCCGACCTGGTGTGGCTGCGGCCGGACGGCTACGAACTGGCCGAGACCGACTGGTTCGACGAGGGCAGGCGCACCCTCGGCATGTGGATCTCCGCAGGCGCGCAGCCGGAACACTCCTGGCTGCTGATCCTGCACGCCGGCCACGAGCAGGCGGAGTTCCTGCTCCCCGAACCGGAGGCCGAGGTGACCTGGACCCTGGAACTGGACACCACCACCCCGGACGGCAAACCGGTCAACGCGGGCCCCTATCGGTCCGGCGTGCCCATCGCCGTCCCGGCCCGCACAATGCTCGTCCTGCGCGCCGATCACGCGGGTTAGGGGTACCTAAGTCACCGGGTGGGCTGGTACGTTGGGTCCATGGCCGGGCTGTTGCTGCACAAGGACCGCGTCGTGGACCTCCTTCGGGTCTGCACGACGGCGTGTCGTGTGGCGCGGCGCGGCAGGTGACCCTCTCCGTGTAGGCGTCCCACTCCACTCTCTTACTGCTGCGTCGCGTCTTCCCGCGTGCCCTGATCGCTTCACCGCGCCCGCCTCGCACCGGGTGCGGTGTCCTCGCACTGGGAGACCACCCGTGACCATCTCGCTCGACCGCTCTACGGCAACTGTCCCCACAGAAAGTGTGCACAGCGGAATAGATTCGCCGCTGTTCCGCGAACTGCTGCACCCTCAGCGTCCACTGTGGACGCCCACCCAGCTGCGCGACCTGACCGATATCGTCGCGCAGAAACTCGCCGATCCGCTGCTGGACATCCTGCAGTTCACCGAACCCCAGCGCTGGTGGGCGCAGCTCGCGCTCACCGAGGGCGTCGAACTCTGGCTGCTGTCCTGGACCCCGGGCCAGGGCACCAAACCCCATGACCACGGCGGCGCCGCCGGCGCGTTCACCGTGCTGCAGGGCAGTGTCCGCGAGTCCTACCGCTACCCCACCGGCCCGATCCGCACCGCCCACCGCAGGCTCGGCAGCGGCGTCGGGTTCGGCGGCGGCCGGGCACACCTGGTGCAGAACCTGGGTACGGTGAACGCGGCCACCGTGCACGCCTACTCACCGCCGTTGATCCCGGTCCGCGAGTACGCCGACCTGACCGAGGTAGGAGCGTCCCGAGCATGAGTGCGATCGACGAATTGCTGACCACCGCCCGCTCCGGGCTGGACCGTCTGGAACCGGCACAGCTCCAGGAACGCCGGGGCACCGGCCAGGCGGTGATCGTGGACATCCGGCCGCACGCCAACCGCGCCGCCGAGGGCGAGATTCCCGGATCGGTGATCGTGGAGCGGATCGTCCTGGAATGGCGTCTCGACCCGAGCTCCGATCACCGGCTGCCCGGGCTGACCGCCGACACCCCCGTGGTGATCATCTGCAACGAGGGTTACTCCTCCAGCCTGGCGGCCGCCGACGCGGCGCGGCTGGGCCTGGCCAAGGCCACCGATCTGGTCGGTGGGTTCCGCGCATGGCGGGCGGCGGGCCTGCCCGTGGTGACCGGCGGGAATCCCGCAGTGAGCTGATCTTGAGGAAGATCACTGGTCTGCGTCAGCCATAAGCACCAACGACGGCGAACTTCTGCTTGCCAGACGGCGCGGAATGCGGTCACCTAGACCTATGACTACGCCACGTGGCGTCGAGGGGGCCGACCGGACGGCTGGCGAGCGGGGAACGGAACGTAGTCCGCTCGGCCCGCTGTGGTACCTGGTCGCGGTGTACATCGTGGCCGGGCTGGGCGGACTGGCCGTGTCCCAGGGCATTCCCGGCTGGTACGCCAACGCTCGGCAACCCTCGTTCGGGCCACCGAACTGGATCTTCAGCATCGCCTGGATCCTGCTCTACACGGTCATCGGGATCGCGGCCTGGCTCGTCTCGGAGCGACGCCCGGAGGCACCGGAACGGGTCTCCCGCGCGCTGCGCCTGTGGTGGGTGCAGCTGATCCTGTCCGGCGTGTTCACGCCGTTCTTCTTCCTGTTCCACTGGATGACGATCTCCATGGTGATCATCACCCTGCTGGATGTGGCCATCGTGGCCACCATGGTCCGGTTCGCGGGCGTCCGCAGGCAGGCCACCTGGCTGATGGTCCCCTGGCTGCTCTGGATCCTCTTCGTCACGGCCCTCGCCGCCGAGTTCACCCGCCTCAACGCCTGATGCGAGCATGGTGGCCTTAGGCGCATCAGACGCGCATAAGGCCACCATGCTCGGATAACAGTGCTAGCCGGCCAGGACTACGCGGCCGAGTTCGGCCGGGGTGGAGAGCAGGCCGTGTCGGGGCAGGATCCGGACGGTGAAGCCCACCTGACCGGTGTGCGGCAGGGTGAACTCCGCCGTGTACCGGCCGTCGGCGACCGAGGTCATCGGGTGGGTGTGCACCTCGGACAGCTCGTCCAGGTCATCGACCCGGCCGACCGCCGCCTGCACCTCCACGTCCGACTCCGACAGCCCGGCGAGGTCCACCGTGGCGGTCACCGTCACCGCGGCGCCCTGCACGGGTGTCTGCGCGCCGTTGACCTCGATGTCCGCGCCGGTCACCTGAACCTTCGGCCAGGAGGCCGCCACCCGGGCCTTGTACTCGGTCAGCTCACGGGCACCGGAGAAGTCCTGCGCCAGCACCGCACCCGCCGAGCGGGCCGCCGGGGCGTAGTAGGAGTCCACGTACTCGCGCACCATCCGCGAGGCCTGTACCTGCGGGCCGAGCGAGGCCAGGGTGTGCCGGACCATCGCCATCCACTGCGCGGGGACGCCGTCCTCACCGCGGTCGTAGAACAGCGGAGCCACCTGCTGACCGACCAGGTCGTACAGCGCCTGCGACTCCAGGTCGTCCCGCCGGACGGCGTCGGTGACCCCGTCCGCGGTCGGGATGGCCCAGCCGTTGGAACCGTCGTAGAACTCGTCCCACCAGCCGTCCCGGATGGACAGGTTGAGGCCGCCGTTCAACGCCGACTTCATGCCCGAGGTGCCACAGGCCTCCAGGGGACGCAGCGGGTTGTTCAGCCAGATATCGCAGCCCCAGTACAGGTACCGGGCCATCTGCATGTCGTAGTCCGGCAGGAACACCACCCGGTGCCGCACCTCCGGATCGTCGGCGAACCGGACGATCTGCTGGATGAGCGCCTTGCCGCCGTCGTCGGCGGGATGCGACTTACCGGCGACGACCAGCTGCACCGGCCGCTGCGGGTCCAGCAGCAGCGCGCGCAGCCGCTCGGGATCGCGCAGCATCAGCGTGAGCCGCTTGTAGGTGGGCACCCGGCGGGCGAAGCCGATGGTGAGCACGTTCGGGTCGAAGACCGAGCCGGTCCAGTTCAGCTCCAGCGCCGACGCCCCGCGTTGCAGCCAGGACGCCCGCACCCGGCGGCGCACCTCGTCGACCAGCAGGCCACGCAGCTCACAGCGCAGTTCCCAGAGCAACGCGTCGGTGACCGGTTCGAAGCCGCGGCCGAAGCCTGCGTTCTCGTTCTGGCCCATCACCCGGCTCATCTCACGCGCGGTCCAGGTAGGGCCGTGCACGCCGTTGGTGACCGAACCGATCGGCACCTCGCGGGCGTCGAACCCGGGCCACAGCGACTTGAACATGTCCCGGCTGACGTGGCCGTGCAGCTGGGAGACGCCGTTGGCCCGCTGCGCCAGCCGCAGGCCCATGTGCGCCATGTTGAACATGGTGCCGTCCGGTTCCGCGCCGATGCCGAGGATCCGGTCGGTGGGCACGCCGGGCAGCAGCGCGTGCGCCGAGCCGTCGCCGAAGTAGTGCTTGATCAGGTCCACCGGGAACCGGTCGATGCCGGCGGGTACCGGGGTGTGCGTGGTGAACACGGTGCCCGCGCGCACGGCGGTGAGCGCCTGGTCGAAGTCCAGCTGCTTGCCGGCGATCAGCTCGCGGATGCGCTCCAGGCCGAGGAAGCCGGCGTGCCCCTCGTTGGTGTGGAACACCTCCGGCTCGGCGATCCCGCTGACCGCGCAGAAGGCCCGGACGGCCCGCACACCGCCGACGCCGGCCAGGATCTCCTGGCAGATGCGGTGGTCCTGGTCGCCGCCGTACAGCCGGTCGGTGATGCTGCGCAACGCGTCGGAGTTCTCGTCGATGTCCGAGTCCAGCAGTAGCAACGGAACCCGGCCGACCGAGGCCTTCCAGATGCGCGCGGACAGCACCCGGTTCCCCGGCATGCTGACCTGCACCAGGATCGGCTCACCGGACGGGTCGAGCACCGGCTCCAGGGGCAGCGCGCGCGGGTCGAGCACCGGGTAGTGCTCCAGCTGCCAGCCGTCGAGGGACAGCGACTGGCGGAAGTACCCGGACTGGTAGAGCAGCCCGACGCCGATCAGCGGCACGCCCAGGTCGGAGGCCGCCTTGAGGTGGTCACCGGCCAGCACGCCGAGGCCACCGGAGTAGTTGGGCAGCGCCTCGGTGACGCCGAACTCCATGGAGAAGTAGGCGATCGAGCCGGGCAGGTCGGGGTACTGGTCGCGGTGCGCGGGTGGGATCGAGGCCAGTTCCTCCTGGCGCTTCTGATACCACTGCGGGCCGGTCAGGTACCGGGTCAGGTCGTCGTCGATGGCGCGCAGCCGGGTGAGGAAGTTCTCGTCGGCGGCCAGCACCGCGAGGCGCTCGGCCGGGACGGCGCGCAGCAGACGGAGGGGATCGCCGACCTCGTTCCAGATCTCCGGGTCGACCAGGGCGAACAGATCCTGAGTAGGCGGATGCCACGTCCAACGCAGATTGGTGGCCAGATGGCCGAGCGCGGCGAGAGGCTCGGGAAGGTGGACTCGCACGGTGAACCGACGGACAGCTTTCACGACCGGCAGCCTACGTGCGACCGGCACTCGGCACGAGGCGCCGCACGGCGTCGAACATCACCGGTGTGGGTGCAACCATCGACTAGTGTTCCGAACACTAGTAGCCTTACTTCTATGAATCCATTGAAGGTCATCATCATCGGCGCGGGCACCGGCGGGCTCTGCCTCGCGCACGGGCTCCGGCGGGCAGGCATCGAGGTCGTCGTCTACGAACGGGACCGGACGCGACGCGACGGGCTGCAGGGTTACCGGGTGGGGATCTCCCCGGACGGCAGCCGGGCGCTGCACGACGCGTTACCGCCAGAACTGTTCGACACCTTCGTCGCCACCTGCGCGCGCACTCCGTTGTTCTTCACCATGCTCACCGAGAAGAAACAGGAACTGCTCACCCTCGACGTCGGGCCCGGCGACGCGGACGCGCTGAACAGCGAGCGGTCGGTCAGCCGGATGACGCTGCGCCAGGTGCTGCTGACCGGACTGGACGACATAGTCCGGTTCGACAAGGCGTTCACCCACTACGAGCAGCACGAGGACGGCACGGTGACCGCGCACTTCGCCGACGGGAGTTCGGACACCGGCTCGCTGCTGGTCGGGGCGGACGGCACCAATTCCCGGGTACGCAGGCAGTACCTGCCGCACGCGAAGATCAAGGACGCCGGACTGGTCGCCATCGCCGGGAAGGTGCCCTTCACCCCGCAGACCGAGAAGCTGCTGACCCCGACGATCGTGCGTGGCGTGACCATGGTCAACGCGCCCGGCGGCTTCTCCTCGATCATCCACGTCATGGTGTTCCCGTGGGATGACGGCGGGGCGCCCAAGAGCGGTATCGGCTCGACCGATGCCGAGCTGATCGAGCACTGGCCCGGCCTGGCGTTCGACAACAGCCGGGACTACATCAGCTGGGGTTTCTCCGGCGCGGCGCAGAACCTGCCGGCCGATCTGACGGAACTGAGCAGCGAGCAGCTCCACGACCTGGTGCAGGAGCGCACCCGGGACTGGCACGAGGACTTCCGGACGCTGTTCGCCGTCACGGACAAGCGGAGCCTGTTCCCGATCACCATCCGCACCTCGGAGCCGATTCCGAAGTGGACACCGAGCACCGTGACGCTGATCGGCGACGCCGTGCACACGATGACCCCGGGTCGCGGGGTGGGCGCCAACACGGCGCTGCGGGACGCCCGGCTACTGAAGGACAACCTGGTCGCCGTGCACCAGGGACGGATGCCGCTGCTGACCGCCGTCGACGACTACGAGACACAGATGATCGAGTACAGCTCCGAGGCGGTGCGTGCGTCGCTGAAGCAGATGAGCGGTTCGGATCCCATCCACCGTCCGGTGATCGGGCGCGTGGTGCTCGCCGGCATGCGACTGGCCATGCGGATCATCAACGCGGTGCCATCGATCAAACGGAAGCTCGAACGGAGCCAGCAGGAATTCCGCGGCAAGGACCGGGATCAGAGCTCAGGGGTGTGCGATTCGGCGAACGCCCGGAGCTCCTCCTCCCGCCAGGACATGCGCCCGTCACGCAGGTCCCCGATGAACCCGGCCAGCCAGTCCAGCTCGGCGCGCAGCATCGCCCGCAGGTAGTCGCTCTCCACCACGGCGACCGGGGGCAGCCGATCCGGCCCAGGGGCCTGGGCCACCCGCAACTCGGCGTCCACCTGGTCGAACCGGGTTTGGAGCCTGGTCACCCGCTGCTCCAGCAGCGGGAGCGCGGACTCGGGAGTGAGCAGCATGATGAAGGACAGACCGACCGGGAACTCGGGATACTCGTTGTGCTCCCCGATGATCGTCTCGGCCAGCCACTCATCGAGGACCCGCCTGCCGTCCTCGGTGAGCCGGTACACCGTGCGTTCCGGATATTGGTGCTCGCGCTCGGTCTGCCGCACCGCGATCAGCCCGGCGTCGGCGAGGCGCTTGAAGGCTTTGTAGAGCGTCGCCCGCTGGGTGACGTTGATGACCTGGTCCTTGCCCCAGAGTTTGATCAACGCCTGCACCCCGTAGGGATGCAGCGGCCGGGAGTGCAGCAACGCGAGCACCGTCAGAGCCACCGGGGACCGCCTGTGCTTCGCCGCCATAGTGTCCAGGTTACTAAAAGCCGGTTATCGCGGCCTGGATCCGCGTACGGTGACGGGAAGCACAGCAGTCTGGGGCAGGGGGAACACGATGAGCACCTCCGCGTTGATCAGCGAGGTGGCGGCGGGCAACAACGCGCTCGCCGTCGCCGGGCAGAGCGACCTCGTGTGGGGTCACGCCAGCCTGCGGGATCCGCGCGGCCGCGGCGCGTGGATGAAGGCGGCCGGCTGGGGCTTCGAGGAGGTCACCCCGGAGCGGGTGGTGCTGGTGGCTCCGGACGGCGGCGTGCTGCACGGGTCCGGCAAGCGGCACATCGAGTACCCGATCCACCTGCGGGTGATGGCCGCGCGGCCGGACGTGGGCAGCGTGGTGCACACGCACGCTCCATCGGCGACCGCGTTCGCCTCGCTGAACGTTCCCCTGCGCGCGATCTCGCACGACGGCGTGGAGTTCGCGCTGCCCCCGGTGCCCCGGTTCACCAGGACCGGCAGCCTGATCAAGAACGATGAGCTGGGTACGGCGCTCGCGGACACCATCGGCGACGGGCCGGGCTGCCTGATCCCGCAGCACGGCATCGTCACCGTCGGGCCGGATCTGGCCACCTCGGTGATGCGGGCGATGCTGCTGGACCGGGCTTGCGCCCAGCAGCTGCGGGCGATGGCCGCGGGCGGGCCGGCCGTCTGGTCGGACGACGAGGAACTGCGGCTCAAGCAGGCCGAGGTGTGGCCACCGGCGCAGATCAAGGCCGGCTACGAGTACCTGCTGCGGCAGCGCCGTCAGTAAGGGCGGCCGCCGGGCGCCGACCGGACGAAGACCAGGTCGACCCGGCCCGCGTCACCGATCCGGCGCTCGGCCTGGAAGACATAGCCGCGGCTCTGCGCGATGGCGAGGATCTGGTCCCTGGGCACCGCGGTGGCGAACGGGTTGATCAGGACCTGCACGCTGCCGTTGAACTGCCAGGCCAGCTCGTTCATCTGCACGTCGAGGGGCCGGGCCAACCGGTTCTGCTGGGATTTGCTGGACTTGACGATGAGCACGACCAGCAGAATCGGCCCACCGAAGCAGATCACCGCACCGATCACCATCATCAGCCCGGTGATGACCGCAGCCCCTGTACCCATCTCCGGCCCCCAATTCGCGTGGTGATCATGGTAGCGGGGTGCGTCTGGGTGGTTGTCGAAAGATGGCTTTGGAGGAGGAGATGGG
Source organism: Pseudonocardiaceae bacterium YIM PH 21723 (assembly GCA_003600225.1). GTDB lineage: Bacteria > Actinomycetota > Actinomycetes > Mycobacteriales > Pseudonocardiaceae > QZFT01. Next base: position 17,343 of record QZFT01000076.1, read on the forward strand.
CTCGGGGCGGGGTCTTTCCTGCCTGGCTGTTGGGTGGGGGCACGCCTGTCCGGTGGGATGGGCCGCTGCAGTTCCCATGATGTGGACGTCCACCGTGGACGATGAGTACCTGAAGGCGTCCTTTGTGTACCTCAAGTAAACAAAGGACGCCTTCAGCGCGCTCAAGTAAACGATGGCGTCCTTCAGGTCCCCCGCGGAAGCGGCTCCGACAGCAAAGTCAGGCGTGCCCCCACCCGACACGCAGGCAGGAAAGACGCGGCCCGGAGCCCATCTCCCCCTCCAAAGCCATCCTTCGACAGACAGCGGACGCACCCCGATCCCCCGCCCGGTCCGCCTGCTGGACCAACAGCCAGTGCTACCTGGGTGAATTCATGATCACCCGCCGAAAAACAGCGGGATTCCCACCCGGGTTGAGTAATGCGACACGCGCGGGGATCAGGCAGGATGGGCACCGCACATCGTTTGGGCAGCCGGGAATCCAGCAGCGGGTTCCGCGCGCTCGTTCACCACTTTCGCCACACCCGCGTCATTGGCGGCCGCGGGAACCGGGTACCCCCTCTAGGGACTTGAGTACGGCGATGCCCGGATCGGGTGAGCTTAATCGAGTCAGGCAGAATCGTTGCAGGCTGAACCATGTGCGTTGACAGCTTCCCAACCACCCGGAAGGGGCGAGCGTTCCGTGAGTGGACGACTCGGAATTGACGACATTTCACCGAAGGTCAGCTGCGGCCGGTACTCGGCCAAAGGAGTGATCGGCGAGCACCTGCCGATCGGCGCCACGGTGTGGCGCGAGGGTCACGACGCCGTGGCCGCGACGGTGGTCTGGCGGGGGCCGGACGATCGTGGCCCGGGAGCCGGGCGAAGTACCCGGCTGGTGCCGCACGGGACGGGCAAGGACCGCTGGATCGCGCACATCGTCCCCGATCGGGACGGTGAGTGGACCTTCCGGGTGGACGCGTGGAGCGACCCGTGGGCGACCTGGCTGCACGCGGTCGAGAAGAAGACCGAGGCCGGCCAGTCCGCGCAGGAACTGGCCAACGACCTGGAGATCGGCGCCCGGCTACTCACCCGCGTCGCCCGCAGGCCGAATCGCCGCGATGACCGGCCCCTGCTGGACGAGGCCGCCGCCGCGCTGCGGAACGAGCAGCTGGAGCTGTTCGAGCGCACCGCGCCCGCGCTGTCCGGCGCGATCGCGACGATCATGTACGAGCACCCGGTGCGCGAGCTGGTCACCAAGGGCACCGTGCACAAGATCTGGGTGGACCGCCAGGTGGCCGGATTCGGTTCCTGGTACGAGCTCTTCCCCCGCTCCACCGGCGGTGTGGACCACGAGGGCAACCCCGTGCACGGCACCTTCCAGACGGCGGCGCAAAACCTGGACCGGGTCGCCGCCATGGGCTTCGACGTGGTCTACCTGCCGCCGATCCACCCGGTCGGCGAGATCAACCGCAAGGGTCGCAACAACACCCTGACCCCCGGGCCGGAGGACGTCGGCTCGCCGTGGGCCATCGGCTCCCGGCACGGCGGCCACGACGCCATCGAGCCGGCGCTGGGCACCCTGGAGGAGTTCAAGGGCTTCGTGGACCGCTGCCACGAGCTGGGCATGGAGGTCGCTCTCGACTTCGCCCTGCAGTGCGCGCCGGACCACCCGTGGGTCAAGGAGCACCCGCGCTGGTTCACCCAGCTGCCGGACGGCACCATCGCCTACGCGGAGAACCCGCCGAAGAAGTACCAGGACATCTACCCGCTGAACTTCGACAACGACCCGCGTGGGCTGTACGCGGAGTGTTTCCGGGTGGTCAAACACTGGATCGAGCACGGGGTGCGGATCTTCCGGGTGGACAACCCGCACACCAAGCCGCCGGACTTCTGGCACTGGCTCATCTGGAAGGTCAAGGAGACCTACCCGGACGTGCTGTTCCTGTCCGAGGCCTTCACCCGCCCGGCCCGGATGTACGGGCTGTCCAAGCTGGGCTTCAGCCAGAACTACACCTACTTCACCTGGCGGACCACCAAGGCGGAGCTGACCGAGTTCGGCGAGTCCATCGTGGAACACGTGGACGAGGCGCGGCCGAACCTGTTCGTGAACACCCCGGACATTCTGCCGGAGAACCTGCAGGTGTGCGGCCCGCCGATGTTCGCCATCCGGGCGGTCCTCGCCGCGACCATGGCGCCGGTGTGGGGCGTGTACTCCGGTTACGAGCTGTTCGAGAACACCGCCGTGAAGCCGGGCAGCGAGGAGTACCTGGACTCGGAGAAGTACGAGCTGCGGCCGCGGAACTACGCGCAGGCCGTCGCCGAGGGCCGATCGCTGGAACCGTTGATCACCAAGCTGAACCAGATCCGGCGCGAGCACCCCGCGCTGCAGCAGCTGCGCACGCTGAAGTTCCACGATGTGGACTCCGACGCCCTGGTGGTTTATTCGAAGACCGAACCCGGCAGCGGAGACATGGTCCTGGTCGTGGTGAACCTGGACCCGGACGAGGCCAGGGACGGCGTGGTGCGGCTTGACATGCCCGAACTGGGCATGAACTGGGACGACAGGTTCGTGGTCCTGGACAAGATGACCGGCCAGACGTGGGAGTGGGGCCAGTCGAATTGGGTACGCCTAGAACCAGGGAACGCTCCCTGCCACATCCTGTCCGTGATCCGCAGACCGAACACCTCGAGGCCATGCTGACCGAATCATCAGTGGAGCCCAGCCCCGTCGAGCACACGGCCGACGGACACCTGGTCGAGCCCCAAGCCGCCGACTTCGCTCACGCACGTCAGGCTCCCCGTGAGCCCGACTGGTTCAAGAAAGCCGTCTTCTACGAAGCTCTCGTGCGCGCCTTCGCGGACTCGAACGGCGATGGTGTCGGAGACCTTCGTGGACTGGCGTCCAAACTGGACTACATCGCCTGGCTGGGGGTCGACTGCCTCTGGCTGCCGCCGTTCTACGACTCTCCGCTGCGTGACGGCGGCTACGACATCAGCGACTTCCGCGCCGTGCTGCCGGAGTTCGGCACCGTCGAGGACTTCGTCTACCTGCTCGACGAGGCACACAAGCGCGGCATCCGGATCATCACCGACCTGGTGCTGAACCACACCTCGGACGCGCACAACTGGTTCCAGGAGTCCCGCCGCGACCCGGACGGGCCGTACGGCGACTTCTACGTCTGGGCCGACGACGACACCAAGTACTCGGACGCCCGGATCATCTTCGTGGACACCGAGACGTCCAACTGGACCTACGACCCGGTCCGCGGCCAGTTCTACTGGCACCGGTTCTTCTCGCACCAGCCGGATCTCAACTTCGAGAACCCGGCCGTCGGCGAGGCCATGCTGGACGTGATGCGCTTCTGGCTGGACCTGGGCATCGACGGGTTCCGGCTGGACGCGGTGCCGTACCTCTTCGAAGAGGAGGGCACCAACTGCGAGAACCTGCCGCGTACCCACGAGTTCCTGAAGACCTGCCGCAAGGTGGTCAACGACGAGTTCCCCGGGCGCGTGCTGCTGGCCGAGGCCAATCAGTGGCCCAGCGACGTGGTCGAGTACTTCGGCGACTCCAGCGTCGGCGGCGACGAGTGCCACATGGCGTTCCACTTCCCGTTGATGCCACGCATCTTCATGGCGGTGCGCCGCGAATCCCGGTTCCCCATCTCGGAGATCCTGGCGCAGACCCCGGAGATCCCGTCCGGCTGCCAGTGGGGCATCTTCCTGCGTAACCACGACGAGCTGACCCTGGAGATGGTCACCGACGAGGAACGCGACTACATGTACGCGGAGTACGCCAAGGACCCGCGGATGAAGGCCAACATCGGCATCCGCCGACGGCTGGCCCCGCTGCTCGAAGGCGACCGCAACCAGCAGGAACTGTTCACCGCGCTGCTGCTGTCGCTGCCCGGCTCCCCCGTCCTGTACTACGGGGACGAGATCGGCATGGGCGACAACATCTGGCTGGGTGACCGGGACGCGGTGCGCACCCCGATGCAGTGGACCCCGGACCGGAACGCCGGCTTCTCCCGGTGTGACCCGAACCGGATCTACCTGCCGGTGATCAACGACCCGGTGTACGGCTTCCAGTCCACCAATGTGGAGGCCGAGTCCAAGAACACCAACTCGCTGCTGCACTGGACCCGGCGGATGATCGAGATCCGCAAGCGGCACACCGCCTTCGGCGTCGGGTCCTATGTGGAGCTGGGCTCGTCCAACCCCTCGGTGCTGGCCTTCCTCCGGCAGTACGAGGACGGCAACACCGTGGTGTGCGTGAACAACCTGTCCCGGTTCCCGCAGCCGGTGGAGCTGGACCTGTCCCAGTTCATCGACCACGTGCCGGTGGAGCTGACCGGTGGGGTGCAGTTCCCGCCCATCGGCGAACTGCCCTACCTGCTCACACTGCCCGGACACGGTTTCTACTGGTTCGAGCTGACCCCGGGTGGTGAGTCGGCATGACCGTCGATCACATACTCGACGCGCTGCCGGACTGGCTTCCCGAGCAGCGCTGGTTCGGCGGCAAGGGCGCGCCGATCACCAAGGTGCGGCCGCTGTCCTCCCGGGAACTGGCGGCGGGGCTGACCCACACCGTCATCGCCGTGCACCAGGAGGAGCAGGTCGAGCATTACCAGCTGCTCATCGGGCACGACGAGACCGGCTGGTGGGACGCCACCACCGACGGCGACCTGAGCTCGCGGCTGCTGGAGCTGTTCGGGTCCACCGTGGACGGAGTCGAGTTCCGCGCACTGTCCGAACTGGACACCTCGCTGCGGGCCCGGCCGCTCACCGTGGAACAGTCGAACACCTCGCTGGTGTTCGGCACCGAGTACATCCTGAAGCTGTTCCGCCGTCTCATCGTGGATCCCAACCAGGAGCTGGAGCTGCTCACCGCTCTGGCATCGGTGAACTCGCAGCACATCGCCACTCCCCTCGGCTCGATCCACGGGGAGGTGGACGGACAGCCGGTCACCCTCGGCCTGTTGCAGGGGTTCCTGGCCGATTCGGCCGACGGCTGGGCCATGGCCACCGCCAGCGTGCGGGACCTGCTCGCCGACCCGTACCTGCACGCCGATGCCGCCGGCGGCGACTTCGCCGGCGAGGCGGAGCGACTGGGACAGGCCGTCGCGGCGGTGCACCTGGACCTGGAGCTCGCCCTGGGGAGTGAACCTGCTACCCCGGATCAGGTGAACTCCTGGATCCAGCGGATGCACCGGCGACTGGACGCCGTGGTCACCGTGGTTCCCGAGCTGAGCGAGCACGAACCGGAGCTGCGCGCGGCCTACGACGCGGCGACCGATGTGCTGGAAGGCCTTACGGCGCAACGGATTCACGGGGACCTGCACCTGGGCCAGGTACTGCGCACCACGGGCGGCTGGTCACTCATCGACTTCGAGGGTGAGCCCGCCGCCGACCGGCCCGAGCTACGCGAGAGCCCGCTGCGCGACGTGGCCGGGCTGCTGCGCTCGTTCGATTACGCCGCGCATCACCTTCTCATCGGTGAACCGGATAATGATCAACTGAGGAATCGGGCCCTGGAATGGGCTCGGCGGAACCGGACCGCGCTGTGCGCCGGATACGCCGAGGTCGCCACGGACCCACGCCAGCACGCCCTGCTGCTGCGCGCCTTCGAACTGGACAAAGCCGTGTACGAGGTGGGCTACGAGCACGCCAACCGGCCGGAATGGCTGCCAGTGCCGCTGAGTTCGATCAGCGCGATACTCGGCGGGGAGGAGTGACCATGACGGTGACCCACGATCGGAAGGCCGTCTCGATCTTGAGTGATGGCAGCGCGGTGGATCCCCGCCCGCCGGCCCAGTACGAGGTCGACGCGCTGCTGGCCGGCGCGCACCACGACCCGCACTCGGTGCTGGGCGCACATCCGTGCGACGGCGGCACCATCGTGCGCGCGCTCAAGCCGGGCGCCGACCGGGTCGAGGTGGTCGTCGGCAGGCGCACCCATCGTCTGGTCTCCCTGGGAGGCGGCTTGTTCTCCGGCTTCGTCCGCCAGGAACTGGGCGACTACCGCCTCGGCGTGCGCTACGGCAACGAGACGCAGCTGACCGAGGACCCCTACCGCTGGCTGCCCACCCTGGGCACGCTGGACCTGCACCTGATCGGTGAGGGCAGGCACGAGCGGCTGTGGGAGGTGCTCGGCGCGCACCAGCGCCGGTACGAGTCCGAGCTGGGCACAGTACGTGGCACCTCGTTCGCGGTGTGGGCACCCAACGCCCTCGGCGTCCGGGTATGCGGTGACTTCGACGGCTGGAGCGGGGTCGCCAACCCGATGCGCTCGCTGGGCTCCTCCGGCGTGTGGGAGCTGTTCATCCCCGGCGTCGGCGTCGGCACCAAGTACAAGTTCAAGATCCTGGGCAAGGACGGCCGCTGGTACGAGAAGGCCGACCCGATGGCCTTCTGCACCGAGCTGCCGCCGCGCACCGCCTCCGTGGTGTCCACCTCGGAGTACGAGTGGAGCGACGCGGAGTGGCTGACCACCCGGGACGCGTCCAATCCGGTGTCCGAGCCGATGAGCGTGTACGAGGTACACCTGGGTTCCTGGCGGCGCAAGGACGGCGACGAGTACCTGTCCTATGTGGACCTCGCCGAGGACCTGGCCGATTACGTGGCGGACATGGGCTTCACCCACGTCGAGCTGATGCCGGTCGCCGGGCACCCGTTCGCCGGTTCCTGGGGCTACCAGGTCACCTCGTACTACGCGCCGACCCCGCGCTTCGGCACCCCGGACGAGCTGCGGTTCCTGATCGACACGCTGCACGACCGCGGCATCGGCGTGATCGTGGACTGGGTACCCGCGCATTTCCCCAAGGACGAGTGGGCCCTGGCGAAGTTCGACGGCGCCCCGCTGTACGAGCACGCCGACCCGCGGCGCGGCGAGCAGCCGGACTGGGGCACGCTGGTCTTCGACTTCGGCCGCCCCGAGGTGCGCAACTTCCTGGTGGCCAACGCGCTGTACTGGCTGGAAGAGTTCCATGTGGACGGTCTGCGGGTGGACGCCGTGGCCTCCATGCTCTACCTGGACTACTCGCGCAAGGACGGCGAGTGGTTGCCGAACATCCACGGTGGCCGGGAGAACCTGGACGCGGTGCAGTTCCTGCAGGAGCTCAACGCGACCGTCTACAAGCGACACCCCGGTGCGCTGATGATCGCCGAGGAGTCCACCTCCTGGCCCGGCGTGACCCGCCCGACCCACCTGGGTGGCCTCGGCTTCGGGTTCAAGTGGAACATGGGCTGGATGCACGACACGCTGCACTACCTGTCGCGCGACCCGATCCACCGGCAGTACCACCATCACGAGATGACTTTCTCGCTGGTCTACGCGTGGTCCGAGCACTTCACGCTGCCGCTGTCGCACGACGAGGTGGTGCACGGCAAGGGTTCGCTGTGGACCCGGATGCCCGGCGACGACTGGAACAAGGCGGCCGGCCTGCGCTCGCTGCTGGCCTTCATGTGGGCCCACCCCGGCAAGCAGCTGCTGTTCATGGGCGGCGAGTACGGGCAGGAGGGCGAGTGGAACTGGCAGCACTCGCTGGACTGGCACCAGCTGGAGAACCCGCTGCACGCGGGGATCAAGGACCTGGTCAAGGACCTGAACCACCGGTACCGGGAACTGCCCGCGCTGTACACGCAGGACTCCAGCCACGAGGGCTTCGCCTGGATCGACGCCAATGACGCCGGCAACAACGTGATCAGCTTCCTGCGCTACGGCGACGACGGCTCGGTCATGGCCTGCGTCTGCAACTTCGCCGGTGGACCGCACCACGACTACCGGCTGGGCCTGCCCGAGGCCGGACAGTGGAAGGAACTGCTGAACACCGACTCGCTCGGCTACGGCGGTTCCGGCGTCGGCAACCTCGGCGAGGTCACCGCGGTCGACCAGCCATGGCACGGCCAGCCCGCCAGCGCGGTGCTGCAGCTGCCCCCGGCCGGCGCGCTCTGGCTCACCCTGGAACGCCCCACCCCGGACCCGGAGCCCGAACTCGAATCCGGCTCCGACCCCGAGCCGGAGGCTTAGAGTTCCGAAGTTGGCGATGTTCGAGCAGCTTTTCCGCTCGAACATCCCCAACTTCGGGTACAGCCGAAAGCGGAAGCGCTTACTTTCCTCCTGAGTGCCCCACACATAGCATCGCCCGGCTTGGTTCCGTCTGGGGCGGAACCCATCTGGAGGGGTAACTCAGTGACTTCGTCTCGTTCCATGGGCAGAACCCTGCTCGGCGGACTGCTCGGCGCGGCCCTACTGCTCAGTGCGACCGTCGCGCCTGCCATGGCGCAGGAGACCGGCTCGGTCATCGCCTGGGGCGCCAACAACGTCGGTCAGTCCACGGTTCCGGCCGAGGCCGCCAGCGGTGCGGTGGCCGTGTCGGCCGGCGCCTACCACAACCTGGTGCTGAAGGCCGACGGATCGGTGATCGGCTGGGGCGACGACATCTGGGGCCAGGCGACCGTGCCGCCCGCGGCCAAGAGCGGGGTCAAGGCCATCTCGGCCGGATCGTGGCACAGCCTGGCGCTGAAGAACGACGGCTCGGTCGTCGCCTGGGGCCGGCCGGAGTCCGGCACGGACAAGCTGCCGCCGGAGGTGGCCGGCGGCGTGGTCGCCATCGCCGCCGGTGAGGTGCAGAGCCTGGCGTTGAAGGCGGACGGCTCGGTGATCATGTGGGGCGACACCCGGGGTTACACCGTCCCGGCCGCCGCATCCTCCGGAGTCGTCGCGATCGCGGCGGAACGGCAGAACCTGGCGTTGAAGGCCGACGGCACGGTGATCGCCTGGGGCGAGGGCAACTACGGCGAGACCACCGTGCCCGCCGAAGCGGCAGCCGGGACCTCGGCGATCGCCGCGGGCGCGTTCCGCAGCCTCGCGCTGAAGAACGGCAAGGTGATCATGTGGGGCTACGACTACGGCCACAACGCGGTGCCACCGGAGGCCACCAGCGGCGTGGTCGCCATCGAGGCGGGCACGTTCCACGATCTGGCGCTGAAGGCCGACGGCACGCTGATCGCCTGGGGTGACAACGACTTCGGCGAGGCCACCGTGCCCGCAGCGGCCGCCCACGGGATCATCGACTTCTCGGCGGGCAGCTCGCACAACCTGGTGCTGCGCCGCTAGTTAGTCGGGCCGGTAGTCAGTTGTCCCGCATCTCCTGCCAGTTCTGGTACAGGACGATCGGGACGGTGCAGGCCAGCACGATGCCGAAGCCGTAACAGGCGTTGACGATCTCCGTGCGGTCGCTGCCCGAGCCGAGGAACCACTTGTACAGGTAGAGCGAGGCCAGGGCGACCAGTACCGGGCCCAGGTAGAACACCCAGCGCTTGTTGTTGCACCACCAGGTGCAGTAACCGGGCGCCTCGTGTGCGCAGAGGCGCTCGCCACGCAGTCCACGGGGAAGTTGCTCGGCCATCAGAGGCTGGCCCCGCAGAACTGGCAGTGGTTGCGGCCGGGCACGGTCGACCGGGCGTGGGTGCCGTCCGGTGAGAAGGGGCATTCTCCGCTGGCCATGGGTATAAGAGTATCTGCTCCATCTGGCCGCATGGTCACCCCTCCACCCCATCCGGTTATCGCTCGTGAAACGACGGATGGAGTCCGGGTTACGCCTGTTACGCACGGTGTATCAGTGAGTTACCTGACGCCCCTGCTTCCTCGATGGTGGGTGGACTCACCGCGCCTCGTCGGAGGACGGATGAGACCCTGAGGCATGCGTGTGCCCGCCCTGGTGTTGTCGGTTCTGCTGCTCGTGGGTGCCTGCGACAGCGCCCCGCAGGCCGGGATGACGGTCGGCGGCGCCGGCCCGGGGGTCATCACGCCCGCCGATCCGGGTTTCATCATCGGCACCGACTTCGGCCGGGACGACCGGCTGGCCGCCGCCGTCCTCCTGGACCTGCGCGGCTTCTGGTCCGAGCGGTTCCACACCGTGTTCGGCAAGGCCTGGCCGGGGCTGCCGAACGCGTACTCGGTGAACAGCGATGCTCCGGCGCGGCAGGCCACCCCGTGCGCCGGTTACTCCGATGCCCTGGCGGGCAACGCGTTCTACTGCGCGGAGGCGGACGCCATCGCCTGGGATCGGGCCGCCCTGCTGCCCGCGCTGCGGGAGAAGTTCGGCGAGGCGGCGATCGTGCTGGTGCTGGCGCACGAGTACGGGCACGCGGTGCAGGAGCACGCCGGGCTACGACCGGACTCGGTGCTGGTGTCCGAGGTGATGGCCGACTGCTTCGCGGGCACCCTGCTCGGCGAGGCGCTCGCCGGGCGCACCGCGCATCTGCGGCTGCGACCGGCGCAACTGGATCACGCCCTGGCGGCGCTCACCGTGTTCCGGGATCCGGTGGGCAGCGGCCGCGCGCCGGAACACGGCAGCGCATTCGACCGGATCACCGCGGTGCTGACCGGGGTGGACCGGGGTCCGGCGGCCTGCGCGGGGATGACCTCGGCGGGTCTGGTCACCGAGGACCTGGCGGATCGGGAGAACCGGCCGACGCTGAGCGTGGAGCGGATGATCGACGCGGCGGCGGCGGACAGCGCGGACTTCCTGCGCACGGTGGCCCCGGCCGGCTGGCGGCCACCCGCGGTGCGCAAGGCCGGTGGCAGGCCGTGTGGCGACGCGGCGGTGATCTACTGCGCGGGCAATGACACGGTCACCGTGGACACCGGCGAGGAACTGTCCACCCGGCACCGGGTGATCGGCGACTTCGCCACCGCGGTCGCCGTGGGCCGGGCGGAGGCGACCGCCACGCACGCGGGCGACGACCTGTGCCTCACCGGAGCCTGGCTGGGCCGGCGGCTGGCCGGTCCGGGACCCACGCTGCGGCTGGGTCCGGGTGATCTGGACGAGGCGGTGATCCAGGTGCTGCGCTCGGCGGGCGCGCAGGGGGTGCGCACACTGGCCACCGGGGTCACCCGAGGCGCGACCGCCTGCCGAACGCAGTAAGGGGCACCCATACTGCGTTGGATGCAGTAAGGGGCACCCTCACTGCGTTGAGTGCAGTAAGGGGCACCCTCACTGCGTTGAGTGCAGTAAGGGGCACCCTCACTGCGTTGAGGTGAGTCGCAGGCCCGGCGAGTCGAGGGTCACCTGGCCGCCGCCGAGCGGTTCCACCCGCAGGAACTCCAGGGTCGCGTCGGTGACCGTCAGGCCGGGCAGCGTCCCCGGGATCTTCGGCAGGTTGACCATCGGGGTGAAGGTGACCGGTATCCCGGCGATCCGCAGGCCGATCCGCGTCGCGTAGACCGACACCTGTGGCCCCGCCACGGTGACCTCGTCGGCGGCCACGTTCAGCGGCGCGCACTCCACCCGCACCCCCTTGAGCACCGCGTGATCGATCACCAGGTGCATGACCCGCTGGTCGTTCAGCGTGACCACACCGAGGAAGCGGATCCGGGACATCGTGGCCAGGTCGACGTGCAGCACCCCCGGCTGCTGCCCCGGTACCGGGGCGGCGGACGCCACCGAGCCACACAGGACCAATGCCAGCACCAGCCCCAGCAGCGGCATCCTGGCCAGCCCGCGCACGGGTCAGTCCGTCCAGGCCAGGGCGAGCGCGGAGCCGATCACACCGAACAGCGTGCCGACCACGAATCCGCCCAGGTTGGTGGTGACCAGGGAGCCCAGCGACAGCATCAGGGCGGCCACCCCGGCCGGGAACCGGTACTGCGGGCGCAGCCACAGCGATCCGGCCAGCACCAGCAACAGGATCCCGATGAACACGGCGGAGAAGCCGCCCACCGTGGTCGCCGAGACGAACCAGTCCCCGATGTGCAGGGTGGCGTAGGGCGGCACGATCAACGCGATGGCGGCCAGGATCAGGAAGATCCCCGCCCAAAAGGGCCGGGTACGGCGCCACTGGGTCACCTGCACCTGGGTCACTTGCACTCCAGCTTGCTGGTCAGCGCGTTGACCTTCATGCCGGACAGCGAGATGGTGCCCGCGGTGACCGCGCGGGTGTTCAGGTGGAAGTCACGCAGTGAGGCGGATCCCGCCTGTACGCCGAAGGATCCCGCCGGACCCGCGCCACTGGCGGCACCCGCGTCCACACCGAGGCGCACATCGTTGATGGTGGCGGCGGTGCGCAGCTCGTCGATCGCCACGACCACGGACCGCGCGGTGAAGCCCTCGCTCTCGATGCCCAGGCCGACCGAGCCCAGTACCGGGACACCCTCCAGCACCGCGCCGGCGCAGATTCCGCGCACGTCGGCCTCGTCGAAGGCGGCCATCACCGCCGGGTAGGCCTTGTCCTTGGTCTGCACCACGCCGCCGAAGATCGCGATGCCCTTGCCGTCGAACCGCTCACCGGAAGCCTGCAACATGCCGCCCGACACAGTGAACGATACTGGTACCGCTCCGGTGGCGGCGGCGACCCCGAAGGTCGACATGCCTGCGACACCGAGGCCCATGACCAGGGCGAATCTGCTCCAGCGAATGCGTCCAGCCATTGAATTCTCCGCCTCGGTATCTGACATACTGTCGGTAGGTTACAACGACACCTATACGACGTGGATGCGCGGCCATCGCACCTTTCCGGTATTCGCAACCTTTGGCTGTGGGCAAGCGTTTCCGGTTAGGGTGGAGTGGTAGCGAAGACGAGGAATCAATGAGGCGAATCCTGGCCGCCATCCTGCTGACGGCTGCCCTGCTTTCCGGCTGTACCACCACTGCTCTCCCCGGAAGTCCCCGCGCACAGGTCGTCGACCCCGGCACCGTCGCCGGACGCGATGTCACCAGCGGAACCAGTGGCCCCAGGCCCGGTTCCCGGGACGCGAACCTGCCGGTGACGAACAGCGACCGCGGGATCATCGACAAGCTGGCCACCAACACCATCGCCGACGTGCAGACCTACTGGTCACGCAAGGCCCCCGAGGTGTTCGGCAGGCCGTTGCCACCGGTACGCGCCCTGGTGTCCTACGACTCCACCGGCCCGAACCAGCTGGTGTGCAACAGCTCCACCCAGGGCTTCTCGAACGCCTTCTACTGCCCATCACAGGACCTGATCGCCTGGGACCGGGGCGAACTGCTGCCCCGGCTCGTGGAGGCACACGGGCAGATGGCGGTGCCGGTGGTGCTGGCCCACGAGTACGGGCATGCCGTGCAGAACAAGCTGGACCTGGTCAAACCCGGGTCACTGCCGCTGGTCCTGGAACAGCAGGCCGACTGCTTCGCGGGCGCGTTCATCCGGGAGGTGGTCGACGGCCGCACCGAGCACTTCGTGCTGAATACCGGCGACGGCCTCAACGGGGTGCTGACCGCCATGTTCTCGCTGAAGGATCCGGTGCGCGGCGATCCCCGCAGCCCACGGGCGCACGGCAACGCCTTCGACCGGGTGTCCGCCTTCCAGTTCGGCTTCAACGACGGCCCGCGCCGCTGCGCGCAGATCGACAACACCGAGCTGAACTCGCGGGTCACCGAGATCGCCGACTTCACCGACGGCACCGACCTGCCGATCACCATCGACTCGCTGAACACCACCCTCGCGGCGTTGAACCTGGCGTTCCCGTTGGGTGGCAAGCCGCCGCGGGTCACCGTGACGGCGGCCGAGTGCCCGGATGCGAAGCCGACCTCACCGGCCGCGTACTGCCCGGCGACCAACACGATCACCCTGAACATGCCGGCGCTGCAACGCATCGGCGCGGCGCCCCAGCGCGGCAGGCCCGACTCGTTCGGTGACTTCGCCGCGTTCGCCGAACTCGCGTCCCGCTACGCCCTCGCGGTGCAGCAGCAGGCGAAGCTGCCGCTCGACGACGAGACCACCAGCCTGCGCACCGCCTGCATCGTGGGTGCCTGGTCGGCCGCCACCTCGAAGAAGCCGCCGGGCGACCGGCCGCACATCGGGGACATCATCCTGTCCCCCGGTGACCTGGACGAGGCGGTGGCGGAGATGCTGAGCAACCGGAGCCTGATCGCCTCGGACGTCAACGGGAAACCGGCCAAGGCCGGATTCGCCCGGGTACAGGCGTTCCGCATCGGTTTCCTGGACGGCTTCGCCCACTGCCAGCACGGCTTCAACTCGTAAAGATCCGAAGTTGGCGATGTTCGGGCGGAGCCCTGGGTTCCAAGCACCTGGGCGCGG
>QZFT01000077.1 GCA_003600225.1 Pseudonocardiaceae bacterium YIM PH 21723
CGATTTACATGTCCGCCCGGGGCCTTCGTCTATGTCGGCATCCCGGAAATTGATCTTAGATCGTGATCTTCCCTGTTAAGCCCGAAACCCGGTCTCAGCAGGTCAATCAGCAGGATGAAACAGGCTCACAGTGACCCCTGGTGCTCCTGTGGGTGAACGGGGCCGGATCGTTCCATCTTCAAGATGGATTCGGGGCCTCGAATCCATCTTGAAGATGGAGCAAACCCTCGGTCCACAGTGGACTCAATGGCTACTGGCCGGCCGGCACCAGGGCGGTGGGGCACCGATCGCCACGGACCGTCATCTGAGCCACCGCCGGGCCACAGATTGCAGGCCCGGCCGTGCGCGCCGACCACCCCAAGTCACCCGGGGCCAGACAGCCCGACAGGAAAGTCCGGCGTGCCCCCACCAGACGACAAGGCAGGAAAGACCGGGCCACCCCCCGTCTCCCCCTCCAAAGCCCTCTTTCGCCAGCCGCCAGAAACTACAGCCCACTCAACAACTGCTCGGCGACGACGTCACGCAGGTCCCCAGACTGCCCGATGACCAGCGAGAACTGCGCGTCCCGGACCAGCCGGCCGACCCGGCTCGACGGCAGGATCGCCTTACCCCCGGTGGCCGCCAGACAGGCGGTCGCCGCGGTGATCACCAGCTGATGCGTCTCCGCACGCAACCGCACCCGGCGCGGTACCTGCTGATCCGGCGCCACCTCGTGCAACAGGTGATAGGCCTCCGTGCGCAACTCGTGCCCCCGCTCGGCGATCCGGGCGCCCAGCGGACTGTCGCCGCCCAGCACGTCCAGCGCGGCGCGCAGCAGGCCGAACAGCATGGGCGGGGTGTTGCTGTAGCTCTGGTTGTGGCCGGTCAGCCACGTCAGTCTGGGCACGACCTGCAACACCTGGTCGTCCGGGATGACCAGGCCGCCGAAATCGACGGACCTGGTGTCGGTGGCCACCATGGTCCACAGCTCGCAGGCCTCGGTGGCCAGAGCGTCCAGCCGCGACACCAGCCCGAACACCGCGTCGTCGGTGTCGGTGACGGCGGAGACCATCAACAGGTCCGCGGTCTCCCAGCCGGTCACCCACGGCGCGACGCCGTCGATCCGCCAGCCGCCATCGACCCGGGTGGCCCGGACCGGGGACTGCGGCCGGCTCAGATATCCGCCCGCGATGCTGGCCACCGTGGTACCGGACCGGAGGCCGGGCTCCCACTGCTCGCGCAGCGCGGCGGGCGCCCTGGTCTCCACGGCGCGCAGCACGGTGTGGTGCTGCAGGTAGACGAACCAGGTCGCGGTGCACGCGGCGGCGATCAGCTCGTCGACCTCGTGCTTGATCCGGCCGGACGGAACGCCCATCGCGCCCGCCTCGCCGAGCGCGGTGAGGTGACTCCTGGGCACCCGGGTCAGCGTATCGGCCTGCGGCACCAGCACCTGGGCGGCGAGCCGGGACGTCTCGTAGACGACCCGTTCCCCGGCCAGATCGATCGGTGTCCCCAGTGGCGTATCGAAGGCCGGGTTGTACATCGGCAGGATCCGCATAACCCGATCCTGGCACGTCAGCGTGCCCGTCGACAAAAATGTCGGT
Organism: Pseudonocardiaceae bacterium YIM PH 21723; assembly: GCA_003600225.1. GTDB lineage: Bacteria > Actinomycetota > Actinomycetes > Mycobacteriales > Pseudonocardiaceae > QZFT01. The sequence goes on from QZFT01000077.1 coordinate 1,584, forward strand.
GTGACGTTCTAGTCTTCGCATGTGACCAGTTCTGACCACCCTGCCGAAGGCCTCGAAGACGTTCCCGCCGACGCGCGCGAGCGGCATTCCGTGCTGGCCGAGGAGATCCGCGGCCACCAGTTCGCGTACTACGTGAAGGACGCGCCCACCGTCTCGGACGGCGAGTTCGACATCCTGTTGCGCAAGCTGGAGGACATGGAGGCCGAGCATCCCGGCCTGGTCACCCCCGACTCTCCCACCCAGCGGGTGGGCGGCACGTTCTCCACCGAGTTCAACGCGGTCGACCACCTGGAGCGCATGCTCAGCCTGGACAATGCGTTCGACGCCGACGAGCTGGACACCTGGTACGAGCGGGTGACCAAGGAGATCGGCTCCGACGTGCACTTCCTGTGCGAGCTGAAGATCGACGGCCTGGCGATCAACCTGCTCTACGAGGACGGCAAGCTGACCCGCGCCCTCACCCGCGGCGACGGGCGCACCGGTGAGGACGTCACGCTGAACGTGCGCACCCTCAAGCAGGTGCCGGATCGGCTGACCGGCACCGACGAGTTCCCGGTGCCCGCGCTGGTCGAGGTGCGCGGCGAGGTGTTCTTCACCCTGGAGGGCTTCGAGCAGGTCAACGCGCGGCAGACCGAGCTGGGCAAGCCGCTGTTCGCCAACCCGCGCAACTCGGCGGCCGGATCGCTGCGGCAGAAGGACCCGAAGGTCACCGCCAGCCGTCCGCTGCACCTGATCTGCCACGGCCTGGGCAGGCGTGAGGGCTTCGAGCCGGTCCGCCAGTCACAGGCGTACGCCGCGCTTCAGACCTGGGGGCTGCCGGTCTCCACGCACACCAAGGTCGTGACCAGCCGGGATGCGCTGGGCGACCACATCAACTACTGGCACGAGCACCGGCACGACGCCGAACACGAGATCGACGGCGTGGTGATCAAGGTCGACGAGGTGGCGTTGCAGCGGCGGCTGGGCACCACCTCGCGGGCACCCCGCTGGGCGATCGCCTACAAGTACCCGCCCGAGGAGGTCACCACCGACCTGCTGGACATCCGGGTCAACGTGGGCCGCACCGGCCGGGTCACCCCGTACGCCGTGATGGAACCGGTGAAGGTGGCCGGCTCCACCGTCGAGATGGCCACCCTGCACAACGCCGACGAGGTCAAGCGCAAGGGCGTGCTCATCGGTGACCGGGTGGTGATCCGCAAGGCGGGTGACGTGATCCCGGAGGTCCTGGGCCCGGTGGTGGAGGCCCGCACCGGCAAGGAACGCGAGTTCGTCTTCCCGACCCACTGCCCGGAGTGCGGCACCGAGCTGCACCGGGAGAAGGAGTCGGACATCGATCAGCGGTGCCCGAACGCGCGCAGTTGCCCGGCACAGCTGCGGGAAAGGCTGTTCCACCTGGCCGGCCGCGGCTCGTTCGACATCGAGGTGTTCGGCTGGGAGGCGGCCACCGCGCTGCTGAACGCCGAGGTGGTCTCCGACGAGGGCGACGTGTTCACGCTGGACGCGGAGAAGCTGCGTCAGGTCCCGCTGTTCGTCACCCAGGCCGGCGAGCTCTCGGCGAACGCCCTGAAGCTCATCGAGAACCTGGAGAAGGCCAAGCAGACCCAGCTCTGGCGGGTCCTGGTGGGCCTGTCCGTCCGGCACGTCGGCCCGACCGCGGCCCAGGCGCTGGCCCGCGAGTTCGGCACCATGGCGGCCATCGAGGAGGCCGACCGGGACCGGCTGGCCGAGGTGGACGGCGTCGGCCCGACCATCGCGGACGCGTTGATCGAGTGGTTCGCCGTGGACTGGCACCGCGAGGTCGTCCGCAAGTGGCGGGACGCCGGGGTGCTGATGGAGGACGAGCGGGACGCCTCCATCGAACGCAACCTGGAGGGCCTGTCCATTGTGGTCACCGGATCCCTGACCAGCTTCTCCCGGGACGAGGCCAAGGAAGCGATCATGGCGCGCGGTGGCCGGGCGGCGGGCTCGGTGTCCAAGAAAACAGCGTTCGTGGTGATCGGCGAAGCCCCCGGTTCCAAGGCGGAGAAGGCCTACCAGCTGAAGGTCCCCGTCCTGGACGAGGACGGCTTCCGGGTCCTGCTCACCGAAGGCCCCGACGCCGCCACCAAGGTCGCCCAGATCGGCCCCGAAGACGAGGAATGACCGACCCCGGAGTTGACGATGTTCGCGGCCCGTTCACACCCCGAACATCGTCAACTCCGGAACCCAGTAGTCCCTGCAAGCACCAAATCAACAAGCCGCTCGACGTACCCGGCCGGAACGGCCTCCTGCCGCAACGTCAGCCGCCACAACAGCGGCCCCCCGACCGCGTCCAGCAGGAACTCCACGTCCGCGTCCCCCGGCAACTCCCCCCGCTCGATCCCCCGCCGGAGCAACACCTCCGCCCGCCCCAGCCGCGTCGCCCAGAACCTCCCACGGATCTCCGCATGCTGCGGCGCGATGATCGCCGCGCTGAACGACCGGCTCACCGGCGTATCCAGATACACCGCCAGGGAGCGGAAGAACTCGATCAGATCGGAGCGCACCGACCCGGTGTCCGGCAACGGCAGCGCCGCGTCCAACTGCTGCGACAACGCGTCCACGATCAGCTCCGCGTGCGTACCCCACCGGCGGTAGATCGTCGTCGGATGCACCCCGGTCCGCTCCGCGATCGCCGCGACCGACGCCGCCGCCAATCCGTCCGAGTTCATCAGGTCCAGGGCAGCGGCCAGCACCGCCTCACGCACGGCCACACCACGACGGCCCAATCCGGTCATGCCCCGAGTATCGCAAGTCATCTTGCGTTACGCGACCACCGGGTGTTTTATCGCAAGTGAACTTGCGATAGGAGGCGCCATGAGCCTGGCAAGAACTACCCAAGGGACGCTCCGCGGTCATCACGAGGACGGAGTCCTCACCTTTCGCGGCGTGCGCTACGCGACCGCCGAACGCTTCGGCACACCGCGACCCGTCGAACCGTGGACAGGGGTCCGGGACGCGGTCACCGACGGGCCGATCGCCCCGCAACTGCCGTCCCGGCTGGAACCGGTCATGGGCGCGCCGGAACCCCACGAGCAGGGCGAGGACTGCCTGAGCCTGACCATCACCACCCCGGACGCCGATGATCGAGCCCGGCCGGTGCTGGTCTTCCTGCACGGCGGTGCCTGGGTCTCCGGGGCCGGCTCGTGGAACTGGTACGCACCGCACCGGCTGACCCGGACCGGCGACATCGTGGCCGTCACGGTCAACTACCGGCTCGGCGCGCTCGGCTACCTGAACGCCCCCGGGATCAGCGAGGGCAATCTGGGGCTGCTCGACCAGCTGGCGGCGCTGCGCTGGGTGCGGGAGAACATCGCGGCGTTCGGCGGGGATCCGGAGCGGATCACCATCGCCGGCCAGTCGGCGGGTGCACACAGCGTGTACTGCCTGCTCGGCCTGCCGGAGGCGGCGGGCCTGTTCCGCCGGGCGATCGTGCAGAGCGTGCCCGCGGGGATGGGTCTCGGTTCACCAGAGGAGACCCGGACGGGCTCGGCAAGGTTCCTGGGCGAGCTCGGCGAAGATCCGCGAACGGCCCCCATCGACCGGATCCTGGCCGCCCAGCAACGCACGATGGTCGCCACGGCCGGCCGGTTCGGCCTGCACGCCCTGCCGCCCTTCCACCCCGGCGGACTGCTCACCGAGCAGGTCTGGCAGGCGACCATGACCCGGCGGGCCCCGGAACTCGACGTCCTGATCGGCACCACCGCCGAGGAGACGGCCGCCTTCTACCGGCGCAATCCGGTGCTCAGCCGGGTCCCACTGCTGGAGCGGATCAGCGGCGCGATGCTGTTCGGCAGGCCGAGCAGCGCGCTCGCCGGGCGCCTGACGAAGGCGGGCGCGCGGGTGTGGCGGTACCGGTTCGACTACGCGGCACCGGAATCCGAGTTCGGTGCCACGCACTGCATCGAGTTGCCGTTCCTGTTCGGCGACCAGCGGGCCTGGGCGGGCTCGCCGATGCTGGCCGGAGCCACCGAGCGGGAACTGGAGGAGCTACGCCGCCCGGTTCAGGCGGCGTGGCTCGGATTCATCTCGCAGGGCGACCCCGGCTGGGATCGGGTCAGGACGCGCTGCTGGGGCTCTTCGCGTCCAGGTCACGCACCAGCTGCCGGAACTCCAGCAGGCTGATCGCGTCGGTGGGGGCGACCGTGGCGGTCTCCACCCGGCGCAGCCGATCCGCGGCCAGCCTCTCGCCCAGCGTGGCGTCCAGCGGCAGGAAGGTCATCGCGGCCTGGGCCGCGTCGTCCAGGTCGTTCATCGCCGGGTGATAGACGGCCACGTCGACCACACCGTCCACCTCGTCCACCCAGGCCACGACCCGGACCTCGCGCAACGCGATGCGCTGCGCGCCCAGGTTGACCGTGACCTCGGTCGGATCCGGGACCGGCGGCACCGCGTCGTGGTACTCCCAGGTCATCGAGGGCACCGGGGCCTGCGCCAGCCACGCGTCGGTGTAGGGCCGCAGATCCGGGTCGCCCTGCGCAGAGACGACGAGCGCGTAGACCGCGTTCAGCCCGCGTTCGATGGTGAAGCCGAGGTCAGGGTGCACGGCCGCCACCAGCTCACACAGCCGGTTCTCCACCTGGGACAGGTCGCCTTCACCGAGGGCGGCCGAGACGTGTGGCAGGAAGTCCTCCCACTCGGCCCAGAACCGCTGGGCCAGCACGGTGTGATCAACCTCGACTGGCTTTCGCCTGCGCCAGGGCAACACCTGGAGTCACTCTCCTCAGTCGGATTCAGCGAATGCGGCGGCCACGTCGCCCAGCACGGACAACGACCGTCGTACCCACTGTGGGGTGGCGGCGGCAAGCCCACAGGCCGGGGTGGGCACAACCCGCTCGGCGAGCGTGCGGCCCGAGAACCCCAGACGGCCGAACAGATCGATCGCGGGCTGCGCGGCTTGTTTCCACGTTACGGATTCCGCGGGCTCCGTGCTGGGAACCAGACCCAGAAACAATGTCGTGTCGGCTTCGACAGCCTCGCCGACCTGGTCCCATGCCGTACTGCTGTCGCCCAGAAGTGAAAGGTCGAAGGCGACTCCGGCCGCGCCGGCCTCGCGCAGCAGGGTGATCGGCGGCTTCGGCGCGCAGCAGTGGATGACGACCGGTACGTCCAGCGAATCGATGACCGAGCGCAGCAACGTGCGGGCCGCCGCCTCCGACACGGCGCGCACCGTGCCGTAGCCGGACGCCGTCGGGAGTCGCCCGGCCAGCACGCCGGGCAGTGAGGGCTCGTCCAGCTGGAGGACGATCCGCGCCCCGGTGCGCCGCGAGACCTCCGCGACGTGCTGGGACAGGCCCTCGGCCAGCGAGGCGGCGAACTCGCGGACCGCGCCGTGATCGGTGAGCACCCGGTGGCCGCGCTGCAGTTCCACACCGGCGCACAGCGTCCACGGACCGGTGGCCTGCAGTTTCAGCACCTCCGGCTTGCTACCCGTGGTCTCCAGGGCCTCCTCGAAGGCGTCCAGATCCCGACGCAGCGCCTCCACCGCGCGGCGGTGATCGCGTCCGGGGTGGGCGGCGATCCGCCAGCCGGAGGGCACGACCTCGACGGCCAGGTCGACCAGCAGGCCGCAGCTGCGGCCGATCATGTCCGCACCGACTCCCCTGGCGGGCAACTCCGGAAGGTGGGGCAGCAGCGGCAGTTCACCGAGCACGATGCGGGCGGCTTCGAGCGGATCGGTACCGGGCAGCGAGCCGATTCCGGTGTACGTGCCTGGGGCCAGGGACAGTTCGGTCACCCGGGTATCTCACCACGGGAGGGTTTCTTGATCATCTTTACGGTGATGTGACGGACACACGGTTTGATACGAATCGCGAAAACCGCTCCGCAATAGGAAACTTCGGGCATGACCAGCCCAGCCAGCACCCAGTCCGGACCTGCCCTGCGCGATGTGCGGGAGGCGGCCGACCGCATCTCCCCGTACATCCGGCAGACTCCGCTGCTGCTGGCCGAAGTGGACGGTCGCGGCGTGGCCCTCAAACTGGAACACCTGCAGCTGACCGGGTCCTTCAAGGTGCGCGGCGCGCTCAACGCGCTGCTGTCCAGTGAGGACCTACCACACCGGGTGATCACCGCCTCCGGTGGCAATCACGGCATCGCGGTGGCCACCGCCGCCCGGCTGCTGGGTTTCCCGGCCCTGGTCTACGTCCCGGAGACGGCGCCACCGGCCAAAGTGGACGCCATCGTGGCGGCGGGCGCCCAGGTGATGAAGGTGGGCAGCAGCTACGCGGAGGCGGCCGCCGAGGCCCGCGCCGAGGCCGCCCGGGGTGGCGGCAAGTACCTGCACGCCTACGACGAGGCCGCGGTGATCGCCGGTCAGGGCACCGTGACGCTGGAAGTGGTCGACGAGGCGCCCGAGATCGACGTGCTGGTGGTGGCCGGCGGCGGCGGTGGGCTGGCCGCGGGCACCGCGGTTGCCGCAGGTCGCGGCCGCACGACCGTGGTGGTCGAGCCGGAACACTGCAACGCGATCCACAATGGACTGGCCGCCGGACGGCCGGTGGAGTCCCCTGTGGACTCGGTCGCCGCCTCCTCACTGGGCGCGACCATGATCGGCGAGATCCCGCTGTCAGTGCTGAGCGCGCCGGAGGTGGTCAGCGAGCTGGTCACCGACGAGCAGATCAAGGACGCGCAGCAGCGGCTGTGGCGGGAATTCAAGCTGGCGGTCGAGCCTGGCGGCGCGGTGGCGTTCGCGGCCTTCCTCGCAGGCAAGGTGCCCGGTGAGCTGCCGTGCGTGATCATCTGCGGCGCCAACGCGGAGTGGATCCCGGTATAGCTTCTACCGATCGGCGTGAACCGATGGGGTGACCGGGCCGTACCTACCGTTGCCGTAAAGAAACAATTCCCTGGCAACTAGGACTGAACATGGCGAAAACCCTGTCTCGCCTCGGCTTGCTGAGCGCGGCCGCGATCATCGGTGTCGGTGCCCTCGCGGGCACGAATGTGATCTCCATTTCGCCCACCTCCGGTGGATCACATGGCATCGTCGGCGGCCAGATCGCCGATATCGCGGACAACTCCTTCGTCGGCTTCCGCAGCGACGCCGAAGGCAAATTCCGTAATTGTGCGGTGGCCCTGGTCAACTCGACGACCGCGATCAGCGCCGCAAGTTGTTTTGCGAACGCGTCCGCCGATGAGTTCGTCACCTTCGGCAGGCAACAGCTCGACGGCTCCGACGGGACGACCGTCAAGGTGGCCAAGGTGCTGCTGCACCCGGACTTCCAGAGCGTGGACGGCGGAAGTGACGTGGCCGTGCTGACCCTGGACGAGGAGGTCGGCGACGTGCTGCCGGTGACCCTGGTCGGTTCCGGTGACGTCGACCTGTACGGCCCGGGCGGTCAGGCGACCGTGCTCGGTTGGGGCAACACCAACGAGAACGGGCAGCTGTCCAACGACCTGCGGTCGGCGGACATCGACCTGATCAGCGACACCACCTGCAAGACCGCCTACGGTGCCCGGTTCGTCCAGGCGACCATGGTGTGCGCGGGCCTGGTCCAAGGCGGCCGTGACGCGTGCCAAGGCGACTCGGGTGCCCCGCTGGTCTCCGGCGGCAAGCTGATCGGCGTCGTCTCCTTCGGCGACGGTTGCGCCCGGGCGGGCAAGCCCGGGGTCTACACCCGGCTGATCGGCCTGCTCGACATCGTCTCCGGCCAGCGCTGACCACTCGCTCACCCGACATCGATCCCTCTGCACGACAAGGACGGAAAATGGCGAAAACCCTGCCTCGCCTCGGCATGCTCGCAGCGGCCGCCCTCTTGGGCTTCGGCGCTCTGACCGGTACCGGCGTGATCTCTGTTGCGCCCACGGCGGCGACCCCCGGTGCGATCGTCGGCGGCGAGACCGGCGACATCACGAAGACCCCGTTCATCGGCTACAAGAGCAACGAGGCGGGTCAGTACCAAGGTTGTGGCCTCACCCTGGTCAGCCCGACCAAGGCGGTCACCGCCGCGCACTGCTACACCGATCCGGACGAGGAAACCTTCGCCACGTTCGGCAGGCAGAAGCTGTCCGGCAAGGACGGGGTGACGGTGAAGGTGGCCAAGGTCTTCGTGCACCCCGGGTTCCGCGGTGTCGAGGGCGGCAACGACGTGGTCGTGCTGACCCTCGCCAAGGCGGTCACCGAGGTCAAGCCGATCACGCTGATCAGCGCCAAGGACGAAGCGCTGTACGGAGCGGGCAAGGACGCGACCGTGCTCGGCTGGGGAACCACCAGCGAGGGCGGCGACCTGTCCGACAACCTGCTCCAGGTGACCGTGCCCTTCGTCAGCGACAACACCTGCACGACGGCGTACAAGGGCGACTTCAAGGCGGACACCATGGTGTGCGCCGGCTTCAAGGACGGCGGTAAGGACTCCTGCCAGGGCGACTCCGGTGGTCCCCTGGTGGCCGGCGGCAAGCTGGTCGGTGTCGTCTCCTTCGGCGACGGCTGCGCCCGTGCCGGATTCCCCGGCGTCTACACCCGGCTCACGGGTGTGCTGGACGTCATCTCGGACCAGTTGTAGGACGGATCATGGTGAGATTCCTCGGTCTGCTCGGCGCGGCCGCACTGCTCGTTCTCGGCACCCTGACCGGTGCCGGAGTCATCTCGGTCAGCCCGAGTTCTCATTCGATCGTCGACGGCGAGGTCGGCGACATCGCCAAGACCTCGTTCATCGGCTTCAAGAGCAGTGCGGAAGGTCAGTTCCTCGGTTGCGGACTGACCCTGGTCAGCGAGACCAAGGCAATCGGCGCCGCGAGTTGCTACCCCGATCCGAAAGAGGAGACCTTCGCGACCTTCGGCAGGCAGAACGTGCTGGTGGAGACCGGTGACACGGTACGGGTCAGCAAGGTCTTCCCGCACCCGGACTTCGACGCCACCACCAAGAAGAACGACATCGCGGTGCTGACGCTGGAGAAGCCGGTTCAGGACTCCAGCGTGGTACCGCTGCCGATCCTGCTGTTCACCGACGCCGAGCTGTACGACGCGGGCACCAAGGCGACCGTGCTCGGCTGGGGCACCACCAGCGATGGCGGCGCCCTGTCGAACCAGTTGCTGCAGGCCGAGGTCCCGCTCGTCGCCGACAGCGCCTGCCAGACGGCGTTCGGCCAGAAGTTCGACCCGGAGACCATGGTGTGTGCCGGGGATGGCGCCAAGGACGCCTGCAAGGGCGACACCGGTGGCCCGCTGGTGGCCGACGGAAAACTGATCGGCATCGTCTCCTTCGGTGATGGTTGCGCCAAAGCCGACAAGTTCGGCGTGTACACCCGGATCACCGGGGTACTGGAGGCCGTGGCCGACGAATTGCAGAGTCCCTGATAACCGGGCACGCGCGGACGGGAGTAACCCACTGCTTCCGTCCGCGTACCTCGTCTGTGAATTTCAAAGCCCAGACGGACCTATATGGCATAGCTAGCCGATCCATACCTTTACTACACCGCTGTTTCACAACGGAATAAGGATGGATCATGGCGAAAACCCTGCGTCGCCTTGGCCTGCTCGGTGCTGCCGCACTCGTCGGACTCGGTGTGTTCACCGGGACCGGCGTGCTGTCGATCGCCCCGACGGCCGGAACCCCCAACCGCATCGTCGGTGGCGAGATCGCCGACATCAAGGCCTACCCCTGGGTCGGTTACGCGTCCAACGCGTCCGGCAAGTACTCCGGGTGTGGCCTGACCCTGGTCAGCCCGACCAAGGTCATCGGCGCCGCGCACTGCGCGAGCATCTACAAGGACTCCGTGACCTTCGGCCGGGCGAACAACACCGGAACCGGTGGCACCACGGTCAAGATCTCCAAGACCTGGACGCACCCGCAGTACAACGCGTCCACCATGCTCAATGACGTCGCCGTGCTGACCCTGGCCACCGCGGTCAGCGGCTACACCCCCGCCACTTTGATCACCGCCGCTGAGGAGGGCCTGTACGCCGAGGGCAAGGTCGCCACCACGCTCGGCTGGGGCGCCACCAGTGAAGGTGGCAGCGTGTCCTCGCAGCTGCGCAAGGTGGACGTGCCGTTCACCAGCGACGCGTACTGCAGCAGCTCCGCCGTCTACGGCAGCAGCTACCTGAAGCAGACCCAGGTCTGCGCCGGGTACAAGGAAGGCGGCAAGGACTCCTGCCAGGGTGACTCCGGTGGCCCGCTGGTCGTCGGCAACACGCTGGTCGGCGTCGTTTCCTGGGGTGAGGGCTGCGCCCGCGCCAACAAGCCCGGCGTCTACACCCGCCTCACCGGCGTGCTCGACGCGGTGAAGGCCCAGCTGTAAATCCTTGTTCTGCCAGCGAATCCTTCCGCCCGTTCCCGGCGGAAGGATTCGCTGTTTTACCGGATCGGGTTAATCGGCGCGTCGATCGTTCCGGCACCGGAGTTAGGCGGGGCGACACACCTCGAAGGGAACTCCGGTGCCGAGAACTCGCCTGTGGATCGCCGGTCTGGCCGCCATGGCCACCGTCATGTCCAGCGCCACCGCCGCCACCGCGATCGTCGGCGAGCCCACCGACATCCGCCGCAACCCGTGGATCGGGTATCTCAGCACGATCAATGCCGGCTACCAGGACTGCGCCGCCACTTTGGTGAGCCCGACCAGGGCGATCACCGCCGCGCACTGCCTCGGCGAGGACGAATACCTCACCTTCGGCAGGCAGGACCGCAGGCAGCAGCGCGGGGTGGTGGTCCGGTTCACCACCGTGTGGCAGGACGCCGTGCACGACATCGCGGTGCTGGCCCTGGACCACCCGATCACCGGCTACCGGCCGCTGCCCCTGGTCGAGGCGAACGACGCCGCCCTGTACGCCGCCGGCACCCCGGCCACCGCGCTGGGCTGGGGCGATGTCGAGGGCTCCACGGAGCTGCATCAGGTGACCCGGCCGGTCACCGCCGACAGCACCTGCAAGGACCACTTCCGGAACGAGTTCGACCCCGGCACCGAGTTCTGCACGGGCGGGAAGGACAGCTGCCAGGGCGACTCCGGCGGCCCGGTCGTGGCCGGTGGCAAGCTGATCGGCGTGATCGAGGGCGGCGACGGCTGCGATGTGCCCGGCGTCCATGTGGAACTGATCGCCCTGCTGGACGAGATCCAGCCACACCTGCGCTGACCATCGAAGCAGGTGGGGGCTGGGTCTGGCTGTTGGCGAAGGATGGCTTTGGAGGGGGAGTCGGGCTTCGGGCTTGGTCTTTCCTGCCTGCGTGTTGGGTGGGGGCACGCCGGACTGGCGGGGATGGGCCGCTTCCGCGGTGGACCTGAAGGACGCCATCGTTTACTTGGGCGCACTGAAGGCGTCCTTCGTTTACCTGAGGTAAACAAAGGACGCCTTCAGGTACTCACCGTCCACAGTGGACGTCCACATCGTGGGAGATCACGGCGTGTCGCCCCATTTCGACACCGTGTCGCGCTGAGTGGCCTTGATCAATGCGGAACTTGGGCCGCTGGGGGCACTGAAAGCGTCTTTCGGAGCCTTTACCGGGGCCAGAGGCCGCCCTTCGGCCCCGACCCAGACCGGCGTGCCCCCACCCAACACGCAGGCAGGAAAGACCCCAGCCCCCCCCCCACCCCTCCTCCAAAGCCGCTTTCCCCAACAGCCAGACCCAGCCCCCCACCGCCCATCGACGGGCGTCAACAGTGCATGCCGCCATGCCATGCGCACATGCGGATATCCGGATGCGGGCCGGAATACGCCGAATGGCCGTTCTGTGCCGATCTATAGCCAATTTACGGTGACCTCACATTCCCTGTATGAAAGGCACCTATCGTGGCGAAAACCCTGCGTCGCCTCGGCCTGCTCGGCGCTGCTGCTGTAGCCGGCATGGCCCTGTTCGCCGGTACCGGCGTCATTTCCGTGACCCCGACCGCCGGTCCGAAACCGATCGTCGGTGGCGAGGTCGCCGACATCAAGCAGACCCCGTGGCTCGGCTACTACAGCGATACGAACGGCAAGTTCACCGGCTGCGGCGTCTCGCTGGTCACCCCGACCAAGGCGATCACCGCAGCACACTGTGTGCGCGCCTCTTCCGTCACCTTCGGGCGGCAGAAGGGCCTGACCGGCAGCGGAGGCACCACCGTCAAGATCGCCAAGTCCTGGAAGCACCCGAAATACTCCGCGCCGGGTTCCGGCACGGGATACGACTTCGCGGTGCTGACGCTGGAGACACCGGTGACCGGCTACGCGCCGGTGACGGTCGTGGAGAAGTCCGACACCGGCCTGTACCCGGAGGGCACTCCGGCCACCGTGTACGGCTGGGGCCACCAGAAATCGGGCGGCACCAACTCCGATGACCTGCGCAAGGTGACCGTGCCGATCATCAGCGACGCCAACTGCGCCAAGTCCTACACCTCCGGACTCCACCCGGCCACCGAGGTCTGCGCAGGCCTGGCCGAGGGCGGCAAGGACTCCTGCCAGAACGACTCCGGCGGCCCGCTGATCGTCGGCGGCAAGCTGATCGGCGTCGTCTCCTGGGGCAAGGGATGCGCCGGAGCGAACGCTCCCGGCGTGTACGGCGAGCTGATCAGCGCGCTGGACGACATCAAGGCCCAGCTGTAGTTCCGAGTTGTCCACAGGGAACCCCCGGATCCACATCCGGGGGTTTTCCGCATTCCCCACCTCTGCTTTCCCCGATACGTTCGGCAGACCGACATCGCATCGAGGGGGAATACATGCGAACACGTTCGATCTTCGTGGCGGCCGCCCTGCTGTTGGCCACCGCGACCCCGGTGGCCGCAGCGCCGTCCGGGATCCTCATCCAACGCACCGAGGGCGGCATTCCGCACATCACCGCCCGCGGCTACCGCGACCTGGGCATCGGCATCGGGCATGCCTATGCCGAGGACGAGCTCTGCACCCTGGCGAACGCCGTGGTCACCGTGCGCGGGGACCGCTCCCGCTACTTCGGGCCGGATGCCGAGTCCGGCGCCTCGCTGGGCAGGCCGCTGACCAACCGGGACAGTGACGCCTACCAGCGATGGCACGGCGAGGAGGGACACCTCCGCGAGCTGCTGGCCAAGCCCGCTCCACTCGGTCCCACCGACCAGGTACGCGACATGGTGCGCGGCTACGCGGCCGGCGTGAACAGATACCTGGCGGAGACCGGGGCGGCGAACCTGTCCGATCCCCGCTGTCAGGGGAAACCATGGGTCGGACCGGTCACCGAACTGGATCTCTGGCGGATCACCTACGACAGCGCCGAGCTGGAGGGGACCAGCGCGGTCCAGGCCGACCTGGTGACCGCGGCGCCACCCGGACAGGGCACGCCGGTGGTGACCTCCACCCGGTCCGAGGAGCGCGTCGGGTCCAACGCGTACGCGTTCGGCGCCGGTTCCACCCAGGGCGGCACCGGCATGTTGCTGGCCAACCCGCACTTCCCGTGGCACGGCATCAACCGCTTCTACCAGGCGCAGCTGACCATCCCCGGCGAGCTGAACGTGGCCGGGGCGAGCATCGGCGGCAGCCCGCTGATCATCATCGGGCACAACCAGCACGTGGCCTGGACCCACACCGTGTCCACCGCACAGCGGGCCACGCTGTACCGGCTCGACCTGGTCCCCGGTGATCCGACCGCCTACCTGGTGGACGGCAGGACCGAGAAGATGACCAAGAACGGCGCGGTGTGGACCACCCGGTACGGCCCGGTCCTGGCCGGCGGCTGGACCGCCGACCACGCCTTCGCCATGCGCTCGGCCAACATCGACAACCTGCGGCAGGGCAACGAGTGGCTGGGTATGGCCAAGGCCCGATCGCTGGACGACCTGCGCGCGGCCCAGGACCGCTATCAGGCCATGCCGTTCATAAACACCATCGCCACCGACGCCAGCGGCAAGGCCTACCTCACCGACTCCGGGGTGGTCCCGCACGTCACCGACGAGCAGCTGGACCGCTGCGCGGTGCCCGCGCCGCCGTATCCGTACCTGGTGGCGTTGAACGGAGCGGGAAGGTCGTGCGACTGGGGAACCGATCGCTCGGCGCTGGAGCCGGGACTGTTCGGCCCGGAGCGGATGCCGCGGATCACCCGGGACGACTTCGTGCACCAGGCGAACGAGAGCCTGTGGCTGACCAATCCCGCGCAGCCGCTGCACTACCCGAGGATCTTCGGGGATGCCGACACCCCGCGGTCCTGGCGCACCAAGGTGGGCCTGGACATGGTCGCCGGGAAGAAGTTCACCGTGGACAGCCTGCTGGCGACCTTCGACGAGGACCGGAACCTGACCGGGGAGCTGTTCCGCGACACCGTGGTCTCGGTGTGCCGGACGATGGACGGCGCCGATGTCCGTCCACTGTGCACGGCGCTGGCCGGTTGGGACACCCGGGGAGGTACGGACTCACGGGGCGCGGTGGCCTGGCGGATGTTCTGGGGGCTGTTGCGACCGGGCCAGGACGCGTTCCGCGTCCCGTTCGACGCCGCCCAGCCGCTGACCACGCCACGGGAGCTGAACCCGGACTACGCCGGACTACGACCCGCGTTGACCAAGACCGCTCAGCTCCTGGCGAAGCCGGACATGCCACTGGGCCAGGCACAGCAGCGGGCGGGCATCCCGATTCACGGCTGCAGCGGCGGTGAGGGCTGCTTCAACGTGATCAACGCCGCCGGCCAGCGGCCGGACGGGACCTACGCGGACATCGTGCACGGTTCCAGCTTCGTGATGGCCGTCGAGTTCGGCCCGCACGGCCCGCACGGCAAGCAGATCCTGACCTACTCGCAGTCGGACAACCCGTCCAGTCCGCGGTTCGCCGACCAGACCCGGCTGTTCTCGCAGAACCAATGGCTCACCGAGCGCTACACCCCGGCGGAGATCATCTCCTCCCCCGTCTTACGCACCCAGGTGCTGTAGCCAGTGGTCCCGGAGTTGGCGATGTTCGGGCTGCCAAGAAATCGGGCACAGTCGAACATCGCCAACTCCGGAGCATCAGTGGTCAGGCGTTGGGGCGTTTGCCGTGGTTGGCGGCGTTCTTCCGGCGGGAGCGCTTCTTCCGGGCTCGCTTGGACATGGGGCTACACCAGCGCCGGGGCGGTGAGCCGCTCGCTGAGCTTCCACAGCCGCTGCACCGAGCGGTGATCGCTGGAGGCGACCGACGGCGCCACCGGGTAACGGTCGTCGAAGTAGCGGCCGTTGATCTGCTCCACGTCCAGGGTGCACAGCCGGGCGACCGGCTCGGCGGCCTCGCCGACCGGACGGCCCCGGTAGCTGTAGTTCGGCAACAGGGCGGTCTCGAAGATGCCCGGGTGCACGCTGACCGCGACCCGGCCCTGCTCCAGCAGGGCGGGAGTGAGCATGGTCAGCGCCAGCTTGGACTGCGCGTAGGCCGAGGACTTGGTGTAGCGCTTGTCCCGGTTGACGTCGGTCCAGTTGATGTTGCCGCCACGGTGCAGTGAGGAGGACACGTTGACCACCCGGCGCACCGCGCCGCCCAGTTCCCGGGTGAGCAGGTAGGCGGCCAGGTAGTTGACCTGGAACGTCTGCTCGTGGCCGTCCACGGTCAGGATCCGGTGGTGACTGCCACCGGTGGCCGCGTTGTTGACCAGGACGTCGATCAGCGGGAAACGGTCCCGGATCTCGGTGATCAGCCGGTGCACCTGACCCAGCGAGCTGAAGTCCGCGGCGAACGGATGCAGCCTGCTCGCCTCCACTCCGGAGGAGGCCAGCTGGTTCACCGCCGACTCGGCGAGCTCCGGAGCCGAACCGTGCACCAGCACGGTGAAGCCGTCCTGCGCCAGCCTGCGGGCGGTCTCGAGACCGATACCGCTGGTGGCGCCCGTTACGAGCGCAACAGACATGAGGGGTCCATCCATAGTGGACTAGAGGCGCGAACGCGCCGGGATAAACCAGAAGAAGGGCAGGCGGATGCTCAGCGGCCGTGACTTGGCGGCCGGTCGTCGTGTCGCACGACGGATCCCACAGCGATGCCCATACCCGGATTACATCGATCCCGGATGTCCCCGGCAAGATCCCCGGCCCCGGATTTACGCCGCCCTAACGCCGGACCGCGCCGGGTATCGTGATCGGAGCGTAATAACAGGATAGGGAGAGTGACATGGCGAAAACCCTGCTTCGCCTTGCTCTGGCCGCCACGCTGGCGGCAATCGGCCTGACAGCCGTTCAGCACAACGCCGAGATCCGCCCAGTCGTGGTCGGCGGCCAGGTCGCCGACATCAAGCAGACCCCGTGGGTCGGTTTCCTGGCGACCGCGGACGGCAAGAACGACTACTGCGGCGGCACCCTGGTCACCCCGACCAAGGTGATCACCGCGGCGCACTGCCTCGGCGAAGGCGCCAAGGTCGAGGCGGTGGTGTTCGGCAGGCAGAAGCACGCCGCCACCGACGGCCTGATCGCCAAGATCAGCAAGAAGTGGGTGCACCCGAAGTGGAACTCACAGACGATCCAGAACGACCTGGCGGTTCTCACCCTGGCCGCGCCGGTCACCGGCTACGCCCCGCTGCCGCTGGTGGACGGCGCGGACGCCTACAAGGCGGGCACACCCGCCGTCTCACTGGGCTGGGGCCTCACCTCGGGCAACGGCAAGCCCTCCGAGACGCTGAAGAAGGTGGACCTGCCGGTGCTCGGTGACGCCGGCTGCCGCGGCTACTACACCAACTACGACCCGGCCTCGATGGTGTGCGCGGGCGAGACCGCCGGACAGACCACCTGCACCGGCGACTCCGGCGGCCCGCTCGCCGCGAACGGCCGGCTGATCGGCGTCGTCTCCTTCGGCGAGTCCGGCTGCGACGGCCGGAAGTCCTCGGTATTCACCCGGCTGAACTCCTACCAGGCCGAACTCAAGGTCCAACTGTCCTAAGCCATGCTCAAGGGGCGGTCTCCACTCGGAAACCGCCCCTTGAGTGGAGCACTTTCCATGGATTCTGCAAAGGGCGCAGAATCTGCAGAAAGTGCTACTTGATCAAGCCGAGGGCCTTGACCGCGTCGCGCTCCTCGACCAGCTCGGCCACGGAGGCGTCGATGCGCTCACGGGAGAAGTCGTCGATCTCCAGGCCCTGGACGATCTCCCACTTGCCGTCCTTCGAGGTGACCGGGAAGGAGGAGATGATGCCCTCGGGCACGCCGTAGGAGCCGTCCGACGGGATGGCCGCGGAGGTCCAGTCACCCTCGGGGGTGCCGTTGACCCAGGTGTGCACGTGGTCGATCGCCGCGTTGGCCGCGGAGGCGGCGGAGGAGGCGCCACGAGCCTCGATGATCGCGGCACCGCGCTTGGCGACGGTCGGGATGAAGGTGTCCTTCAGCCACTCGTGCTCGACCTGCTCGGCGGCGATCTTGCCGTTCACCTCGGCGTGGAACAGGTCCGGGTACTGGGTCGCGGAGTGGTTGCCCCAGATGGTGAGCTTCTTGATGTCGTTGACCGTGACACCCAGCTTGCCGGCGAGCTGCGACAGCGCGCGGTTGTGGTCCAGCCGGGTCATGGCGGTGAACCGCTCGGCCGGAACGTCCGGCGCGTGCTGCTGGGCGATCAGCGCGTTGGTGTTGGCCGGGTTACCGACCACCAGCACGCGGATGTCGTCCGCGGCACCGGAGTTGATGGCCTCGCCCTGCGGCTTGAAGATGCCACCGTTGGCCTGCAGCAGGTCGCCCCGCTCCATGCCCTTGGTCCGCGGGCGGGCGCCGACCAGCAGCGCGACGTTGGCGCCGTCGAACGCGGCCTTGGCGTCATCGGTGATGTCGATGCCGGACAGCAGCGGGAAGGCGCAGTCGTCCAGCTCCATCGCGGTGCCCTCGGCGGCCTTCAGCGCCGGGGTGATCTCCAGCAGGCGCAGACGCACCGGCACGTTCGGACCGAGCAGCTGGCCGGAGGCAATGCGGAACAGCAGCGCGTAGCCGATCTGACCGGCGGCGCCGGTGACCGTGACGGTGACGGGACTCTGGGCCATGTGTCTATCTCCTAGCACCACGACTATGGGGTTTTGCCTCGATGCTAGTCCTGCCCCCGGGGCCCGTGGGCGTTGGCTACGCCACCCTGGCGATGGCGTTCTTGACCGTCTCGTGATGAACTGGAGGATGCCGGTCGTTCCTGCACGACCGCTGGGGTTCCTGGAGGGCGAATCACCGTGCGTGACCTGGTCTGCGCGTTACTCATCGCGCTGTCGGTCGCCGCCTCCACCCTGCTCTACCGGTCCTTTTTCGCCACCACCGGCTACCTGTGGATCCTGCTCACGGTCACGCTGTGTGCCGCGGCCCTCGCGGCGGTGTCCGCCCGATTGCGGTGGGGCGCGGGCATCCTGGGAGTGGCCGGTTTCACCGTGCTCGCCGGGTACCTGCTGTTTCCCGCGTCACTGGGCTCCGGTCTGCCGACGATCCGGACCGCTCACGATCTGGGACATGCGCTGCTGAGTGGCTGGTCCCGGATGTTGACCATCGCGCTGCCCGCCGACGTGAGCGGAATCCTGCTCGCGACGCCCGCCCTGCTGTCCTGGTCGGCCACGTTCGTAGCCGTTCTGCTGACCTTGCGCACCCGCTTGCGGCTGGTGCCGCTGCTGCCGCCGGTGCTGACCTTCATCATCAGTCTGGGGCTGACCGGCGCGCAGCCCGCGGCCCACCTGGCCGCCACCGCGACATTCCTGGTCGTCGCCGTCGTGTACCTCGTGATCAGGACCGCGGCCGTCCAGCCGGTCGGCGCGCTCATCGCCGTCGCCTGCCTGGCGCTGGGATTGTCGGCCGCACCGGCGCTGTCCGCCGAGAACCGGTTCGATCCCCGGGCGCTGCGTCCACTGCCGGTGGACGTGACCGAGGCGGCCAACCCGCTGTCGCTGATCAAGCCGCAGCTGAAGACCGAGCCTGCTCAGCATCTGTTCACCGTCCGGACGACTCCCGAGGTGGACCGGATGCGGATCGCCGCTCTGGATCAGTACGACGGCAGGCGGTGGACCGAATCCCACACCTACCGGCCGCTGGGCACCCGGCTGACCGGCACCGACGGCCAGCACACCCAGGTGGAGATCGCGGCATTGACCGGGCCGTACCTCCCGGTCTCCGGCACCATCACCGCGCTGACCGGGCTGACCCTGCCCGCCGGTATCGACACAGGCCGCGACACCCTGGTCAGCACCGCACCGATGCTGCGTGGTCTGCGCTACGAACTCACCGGCACCTCGCCGAGGCGGGACGACCGGCTGGACCGGGCGACGCCCGCCGTCACCCCGGAACTCACCCGGCTGCCCTCGGACATGCCCGCCGACATGACGGCACTGGCACACCGGATCACCGATGACAAGCCGACCGCGTACCGGAAGGCGCTGGCACTGGCCGAGTTCCTCGCGGAGCGCACGGCCAGCACCGACACCCCGGCTGGGCATTCCCTCGCCGCGCTGCGGAGCACGGTGATCACCGGTCAGGAGCCGGGATACGCCGAGCAGCGCGCCGCCGCGTTCACCGTGCTGGCCCGGAGCATCGGGCTGCCGGCCAGGGTCGCCGTCGGCTACCGGTTGCAGAATCCGGTGGGCGACCGGTTCACCGTGACCACCGGCAACGCCGACGCCTGGTCCGAGGTGGACTTCCAGGGCGTGGGCTGGGTGCCCTTCGACACCACCGGCCAGTACCTCGGGACGCAGCGGCCGCCCGCGCCGGAGCCGCCGATCGTGGCGCCCGCGCCGTCGCCCCAGCGACCAGCTCCCCTCCCTCAGGCGGGTGACGGTCAGGACCGGCGCCCCGAGGCCACCCCGGCGCAGCCGGTGGCCGGGGCGATCTGGGCCGGAATCGGTTCCGGTGCCCTGCTGCTGGCCCTGGTGGGGTCCGTCGTCACCGCCAAGACCGTGCGCCGACGACGCCGCCGGCGGCGGGGCGTGCTCGGCGCCTGGTCGGAGATGACCGACCGGCTGGTCGAGCGTGGAGTCACTGCCCCGTGGTCGGCGACGACCAGCGAGATCGCGGAACTGGCTCACCACAGTCTGGCCGTCAGCACTCCGCGGGCGGCCACCTCGCTGGTCGACATGGCGATCTACGCGCCTCATCTGACATCCACATCGGACGCCGAGCTGGCCTGGACGCTGGAGGACCGGTTGCGGGCCGAGCTGTACCCGCAGCCGCTGTCCCTGCGCCGACTGCTGTCCACCTTGGATCCCAGGCCCCTGTTGCGAAAGGCCGGGATATGACCGGGAACCGGATCCGCACCGCCCTGAGCCTGACCGTGGTTCTCGGCATGGTCGGCGCTGTCCTCGCTTTCGGGGACACCGAGGACACCCACGCGCCAGGCGTCCGGCTGCGGTCCGGCGAGCTGTGGCTGGGTTCCGGTCAAGCGGGCCAGGTGACACTGGTGAACGGTCCGGCCGCGGAGGTATCCGGTCGGATCGAGGTCGGGCCGCCCGGCGGACGGATCCGCACGGCCACGATGGACGGAACGGCGTTCGCGCTGAGCAGTACGGACGGCGCGGTCAGCCGGATCGACGGCGGCACCCACAAGGTGACCACGAGCGAGCGGCGGTCCCCGGGAGCCACCACCGTTCTCGCCGGACCGCGAGACCTGTACACAGTGGACACGGATCGCGGCGTCATCGACCGGTTCGACCCGAAGACCCTGGCCGGTCAGGGCAGTCCGGAACAGATCGGGCCGACCGGCGATCCGGTGCTGGATGCCACCGGGCGCCTCTGGCTGACCACCCAGGAACACGGCGACCTGATGTGGTTCGACGCGGGATCCCGGCATACCCGGCCCGCGGCGAGCACACCGGGCAAGTCCGCGCTGGCGATCACGGCGGGCCGTCCGGCCATGGTGGACAGCAAGCGTGGCGTCGCCGAACTGCTGAACCCGGACACCGGGGAGATGATCAGATCCGCCCGGGCCGACCTGCGGCCGGCGGATCACCTGGCGGTCGGCGGCTCCCCCGGCCGCTCCCGGTTACTGATCGCCGTCAGTAACCGGAACCTGCTGGTGAACTGCGACTTCAGCGCCACCGACTGCCGACCGGCGATCTCTGTCGGCCAGGACGGCAGCGAGCTGGGCACCCCGGTCGAACTCGGCGACATCGCCCTCGTCCCGGACTACGGCCTCGGCCGGGTGTGGCTCGTCGATCTGGCGGGCATGCGCGTGCTGGAACAACGCCAGCTGTTCGACCACCCGAAGCGTTTCGAACTGATCGCCAGGGACGGGTGGGCGTTCTACAACGACCCGGACGGCGAACTGGCGGGCGTCTTCGATCCGCATGGCGCGGTGCATCCGGTGACCAAGTACAACCCGTCCCAGTCCGGCGAAGGCGTGTCCCCCGCCCCGGGGCAGGGCACGCGGCCCGGTACCCGGCCGGGGAACCCGGCGGAGGTCGCCTCGATCTCGCTGCCCAGCGGCGCACAGGGCCCGGCGAGCGGTTCGGCGGATGTGTCCATTGTGGTCACTCCACGCGCACAGAGCGCGGTCGGCGAGGAACTCGGCCTCGCGGTGCGCACCACCAACCCGATCACTTCAGTCAGCTGGGACTTCGGCGACGGATCCACCGGTGGCGGCACATCGCTGCGCCATGCCTGGGCCCAGCCTGGCAGCTACACCGTGCGCGCCACGGTGACCAGCCGGGGCAGATCGCTGTCACCTGCGGCGGCGACGGTCACCGTCGCGGAGCCACAGACCCCGCCGCAGATCGGCAGCGTGTGGACCGATCCGGCCATACCGATCATCGGCCAGCGGGTGGGCATGCACGCCGACCTGTCCGGCGGCACTCCGGACCGCCGGCAGTGGACGGTCACCGGCCCGGGTCCGACCGTGCAGTCCACCGATCCGGACTTCCACCACACCTTCGACTCGGCCGGGAAGTACACGATCACGCTGACGGTGTCCCGTGGGGCTGCCGCGGTCACCCGGACCACGGACGTAACCGTCCGAACCGGTCAGGTCACCCTGTGGCGGGACTGGTCCTGGATGCCGGTGGACTATCCGCCGCCCGTCGCGGTCGGCAGTGGGGTGACCGCGCTGTCCGGCAGCCAGTGGGGTGAGCACTTCCTCGCGTTGAAGGCCGACGGCACGGTCCATGCCTGGGGCAACAACACCAACGGGCAGGTCTCGGTACCGCCCGGGCTGAGCGGCGTCGTGGCCGTTTCAGCAGGCAGGGATCACAGCCTGGCGCTGACCGCGGGCGGCTCGGTGATCTTCTGGGGAGGCGGCGCCACGGCGATGCCGATCCCCGAGGAGGCGCGGCACGACGTCATCGCCATCTCCGCGGGGCAGGGGTTCAGTGTGGCCCTCACCTCGAGCGGAGCCGCCGTCATCTGGCCGGTCCACAAGGACGACCCCGAGGTCAAAGATCTGATCGTCATGCCACAGGAGGTCCGGCACGACATCGTCGAGATCGACGCGATGTACGCCAACACCCTGCTGCGGAAGTCGGATGGCACGGTGCTGAACTGGTCGGGTGCCAGAGTCACCCGGCAAGCGGATCCGGACCTGGGCATCGTGCGTATCAAGGAGGGGCTGGGGTTCACCCGGGACGGCTCACTCATCCGGTTTCCCCCCGCACCTACCGAACAGCCGCAACAGCTGGGGATCCAGGCGGTCGCGGCAGGGTGCAACTCGGCCATCCAGGCCGACGGCACCGTGGTCTCGATCACGGATTCCTTCCCCCCGGTGCCCCCCGGGTTCAAGCCCTTCGCCCTCGCGACCGCGGCCGTCCTCTGCTACGGCCTCACCTGAGGAGTCCCGCCATGCGACTGTGGTTCCGGCGGCGCCGAACGCGCGCCGCGGCGAGCCTGGGTCTGGCAGCGGCGCTGGTCGGCGCGACGCTGGCCCTCGGTGGTTCGGGGGATCCGCACGCGCCCGGAATCCGGCTGCGGTCCGGCGAGCTGTGGCTGGCCTCCGGTAAGGCGGGCCAGCTGACCCTGGTGAACGGTCCATCCGCCGAGGTGTCCAGCCGGGTCGAGGTGGCGCCCCCGGAGAGCGGGCTACGTACGTCCACAGTGGATGGAACGGCGTTCGCGGTGAACACCAGGGCCGGCGAGCTCAGCCGGATCGATGGCGCCACCCACCAGGTCTCCCACGCCAGGGCACCGGGTGCCACCGCCCTGTTCGCCGGGCCGCAGGACGTGTACACAGTGGACACCGAGCACGGTGTCGTCGACCGGTACGACCCGGCGACACTGGCCCATCGCGGAGATCCAGAACGAATCGGCGAGATCAGCGCTCCGGTCCTGGACACCGCCGGCCGTCTGTGGACGATCACCGCGGACCACGGGGACCTGGTGTGGTTCCAGTCCGGCACCCGGCGCTCCCTCGCCGCCGCGACGACTCCGGGAAAATCCGCCGTCACCGTCGCGGCGGGCCGTCCGGCCATAGTGGACAGCAAGCGCGGCGTCGCCGAACTGCTGAACCCGGACACCGGGAAGATGATCAGATCCGCCCGGGCCGACCTGCGGCCGGCGGATCACCTGGCAGTCGGCGGCTCCGCGGAGCGCTCCCGGGTGCTGATCGCCGTCAGCAACCGGAACCTGCTGGTCAACTGCGACTTCAGCGACACCGACTGCCGGCCACCGATCGCCGTCGGCGAGCAGGGCAGCGACCTCGGCGCACCGGTCGAACTGGGTGGCGTCACCCTGGTCCCCGACTACGGCCTCGGCCGGGTATGGCTGGTCGACCTGGCGAGCGCGCGAGTCGTGGAACAACGCCAGCTGTTCGACCACCCGGTGCGCTTCGAGCTGATCGCCAAGGACGGGTGGGTGTTCTACAACGACCCGGACGGCGAACTGGCGGGCGTCTTCGACCCGCAAGGCGCGGTGCACCAGATCACCAAATACAACCCGGAGCGCCCCAAGGAAGGCGTAGCGGAGACACCGGGGCAAGGGGGCGAACCCGGCACCAGACCGGGGGATCCCGCCGAGGTGGCCTCGGTCGGGTCGCCACGCGGTACCGTCGGCCCGGCCGGCCCGGGTGGTGGTTCCGCGCCGGTCTCCATTGTCATCACTCCCCGGGCACAGGCAGCGGTCGGCGAGGAACTCGGCCTCGCCGTGCGGACCACCGAGCCGATCGGCTCGGTCGCCTGGGACTTCGGCGACGGCGCCACCGGGGGCGGCCCGACGCTGCGACATGCCTGGATGCGGCCGGGCGGTTACACGGTGACGGCGACCGTGAATTCTCCGCGCGGGCGACTGTCCACGGCGACAGCCACGGTCACCGTCCAGGACCCCCAGGAACCGCCGCGGGTCAACGGTATCTCCACTGATCCAGCGAGTCCGGTGATCGGCCAGCCCGTCCGATTCACCGCCGATGTGTCCGGGGCGAGCCCTGAGCGCTGGCAGTGGGTGGCGACCGGCAATGGTCAGGAGTTCCGGTCCAGCGATCAAGAGTTCCGGCAGACGTTCGGCTCGGCCGGGACCTACTCGGTGATCCTCACGGCGATCCGGGGTACGGCCACCTCCAGCAGGACCATCGAACTCACCGTGCGCATCGGGCAGGTCCTCAGCTGGACCGGCTATTCCTCCACCGAGCTGAAAGGCCCGCCACCGGCCCCGATGTCGTCCGGTGTCACCGCGCTCGCGGGCAGTGGGGGCGGAGACTTCCTGGCTCTCAAGGCCGACGGCACGGTGACCGGATGGGGCAGGAGCTCCACCGGGCAGGACGGCATACCCGCAGGGCTCACCGGTGTCATCCAGGTATCCACAAGCCCGGGCCAGAATCTGGCCCTCCTGGCGAACGGGGAGGTCGTCGGCTGGGGCCCGGACAGCGGGACCATCCCCGGGGAAGCGAAACGCGATGTGGTCGCCATCTCCGCTGCGGAGAACTTCAGCACGGCACTGACGGTGTCAGGGCGGGCGATCATCTGGCCGGGGAAGAGGCGGGATCCGCGGATCGAACCACTCCTGGCGCCGCCGCCGGACGAGGTCAAGCACGACATCATCGGCATCGCGGCCGACATATCCCGGGTACTCCTGCTGCGCCGGGACGGCGCGGTCCTGGACTGGCGCGGCGAATCCGTCCGGCTCGTGGTGAAACCCGAGACCGGGATCGTGCGGCTGGACGAGCCGCCGTTCGGCATCGCCGCCAACGGCCTGTTCTACCTGATAACCGACAGTCCCAATCCCATGCCGTCCCAGGAGAAGGCGATCTCGCTGGCCTGCGGCGCCTACGTCAGGGAGGACGGTTCCATCCGGGAATTGGAATCCCACGACTCACCCCCGCCCTCGGGTGTGCGGGCGCGGGCCCTGGCCTGGGGTCCCGGTCCGACCTGCCTGATCCTCACCTGAGGTGGCCGGGGAACGCGGCCACCTCAGGTGAGTTCGGCTCAGCCCGCCAGCTTGTAGAGCGCGGTGGCGGCGGCGTTCGCGGCGACCTCCACGGCTGCGGGGTCGACGCGGCCCAGCTTGTCGCAGGCCTGGTGGTAGCAGCCGGCGGTGCCGCCGGGTCCGGGCTTGCCATCCGCGCCGTCGAGGTGTCCGGCGAGGCCGGCGGTCGGGATGCCCGCACGCTCGAACGAGGCCTGGTCGGAACGGTTCTCCGCGATCGCCTCGGGGGCGGTGGTGAAGCCCTTGGCCTTCAGCGCCTCGACGAAGGCCGCCTTCTCCGTGGCGCCCTTGCCGTAGAGGCCCCAGACGGTCTTGGTGTCCTTGAACTGGCCGACCATGTCGAAGTTGAGGTAGCGCTTGATCTTCGTCTTGTCGGTCTTGGTGTCGGCGAGGTAGCCGAGCGAGCCACGCAGGCCGGTCTCCTCCGCGTCCCACCAGGCGAACCGGAGGTGCCCCTTCGGCTTCGCGCTGCTCTTGGACGCGGCGATGGCCACTGCCATGACCGCGGCGCTGCCCGAGGCGTTGTCGGTGAGGCCGGCTCCGGCCGGAACGGAGTCCAGGTGAGCACCGAACATGGTGACGTCGTTCTCGTCGCCTCCGGGCAGGTCGGCGATCACGTTCACGCCGGAGGTGCCCTGGAAGTTGAACGGAACCTTGGTCACCGTGAGACCGGCGGCCGTGGCCGTTTTCGCGATGTAGTCCGCCGACGCTGTGTACCCGGCGGATCCATTCCTCCGGGTACCGCCGTTGGCATCCGCGACTTTCTGCAGCTCGTTCAGGGTCGACTTGATGTCCGAGATGGCCACCGTCGGTGCCGCAGCAGCGGAGGGGATCAGATCGACGGTGGGGCTATTGGTCAGCAGGGCTACGGCGGTGCCGGTGGCAGCGAGTAAACCGATTCCGGTCCTCAGCGATACACGCATAGAGCACTCCAGAGGTTGGCCCGGTCCACCGTGCAGGGGGTGGACCAGAACACATGCAGGGATTTTCACAGGTTATCCCGGCGTTATCTGGAGTTGAAGTCCCATTTTGTCGCCCGAGCCATCGCTCGGCGGCGATGGCTCGGGCGTTCGGCTCAGCCCGCCAGCTTGTACAGCAGGTCGGCGGTGGCGTTCGCGGCGAAGGTGTTGACGTCCGGGATCACCGTGTTGATCTTGTCGCAGGCCTGGTGGTAGCAGGCGGGCACGGTGTCGCTGACCAGGCCGACCCACGGGATGCCCTTGCGCTTGAAGGCGGCGTGATCGGAGCGGTCACCGGCTTCGGAGGTCACGTCCTTGGTCTGCTTGCCCTGGCCCTTGATGTACCCGTCGAGGCCGGTCCACAGCGCGTCGCCCTTCTTGCCGTACAGGCCCCAGGTCTGGTTGCCGTGGTCGAAGGCGCCGACCATGTCCACGTTGATGTAGTTCTTGATCTTCGCTAGTTCGGTGGCCGGCTGGGCGTTCACCCAGGCCGCCGAGCCGAGGTCACCGAGTTCCTCGGCACCCCAGAAGGCGAACCGCAGGTGGCCCTTGGGCTTGGTCGGGCTCTTCGCGGCGGCCAGGGCGACGGCGAGGACGGCCGCGGCGCCGGATCCGTTGTCGTTGATGCCCGGACCGGCCGTCACCGAGTCCAGGTGGCCGCCGAACATGGAGACGGCGTTCTCGTCGCCGCCGGGGACGTCGGCGATCAGGTTGTTCGCGGTCTTGCCGCCCGCGGTGAACGGGACCAGCTTCGTCGGGATCTGCGCGGCGTCCAGCTGACCCTTGATGTAGGTGACTGAGGCGGTGTACCCGTTGGTGCCGTGGGCCCGGGTGCCGCCGTTCTGGTCGGCGATGCTCTGCAGCTGCTGCAGCGTGGGCTGGATGTCGGTCCAGGCGACGGTGGGGGCGGCGACCTGGGTGGCCACGGGTCCGAACTGGACGGTGTGGACGGTCGCTCCGGCGACGAGGGCGACGGCGGAGAGGCCGATGCCGACCTTGATTGACGTGCGCATGAGGGCGCTCCTGAGCAGGGAGTTTGCAGGGGGATCGAGAGTAGCTCCGGGGAATGGGCACAAGAAGCCCTCAAGTTTTCACTCTGCCCTTCACAGCGGCGCTATACGTTGTGGGGTATGGCGATCCGGGTTCCGCAGGTCGGCGCGAGCTGGCAGTACCAGTTGGACGGCGAGATCGACGTGAGCGTCGACGCCGAGGTTTTCGACATCGATGTCGAGGAGACCAGCGCGGACGTGGTCGCCGAGCTGCATCGGCGGGGGCGGTATGTCATCGGGTACCTGGATGCGGGCGCGGTGGAGCGGTACCGGTCAGATTTCGGTGAATTTCCCACAGATGTGGTCGGCAAAAAAGTGGAGAGCTGGTCGGACGAGCGTTGGCTGGACATCCGCCGGCTGGACGTGTTGCTGCCCATCATGGGACGGCGGATGGACCTCGCCGTGGCCAAGGGGTTCGACGCGATCGAGGCCGACATGGTCGAGGCGTACACCGAGAAGACCGGCTTCCGGCTGACGGCGGCCGACCAGTTGACCTATAACCGGGCGCTTGCCCGGCTGGCGCATGAACGGGGGCTGGCCATCGGGCTGAAGAACGATCTCGAACAGGTGCCGGATCTGGTCGGCGACTTCGATTTCGCGATCAACGAGCAGTGCTTCGAGTACGACGAGTCCGACGCGTTGCTGCCGTTCATCCGGGCCGGTAAACCGGTGTTCCATGTGGAGTACGACCTACCCCTGGACCGGTTCGCCGAACAGGCCCGGAGCGTGGGTTTCAGCTCTATCCGCAAACACGTGGACCTGGACGCGCGCCGCTGGGCCTGGCTGCACTAGGTTCTGACGCCATGAACGGCTATCCGCAGCAGCCTCCGGCGCCCTACGTGCCGCAGTTCCAGCAGCAGCGTCGTGGCGTGCTCGGCCCGGTCATCGGGTTGCTCGTGCTCGGCCTGTGCGGCCTGATCACCGTCGGCATCGTGGCAGGCGATGTCGGCACCGGTCCCGCGATCGGCGCCGCCTTCGCGGCGATGCTGCCGGTCGTCCCGGTGGTGGCGACCTTCCTGTGGATCGACCGGTGGGAGCCGGAACCGCCCAGGCTGCTGCTGTTCGCGTTCCTGTGGGGCGGCGGCTTCGCCACCCTGGTGGCGTTGATCGTCAACTCCACCTTCGGTGCGATCGCCGAGGCCATGTCCAGTGGATCCGGTGACGTGCTGTCCTCGGTGATCTCCGCGCCGATCGTGGAGGAGGGCGCCAAGGGCCTGTTCCTGATCGGGCTGCTGCTGTTCCGCCGCCGGGAACTGGACGGCGTGGTGGACGGCATCGTGTACGCCGGCCTGTGTGCGGCCGGATTCGCGTTCACCGAGAACATCCTCTACTTCGGCAAGGCCATCGCCGACGCCCATGAGGGCGCGGGCGGCGGCCTGCTGCCGATCTTCGTGATCCGCGGCATCCTGTCACCGTTCGCGCATCCCCTGTTCACCAGCATGACCGGCATCGGCGTCGGCATCGCCGCGATGGCCCGGCCCGGCGTGCTGCGGGTGATCGCGCCGATCGGCGGTTACCTGGTCGCGGTCTTCCTGCACGGCCTCTGGAACCTGTCCGCCTCGATGCCGGAGGGCACGTTCGTCCTCAGCTACCTGCTGATCATGGTGCCGCTGTTCGCGGGCATGATCGGCGTGGTGCTCTGGCAGCGGCGCCGCGAGCGCCGGGTGCTGCAGGCGGAACTACCCGCGTTCGCGCAGGCCGGGTTCGTCGCGCCGCAGGAGGTGGAACTGCTCGCCGACCTGGCGGCCCGCAAGCGCTGGCTGAACGCGGCCAAGGCCCGCTCCGGGCAGGCGGGCGGCAAGGCCGTGCGCGCCTACCAGGTAGCGGCCACCGAGCTCGCCTTCCTGCGGCACCGGATGGCCCGCGGTTCGGTCGGCACGGACGCCTACCAGTGGCACAACGAACTCGTCGCCGCCCTCGCCCGGGCCCGCGCGGGTGCCGTCGCGGTGTCGGCGGCGCTGCCACCGGCCCACCAGCTGCCCGGCGGGTGGGCCCAGGCCCAGCCGGTCGCCCCGGCCCAGCCGCACCCGATGCCCGTCCCGCCGCCGCACCGCACTCCCCCCGGCTGGCCCCAGCAGCAGTTCCCGCCTCGCCCCTACTGAGTTGTCGTTCCGGAGTTGACGATGTTCGGGCGCTGCACGGCGGCCCCGGCGGTGGCAGTTCGCCCACGCATCGCAGGCTGTTCG
>QZFT01000089.1 GCA_003600225.1 Pseudonocardiaceae bacterium YIM PH 21723
CGCGTCTTTTAGTCACGACAAGTGGCACTTGTCGTGACTAAAAGACGCGACAAGTGGGGCGACACGGTGCAGAAATGGTGCGACACGCCGTGAATGGTGTCCACTGTGGACAGTAAGCGCACGGAATCGGCCCCGACAGCAAAGACAGGCGTGCCCCCACCCAACACGAAGGCAGGAAAGACGCAGCCCAGCCCGTCGCCTCCTCCAAAGCCATCTTTCGACGGCCACCAGAAGCAACCGGCTAGTTGGCGTCCGCCGAGGGGTCGCGCAACACCCGCAGGTGCCCACGCCGGCCGCCCGGGCTGACCGCGTCCGGGGTTTCCGGCGCAGACTCCACCCGGCCCGCCTCGCGGACGGCCTCGGCCAAAGCCGTCAGGTCGTCACTGCTGGGAGCCTGCAGTTCGAACTCGCCCTCGTGCCGGACGACGGCCCAACCCCGAGGCACGGTGAGCCGGAGCGCGTGCTGTTCACACAGGTCATAACTGTGCGGTTCGGAATAGGTGGCCAGCGGACCGACCACAGCCGTTGAATCGGCATAGGCGTAGGTAAGCGTCGCAACGGCCGGGTTCATACAACCCGTCCGGGAGCATCGCCGCACACTTCGCACAGCAGGTGACGATAGCGGTACGGGGCGACCTGTAGTAGCAGGCACGCGGGAAATGGTCGTCTCACTGCCGTGTTAAGAAGTTTTGTGGTTGCCCGATCGGCGTAGGCTGGCGCACGTGACAACTGCTCGGGAGGTCAAGCGGCCCCTTCGGCGCCGCCGGCGTGATCGGCACGGCCGGGGACTGCGTGGCCCGCTCTATCCGTCCAGCCTGCCCGCCTCCCGCTCCCGGTCGGAGCGGTTCGACATGCTCGTCCTGGAGGCACTGGAACCGATCGAGCAGCGGTGGCACGCGGAACTCTCCCAGCTGGACATCGCGGTGGACGACGTGCCGGATGTGCCCGCACTCACCGACGTCCTGCGCTGGAACGAGCACGTGGTCGACGACGGTGAGATTCCACTCGCCCGGCTGGTTCCGGCGGGCACCGATCGGCGTGGCCTGGCCACCCGGGCGCGGATCGTGCTCTACCGGCGGCCGCTCGAAGTCCGGGCCAAGGACGGCATCGACCTGTCCGATCTGGTGCACGACGTCCTGGTCGAGCAGGTGGCGCACTACCTGGGCATCGAGCCCGAGACCCTCGGCGACGACCCCGACTAGAGATCAGTCTCCACGCGCCGCCGGATCGGGATGGCGGTGATCAGCACGAACAACGCCGTCGCCGCCTGGAGCAGGAGCAGCACGTCCCGGGTCACCGACTGCGACCAGACCCGGATCTCCGCACTGCGTGAGGGAACGAGCACCCCCACCTGGTGGGTCCACGCCCGCACCACGGCCACGGTCTGACCATCCACAGTGGCCTGCCAGCCCGGCTCCCACTCGGCGGCGAGGGTGAGCAGTCGCTGGTCGGCGCCCTCGGAGGTCTTCACCCGGACATCCGGCAGTGTCGCCTGAACCGGGTTCACCCCCGGCACCGCGACCTGCTCCGGCGGCGTGTCCGAGGTCCGCGCCTTCTGCGTCATCTCCTGGGACAGCAACTGGACCTGATCGTGGGACAACAGCACCCGAAGCATCGGCAGTCCCGAGGTGGTGGGCGCGGTGTCGATCACCAGATCCGGGGCCGCCTGCAGAACCCGCTTCTGGGACTGCTCGTCCGGCAGCACGATGAACTCCGCGCCCAGCGCGGCGACCTGCGACAGCGCGGCGCTCACCTGTTGCGGCGAACCGTGCCGCAGCGTGCCGCCGAACGCCGTCAGCCGATCGGGCGCGGCGAGGACCAGCGCGTCGTCGCCGAACTGCGGCATCCGGCCGGTGGTCAGCGTGGACGGCACACCGTCCTGTCCGATGACCAGCAGACCGGGTTTGCTGCGTCCCAGCTCGGTCTCCAGCAGGGCCGGTAGTCGCCAGCCGGCGCCGGGGGCGACCGGGCCGGACCCGCCGACCCAGATGGCGCCGACGGCGAAGGACGCCAGTACCACGTAGCCGAGCGTCCGGGCACCGAGCCGGAGTGAGCCGTGCAGGTGCGGCACGGTGGTCAGCAGGACCCACCCCATGCCGCAGGCGACCAGCAGCAGCGGCGCGCCCGGCCAGCCGGCCCGCGGGTCACCGCCGCCGAGCGGGGTCATCGGCACCATGCTGACCGCGTAGGCGAGGGCCAGTCCGACCCCGGCGAGTACCAGTCCGGGTACCGCGATCCGGCTGCGGCGGACCGCGAAGGCGGCGATCCCGGCCAGCACCACGAGCAGGCCGATGACCGGCGCCGCGCCGGGTCCGCCCGGGGACAGCGCGGGCAGGCTCAGGTAGGCGGGAGCGGTCGGCTCCAGCGGGCCACCGATCCCGTGCAGCAGCAGCTGCGGGTGGCTGAACGCGACCAGCGACCAGGGCAGCAGGAGCACCAGCGGCAACGCCACCACGGAGACGACGGCGACCACCCGGCGCCACGAGCGGCGGGCGGTCGCCGCGTCGGTCTGCGGCGGCAGCACCACGTAGCCACCGATCAGCAGGGCGATCAGGGTCAGGTGCAGCAGCGGCGAGAAGGCGCCGATCACCGCGATGACCAGCGTGGTGGCGGAGAGGCTGGACAGCAGACCGGTGCGGCCGGACGGCAGCAGGATGGCGCCGATCCCGGCGAGGGCGGCCGGCAGCAGGATGTGCGCCACCACCACGTCCAGATGCCCCTGCGCCACGGCCGCGGTGGCGGTCGGCAGCAACGCGTATCCGGCGGCGAGGACGACACGCAGCACGACATTCTCGCTGACCCGGCGGACGGCCAGGTAGGCACACAGTCCGGCCAGCGGAATGTCCAGCAGGAGCAGCAGGGCGACCGCGGCCGACGGGCCGCCGATCGGCCAGAACGGCACGCCGAGCAGCCCGAGCACCGCGAGCGCGGTGGGTGCCTGCGAACTGGAGCCGCCACCGACCGCGTGCCAGTTGGCGACGTACTGCGACCACACGCCGGCCAGGTCGCCGACGGGACGCAGGGCGCCGCCGCTGAGCTCGACCGACCAGCGGCCCCAGTCGACCACGATGGCGAGCAGCAACAGCGCGGCGGGCAACAGCACCGACGGGCGCAGCAGCAGCCTGCGTACGTGCGCACTGACATCCGGCTCGTCGAACACGATCTCGGACTGCGGGTCGGCGTGGTCGGTGCCGTGTGGCACCGGTGAGGGCCTGCGGCGCACCTGCGCGGTGTGCAGTGCGCTCTCCGGCAGGTCGATGACCAGCTTCGCGGACGGCTGCCGGATGCCGGTGGAACTGAGCAGCCGGCCCGCGGCGGTGGTCCGCGGCGAGCGGAAGCGGTGGCCGAGCGCGCCCGAGGGCAGCGCCTCCGGACCGGTGCGGCGGCGCAGCGCGGCCGGCCTGCTCCAGGCCTGGGTGGCCGTTTCCACGGCCAGCCTGGCCGGGCCGATCAGGGCGTCGCTGCCCGAGCGGGGACGCTTGGTGCTGAAGGTGTCCCGCACCCGGTCCAGCAGGGTGACCACCAGGTCCTCGTCCCCGGGCAGGTCGGCCGGCTTGCTGATCTTGCGCTTACGGGCGGCGATCAGGTGCGCCTTGCCGCGCACCAGGTGCCAGAGCGCACCCAGTTCGGCGCGGGCGGCCATCCCCTTGCCCCGTAGGCCGAAGAGCACGGACCGGGCGAGGCCCACGGTGAGCAGCCGGGGCATGGCGACGGAGAAGGCCAGTCCGGAGCTGTTGACCAGGTAGGTGCGCAGCCCGCCGATCCGGTCGGCGGTGAGCGCGGCCTGGTCTGTGGGCGGCGGGGTCGCGCGGCGGATGCGGGCGGCGGGCACCGTGAGCACGAGGGTGCCGGAGCGGTTGGCCCGCCAGCCGAAGTCCAGGTCGGTCTGCGTCGGACCGGCCGCGGTGTCGAAGCCGCCCAGCTGCTCCCACAGTTCCCGGCGGATCAGCGAGCCGGAGGCGGGGACGGCGAGCACCTCCGTGTTGCGCAGGTCGGTGAGCAGGTCGCGGGCCATCAGCGTGCTGAGCGGGATGGCACCGGCCAGGAAGGCGTCCCGGCGGCGGCCGACGGCGTCGATGGACAGGCCCGCCTCCACCGGCAGCCGGGGATCGGCCCAGTCCACGGTCAGCGGGCCGAGCACGCCGACACCGGGTGAGAGTTCGGCGACGCCGAGCAGGGTGGCCAGGCACCGGTGATCCGGCGCGCTGTCCCCGGTGACGATCCACAGCCAGGTGCCGGGGTCGCCCCAGCGCTCGGTGGCGAGCTCGACGGCCGCGTGCGTCGCGGTAGCAATATCGACATCACCCGAAAGAGTGATCACGCCGTCCAGGATTCGTTGCGCTCCGAGTCCGGCCCGTCGCTCATCGGGACCGCGGACGGCCTTGGCGAGCAATCCGGCCACCGCCGGATCCGACCCCAGATGGACCGCCAGGACATGCCGCGCGCGGGTGGTGGACCACCGCAGACTGGACAGTGCCTGCCGAAGTTCCGGCTGGTCATCCCGGCAAATCAGCACCGCGAGCACAGCGGCGGTGTGCAGCACGGGAACCCCGGAGCCCGACATCGACAATGCCTCCCGTATTCGACGTGATGCGCATACCGTAAACGCCGCCCGACCTCGTCAGTTACCGATCTTGTTCAGGCGCGTCGCGGACACGCGTACGCAGGGTCTTCTCCCGATCACTCACCGCTGCAGCCAGTCCCGGAACCGCGGCCACCACCACTCGGTGACGACGCCGGTCACGACGAAGGCGACCATCAAGCCGGCGATGGACGCGGCGAGCACGGGGACCAGATCCGCCCACACCGGGTCGTTCCGCTGCTCCCTGGTCCGCAGGTCGGTCGGATCGTCGGCGTCGTAGAAGACCGGTATCCGCTCGCCGATCCCGTAACCCTCGGTTTTCTCGACCGCGAACAACTTCGCCTCGTGAGTACGGCCGGCGCCGTCCTGCACGCGCAACTGGTAGTGGACGCGATAGGTGATCCGCTGTTTGGTCACCCGCTTGTCCAGCACGGTGGCCTTCCCCGGCACCCCGGTGGCCAGCAATCCCTCCGCGCGCTGCTCACTGAGCCGGAAGCCGATGACCGCCGTGGCGACCAGCAGCAGGAACCCCAGTAGCGCCGCAATGATCAGGCGTCGTCGCATGGCTCAACAGGTACACGACGGCGGTCGGACTCGGCGAAGTTCCCGGCGGCCAGGAATCCGATGCTCAGCGCGACGGCCGCCAACGCGGCGACGAGCGGGACCAGAATCGCCCACGTCGGGTAGTTCGCCGCCTCCCGGGTTCGCAGGTCGGTCGGATCCCCGACGCGGTAGAGGATCGGGATCCGCGCGCCGCGCGAGTAGTCCGACCTGACCCCGTCCGCGTACAGATCCGCGTCGTAGACCCGGCCCGCCCGGTCCTCGACGCGCAGCCGGTAGTGAAAGTGCTTCTCGCCGTCCTTCGAGGGACGCATCTGTTCGTCCACGACGAGGGCGGTGCCCGGCGTGCCGGTCGCCAGCAGTTCCGCCGCACGATCAGTGCCGGCCTTGAAACTGATCACGGCCGTCGCGGCCAGCAGCAGAATCCCCAGGAAGGCCAGCAGGGCCGGCCATCGTCTCCCCATGAACCAACTGTGCCACCGCGGCGGTGTCACATCCGAAGTTGGCGAGTTTCGGGTGAGGCACGAGCCCGAAACTCGCCAACTTCGGGATCTCCGCCATGCGCGTATACCTGGCCCGCCGCCAGATTCAGAGAATCCGCCACGTAATTACCGGCAAGTAACCCCGCAGCGCCGTCTTCGGAGGTTTTCGTCATAAAGATCACTCTGACGGAGTAAGCGATCATCCGCTGGCAGAGTCACGCCTTCACGGCCCACTCACAAAGATTCGCCCCTGGCCGGTACCGGCCAGGGGCGAATCCGCGAAACCCTCCGATCCCCCGCCAAGGGACCGGATCACGAGTGCATCAAGCCCGGTATGCAGGGGGTCCTCTCGTTAAACGGCGCGCTTCTTCAGCTTGCGCCGTTCCCGCTCCGACAGCCCGCCCCAAATACCGAAACGCTCGTCATGCGCGAGCGCGTACTCCAGACACTCCGCACGCACCTCACACCCGGTGCAGATCCGCTTGGCCTCCCGGGTGGAGCCACCCTTTTCTGGGAAGAAAGCCTCGGGATCTGTCTGGGCGCAGAGCGCGTTCTCCTGCCAGTCCTGCTCTTCTGGCTCGCCGAACAGGTCAATGAGTTCGCCGAGCTCCTCGCTCGACTGCTCACCGATCGGGGCTTCCAGCCGCTCCATGACGTGGCCCCCTTCTTCTTCGTGCGCCTCGCCCGCCGCCAGCAGGCCCTGCGACCTAATGGCGGATCCGCCACCCCGTATGGCGACGAATGACACGGTTGTGATTACACCCGTGTCGTTGCCATGGGTCAAGCCGAGTACACGCTATGGAGGGACAACGAGACCCAAATGCACACAGCCTTTGCTAGCTGGGCAGACTGGTACACATGAGCCGATCTGGGGTAACCCCGAGCCCGCTGTTCCTGGCGATTGTGGCCATTTCGATTGCGGGCGGTGTACTCAGCGTGTCCGACAGTGGACTCACCCAAAAGGTGGGGGTGATCATTGTCGTTCTAGGTGGGTGGGCGGTGTCACTGTGCCTGCACGAGTTCATGCACGCCTTCGTCGCCTATCGCGGAGGTGACCGTTCGGTGAAGTGGAAGGGTTATCTGACCCTGGATCCGCGCAAATACACCGACCCGATGCTGAGCATCATCCTGCCGCTGATCTTCGTGGCCATCGGTGGCCTCCCCCTGGTGGGTGGCGCGGTGTGGATCGACCACCACGCCCTCAAGGACAAGCGCACCCAGTCGCTGGTGTCCTTCGCCGGCCCGGCGACCAACCTGGTCTTCGGCGCGGCGCTGCTGCTCGTGGTGTCCCTCACCGATCCGGCCCGGGGACTGGCCGCGGGTCTGAGCTACCTGGCCTTCCTGCAGTTCCTCGGCTTCGTGCTGAACATGCTGCCGGTGCCCGGCCTCGACGGCTGGGGCATCTGGGAGCCGTACATGTCCTACAAGACCCAGCTGTGGGGCCGGGAGGCATCCCGCTGGGCATGGATCGCGTTGTTCGCCGTGTTGTTCCTGTCATCGACCGCCTCCGGCCTGCTGTTCAGCGGCGGCGCAAGCCTGTTCTCCCTGTTCGGCGGGGATGAACAGGCCCTGTACGACGGATACCAGATGACGAGCTTCAAGGATCTGTTCAGCCCCGAGTTCTAAAGAGGTCTGTTGTGAAGGTTGCTGTACTGGTCGGTGGCGTCGGTGGCGCCCGCTTCCTGATGGGCGTGAAGACCGCCCTCGGCCTGCCCGAGGTGGGACCGGGCGAGTCCGAACACCGGATCTCCGCCATCGTGAACGTCGGAGACGACATCTGGCTGCACGGTCTGCGGGTCTGCCCCGACCTGGACACGTGTATGTACACGCTGGGCGGCGGCATCGACACCGAGCGCGGCTGGGGCCGCACGGACGAGACCTGGCGGGTCAAGGAGGAGCTGGCCGCGTACGGCGCCGACCCGGACTGGTTCGGGCTCGGCGACCAGGACGTGGCCACCCACCTGGTGCGCTCCCGCATGCTGCGCGCCGGCTATCCGCTGTCGGCCGTCACCGAGGCGCTGTGCCACCGCTGGCAGCCGGGCGTCCGGCTGCTGCCGGCCACCGACGAGCGGGTCGAGACCCACGTGGTGATCGACGACCCGGACAGCGGTGAGCGGCGCGCGGTGCACTTCCAGGAGTGGTGGATCCGCTACCGGGCCAAGCCGGCGGCGCACTCCTTCGCCTCGGTGGGCGCCGAGGAGGCCAAGGCCGCGCCGGGCGTGGTCGAGGCGATCCGCGCCGCCGACGCCGTGCTGATCGCGCCATCCAACCCGGTGGTCAGCATCGGCACCATCCTGGACGTGCCCGAGGTCCGCACCGCGTTGCGGGAGACCAGTGCCAAGGTCGTCGGCCTGTCCCCGATCGTCGGCGGCAAGGCGGTGCGCGGCATGGCCGAGGCCTGCCTGTCCGCCATCGGCGTCGAGGCCACCGCGCAGGCCGTGGGCGCGCACCTGGGCGCCCGCAAGGAAGGCGGCGTGCTGGACGCGTGGCTGGTGCACACCGGCGACGCGGCCGAGATCCCCGGCGTCGACGTCCGGGAGATCCCACTGCTGATGACCGACACCGATGCCACGGCGGAAATGGCCCGCCAGGCACTGGCCGCGGCAGGGGTGTCCTAAATGGACCACGGTCACCCGGACGGCATCGAACTGCTCGCGGTGCCCGGGCTTCCCGAGTTCCGGCCCGGCGACGATCTGGGTTCGGCGATCATCGACGCCGCGCCGTGGCTGCGGGACGGCGACATCCTGGTGATCACCAGCAAGGTCGTGTCCAAAGTGGAGGGACGGCTGGTCTCCGTGCCGGCCGATCCCGAGGCCAGGGACCGGATCCGGCGCGAGTGGGTGGAGCGCGAGGCGGTCCGGGTCCTCGCCCGGCGCGCCCGCACGCTGATCACCGAGAACCGGCTGGGCATCGTGCAGGCCGCCTCCGGCATCGACGCGTCCAATGTGGCCGGTGACGAGATCGCGCTGCTGCCCGAGGATCCGGACGGCACCGCGGCCCGGCTGCGCGAGCTGGTCGCCGAGCGCCTCGGCGTCACGGTCGGCGTGCTGATCACCGACACCATGGGCCGGGCCTGGCGGGTGGGCCAGACCGACGCGGCCATCGGCTCGGCGGGCCTCCCGGTGCTGCACCGGTACGCGGGCACGGTGGACGGTCAGGGCAACGAACTCCAGGTCACCGAGGTGGCCATCGCCGACGAACTGGCCTCCGCGGCGGATCTGGTGAAGGGCAAGCTGGGCGGGCTGCCGGTGGCGGTGGTCCGCGGGCTGCGGCTGGCCGACGACGGCAGCACGGCGCGCGATCTGGTCCGCCCGGTGGACGAGGACCTGTTCCGGCTGGGTACCCAGGAAGCGCACCGGCAGGCCGTGCTGCTGCGGCGGTCGATCCGGCACTTCACCGACGCCCCGGTGGATCCGGACGCGGTGCGCCGCTCGGTCGCGACCGCGCTGACCGCTCCGGCGCCGCACCACACCCATCCGGTGCGGTTCGTCTGGCTGCGGGACCACGGGAAGCGCAAGCAGCTCCTCAACGCCATGCAGGACGCCTGGCGGACCGATCTGGCGGGCGACGGCCGCAGCCAGGAATCGATCGACAAGCGGGTCAAGCGCGGCGATCTGCTCTACGAGGCACCGGAGCTGATGATCCCGTTCCTGGTCATGGAGGGGGCACACGACTACCCCGACACCAGGCGCGCGGGCGCCGAGCAGACGATGTTCACCGTCGCGGGCGGCGCCGCCGTGCAGGGCCTGCTGGTCGCCCTGGCCGCCGAAGGACTGGGGTCCTGCTGGGTCTCGTCGACCATCTTCTGTCCGGAGGTGGTCCGTTCGGTGCTGGGCCTGCCCGAGGCGTGGCAGCCACTCGGTACGGTGACCATCGGTCATCCGGTGGATGGGCCTCCGAAGGCCCGCGCTCCGCGCGAGCCCGGCGACGATCTGGTGGAGCTGTAGATCTCTTGAACGACGTACTGCATGCCGACGCACTGACCACCCTGGACAAGTGGATCGCCCCCAACGACGGCCAGGAGGCGCTGCGGCAGGCCTTCCTGGCCTACCTGGACGCGCGGCCGGACGCGATGACCCGGGGCTGCGCTCCGGGGCACCTGACCGCCTCCACCCTGGTGCTGGACGCGATCGGTGAGCACGTCCTGCTCACCCTGCACCCCAGGGTGGGCCGCTGGCTGCAGCTGGGCGGGCACTGCGAGGACCTGGACGAGAGCCTGCTGGCCGCGGCGCGGCGGGAGGCGATCGAGGAGTCCGGCATCCCGGACCTGCGCTTCGAGCCCAGCCCGCTGCACCTGGACGTGCACGGCCTGACCTGTTCCGGCGGAGTGCCCACCCGGCACCTCGACGTGCGGTTCGTGGCCAGGGCGCCGCTTGGTGCCGAGCCACTGCGCAGCGCGGAGTCGATCGACCTCCAGTGGTGGCCGATCGACGCCCTGCCGTCCAATGTGGACAGCGTCCCGGAGCTCATCCGCCTGGCGCAGAACCGCTAGCAGTTTCCATGGAAACTGCTCCACTCATCCGGCGACTCTGTCCAAATAGGACTGGATGGCGTCCCGGTTCCGGGTCAGCACGTCGATCCGGGCGGTGAGGCCGTCCCGTTCCCGCTCCAGCATCTCCATGGTCTCCGGAGCGACCCACGGGATGTCGATCGACTTGGATCCGTTCAGACAGGGCAGCAGCTGCTTGATCGCCCTGGTCGACAGCCCGGCATCCAGCAGGCCGCGGATCTGCCGTACCCGGTCCGCGGTCTCCAGGGAGTACGCGCGATAGCCGTTCTCCGTACGGCAGGCCTTGATCAGTTCCTGTTCCTCGTAATACCGCAGCAGCCGCCGCGAGACGCCGGTCAGCTCCGCCAGTTCGCCGATGCGCATGTGCCCCAGACCTCATTGACCTTCACATCAATGTGACGGTTCAAGCATAGGTGAATGCACACGATCACCGAGCGGGAAACCTTGCCGTGGAACGCACTCCTGGCGCTCACCACTACCGCATTCCTCACCGTGCTGACCGAGAACATCCCCGCCGGCCTACTGCCCGCCATGGCCGCCGGGCTGGGCGTCTCCCTGGCGGTGGCCGGCCAGTCGGTCACCATCTTCGCCCTCGGCACGGTCGCCACCGCCATCCCGATCATGGTGACCACCTCGGCCTGGAACCGTAAGCGCCTGCTGTCGCTGGTCATAGTGGGCTTCATCGTGGCCAACGCGATCACCGCCCTGTCCGGCCTGTACTGGCTCACCCTGCTGGCCCGGCTGCTCGGCGGGGTCGCCGCCGGCCTGGTCTGGTCTCTGCAAGCCGGCTTCGCCAGGCGCCTGTCCCCTCCGCAGTTGCGCGGCAGGGCGATCGCCGTGGCCATGGCGGGCATCCCCCTCGCGCTGGCGCTGGGCATTCCGGCGGGCACCCTCCTCGGTAACGCCCTGGGCTGGCAGGCGACCTTCTGGACCATCTCCGCACTGGGTGTCGCACTGCTGATCTGGATCACGCTGGCGGTCCCCGATCACCCGGGCAGTCCGGCGAGTGATCGGCCGACGGTGCGCCGCACACTGGCCGTGCCCGGTATCACCGCGAGCCTGCTGATCACCTCGCTGTTCGTGCTGGCCCACTTCGGCCTCTACACGTACGTGGCCCCGGTGCTGCGCTGGCGCGGGATGGGCGAGCAGGTGGATCTGGCCCTGCTGGTCTACGGGATCGCCGGCGTGGCGGGCCTCCTCATCACCGGCACGCTGATCGACGGCCGGGTTCGGGTCCTGACCGCGGGCGGCGTCGCGTTGATCTTGGTGGCCGGGTTGGCGCTGGTGGGTCCGGTGCCCACGCTGGTCACGATGGTGGTGTGGGGACTGGGGTTCGGCGGGCTGCCCGCGCTGTCCCAGGCGGCGATCGCGCATGCGGAGGGGGACACGGCGCAGGCGGTTCTGGTGACGCTGTGGAACCTGGCCACGGCGGTCGGCGGGCTGGTGGGTGGGCTGCTGCTCAGCGGCTTCGGCGCGGGGGCGGTGCCGTGGTTGGTACCGGTGTTGCTGGTGCCGGCGTTGTGGCTGCTCTGGCGGCGGGGGTAGTGGGGGTTGGGTCTGGAGTGCCGTTGAAGGCGGCTTTGGAGGGGGAGACGGGCTTGGGGGCGCGTCTTTCCTGCCGGGCTGTTGGGTGGGGGCACGCCGGTCTTTGCTGCTGGGGCCGCTTCCACGGGGGACCTGAAGGACGCCATCGTTTACTTGAACGCACTGAAGGACGCCTTCATTTACCTGGAGTAAACAAAGGCGTCCTTCAGGTAATCACGGTCCACAGTGGACAGCCACATCGTGGGAAATACGGCGTGTCGCCCCATTTCTGCACCGTGTCGCCCCACTTGTCGCGTCTTTTATCCACGACAGGTGCCACTTGTCGTGACTAAAAGTCGCGACAAGTCAGCGAAACGCCCCGCGCAGCGGCCCCGACCCCCAGACAGGCGTGCCCCCACCCAACACGCCGGCAGGAAAGACGCGGCCCCCAGCCCGTCTCCCCCTCCAAAGCCATCCTTCGCAAAAAGGCCGGACCCAGCCCTCACACCGCCCGATAGTCGCGCGGCGAGAACCGAGGCGCCATCCGAGGCCGCCGCAGCCCGGACGCCTCGATGTACCGCACCGCACGATGGCGCTGCGGCGCATACGGCGCCA
The DNA here is from genome assembly GCA_003600225.1 of Pseudonocardiaceae bacterium YIM PH 21723. Lineage (GTDB taxonomy): Bacteria > Actinomycetota > Actinomycetes > Mycobacteriales > Pseudonocardiaceae > QZFT01. The sequence goes on from QZFT01000089.1 coordinate 12,275, forward strand.
GCAACTCCAACATCCCCGCGTCGTCCACCGCCGCACCGGTCAACGCCCAGCCGACGTTCTTCGCCAGGTGGTAGTCCCCCACGCTGACCGCGTCCGCATCGGCCCACGCCCGCTGCGCCACCTCGGCAGCCGTCCACTCGCCGATCCCGGGCACCAGTCGAAGCCGGGCCCGCCCCTCGGCGCCGCCCAAGGCCACGGCCTCCTGCAACCGGGGCTCCACCGACGCCGCGCGGATGATCGTCCGCCGCCGGGCACCGTCCACGCCCGCCTTGTGCCACTCCCAGTCGGCCAGCTCCAGCACCCGGCGCGGCGACACCGGCACCCGCAGCCCGGGTGGCCCAGCGGGAGCCGGTGAACCGAAGCGCAGCGCCAGTTCCCGCCAGGACCGCCACGCCTCCCGGCCGGTGACCAGCTGCTCCAGTACCGCGGCGAGCAGCACCTCCCAGACCCGGCCGGTGGCGCTCAGCCGCAACCCGGGCAGCCGCCTCTGCATCCGTTCCACCAGCGGATGGCAGGCGACGAAACCGGAGAGATCGTCGGTCAACCCCAGCAGGCCCGGCAACTGCTCCAGCTGCCAGTCCGCACCGGGACCGTACGCCGACGCGTGGGCCTGCCCGGCCGACAGTGACAACGCCAGCGCGACCGGGCCGTCCGGGGTACCGGAGGCCAGCCACAGCCTGCCGTCGGCCTCCTGCCAGCACGGATCGCCGGAGCCCCGGCGCAGCGGCCCGAGCACCGATCGCAGGTCCAGCGAGAAGTCGAGGGTCCGATCAGCCATCAGCGGAGAAACGTACCCCCGCGGTCGGCAGCGCGACGCCCGGCCACACCCGCAGTCCGCCCAGCAACTCACAGCGGGAGCCGACCACGGCGCCGTCGCCGATCACCACGTCCTTCAGCACCGCGCCGGCCTCGATCACCGCGCCCGCACCGATGATGCTGCGCTCGATGACCACGTCCGAGGCGACCCGGGCGCCGTCGAACAGCACGCCGGCCTCCACGGTCGATCCGGCGCCGACGACGCAGCCCGCGCCGATGGTGCTGCCACCGCTCAACGTGGCGTCCTCGGCCACCTGGGCCGCGTCCAGCACGAGGCTCTCGCCGACCGGGCCGGGCAGCGCCGACGTCGGGGCGATGCCACGGACCAGGTCCGCGCTGCCCTTCACGAACGCCGCCGGGGTGCCCAGGTCCAGCCAGTAGGAGGTGTCCACGTGACCCTGCAGCCGCCTGCCGGCCTCCAGCAGGCCGGGGAAGGTCTCCCGCTCCACCGAGACCGGCCGGCCGGTGGGGATGGCCTCCAGGACCTCACGCTTGAAGACGTAGCAGCCGGCGTTGATCTGATCGGTCGGCGGGTTCTCGGTCTTCTCCAGGAACGCCTGCACCCGGCCGTCGGCGTCGGTGGGCACGCAGCCGAACGCGCGCGGGTCCTCGACCTTCACCAGGTGCAGTGTGACATCGGCCTCGCTGCTGCGGTGGGTGTGCACCACCGAGCGGAGGTCGACGCCGGACAGGATGTCGCCGTTGAACACCATGACGTCCCGCTCGCGCAGCTTGGAGGCCACGTTCCGGATGCCGCCGCCGGTGCCGAGGGGCTCCTCCTCGATGACGTACTCGATCTCCAGACCGAGCTTGGAACCGTCACCGAAGTAGTCGGAGAACACCTCCGCCTTGTACGACGTGCCCAGGACCACGTGATTGATCCCCGCGGCCTTGATCCGGGAGAACAGGTGCGTCATGAACGGAACGCCCGCGGTGGGCAGCATCGGCTTGGGCGCGGACAGCGTCAGCGGGCGCAACCGGGTGCCCTGGCCGCCGACCAAGACCACAGCATCGACGCCCGTGAGCGGAGCGTTGTCGGCTTGGGACAACGGAGTAGCGGTGACGGACATTCGGTTGGATCTCCCTTGATCTGGCGTCAGCCGTTCTGACGTGAACCCGGTTCAGGAATACTCTTGTGACTGTGAGGACTCGACCAGTGCCGAGGAGCAAGTAATGGACCCTCGTGAACGTGCTGATCAAGCACTGGCCAGAGCCGTAGCCAAAAGCTCTCGCGTAGTGACTCCGGACAATGCCGTATCGCCGATGGACGCGCAGAACACCGTGCAGATCCCCCGGGCGATGGTGCAGAACCTGGACCCGGATCGCACCCAGCAGCTGGGCGCCGATCAGGCGGCCGGCCGCGCGCCACAGACTCAGCCGATCGGCGAACCGCCGACCCGGCCGATCACCATGGATCCGGACACGCCGCCCAACGGCACGCCGATCGCGGCACTGTTCCCGGATGAGCAACACCCGAGGCCTACCGGGCGCCCCTGGTAGCGAGCGCGGCTCGCAACGTCAGCCCGGCCTTCAGCACCAGACGGAGCGGCGCCCAGAGCACACCTGGGTGCCGGTCCGCGAGGTATCGGTAGGCGCTGCGGTGGTGCTCACGCAGCATCCGCGCGGACGAGCCCTTGGTGGCGTGCCCGCCGACGTGCACCACCTCTGAGCTGGGCACATACACGTTGTGCCAGCCCGCCTTGCCGACGCGTTCGCCGAGGTCGACGTCCTCGAAGTACATGAAGTAGCGGGGGTCGAAGCCGTTCACCGACTCGAACGCGGCGCGGCGCAGCAACAGGCAGGAACCGGACAGCCAGCCGGCCTCCCGCTCGGTGGGCGCGGCGTTCTCCTGCCGGTAGGACCGGGTCCACGGGTTCGACGGCCAGATCTTGCCCAGCAGCGCGTGCCCGATTCCGCGGCCCAGTGAGGGCACCAGGCGGGCGGACGGGTAGACCTCACCGTCCGGCTCCCGGATGAGCGGGCCGAAGGCACCGGCGCGCGGCCAGCGGGCATCCGCCTTGAGCAGGTCGTCCAGGCTGCCCTTGCCCCACTCGATGTCCGGGTTCACCACGACGATCCAGCCGTACTCGTCGGACAGCGTGGCGGCGGCGCGGTTGGCGGCGGTGCCGTAGCCGAGGTTCTCCCCCATCGGCAGCACCTCGACCCCGGGTCGCTCCGCGGCGCGCTCCAGCGAACCGTCGGTGGATCCGTTGTCCGCCAGGATGATCCGCACCGGACGCGTGCTGGCCTCGGTCAGCGAGTCGAGGAACTTGTCCAGGTACTTGCCCGAGGAGTAGGTCACCGCGATCACCGCGACCTGGTCCCCATAAGCCTGTTCCGTCACGAAGGCACATTCTGCCGTCGGCGGGCGCGGCGGACGTCAGCGGGTCCTGGAGCGCAGGTAGGCGGCCAGGCCGTAGGCGGTGCGGTGCTGGGTCGCCGACTGCTCCCAGGTGAACTCCTTGGCGCGGCGCAGCCCGGCCTCGGCCAGCCGATCCCGCTCGGCGGTGTCCCGCAGCAGCCCGGCGATCCCGGCGGCGATCTCACTGTCCGAGGTGCCGCAGTAGGCGACCGCCTCGCCGCCGACCTCCGGCAGGCTGAGCTTGCGGGTGGTGAGCACCGCGCTGCCGCAGGCCATGGCCTCCAGTACGGGCAGGCCGAAGCCCTCGCCGAGGCTCGGGTAGGCCACGAACAACGAGCCGCCCAGTAGGCCGGCCAGCTCGTCGAAGGGCAGGTACCCGGCGCGGATGATGCGCAGCTTGTGCGGCGCCTGGGACAGCGCCCGCTCCACCTTGTGGTCCCAGCCGGGCTGGCCGGCGAGCACCAGTGCGGGCGGGTCGGCCATTCCGGCGCAGGCCTTGGCGAAGCCCCGGATCAACGCGGGCACGTTCTTGCGGGGTTCCAGCGCGCCGAGGAACGCGATGTACGGCTGGTCGAACAGCCGCAGCCGCTCACGCACGGCCTTGACCTCGGCGGCGTTCGGCGGATGGAACCGGTCGGTGTCCACCCCGTGCGGGGCGATCCGCAGTGTGCGGATGTCGGCGCCCGCCACCCGGCCGAGTTCGGCGGCGGTCGCCGCGCTGGGCACGACACACACCTCGGCCCGGCTCAGCGACCAGCGGGTCCAGGTGCGGAAGAACCGGGCCTTCACCATGGAGTGCAGGTTCGAGTCGGTGAAGAACGTGGCGTCGTGCAGGGTGACCACGCTGGCCACCGAGCGCACCAGCGGCATCGTGTAGTGCGGGGAGTGCACCACGGTCGCGCCGATCCGGGTGGCGAGCCGGGGCAGGGTGGTCTGTTCCCAGCTGAGCCGCGCGGTGCGGGTGGCCAGGGACTCCGCCGCCGGGATGATCTCCGACCGGGGCGCCAGCGAGGTGTAGAGCGAGGTGTCCCGGGGCTGGCAGACGACCGCCAGGTCGGCACCGTCCGAATCCAGCGCCGCGACCAGTGCGTCCACATACCGGCCGACCCCGCCACGATCAGCCGGCACGGCTGTGGCGTCCAGGAGAATGCGCGGGTCGGGATATGGCACGACGAGCAGACTAAAGGTCACGGCTCGGCCTCGTGTCGAGAACGGTGGATTTCGGCGATCGTGGGACGTCGGATGACCCATTCTCCGTAACACATCGGCCTAGTGTGCTTCTTGCCACAAGTTCTCGTGCACCGCCCACACGGCGCGGGCGCAGTGCCGCCACGAGTACTGCTCCGCCCGGGCCAGACCGGCGGCGACCAGCTCCGATCGCCGTTCGAGGGCCTCGCGGATGGCCACTCGCAGCGCCGCCGGATCGTCCCGCCGGGCGACGATCCCGGCGCCGCCGGCCACCTCCACCAATGCGGGGGCATCGGAGTGCACCACGGGTGTTCCGAGGGCCATAGCCTCCAGCACGGGCAGGCCGAACCCCTCGGCACGGCTGGGCATCACCAGGGCCGCCGCGCCACGCAGCACCCCGGCCAGCCGGGCGTCGTCGATGCCGCCGAGGTGCTGCACCCGGTCCTGGACGTGGTGGTGCCGGGCCAGCTCCGGCAGGCTGACCCCGCCCCAGCCCTGGCTGCCGACCACGACCAGCGGCAGCCCCAGCCCGGCCAGGGCCGCCAGCAGCACGTCCAGGCCCTTGCGGGGCTCCAGCGTGCCGACGAACAGCAGGTACTTGGCGGGCAGCCCGGACATCGGCTCCACCGGCCCGCGCAGCAGGGCGTCCGGCACCCCGGCCCCGGTGACGTGCAGCGGGGTCGAGCCGGGCACCAGTTCACTCAGCTCGGCGGCCACCGCCTGGGTCGGCACCACGATGGCCTCCGCCCGCCGCCGCGCCCGGGTGATCATGCGGCGGTGCCAGCCGGCGCCACGCGGGGTGAGCGTCTCCGGATGGGTCCACGGCACGGTGTCGTGCACCGTGACGACCAGCTGCTTCCCCCGGGGAGCGCGGGGCGGTGCCCACGGGGTCGGGGCGTGCACGGCGTCGCCGCCGGGCCACCAGGGCAGGCCGAGCTCCCAGGCGCCGGTCAGCACCCGGTTAGGCACGGGCAGCGTGCGCAGCCGGTCCAGCTCACCCCGGCGGGTGGCGGCGGCGGTGACCTCCCAGCCGGCCGGGGCGGTCGCGGACAACGCGTCGATCAGCTCACGCGTGTACCGCCCGGTGCCACCGGGCACGGGGGCGAGCAGCTGCTCCGCGAGTACGACCAGTTCAGGCACCCGCACACGGTATCGGCAGCGCCCATCCGACCCGAAGTCGACGAGGTTCGGGACGCCTTTCCCCGAACCTCGTCAACTCCGGGACCACGGCGTGCCCGAAGTTGACGAGGTTCGGAGCACCGGCCCCCGAAACTCGTCAACTTCGGTGCCCGGCACACTTACCGGCCATGCCCGCCGATATCCGCAGCACCGTCGTGGTGGTGACCTGGCGCGGCCGGGCGCACATCACCGCCTGTCTGGACGCCTTGCAGGTGCAGACCAGGCCACACCGGCTGCTGGTGGTGGACAACGCCTCGGACGACGGCACGGCCGCCCTGCTCAAGGCCCATCCCAGCGGACCGAGGGTGCTGCGCACCCGGCGCAACCTCGGCTACGCGGGCGCCCTGCACCAGGTGTTGCCGCTGGTGGAGACCGAGTTCGTCGCCTGGTGCAACGACGACAGCCAGCCGGAGACCGGCTGGCTCGCCGAGCTGGAGAAGGCCCTGGACGCGGACAGCGCGGCCGCGGCGGTGAGCGCCCGGCTGCTGAGCCCGGCGGGGCGGGTGCAGACCGTGGGTGTCGGCCTGACCGGCGGTGGCTACGGCCACGACCTGACCAGCAGCGTCACCGGCGAGGTCTTCGGCTTCTGCGGCGGCTCCGCGCTGCTGCGCACGGCGGCCCTGCGCGCGGTGGGCGGCGTGCCCGCCGGCTTCTTCTGCTACTACGAGGACACCGATACGGCCTGGCGGCTCCGGCTGGCCGGCTGGCGCGTCCGCAGTGCCCCGCTGGCCACTGCGGTGCACCTGCACGGCGCGAGCACCGAACCCGGATCGGCGCGGTTCCACCGGTGGAACGAACGCAACCGGCTACTGATGGTGCTGCGCTGTGCACCGGGTTTCGCGGCGATCCTGGAACCGCTCCGGTTCCTGGCGATCACCGCCCTGCTGCCGGTGCGCCGGGCCCTCGGCCGGCAGGTCCCGGACACCCCCAACTTCCGACCGGGTCTGCGGCTGCGGGTACTGGCTGGTGTACTCATCAGGCTGCCCGGCACCCTGCGGGCCCGGACCCGGATATCCGCGCTGGCCACCGTGCGCCGGACGACCGTGTGGGCACAGTGGGTGGGTAAGAACACATAGGGCAGGCTGTAGGCCATCCGTAGTAGGGCTGAGGGGGATCGTTCACGTGTCTGAGGGACAGCGCGCACTGCCGGCGGTGTCGGTCGTCGTGGTCAACTACGGCGGCGCGGCGGACACCATCACCTGTCTGCGCTCGCTGCGCGAGGACCTGGACTACCCGGCCGACCGGCTGCAGTTGATCTGCGTGGACAACGCCTCGCCTGCCAACGCGGACCAACCGGACGACGCGCTGCTCATCGAGCGGGCCGTCCCCGGCGTCACCCTGGTCAGGTCCACCGAGAACCTCGGCTTCGCGGGCGGCTGCAACCTGGGCGCCCAGCACGCCACCGGCACCGTCCTGGCGCTGCTGAACAACGACGCGCGGGCCGACCGGAACTGGCTGCGCACCGCGGTGGCGGCCCTCCAGGAGGACCCGACGATCGGTGCGGTGGCCAGCAAGGTGCTGGACTGGGATGGCACCGGCATCGACTTCGTGGACGCGGGCCTGACCTGGTTCGGCATGGGCTACAAGCGGCACGCCGGCTCGGCGGTCGCCGACATCCCGCTCGAGGAGCAGAACACCCCGCGGGACGTGCTGTTCGCCACCGGCTCGGCGATGATCGTGCGAGCCTCGCTGTTCCGCGAACTGGGCGGCTTCGACGAGCGCTTCTTCATGTTCTACGAGGACGTGGACTTCGGCTGGCGGCTCAACCTGCGGGGCTGGCGGGTGCGCTACGTCCCCGAGTCACTGACCTTCCACAAGCACCACGCGTCGATCGAGTCGGTGGACGACGGCGCCCGCGAGACCTATCTGCTGGAGCGCAACGCCCTCGCCGCGCTGTACAAGAACTTCAGCGACGAGACCCTGGCCAAGGTGCTGCCCGCCGCGCTCGCGCTGTCCGTCCGCCGGGCCACCGCACGCGGCGAGATCGACGCCACCCAGTTCGAGCTCACCCGCCGCACCGAACTGCCGGACGGCGATCCGACGATCAGCCGGAAGTCCCTCGCCGGGTTCCTGGCCATCGACCAGTTCGTCGAGCTGATGCCCTCGCTGACCCAGTCCCGGGCCGTCGAACAGGCCGCCCGGCGCCGGACGGACGCCGACCTGCTTCCGTTGATGCGCAAGGCGATGGAGCCCGCGTACCCGCTGCCGCGGTACCTGGCCGCGCACGACGTGCTCGTCGAGGTGTTCGGCTTGGACGAGGTGTTCGGCAAGCCGCGCAAGGTCCTGGTGCTCACCGGCGACGCCATCGCCCCGCAGATGGCGGGCCCGGCGATCCGCGCCTGGCACATGGCCGACGTGCTGTCCGCCGAACACGAGGTCCGCCTGGTGACGGTGAACCCGCGCTGCGAGATCACCAGCGCCCCTTTCCCGATCATGCAGGCCGGGCGCACCGAGCTCGGCGGGCACGCCGACTGGGCCGACGTCATCGTGTTGCAGGGCCACATCCTGGAACTGCTCCCGCAGGCCGCCAGGAAGTCCTCCACCAAGATCATCGTCTGCGATGTCTACGACCCGATGCACCTGGAACTCCTGGAGCAGGGCAAGGACACCGACGACCAGCGCCGGGCCGCCGATCTCGAAGGCGTCACCAAGGTGCTCAACAAGCAGCTGGAGCGCGGCGACTTCTTCCTGTGCGCCTCCGAGCGCCAGCGGCACTTCTGGCTCGGCCACCTGACGGCGCTGGGCAGGCTCAATCCCACGCTGTACGACGCCGATCCGACCACCCGCTCGCTGCTCGGCGTGGCCCCGTTCGGCCTGTCCGGCAAGCCCGCCGAACGCACCGGCCCGGCCATCCGCGGGGTGCTCCCCGGAGTGTCCACATCGGACAAGGTCGTGCTGTGGGCGGGCGGGGTCTACAACTGGTTCGACCCGCTGACCCTGATCCGCGCGGTGGGCGCGCTCGGCGACACCCGGCCCGACCTGCGGCTGGTCTTCCTGGGCATGAAGCACCCGAACCCCGAGGTACCGGACATGGGCGTCGCCGGCCAGACCAGGGCCCTGGCGACCGAGCTGGGCCTGGTCGGCCGCACCGTGTTCTTCAACGAGAACTGGGTACCGTTCTACGAGCGGCAGAACTGGCTCCTGGACGCGGACTGCGGCGTCACCACGCACTACGAGCACGTGGAGACCACGTTCGCCTTCCGCACCCGGGTTCTGGACTACCTGTGGGCGGGGCTGCCGATCGTCACCACCGACGGCGACTCGTTCGCCGAACTGGTGAACGCGGAACGGCTCGGCGTCGTCGTACCGGCCGAAGATCCGGCCGCATTGGCCGCGGCGCTGGAAAAGGTGTTGTATGACAGCGAATTCGCCCAGGGCTGCCGGGATCGCATCGCGGTGGTGCGGGAGCGGTTCACCTGGGAGAACACCTTGGCGCCGCTGGTGGAGTTCTGCCGCAATCCGCGCCCGGCCGCAGATCGGCTGCCGAACCGGGAAGCCCTGGTGCCCACCCCGGCGTTGACCAAGGGAGCGGCCCTGCGCCGCGACTGGCAGCTGGCGCGCGAATACCTGTCCCAGGGCGGACCGGGCGAAGTCGCCCGCCGCGCTGCCGGACGAGTGCTGAAGAAAAGGAACCAGGACTAAATCTATGCGTAGAGCCCGACGTCTGAAGGTCCTGCTGGACGGCACGCCACTGCTCGGCGAGCGCACCGGAATCGGCCGCTACACGGCCGCCCTGTCCGAGGAACTGGCGTCGACCCCCGAACTGGATGTCCGCGTCGTCGCGTTCACCCTGCGCGGCTGGCGAACCCTGCGCACGGTCATCCCGCACGGCGCCACCGGCCGAGGCCTGCCCGTGCCCGCCCGGCTGCTGCGTTCGGCGTGGCGCAAGTCCACCTTCCCGCCGATCGAGTTGCTCGCCGGGACCACCGATGTCGTGCACGGCACCAACTTCGTCCTGCCGCCCGCCCTGTGGGCCGGTGGCGTGCTGACCATCCACGACCTGGCGTTCCTGGACAACGACGAGGAACGGGCCGCCGTGGAGCCCGACCTGCCGGAGATCGTCCAGCTCTCCGCGAACCGCGCCGCCGCGGTGTGTACGCCCACGGCCGCCGTCGCCGACGTGGTGCACGAACGGCTCGGCGTGCCGAGGGACAAGCTGGTCGTCACCCCGCTGGGCGTGGACGCGGCGTGGTTCGTCGCCCGGTCGCCGGGCAGGCAGTTGCGCTCGGTGCTGAAACTGCCCAGCGAGTACCTGCTGTTCGTCGGCTGGGACGGCCCCCGCAAGGGCCTGCGCACCCTGCTCGAAGCCCACGCGGCCGACCCATCGCTGCCACCACTGGTGATCGCCGGCCCCGGACGGTCCAAAGTGGAGGATCGCGTGGTGCGCACCGGTTACCTGTCCGATGTGGACCTGCGCAGCGTGGTGGCAGGGGCCAAGGCCCTGGTGATGCCCTCCCGCGACGAGGGCTTCGGCCTGCCGGTGCTGGAGGCTCTCGCCTGCGGTGTCCCGGTGGTGACCACCGACGTACCCGCCCTGGTCGAGGTGGCCGGCGGCCACGCGATCCACGTCCCGGTCGGCGACGTCGAGGCCCTCGCCGTCGCGATGGCCAAGGCCGCGTCCAACTCCCCGTCGGCGGACACCCTCACCGCCTGGGCCGAACACGCGGGCAGCTACAGCTGGCGAGCCTGCGCCCAGGCCACGATCGCCGCGTACAAGAAGGCAAATCGGCATTGATCAAGCTAGAAGACGCACTGGCCAAGCTCGCCGCAGAACTGGGGACCGAGTACGAGCCAGGACTGGACGACCACGGCCGTTTCCGGTTGTACCGTCAAGCGGTACGAACCCGGAAGGGACTGTCACAGCTGCGCGCGGCGATCGGGCTGGAACCCGATGTGGCGCTCGCGCTCTCCGAGGTGGCCACCGTGCTGGAGTTCATCGACCCGGCGGAGCACGCCGAATGGATCGAGCAGGTGCCGCCGGAGTACCGGGACTACCCGCAGCGACGCAGCGACGAGCTGGCCATCCTGCGCGCGGCGACAGCGGGCTCGCCCACGGAACCGGACCTGGACAGCTGGAGTGACTGGCTCCAGCTCCGGCTGGCCGACCACGCCGAGGATCCGGACCTGCTGGCCAGACTGGCCACCAGTGGCCGGACCCGCCGCACCCGCCACCACGCCTCCGAGCGCCTCAACCGCGACCACGGCTGAGCCCCCACTCCGAAGTTGACGATGTTCGCGGCGAGGAACGAGCCCCGAACATCGTCAACTTCGGGACGCTTTACCGCACCACAATGGCAAGCGAATCCAATTCGCAAAAAGACCAATCCTCATTGCTCTCATCGGCGCAGACGGTCCGCTGCCTGAACAGATCCTTACCACAGTCTCCTTGACAGAAGCTATATCTCCATAGGTAGAGTCAGCAGGCTATTGCCAGACCTATTGGTCATGGCCTTCGCAAACCTGGGGGATTATCGTGGAATTCACCGTGCTCGGCGTTGTCGAAGCCAGATCGGCAAATAGATCAATTCCGCTACCCGGCGTCAAAGCAAGGACCCTGTTAGCGCTGTTGTCCTGCCACGCCGGTCAGGTGATCTCCACCGAAATGATCATTGATTCGCTGTGGTCCGGGAAACCGCCCGCCGGCACGCTCGGCGCGATGTACACCTGCGTTTCCGCGCTGCGCAGAAGCCTGGGGAACACCGTCGTGGTCAAACAGCCGGGCGGCTATCTGCTGGATGTCGCCAAGGAATCGGTGGACTTGCACCGGTTCGACGATCTGGTGAACCAGGCACGGACCGTCCGTAGTTCACAGCCGAGACAAGCCGCGCAACTGCTGGATCACGCATTGGCACTGTGCACCGACACCCCGCTGGCCGGAACGGCCGGAGACTGGGCGGATCGGGAACGACTCCGGCTCGAAGAACTCCGGCAAACGGTCATCGAGCGGCGGACAGCGGTTCGGCTGAGACTGGGCGCAGGCCACGAAATGATCAACGAGCTGCGCCGGCTGGTACAGCTGCACCCGCATCGCGAGGTCCTGCGCGCGCAGTACATGACCGCATTGGCCAGGGCCGGGCGCCGCGCGGAGTCGATCAACTGTTTCCTCGAAGGCCGCCGAATCATCGTCGACGAGCTGGGCGTCGAACCGTCACACGAGTTGAATCTGCTTTATCAGGACATTCTCCGCGACACGGTGAAATCCACACCGCAAAATATGATACTCAGGGATGCTCCGGCACAACTCCCCATAGTGACTGGAAACCTGATCGGCCGCACCAAAGAATTCGCGAAAACCGTAGAAAAGCTGTCCGATGAGGCTTTCCCGCGAATGATTCTGTGGGGCCGGACCGGTACCGGGAAGAGCACACTCGCCGCGCACGCAGGGCACGCGGTGAAGCGTCAGTTCCCCGACGGCCAGCTCTATGCCGACTTCCGAGCCGCCCGGAGCGGGCCGGCCGCCGTGCTGGGCGGCTTCCTGCGAGCTCTGGGCTGCCGGGACGACGCGCTGCCGCAGAACGCCGAGGAACGCGCGGCCCTGTTCCGGAGCATCAGCGCGGACCGCCGGCTGCTGGTCGTGCTCGACCACGTCCGGGATCCGCACGCCGTGCGGTTGCTGCTGCCCGCGGGACCCGGCTCCGGGGTGCTGGCGACCAGCCGCTACCCACTGTCCGGATTGGACGGTGTGGCACGCCTGGAGCTCGACGGCCTGGCGGGCGGCGATGGCCTGACCCTGCTCGCCCAGGCTCCCGGAGCGGAACGGATCGCGGCGGATCCGGCGGCGGCCCGCAGGCTGGTGGCACTGGTCGGCGGCCTACCGCTGGCGCTGCGGATCGCGGGCGGCAGGCTGGCCGCCCGGCCGAGTCTGGAGATCGGCACCTTCGCCACGCTGCTGACCAACGACCTGCTGAACGAGCTGAGCGGTGGCGATCGACAGCTCGATATCCGCAGGCGGCTGGCAGCGGACTGGCGGCGCCTGCGGCCCAGGGATCGCACGGCCCTCCGAAGATGGGCGTGGATATCCCCCGACCCGGCAGGGCACCAGGCGGCGGAGTTGCGGCGCACGCTGTCCGATGAACGACTGCTGACCGACTGCCCGGTGGCGACGGCGTACGCCCGGGAGCGCGCCGTCGCCGAAGAGGACCGGCAGTGGCTCGCTGACCAGGGGGCTCAGCAAGTCCTGAGGTTTTCCTCAGGTCGATCCTGAAGCTGTTCCCTGGCCGTCCCGCCCACGGGGGGCGCACGACGCGGCGGCCGGAGGAGAGAGCATGACAGTCACCGTTGTCTCGACGGCCGGACGGCCGCGCAGACGATTCACCCGGGCGCTGGTGGCCCTCGGCATGGCAGTCGGCGCGATGCTCGGCGGGGTCGCGCCCGCACTGGCCGCGACCGGCACGGACATCGCCAACATCGCCGGACAGCAGATCGGCAAGGGCTGCTCCGGCAACGGCTGGAACTGCCACCCGGACGCGTGGTGCGCCGATTTCGCCGGATGGGTGTGGGCGCAGGCGGGCGTCGACACGAACGGCCTCACCGCGGGTGCGGGCAGCTTCGTGAAGTACGGCGAGGCCCGTGGCCTGATCACCAAGAGCCCGCAGGTCGGCGACGCCGTGGTCTACGACTACAACGGCAACGGCTGGGCCCGGCACGTCAACCTGGTGACCGCCGTCCGCTCGGACGGCCTGGTGCAGACCATCGGCGGTAACCAGGGCAACTCCCCCGGCATCGTCAGCCGGGACAACTGGCACTCGCTCGCCGGCACGATCGTCGTGCGCCCGGCCGGGGTGACCAACGGTTCTCAGGTCGGCCCGTTCTACCAGAACGTGCGCCGGGGCGACGGCAACTGGGACGGCTGGTCGGCGCTCGACGGCTTCGACGGTGCCAAGGACTTCAAGGGCAGCGATCTGTCCGTGGTCACCGTCGGCAACGGCGCCACGGCGCACCTGACCGGCATCGGCAACGACGGCAACCTGTACCACCGGTACCGGACGGCCACCGTGTCGCAGCCGTGGGCGGCGATCCCCGGTTATGACGGCGGCGTGAAGTTCAACGCGAGCAAGGTCTCCATGGCCGGCATGCCCGACCAGTCGGTGCAGTTCCTGGCGATCGGCAACGACAAGCGCGTCTACCACAACATCCGCTTCGCCGACGGCAACTGGCAGGGCTGGGGCGCGGTCCAGGGCTACGACGGCGCACCCGGCTTCGTGGCGAACACCCTGGCGGCCACCGGAATGCCGGACGGATCCGCGCAGTTCGTGGCCACCGGCAACGACGGCTACACCTACCACAACATCCGGTTCAAGGACGGCAACTGGCAGGGCTGGAGCCCGCTGCGCGGCACCACCGGACCGAAGTACATGTCCAGCGCGCTGAGCATGGCGGGCATGCCGGACGGCTCCCTGCAGATCATCGGCACCGACCAGTTCGGCGACCTGAACCACATCGTCCGGGCCGCCGACGGCAACTGGACCAACTGGGCTCCGCTGAACGGCGCCTACGGGGCACCGAAGTTCAACGCGAGCAAGGTCGCCACATCCGCCATGGCGGATGGATCTACCCAGGTCCTCGCCACCGGCAACGACGGCAACATCTACCACAACATCCGGTACGCCGATGGCAACTGGCAGGGCTGGGGCCCGCTCCAGGGTGCCTATGGCGCCGCCAAGTTCGGTTCCACCGGGGTGGCGATCGCCGCCGGACCGAACAACTCGGCCGTGATCCTGGCCATCGGTCACTGACAACCCGGCGGGGCGTCCACAGTGGACGCCCCGCCTCCTTCGCCGACTCTGGGGACATTCATGCGAAAACTCAGCGCGCTCGGCGCTGCCCTGGCCACGGTGCTGGCGCTGCCGGCCACCGCGACCGCGGCGCCGGCCGTCCAGGACATCGAATACCGGGGCTACCACTTCTCGGTGCCGGCGACCTGGCAGATCATCGACCTGGCAACCGATCCCACCGCCTGCGTCCGGATGGACCGCAAGGCCCTGTACCTGGGCACCCCCGCAGCCGACCAGAACTGCCCCGCGAAGATCATCGGCCGTACCGAGGCCATCGCGGTGCAGCCCTCGGACAGCGCCGAGCGCGGCACGGTCGAGAACCCGGTCGCCCAGGAATTCAGCGCGGTCGCCGACCGGATCCAGGTCAGCGCCACCTACGACTCCGACCGGCAGCTCATCCGGGACATCCTGACGAAGGCGAAGCTCCCGGCCGATGCCCCACGCAACCCGGCACCGCGGGACAACAGCTCGGCGCGAGTGACCGCGGCCGGCAATCTCATCGACCACATCGGCAAGGGTTTCGACACCTGCGCCGCACCGAGCTCCTCCGCGATGCAGGCGTGGAAGAACGGCTCGCCGTACGGCGCGGCCGGCATCTACATCGGCGGGTCCAAGCGCGGGTGCAAGCAGCCGAACCTGACCGCGTCCTGGGTGAACGAACAGGCCGCCGCCGGCTGGAAGTTCATGCCGATCTACGTGGGCCCCCAGGCCGCCGACCTCGGTTCACCGGCCACTCAGGGCCGGGACGCCGCCAACGACGCGATCGCCCAGGCCCAGTCGCTGGGCTTCGGGGCCGGTTCGCTGCTGCACTACGACATGGAGCAGTACACGGCCGGCTACCGGACCAACGTGCTGGCCTTCCTGTCCGCGTGGACGCAGCAGCTGCATGCCCGCGGCTACCGGTCCAGTGTGTACAGCAGCGCGTCCTCGGGCATGAAGGACCTGGCCCAGCAGGCCGGTACCGGATACACCCTGCCGGACGCGATCTTCGGTGCGGACTGGGACAACTCGGCCGACACGGACATCCAGAACGTGGGTCCCGGCCTGTGGAGCGGGCACCAGCGGATCAAGCAGTACGCGGGTGAGGTCACCGAGAACTACGGTGGCGTATCCCTGCGGATCGACCGGGACTACCTGGACATCAGGTTCGGCGGCTCCACCACGACCTCCGGTCCCGCGTACCACGCGACCCGGCTGTCCGACGGCAACTGGACGGACTGGGTACCGAGCAAGGGGATCGACGGTGCCGCCGAATTCCGCGGCAGCGTCACCGGAATCACCGCGCTGCCCGACAACTCGGCACAGGTCGCGGGGGTGGGCGCGGACGGAAACGTCTACCACAACATCCGATTCGCCAACGGCACCTGGCAGGGCTGGGGAGCGCTCCCCGGATATGACGGCGGCACCCGGTTCCAGGCGAGCTCGGTGGCCATCGCCGGGCTGCCGGACAAGTCCGCCCAGGTGGTGGCGATCGGCAACGACGGCAACCTGTACGACACGGTCCGGCTGCCGGACGGGAACTGGCGTGCTTGGGCCCCGCTGGCCGGTTATGGCGGCGCGCCCCGGTTCGGCGCGAGCGCGGTGGCGGTCACCGGGCTCGCCGACGGAACCGGCCAGTTGGTGGCGGTGGGCAACGACGGAAACGTGTACCACGCCGTGCGGCGCGCCGACGGAACCGTGACCGGCTGGGCCCCGGTGACCGGCTATGACGGTGCGGCCCGGTTCGCCGCCACGGCGGTGTCGATCTCCGGACTGCCGGACAAATCCGCCCAGCTGCTGGCGATCGGCAACGACGGAAACGTCTACCACAACATCCGATTCGCCAACGGCACCTGGCAGGGCTGGGGACCGCTTCCCGGCTACGACGGCGGCGTGAAGTTCGCGGCGAGCGCGGTGGCCATCACCGGTGTCGCCGGTGGCAGCGCGCAGCTGCTCGCCGTGGGCAACGACGGCAGGATCTACCACAACATCCGGTTCGCCGACGGCAACTGGCAGGGCTGGGGGCAGGTACGCGGACCCGGTGGCGCGGCCGGGTTCGCCGCATCCGCCGTGACCGCGGCCGGCTTCGCCGACGGTTCCGTGCAGTTCATGGCCATCGGACGTTGATCACCTCGGTGCGGCGGTCCACAGTGGACCGCCGCATCGCCGGACTTTGAGGACCTGATGCGAGTACGACGTTCCCTGGCCGTGCTGGTCGCCGCCCTCACCGTGGCGTGTGCGGGCTTCATGCCGGTCAGCGCCGATCCCCAGGACACCGTTTCCCAGCTGCGCGCCGACGGGCTCGTCGATCCGCTCGGCATCGACGATCCGCTGCCGAGGCTGAGCTGGGAGCTCCCGCAGAACGGGGTGAACCGGCGGCAGGGGGCGTACCAGATCCAGGCCGCGTCCACTGTGGACATGAGTACCCCGGATCTGTGGGACACCGGGAAGGTGGCCTCCACCGATTCGCTCAATGTCCGGTACACCGGCGCGGATCTGCGGTCCCGGCAACGGGTGTTCTGGCGAGTCCGGGTCTGGGACACGGGCGGGGCCGATCTCGGCTGGAGCCCGGTGGCGAGGTTCGAACTGGGCCTGCTGCGCCAGCAGGACTGGCAGGCGAGGTGGATCGCCGGCCCCGGGTCGCAGGTGGTGGTCCCGGTACCCGCGCAGACCACGCAGACGGTTCGCCTTCAGGTCAGCAGGCTGGGGCTCCCGCTCAAGGAAGGTGGCTTCCCGGACCCGGTGTCCCGGCTCCAACTGGCCGAGATCGTCCTCACCGACAGCGCCCGCCCCACCGAGAACCTGGCCAAGGGCAGCAAGGTCCGCGTCTCGGACGGGTTCACGGTGCCCGGCACCTGGGCCCCGGAGTACCTGACCGACGGCAGGCTCACCAGCGACGAGTCGCAGCGCGGATACTCCAGCAACGCGTCCGCCGGCCAGGATCCGGCCAGTCCGCTGTGGATCGAGCTGGATCTCGGCAGCAGCAGGCGGTTCGACCGGGTCACGCTCTATCCCCGCACCGACACCGCCACCGCGGACGGCCGGACCCCGAACTTCCCGGAGAACTTCGAGATCCAGGTCGCGGGCTCGGCGATCAAGAAGGTCACCGGCCAGCAGGCTCCGCCGCGGGCGACGGTCGCCGCTCCGCAGTTCGCCAAGCAGTTCACCGTGTCCAAGCAGGTACGCACCGCCCGGTTGTACCTGACCGGGATCGGCGTCTACGACGCGCAACTCGACGGCACTCCGCTGTCCGACGCGGTGCTCCAGCCCACCCAGACCGACTACCGCAAACGCGTGATCTACTCGACCTACGACGTCACCAAGCAGCTCAGCTCCGGCGGCCACACCCTCGGCGTGACCCTGGGCAACGGCATCGCGCACTCGCCGGAAACGCCTGGCCGGTACCAGAAGTTCACCGGCACCCTGGCCACGCCGCGCATGCTGGCGCAGCTGGAGATCGGCTACGCGGACGGCAGCACGGCGACCATCGTCTCGGACCCGTCCTGGCGAACCGGCTTCGGCGGCACCACGTTCAACAGCTGGTACGGCGGCGAGGACTACGACGCGCGGCTCGCGCAGGACGGCTGGAATCGTCCCGGAGCCGACCTCTCCGGGTGGCCGGCCGCGGTCGAGTCCGCCGCCCCGGCCCCGGAGACCCGGCTCAGCGCCCAGGCGGCGCCGCCGATCGTCCGGATCGGCGCCCCACTGACCACCAGGGCGATCAGTCAGCCGAAACCCGGCGTCCACGTGTTCGACCTGGGCACCGATATCGCGGGCTGGCCGCTGTTGCGGGTCAGCGGCCAGGCGGGCACGAAGATCACCATGGCCCTGGGTGAGCAGCTCGCCGCCGACGGCACGCTCGATCAGGAGTCGGTCTCCCACGGCGGGCCGCTGTACGACTCCTACATCCTGCGCGGCGGCGGAGTCGAACAGTGGCATCCCAGCCTCAGCTATCACGCGTTCCGCTACGTCCAGGTCACCGGGCTGAGCGGTACTCCGAGCCCTGATCTGATCTCCGGTCAGCAGCTGGGCACGGCCAACCCGGAGATCGGCACGTTCAGCTCGTCCAACGAGCTGCTGGGCGGAATCCACCGGATCATCCGGCAGGCCGCGGTGAACAACCTCTTCTCGGTGCCCACCGACTGCCCGTCCCGGGAGAAACTCGGCTGGCTGGAACAGAACCACCTGGTGTTCCCGACGATCAGCGGGACCTGGGACGTCGCCGCCTACTACCGGCAGTTCCTGCGCACGATGACGGACGCCCAGCTGGACAACGGGCTGATCCCCAACATCGCCCCGGAGTACACCGTGTTCCCCGGAGCGTTCCGCGACGATCCGAACTGGGGCAGCACGATCATCCAGCTGCCCTGGCAGCTCTACCAGAGCTACGGGGACATCGACACGCTCGGCGAGCTGTACCCGGCGATGACCCGGTACCTGAACTATCTGAACGGCCGCGCGAAGAACAACCTGCTGGGCGCGGACTACCCGGGGCTCGGTGACTGGGAGGAGGTGACGACCGGCGCCACCTCCGCCGGCTACACCAGCAACTACGGGTACTACCGGGCGGCGCAGACGATGGCGGCGATCGCCACGGCTCTGGGCCGGGACGCCGATGCGGAACGGCACACCGCGCTCACCGCGAACATCGGTGCCGCCATCAGCCGGGCCTACGCGCGTCCCGATCGGCACACCTACGACAACGGCACCCAGGCCGGGGACGCGTTGGCCCTGGACATGGGCATCGTCCCGGAGGCCGAGCGGGCCGCGGTGCTCGATCACCTGATCGCCGACATCCGGGGCAGGGGCAACCACGTGTCGGTGGGCGAGATCGGCATGCCCGCCCTGCTCCGGGTGTTGTCCGGCGCGGGCCGGGACGATGTCGTCTACGACCTCGCCACCCAGACCACCGCGCCGAGCTACGGCTTCCAGGTACGGGCGGGTGCCACCGCCCTCGGCGAGAGCTGGCAGGGGCCGGCGAGCCGGCTCTCCCAGTCGCACATCATCCACGGATCGATCGACGCCTGGTTCACGTCCGGCCTGGCCGGCATCCGGAACGCCCCGGGATCGGTCGCCGGGGACTCACTGATCATCCAGCCCACCGTGGCGGGCGATCTCACCCACGCCGCCGCCGGCCGGCACGGCCCACGAGGCCTGATCAGTAGCGAGTGGACCAGAAGCGGTGACCGGCTGCGCCTGACCGTCCGCATCCCGGCGGGCAGCACCGCCAGCGTGCGGCTGCCGATCGACCCGCGAAACCCGGTGGCCACTCCGGGATACGAGGCCATCAAGGATGGATTCGCCTACTACCCGGTGGGATCCGGCACCCACGAGTTCACCTCGACCCTGCCCCACTGACCGGGCAGACGTGACCCCGAAGTTGACGATGTTCGCGGCGAGGACCGAGCCCCGAACATCGTCAACTTCGAGACGCCGTCAGCGCCAGTCGTGCTCCGCAAAAGCCGCCGTCAGAGCCGAATCCCAAGCCCGCAACGGGGTCAACCCGGCGTCGATCCACGCCGAGTTGGACAGCACCGAATAGGCGGGCCGCGGCGCAGGCCGCGGGAAGTCGGCGGTGGTACACGGCTGAACCCTCGATGGATCCGCGCCGAGCTCGGTGAAGATCGCCTTGGCGAACCCGCACCACGTCGTCTCCCCCGCTCCGGTCGCGTGCAGCACGCCGGTAGGCACCGAATCCGTCCGGGAAGCCAGCTCGATCAACCCGGCGGCCAGGTCCGGCACATAGGTCGGCGCACCGCGCTGGTCATCCACCACGGTCAAGGTGTCCCGAGTGGACTCCAGTGCGGCCATGGTCCTGACGAAGTTGCCGCCGACCGGGCCATACACCCACGAGGTCCGAACCACCCAGGTCCGGGCGCCGGACTGCGACACCGCGAGCTCGCCGGCCAGCTTGGTGCGGCCGTACACGGAACGAGGCCCGGTCTCATCGCCGACCTCATAGGGCCGCGAACCGTCGCCGGGGAACACATAGTCGGTGGAGATGTGGATCAACGGCACGTCATGCCGCAGGCAGGCAGCGGCCAGCACTCCGGGGCCGACGGCGTTCACCGCGTGCGCCGTGTCGGCGTCGGTCTCCGCCGCGTCCACCGCCGTGTAGGCCGCCGCGTTGATCACGACGGACGCACCGGAGACGGCCGCGTCAACGGCGTCCACCGAGGTGATGTCCAGTTCACCGCGGGATACGGCGCGGACACCGTCGAACCCGGCGAGTACCGAGCCGAGCTGACCCGATCCGCCGGTTACCAGAATGCTCACAGCGCAGCGCGCTCCTTCAGCGGCAGCCACACCGCACGGTTGTCCGCGTACCAGCGCACCGTCTCGGCCAGGCCGGTCTCGAAGTCGACCTGCGGCGTGTAGCCCAATTCCCGGCCGATCTTGTCGATGTTCACCGAGTAGCGGCGGTCGTGCCCCTTGCGGTCGGCCACCGGCTGCACCTTGGACCAGTCGTTCCCGGTCGCGGCCAGCAGCTTCTCGGTCAGCTCCCGGTTGGTCAGCTCGGTGCCGCCGCCGATGTTGTAGACCTCGCCCGGCCGGCCGCCGTCGGCCACCAGGTGGATGCCTCGGCAGTGGTCGTCCACGTGCAGCCAGTCCCGCACGTTCAGGCCGTCGCCGTACAGCGGGACCGACCGGCCGTCGAGCAGGTTGGTCACGAACAGCGGGATGACCTTCTCCGGGAACTGGTACGGCCCGTAGTTGTTGGAGCAGCGGGTCACGCACACCGGCAGGCCGTGGGTGGTGAAGTAAGAGCGGGCCAGCAGGTCCGAGGAGGCCTTGGACGCCGAGTACGGCGAGTTGGGCTCCAGGATGTGGTCCTCGGTCCACGAACCGCTGTCGATCGAGCCGTACACCTCGTCGGTGGACACGTGCACGAACTTCGACACGCCGGCTTCCAGCGCGGCCTGCAACAGCACCTGGGTACCGGCCACGTTGGTCACCACGAAGTCCGCGGCACCGGTGATCGAGCGGTCGACGTGGGACTCGGCGGCGAAGTGCACCACCCGGTCGATGCCGACCATCGCGGCGGCCACCACGCCCGGGTCGCAGATATCACCCTGCAGGAAGCGGAAGCCCGCATGCGTGGCGACCGGGTCCAGGTTCGCCCAGTTGCCCGCGTAGGTGAGCTTGTCCAGCACCAGTACCTCGGTCGGCACCGCCCCATACGCCCCGCTCAGCAGCTGCCGCACATAGTGCGAGCCGATGAACCCGGCACCTCCGGTGACCAGTACACGCACGGTGAAGTCCCTCCGCAGTGATGTTTGCCGGGCCAGTCTGCCATCAGCGCCTCGAACCCCGGCTGAGCGAGCCATTGATACGAGAGGGATGCAATTTTGCGACACATTGCGTAGCCTCCTCACCCATTATGGGTAAGGGGTAGCTTCGACCGAGACCCGAATTCCGGTAATCGGCCTGTTCGGCCAACGTCGGTGGAACGGCGGGAAACCGGAAAGCAGACTGTGCTCGCCGACACTCTCGGTAAGCGGGTTAATCTGGGTCGACCAGGGTTGTACGAGACGACGTTGGAGGTCGGCGAGGTGAACCAGCGGCCGCCTATGCCCGGACGCCCGTCCGGACGGGACGGACGCCAGGGGCAGAATGCAACGCCGCCCCGGCCCGCCCGTAAGCAACCGCAGGCCGGTGGCAACCCGACGCCGAGCATCGGACAGCCCCGCCCGCGGCCGATGCGGCCCCAGCGCCCGCAGAGCTCCACCCGTGGACAGTCCCGCAAGGTCGCGCCGGATCCGCTGCTGACCGAGAAGACCACCGAGCTCAACTCCAAGACGCAGATCCGCTCACTGCGTGGCGAGCGGGCCCGTACCAGCCCGCGCCCGCAGCCCAAGAAGGGCTGGCAGACCCGCTACCGCGGCGGCAAGATCGCCCTCGGCGTGGTCTCCCTGCTGGTGTTCTGCCTGTCCGGCTACACCTGGGCCACGGTGTCCGGCCTGGACAGCGGCCTGACCCGGTCCACCCTGAACCTGCCCCCGGCCGTGGATGGCTCCACCGACATCCTGCTGACCGGTGTGGACAGCCGGTTCGACGCGCAGGGCAACGAACTTCCGCAGGATCAGCTGGACGCGCTGCACGCCGGTTCCGGTGACGGAGAGGTCAACTCCGACACCATGATGATCATCCGGATCCCCAACGACGGCAGCAAGATCACCGGCTTCTCCATCCCGCGTGACTCCTGGGTGAACATCCCCGGCTACAACAAGCACAAGATCAACGCCGCCTACCCGATCGCCTTCAACAACTCCTACGGCAGTTCGCGGATCAAGGACCCGTCCGAGAAGCGGCGCGAGGCCTCCGAGGCGGCCCGGGACCTGCTGATCAAGACGATCCAGGAGTTCACCGGCGTCGGCATCGACCACTACGCCGAGGTCAACATGCTCGGCTTCTTCAAGCTGGCCGACGCCGTCGGCGGCGTGAAGGTCTGCCTGAACAACGCGGTGAACGACCCGCTGTCCGGTGCCGACTTCCCGGCGGGCGAGCAGACCATCAGCGGCGCCCAGTCGCTGGCCTTCGTCCGGCAGCGGCATGACCTGCCCAACGGCGACTTCGACCGCAACCGCCGCCAGCAGGCCTTCCTGGCCGCGGTGGCCAAAAAGACGGCCTCGGCGGGCACCCTGTCCGACAGCGGCAAGGTGAAGAAGCTGATGGACGCGGCCCAGGGCTCCTTCGTCATCGACGACAAGTGGGACGTGCTCAGCTTCGCCGCCCAGATGCAGGGCATCGCCGGCGGCAAGATCACCTTCGAGAAGATCCCGGTGGAGAACCCGGACTACCAGGTCCAGGACGGCAAGGACCTCGTCTCCGCGATCAAGGTGGATCCGCGCAAGGTGCAGGCGTTCGCCCGCAAGCTGCTGGGCAGCAAGGACGGCGGCAAGGACGCCGGCCCGGACCTGTCCGCGATCACGGTGAACGTCTTCAACGCCAACGGCACCACCGGCCTGGCCGCCAAGGTGGCCGAGCAGCTCAGCGAGGCCGGCTTCACCGAGGGCACCACCAGCACCGACAGCATGCGGACCAAGTCCGTGGTGCGCTACGCGGCGGGCGAGAAGAGCAACGCCGACGCCGTGCTGAAGAAGCTGGGCGCCAACGCAGTCGTCGAAGAGGACGCCAACCTGACGGCGGGCGCGGTCTCGGTCTACCTCGGCGCCGATTTCAAGAACGGCGGCAGCAGCCGGGTCGGCCCCGGCGCGCAGCTGAGCCTGGACGGCCCGGCACCGCAGCAGCCCGCTCCGCCGGCGCCCCCCAAGGAGAAGTCGCTGCCCGACGGCACCCCGTGCATCAACTGAACCGGCGAACCCACTGATCCGAATGCCGGATCGGTATGACCTCGGCCACAGTCGACGATTCATCTCACGCCGTTGTCGCGTAACGCCACGCCGGTTTCTGCGGATTAATGAAAGTAAAACTGCTGGTGGAAATTAGTTGACCGGCAGCACCCTGCAGTCTTATCCGCATCGGTGGCGGTTAGCCAGCCGGTGGCCATTTCAATACGCTGAGGGAAACCGTGCCCACCTGGCTGGGGGAGATCGCACGGGCACGGTGAAGGGGCAACAACGTGGACCGAGAACGACCGCCCGCCGCTGCGGGGGACAGCGGCGAGGACGATCCCGCGCCGCAGCCGATACCGAAGCTGACCGACCTCGCGGACGGGAAGGTACGCAGGCAGAAGCGCACCTTCGCCACCGTCGGCACGGTGCGCCACCAGCCGCGGCCAGGCCAGAAGAAGCCCGCCCCCGCGGAGCCCGAGGCACAGACGCTCGAGGTGGTGCCACCCACGCCGGTGGCCGCCGAGCCGCCCGCCGGCCCGCCCGCCGATGACCGGCCGACCGATCTGACCCCGCCGGTCGACGACCGGCCCACCGAGCTCATCCCGCCGCAGCGCGGCCGCCCCGTGCTCAAGTCGATCAGCCTGATGGTGAAGACCCTGCTCACGGTGACCTCGCTGCTGGTGCTGACCGGCACCGCCTACAGCTGGGTGACCTACGAGCAGCTCAGCCGGGCGCTGACCACCTCCGGGGTACTGGGCAAGCAGGGCAGTGGCCTGCCCGCCACCCCGGATGGCGCCACCGACATCCTGCTGGTCGGCATCGACAGCCGCTACGACGCGCAGGGCAACCCGTTGCCCAAGGACGCCCTCGCCATGTTGCACGCCGGCGTCAGCGACGGCGAGCTCAACTCGGACACCATGATGGTGGTCCGGATCAAGAACGACGGCACCGAGATCAAGGGTTTCTCCATTCCGCGTGACTCCTATGTGGACATTCCCGGCTATGGAAAACACAAGATCAATTCGGCGTATCCGAGTGCGTACAACACCGAATTCGGCAAACTGAAGAACAAGGGCGGCCTGTCCGAGGCCGAGGTGCGGCGCCAGGCCCAGGAGGCCGGCCGCCAGTTGCTGGTCGAGACGATCAGCAAGTTCGCCGGGGTGTCCATCGACCACTTCGTCGAGGTCAACCTGCTCGGCTTCTACCAGCTGTCGCAGGCCATCGGCGGCGTGAAGGTGTGCCTGAAGAACGCGGTCAACGACCCGGAGTACTCCGGGGCCGACTTCTCCGCGGGCGAGCACACCATCCAGGGCGCCGAGGCGCTGTCCTTCGTGCGCCAGCGCTACGGCCTGCCCAACGGCGACTTCGACCGGGCCCGCCGCCAGCAGGTGTTCCTGGCGGGCGTGGCCAAGAAGATCGGGTCGGCTGGCGTGCTCACCGACACCGGCCGGATCCAGCAGCTGATCAACGCCGCACAGGGTTCGCTGGTCATCGACCGGGACTGGAACGTCCTCACCTTCGCCCAGCAGATGCAGGGCGTGGCCGGCGGCAAGCTCAAGTTCGAGACGATCCCGGTCACCGGCGACGCGATGGACCCGTACGACGGCGCCATCCTCACCGTCGACCCGGTCGCGGTGAAGCGCTGGGTGCGCAACCTGGTGGGCGCCAAGGACGGCAAGCCCGGCCGGCCCCAGGACGATGTGGATCCCAGTGCGATCTCCGTCGGTGTCACCAACTCCACCGGCACCAAGGGCATCGGCGGCCCGGCCATGGAGAAGCTGACCGCGCAGGGCTACCAGCCGGGCCTGCTGGCCCTCGGTCCGACGCAGCGCGACTCGGTGGTGCACTACGCGGAGGGCGACCGGGCCGCGGCCGAGGCGATCGCCACGCAGCTCGGCGACAAGGTCAAGGTGCAGAAGGACGCCTCACTGTCCCAGGGCACCGTGCTGGTGGTGCTGGGCAGTGACTACCTGGCCAAGAGCGTGAACAAGCTGGGCGCCTCCGGACCGCTCGCCCTGGACGGCCGGTCGCCCCAGGCACCGCCACAGCCGGATCCGACGCCCACCACCCAGGCGAGCGAGCAGATTCTGCCTGACGGAACCCCGTGCGTTAACTGAGGTCAGCGGGGTTGCGGCGGCTCAAGTTCAGCGAAAGCCCGGCAACCCCCTCACGCCTGGCGCACAGACCGCTAACCTGATATCACCGTGTACGCCGCACGGGTGAGAGTCTCGGGAGGGGAAACGTGGCAGACAGGTCATCGGGCGAGCGCCCGGAGCCGGTCGAGCCGACCCCGCCTGCCAACCCGTTGCGGGCCCGGCGGCTGAAGCTCAACGAGAAGGACGTCAGCACCCTGCGGACAGCGCTGGAGAAGAAGAACCAGCGGATGGACACGCAGGTGATCCCGGTGTTGCGGTGGAGCGAGGACACCATCGACACCAACCCGGAGGGTCAGGCGCTGGAGCTGGCCGAGGACGAGCCGCGCAGGAGCCGGGCGGCGGCCGTCGCCGGCACCCTCGGCAAGGTACTCGTCTCGCTGGCCTCGGTGATCGCGTTGATCACCACCGGCGTCGCCTGGGCGGCGTTCGACCAACTCTCCGCGCGCACCAACACCAGCGACGTGATCGGCGCGGTCGCGCCGAGCGTGCCCGACGACGGCGCGACGGACATCCTGCTGGTGGGCAGCGACAGCCGCACCGACGCGCAGGGCAACCCGCTGCCGGACAGCGTGCTCAAGGAGCTGCGCACCGAGATCAGTGACGGCCTGAACACCGACACGATCATCGTGCTGCGGGTGCCGCACAACGGCAGCAAGGCCTACGCGATCTCCATCCCGCGCGACTCCTACGTGACGATCCCCGGCTACCGGGACGACAAGATCAACGCCACCTACGGCGCGATCAAGGGCAAAGAGGTCAACCGGTTGCGCGCGACCGGCATGACCGACGAGCGGGAGATCGAGCAGCAGTCCGACGCGGTGGGCCGCAAGGCGCTGCGCGAGGTGGTCGAGGACCTCACCGGTCAGCACATCGACCACTACGCCGAGGTCAACCTGTACGGCTTCTACTTACTGACCAACGCCATCGGCGGCGTGGACGTGTGCCTGAAGCAGGCCACCAAGGACAAGGATTCCGGCGCCAATTTCAAGGCGGGCGAGCAGAACATCTCCGGCGGCGAGGCGCTGTCCTTCGTCCGGCAGCGGGAGAACCTGCCGCGCGGCGACCTGGACCGGATCGTGCGCCAGCAGGTCTTCATGGCGGCGGCGGCGAAGAAGGTACTGTCCGCGGGCACGCTGACCAGCGCCGAGAGCCTGCGTGGCCTGGTCGAGACGATCAACAAGGCCGTGGTGCTGGACTCCGGCTGGGATTTACTCGGCTTCGCCGGCCAGATGCGGAACCTGACCAGCGGAGCGGTCGAGTTCACCACCATCCCGGTGGTGTCCATCGACGGGTTCAACGACCGTGGCCAGTCGATCGTCAAGGTGGACAAGTCGCAGGTCAAGCAGTACGTGGACGACCTGATGGCCGGTCGCACCCCGCAGACCTCGACCATGGCCAACACCTCCAGCCTGCCGCCGACCACCAGCACGTATCACGCGGGCCGGAGCAAGGCCTCGGTCCAGGTGCTCAACGCCAGCTCCAAGGCGGGCGTGGCCACCAGGGTGACGGCGAAGCTGAAGGCGGCCGGGCTGAACGCGAACTTCGGTGACTCCACCGCGCTGAAGCCGTCGAGCGTGATCCGGGTGGCCAAGGGCGAGCGGGAGCCCGGAGAGCAGATCTCCAGCCTGCTCGGCGGCATCCCGGTGGTCGAGGACGCCAAGCAGGACTCGGGCTCGGTCACGGTGATCCTGGGCGGCGACTACAAGGGCCCCGGCGCCAACCCCGGCTTCGGCAGCGGTCCCCGGCTGGCCCTGGACGGCGATGACTCCCCGCGCATCACCCCCAACGGCATCCCCTGCGTGAACTGACCAATGCAGTAAGGGGCACCCACCCTGCACCCAGCGCAGGATGGGTGCCCCTTACTGCGTCCAACGCAGGAAGGGTGCCCCTCACTATGTAACCTCGTGAGCATGTCCGTCACCGCAAGCTTGTTCGTCCCGCTGCGCGCCGACTCGGCCCGGCCGTTGATCACGTACTACAACGACGCGACCGGCGAGCGGGTGGAACTGTCGGTGGCCACCCTGTCCAACTGGGCGGCGAAGACGGCGAACTGGCTGCGCGACGAGCTGGACATCCAGCCCGGCGACCCGATCTCGGTGGCCCTGCCCGCCCACTGGCAGACGGCCGGCGCACTGCTGGGCGCCTGGTGGTGCGGAGCGCACGTGGTGGACGTGGCGAGCAAGGCCGAGGTGGCCCTCGTGACGGCGGACAACCCGGTGGACACGGCCGCGACGGTCGCCGTGGTGAGCCTGGACCCGATGGGCCGCGGCCTGCGTGAGGTACCGACCGGCGCGGTGGACTACATCAGCGACATGCGGGTGCACGGCGACGACTTCCACCCGTACGGCCCGGTGGACGGTGCGGAACCGGCGTTGCAGTCGCTGTCCGTGGACGACGTGGTGTGCGCCGCCAAGGCCACCGAGCTACGCCCCGGCGACCGGGTGCTGTCCACCGTCGACTGGACGCTGCCCACCGGGATCGTCGAGGGTCTGCTCGCCCCACTGGCGGCGGGAGCATCCATCGTGCAGTGCGCGAACCTGGACGCGGCGACCCGCGAGCGGAAGATCTCCACCGAGCGGGTCACCGCGATCCTGGACGCGGACGGGATCACCCGGCTCGACGGCTAGCCAACAGCCCGTCCACACTCCACCGGCCACCGGCGAAGCCGATGGCGAGCGCGGTGGTGCCCAGCACGAGCACCAGCTCGGGGCCGCCCTTGGACACGAAGAACTCGCCGCCGCCGTGGGCCAGGATCCAGGCACCGGCCATGGACGCGGCCAGCACGACGCCGACCAGCGGCTGGAGCAGGCCGATGATGAGCAGGAATCCACCGACCCAGCAGGCGGCGGACTGCGCGTAGTAGGACAGCTCGGGCAGCGGCACGCCCATCTGCTCGAAGCCGGCCACGTTCTTGGCCTTGCCGACCATGTTGGTGTGCATGTAGCCGTGCGCCATGAAGGTCACACCGAGTGCGACACGGGCCAGGGTCAAGGCGGCCTCGCGCAGGCCACTCGGAACGCTGATCATGCTTTTTCCCTCTTCTCAAGGTCGGCGGTCGAGCCAAGTTTCACATCTGTTAGTTGCCGGTGCAACTTTCATCAGGAAAACTTTAGGATTGAAAACCCTCACCCGGGCGGCCGAAGGTTCATAGGATTCACAGTTCCAAATATCAAGAAGTCTTCACAGGTCGCATACGAGCCAATCGACCCATCGGACGCACCCATTCGGGTATAGACGAAGAATGACACGCTCACTGAGCTGCATGAACGCTCAAGCATTCCGCCCAGATCACGGGATGCTAGCCCCGCCGCCGAGCACCGTCATCCGGCAAATCCGTTCCTGGAAAGCGCGAGCCCGCTGTGGTGTGCTCCGAGTGTTCGTTCATCGCCTTGTAACCCTGCACACAAGGAGAAGCAGATCATGCGTGCATCACGCATCGCGTTAACCGCGTTCGCCGCCGCCCTGCCCATGCTGGCGGTCGTCACCCCAGCTACTGCCGCCCCGATCCCGGCCGCGACGATCTACTACAACGCCAGTCAGGCCGGCAGCTGGCAGGGCGACGTCGCCACCGGTGCCAGCATCTGGAACAGCTCCGTGCGCAACGTCCGGTTGCAGCAGGGCGGTTCGGCCACCCTGAACTACTACCTGTACCAGTCCTACCCGGGCGGCTCGCAGTACCAGGGCGACATGCACGGCAGCGGCACGATCATCTTCGACATCAACCAGGTCGACAACCAGCTGGGCATGGTCCACTCCCGGGTGACCGCCCACGAGACCGGCCACGCACTGGGCCTGTACGACGCGTACAACACGCCGTGCCGGAACCTGATGTCCGGCGGCGAGCCCAGCGACATGAGCCCCGGTCAGTGCACCAGCGACCGGCCCACCGCCCAGGAGGCGGCGCAGGTCGACCAGATCTGGGCCGGCTACCTGAAGCCGGGCCGGGAACTGACCCAGACCGAGGTCCGGGCGGCCATGGCGGACATCGCCAAGAAGCAGGCCAAACGGGAGAGCCCCTGCGTGCACATCAAGCTGTAGCGGCACGGGAATCGATGGCGCCGGTCCACCGACCGGCGCCTTCTCATGTCCAAATTCGTAGAAATGTATACGTGAAGTTCTAGTAAAGAAGGCATGGCTGTGCTGTGATCCAAGCGATACACAGCTCCACCTTGTAATCCCTGCTCACAAGAAGAAAGCCATGCGCGTCCCCCGCCTCGTACTGTCCGCGTTCGCCGCAGTCCCCCTGGTTATGGGCGCCGTCGCTCCGGCCACTGCGGCCCCCATTCCCGCCGCGACGATCACCTATGACGGTAGCGCGACCGGTAATTACAACTCCGCCAACGACCAGGGCGCGCAGATCTGGAACGGCGCACTGCGCAACGTGAAGTTCCAGAAGAGCTCTTCCCCCATGCTGCGGATGCGGACCGTGCAATCTCACCCGAGCGGCTCGCACTACTCGGGCGACATGCGTGGCAACGGCAACATCGTCTACGACATCAACCAGATCGACGTGCAGCTGAAGATGAACCCGGTCCGGGTCACCGCGCACGAGATGGGTCACGCACTGGGCCTGTACGACAGGTACAACACCCCGTGTCGCAACCTGATGTCCGGCGGTGCGCCCAGCGACGTGGAACCGTCCAAGTGCACCAGCTCGCAGCCGAGCGCGCAGGAGGCGGCCGAGGTCGACAAGATCTGGGCGAGCTACCTGGCACCCGGCCGCCAGCTGACCCAGACCGAGGTCCAGGCGGCCATGGCGGACATCGCCCAGAAGCAGGCCGCCAAGGGCACCCCCTGCGACACCGGTGGCAAGTACCTCTAGCGACTTCCCCGGATGCCGGCCGGCCTCTGCGGCCGGTCGGCATCTCCGAACGAACAAGATCAGGTCACGTTCAGTAATGATCTGCTCACACTTTGCCAACTGTTCACGACAGTCCTGCCGTGACCCGCAACACCAAGTTCCTCATCCTGGCCGCCCTCGCGCTCGCCACGGCGATCCTCGCCGCCACGTATTCCAGCGTCGCCTTCAGCAGCAACACGGCCGAGCGGCAGCCCCTCACCACCCTGAGTCCCGTCGACTCCACTGTGGACACGACCGTTCCGGGAACGAGCCGCCCGGCCGTGTCGAGCAGGCCCAGTTCCGCCACCGGCCAGGCGCCCGCCGCGGCGAACTGCAACGCCGCCTATCCGACGGTGTGCATCCCGAACGGCCCTGACCTGGACTGCGGGCAGATCCCCGACCGGAACTTCGCCGTACCCGGAGCAGACCCCTACCGCTTCGACGCGGACCACAACGGCATCGGCTGCGAAGTGGATGTCCCCACGCCCCGAACCTCGGAACCGACGGTCTTGACTTCGCTCCCTCCCGCACCGACTTCTACGTCGTCCAGCAGCCAGCTGCCGACGACTCCGCCACCAACGAGCAAGGGTTAATCCGCACGTCCCCCAGTCGCGTCACCACTTTCCCGGCGAATAGGTAGATCATGAGCGAATGACCACCGACAACTGGCTGGCGGATACCCGCGCCTCCTACGACGCGGACGCGGACGGCTACACCGACAAGGTCCGCGATCTGCTCACCCGGATGCCGTACCTCCGAACCGCTCTGGGAGTGTTCGCCGACCAGGTACTCACAGCGGGCGGCGGCTCCGTGGCGGATGTGGGCTGCGGCCCCGGACACGTCACGTCCCACCTGCACAAACTGGGCGTGGACGCGTTCGGCATCGACCTGTCACCGGAAATGGTGGGGATCGCCAAGCGGGACCACCCCGGCCTGCACTTCGAGGTCGGCTCTATGACCGACCTGAAGCTGCCCGACACCTCCCTGGCCGGCCTGCTGGCCTGGTGGTCGCTCATCCACATCCCGGACGAGGAGGTGCCCGGCGTACTGGCGGGCTTCCACCGAGTGGTGCGCCCCGGCGGCCCGGTCCAGATCGGCTTCCACGTCGGCGACAGCACCAAGGTCTTCGGCCAGCTCCGCAGTCACCGCCGCACCCCGGAACGAGTGGCCACCTGGCTGCGCGAGGCGGGATTCGCGATCGAAGCGGAGCTCTTGGTCAACCCGGACGGCGACCGCCCCGGCGCCATCCTCTTCGCCCGCCGCCTGCCGTGACAGATCATGTCGTCCACATCCGGTGATCTTGTGCCATCATCGATGCGTTCGTTCGTCTGTTTCTGGGCTAGAGGCGCGCTGTGGCGCTTGTGGTTGAGGTACAGCCGCTGATCCTTCCTCGCCGGGAGTACAGCGCTGATGCTCGCCTCGATTCCGCAGTTCCCACAGGTCGCCCTCTGGCTGTTCCTCGCCGCCCTGGCCCTGCGTTTCAGCGCGTTCGCCCTGATCACCGTGATCGCCGGCCTCACTGCGGTACTGACGAACAACCACCGCCGAGCTCAGCGCGCCCTGGAGGTCCTCAAGATCACCGAGCGCCAGTCGACCCTGCTGGCCCGGCTGATCGCCCACCTCCCCAAGCGCTGAGCGACCTGAAGGCGTCCATCGTGTACTTCAACGCAACGAAGGACGCCATCGTTTACCTGGGGTAAACGATGGCGTCCTTCAGGTCCTCCACGGAAGCGGCCCCTAGCCCCTGAGCAGCGCCCGCGACATCACGACGCGCTGGATCTGGTTGGTGCCCTCGTAGATCTGGGTGATCTTGGCGTCGCGCATCATGCGCTCCACCGGGAAGTCGCGGGTGTAGCCCGCACCGCCGAAGAGTTGGACGGCGTTGGTGGTGACCTCCATGGCCACGTCGGAGGCGAAGCACTTGGCGGCCGCGGTGATGAAGCCGATGTCCGGTTCGCCGCGCTCGGCCTTGGCCGCCGCCAGGTAGACGAGGTTGCGGGCGGCCTCGGTCTTCATCGCCATGTCGGCGAGCATGAACTGGACACCCTGGAAATCAGCCACAGCCTTGCCGAACTGCTTGCGCTCCTTGATGTACGCGATCGACGCGTCGATGGAGCCCTGGGCGATACCGACCGCCTGCGCACCGATGGTGGGGCGGGTGTGGTCCAACGTCCGCAACGCGGTCTTCAGACCGGTGCCGGGCTCACCGATGATCCGGTCCGCGGGGATGGTGCAGTTCTCGAAGTGGATCTCGCGGGTGGGCGAGCCCTTGATGCCGAGCTTGCGCTCCTTGGAACCGACCACGAAGCCCGGGTCGTCCTTGTGCACCACGAAAGCCGAGATGCCCTGGGACTTCTTCGGCGCATCCGGATCGGTCACCGCCATGACCGTGTACCAGGTGGACTCACCGGCGTTGGTGATCCAACACTTGGTCCCGTTGAGCACCCAGTGGTCACCATCGAGGCGCGCGCGGGTGCGCATGGACGCCGTGTCCGAACCGGCCTCGCGCTCGGACAGCGCGTAGGACGCCATCGCCGAACCGTCGGCCAGCGACGGGAGTACCTGGCGCTTCAGGTCATCGGACGCCGCCAGGATGATCGGCATCGTGCCGAGCTTGTTCACCGCCGGGATCAGGGACGAGGACGCGCAACCACGCGCGACCTCCTCGATCACGATGCAGGTGGCCACCGAGTCGGCGCCCTGGCCGTCGTACTCCTCGGGAATGTGCACCGCGGCGAAACCGGACTTGACCAGCGCGTTCAACGCCTCGGAGGGGAACCGCTCGTCCTCATCGCACTCGGCGGCGTACGGGGTGATCTCCTTGTCCACCAACGCTCGCACAGCCTCCCGCAAGGCATCGTGCTCTTCGGCGAGCCGGAAGGTGCCGAACTCAGGATTCACCTTTGTTACCTCCGAGTAACTAGTCCCTGCCAGGCAGCTTAGTGCTCCCGTCCAGCGGTGCGGAGATGTCGGCTGTCACACCACCGAAACGACGGTGACACCGGCGAAGACCAGATACAACACGCCCAGCACCAGCAGGCCGAATCGGATCAGCTTGGACTCGTCCTTCTCCCCGGCGATGGCGCAGATCAACACGATCATCGGCAGCGAGGCCAGCGCCGAATGCCCCGCACCGGCGTTCTGCAGGCCGGTGAACACCAGCGGGTGTCCCAGTTCCCGGCCCACCGCCAGCTGGAGATCCATCAGCAACGCGTTCCCGCCGACCGTGGACCCGGTGAGGAAGCCGGACATCAACGCCAGCGCGGGCGCCACCAGGGCCACCCCGACGGGACTGAGGCCGGCCAGTACCCCACCGATCGCGGTGATCATGCCGCTGGCCACCATCAGCTGGGACATCAACGCGAACGCGGTCACCGCGGTCAACGGCTTGCGCACCCTGGCCAACGCCGCGGAAACCTGACCGCCGGAAACAGCGCCCCGGGTCACCAGCAACGCGGTGATCAGCAGCGGCACGCCGGCCGAACTCAGCGGGTACCAGTGCATCGATCCGGCGGACACCGCCACGCTGTGGGTGGGCAGCAGGCGCAGCAGCAGGATCACCGCCAGCAGCAACCCGTACGGCCCCCACGCCCCGATCGGCATCCGGTGTGGCCTGCCCAGCACCAGCATGCCGATCGCGGTGACCAGCAGGCCGGCCAGTACACCCGCCGGTTCGACGACGCCCAGCCAGTTGAAGAGCACCAGGAAACCGCTCAGCAACCCGCCGAGCGCCAACCCCGCCCAGCTCCGGGACGCCAGCACGCCGAACAGTGGGAACACCCAGCCGCTGTACAGCAACGTCGACAGGCCCACGGTGGACGGGGAGTTCCCGGTCTGCTGGGCGGCGATCACCGTCGCCAGGCCGAGCGTCCCCCACGGCATGATCGCCATCGTCAGCATGGAGCCACGCAACGCGCGCTCCCGCTCGGTCAACGCCAGCATCACCGGCACGGTGACCAGCAGGGACACCCCGTAGCCGGTCATCGACTCCAGCGCGGGCGCCAGGCCGGTGACCACCAGGGCGCGTTTGTGCGCCGCCGGCATGTCCAGTTCACGCACCCACTGGGTCAGCCGCTCGTGCACCCGCCGAGCCTTGAGCACCTCGTTGAGGTACAGGCCGGGCACCATCACCGCGACCACGGACAGCACCAGGATCCCGGAGACGCCGAGGGCGGTGCCCAGCTTCGTGGGAGGAGTGTCGAAGCCGGGCACCGCCAAGGCCAACGCCACGGCGATGGCCAGTCCACAGAGGGCGGTGATGTGCGCGGGTCGGCGGAACACGGTGCTCAGGCAGAGCGCGGCGAACAGTGGGCTGACCGCCCAGACGACCAGCATTCGTTCCCCCCGAAGTTCGAATGATTCTCATCTTCAAGGTGCAGACCCGTAAGGACAAGGCAGATTTTCTTCCGCTTACTCATTACAGTTACTTAGGTGTTCGCGATTGAACGTCTGCGCGCCCTGCATGCGGTGGCCGGGCATGGATCGATCGGTGCGGCCGCGCGGGCGCTGCACGTGACCGGCTCGGCGATCTCCCAGCAGCTGGCCAAGCTGGAACGGGAGGCGGGTACCCCGCTGCTGCGCAAGCACGGCCGGGGCGTGCTGCTCACCGATGCCGGCACGGTCCTCGCCCGGCATGCCGGCGCGGTGCTGGCCCAGCTCGCCCAGGCCGAGGCCGATGTCCAGGCGGCGGCCGGATCGGTGGTCGGCCAGCTGTCCATGGTCGGCTTCGGCACCTCGATCAGGGCCCTGGTGGCCCGCGCCGCCCAGGAGCTGACCGACGCGTATCCGGCGTTGCGGGTCGATCTACGGGAGATGAAACCGCCCTCGGCGATGGCCGCGCTGGTCGCCGGGGACGCCGACCTGGCGATCGTCGAGGACTACGCCGGCTACCCGGTCGGCGTGCCGCAGAACGTCATCCAGGTCCACCTGCTGGACGATCCGGCCGACGTGATCCTGCCCGCCGATCATCCCCTCGCCGGCCGGGACCGGGTGAGCTTCGCGGAGTTCGGCAGGGAACGCTGGATCAGCTATTCGGAATGCACCGTGTGCATGGACTGGCTGCTGCACGCCCTGCGCGCACACGGCCACGAACCGAGTCCGCACCACTACGCGTCGGACGAGGCGACCCAGCTGGCGATGGTCTCCGCCGGGCTCGGCATCGCCGTCATCCCCCGGCTCGGGCGCAGTCCGCTACCGGCGAATGTCCGGGCCGTGCCACCGGATCCGGCCCAGGTGCGCCGCGTCTACCTGGCCTACCGCGAGGATTCGGCTGCTCGCCCGGCCATTACGGCGGCGATCCACACGCTGACTTCGTTTTCGGGCTGACCCGGTCTGCGTTTACTGAGCTGCACAACAGTTCCGGCGACGGCACAGTGTCGGGTGAACCACCCCCACCCAGCCCCTCCTGAGTGGTCGCCAGCCCCCGGCCGACCCACCTGCTGGGCCGCAGGCTCCGGGCGCCCCCACCCCGACCCGGAGCCTGCTTCAGCGGGCACCGCCCATCAGGGTCCGCCGGGGTGCTCGCCCGTAGACCCCGCGGTAATAGGTGGCGAACCGGCCGAGGTGGAAGAAGCCCCAGCGGGCGGCGATGTCGGTGACCGTGACGCCGGTTTCCGGGTCGGCCGCGGCCAGGTCCCGGTGGGCGTGGTGCAGGCGCACCTCGCGCAGGTATCCCATCGGCGTCGTGCCGCGATACTTCTGGAACGCGTACTGCAGCGCGCGAACGGTGATCGGCACCGCCGCCGCGATCTTCGCGACGGTGATCGGCCGGTCCGCGTGATCGTCGATGTAGGCCATGGCCCGGCGCAGCATGGGCGGGCAGGCGTCGTGCCGGTCCTCGATGGTGGGGCTGAGCACCGCGGTACTAGGGAAGGCCTGCAACACCGTGGCCGCGAGCAGCTGCGCGGCCGAGGAGACCACCAGCGGCGCGTCCCGGACCAACGGCTCGGTCAGCACGTTGTCCCGCAGGAACGCGACGGTGGTCAGCAGCTGGGTGCCCAGCGCGGGAGTCACCGGCCGATGGCTGGTCAGCCGCACCGGCTCGGCTCCGCAGTCCGTCATGGCGGACAACAGGACCGGGTCCAGCATGGTGACGTTGAAGCGTCCCTGAACCAGTCCGGACGTGGGCTGATCCGGTTGGGAGAGCAGGAAGACATCGCCGACGCCGTGGCCGTCGACCGCGTCACCGGACTCGATCCGGACATACTCCCCGGACTCGACGCCGAGCAGCGCGAGACGACCCATCGGCTCGATCGAGAACTGCAGCTCGAACCCGTAGTCGACCAGATCGATACTGATCGGCCCCCACGACTCCCGCACGGCGGAGAAGTGGTTCCGGTCCGGCGACTCGCTCTTGAGCCGGATCGTCGCGTACTGCTCGGCGATGAACTGCTCGATCTCGCCGAGATCGTGGCTTTCGAAGTCCCATCCCATGATGCCTCGCGGACAGCGTGCACCAGGGACTCAACAGGCCGATAGGGCCGGTTGACGGCTAGTCGAGCGACTCCCGCAGCTTCGCGTCCTTCTCCAGCACGAGCTGCTCCAGGTCGGCGGCGAACTGGGTCAGCCGGGCCTGCAGCTTCTCGTCACCGGCGGCCAGGATGCGCACCGCCAGCAGGCCGGCGTTGCGCGCGCCGCCGACGGACACCGTGGCCACCGGGATACCCGCGGGCATCTGCACGATGGACAGCAGCGAGTCCATGCCGTCGAGGTACTTCAGCGGAACCGGCACGCCGATCACCGGCAGCACGGTCGCCGAGGCCACCATGCCCGGCAGGTGCGCGGCGCCACCGGCACCCGCGATGATCACCTTCAGGCCGCGGTCCACCGCGCTCCGCGCGTAGTCCAGCATCCGCTGCGGGGTCCGGTGCGCGGACACCACGCTGACCTCGTGGGGCACGTCGAACTCGGCCAGTGCCTCGGCCGCCAGCTTCATCACCGGCCAGTCCGAATCGCTGCCCATGATCACGCCCACCTGCGCGGTCATCTATTCACCACCATGCATGTCGTAGCCGTCTGCCCACACCCCGTGGGACAGGAAGTGTGCCGCGAGCTTCGCACGCCCGCGTACCTCGGTCATGTCCTCGCCGAGCAGCGTCACATGCCCGATCTTGCGGCCGGGCCGCTCCTGCTTGCCGTACAGGTGCACCTTGGCGTCCCGGAACCGGGCGAACAGGTGGTGCAGCCGCTCGTCGACGCCCATCACCGGTGCGGTCGGCGCGCCGAGCACGTTGGCCATCACCACGGCGGGCGCGGCCAGTTCGGTGTCGCCGAGCGGGTAGTCCAGCACCGCGCGCACGTGCTGCTCGAACTGCGAGGTGCGCGAGCCCTCGATGGTCCAGTGCCCGGAGTTGTGCGGGCGCATGGCCAGCTCGTTCACCACCAGGCCGTCGGCGGTCTCGAACAGCTCGACCGCCAGCACGCCGACCACGTCCAGCTCGCTGGCGATCCGCAGGGCCAGCTCGGCGGCCTGCTCGGCCAGCTCCGGCGCCAGGTCCGGCGCGGGGGCCAGGACCTCGACGCAGATGCCGTCGGCCTGCACGGTCTGCACCAGCGGCCACGCGCTGCCCTGGCCGAAGGGGGACCGGGCGACCAGCGCGGCCAGCTCGCGGCGCAGCGGAACGCACTGCTCGGCCAGCAGCGAGGTACCGGCGGCCAGGAGTTCGGGGACGACGCGCTCGGCGCTCTGCGGGGTGTTCAACATCCACACGCCCTTGCCGTCGTAGCCGCCGGTGGCCGCCTTCAGCACGCACGGCCAGCCGTGTTCGGCACCGAACCGCAGCACCTGGGCGAGCTCGGTGATCTGCCGGTAGGGCGGCACCGGGGCGCCCAGCTCGGCGAGCCGGTTGCGCATGGCCAGTTTGTTCTGCGCGTACAGCAGCGCGTCCGGACCGGGGTAGACGGTGACGCCCTCGGCGGCCAGCGCACGCAGGTGATCACCGGGCACGTGCTCGTGGTCGAAGGTGACCACGTCGCAGCCCTTGGCGAAG
Organism: Pseudonocardiaceae bacterium YIM PH 21723; assembly: GCA_003600225.1. Classification (GTDB taxonomy): domain Bacteria; phylum Actinomycetota; class Actinomycetes; order Mycobacteriales; family Pseudonocardiaceae; genus QZFT01. Next base: position 50,853 of record QZFT01000089.1, read on the forward strand.
GAGCGCAGCGCGGCCAGGTCGGTGTGCGACCCGATCTGCACGTCGCGGCACACCAGCGCCGCGGGCTCCTCGGGATTGGTGGCCAGCACGCGGAGCGACTGGCCAAGCGGAATCGCCGCCTGGTGCGTCATGCGGGCCAGCTGGCCGGCGCCGACCATGCCGACGACTGGAGTACCGGTCTTCACGTCCACTTACCGGACTTTAAAGCGCCCTACCTGCGTTTACCCAATCGCGTGACGAGGCTGGCAGCCTCGTCCTGGGTGGCGGGCAGCGGAATGACCTGTGTCCGCACCGGTCCAACCCCGCTGATCTGCGGATCCACCGCCATCCGGTCGGAGATCATCCAGCGCAGGACATGGCTTTTGGTGACCAGATCCGGGTGGTTCTCGGTGAGCGCGACGGCGACCGTCGGACCGGCCACGGCGAGCGTCTGGCCGCCGGCGAACACGGTGCGCAGCACGTCCGCTACCAGCACCATTGTCACCATCCGGGACCAGCCCATGGCCTTCGACAGGTCGGCGGTGACCGCCACGATGGCCAGGTCCGGCGTCGGGTCGGTGCGATAGACCTCACCCAGCCGAGTGAGCAAATACGCACCGCTGGCCAGTCCGGTGAGCGCGTCCGTCGCCTCGCGGCAGGCGACCTGCGCGGTGAGCGCGTCGGCCCAGCCCAGGGCGGTCGCCCGCATCAGGTCGGCGGGCACCGCGTTCGGGTCGACACCCACGAGACCCGACTTGTTGCCCAGCACCGCGTGCAGCGCGGCCAGATCGGTGAGGGTCTCGGCCAGGCCGCAGCCGGCCTCGGCCCTGGCGTTCCCCAGCTCGGTCAGCGTCTCCGGGACGTCGACGCCCAGCACCACGGCCGAGCACACGTCGTCCACCTGCGGAATCACCCAATCGCTGGGGAAAGGCCAGCCGGCGGCGAGTGAGGCGGTGCGCCATCGCTGGCGCAGGGCGCGAGATTCCGCCCGCCGCATCTCACCTGGCGGCATGGCGGAGCCACCGGTAACGGCCCGACCGGCCGCTTCGGGAATGCTCACTCCGCCACCTCGCTGGCGCTCGGCGGCTGCGTTCGCAGCGCTGCTGCGTCATCTGGCTCGCTCGCAGGCTCGCTCACGCCTTACTCCTCTCACCGACATTCACGTTCTCCCCCGGTTTTGTGTTCCCCTTGTTGACGCCGTTTCGGTTCATCCGTGACGGTGGTCCGGGTGACGTTTTGCAAATTCCTCCGCCACACTGGAATCCTGCGCGTCGGCTACAGTCAGTGAGCGGTTCGATACCAGGCAGGGAGGGCGCGGGTGACCACGGTTCCGGCCGACGTGCAAGGACCCAGCGACGCCGAACTGATCACCAGTGTGCGCGGCGGATCCTCTGAGGCCTTCGGCACGCTGTACGAACGGCATGTCACGGCCGCCTACAACCTGGCGCGCCAGCTGACCCGATCCGCCTCCGAAGCGGACGATCTGGTGTCCGAGGCGTTCGCCAAGGTGCTGGACACCCTGCGTGCCGGTCGCGGCCCGGATGAGGCGTTCCGGGCATATCTGCTGACCGCACTACGGCATACCGCGTATGACAAAACGCGTCGGGACAAGAAGGTCGAGTATTCCGACGACGACACCAAATTCGACGCCGGCGTTCCTTTCCGGGACACCGCGGTGGCCGGCCTGGAGCGCTCGCTGGCCGCCAAGGCGTTCGCCCGGCTGCCGGAGCGCTGGCAGACGGTGCTGTGGCACTCCGAGGTGGAGAAGCAGACCCCGGCCCAGATCGCCCCACTACTCGGCCTGACCCCGAACGGCGTGTCCGCGCTCGCCTACCGAGCGCGTGAGGGCCTGCGTCAGGCCTACCTGCAGGTGCACCTGGCGGAGAGCACCCAGGACCGGTGCCGCGCCACGGCGGACAAGCTGGGCTCCTGGGTACGGGACGGCCTGGCCAAGCGTGAGGCCACCCAGGTGGAGACCCATCTGGACGAGTGCGCCCGCTGCCGGCTGCTGGCCGCCGAACTCACCGAGGTCAACTCCAGCCTGCCGCTGCTCATCGCGCCGCTGGTGCTGGGCACCGGAACCGCGGGCTACCTGGCACTGGCCAGCGCCTCGGCGAAGGCCGCAGGGATCGCGGGCATGGCGGTGGCGGGCACCACGGGTGGCGCCGTCGCCGCGGGCGGATCCGGCAGCGCGGCCGGTGCGGCCGCCGCCGCTCCCCGGCAGTGGTTCTCGGTCGCCGCCTCCTCGACCGCGCTGGTCGCGGCCGTGGCGGCCGGGCTGCTGGTCGGCAACACCGCGCAGCAGACCCCTCAGGTGCAGTCGCAGCCGAGCCCCACCGTGCAGGCGCCGCAGCCACCGGTGCAGCCCCCGCCACCACCGCCGCCCGCACCCAAGGTGCCGGAGCCGAGCCCCAGCCCGACCCCGAGCCCGCAGCAGCCGGCCCCCGCGCCGACGGCCCCGGCACCCGTGCCGGAGAAGCCGAAGCCCGCCGGGTTCTCGATCACCAAGCCGAGCTCGCCGATCGCCCTGAACCCCGGCGGCGACCCGGCCGACCTGCCGATCACCGTCACCAACACCGGCGGACAGGTATCGCAGCCGGTCACCGCGGCGCTGTCCCTGCCCCAGGGCGTGACCGCGGTGGTCCCCGGATCCCAGCAGCGCTCCAGCGCTTCGGAGCTCAGCTGCTCCGGTGGCATCGGCAGCATCTCCTGTGTGACGGCCCAGGGCCTGGAGCCGCAGCAGTCGGTCACCTTCCTGTTCCGGATCAAGGCGGACAGGTCCGCCACCAGCGGACAGGTCACCGGCACGATCACCGCGGGCGAGACGATCAACCTGGAGATCGCGCCGATCCCGGTCACCGTGCACCAGATCGACGACCTGACCCTGGAAGCGACGCTGTACCGGCACTGGCTCTTCGACGCCCACCTGGAAGCCGTGGTCACGAACACCGGCACCTCCGAGGGAGACGTGACGATCACCGTGCGCTCCCCGGAGGGCATGCGTGGGGTGGGCTTCGGCCGGTGTGAGGGCACGGGCACCGAGATCACCTGTCACGGCAGGCTGAAGCCGGGCAAGCACCTGCACGCGCGGGTCTGGTACCCGTACTCGGCGTTCCGGCCCGGCCAGATCACCGTGGATGCGACGTTGAACAGCGCCACGAAGCGGGTCGTCGTGCCGGTGGAGGACAACCAGTGGCCGTGGCCGTTCCCGACGGTGCCGCCCGCCGAGCCGCCCGCGTTGCCGATCTTCCCGGGCACCACCACCCCGCCGGCGCCGAGCACCACGACGACGCCCCCGAAGCAGACCACGGTGCCGACCCCGGTCCCGACGACCCCGACGACCGAGCAGCCGCCACTCCCACTGCCCACCGTCTCGTCACCGGCCACCACCAGCACGCCCACGACATCCAGCGCCCCACCGTGCCGGGCCCCGACGCTGCCGCTGGCCGTCGGCCCCTGCTACCAGATCCCCAAACGCTGACCCACTGCTCCGAAGTTGACGATGTTCGCAGTGCACAGGTCTCCGAAGTTGACGATGTTCGCAGCGAGGAACGAGCCGCGAACATCGTCAACTTCGGGAACGCTTATCCACAGCGGCACCGCTTGTCCACAGATCCAGTCGACGCTCCTCGGCGAGCACGCCGTCGACTCCATGCTGACCACATGGCCCTCAACCCGTACCTCGAAGTATTCGAAGGCAACAAAGCCGTGCTCGCCGGCGCAATCTCAGAGAAAGACCTGCGAACCAAGTACAGACCGCTGTTCACCGGCGTACACACCTGGGCAGGCGCCGAGCTGACCCACGAGCTGCGCTGCCAGGCGGCCGCACTCATCGCCCCACCTGGGTCCGTGATCACCGGTAGGTCCGCGGCCACGATCCGGGGCGTGGATCTCGCCAAACCCATGGATCCGGTGGAGATGATCGTTCCGGCAGACCGTCGACCGCCACGAAGACCTGGATTCCGCACCTGGTCCGGAACCGTGCCGGTCGAAGACTCCGAGCCCTGGCACGAGGTCCGCCTCGCCACACCGAAACGCATTGGCCTCGATCTGCTGACCAAGCAGTCGGTGAGCCGAGCGGTGGCCGACGTCGATGCCGCGACTCGCGCAGGTCTGATCGATCTGGACGAGCTTCGCGCGCATGTCGACGTGCTCCACTGTCGCGGTGTCACTCGCGCGCGGACGGCTCTGGATCTGGTAAATCCACTTGCCGAGTCACTTCCGGAATCGGAGCTCCGGGTCCTGCTGCATCGCGATGGCCTGGCCGCGATTCCGCAGGTCGAGGTCCGGTGCAACGGGGTGTTCATCGGCCGGGTCGATCTCGGCTTTCCCGAATACCGGGTTGCCGTCGAGTACGAGGGGCGCTGGCACGCGGATCCGCAGCAGTTCGCCGCTGATCAGCGGCGACGTGAGCAGTTATACGCGGCGGGCTGGCTAGTAGTCCTGGTCACTGCCGAACAGCTGTATGGCGATCCGCAGGGAGTGGTGGCTCGGGTTCGCGAGGCGCTCGATGGACAACGTAGCTCCCGAAGTTGACGATGTTCGGGCTCGTTCCTCGCGCGAACATCGTCAACTCCGGATCTGTCGCGAACATCGTCAACTTCGGAGGTGAGGATCAGGGGCTGCGGCGTTCCAGGGCGGTGATGCCGCTGACGAGGCGTTCCTGGTGGAGCATGGCGGGCATGCTGTAGTCGGGGGCCTTCTCCGGGCGGGCGGTGATCTGGGCGGTGATCTCGTCGACCAGCGTCCGGCTCAGTTCCAGTCGCGGATACGCGGTGTGTACCCGCTCGGCGTCGGTACCGGACAGCAGTTCGGCGTTCTTGCCGAAGTCCATCCCGATGCCCGCCTGGGTCAGTGCGCAGACCGGTCCACGCCGGTGGGCGATGCCGATGCTGGTGTGCAGGGCGATCGCCTCCCACACCGTGTCCACCCGCGCCGCGTCCAGACCGCGTTCGGTGAGCCAGGTGGCCGCGCGGTCGGCGCCGTCCACCTCGAACCGCTGCTCGCCGTTTCCGGCGTCGGTCAGGCCGATGTCGTGCAGCACGCAGGACAGGAACACCAGTTCACCGTCGTAGTCGTGGCCGGCCCGCAGGCCTTGGTGCTCGGCGATCATCCGGGCGAACAGGAAACTGCGCACGCTGTGGTTGGCGATCGGTTTCGACGTGTCCCGCCACACGAGTGCGACCGCGTCCCGGGCGAGTTCATCCCCTGGCAGTTCGAGATCCATACCCACGATTTTTCCGCGCGAACACCGGCCCGACCAGCGGGAATCCGGCCAGAAAGCGGGCGTATCCGGCCACCCGTGTCCCGGAGTTGACGATGTTCGCGGCGAGGAACGAGCCGCGAACATCGTCAACTCCGGAGGCGATCAGGAGACGCCGAGTTCGCGGGCGATGATCATCCGCTGCACCTCGCTGGTGCCCTCGCCGATCTCCAGGATCTTGGAGTCACGCCAGTGCCGGGCGACCGGGTACTCGTCCATGAAGCCGTAGCCGCCGAAGATCTGCGTGGCCTCCCGCGCGTTGTCCACCGCGATCGTGGAGGCGTACAGCTTGGCGATGGCCGCCTCCTTCTTGAACGGACGCCCGGCGAGCAACCGCGCCGCGGCGTCGTAGTACGCCAGCCGCGCCAGGTGGGTCTTCATCTCCATGTCGGCCAGCTTGAACTTGATCGCCTGGTAGTGGCCGATGTTGTTGCCGAAGGCCGTCCGCTCCTTGGCGTACCGCAACGACTCGTCCAGGCAGCCCTGGGCGAGGCCGACGGACAGCGCCGCGATGGCGATCCGGCCCTCGTCCAGGGTGGACAGGAACTGGGCGAAGCCACGGCCCCGCTGGCCGAGCAGGTTCTCGGCCGGCACCCGCACATCGGAGAACGCCAGTTCCCGGGTGTCGGAGGCACGCCAGCCGACCTTCGCGTACTTGGAGCCGACGGTGAATCCGGGCGTCCCGGCGGGCACCACGATGGACGAGATCTCCCGCTTGCCGTCGACCTCGCCGGTCAACGAGCACACGGTGACCAGGGAGGTGATGTCGGTGCCGGAGTTGGTGATGAAGCACTTGGTCCCGTTGACCAACCATTCATCGCCGTCCAGCCGGCCGGTGGTGCGCACCGCGCCCGCATCCGAGCCGCCCCCCGGCTCGGTCAGCCCGAAGGCGCCGAGCTTGCGGCCGGCGACCAGATCCGGCAGCCACTTCTCCTTCTGCTCCTCGGTGCCGAACCGGTAGATCGGCATGGCACCCAGCGAGACCCCGGCCTCCAAAGTAATAGCCACCGAGGAGTCGGCGCGGGCCAGTTCCTCCAGCGCGAGGCAGAGCGCGAAGTAGTCGCCGCCCATGCCGCCGTACTCCTCCGGGAACGGCAGACCGAACAGCCCCATCTCGCCCATCTGGGCCACGATCTCGTAGGGGAACTCGCCGGAAGCGTCGAAGGCGTGCGCCTGCGGCGCCACCACACCCCGGGCGAAGTCCTCCACGACCTTGCGGAAGGACTCCTGCTCCTCATTGAGTCGATAGTCCGGCATTGCCACCCACCTCGATCGGAAGTGAAATTTAGTCCAGTGTCATATATTCGGACGTCCTAACGCTAGTGCCGCCACGTCACTCCCGGCGGACCCATAGACTGGCGCGGTGGCAGTAGTCGACGCAGTGCTGAGCCGGGTGCCTCAGCCGTACCGCAACACCCTGGTCAAGCACCGGGAAATGGTGAAGTTCGCCCTGGTTGGCGGCACTTGCTTCCTGATCGACCTGGTCATCTGGTACGCGCTGCAGCTCACCGTGCTGACCTACAAACCGACGGTCGCCAAGGCCATCAGTGTGCTGATCGCCACAATCGTGTCGTACATCCTGAACCGCGAGTGGTCCTTCCGGACCCGCGGTGGCCGGGAGCGTCAGCACGAGGCGGCGTTGTTCTTCGTGGTGAGCGGCATCGGCCTGGTCCTCAACACGCTGCCGGTCTACGTCGCGTACAACCTGCTGGAACTCCGCGAGCCGTACGTGTCCAACGTGACCGAGGAGATCAGCAAGTTCGTCGCGGGCGCCATCATCGGCACGCTGATCGCGATGGTCTTCCGCTACTGGGCGATGAAGAAGTACGTCTTCCCGGACGCGGACGCCCGCCCCGGTCGCAACTCGCACCTCACCGCAGTCCCGGACAACGAGAGCAAGGCATGACCGACTACACCGCCGACCTGGAACTGGCCGCCCAGCTGGCCACCGCCGCCGACGAGATCACCATCGCCCGGTTCGGCGCCCGCGACCTCCAGGTCACCAGCAAGCCAGACCGCACCCCGGTGACCGACGCCGATGTCGCCGTGGAGGACGCCATCCGCGCGCTGCTGGCCGAGCACCGGCCGCAGGACACCGTGGTCGGCGAGGAGCGCGGCGGCGAGATCGCCGCCGGCCGCACCTGGCTGCTGGATCCGATCGACGGCACCAAGAACTTCCTGCGTGGCGTGCCCGCCTGGGGCACGCTGATCGCCCTGCTCGAAGACAACAAACCGGTACTCGGCGCGATCAGCTCGCCCGCCCTGGGCCGCCGCTGGTGGGCGGCCAAGGGCCACGGCGCCTGGACCAGCGACCCGCTCCTGGGCGTCCGGCAGATCACCGTCTCCGGGGTCACCGCCGTCGAGGACGCCTACGTGTCCACCACCGACCTCAAGTCGTGGACCGAGTACCACTCCCGCGACGCCTACCTGCGCCTGGTGGACGCCGGCTGGGAGAGCCGGGCGTTCGGCGACGTGTGGCAGCACTGCTTGGTCGCCGAAGGCGCGATCGACCTGGTCGCCGAGCCGATCGTGAACCCGTGGGACGTGGCTCCGCTGCAGATCCTCGTCGAGGAGGCCGGCGGGCGGTTCACCGATCTGAACGGCGAACCGCGCCACGACAACGGCTCGGCCTTGTCCTCCAACGGGCACCTGCACGACGTGGCGTTGACACTGCTCACGCGCGACTAGGACTGGGCGCCAGCCCGTGCAGTACCTGACTCAGGTCCCTGGTCAGCGAGTTGTAGTCGGCCGGGGTCAACGAGCAGCGCAGCCCGTCGTTCACCGTCCTGGTGACCAGCTGGTACCGGCCGAGCGTGGTGTCGTAGGTGCTGATCACCCGGTCAGCCCGCACCTTGGCGTCCGGTGTCATCCCACGCTCGATATGCGCGGCGCCGAACCGGCCCACCCGCAATAAGCCGCCCAGCACCTGAGCGAACTTCTGCGCGGCCGGCGCACCGTTGCCCCGGTCGACCAGCTCCTGGGCCAGCAGGTCGGTGTCCCCGCCCGCCACGGCACGCGCGGCCTCCAGATCGGCGGCGGGCACGGCAGCGGACGGGCCGCGGCCCCGCGGCAGCTCGGGCAGCACCCGCACCACGGAACTGGTCAGCGCACTGATGTCGACCTGCTTGACGATCAGATGCTCCGCGTCCAGCACGGCGAGTACCGCGAAGCGGCCTTTCGCTGCACCGAGTGCACGCAATGACTCACCGCTCTCATCCGGATAGACGCGGGCGTCGACTTCCCATTCCGGCGAACGGAGGAGTTCGAACACGGTCTCCAGATCGGCGTCCAATCGGTGCCGAACTGCAAATCCCTTATCGCGTAGGGATTCCCACGCTTTCTCGGTGTCATGTTGATTGTGCACCGAATGGCGAGTGTCCAGCACGGCTGGACGTGACTGCTCGGTGTGCCGTGTCCAGGCGACGTCGTACTCCAGCCTGGTCAGCCGAAATCGCAGACTCACGGTGTCTCGCTCGCGTCGGCGCGCTGTAACCCGGTCATCAGTTGACCCCGTCCTGACGGATTGTCGATCTTCGCGACCACCGTCCACCTTTCCACTCTCCGCGACGCCGGTCCATGCTCCAGCCCCGTCATTGGGCATATACCGCCCACTTTGCGCACAGCGAAGTCGGCCGCCTATTTCCGGGCGAATATTCGGTTGGATTTCCGACAATTTGAGATAACGATCAGTGATTACTTACCGTATCGACGGACAGTGCTGCCATACCCGAGCGTGAGCGATCTGCGGGTTTCAACACATGCTGTGAGTTGCATCACCCGAATGGCGGACTGCTAATGGGTGCTACGGGCGTAAGGCTTACCAACCAACGCAATCCTGCAATCAGCCCTTCTCCACCAGGCCTATCCGCATACCCGCTGACGGGAGAGCGCGGTGTGCGGGCAACGGGAGGTACGCGGTGCGAACCCAGCTGACCCGCAAAGTGGCGACCGCGATCGGCGCGGTCGCCGTCCTGTTCTCCGCCCTGTGTGTGCCCGCCTCGGCCGGGCCGCTCGGCGCGGTGCTCGGCACCGATGATCCGACAGCGATCTCCGGCAGCTACATCGTCCAGCCGGCCGCGTCGGAATCACGGGGGCTGCTCACCGGACTCGTGCAGAACCTGCTCGGCGCGCACGGCGGAAGCGTGCGCCACACCTTCGACGGCGTGGGCATGTTCTCCGCGAACCTGACCCCGTTGCAGGCGGCCGCGCTGGCCGCCGACCCGCGGGTGGCCAGCGTGGAGCAGAACCGGATGTGGACCATCACGGACACCCAGGCAAATCCGCCGTCCTGGGGCCTGGACCGGCTCGACCAGCCCGCTCTGCCGCTGGACAACAGCTATACCTGGAGCGCCAACGGCTCCGGGGTGCACGCGTATGTGATCGACACCGGCGTCCGGATCTCGCACGAGACGTTCGGCGGACGGGCCGTGAACGGCTACGACGCGGTGGACGGCGACAACATCGCCCAGGACGGCAACGGCCACGGCACCCACGTGGCGGGCACCATCGGCGGCAACGAGTTCGGCGTCGCCAAGGGAGCCACGCTGGTGGGCGTCCGGGTGCTGAACGACCAGGGCAGCGGCTCGACCGAGCAGGTCGTCGCCGGCATCGACTGGGTCACGCAGAACGCGGTGAAGCCGGCCGTGGCGAACATGAGCCTGGGCGGCAGCAAGGACACGGTGCTGGACAACGCCGTGGCCAAGTCCATCGCGTCCGGCATCACCTACGGCATCGCGGCGGGCAACGGCCTGCCCCTGCTGGGCATCGCCACCGACGCCTGCGGCACCTCGCCGGCCCGGGTTCCGTCCGCGATCACGGTGAGCGCCACCGACATCAAGGACAAAAAGGGCAGCTTCGCCAACTACGGCAAGTGCGTGGACATCTTCGCGCCAGGCGTGAACATCACCTCGTCCTGGGGCACCGGTGACACCGACACCAAGACGATCAGCGGTACCTCGATGGCCACGCCACACGTGGTGGGCGCCGCCGCCATCTACCTGTCCACCCACCCGGGCGCCAGCCCGCAGGAGGTGTCGGACGCCCTGGTCAACGGCGCCGCCAGCGGCGTGGTGAAGAGCCCCGGCCCGAACTCGCCGAACAAGCTCCTCCAGGTCCGCTAACACTTTCCATGGAAAATGCTCCCCGCGGTGATCACCACCAACGGGAGCATTTTCCATGGAAAGTGCTCCTCTTAAGGCTTTTCCAGTTCACGCAGAACAGAGATCAAGGCGAGCGCGGACGGCTCCAGCAGGGCCCTGGTCAGCTTCTCCGTCTGCTCGGCGTTCCCCTCGGCGATCGCCTCGACCACCCCGCGGTAGCCGCTCAGGTCACGCAGCTCCAGCTCGGCCACCGGCACGATGGTCTCCAGGAACGGCTCCGACGCCGCGCGCAGATCGTCCACGATCAGCCGGAACACCACCGATCCGGTGCCATCGGCCACCGTCTGCCAGAAGCTGAACGCCAGTTTCTGCCGGGCGACCATGTTCTCCGTGGCCGCCATCCGGTCGACGAGCTCCGTCAGCGGCCCGGCCAGCTGCGGACCGGACCGCTCGGCCGCCATCGCGGCCATGCCCGGCGTGCCCTGGAGCCGCAACTCCACCATGCTGCGGGAGACCGCGAAATCCTCCGCACCGCCCGCGGACATCAGCGAGGGCAGGGTCTCCATGCCCTGCGGCCGGCGGATGACCCGCAGCCCCGGCCGGAACTTGAACCGGGAGAAGCGCTCCAGCGCCGTCCGGTAGGCCTCCCGAGAGGTGCCCAACCTGTCAGCCAGGGTCAGCTTCTCCTGGATTCCCGGATCGGCCTGCTCGTCCATGCCGGAAACCGTAGCGGGTCGTCACGCCAGGCCGTGCAGTCGCTTCGCGGTCGGCGAACTGGGGATCGACTGCGGATCCGGATAGGTGCCCAGCACCCGGTCGGCGGTGCCGGAGGAGGTCACGGTGAACCAGTAGTGCTCGTCCTTGTAGTGGTGCAGCCGGTGATCGCGCCAGATCGCCTTGTAGACGCGGCTCTTCGGCTTGTAGTCGGTGTGCACCAGGTAGTGCGTCCACTCGTAGAGCAGGCCGAACACCGTGATGGTGACCAGGAAGGTGAGGCCGAGGGCGGTGCGCGGGAAGGCCAGCAGGCCGATCGCGGCGAGCACGGCGACCGTGACCAGCAGCGACTTGAACGGGATGAAGGACAGCGGGATGTCGCGCGGCAGCACGTGGTGCTTGCGGTGCTCGCGGGCGTACTCGGTGTCCAGCGTGCGACCGAAGATCTTCACCGGCTTGGCGTGCAGCACGTAGACGTGCACGACCCACTCGAAGAACGGGAACGCCACGATCATGATCAGTGGCGTCAGCGCGTCCCACAACTGCCAGTCGCCGACCAGTAATCGACTGGTCAGCGCGATGACGAAGGCGACGGCGATGACGATCGGCGACGGGTGCCGCCAGAATCCCCGCGCGGCCTGGCCCAGGGTCAGTTTGGCCTTGCGAGCACCGGTGATGCGCGCTTCGTCCTCGGCCAGTCGCTGCTCGGCGGTGCTCATTCGGCCTCCTCGAGTTGCTGGAACACGGTGAGAAACATCTCGGTAGCGGGGGTGAGCAACTCGGTGGCCGCGCGGCGGGCGGCCTCCTCGTAGCCGGCGACGATCACGTCGGCGAGGCCCTGGTAGAGGTCGACCTGGTCGACCTCGGCGGACATCAGCGAGCCGAGGGACTCCAGCACCGGCTCGTAGGCGGCGCGCAGGCCGTTGTAGAGCAGCCGGTACACGATGGAATCCGCCGCATCGACGAGCAGATCCCAGTAGTCGACGGCGGCTCGCGCTCGCTCGACCTCATCGGCGGCATCGCCGATGCGTCCCACGACGGCGGCCAGCTGCGGTTCCAGCTCCGGCGTCCGGCGGCGCGCGGCGAGCTCGGCGATGTTCGGCCCGAGCTGCAGCCGGGTCTCCACGATGCTGCGGCCGACCCGCCAGTTGAACTCGCCGTCCGGCTGGACCAGCAGCCGGGGCAGCAGGTCGAGTCCGCCGATCTGCCGGTAGTCCTGCACGGTGGTGGCGCCGCCCTGGCGCACGTCGACCAGGCCGGACTGTGCCAGCCGCTGGAGGGCCTCGCGTACGGCGGGACGGGAAACGCCGAGCAGTTCGGCCAGCCGTCGTTCGCTGGGCAGGCTGTCGCCGGGCGCCAGCTTTCCGCTGACCATCTGTGCCATGAGCTGCTCGAATACCTCGTCCGGCACCGATTTCCGGGACACCCGCTGGAACTCCATGCCCCCGAAACTAACCCGCCGCCCGGCAGGTGGTCAAGTGGTCAGACCAGTAAAATTCCGAAGCGGTTACCTCCGAAGTTGGCGATGTTCGGGCTCGTTCCTCGCCGCGAACATCGCCAACTTCGGAAGCGGGGGTCAGACGGGGGTGACGCCGTGGCGGCGGTTGCTGAAGTGGCGGTCCTTGCCGACGGCCGCCGCGAGGCGGGAGATGATCTCCTGGCGGAGGTTCTCCGGCTCGACGATCGTGTCGATGACCAGCTCGCTGGCCAGCCGCAGGATGTCGATGTCGACCTCGTACTCGTCCCGCTTGGCCTTGACGAACGCCTCGCGCTCGGTCTCGTCCTCGATGGCGGCGATCTTGTTGGCGTACACCGCGTTGACCGCGGCCTCCGCCCCCATCACCGCGATCTTCGCCGTGGGCAGCGCGATGGTGGCGTCCGGCTCGAACCCGGGTCCGGCCATCGCGTACAGGCCGGCGCCGTAGGCCTTGCGCACCACGACGCACAGCTTCGGCACGGTGGCCTCGGAGATCGCGGTGATCATCTTGGCGCCGTGCCGGATGATGCCCTGGCGCTCGACTGAGGAGCCGACCATGAAGCCGGGAACGTCGGACAGGAAGACCAGCGGCACGTTGAACGCGTCGCAGAGCTGCACGAACCGGGTGGCCTTGTCCGCGGAGTCGACGAACAGCACGCCACCCTTGAACATCGAGTTGTTGCCGACCAGGCCGACGACCTTGCCGTCGATCCGGGCGAAGCCGACGGTCAGCTCCCGCGCCCACAGCGCGTGGATCTCGAAGAACGAGCCGTCGTCCACCAGCCCCTTGATGTAGCGGCGCATGTCGAACGCCTGCCGCTCGCTGGCCGGGACCAGGGCACGCAGGTCACCCTTGCCGGGACCGGTCGCCTCGATGGCCGGCGGCTGCTGGCGGAAGTTGTCCGGCAGGTAGGACAGGTAGCGCTTGGCGGTGTCGAGGGCCTCGGACTCGGACTTGGCCAGGAAGTGGCCGACGCCGGATTCGGTGCAGTGCACCTTCGCGCCGCCCATGGCCTCCAGGGTGGTCTTCTCGCCGGTGACCATCTCGACCATACGGTCCGAGCCCAGGTACATGGAGGCGTTGCCCTCCACCATGATCACCACGTCGCAGAAGGCCGGGATGTAGGCGCCGCCCGCGGCCGACGGCCCGAACAGGCAACAGACCTGCGGGATCGAGCCGGATGCCTTGACCTGGTTGTAGAAGATCTTGCCCGCGCCACGCCGACCGGGGAACAACTGCACCTGGTCGGTGATCCGCGCGCCTGCCGAGTCGACCAGCCAGACCATCGGCACACCGGTGGCATAAGCCCGCTCGATGATCCGGATGATCTTCTCCACGGTGCGGGCGCCCCAGGAGCCCGCCTTGACCGTGGAGTCGTTCGCCATCAGGCACACCGGCCGCCCGGCGATGCGCGCGGTGCCGGTGATCACGCCGTCCGCGGGCAGTCCGTCGGCCAGCGCGTTGGCGTAGAGGCCGTCCTCGGTGAAGCTGTCCGCGTCCACCAGCTGCGCGATGCGATCGCGGGCGAACAGCTTCCCCTTACCGGTGTTGGCGGCGTGGTACTTCTCCGCACCACCGCCGAGTACGCGCTTGCGCGCCTCACCAAGGTGATCAATGGGATGATCCAAATGAGCGTCGTCGGTCACACTCGCAGGCTATACGGCGTCCGACTTCTCAGTAAGTGGAACAAGTGTGCCGCGCACCACCTGCGACCAGCTCAGCCTCCCGAACAGGTAAAACGCGGCGACCTGAGCCTCGGCGAACAACGCCCAGTCGTACCGGTTGCCCTGCTCCAGCCAGAAAACCTCGACCCCGTCGGGGTGTGAGACCACGCACCAGCGCTCCTCGACGGCCTCGCCGATGTACACGAGCTCCGGCGGCACACCGATCGCCGTCAACCACTCCGGCAGCGACTCGATCTCCACTCAGGCCTCCTCGAGATAGCCGAGCGCGATGAGCTCGGCGGCGGAATAGACGGTGCGGAAGCGCAGCGCGCCACCCGGCTGGCCGAACCACGGCGCGGCGTGGCTCTGCCACACCGGCAACGCGATGATCACCCGGTATCGGCACAGCGGCCGGTCGATCGCCTCGAACGGCAGGCTGCGCTGCTCGAACGGCACGCCCGCGTCAGCGAACCAGCGCCCCTCCACGGTGCCGTACCGATCGATGAACTTGCCCGGCATGATCACCATCTGCTGCGGCGGATAGGCGCCGCCCTCCGGTTCCGGCGACCAGGTGTGCTCGCCACGCCACCCGGTGTCGGGCTCGGCGGGAACCGGCGTCGCACTGCACCGGACCGTGTCCAGATGGGCCTCGGGCGGGAAGCACCGAGTGGTCACCTGCTCCGGCTGCGGAGTCCGCTGCCGCCACGGCTGGTGCATCGGCACCCGCGACGTGCCCGGCGGGAAGAACACGAGGGCACCCCAGACCTCGTCCCGCTCCTCCGGCTCAGCCCCCGATTGACCACCCGAGGCCTGCCCACTACTGGACTGCCCGGCAGTCGACTGCCCCCCGGGCACCTGCCCACCGACACCACCGGCGCCACTGACCGCGCCCGGCTGGCCATCCCCTACCTGGACAAACCCCCGCCCTCCCTGGGGGCTGCCCTTTTCCAATCTACCGGGATCGGCGCTGGGCGAGGGGTGGTTGCGGGCATCTGTGGATGGAGCCGAGGGGTTGTGGACAGGTCGGGCTCCGGGCTGTTGACCAGCTATGACAGCTGCGGATTGACCGGAGGTTCCGGGTTGGCCGGGGGCGCCGGACTGGGCGGAACCACCCGGCTGGGCGGGGCCGCTCGGATGTCCCGGAGCCGGGGTCTGGCCTGGCGCAGGCGACTGGCCGGGAACCGGTGGCTGGCCGGAGGCTGGAGGTTGACCGGGAGCAGGCGGCTGTCCCGGTGTGGGGGGCTGCACCGAGCCGCCCGGTTGACCGGCGGTGCTGCCGGGGACCGGCGGTTGTCCACCAGCGGAGCCAGCGGGAGCAGCAGCGGCTGCGGACTGACCGGCCGGAGCCGCCGGGCGGGGCGGCGGAGCCGCGGGGGCAGGCGCCGACATCCGAGGGGCGACCGGCGGAGCTGCGTAAACCGGGGGTGGCGGCGGCGGAGCGGCCTGCGCAGCGGCGGCCACCGGTGCGCTGATCACCGGCGCCACCGAGGCCTGGCCCATTTCGGCGGGTACATCGTTGATCTGCGGAGCCTCCGCAGAGGCAGAGGCCGAGGCCGAGACAGGTCCGGCGCCGGTGGCCAGGGGAACATCCGCCGACACTCCGGGAACAGTCACGGAGCCGGACAGCACCGGGGTGTCGACCGCCAGAGCCGGGTCCGCCTTGATCTCGGGCGGGACATCGGTCTTGGCCAGCAGCGGCAGGTCGGCGTCGTCGCCCGGGCTCCGGCCGGCCACCGCGTCCGGGTCCAGTACCAGGCCGGTGTCCAGCCGGATCGCGGTGTTCAGCGCGGCGTTCAACTGCGCGACGGTGGCCGCCGCACCCTTGGTCAGCTGATCGAGTCCGACGAGTGCCGCCGGGTGTCCGCTGTCCGCCCCGGCCGACGCCGCGTCGGCGTTCTTGGCCAGTTTGACCAGCTCGTCGACGATGGCGTGCTTAGCGGCGGCGACCTGCTGGGCGGCGTGCTCCAACCGGCCCGCCGCGGCCCGGGCCGCCTTGACCACCAGGGCGAAGCGGCCGGTGTCCGGGTCGGCGAACGTCTTCCAGTACTTGGTGGCGGCCTGCTCAACTCCACCATCCACAGTGGACAGGGCCTTCTTCGCCACACCATCCACAGTGGATTCCAGTTCGGTGATGCGGTCGGCGGCGGTGCGCCACGCGCGGGCTGCCTGCCGCAACCGGTCCTCATCGGCCTGCGGCCACTGCACGCCGAGCCGCTGGGCGACCCCGGTCAGTTCCGCCGGTAGCTGGATCCCCATGTCATTGCCCCCGATGAATGGCGGTGAACCCGTCGGCCGCACGCCGCTCGGCGTGCTGGTAGTTCCGCGCCGTGTCCCGGAACCGGTCGCCGACCTGCGTGACCTCGGTGGCGAGGGTGTCGATCTGCCGCAACGCCGCATCGGCCGGTTCCAGGTGCGAGGCCGCGAAGTTCCGGCCGGCGTCGTCGGCGCCCCAGCACTGGCCCAACCGCTCCAGCTCGGCCTTCAGCGCGGCACCGACCTCCCGGAGCTCCTCGGCCTCCGGTCCGAATCGGCCCGCCTGATGGAGCAACTGATCGATATCGACGCTGAACCCGCTCATCGCACCCAGTTCCGATCCTCGAAGCTGTCCTCGTCATCCGCTTGCGGCGGGGTGATCTCCCGCTCCGCGAGATCGGCGCGGCCGTCGAGCAGGGCGTGTGGGTCGGCGCCCTCCGGCAACATCGGCGCGAGCACCTCCGCCGTGCGTTCCTGCGCTCGCTGTGTCGCGGCGGCCGCGGTCCCGATGATCAGTTCGGCCAGGTCCTGCGGCCGGTGCAACCGGTAAGCATCCGGCGAAATGATCAGTCCGCGCAGCTCACCACGTCCGTTCACGCGCGTGGTGACCGTACCGTCGGCGCTGCGCACCTGCTCGGTGATCGCCGCGAGATCGCGCTGAACTCCGGCAAGCTGCTCACGGCCCGCGCGATACTCCGCGACGAGGCGGTCTACCTCGGTCTGGCGGTCGAGCACGGCGACCTCCGATCGTGTCCGGGTGCCTGTTCAGACGCACGGCCACCTGATCCGGTTCCCCCGATCGGGAGATGACCCGTTGAGCGGGACGGATCAACCCCGGGCGATAAGCGTGCGACTTCGCGGCGGGGACGCTCCTACACTGCGGCGTTATGGCCACGGAGCTGGTGTGCGACGAGTCGGGAGCCGAGGGCGAGAAGCTCATCGGTGGCACGACTCGGATGTTCACCCACGCCAGCGTGCGGCTGAGCCCGGCCGAGGGAACGTACTGGCTGGGCGAGCTGCGGCGGCGAGCGCCGACCATGGCCGACGAGTACAAGGCGAACCACATCCTGCGCGATCGGCATCGGCGCGCGTTGATCTGGTTGTTCGGGCCGGACGGGCCGATGTCCGGCAAGGCGCACGTCTACCTGGCCGACAAGTATCGGCTGGCCACCGAGCACCTGGCCGAACTCAGCGGCCGGGACCTGAGCCCGTATCGGGACAGGCCGGACTGGCCGGCCTTCCTCGGGCTGTTCAACGAGGTGGCACGCGGCAAACTGGACCGCAGCGAGCTGTTCGGGCACCCCTACGCCCGTGAGCTCCTCGCCGAGGACACCGAGTTCACCGGGCTGCTGCTGGACCCGCTGATCGGGGCGATCGCGCACGCGGTGAACCGGGAGGGCGACGAGGTGCACCTCGTGCACGACGTGCAGCGATCACTGACTCCACAGTGCCTCGACGACATCCGTGGACTCGTCCACAGTGGACAGCTGACCGGGGTGTCCTTCGCAGATTCGGCCACCGACGCGCGGATCCAGGTGGTGGACGTGATCGCGGGGACGGTCCGGCGCATCGCGGAGAACGCGGTGCTGGGCAGGCCGGATCCGGAGTTGCTGGACCTGGTGCGGCCCTATATCGAGGGCTGACCGCGGAACACCGGGTCGGGGACCTTCAACCCGGCGGTCACGGCGGCGTGCACGGCCCTGGCCAGCGGTGCGCCGATCTGCGAGCGGGGGCCGCCGAAGTTCTCCCCCGGGCCGTCGGTGGGACACAGCAGGACAATCGAGTCGGTAGCCGTGCCGGTGCCGGGGACACCCGCGGAGATCAACGCCTGGGTCTTGGCCTCGGTCACCGTGGCGATCGCGTTGACCAGCGCCGGGGCGGTCAGCCGGACGGGGAGCCAGCAGATCAGGTTGATGGTGGACGCCGCCGGGCTCAGCACGCCGGCCTCGGCCGGGGCGGCCGCCCAGGTGGGGTGCCCGACGCCGGTGGACACCGACACGTGCACGCCCGCATCCTCGCCGGTCACCGTGTAGCGGACGTCGACGGCGGTCAGCAACCCGGTGCCGGAGCCGGACAGCAGCAGGAAGTCGGCTATCCCCGCGACGTGTGACCCCGGATCGGTGCGGTTGTAGTCGCTGCCGACCGTGCTGTTCAGCACCCACCAGCGCTCGCCGAGGCCGCCGCCGTGTACCCCGGAGGACAGCGACAACCAGGGACGATCCGCCTGCCACACCACGACCGGATATCCGGCGCACCAACGCAGGGCGGGCTCGGGTGGCCGCCAGTCCGTCACGAGAACTCCCGCAGAGCTACATATTCACCGAAACCGTTACCCGGCAAAGATTAGCCCATTCGGGGTCACCCGGTGATGGCACGTACCACCCGTGACGGGCTGGGCCGGCCGAGTTGGCCCGCCATCCAGGCGCTCGTCTCGGCCAGCCGGTTCAGGTCGACGCCGTGCTGCACGCCCAGGCCGTCCAGGGTCCAGACCAGGTCCTCGGTGGCCAGATTTCCGGTCGCCGACTTCGCGTACGGGCATCCGCCCAGGCCACCGGCCGAGGCGTCCACCGTGGTGACGCCGTGCCGCAACGCCTCGATGGTGTTGGTCAGCGCCTGGCCGTAGGTGTCGTGGAAGTGCACAGCCAGCCGGTCGGCGCCGATGCCGACGGCGGCGAAGGCGCCGAGCACGGCGGGCACCTGCCCGATGGTGGCCACGCCGATCGTGTCGCCGAGCGAGATCTGCCCGCAGCCCATGTCCACGAGCCGCTTGCCGACGGCGGCGACCTGCGCGGGTTCGACCGGACCTTCCCAGGGGTCGCCGAAACACATGGAGATGTAGCCACGCACCTCAAGGCCCTCGGCCCGCGCCCGGGTGACCGTGGGCTCGAACATGGCGAACTGCTCGTCCAGCGAGCGGTTGAGGTTCTTGTTCGCGAAGGTCTCGGTGGCGCTGGCGAACACCGCGACATGCTCCATGCCCGCTTCGAGCGCCCGGTCCAGGCCACGCTCGTTCGGCACCAGCACCGGGTACCGCACGCCGTCCCGCCGCACCAGCTTGCCGACCAGGTCCTCGGCGTCGGCCAGCTGCGGCACCCATTTCGGGTGCACGAAACTGGTGGCTTCCAAGGTGGTGAGCCCGGAGTCGGCCAGCCGGTCCAGGAACTCCAGTTTGACCTCGGTGGGCACGGTCGACTTCTCGTTCTGCAGGCCGTCCCGGGGACCGACCTCCCAGATGGTGATCCGCTCGGGGAGCCCCGCCAGCGAAGCGTTCATCGGCAGGCCGGGGGGTCGCTCAACGCTCATAGCGGGCGGTTCCCCTCGGGCCGGCGGTGAAGTCGTCGTGCGGGTTGTCGTTGAACTGGCGGTACAGCAAGGTGTGCACCTTCTCCACGTTCGGGATGTCGTCGAATTCGAGCGGCTCCTCGGAGGCCGATTCGACGATCAGTGTGCCGCAGCCGAAGATCCGATCCATGATGCTGTGCCGGAACTGGACGCTGTTGACCCGGGACATCGGAATGTCGATGCCGCGCCGGGTGAACATGCCCTCGCGGTACATGACCCGCTGCGAGGTGAGCACGAAGTGGGTGGTCTGCCAGCGCAGGATCGGCGCGAAGGTCCAGCCGATGAGCGCGGCGAGGCCGAGCACGCCGAGGGCGGCCCAGCCGAGCACATGCCAGGAGAACGCGCTGATCACGGCGCCCGCGTAGCTGAGCACGCCGAGCACGATGAACAGCGAGAGCACCGGCCAGAACAGCATCTTCCAGTGCGGATGCTTATGGATCACCACGAACTCGCCGTCAGCGAGCAGGTCCTCTGGGTACGCCACCGCACTCCTCCCGACACCGAGGCTTCTGCGATGCCCAACCGTACCGCTCACCTCGGACATTCCCGGTCGACCAACACGCGGACCGTCAGGTGGCGGGCCTCAGGTGCACGATGTCGCCGGCGGACACCGGGGCGGGGACGCCGTCACCGGTGAGGATGACCAGGCGGCCGTCCTTGTCGATGTCGGAGGCGACGCCCTCGATGGACTTGCCGTCCGGGAGCAGCGCGCGGACGGACTGGCCGAGGGTGGCGCACCGGGCGCGGTAGGCGGCCAGCAGACCACTGGACTCCGGGTCGCCGACGTGCCGGCGCCAGCCGTGCTCCAGCTCGGTGAACCGCTCCAGCAGCGCGATCGCCAGCTCGGTGCGGTCGGTGGTCTTGGCGTCGCACAGCTGCAGCGACGTGGCGGGCAGGCCACCGGGCGCCTCGGGCAGCTCCTCGGCGGAGTGGCTCACGTTCAGCCCGATACCGATCACCACGGCGCCGGAGGCGGCCTCGGCCAGGATGCCCGCGCACTTGCGGCCATCGACGAGGAGGTCGTTCGGCCACTTCAGGCCGGCGGACACCCCGGCGACACCGCTGACCGTGTCGGCCAGCGCGACGCCCGCCAGCAGGGACAGCCAGCCGTAGCGGCTGGGCGGCACCTGGGCCGGACGCAGCAGCACGCTCAGGTACAGCCCCGCCCTAGCGGGCGACTCCCAGCTGCGCTGCTGCCTGCCCTTGCCGCTGACCTGCTGCTCGGCGATGAGCACGGTGCGGTCGGCGGCACCGGACGCGGCGGCGGCGACCAGGTCGGCGTTGGTGGAGCCGGTCTGGTCGACCACGTCCACCGCGGACAGTGCCCCGGCGGGCACGGTCAGCCGGGCACGCAGCTCGGCGAGATTCAGTGGGGATCGATCCAGCTTCTGCATAGCTGCACGTTACTGCTCGGGATGATCCCCGGGCAGCTCAGGGATGTTGTGGTAGCCGTTGGCGCCGTTCTTCAGCAGGTCCCAGGAGTCGTCGGCGCGCTGGATCGCGTACTCGTAGTGCGCGTCCGCCTTCTTGCCGTCCAGCATGAATCCCCAGTTCTCCCTGGCCAGCAGGGCCAGCTGGCCGAGCACCATGACCGCGACGCTGCGTGAGACCTCCGGGTGCACGGCCCGCTCACACCGCTCGTCCAGGGACCAGGTGAGCGCGTCCTCCTCGCGGCGGGCCCAGTCGTGCAGCCGCGCGGCGAGGCTGTCGTTCTCCTGGACCATCCGGTAGAGCGCGATGTTCTCCGGATCGTCGTTCAGCCCGGTGACCGGGTCGCGGGTCAGCAGGCCCAGCTGGAAGTGGTCGTGGATCGCGTCCAGGGCCCCCTCCTCGCCGAGGCGCACCGCGGCCAGCTTCACCACCTGGTGGTCGCCGTCCACGAACCGGTCCACCACCAGGTCCTCCTTGACCGGGTAGTAGTGACCGACGGTCTTCCGCGAGACTCCGGCGTGGTCGGCGATCTGCGTCATGCTGACCTTGGTGAACCCTTGCTGCAGGAACAGTTCGGCCGCGGACGCGGCGATGGCCGACCTGGTGCGTAGCTTCATCTGCTCACGGGGCATCACACGGCAATTATCACCCGTCTGCCGAATCGGACGTGACGTCGGCTACGGCCACGCTGCGGAATGCCACATGATGGCTAAGGTCGCTGCTTATGAGCAGCGCGTCACAGCCCCTTGGCAGTGCTCCCGACGCGGAGCCGGACATCCACACGACGGCGGGCAAGCTCGCCGACCTCTACCGCCGGAACGACGAGGCGGTACATGCGGGCAGTGCCCGTGCGGTGGAAAAACAGCACGCCAAGGGCAAGATGACCGCCCGCGAACGCATCGACAAGCTCCTGGATGAGGGCTCCTTCATCGAGCTGGACGAGCTGGCGCGGCACCGCTCGATCAACTTCGGCCAGGAGAAGAACCGGCCCTATGGCGACGGCGTCGTCACCGGCTATGGCACGGTGGACGGCCGGCCGGTCGTGGTGTTCTCCCAGGACGTGACCGTGTTCGGCGGCAGCCTCGGCGAGGTCTACGGCGAGAAGATCGTCAAGGCCATGGACCTGGCGATCAAGAACGGCTGTCCGATCATCGGCATCAACGAGGGCGGCGGCGCACGCATCCAGGAAGGCGTCGTCAGCCTCGGCCTTTACGGCGAGATCTTCCGCCGGAACGCGCATGCCTCCGGCGTCATCCCGCAGATCTCGCTGATCATGGGCGCCACCGCGGGCGGGCACGTGTACTCCCCCGCGCTGACCGACTTCGTGGTGATGGTCGACCAGACCTCGCACATGTTCATCACCGGCCCGGACGTGATCAAGACCGTCACCGGTGAGGACGTCGGCTTCGAGGAGCTGGGCGGCGGTCAGACGCACAACACCAAGTCCGGCAACGCGCACTACCTCGGCTCCGACGAGGACGACGCGATCGAGTACGTCAAGGGCCTGCTGTCCTACCTGCCGTCCAACAACCTGTCCGACGCCCCCGCGTTCGACGGGTTCGAGGAGGCGGGCAGCATCCAGGACAACCTGACCGATGACGACCACGCGCTGGACACGCTCATCCCGGACTCGGCGAACCAGCCGTACGACATGCACACCGTGATCGAGACGGTGCTGGACGACGGCGAGTTCCAGGAAGTGCAGCCGCTGTACGCGCCGAACATCATCATCGGCTTCGGCCGGGTCGAGGGCCGCAACGTCGGCGTGGTGGCCAACCAGCCCACCCAGTTCGCCGGCTGCCTGGACATCAACGCCTCGGAGAAGGCCGCGCGGTTCGTGCGCACCTGCGACGCGTTCAACATCCCGGTGCTCACCTTCGTGGACGTGCCCGGCTTCCTGCCCGGCACCGACCAGGAGTGGAACGGCATCATCCGGCGCGGCGCGAAGCTGATCTACGCCTACGCCGAGGCCACCGTCCCCCTAGTAACCGTGATCACCCGCAAGGCCTACGGCGGCGCGTACGACGTCATGGGTTCCAAGCACCTGGGCGCGGACATCAACCTGGCGTGGCCCACCGCGCAGATCGCGGTCATGGGTGCCTCCGGCGCGGCGAACATCGTGCACCGCAAGACCCTGGCGGCCGCCGGCGAGAACGTGGACGAGCTGCGCAAGCAGCTGCAGCAGGAGTACGAGGACACCCTGTGCAACCCGTACGTCGCGGCCGAACGCGGCTACGTGGACTCGGTCATCCCGCCCTCCTTCACCCGCGGCTACATCGCCCGCGCGCTGCGCACCCTGCGCAACAAGCGGGAGACGCTGCCGCCCCGCAAGCACGGCAACATCCCGCTGTAAGGAGGGCTGCTCATGAGTGACCGTCCCGTACTGCGGATCGTCCGCGGTGAGCCGGATGCGGCCGAGCTGGCCGCGCTGACCGCCGTCGTCGCCGGGCTCGCCTCCTCGGGCGCGCCCGCGGCGGAGGACAAGCCGAAGTCGGCGTGGAACGAGCGGGCGGCGTTGCTGCGCCGTCCGCTGCACCACGGCCCCGGCGCCTGGCGCGCCTCCGGTCTGCCCCGCTGACAGAAGTCCCGGAGTTGACGATGTTCGGGCGGAGCCCGAACATCGCCAACTTCGGATTCAGTGTTATTTGGACCGGACTGCCAGGGCGCTGGTGTCGTCGTTGGTGTCGACCAGGATGGTGTCCCCGTCGACGATCTCGCCGGACAGCAGGCCCTTGGCCAGCTGATCACCGATGGCCGACTGGACCAGCCTGCGCAGCGGACGGGCGCCGTAGACCGGGTCGAAGCCGTTCAACGCCAGCCAGTCGCGGGCGGCGTCGGTGACCTCCAGGACCAGCCTGCGCTGAGCCAGCCGCGCGGCCAGCTGACGCACCTGAATGTCCACGATGGACGTCAGTTCCCCGGTGGTCAGCGCGTGGAACAGCACCACGTCGTCCAACCGGTTGAGGAATTCCGGCTTGAAGTGCCGCTGCACGACCTGCATCACCGCGTCGTTGCGGTCCCGCTCGGACAGCAGCGGATCCGCGATCGTCTGCGAACCCAGGTTCGAGGTGAGCACCAGGATGGTGCTGCGGAAATCGACCGTCCGGCCCTGACCGTCGGTCAGCCTGCCGTCGTCGAGCACCTGCAGCAGCACGTCGAACACATCCGGGTGCGCCTTCTCCACCTCGTCCAGCAGCACCACGCTGTACGGGCGACGGCGCACCGACTCGGTGAGCTGCCCGCCCTGGTCGTAGCCGACGTAACCGGGCGGCGCGCCGACCAGCCGGGCCACCGAGTGCTTCTCGGCGTACTCGCTCATGTCGATCCGGACGATCGCCCGGGGGTCGTCGAACAGGAACCCGGCCAGGGCCTTGGCCAGCTCGGTCTTACCGACACCGGTGGGTCCGAGGAACAGGAAGGATCCGGTGGGCCGATCCGGATCGGCCACCCCGGCTCGCGCCCGGCGGACGGCATCGGACACGACCCGGACCGCCTCCTGCTGCCCGACGACCTGCCTGCCGAGCTCCTCCTCCATCCGCAGCAGCTTGGCGGTCTCGCCCTCCAGCATCCGGCCGGCCGGAATGCCGGTCCAGGCGCTGACCACGTCGGCGACGTCGTCCGCGGTGACCTCCTCCTTGAGCATCACCTCGGCTCCCTGCGAGTCGATCGAAGCCGTGGCCTGGTCCAGTTCGCGTTCCAGGCCAGGGATCCGCCCGTACCGCAGCTCCGCGGCCTTGCCCAGGTCGCTGTCCCGCTCGGCGCGCTCCGCCTCACCCCGCAGTTGTTCCAGCTGTTCCTTCAACTGCTGGATGCGCTCGATGGAGCCCTTCTCGTTCTGCCACCGCGAGGTCAGCGCGGAGAGCGCCTCCCGCTTCTCGGCCAACTCGGCGCGCAGTGCGGCCAGCCGCTGGCGGGAGGCGGGGTCGAACTCCTTCTCGAGGGCCATCTCTTCGATCTCCAGGCGGCGCACCGAACGCTCCACCTCGTCGATCTCCACCGGCCGGGAGTCGAGTTCCATCCGTAGCCGGGACGCGGCCTCGTCGACCAGGTCGATCGCCTTGTCCGGCAGGAACCGCGCGGTGATGTACCGGTCCGAGAGCGTCGCCGCGGACACGAGCGCACCGTCGGTGATCCGCACACCGTGGTGCACCTCGTAGCGCTCCTTGAGGCCACGCAGGATGCCGATGGTGTCCTCAATGGACGGTTCACCGACCAGGACCTGCTGGAACCGGCGCTCCAGGGCCGGGTCCTTCTCGATGTGCTGGCGGTACTCGTCCAGCGTGGTGGCGCCGACCATCCGCAGCTCACCGCGGGCGAGCATGGGCTTGATCATGTTGCCCGCGTCCATCGCGCCCTCACCGCCGGCACCGGCGCCGACGATGGTGTGCAGCTCGTCGATGAAGGTGACCACCTCACCGGCGGAGTCGGTGATCTCCTTGAGCACCGCCTTGAGCCGCTCCTCGAACTCGCCGCGGTACTTGGCACCGGCCACCATCGAGCCCAGGTCCAGCGAGATGACCCGCTTGCCGCGCAGCGACTCGGGCACGTCACCGGCCACGATGCGTTGCGCGAGCCCCTCGACGATGGCGGTCTTGCCGACACCGGGCTCACCGATCAGCACCGGGTTGTTCTTGGTTCGCCGGGACAGCACCTGGACGACCCGGCGGATCTCCGAGTCGCGGCCGATCACCGGGTCCAGCTCACCGGCCTTGGCCCGCTCGGTGAGGTCGACGCCGTACTTCTCCAGGGCCTTATAGGTGCCTTCCGGATCGGGCGTGGTGACCCGGGCCGAACCGCGGACCTTGGTGAACGCCTCCTTCAGGGCGTCGGGCGTCGCACCCTGCACCTTGAGCAGGTTCGCCACCCGGCCACCCTCGGCGGCCAGGCCGACCAGGAGGTGCTCGGTGGAGACGTACTCGTCGCCCATCTCGGTGGCCAGTTGCTGGGCGTGGGTGAGCACCCGGACCGACTCGCCGGAGAACTGCGGCGTGGGCACGGTGGCCCCGGTCGCCTGCGGCAGACCGTTCACGATCTTCGTCAGCTCGGTGCGCACCACTGCTGTGTCGGCGCCGACCGCGGCCAGCAGCGGAGTCGCCACGCCGTCGGCCTGCGCGAGCAGGGCGCCGAGCAGGTGTGCGGGGGCGACATCCGGGTTGCCGGCGACCGAGGCCGCCTGGACCGCGGAAGAAATCGCCTGTTGGGTCTTCGTCGTCGGGTTGAAAGCGTCCATCCCTCACCTCAGTAGCTCGGCCTACGTCCGCACAACGTACAGAAACTTGAGTGTGTTCCGCTCAACTTTGCCATGGGCGGGCGGCGCGTGTCACACCGGCCCCGTGAGCCAGGTCATCCACAGGCCGGATACCGGAATTTCAGCACAAAGTGCAGTTCAGCTGCCTGTATCCCCAAGTTATCCACAAACCGTCCCCAGGAATCCACAGATGATCCA
This sequence comes from Pseudonocardiaceae bacterium YIM PH 21723, assembly GCA_003600225.1. GTDB lineage: Bacteria > Actinomycetota > Actinomycetes > Mycobacteriales > Pseudonocardiaceae > QZFT01. The sequence goes on from QZFT01000089.1 coordinate 77,522, forward strand.
CAACCTGCCCACAGCAAGTAGGGACGTCCCGCACGCGCTCCATGCGCGCAGGACGCCCCTACTGGTCGAACGGGATCAGTGGCCGGCAACCGGGTGCGGCGCCACCCGGGGGATCTGCACCGGACAGGCGGGCGGCGTCTGGGTTCGCCGCTGGGACTTCACACCGAAGTAGTCGCCACCTTTGCGCTTGACGTCATCGGTACCCCAGGAGCGGGTACGGGCGACCGGCGCCATCTTCGGGATGTGCTTACGGCAGTGGATGTAGGCCTCTTCCACACTGACGACCACCCAGCGCTCCGGGGTGCGACCCGGCTCGAACTCGGTGGGCAGGTCCGGGTACTCGGCCCGCAGCGTGGCGTCCTCGTGGATCGACGCCTTGCCGTTGATGTGCAGCCCGATCAGGTCCTGCACGAAATCGATCATCAAGATGCCGATGTGCGGGTTCTCGGAGATGTTGCCCAAACTGGCCATCACTCCGTTGCCCCGATACTCAGGGTAGGCAACCTGTCGGGCGCCGAGGACTCGGATAAATCCGGGTGGCCCAGAGCGGAGGCTTGCGTCACATTCACCACTACTGTCCGCAGTGGCAATAAATGCCATTTCCATGCGCCCGACGAATTCGATCATTTGATCATTGAGCTGATTCGTCATTTGATCGGAATAGAAACGTTGGGCGCGAGTTTGGCTCCCGTATACCTGCTGCAACAGCTGCTCACCCTGTGACCCAGGCCACTTCTGCTCAGCGGACTGCTCGGTCGCGGAGCGCGATCGCAGGTCACCACCAGCATGTGACACCGGTTCTGTTCCGTTTGGCGCCATAATACTGGACTGATCGGGGTATCGCGTGTTGACCTGCATCGATGCGGCGGAGCTGGTGGGAGAGGTAACACCACTTGCCCGCTTCTTCGGAAGCGATACGCCGGTACTCTCGGTTACACCGCCCGCAACTGCCTTGCTTGCCGCTGTGTGGTCGGGGGCGTCACACAGCTGGAGCTCGAGTAGGTCGGCGGTGGCGGTTCCCGTTGGGACTATCGAAGGGACAAAAGGGTTGTGTAGGTCGGGGGACACCCGGCAACGGTGTCATGTGAGGGCCAGGAGATACATTCCAGGCACTCAGGTTCCCCCATTTGTCCCATTGTGGATATACAACTCGTGATCGATTTTCACCTGAAAGTGGCATCAAGGAACAAGTAGGACAGATTGCGAGATATCGTCCACTCTGTCGGGGGATGCTTGTCGACGGCAGCCTGTCTGAAGGCAGTGCTGCACAACGTGGAGACCGCGCCCGCACCATGACTGCCAACGCCGTACTGAGCCCCGTACCTCCGCCGCGCAAAGAACCCCCACCCGGGGTCAGCGCGATGGTGCGTCTCATTCGCGACAGCTTCGCACTGGTGGAGCCGCGCGCGGAGGAGATCGCCCAGTTCTTCTATGGGATGTTGTTCAGCATCGCACCCGGTACCCGGGAGCTGTTCCCGGTCAACATGGAGGTGCAACGCAGCAGGCTGCTGCGTGCCCTCGTACATGTGGTGCAGATGGTGGACCGTCCGGACGAGCTGGTGCCGTTCCTGCGTCAACTGGGACGGGACCACCGTAAGTTCGGCGTGGTGACCAGCCATTATGAGGCTGTCGGCACCGCGCTGTTGTCCGCACTCAAGAAGTTCGCCGGCGACGCCTGGACCCACCAGGTGGAGCAGGCCTGGGCCGAGGCCTACACGGTCATGGCCAAGACCATGCTCGAAGCCGCGGACAATGACGAGAACCCGGCCTGGTGGAACGGCCGGGTCGTCGATCACGTTCGCCTCACCTGGGACCTGGCCGTGGTCCGGGTGCAGCCCGACTACCCGGTGCCGTACCGCGCCGGTCAGTACTTGAGTGTGGAGGTGCCGCAGCGTCCTCGCCTGTGGCGGTACCTCTCGCCGGCCAACGCTCCCCGCGAGGACGGCACGATCGAGTTCCACGTCCGCGCCGTTCCCGGCGGTTGGGTGAGCCGGTCCATCGTCGGCCACACCCGGCTCGGCGAGACCTGGCGCATCGGCCCGCCGATGGGCCGGATGGGCGTGGATCGCAGTGCCCGCAAGGACATCCTGATGGTCGCGGGTGGCACCGGCGTCGCGCCGATCCGCGCCATGATCGAAGAGATGGGCGGCTGGGGCGACAACCCTCGCGTGCACCTGTTCGTCGGTGGCCGCACCCGTTATGACCTGTACGACCTGGACAACCTGCAACGCATCGCGATGACCAATCCCTGGCTCACCGTCGTCCCGGTGCTGGAGTCCGAACCGACCGTGCAAGGCGTCGAGCACGGCACCCTCGCCGATGTCGTCACCCGCTACGGCGCCTGGGCCGAGCGCGATGTGTACGTCTGTGGTTCGCCCGCGATGATCCGTTCGACCGTCTCTCGCATGCTGGTCGCCGGAACCCCGCTGGACGCGATCAGGTACGACCCGTTCACCCTGGACTGACTGTATTGCTTCGCGGATTCGGCCCCAACGGTGTGGAGCTCCGTTGGGGCCGGGTCTTTTGTGCGTCCTTCTTGCGGAGGCTCAGATGCTGTTCCCCGATGGCAGCGAGGTCCACGGCCGCGGCCTGCGGCACGGCCCGCTGACCGGCCCGCGACCCGATTACGGGCTGTACCTGGCCGAACCCCGCGAGCGGATCGGCTGGCCACATGATCGACTGATCTGGCCGGATTTCTGGCTACCCAAGGATTCCGCGAGCGCGGTCCGGCTGATCCGGGCGCTGCACGAACGCGCGCTGGCCGGAAACCTCGTGGAGGTGGCCTGTAGCGGGGGTATCGGACGGACCGGGACGGTACTGTCCGGCGTGGCCGTCCTCAGCGGAATTCCGGCCGCCGAAGCTATTGCCTGGGTGCGCGAGCGGCATCACCCGCGTGCGGTGGAGACTCCGTGGCAGCGCCGGTGGATCATGCGCCATTTCGGGTAGCGGGGCGGTTCTGTCAGGGGTGCCTGCCAACATCACCGCATGACCGCACAACTGATCATGGTGAACCTGGACTGCGCCGATCCGCAGGGGCTGGCCGCCTTCTACGGCTCGGTGCTCGACTGGCCCGTTACGCACAGCACCGAGGAATACGGGATGGTCAGCGATGGCCACACCTCCATCGGATTCGGCAGGGTGGCGGACTACACGCCACCCGCCTGGCCCGATTCCCCGGGAACCAAGCGCTTCCACCTGGATCTGTCGGTGCCCGATCTGGACGCCGCGGTGGATACCTGTGTGGGACTGGGCGCGACCGTCCCGGAGTTCCAGCCGGGCGGCGGCCGATGGCGGGTGTTGCTGGATCCGGCCGGACACCCGTTCTGCCTGTGTCGCGCGTCGTGACGCGGGAGCCGGGGCAGGTTCGAGGCGGCTCGTCGGCACGACTGGGATGGGGCATGGCGCTCTCCTCCGGGCTGCCTCGGGCGCTGCTTTTCTCAGCAGAGGGCGGGAACCCGCGATTCAGGACACCTGCCGGGCTGTTTCACCCGATGGAGTTAGGCGCGATCTGAAGAGGTGGAGGGCGGGGCCTGTGGTGTCGCTGGTGCAGAACGTTGCGATCGATTGTGCGGATCCCTATGAGCTGGCCCGGTTCTGGAGCAAGGTGACCGGTGGGCCACTACATCCGGAGGACGAACCGGGTGCCGGTGAGTCACAGGTGTTGCCGGCCGAGGGACCGGTGCTGCATTTCAACAAGGTGCCGGAGCCCAAGGAGATCAAGAACCGGATCCATCTGTGCCTGCGGCCCGAGACCTCCCGCGAGCAGGAGGTGGAGCGGCTCCTGGGGATCGGGGCCACCCTTGTCGCCGATCACCGGAACCCGGATGGCTCCGGCTGGGCGATCATGGCCGATCCCGAGGGGAACGAGTTCTGCGTCCTGCGCAGCGCGTCCGACCGGGCAGGCTCAATCGGGGATGCCGGCTGAGTTCAGCCGGTCCATGGTGGCGGCGTCCAGGGTGATCTGGCCGGCGGCGACGTTGGCTTCGAGGTGGGCCGGGCTCGCGGTACCGGGGATGAGCAGCACGTTCGGCGCGTGGTGCAGCAACCAGGCGAGGCCGACCTGGGCTGGGGTGTGTCCCAGGGCCTGCGCGGTGGCGGTGACCGCGGGCTCGTCGGTGACCTTGGGAAAGCCGGGGAAGGCGCCGCCGAGTGGGAAGAACGGGACCCAGGCGATGTCGTGCTCGATGCAGAGGCCGAGCATCTCCTCGTCGTCCCGGGAGACCAGGCTGTAGGCGTTCTGCACGCAGACGATACCGGCGGGCAGGGCCTGGCGGACGCGGTCCAGGGTGGTGCTGCTCAGGCCGATGGCGCCGATCTTGCCCTCGTCGCGCAGGGCGATCATGGTGGCGAGCTGGTCGTCGAGGTCGACGAGCTGGTCTCCCTCGGCGAGCAGGCCGGGGCCGATGTCCAGCCGGCGGAGGTTCACCACCGGGATCTGGTCCAGGCCGAGGGTTCGCAGGTTGTCCTCTACCTCGGTTCGCAGTTCCTCGGGACGCTGGGCCACACGCAGCCGAATCCGGCCGTCCGGTTCGGCGGTGGCGCCGACCTTGCTGACGATCAGCACTCCGTCCTCGGGGCGCAGCGCCTCGCGGATAATCTCGTTGACGAAGCCATTGCCGTAGAACTGAGCGGTGTCGATGTGATCGACGCCGAGGGCCACCGCGCAGCGCACCAGGGCGAGGGCGGCGTTGCGGTCGGTGTGCAGGCGTTCCAGTTGCATGGCGCCGTAGCCGATGCGGGAGACCGGGTGAGTACCGATCGTTCCGGCGCCACCGGCGCGGGGGAAGCCGGCGGTGGTGCGCTGGGCGGAATCCGAGCTGCTGACGGTCATGAAGGGTTCCTTCCGGTGGATTCACCTACCCACAGCTTAGCGGAGGTGCCTCCGTTTTGCCGGTCGGAGCGGGGCCGCCGGGTACTTCGACGCGACGAAGGACGCCCTCGTTCACCGGGGTGAACGAGGGCGTCCTCAAGTAGTTCAGCGGATCAGCGTTGGGGCTTGGGCCGCCAGACGACCAGGGCGGTCTGCTGACGGACCGGGACCAGGTCGCGGCGGTAGGAGGCGTGCACCGCGGCCGTCGCCTGCTGGGCGGCGGCATGCACGGCGGACAGCTCTTCCATGAGCTCGGTGACCTGGGCTTTGAGCATGTTGACCTGGTGTTCGAGCTCGATGATGCGTTTGATGCCCGCCAGGTTGACGCCTTCCTCCTGGGAAAGGCGCTGTACCTCGCGCAGCAGCACGATGTCCCTGGTCGAGTACCGGCGACCTCCGCCTGAGGTACGACCGGGAGAGACCAGACCCTGACGGTCGTACGTCCGCAGGGTTTGCGCGTGCATGCCGGACAGCTGGGCGGCCACCGAGATCACGAACATCGGCGTGTTCTCGTCGGCGCCCGGCGGGAAAGCGATATCGATCTTGAACGGTTCGGTCATCCGCGACGTTCCAATCGACTCATGAGCTCCGCCCGTGGGTCATGCGAAGCGGTAGCTGCCGCGTACTCCTCCAATGCCTGCTTCGCTGCGCCGTCAAGCTTACTGGGGACGGCTACCTGCAGGGTCACCAAAAGATCACCCGCAGCACCGGACTTCGGGGTCACACCCTTACCGCGAACCCGAAGGGTCTTCCCGCTGTCGGTACCCGCGGGCACCTTCACCGTGACCGTTCCGTCCAGTGTCGGAACGGTCAACGAGGTACCGAGCACCAGCTCCGGGAAGGTCACCGGCAACGTCAGCGTCAGGTCGTTGCCCGAGCGCTTGAACACCGGATGCGGCGTCACGTGCACCTTGACGTACAGGTCGCCGGCCGGCGCTCCGTTGCGTCCGGGTTCGCCCTGGCCCGCCAACCGGATCCGCTGGTTGTCATCGACTCCCGTCGGAATCCGCACGGTGAGCGTGCGGGTCCGGGTGGACACGCCGTCGCCGTGGCATTCCAGGCAGGGCTCCTCGATGATCCGCCCGGTTCCCCGGCATTCCCGGCACGGCTCGCTGAACGCGAACGCTCCCTGGCTCCGGCTGACCATGCCGGTGCCAGAGCAGTTGGTACACGTGCGCGGCGAGGTGCCGGGCCGTGCGCCGGAGCCGCCGCAGGTGCCACAGGCCGCCGGGCTGGTCAGCCGCAGCGGAACCGTGGCGCCCTTGACCGCCTCGGCGAAGTCGAGCCGGACCTCGGTCTCCACATCGGCGCCGCGACGTGGCCGGGTGGCGGAACCGCCGCCCGGCTTGCCACCGCCACCGAACAGGCCACCGAGCAGGTCGCTGATGTTGGTCGCCCCACCGGGGCCACCGCCACCATTGCCCATGGTGGAGAACAGGTCGTTGATGTCGAAACCGGACGAGTTGAATCCGCCGCCACCGCCGGGGAATCCGGCACCTGGCCGGAAGCCACCGGAGGCGAACAGCTTGCGGGCCTCGTCGTACTCGGCTCGCTTCTTGGCGTCGGACAGCACGCCATAGGCCTCGGAGGCGGACTTGAACCGGGCCTCGGCCTTGGTGTCACCCGGGTTGGCGTCCGGGTGCAGTTCCTTGGCCAGCTTGCGGTAGGCCTTCTTGATCTCATCGGCTGAGGCGCTGGAAGAGATCCCGAGTTCGGCGTAGAAATCTTTCTCAATCCAATCCCTGGCACTCATTCGGGATCCCTCCCCTCGCTCTGATCACTGTTTCTCAACGGAACTATTCGTCGTCGGATTCCGTGCCGTGGTCGGTGACCCCGACCAGCGCCGGACGCAGTACCCGCTCGCCGAACCGGTAGCCCTGGCGCATCACCAGGGTCACGGTCGGACCGGTCACGTCGGTGGAGGTGCTGTGCTGAACGGCCTCGTGCACCGACGGGTCGAACTCCTCACCCGTCTTGCCGAAGGACTCCAGCCCGGCCCGGTTCAGCGTGCCGATCAGCTTGTCCGCCACCGCCTTGAAGGCACCGTTCAGGTCGCCGTGCGCCTCGGCCCGCTCGATGTCGTCGAGCACACCGAGCAGCTCGTTGGCCAGCGATGCCTTCGCCAGCTGCAGCGTGGCCTCGCGGTCCCGCTCGACCCGCCGCCGGTAGTTGGCGTATTCCGCCGTTACCCGCTGCAGATCGGCGGTCCGCTCCGCCAGCTCGCTGTTCTCTTCCACCAGCACGGCACCGGGCTGGTCACCGGTCTCCGGTACGTCTGAAATGACCTTTTCAGCAGGCACAGCTTCGCGCTTCTCCCCGGTTTCCGGGTCCAGGCGGCGCTTGTCGCGCACGACGACGCGCTCCGGCTCGCCCTCGGACCCCGTGGTCTCCTTCGCGGCTCCGTCGGTCACTTCTTCTTGTCCTCGTCCACGATCTCGGCGTCAACGACGTCGTCGGCCTTGGCGTCAGCGCCGTCAGCCTTGGGGGCATCGCCGGCGGCACCCGGGGTGCCGTCCTGCGGCGCGTTCTGCGCGTACATGGCAGCGCCCAGGGCCTGCGACTCGGTGGACAGCTTCTCCACCGCGGAGCGGATGACCGCCAGGTCGGTGCCCTTGAGCGCCTCGGTGGCCTCGCTGATGGCGGACTCGACCTGGGTCTTGGCCTCGGCCGGGACCTTGTCTTCGTTGTCCTTGAGGAACTTCTCGGTCTGGTAGACGAGGGACTCGGCCTGGTTGCGGACCTCGGCCTCCTCGCGGCGCCGCTTGTCCTCCTCGGCGTGCAGCTCGGCGTCCTTCATCATCCGGTCGATGTCGTCCTTCGGCAGCGCGGAGCCACCGGTGATGGTCATCGACTGTTCCTTGCCGGTGCCCAGGTCCTTCGCGTTGACGTGCACGATGCCGTTCGCGTCGATGTCGAAGGTGACCTCGATCTGCGGCACGCCACGCGGGGCGGGCGGCAGGCCGGTCAGCTCGAACATGCCGAGCTTCTTGTTGTAGGCCGCGATCTCCCGCTCACCCTGGAAGACCTGGATCTGCACGGACGGCTGGTTGTCGTCGGCGGTGGTGAAGATCTCCGAGCGCTTGGTCGGGATCGTGGTGTTGCGCTCGATCAGCTTGGTCATCACGCCGCCCTTGGTCTCGATACCCAGGGACAGCGGGGTGACGTCGAGCAGCAGCACGTCCTTGACCTCGCCGCGGAGCACACCGGCCTGCAGCGCGGCACCGACGGCCACGACCTCGTCCGGGTTCACGCCCTTGTTCGGCTCACGGCCGCCGGTCAGCTCCTTCACCAGCTCGCCGACGGCGGGCATACGGGTGGAGCCACCGACCATCACCACGTGGTCGATCTGGCCGACGGAGATACCGGCGTCCTTGATCACGTTGTTGAACGGCGCGCGGCAGCGGTCGAGCAGGTCCGCGGTGATCCGCTGGAACTCGGCGCGGGACAGGGTCTCGTCCAGGAACAGCGGGTTCTTGTCCGCGTCCACGGTGATGTAGGGCAGGTTGACGCCCGCGGTGGAGGAGCTGGACAGCTCGATCTTGGCCTTCTCCGCAGCCTCACGGATGCGCTGCATGGCCATCTTGTCCTTGGTCAGGTCGATGCCACTGCTCGCCTTGAACTTCTCCACCAGCCAGTCGACGACGCGCTGGTCCCAGTCGTCACCACCGAGGTGGTTGTCACCGCTGGTCGCGCGGACCTCGACGACACCGTCGCCCAGCTCCAGCAGCGAGACGTCGAAGGTACCGCCACCGAGGTCGAAGACCAGGATGGTCTGTTCCTTCTCGCCCTTGTCCAGGCCGTAGGCCAGCGCGGCGGAGGTCGGCTCGTTGACGATGCGCAGCACGTTCAGGCCGGCGATCTGGCCGGCCTCCTTGGTCGCCTGGCGCTGCGCGTCCTCGAAGTACGCGGGAACGGTGATGACGGCGTCGGTGACCTCTTCACCGAGGTACGCCTCGGCGTCCCGCTTCAGCTTCATCAGCACGCGGGCGCTGATCTCCTGCGGGGTGTACGCCTTGTCGTCGATGTCCGTCTTCCAGTCGGTGCCCATGTGGCGCTTCACCGAGCGGATGGTGCGGTCGACGTTGGTGACCGCCTGGTTCTTCGCGGGCTGACCGACGAGAACCTCGCCGTTCTTCGCGAAGGCGACGATGGACGGAGTCGTACGCGAGCCCTCGGAGTTGGCGATGACCGTAGGTTCGCCGCCTTCGAGAACCGCAACGACCGAGTTGGTTGTACCCAGGTCAATGCCTACCGCACGGGCCATGGTGTCTTCCTCCGTATTGCAGTGGTACCGGACGTCTATAGTGTTCGCGCTCCGGATAAGTGGTGGTGACACACCCTCCGGAGGCAGGCTTGAGCGCCTGCGACTCAAGTTTAGCGGAGGTGGTCGGCCGGCCGTCAACCGGACTTGAGTCACCCTCGCTCAATCTCACTACCGGCTCAACGGCAGAGCCTCGTCACAAGTTCCCGGGGGACCGCAACGAGCACACAGAGCTCTCGTTAGACCCCGCAGCTCACCCATATGGGTTAGACGGGGGAAGGTGACGGACGCTGTCCACACGAACACGGATGCTCGCCGTGGCGATGGTCTGCGGCCTGCTCACCTCGACCGCTCCCGTACTCACCTCCGCGGCGAGTGCCCTGCCCGCCGAGCTGCGTGCCGCCATCCGGCACGACCTGGGCATGAGCGCCGCCGAGTACCTCAGGTCCGCCGCCACGTTCACCGGCCGTACCTATGCTCCCACCAGCGGCAATGACCTTCGGGGCGGCGATCCCATGCTGCTGTCGGCGGGCACCTGCTCCGCCGGCTTCACCGCGGTCGACGCCAACGGAATCGGCCGGGTGCTCACCGCGGGCCACTGCGGCCGGGTCGGCGGCCCGTTCCGGATCGGCGGCGGAATGCTGGGCGTTCCGGACCAGGTCAGGTTCGACGATCTGAACTCCGGCGGTCAGGGCGACGACTACGCCACGTTGCAGGTGACGAACCCGAATGTGCGACTCCACCCCGAAGTGAGTAATTACCAGGGTGGAGCGGTGCCGGTCACCGGCCTGGCGGCCCCGGCGGTGGGCATGCCCGTCTGCAAATCCGGCGCCGGTACCCGCTGGACCTGTGGCGTGATCACCGCGGTGGACGTCGTGATGAAGGGCGATGTCGCCGCGCAGCCCGGTGTCGGCACCCGGATCCAGCGGGTGTTCACCCACACGGCCTGTTCGGAGAGCGGCGACAGCGGCGGCGCGGTGCTGTCCGGAACCAAGGCCGTCGGGATCACCGAGGGCGGCTTTCCCGGCCAGGACGGCCACTGCCCGTCGGCGCACGGCGGCACGAACACCTCCCTGGCCGAGCCGCTGGTCAGCGATGTCCTGCCGGACTTCGGCGGGAAACTGTTCCTGCTCACCACGACCGGGGACGTCGACGGGGACGGCGTACCGGACACCGTCGAACTGGCCGGCGATCCGACGGCGATGCGGGACACCAACCACAACGGCATCGCGGCGTTCCGGGATCCCGATGAGCCGAAACCACGCGTCGCCGCTCCGGTCCCGACCACGACCCACGCCACCACCACGGGGGCCGGCGCACAGCTGGGCGCGGCGGGCAGCGCGGGATCCCCTTACGCCATGTCGGAATCGGCCAGCCAGCCTTTGGCCGCGCGGTCATTGGACGGGCCGGACACGCTGGACTTCATCCTGTGGCCGGCGGCGTTGTTCCTGGTACTGGCCTTCTTCGCGGTGACGGTGTCACGGCGCCAGCCCGGCTGATGGCGGGGGCGCTGACCGGCGGAGTTGTGCGCGGCGCCGGTCAGCACCCGGGAGCCACCTGGTCGGGGCGACTCTCATCCGGCGCCGTGGGGCAGAACGGCGGCGGGTTTCCGGTGGAGTGCTGCGATGCACTCACGGCGAAAAAGGTTGAGTCGTCAAATTTGCTCCGCAGCGGCCTTGATCGCAATCCGGGGCATCGTTTCGTTGCCGGTTCGATACCCAGTGATCTACAGGCGGTCCCACCGTGCGGGATCCAGCGCGGCGCGCTGACGCTGGGCCATCTCGACCGCCTGAGCCACGCTGACCTCGCGGAACGTCACCGTGTCCCGGCCGGGCCTGCACTGACCGATCCGCCAGCGGGCGGCGCGCGGCACCACTCCGATGATCACGAAGCCGCCGCAGGTCTGCCCCTCGGGACCGAGTACCACCGGCTCGTCGCCGCTCACGTTCACCCCACCCACCGGGTACGGGGTCTCCAGGATGTTGGACGGGTGGTCGCCGGCGATGCCGCCGTCGGCGCGCGCCCACTCGAACCGGGGACCGCGCAGCCGGGTGGCCATCCGGTTGGAGTTGAGGTCCACCCGCCACGGTTCGGCGGTGAACAGCTTCCAGTCGGTCGGGGTGAGGTACTCCGGGTCGGCGTGTGGCCCCTTGACCACCTCGACCTCCCAGTCCCGGGCGAACACCGGGCGCAACGCGACCGGCATCCGCAACGCGCGGGACTGACCCGCGTTCACCTGCAGGATGTCGCCCGCCACCAGCGCGCGGCCGGCCAGGCCGCCGACGCCGGCCAGCAGATAGGTGGAGCCGGAGTCCAGCAGCTCGCGGACCGCGAATCCGCCGGAGAAGGCCAGGTAGGCGCGGAATCCGGGTGCGCCGGACATCGCCAGCTGGATCTCCTGGCCGGGCCGCACGCGTACGCCCTCCCACGCCGGACGGGGGCTGCCGTTGATGGTCAGCTCCACGCCCGCCGCTCCGGTCACCGCGAGCACGCCCTCACACAGCACGGCGAGGGTGATCCGCACGAGGGGGATCTCCAGCGCGGGCGCCTGTGGATCATTGCCCACCAGCAGGTTGGCCGCGCGCAGGCTGAACGGGTCGGCGGGCCCCGCCGGGGAGAAGCCCCGGTGTGCGCTGCCGACCCGGCCGGGCAGGTCCTGGATGGTGGTCTGGATACCCGGGTCGACCACCTCGAGTGCGGCGACCATCAGGCCACCGCCAGCCGTGGCGGCTGTTCGAGGAACTCACGGACCGCGACCTCGCCGTCGTCGATCCGGTAGTCGAACTCGCCGGAGAACACCTGGCTGCGCAGCTCGCTGAGCCGCTCGCCGCTGACCAGGTGGAAGCCGATCCGGTCGGCGGGCCGCAGCAGCAACGGGTCGGCCTTGAACGCCTTGTTGGTGCGCCGCATGTCCATGATCGGCAGCGTCCGGCCGAGCATCTGGTAGCCGCCCGGCCCCTCCAGCGGCATGATCGACACGCTCGGGCCGCCCATGGACACGGCGCCCTCCTGGGTCCACGCCCGCGGCGGGTTGTACTTCGGCGCGACGAGCAACCGGTCGCAGGTCATCGGGTACAGGAACGGCTGACCGGGGAAGTAGCCGGTGAAGGCGACCCACCAGGTGGTGCCCAGCACGTACCCGAAGAACTCGTCCCGACCGGCGAGGCCGTTGAACTCCACCAGCCGGTCGATGTCGGTGCCCGCGCGCCCAGGATGCGCCTCGGCGTAGCGGCGGATGGCCTCCAGCGTGCCCGGATCGTCGAAGGCGATCGGCAACGTGATGCTCCGGCTGGGCAGCACCAGTTCGGCGAGTCCGGGCAGGTCGCCGTGCACCTCACGCAGCACGCTGATCAGCCGGTCGTAGCCGAGCAGGTCCGGATCGAAGTTGACCATCAGTGAACGCAGGCCGGGCACGAGGTCCAATACCCCCGGCACCGCCGCCTCGCGCATGCGCTGCTGCACCGCGTGGACCAGGAAGTTCAGCCGCAGATCGAACTCCGCCTCGCCGTACTCCACGAGCAGCGCGGAGTCGCCCGCCGGCCGGAACCGCGCTGGGGGCAGACCGGTCACCGGTTCAGGCGACTGCGCACTGGAACACATGATGACGAGTCAACCGCTCACATGAGCCCTAAGGGATTAGTCCAAATGTATAAAAAATGGCCCTGCTATTGGACATTTGGGCGAGAAAAACCGGAAACGACCAGTTAACGGTGTTCATCGTCGGCGAGGTGTAACGCAAACCACAACTCAGCGCGTACTGCTGTGTCGTCCAGACTTCGGCCAAGTAGGTCCTCCGCCTTCCGCAACCGGTAACGGAGCGTGTGCCGGTGTACCCCCAGCGCCGAACTGGTGGCATCCCAGTGGCAGTTGTGCTCCAGGAAGGCCTGCAGGGTGCGGATCAGGTCCACCTTGTTGCCGTCCGGGGTGGACACCAGCGGCTCCAGCAACGCCCTGGCGTACTCCTTCAGGCTGGGCGAGTCCATGTGGTCCAGCAGCCGGATGTCCCGGAGATCCTTGCTGGTCAGCACCTGTACCTGGGCTGGATCGGCGTGGTGCACCTCCAGCATCCGGTGCACGGCCTGCATCGCGGTCGAGGCGTTGTCCACCGGCACCGGGTCGCTCATCGCGGCCAGCCCACCGCCGCAGCCGTGCAGCAACGCCTCCAGCCGCTGCTGATCCTCCGGGGTCGCGCTGTGCACCAGGTGCACCCGGCGCTCGGTACCGACCCGCGCGGCCATCGCGCCGACCAGTTGCATGCCCGGGTCCCGGTCGATCAGATCCAGCAGCAGCTCGACCCGGGTGGACAACACGTCGAAGGCGACCACCCGGACGGGTTCGGCGGGCAGCCGGACCCCGGCGCAGTGCGCGGCGGCGTCCGCCTCGGCGGCCTGCTGTTGCAACACCAGATAGAGCAGCGCGGCCTGCAGACCGCGGGCGGCCAGCTTCTCCGTCTGCCTGCGGTGGTGCATGAACATCAATCCGCTGATGGCGATCTGCACCAGGTCCACCGCGGGCCCGGACAGATCAGGGGCCCCGACCGCCAGGTAGGCCACCGGATCGTCCAGCACCTGCACGGTCTGCATCGAGCAGACCTGGTCGTCCGCGGCCCAGCTGGAGCTGGCCGACCGACCTGCCTGCCGCATCCGGTCGAGTTCCTCCCGCACCCTGGGCAGGTGCGTGGCCGCCGAGGGCGGGGACACCGCGATCGGCTCCCCACCGGGCTCGACCACCAGCGCCCAGCCACCCAGGTTCTTCGCCAGCCGGGCGGTGACGTCCAGTTCGACGCCGCCGCCGACCACCAGGTTCACCATCTCCCGCTGCGCGTTGGACAGCGTCCGGCGCCGCGCGGAACGACTCCGCCTGCCCTCGTTGTAGACGGCCCGGCTGACCGCGAGGAACGAGGTGTTGTCCGGCACCTCGAACACCACGAACCCCAGCTTCCGGGCACGTTCCAGGAGCTCGATCGGCGCCCGCTCGTACTGGTCGCCGACCCCGAACCCCAGTGCGGCCGCCCCCGCGGCGTGCAGCCGGCCGAGGTACTCCCCGGCCGCCGCCCCCGGAGGCAGCCCGGAGCCGTGGGTCAGGATCAGCTCACCGCCGCGCAGGAACTGGTCCACGTCGAGCTGCTCGGTGATGTGCACCCAGCGGATCTCCCGGCCCAGGTCCTGCTCGCCGACCAGCAACCGGAGGTTGAGGCTCGGCAGCGCCAGCAGTGTCCCGAGGGTCAGCACCCTCGCAGCGTACGACCTATTCCGGCATTTCGGCTGGCCAGACTTCCACGTCAGCCTCGGGCCAGCTTGATATCGCCTGACCCGGTGCTCACCGTGATCGTGTGCTGAGCGTCCGGCCTGTCGTTCAGGGAGACCCTGCGACTGCCCGATGCGCTCTTGGTCTGCACCCGGTAGTCGTCGTCGGGCACGGACACCGTCACATCACCGGAGGCCGTGTCCGCCCGCACATCGCCCACCGTGGTCAGCTTCGCGGTCACGGTGCCCGATGCGGTGTCGAGCTTCACCGGTCCGGCGACGTCGTTCAGGGTGATGTCGCCGGAGGCGGTCGTCATGTCGACCGGCCCTGTCTGCTGGGCGTGAAGGTCGCCGGAGGCCAGTTTTCCGCTGATCTTCGGCCTGCCCGGCAGGTTCACCGTGTAACTGATCGAGCAGTTGACCCCACACGTGCCGTCCAGCACCAGCGTCTGCCCCTCCAGGCGATGCCGTAGCTGCGAGCCCGGATGTGTGCCGCTGTACCGGACCTCCCGGTACACGGTGATCTTGTCCCCGGTTGCGTGGTGCAGGGTGACGTCTCCGGACGAACCGTCGATCTTCACCTCGGCGACCTCCCCGGTCAGCATCCCGGTGTCCGAGAAACCCGACTGGCCGAACCCGACACCACAGCCCGCGAGCAGGCCACACAACGCGAGCAGCGTGATCGCCTTGCGCATCAGTTCGACCCGATCTCGATGTCCCCGGAGGTGGACTGCACGTCGATCCGGTTCGCGGCGGAGGGGTTGTCGCCGATGCTGTTGCGCACCTCGCCGGAGGTGACCTTGGTGGTCACGTGGAAGAGGTTGCCGCCGGGCACCGCGAGCTTCACCGTGCCCGAGGTGAGTTTCAGCTTCACGTCGGCGGGCTTGGTCAGAGCGGCCTCGATGTCCCCGGAGGTGGAGCGCACGTTCACGGAGCCGTTCGCGTCGCCGATCCGCACAGAGCCGGAGGTGACCTCGACATCGACAGCGGCCACCTGGCCGACCTTGATGTCACCGGAAGTGATCTTGCCGCTCAGCTTCGGCCTGCCGGGCAGGGTGACCTTGTAGCTGATCGAGCAGTTCATCCCGCAGCTGCCGTCCAGGAGCAGGACTCCACTGTTCAGGCTGTGCTTCACACCTTCTGGTTTCGGGCCTACGTAACGAACCTCACGATAGATCTTGATTTCCTCGGTGGCGCCCTGTTCCAAGGTCACATTGCCGGATGACGAGTCCAGCTTCACCTCACTGACCTGCCCGCTGAGAGTATGGCTGTCGGAGAAGCCCTCTTGGTAACTACTGCACCCGGTCACCGCCAGCGCGGCCACTCCGACCAGCGCAAATACCGACATGGCGCGAATGTTCCGCATGACGTGGTGTCCCCCTCAGATCGCCTGAGGTAAACCCTACGTAGATCGAGCGGGGGCAACCATCCGGTGGATCCCCCTTTGAGGGGTAGGGATAACCCCACCACGCCTAACCAAGGTCTGCCTAAGTAGTTACTGGTGAGTAGGTTGGCGTATTGTCCGGGTGTTGGGCGCCGGTGAAGTGGAGGCACGCCGATGGGTGTAGTGCAGCTGACCCTGGGGTTGATCGCAGTTCTCTTGGGCATCTATGCCTGGGGGATCTTCGGCGCCACCATGGTCCGGTTCGTCCGGATCATTCTGTTGGGCCAGCCCGACCCCACTCGTAACGGCCCGGTCGTGCGGCGCATGCTGACTCTGATCAAGGAGTTCGCCGCCCACACCCGGATGCAGAAGTTCCGGCACGTCGGTGTCTGGCACTGGCTGGTGATGTGGGGCTTCCTGCTGGGGTCGCTGGCGCTGTTCGAGGCGTACGGCGAGGTCTTCGTGCCGACCTTCGGCTGGCCGATCCTGGATGAGATCCCGGTGTTCCAGCTGCTCATGGAGCTGCTGGGCGTCGGAACCGTGGTCGGCATCGTGGTGCTGATCGTGATCCGCCAGCTGGCCCACCCGCGGAGTGCAGAGCGGCAGTCCCGGTTCCAGGGCTCCAACATGGGCCAGGCGTACTTCATCGAGGCCGTCGTGCTCATCGAGGGCATCGGCATCCTGGGTGTGCGGGCCGCCAAGTCGGCGCTGGGTGTGCACCACACGCCGCTGTGGTCGGCCTTCGTCTCGCAGCCGCTGGGGCACCTGCTCCCGGCCAGCCCGAACCTGGTCTCCGTCTTCGCCTTCATCAAGCTGATGAGCGCGACGGTCTGGCTCATCGTGGTCGCCAAGAACATGACCATGGGTGTGGCCTGGCACCGGTTCAGTGCCTTCTTCAACATCTACTTCAAGCGCGAGGACGACGGCGGCGTCGCCCTGGGTGCGGCCAAGCCGATGATGAGCCAGGGCAAGCTGCTGGACTTCGAAGAGGCCGACCCGGAGAAGGACGTCTTCGGCGCCGGCAAGATCGAGGACTTCTCCTGGAAGGGCTGGCTGGACTTCACCACCTGTACCGAGTGTGGTCGCTGCCAGTCCCAGTGCCCCGCCTGGAACACCGGTAAGCCGCTGTCCCCGAAGCTGATGATCATGTCGCTGCGCGACCACGCGTACGCCAAGGCGCCGTACCTGCTCGCGGGCGGCAGCAAGGACATGGCGGGCGACGAGGTCGGCATCACCGGCGACGACGCCGAGGCCCGGCTGGCGAAGATCGACGCGCTGGCACTGGCCGAGGCCGAGCGCCCGCTGATCGGCGACGCCGACATGATGGGTGTCATCGACCCCGACGTGCTCTGGGGCTGCACCACCTGTGGCGCCTGCGTCGAGCAGTGCCCGGTGGACATCGAGCACGTCGACCACATCGTGGACATGCGCCGCTACCAGGTACTGATCGAGTCGAGCTTCCCCACCGAGCTCAACACGATGTTCAAGAACCTGGAGAACAAGGGCAACCCGTGGGGCCAGAACTCCAAGGACCGGCTGGCCTGGACCGAGGAGCTGGACTTCGAGGTCCCGGTGTTCGACGGTGAACTGACCGAGGACACCGAGTACCTGTTCTGGGTCGGCTGCGCCGGTGCGTTCGAGGACCGGGCGAAGAAGACCACCCGCGCCGTCGCCGAGCTGCTGGAACTGGCGGGCGTGAAGTACACGGTGCTCGGCCCTGAGGAGACCTGCACCGGTGACCCGGCGCGGCGCGCGGGCAACGAGTTCCTGTTCCAGATGCTGGCCCAGCAGAACGTCGAGGTCATCAACAGCGTCTTCGAAGGCCGCGAGGCCGGTAAGCGCAAGATCGTCGCCACCTGCGCGCACTGCTTCAACTCGCTCGCCAACGAGTACTCGGCGCTGGGCGGCAACTACGAGGTCGTGCACCACACCCAGCTGCTGAACCGCCTGGTGCGGGAACGTCGCCTGGTCCCGGTCGCCCCGGTCGCGCAGGACGTCACCTACCACGACCCGTGCTACCTGGGCCGGCACAACCAGGTCTACAGCCCGCCGCGTGAACTGGTCGGCGCCTCCGGCGCGCAGCTGCGCGAGATGCCGCGGCACGCCGACCGCGCGCTGTGCTGTGGCGCCGGTGGCGCGCAGATGTGGATGGAAGAGCGGATCGGCAAGCGGATCAACATCGAGCGCGTCGACGAGGCCCTCGGCACCGCACCGAAGAAGATCGCCACCGGCTGCCCGTTCTGCCGGGTGATGATGAGCGACGGCCTCACCGCCCGCCAATCCGACGGCACCGCGCCGGAGAGCGTCGAGGTGCTCGACGTGGCACAGCTGCTGCTGGCCTCGGTGAAGCGCGCTCCCGCTCCCCAGGCGCCGGAGTCGGCCACGGGCGGCGACGGTGCGTCCAGCGATGGCGACCACGCCGGAACCAACGGGAACGGCAAGCCCGCCCCGGCTCCGGAGAACACGCCGATCGCCGGCAAGTAGGACTTAGCTCCCACCACAGGAACGGCCCCTTTCCTCCACGCGGAGGAGAGGGGCCGTTTCGCTTGTGGGGGCTGAGTCTGGTGTTTGGCGAAAGCGGCTTTGGAGGGGGAGACGGGATGGGGCCCGCGTCTTTCCTGCCTGCGTGTCGGGTGGGGGCACGCCGGTCTGGGCGTTCTGGGCCGCTGCGCGGGGCATGGTGACCAGCCGTGATCGGAAACCCCGCCTGGCATTGGCCTTACGGGGCCCGGCAGCCGCTCAGAACACGGTCCGTGACGATCCCGCCCCACCACCGTGCCCGACACCGCCAATCCAACCTCAAGTCCACTGTGGACTTGGGGTTTGTTCCATCTTCAAGATGGATTTGGGGCCCCAAATCCATCTTGAAGATGGAACATTGCCGACCGGTTCACCCACAGAAGCACCACGGGCCACAGGAGCCCCAGCAGTCACGCGCAGGCCTGCGCCGGAAGTGACCAGACACCGAACCCACCCGAAGGCCCAGACCAGCGTGCGCCCACCCAACAGCCCGGCAGGAAAGACGCGGGCCCCACCCGTCTCCCCCTCCAAAGCCTCCTTCGACAACCGCCAGACCCAACCACGGCTCACCCGCCGAGGAACTCAGTGAAGTGGGACAGCAGAAACGTCCAACCCTCAGGCCCGTTGACGGCGTCGTGAATGGCCTGGGTCTCGCGGCCGTGGTTGGCCAGGTCGCGGTGCTCGAAGTCGATCCGGGTCAGTTCCGCCGCGGCCGCCTGGAAGGTGATCTCGATGGTGCTGGCCCGTTCCGACTTCCGGTCGTACTGCCACTCGTGGTTGAGCTGCCAGCCGAGCAGCAGCCGGGACGGCGGCTCGTAGGCGATCACCGTGCCCCAGTTGGCCTCGCCGCCGTTCAGCAGCCGCTCGTACCACCGGCCGTTCGCCCTCGGCTCGATGATGACCGTGTCCAGGTCCCCGGGAGCGACGTGATGGCTGGGCGGCCACCACATGCCGAAGCCGTCGGTGAACAGGGTGAAAGCCGTCTGCCGGTCCACGCCGACCGTCAGGCTGCGACGTACTGCGGGCATCTCCAGGTCCTCGATCACGAGGCCAATCTAGTGAACAGCGGATGTCCCCAGTTGTGCACAGCTGTGGACAAACCCCGGCAAAACCTGTGGATAACTATGCGAAAGCGGCCCGATTGGCCCACATATAGGGGGCCGATCGGGCCGCAGGGCACGAAATAGTGGTTCACCGGCTGTTGGGCTGTGGACTACTACTCAGTGGAAGCCTTCCGTCGGCGGGCGTACCAGACCGCTCCCGCGCCGGTGACCAGAACGAGGCCGCCGGCGACCAGTGCGCCGACCGGAGTGGCCCCGGTGTTCGCCAGCTGCGGCCGCTCCGGGTTCGGCTTTCCCTGAGGCTGCGGCGCGGCCGCCACGGCCAGCCCCAGCTTCGCCCGGTTGTTGGCCGGCACGGTGTCGGTGTACGCGTGCTCGTCCACCCACGCCTCGGCCTGACCGCCGTTCTTCCCGGCCTTGGCGGTGACCTGATAGGTGTGCTCGTACTTCGCCTCGCTGTACCGCAGCGACTGGACCATCATCGTGCGCTCGTCGATCTTGGTCTCGGCGACGCCGCCCGGCCCGTAGCCGGTGATGATCCAGCCGGCCGGGGCCTGGATGGTGACACCGAAGGGGAACTGCTGCTCGGGGTCACCGGTCAACGCGGCCTGCTTGGCGTACAGGGTGACCTCGTCGCCCTCGCGCACGTCGGTCTTGTCGGCGGTCAGCGTGACCGTGGTGTCCAGCCTGGGCCGGGTGAAACCGGCGTCGATGTTCTTCAGCTCACCGAGGCTGCCATCCGGGTTCTTCGGGAACGTCAGCGGCCCGGCGTGGTTGTCGTAGCCGCTGAAGTCGGAGTCGGTCGCCGCCGAGCCCCGGTGGGCCACGGTCGGCAGCAGGCCGTTGAACCCGTTGTCGATGTACGGCGACGCGCCGTCCTGAAGCCCGGTCATCCGGTACCTGCCGTCCGGGCCGGTCTTCGTGTCCCCGACCGGGAACCCGGCCAGCGGCGGCTCGCCGGGCTGCCGGATGCCGTCCCCGTTCAGGTCATGCCAGATGACGCCGCTGATCACGCCGCCATCGTCCTTGGCGGCCAGTGCGGCCGGGGCGGTGGTCAGTGCGGCCAGCAGGGCGATCCCGCCGATGGCGCCGATGCGCTTCACGTTGCTCATGGTTCTGCTCCCCCAAGTACGTCGATACCGGGAAAGGCGTGTGAGCAGCGCCGCGGGTTGCGCTGTCAGTCGACTGCCACTCGTGTGGGTTAGGAGCCGAAGCGCTGGAAGTTCAGGTAGGCGCGGCTCGGAGTCGGTCCCCGCTGCCCCTGGTAGCGGGATCCGGCCTGCTTGGAGCCGTAGGGGTGCTCGGCCGGGCTGGACAGCCGGAACAGGCACAGCTGGCCGATCTTCATCCCCGGCCAGAGGGTGATCGGCAGGTTGGCCACATTGGACAGTTCCAGGGTGATGTGACCGGTGAAGCCCGGGTCGATGAAGCCCGCGGTGGAGTGCGTGAGCAGTCCCAGCCTGCCCAGGCTGGACTTGCCCTCCAGCCGCCCCGCCAGGTCATCCGGCAGCGTGACCCGCTCGTAGGTGGAGCCCAGCACGAACTCGCCGGGGTGCAGCACGAACGGCTCACCGTCCGGGATCTCCCGCAGCGAGGTCAGCTCGTCCTGCTGGATCGACGGGTCGATGTGCGTGTACCGGGAGTTGTCGAACACCCGGAAGAAACGGTCGAGGCGCACATCGATGCTCGAGGGCTGAACGAGCGTCGGCTCGAACGGCTCCAACGTCAACGCGCCGGATTCGATCTCTTTACGCAGGTCCTGGTCACTGAGCAGCACCCGCACACCTTAAATCACCGGAGGTGCCTGGAACGAAGTGACACAGCAGACTGGGGATATGGACAGATCTCTCACGCCGGCCGAGCGAGCAGCTCTGGACACTCTGCTGGCACTGGACTTCCCGGGCGTCGCCGAACTGCGGGTTCAGGCCGGCACCGCGCGGGTGACAGGTGGGTGCGGCTGCGGCTGCCCGTCGGTGGATCTTCGGGTCGACACGGCCACGCCACCGGCGGCGGTCACCAGTTCGATGCCGGTGGAGGCGTCGGTGGGCGAGCAGACGGGCGGGATGCTGCTGTTCGTGACCGAGGGCCGGCTGTCCTACCTGGAGTACTACCCCCTCGACGACAACCCGCCTGCGGAATTCCCCGCGCCGCGACACATACGTCCACGCGTCGTGCCGTAGACGCCAGGCCGGTTGATCTGTGTATGCTGACCGTCGTCTGCGGGTGTAGTTCAGAGGCAGAACATCAGCTTCCCAAGCTGAGAACGCGGGTTCGATTCCCGTCACCCGCTCTGAACAGCGAGAACAGCTGACAGTGGGCGCCACCGATGATCATGGTGGCGCCCACTTTCGCGATTTGGCGGAAATTTGGCAGCAGGCTCCGGGCAGATACGGGCCGAACGAGGCTGTCCGACGGTGTCCGGAAGCGGTGAGACCCCCAGCGCGGCGCGACTGGGGGTCTCCATCGAAGTGCGGTTCAGAAGGGGCGGTCGAACTGGCCGGCCGCAGCTGCTGCCTGGAATATGGCGCAGCCCTGCGGGCTCACTCCGACACTTGGACCTTCAGGGTTTTTGCTGTCGCGGTACAGCGGCTGACCGTCTGCCTTCTCCACGCAGGCCGCTTGTTCACCGCCCGACTTTGAACTCTTCCGCCACACCGTCCTCATGGTTGTCTCCTAGCTCGATAGACGCCCTCGGACGGTATCAATGCGCTGGCGGCTCTCACTCCGATTAAGTGACAGCCCATACACCTGCTCGAAGATGCGCGCGTAGCGGCTGGTCTCGACCGGCTTCACCACCAGCTCGTCGCCGCTCGGTCCTTCGACGAACGCCACCTGAAACTGTCCGGCACTGGCCTTCGGGCTCGCCGGTTCCCGGGCAAAGTTCAGAAGCTGGAGCGAGAGGTTGGTGGCCGCGTGCGCGCCAGCTTCGTTTCCCAGGACTCTCAGTTCGATCTGCTCGGACAATTCGAGCATCCGCGTTAGAACTTCGTGCATCACCTCCGGGCCACCGACCTGTCGCTCAAGAGCGCCTTGATTTACTACCGCGATGATCGGTGTACCCGAGTCCAGCATGGCGTTCTGCCGCTGAGTTCGAAGTTCTACAAGCCGCTCGGCCACAGAGTGCTCCGGCGGCTCAAGCCCGCCATTGATCAGCGCAAGCTGATAGGCCGGTGTTTGCAGCAGTCCATGGACGACACCGTCCTCATACGCCCGAATGAACTGCGCCTCGGATTCGACTCTGAGGTAATCGGCATGCTCTGCAGGCGCCGATGCAATGTATGGCAGGTCGCCGCGCTGCTTCGAAATCCGCAGGGCACGGGCGGCCAGCCGTTCCACCGTCTCAGGATCGGCGTCGCAGATCATTGCCAGAAGGCGAACCGTCGACGGCTTGGGCGTCACTTCGATATTGAAGATCTTCCAAATTGCCTGAACCGAGAGACTTGCTCGCTCAGCGAGCTGTCTCGGTTCGAGGCCTGCCGCAGTACGCAGCTGGACCAGGTCCAGCGCAAGACTGATTCCGGCCGCCGTCACTCTTGCCATCTACCGACCTCCTCTTGGTCAACCACAGTGTGCACGCTCTGTGTCAAGACAATGTCGTCGAGTCACCCGTATGGGACTACCTCTGGTTGATTTTAACTGGCTATAGTCCCCTGTGGGCGGTTTCGCCCACGGAGGCAGCTCGATAGACGCACATAGCGAACCTCCGGGTCGGTGGCCCTGGCTGCACACCATGTCGGGTGCATATGCGGCTGGGGCCACCGCACTAGCAGGACTGGCAGGAGGTGGCGGCATGGCGTGGTGGTGGCAACCAGCGCTGAAGTTCCGGCACGCCATCCCTGGGCGCTACCGGGTGGCCAATGTCGGCAAGCAGGCAGACGCACTCTGTGCCTTCCAGATGGCTATCCAGAATCCATCGGACTTCAAGAAGTCCGACTGGATCGCCGTCCCGGAATGCCCGAAATGCCTGGCCGTCATCAGCGGACTAGCCGATCCGATGCACGACCACGCACGACCAGGGGCGAGAAGAACAGCGGGGGTCGACTCATGAGGAGTACGAACGTGAACGACTTCATCGACACGGTGACCGTGCTGGGCCTGGGCATGGGGCTTGCCTTCGTGCTGCGCATCCTCGGCGCGTACGTCAACCCGTGGTCCTACGGGCAACGCGCCGGCGACTGCCCGCCTACCTCGCAGGTCGGCTACCTCCACCAGGCCGCGCTCGACGAGCAGGCCGAGCTGGAGGCAGATACCGCGGTCATGCACATCGACCTCAACACGCTGCCGCTTCCCCGCGTGACCGAGCAGATCGCCGTCCCACAGCCCGCTGCCGAGCCAAAGCACGCCTTGGCCTCGGTGACCGTGATCGGTCAGCGGCAGACCACGTACCTGGACAAGAACACGGCCAGGTTCAGCGTCGACGCCATCCGCGAACGCGCGCTTGCCTCGGCGGCATGAACAGCTTCGCTGCACCCTCTCCCGCCAAGTCGGGTAGCAGCCTCCCGCGCCGCCAGCGTCGCTCTGCTCAGCCTCAGAGCGTCGTGACGCTGGCGGCCATCCAGCCGGTGCACCACCCCTTCTGCCCGCACAGCAGGGGCGGTGCACCACCCAGGAAGGAAGCACCGATGACCGGCAAGGCGCGCGCATATGACAGCTCGGACGCCCTGAGCGTGGGCATTCAGGTGCCGCGCATTCTGCTGGGTCTGAAGGGTCCGCGCGACTCGGTCGAGTACGAGGACGCCGTGATCGTCGCGCGAGCCGTCGATCAGGTCATCGACCGTCGCCGGGCACGTCAGAGCGGTGCTTCATGACCTCACCCGGGCCGGATGAGCTGGAACAGGGGCAACCGGACCAGTTCGTCCAGCAGCTGCTGCAGCGGCGGGCAGAGTTGCTACGGCAGCGGGATGAGCGGCAAGCCCTCCACCCAGGCTTTGCCGCTGATCCAGACTGGGCGGTGCAGCAGTTCCTGGACAACGCGGACAAGGGTGACGATCTGGCCAACTCGCTGCTGGGCCGGGGATACAGCGAAGTCGACATCGTCGAGTTCAAGGAGAACGCCCAGCAGCCGGACGCGATCCAGCCGGCCACCCCGCAGGAGAAATGCCTGTGGGATCAGTTCCGGGCCTTCATGGCGGACGGCCTTGAACTTGAACGGGCCCACCTTGAGCAGGTGCCGCCATCCCCGGCCGAGCTGGAGGACCAGTGGCAGCGGTTCTGCGTGGTCCTGGAGACGCACCGGGAGGAGATCGTCGAGACCGTTTTGCCGACCCGGCGGACGCTCCGGCACCGCCTCGGGGCCATGTGGCATACGACCTTGGCGTTCTTGGCCCGCCTCAGGCCCTGGAAACGCCCCGCTCCGTAGCTCCCCAGGCAGCGGTAGAGCGAGACCGCCGCGGGGTACGACGGCCCCTGTGCGGCAGGTCCGGTGCGGGCAGGTGGGGTGGCGACTGCTCACGCCACCCCACCACCTACTTCGGACCGGGATCGGGTTTCACCAAGCGATCGGAGGCAGATGGACACCGGAGAACCACTAGCCGAGGACATGCCGCTGCCACACGTGTGGCAGAAGCTCCAGGCCTGGTTGGAGTCGCTGAACGAGCAGATATCCGAGAATCTGGACGTGGACCTCGGCCTGAACGCGATATTGGACGGGCACCACATCTGTGACCGGAAGCCGTTCGACCTGGCCGCGCTGGTAGAGCGCAAGCAACACGCTGAACGCGTGGCGCCGGGCAAACCGCATGTCTGGGTCTGGGACTGGCCTGTCCGCCCGTGCTCCTCCAGGTTTGATGGCCGCGTAAAACGCGATCTCACCGACATGGAGACCATCTGGTTGAAGGATCTGTTCGACCAGGTCCCATGGTCAGGCGGCGGAGGTCTGCAGATGTTCGACAGCTTGCCCGGCTGGTCCCTGGCCCATCTCATGGCCTTCCTGCGGGCCAGCGGTGTCCGGGCGATAGGGATTGCCGAAGTCATTGGCCACAGCTATACGTGGGTCGGCTACGTGATCAACCGGTTTGAGGGTCACGCTGCTGTTGGAAAGGCTTACGTACTCATGCCAGGCCGGCCGCAGTACTGATCTAGGCGTGTAAACAGCCGAGATGTGTAAACGGCTCCGGCCCCGCTCCCAGTCGGGTTGCGGGGCCGGAGCCGTTTACAGGTTACGCCTCGATCATCTGGGTTCCGGTCGGGCAGAACGGCAGGCCCTTGCTGATCCACTTGGTGGTGGTGCGGACGCTGTAGCCGCAGCAGGGGCATTCCAGCTTCAGCATCCGGGTGGACTGCTTGGCCGGGCCGGAGTGG
Organism: Pseudonocardiaceae bacterium YIM PH 21723; assembly: GCA_003600225.1. Classification (GTDB taxonomy): domain Bacteria; phylum Actinomycetota; class Actinomycetes; order Mycobacteriales; family Pseudonocardiaceae; genus QZFT01. The sequence continues at coordinate 103,164 of QZFT01000089.1, forward strand.
GTGCGCGGTGCGGGCTTGCCGTCCGGGCCGACCTTGGTGGGGGCGGCTGCCCAGTCCAGGTGAATGGCGGCGTGGCGGTACTCGCCCAGCGACTCGGCCATGCACATCAGCTCGGCGGCTAGGGCGACACCGGGGGTTGCCTGCGGCATGGGGCCGATCAGGCCGAGACGGGTGGCGCCCTCGGCGAACTGTCCTCTGTGCCCGTCGCGGCAGTTGTTGGCCGCGTGCAGCAGCTCGTGGACCAGCACGCCGATGACCAGTGCGGTGTCATTGATCTCGGGGCTGATGAAGATGTGCGGGGCCTGGTCTTCGCTGACCAGTCCGGCGATGCACTGGCCGAGGATGGTGCCGTTTTCCTTGCGCGCGCCGTAGCCGAAGCCGACCGAGACGTGCAGCTTCTCGGGCAGCGGCATGCCGATCTCCACGAACCGCGGGCGCAGGATCTCGATGGCCGATTCGAGCCAGGCTTCCCGGGTGATGCTCATGGTGGTCATGTTCGTGGCCTTCCTGGTTGGGGATTCTCTCTTGTTCGCACAACCAGTATGCGCTGCCCTGAACTGCGATGGAACGTTTAAACGGTTTCGGATTGGGCACGAAAAAAGACCCCCGGCCGCCGTAGCGGCCGGGGGCACCTTCGGTTCAACCCGAGTTGCGAACAAGAGAGTCCCCGAAGGCAGATCCAGTCTACTGCGGTGGGGTTGGCGGCGGCGCGTACCCGGTGGGCAGCGCCGGGTGGCCGGACAGAATCGCGCGTGCCCAGCCGGGGATGTGGGCTTCGGCCTTGCGGGCAGCCCAGTACCACGCGGCGATGGCCAGCGGCACCAGGACGGTGTCCCCGAGGGGGCCCAGCAGGTGCACCACCGGGGCGGTGACCGGCCAGTGGGCGAGCAGGTAGGCCAGGGCAGTTCCCCAGGCCGAGGGAATGAGGGTGCGCAGCAGCGCGATGACGCGGTCAGACATCATGCCCCCTTCGCGGACAGGTTGCCGTCGAGGTGAACGGACGCTTCAGACAGTGCGCTGGCCACCGCGTCCTTCACAGCCGCCGTGAGGGTGGCCGGGTCGATTCCCCCGACCTGCAGCGCTTCGACCTTCGCCCCCAGCTCCTGCACGGCGGACAGCGCAGCCTGGGCAGCGGCCTCGGCCCGGCCGGCCTTGAGGTTGCCCTGCACCATCCAGTCGGCGGCGCTGTAGGACTTCTGGCCGCCGTCGGGGTCGTTGGGCTTGTAGTTCGGATTGGGCAGCTGTTCATCGGCGAGTGCCATGTCTTCTCCTGTCCACAGGCCGGCGGGGCCGGTGTAGTAGTTGGTGTCGCAGTCGATCCCGGCCACGTTCACCGAGCCGACGCGCTGGTAAAGGTGGGCCCGGTTCTCGATGTTGTTGCCGGACCAGGCCGCGGTCTGCCACGCGTAGCTGACCAGTCCGGCGTCCAATAGCCGGGACAGCGGCCAGTAGCCGCCGTAGGCGCCGAGGCGCGCGCGACCGAGGATGCTGGCGACGCCTTGGAAGTAGGCGTTGATCGACGGCTGCTGTGCGGGGGTGGCGTCGAAGTCCACGGTGCAGTAGACGGCGGCGTTGGCCGGGGCGCCGACGGTGGCCAGCTGGCCGGCGATGGTGTGCCCGTCCTCGGCGCCAGCCGCGTAGCCTTCGGCAGCCCGGTCTGCGGTCGACTCGAAGATCAGGCCGATGGCGACCCCTGCGGCCAGCAGGTCGTGTGCTTCGTCGGCGGTCAGATAGCTGTTGCGCTGTCCCGGGAACCACAGATACCTCATCGCGAAGTCGTACCCGGCCGCGTGGATGGCCGGCCCGGGAATCCGGCCGGCCGAGTAGTCCAGTCCCTGCACGACGCGCCCCTTTCAGTGGTGCTGAAGAACTTGGGTGATGGCGGTGAAGACCACCGAGGCCATGGACGCGAGGACCGCGGCGCGGACCTGCCATGCGCCCTGCGCGCGGGTCGACCTTTCGTCGGCCAGCTGCTGCTCCAGGCCGTCGAAGTCCCGGCGGGCCTCCCGGATGTCGCGTTCGTTGACGGCGACGCGCTGAGCCAGGGTGGCGTGCTCGACGTCCTGGCGGTTGAGGTGCTGCCGGATCTCGGCGGAGAGCGTCTGTACGGCGACGTAGACCTCTCGCACGGTGATGCGATCCCCGTCGTCAGTGGGCATGGTCATCTCCTAGGCGTGCTTCCAGATCAGGTTGAGTGAGCAGCAGTGGGTGGGGTCGGAGTTGGTGTTGAGCGGTCCGCCGCAGGACTGGTAGCCGTGGACCTCGATGAAGTCCCCGACGTTCAGGAACACCTCCATGGCCGGGGTGGTCAGGGTGGTGTTGGAGCCGCCGGTGGTGGGTGGGATGAACGCGCCCGACCCAGTGACCGAAGTGCCGTTCTTCACCAGACGCACGGAGCGGTCTCCGGTGCCGTTCGGTGAGAAGCTGACCGTGCCGGTGCACAAGTACCAGCCAGCGACCTGGGCGAAGTACTTGGTGTTGTTGGTGCTGGTGGAGTGCCCGGCGTAGCTGTCGATCACGTTCACGTTCAGGGCCAGCGCGGTGACGGTGTTGTTGGCGATGGTCTGCACCGAGTTGGCCGTGCCGTTGAAGATCGGCGGATTCAGCAGGAAGGTGATCGCGTCCCGCACTTGTGCGTTCCAGAACGCGGCGGTGACGTCCTGGCCAGTGATGGCGGTGGCCGGGCTGGGAAGGGACAGCGGCATACCTCACCCCTCAAGATCGGGAATCGGGACTAGTAGGCGAGCGTGGTCGTGCTGCCCAGCAGCGCGTTGGCGTCCCAGGTGGTCGCGTCGGTGAATCCGGCGGGCAGCGCCTCACACACCACGGAGCCGGAGGCGTGGGTGAAGCCCAGCGTGCTGGTGAAGGTCACCGTGCAGGTGGTGTAGCCGGGGCTGGTTGCTGACACCGTGGACACGGTCAGCGTCTCGGCGCGTACGGTCCCGGGTTCCAGGGTGAGCTGCAGCCCGGCCGGTACCGAGGCCTTGAACGGGTTGGTCGCCGAGTCGGGCAGCGCGGTGACGGTGACCGAGCTGGCGCCGGCCGAGGCGCCGGTGCTGAGCGTGGTGTGCAGCGCGGCGTTCAGCCAGTACAGCGCCAGATCCGCCGGGGAGATCTCCAGATCCAGGTAGGCGTCTCCGGGGGACAGTGTCCAGGCCATGGACTCGATGAAGCCGTTGAACTGGATGGCCGGCTGTCCGGGTGGGCGGCGCATGACCCGGACGCGGCTGCCGATCTCCAGCTGCAGGACGCTCGGCCACATCGCCGGTCGCGCCGAGGGATGCAGCCGGAGTTTCTGAACACGCAGGTCCGGTGCTTTGTAGCGGGCCAGCAGGTAGTTCGCCGCGTCGACGCATTCCAGTGCGGAGGACGTGTTGATGGTGCGGCTGAGTGATTTGGAGCCGTAGGTGGTGGCGCTGGCGGCATCGGTGGCGCGGAATGTCTGCGTGCTGGCCGACTGGGTGACCTCCACATCGTTGGATAGCCGGGTGGGGTCGAAGTCGAAGGCCAGGTCCTCGTAGGGCAGTTCGCCGGTGGCGGTGGACTCGCCCAGGATGAACGAGGGGGTCAATCGGTTGTATCGGGTGATGCGGGATTCGAACACCGCGGCGCCGTCGGCGCGTACGTAGTGGTTGCCGTTCTCGGTGGTGACGACGGCGGCCAGGCTGGTCAGCACGTCCTGGCCGCTGACATCGCTGGCCGGTCCCATGCTGGCGGTGGCGCCCGTATCGATGGCGGAGGTACCGGGGAAGCCGGCCCAGGCCAGGATGCGCGCGTAGCGGGTGCCGGTGGAGTCCCCGGCCCAGCAGCTGCGCCAGGACGTGTACAGGTTGCCGATCTGCGTGCTGGTCAGCACGCTGGACCACTGGCCGACGTGCGCCAGGTCCCCGACATAGCCGTTGTAGATCTGGTCCTGGCCCGGGAAGATCACCACACCCAGCGTGTCGGTGACCAGGCCGGTGGGGGTCGCCGAGGATGCCGGACTGACGGTGGAGGTGACCCCATCCAGGGTGATCTTCACGGTGAGGCCGTTGCCGGACACGGTGATGACGGCCAGGTGCCAGTTGCCGTCACACACGCTGTTCGGGCTGGCCCAGTTGACCACCGCCGTGCTGTTGTTGATGAACTCGACCGCGAAGGCACCCGGGGTGAATCCGAAGATCCCGGCGGTGGACGCGCTGAGGGTGCCGAACACCTGCGCGTTGCTACCGGCCTCGTCGAAGGTGGGTTGTCCGGCCATCCACATGGCCGAGTCGTGGGCGGGCACTCCGACCGGGGCCCGGAAAGCGAATATCCGTGTCCAGCCAGCACCGCCGATCGGGGGCCCGTGGATACCGGCGGCGTCCAGCTGCACGTAGGTGGCTGCCTGGAAACTGCCGCTGGGCGTGGTGTTGTTGAAGCTGGCCACGCTGGCGGTGGTGCCTTTGAACAGACCGGCTGCCGTGGTGGCCTGGACGCTGTTGCCGGTGGTCAGTCCGCCGGGCCCGTACCGGGACACGGTGATAGGCGCGGCCAGCCTCTTGCCGGTCAGATCGGCCACGGTGGTGACGTTGGCCGGATCGTCCAGCGGATAGAACCAATCCGGTCCAGTAGCCAGCACATCCAGGTAGAACGGGTCACGCAGTTTCTGCGGCGACCACAAGGCGAACTGGTCCACGCAGGTGATCTGCACGGAGGTGTAGAGACCGGCCTCCCCCCACTGCAGCGGCCACCGCTCCACGTACCCGGACAGCAGCGAACGCCACGTGCCTGGCTGCGTCCAGGTGGATGGCGCGGCAGCCTGCTCCACCTGCCATTTGTCCACCTGCACGGTGAACGCGGCGGTCTGGGAGACCAGGGTGACCGAGACGAGTGCGCCGCACGCGGTCGCCGGGGCGGTCCCGGTCGCGGTCACCTGCACCAGGGAAGATCCGGCCGAACCGGGCAGCGTCACCGGGGTGCCCTGCTCCCGGGAGATGATCGCGCCGTTGACGTCCACCCACGCCAGCTCAGCCAGCACCTGCGCCGAGGTAGACGCGGTGATGTTGCGGGCCATGGCCTGCACCGCGTGGACCTTGCCGGGGGTCACCGACCAGCCGGCCAGCGCAACAATCGACTGGTTGACGGTGGAACTGCCCGGGACCGCCAGCTGGTAGGCGTTGCCGACCGGACCGGCGGCAAGCGTCGGGGTGCCGTAGGCGGACAGCGCCTGCAGGCTGCTCGGTATCGCACCTGTCGGCAGCGCCGAGGCGTCCCCGGCGGTGGCCTGGTCCGCGGTCAGCAGCTGCTGGGTGGGCGGCCACTGCATCCGCTGGCGAATCGGCCGGTACGGCGTCACGTTCGGATAGAACGGGGACGCCGTGTTCACCGGGGACAGCGCGCCGTCGGTGTTGTCCAGGGTGAGCTGCATTTCCCCGGCCTGCACGGCGTCCAGCTCGTACTGCCGTCCGCGCCGGGTCTGACCGCCGGCCACGGTCCGGGGCAGCACCGACACCCAGTACGTGTAGGGGGTCGCGCTGCCCACGGTGGAAGTGAAGGAGATCGCGGTGTCGACCACCGGCCAGTCGGTGCGCAGCGCCATGGGTCACCTCACCGTGCGTAGGCCTGGTAGGTGGCGGTGTTGCGGGCGCCCATCTGCAACAGCGTGCTGCGCAGCGTCTCGGCCAGGTCCCGCTCTGCGGTGACGCTGCCCTGGACAGTGACGTTCACGACCGTGATCGGGCCCCCGGCCGCGCCGAGGGTGCCCAGCGGCATTCCTGCGCTGCCTCTTCCGGTGCCGCGTTCGCCGCTGGTGCTGATGTCCGGGGTGACCCGGCCGGCCAGCATGTCAGCCGACAGCACGTACTCGCCGCCGTGCACGATGGCCAGCCGCGGCTCCCCCGGGGCGCCGGGTACCCAGCCGCCGGAGTCGAATCCGGGCAGCGAGACACCGAGGCTTCCGGCCACATTGTGAATGGCGCTCGACATGCTGCGGATCGTGTCGAGCACAGAATGGACCTGGCGGGAGATCCAGCCGGTGACGTTGCCGATCTGATCCCCGGCCCAGTGCACCGCGCCCACGATTCCATCCCACACAGAACTCCACGCCCGGCCCAGCCAATCGATGGCTTCGCCGATCGGATGAATGGCGCTGCGCTGGATGAAGTCGGCCACCGGCTGGATGTAGTCGTTGTAGGCGTTGTGCAACGCGCGCCCGATCAACATCCAAGCCAGATCCCAATAGGCGTGCAGAACCTCAAGCTCGGTGCGCACCCAGACGTAAGCCTCGACGAGGGCCTGCCAGACGGGGCGCAGGTAAGTGTTGTAGGCCTGGTGCAGCGCCAGGCCGATCAGCGCCCAGGCCAGGTCCCAGTAGGCGTGCAAGATCTCAAGCTCGGTACGCACCCACACGTAGGCGCCCACGATGGCGTCGATCACCGGTTTGATCACGTGATCCCACGCGGCGCGGGCAATCGCGGTGATGGCGCCCCAGACCGCTTCCCACACGGATTTCGCGATGTACATGATCGCTCGCCATTCCAGAACGGCGGCGATCAGGGCCACCTCCAGGATGGGCCGCAGGATGTTGTTCCAGGCGAATTTGATCACCGCTGAGATGGCGTCCCACACCGGTTTGATGGCGTTCTGGTACAGCCAGTTCACGCCGTCACCGATGGCGTGCCAGGCCTGGACCAGCGGGTGCACCAAATTGGATTCGATCCAGTGCCAGGCTTCCGAGGACCACCGCTTGATGGCGCCCCAGACCTCGTCCCAGTGGTTGTACAGCCAGACTCCGGCCATGATCAGCAGACCGATGGCCAGGACGATTCCGCCGGTCGCCAGGATCATGGCGGCGTTGGCCGCGATCCACGCACCGGCGCTGACCGCGGCCGAGGCGACGGCCGAGGCCGCGGCGGCGGTGTACTGGGCGATTTTGCTTGCCAGCCAGATGGCGCCCTTGACGGTGTCGGCGATCATTCCGGCCGCCGAGATGGACACGGCCTTGAGCGTGGCGACGGTCCACACCGCCATGGCGGTCACCAGCACGCCGCCGATCACCGCGGCCACCGCGACGGTGGCGCCATGGTGGCGCTCCATGACCCCGGTCCACTGGGAGATCAACCCCATGGCCTGGGTGGCGACCGGTAGCAAGTCGGTCCCGATTTTGATCATGAGCGCGCCGAACGCGGCCTTCGCACTGTCCAGCCTGGCGTTGAACGTTTCCTGATAGGCAGACCAGCCCTCGATGTCCTTGCCGCCCTTACGCGCCTGCTCGGACACCGCCTCGGTGTTTTTGCGGAATACCTCCAGGTTTTCCCCGCCGAGCTGCAGGAAGCCCTGCAGGTTCTTCACGCCGCCGACCATGTCGGCCATCGCGCCGATCGCGGTCTTCTCCGTCGCCGGGAGGTTGCCAAGGATCTTGTCGAACTCGTCGACCCCGCCGGACGCCTTTTTGATGGACTTCAGTGCCACCAGACCGGCCGGGGACAGGTGGGTGTTGATGGCGTTCTCCACCATCTCGATGGTGGAGGCCAGTCCGTTCTTGCCCAGGTTCTGGCTGACCTTGTTGGCGTCCAGACCCAGGTCCCCCATGACCTTGCGCGCCTTGGCCGTCGGGTTCTCCAGCCCCAGGATGACCTGCCGCAGGTAGGTGCCTGCGGTGGCGGCCTCGGTGCCGTGCATGGTCATCGTGGCCAGCGCGCTGGACGCTTCCTGGAACGACACCCCTGCCGCCGCGGCGGCGGCCATCACGTTGGGCATCGCGCTGGACAGTTCCTGCATGGTCGTCTTGCCGCGCCCCACAGCGGCGATCAGCGTGTTGGTGACCTCGGCCGCGTGATCGGCGGACAGGTGATAGTCGTTCAGCGCGGAGCTGACCGCGTCGGCCACTTCCTTGGCGTCCGCGCCCTCGATCCGGGCGCCCTTGGATGCGGCTTCCAGGACTTTCAGGCCTTCGGCGCCGTGGTAGCCCGCGGACTCCACGGTGTACATGGCGGTGGAAAGATCCTGTGCCGAGATGCCGACCTTCCCGGCCATGTCCAGCACACCGTCCGACACGGTCTTCAGGTTCGCGGTGGATTCCCCGGCCGAGGTGGACAGCCGGACAATGCTGGCCTGGAAGTCGCCGGCCATGCCTATGGCCTTGATGGCCACCCCGGCGGCGATCGCACCGAACGCCACCAAGGCGACCCCGGCGACCTTCGCGGCGCGCTCGGAGGTGGCCATCTGCTCACCGGTGGCCCGCTCAACCTTCTTGATCTCACCGACTACCAGCGCGCTCTTGGCCTCGAATCCGCTGATGATGGCATCGAATTCGATGAACAGCTTTTCCATCTACAGCCCGCCCATCCGCAGCACGGCTGCTTCCCACGCCGCGGCGTAGATGGCTGGGAGTTCGGTCTGCACCGAGCGGTAGCCGGGCGCGAAGAACGGGTACTTGTCCTCCAGATCTGCCTTCTTCAGGTTGTTCTGGGGGATGCCGCCGCCACCGACACCGACACCGCCCACGACCCGGCCGCCGAGGGATACCAGGCGCCGCCGGCCGCCGACACCGCGGCGCAAATCGCCGGTGAACTTCCCGGGTCCGCCGGAGCGGGGACTGTTGCGCGGTGCGCCGGGGATGTTGACCTGTTCGGCGAAGATCGCTGACTTACCGCGGTGGTTCCACCGGGGCCGGCCATTCAGGTTCTTCCGTACGGCGGCCTTGACCTTGTTCTGCACCTTCTTGGTCGCGGCGATGGTGGCCCGGTCAGCGTTCCGGGTCATCTGCGTCAAGTCCGCGCGCAGCTTCTCGGCGCCGTGCACCGTCACGGTGGGAGCGAGCATCACCACCACCCCCGGCCTGTTGTTCAGCGGTGGGCGTGGCGCTGGCGTTCTGCTTCCAGATCGCCGATCTCGTCATCGATGCGCAGCAACCAGTCCAGCAGGACCGCGGGCTGGTCGGCTATTTGCTGCGGTGTCCAGCCGAACAGCTTGGCCAGCCGGTAGGTGCGCATTGCCTCGGTCGGCAGCAGATGCGCGGGGGCGCTGCCCCCGTCTAGGACTGCCCTCAGCCGTTTGAGGGCTCGGTAGGGGAATCCGGATCCGGGGTCGGCTCGAACGACACCATCAGGCCGCTGGACTGCTTCTCGCATGCGGCTTTCAAGGTGTCGTAGGCGGCCACCGGCAGGTCCAGCAGTGAGTCCGCGGTGACCGGCATGTCGTAGGACCAGTTGGAGATCAGCGCCAGCATCAGGGTGTCGGTCAGCTCGGAGAGCAGACCGGGCTGCTCGGTCATGACCTTGATCCCGACCTGCCGTTTGCGTTCGTCTTCCGGCAGGGTTTCCGGGACGCTGCTGGCCAGCGCGCCCATCCGGGTCTGCACCGCCACGTAAGGCCGGCGCAGCCGCTCGGGGACCTGGGCGGCGTCACGCAGTAACGCGTGCGCGCCGTCGGGCAGCTGGACGGTAGTGGGCATGGGTGTCCCCGATCTTTACTTGTAGGTGCCCGACGGCAGCAGGTTCTGCACGGTGGCTTTGATCGGCGAGTAGCCGCCGGAGTATCCGGCGTCGGAGGAGTTGAACCGGGACTTGTAGGTCACCGACAGCTCCACGAAGTCCTTGCCGCGCTCCACCGTCGCCGCGGTGTAGGCGGCGCTGGACAGGTGCAGCCGGAACTGGCGTGCGGTCGCGCCGGAGCCGAAGGCGTAGTTGAGGTCCAGGGAAGGCTGCGAGTTGTTCAGGTAGTTGAGCAACTGGACTTCGTCTTCCATGACCAGGGTCATCTTCCCGTCCACCGAGACCATGCCGCCCCAGATGTTGCGCGGGGCAACGGTGCCATCGATGGACTGGATGATGGCTTCGGAGCGTTTGATGGTGCACTCACCGCTGATCATGATCGTGGTGGGAGAGCCACCGATCTGCACCGTGCCGGTCAGGCCGGAGATCGGCCGTTCGGCGCTGTAGGACGGGGTGGGCTTGCTGCTGACCACCGACGGGTAGCCCACGGCCTTGGCGCCGTAGGTGAGCAGGCCGTCCGCGTTGAACTTCATGGAGCACTCGGTGAACAGCATTCCCGGGTACTGGCGGGTGGAGACGTCGTTGTAGTCGGTGATGGTGTAGCTCGGCGGCTGCCCGGTGCCGGAGTTCAACAGGCTGATGTTGTGCGTGTACGGGCTGGTGATCGCAGTGATGGCGACACCGGAGGCGTGCGCCTTGGTCAGCGCGGGCACCGGGATGGTGAACGGCCCGGCGCCGGTCGGGGCGCCGCTGGTGGTGACGATCTCGGCCAGGTTGCCGACGTCGATCTGAATCACCGTGCCGTTGGGGATGCTCACCGAGCTGGACACGGTGGTGGCGCCGATGATGGAGCTGGCCGACAGCGTGCCGGTGGGTGTGGTGGTGGTGCCGGTGGTGGTGACATCGCCCAGGACCCCGGCCAGCGGCCAGCCGATGGCGTCGTAGAAGACGTCCCCATCCAAGTCGTATTCGGTGTGGTACGGCCCGGGGATGAAGTCGTAGTCCTCACCAAAGGACCCGCGCCAGCCCTTGTCCTCCAGGTACACCTGTTTGTCCACAGGCTTGGGCGAGCTGTGGACGGGAATGTAGAAGGTGGGGGCCACCGGGGTACCGGCGACGGTCTCCTTGGCGATGCCGACAACGGAGAGCAGGCTGGACGCGGGCATGGTCTACTCCTTCCCCGCGGGCGTCGCGGCGGTGGTGGTGGGCTTGCTGGGCTTGGCGGGTTTGGCGGCGGGGGCGGGTTCCCACAGGCCGTCCGGTGGGCATTCGGGCAGGTCGTACATGGCGCCGGGCTCGGGGATCAGGGCCAGGGTCGGGTAGTAGCGGCCGGGCTCACCCCGGTAGAGCAGACGCATGTGATCTCCCTGAACGGTGGTAAATGCGGGTCCGATGAACTTCGGCGGTCACTGACGGGCGTGCACCGCGATCTGAACTTCCGCGGTGCACAGGCGGCCGGAGTGGTCCTCGGCCCATGTGCTGGCGAAATCGGTCTGCTGCGGGTTGGCCTGGATGACCAGCCCGGCGAAGGTCGGATCGGCGCGGACGGCGGCTTCCACTAGGTCGGCCAGGTCCACCGCGCGCTCGAACACCATCTGAGCCCGGTCGCCACCGCGGAACACCTCGATGGTCACCACGATCACGTACCGCTCGTCCGCCCAGCCGGTGCCGCCACCGCCGACCAGTTGCACACCGGCCTGGACCTGGCGGTGCACATCGCCGATGGACACGATGTCGTCGGGCTGGTCCGTCGTGGGGCCGTCAAGGCACACCAGCGCGTTGGTGGCCGGGATGGCGCCAGCCAGCATGGTGAACAGGGCCATGCGCACGGTCTTGACGGTGGACCCGGGATTGGCCATCAGGCGATCCCGGGTGCGCGACGGTGCGGGGCCAGCAGCTCGGTGACCCGGTCCGGGATGGCGAAACCCAGGGGCACGCGTTCGGCCTCACCATCCAGGGCGGCGCCGCCGAACCGCGGCCGGCCACCCTGCTGGGTCTGCTGCCACAGGTGGCGGATCAGCTCCAGCATGCCCAGCCGCACGTTGTACGGAACCTGGACGTGCCCGGCCGTGTAAACGATTTTGATGTTCTTGTCCCCGTCGGCGAACAGCCCCGCCTGCCCGCCGAACGTCCTGCGGGTCAACTGTCCACCGTCGCGGGTGTAGGCGAAGGCGTCCACCTGGGCGCCCAGTGGCTGCTCGGTGAGCAGGAAATCGGCAATCCCGTAGTACTCATGCACGGACTGCACCGCGATCACCGGCCCATGCTCCAGCACGATCGCGGGCCGGCCACCGTCATGGAACTCGGTGTGAGACACCGGCACAACGCCGCCGATGATGTTCTCCACGAGGGGCTGCGCCGCCAGGATGAACCCCTGCAGCTCGTCATCCTGGCTGCTGTCGGCCGGATTCATATTCAGGTGGGCTTTGACCCCGGCCAGGTCCACGATCAGCGACATGCCGCCCGTGCGGACCATGAACTGGCCTTCGCTGGCCCACGAAAATCCGCTACCGGTGGCCGACCACCGATACAGGTAGATCCCGCTCTGTGTGGGTGCGGGAACCACGGCGGTGTAGCTGCCGAGTCCTTGGTGGACAACCGCCGGGGCAGAGGTGGTGGAGTCCGGGGCGGTCACCGCGAGTGTCACGCTGGCCGCGTCCGCCACCTGCCCGGCGTCGTCGAGCACAGTCGCGGCCAGCGGCGCGTCCTGGCCCTGGAAGAACAGCACTGTCACCCCACACCGCCTTTCGCTTGTCCCCGTTGCCGATCGGCGGTCAGGTGGCCACGACGCGTGGAACGAACGCCGCGGCCGAGGGGCTGGCGATGGTGGCCGGCGCGGTGGTGGTCAACGAACTGCCAGAGTTCTGGCCCAGCACCTTGTCCCCGGCCAGCCAGCCCGCCGAAGCCGGGGACAGCGTGGCTACTCCAAGCAGCGACGGCGCGGTGGTGGCTTTCACCATCACGGCGGCGTAGTAAATGCCGGTGCGGGCGATGGCCTGCGGCGTGGCCAGCGCCAGGGTCTTGACCGTGTTCGCGGCCCAGGCGGCGGTCAGCTGGTCGGCGGTCTGCGCCATCAGCACCGGAGTTGCCGAGTCGTCGTAGAGCGCGAACCACCAGTTGGTCGGGCTGGATGCGGCCACCGTGCCTGACTGGAAGGACAGCGCGGCGACCGCGTCGCCTGCGTCCAGGTGCAGCGCAGTGGAAAACATGATCTGACTGGTGAGCGCGGCGGAGTCGTTGACGCAGGCCATGCGGGGCATGTTCTGCCGGTTCAGGCCGACTGGGCGGCCGGCCAGGGTCCACTCCGGGTTGCTGGTGGCGTAGTGACCACGTACGAGCGGCATGATCAGCCCTCCTCGGTGTTGTGCTTGCGCCGCGGCGCCTTCGGCCGGGCCGGCGCGCTGGGGGTAGGGGTGGCGTGTTCGAGCGGCGTGTTGTCCGCTGTGGTGGCCGTCGCCGGGGGAAGCTCGGCGACGGCCTGGCGGAGCCGGCCAGCGCGGGCGGCCAGCTCGTCAGCGACGCCATCAGCGCCGCGGTTCTTGGCCTGGGTGGCCTGGGCTTCCAGGTCGGTGGCCAGCTCGGTGATCTCGCCGGTCACCCGGCCGATCTGATCCCGCACTGCCTGGGCCCGGACGGTGTTCGCGTAGGTCTCGGCCTCTGCCAGCTCGTCGCGGTAGCCGCGCAGCTCGGCGACAAGGTCATGCATGACGTGTCTCCCCTCAAGCTGGTGAGAGCGCCGCACGCAGATAGTGTGCGGCGCTCTCACCAGTAGGTGGATCAGTAACCGGACGGCGCGATGACGCCCGTACCGCTGATCACGCTGATGGATTCCGGCCTGCGGTTGGCCATGAAGGCGGCGTAGTTGTAGAGCTGGAAACGGACCTGCAACGTGCCGCTGAGAACCTCCGGCAACACCCGGGTCTTCATGGCGCCTTCCCACAGGAAGATGTCCGAGGTGCGCATGGCCACGATGCGCTCCTCATTGCTGCCACCGCCGAGGTTGTTGGGGATGTTCCCGTCGGCCATGATCGGGAAGTTCGACAGTCGGCCAACGGGGCCTTCCACGTCACCGCCGGTCTGCAGCAACGCCGGATTGAACGGGCTGTTGGCCTCCGGCAGCACCAGCGGCCGGGACTGGCCATCGAGCTGGGCCGCCATCCAGAACCACCGGGACGGGGTCTGCCACACGGAGTTGGGCATGGCCTTGCGCTTGGTGGCGACCTGCGATAGCGCCTTCATCAGGCTCGGGTACATCAGCGGCAGCGTCGGGGACGCGTCCGTGTAGGTCACCGCGTTGACCCCGGACACGTTGAGCACGCCCAGAACCTGGCCGCTGCTGCCGGTACCGGTCCAGCACTGGGTGTCCAGCTGCATGTTGTAGTCGGCGATCAGGTCGCTGAAGATCACTTCGTCGAAGCTGATCGGGGACTGGTCCAGCAGCTGCATGGCCACGTCCTGCTGACCGGCGATGGTGCGCACCGGAGCGTTGACGAACGTGTCCGTCAGATCCTGGCTGACCACCGCGCCAGCGTCAGCGGTCTGTACCCCGGTCCGGGTGCCGGTGGCGATCTTCGGCACGTTCACCGAGTCGGTTCCGGTGGGCAGCGCCAGGTTGCGCACGGCGTTTGCCAGTGGCCGGCCGTATCGAGGCAGGTCGATGAATTCGTCAACCAGCCACAGCGGCGGCACGAAGTAACCGCCCTGGCCGTCAGTCCTGTTGGGATTGGTGCGTGACTCGAACACCGACGCGGAACCGCGGACACCCAGGTCCCGGTCCAGGGCGGTCATCTGCTCGGCGGCGCGCTGCTCCCGGCGGTGTTCGCGGGCGGGCAGCTCCACATCCAGCTCCTGGGCGTGCCGCGCCAGCCGCTGGGCGGCCTCGGTGTCGTTCTGCAGCGTGGCTTTCCCGAGGTCGCGGAAGTAGCTGTTGCCGTTGCCGCGCTGGTAGGTCAGCGGCTCGGACGTGACCCGGGTCTGGGCGGACAGGTACCGCTGGGCGACCTGGGAGGCCTCGGCGTCCCGCGTGATCTGGGTGTCCAGCTCGGACACGCGGGTGTCGATCGCGCGGATCTCGGTCTCCAGCTCGGAGAAGCGGGCAGCCTCGGTCTCGTTGAGGTTGCGCTTGTCCTTGGTGGGCTCTGCCAGCAACTTGTCCAGCTCGGTCTTGTGCTGGGCACGCCGCTCCTGCAGAGCAGTGATCAATTCCCTAGACATAGGGGTGCTCCTTGTACGGATGGGGTGTGGGCGTGCCTGCGCGGTGTTCGGGTGGTGGCCGAGGTGGTGCCCCAGGTGGTGACCCCGGTGTCAGGGGTTCCGGCGTGGGGCCCGGCGTCGGTTCCGGCGCGGTGCCGGGCAGGCTGACACCTCGGCCGGTGGCCGAGGTGAGTCGAGGGGTTACAGGTCCAGCAGCCGCGCGCGGGCGGCGTGCCAGCTCAGGGATTCATCGGTCGTAGACGGTTCGGTGTCCGTCTGGAACTCAGTGGCCAGCCGGTCGAACAGGCCGCGGCGCTGCTCTGCCGACAGCTGCTGGACGGCGGCGTCCAGGGCCCGTGCGTCCAGGGTTGCGCCGGCGGTGGCCGGGTTGGAGCCGTAGTTGACGACCGAGACATCTCCTTTGTCCAGGGAGACCTCCAGAATGTCGCGCTGGTCGAAATCGGGGCTCCACTGCTGCCGCATCACGATGAACGCAAAGCTCATTTCGTCCAGGTCGCCGCGTTCCATCGCCGAACGCAGCTCGGAGACCTTCGGGTTGGCCGGGTCCAGGTCGGCCTCGGTGTGCAGGCCGGTGGAGTCCTCGGCCAGCCGCAGCGTTCCGGACTTTGTACGGGCCAGCGTCATGCCACCGTGGTTGATCAGAAAAGCGACGTCGGCACCCTCGGACAGCGTCTTGGTGAAAGCGCCGGACCGCACCACTTCGGTGTAGGCACCCAGCCAGTCGTAGCGTTCGTATCCGGTCTCGGTTACCGAGGCGTAGCCGGTGAAGGTCAGCTTGTCCTTGCCGGTGCCGTCGGGCTTGGCTCGAAGCTCCACATCCTGGAACGGCATGTTGCGCCGCTCCGGCGTCTTGGTGAGCTGCTGGCGTGCGGCCAGATCCATGATCAAAGCTCCTGTCCGGACTCGGCAGCAGATTTCGGGGTCGCCGCGCCACCGTCCCCGGCAGGGGTGTCGGTGTGCGCGGAGTTCAGCGGGGCGAACGGGTCAGCACCGGCGCCGTCGGGCAGCGGGGGAAGGTCTTCCTTGGCGCGGATCTCGTCGATGGTCAGCAGCGCCGCGTTGCGGGCCTGCGTGTAAACGGCGTAGCGACCGGAGGTATCGGTGCGCAGCAGCGCATCGGCGTTGAAACGGGCCTGCTGCGGGGAGGGCAGCATGGCTGACCAGGCGTCTTCCATGGTGCCGGTCCAGTGCGACAACGTGTATTTGAGGAATCCCAGGGACTGCTGCTCGATACCGGTTCCCCAGCTGGTGGTCCGGTCGACCTGGCCGAGCATGTGCGGCGGAATGCCGAACAGCATGGCGACGTCCAGGTTCTGCGCCGAGCGGGTGCCCAGGAACTGAGCGTCTTCCGGGCTGATGGAGATCGGCTTCCAGGCCGCGCCGCCGGTGAGCACGCCGACGGCGTGCGCGTTGCGCAGACCGGAATGCCCAGATTCGAACGACTCCTTGAGTTCCCGGGCTTTCGGCCGGTCCAGGTCGCCGGGCACCTCGATGACCCCGGACAGGTGTGCGCCGGCGCCGAAGAACCGGGCGCCGAACTCCTCGGCGGCCAAACCGAGGCCGATGGACTGCCGGGCATAGGAGATCACCGACATGCCTATCGGGGATTCCGGGACGCTCATGCCGATCAGGTGCACCATGTCCGCGGCGGGGACGTCGGTGCGGTTGACCTTGTAGACGCGGCTGCCGTCGGCGGCGCTGGTCGGGGTGACCCGGTCCGGGTGCAGCACCACCAGCCTGATCGGGCGGCCGAAACCATCCCGGGCGACCACCAGCGCGTAGGCGTTGCCGCGCAGTAGCAGGCTGATCATCAGCTGCACGAAACCCTGCCGCCGGGTCGGGTAGGCCACGTTATTGGCGCCGCCGAATGGGTCGGAGACGATCAGCGGAGGGGGTTCCAGGGTGCGGCGGATCTGGGTGCCACTGACGTCTTGCATCCGCACGGCATCCATTGGCAGACCGGCAACGGTGGTGGACAAGATGCGGACACAGGCGGCCACCGCGGTCAGCTGCATGGCGCTGTCCTCGGTCACTGGGACTCCGGCGGCGGACAGTGCGCCCAGCGATCCGTTGGAGGGAATCGACCAGGGGTTGTCGGTGGTGCTGGTCGGCATGTAACGCCGTTCCAGCGCACGGCGCAGGATCACGGCGCTTCACCGTCCACAATGGTGCTGCCAACGAAGTCCATGGCGTGGCCGACCAGCAGCAGCGCCGCGCCGGTGGCCACCAGGCCCAGTACCGGTGCCACCCACCACCCGGCGACGCACAGGCAGATCAGTCCGGCCAGCTCCAGCAGGGTGGACAGCACCGGGAGCACACGGGCCACAACCGCACCCCCGTTCATAGGTCATTCCAGGCGAAGAAAGCGGGCTCGGACTGGACTTCCGGGGGCTGGCTTGCCCGGTCCAGGGCCATTACCGCCGAGACCGCCAGGTCGATCTTCCGGTTGGAAAATCGGTTTTCCTTGGTGATCCGGGCGCCTCGGGAATCGGTCTTCAGGACGCAGTTGGCCAGATGCCGGGCCAGCCTCGGGTCCCCGGAGTGCGTGACGGACTGGTTCAGCACGGCCTCGTAGAAACGCGCGGTGGCCGGGGTCATCCGGGCAGGGGTCTGCGGGTATTCGACGATGGGAAGGCCTTCGCCTTCCAAGATCTGGTAGGTACGGGCCCAGCGCGCGGGGTCGCACACGATTTCCCTGACCTGCCAGCGTCGGCAGGCCGCTCGGATGGCGTCTTCCACATCCAGCACCGGGACGGCCCAGTCCCGGGCGGCGTCGGTGGGTCGTTCCCAGCAGGCCACCACGTCGATGTGCGGCGTTGGTGTGCAGCTGGCGACGGTCAACGCGGTGGAGTCGTTGTTGAAGCTGCCGTCGAAGCCCAGGCAGACCTCCGCGCCGTCCGGGATGACCACGTCCGGGTCGGCGCAGGCTTCCCAGGTCCCGGCGGGCAGCCACGCGGTCGCGGTGGACACCCACATGTTCATGCGTTTGGTCCGGTACTCGGCTTCGGGGGTCTGTTTCACCGCGGCGGCGAAGTCCTCCGGGTTGATCAGGTCCCCGTAGGCGGGGTTGGCGGCCTTCCACACCTTCGGGTCTCGGTGGTCGGCGCCTTCGGGTGCTCCCCACCAGGCCAGGAAGAAGGTGGGGTCGTCGACTTCGCCGGAAGCCACCCGGCTGCCGTACTGGTAGAGCCGGTAGCAGAGTGAATCCTGGCCGCTGGAGTCGGTTTTCACTCCAGCGGTGGTGATGCCGAGCAGCAGCGGGTCCAGCCGTGCGCCCATGGCCAGGGCCATGACGTTCCACAGCTCGTCGTTGGGCTGGACGTGCACCTCGTCGAACAGCACGCGGGTCGGGTTCAAACCTTCCTTGGTGTAGGCCTCGGCGGACAGGCACCGGTAGACCGAACCGAGGTCCACCACCTCGATGGCGTCCCGATAGACCTTGCAGGCGGCCGAGAGATCCGGGCTGGCCTCCACCATCCGGCGTGCGTCCGCGAACACGATCCGGGCCTGTTCCCGGTCACCGGCGCAGGACAGCACCTCGGCGCCGCGGCATTCGAACAGCCCTTCCAGCGCGTACCCGGCACCCAGGCCGCTCTTGCCGTTCTTGCGGGGCATGCCGACCAATGCCACACGGTGACGTCGGCGTCCGTCCGGCCGGCGGGCGAACAGCGCGGCGTTCAGCGTCGCTTGCCAGGGCCGTAGTCGCAACGGTTCTCCGGCGGGCCCGGCCCAGGTGTCCCGGGTGACCGAACACAGACCCTCGATGAACTCGGTGACCTGTGGGCCGTCGCCGCGGCGGATGTCGGCGGCGGGGACCTTGGTCAGGATGCGGGGCGGCCAGCCGGCCACCCGGGAGGCCGCGCGGGTCATCCGCTGGCCTGGTCCTTGCGGCGCTTGGCCAGCAATTCGTCCAATTTGGACACCCGCTTCACCTCGGCGTACCCCAGCCTGGCGCGGTCGGTCGGAGTGAAGCCGCACAGGGACTCGTACTTGGTGATCTGCGCTTCCAGCGCGCGCAGCGCAGGAACCAGCGGGTTGAGCACCGGCTGGCCGGTCGACCCGGGTACCAGATAGCCGGAGTTCGCGATGGCGTCCCGCATGGCTTCGCGTTCGTCGTGTGCCTCGGCCAGCCGGGTCAGCAGGTCCAGGTCCGTGGTGGGCGACAGCCAGGCCTGGCCGGCGGTCCACAACCGCGTCCACGCTTCACGGCCCGCGCTGTTTAAACCCTCCGGTGTGGGGGGCAGATGAGCCGAGGTCGCCAGGGTGACGACCGGCGCGGGAATCGCCCGGCCGCCGGAGTCCCGGCCCGGTGAGCGACCGGTGGCCCGCTTGCGTTCGACTGGTTTCGGGGGACGGCCGCCGGGCATGACCCACCCCCGAAGATCGTGTCCGAAATCGGTGGGCCGGAAAATCGGGCCTCAGTTTTGAGATCGCGTGCGCGCTGGGGGCGGCCGGGTCCGTTGATGCATCGGCGATCGATTTTCACCCACCCCCCATCGGTTGCCGATGTATCGAGGGTTTGCCGGTCAACGGTGTGCTCTGCCGGAGGGCAGGGGGTGCCCTTGCCTCTCTCCCTAGGTGGTGTTGCCACTGTGCTGTGGGGTGCAGCTGTGGGGAGACACGGTGGTGGCGCTGCCTACTGCCTGCTGTGTGGTGTGCAGGCGGTGTGCGTGCAGCGGGTGTGGGCAGCAAGCGTGGTGACGCTGTGGCTGGTGGTGGTCAGCGGTTGCCCTTGGCTGCGTTGCAGGTACGGCACAGCACCTGCAAGTTGCTGCGCTGATGGGTGCCGTCCTTGGACAACGGCACGATGTGGTCTGCGGTCAGATCCTCGTCCTGGTGGGGTGGCCTGGCCCATCCTGGACACCAGGCCCCATGTGCCTGCCGGTGCTCGGCGATCAGCTGCCGGGCTACCCGCTGATACTGGGCGCCATATCCACGTTGGGTAGCGGAGCCTCGGCCAGAATCTTGGACCCGGTCCCACTGCTGCTGACACGCGTCACAGCGGGACCGGTTGCTGGTCAGCCGGCCACACCCCAGACACGGACGCCTCACGATGTGGCCGATTTACTGGAGGACTGGACGGCGTCACGCTTTTGTACCGGTCGGTGTCCGTCAGCCACCTGTGTCCCCCTCGGCGTGCTCTAGTGGCAGCCCAACCAGGACAGGAGACGGATATGGGCATCGGCGGGGACACTCAGATCAGGGTGGCCATCGAGAAATCCGGGAAGTCCACCGCCGAGCTGCTGCAGCAGCTGGTGGCCGAGCAGAACCGGACCAACCAGCTGTTGGAGCAGCTTTTGGTCGTTCTGGCTGCCGGGCAACCCGTTCGCTGAACGCTTACGTCTCTCACCTGCCGTTGATCAGTGCGACGGCAAGGCGCGGATCGAAGATGCCGTTATCGATGCCGGGTACGACTCCGGTCGGGCCGTCGGACACTCCCGGCGCCTTTATCCACAGCAGGGCATCGCATCCTGTGGTCGCATCGATGATGATCCGGGGGCGCTGGCCGAGCCTGGCACCGACCGGGTTGCACCACCAATCCGACGGGTGTGCCGCAATGTAGGCCGGCGAGGGGCGGCCGGCGCCGTTGCGGCTGGTGTCCACGACGTACCGAACACCGAGCACTCCGTACCGGGCCTGCAGCAGTTGCCGGATGACGGTCGCGTACGCGTTGCAGGTCTCCAGGTTGGAGAAGTTGCTGGTGTTGATCGCGAAGCCGCGTGCGCTGGCGACTCCGGCGCGTACGAGGGCCAGTGCGATGGTTGCCGGGTCCTGGTCGGGAGCTTCACCGACGTCCAGGTACGTAGCAGTCTGCGGGCAGAGCCTGGCGAACCGGGCGATGGCGTAGCAGAGCAGGCTGTACCGCTCGACCTGGCCCAGCGGCGCCAGACCGGGTAGGTGAATGAGTCCGTCCGGTTCGAGGATGAGCGCGGCTGGAGCCGAGCCGATGGCCCGCGCCAGGATCTCCACGTCCTGTTGGTACTCGGCGAATCCTGCTGCGCCGCCGGCCGCATAGCCCCCCAGATCCCTCTCAGGCAGGGCGTACTGGGTGATGACCGGCAGCTGCTTCGCCGCGCTGGCGGCTGACACATAATCCTTGATCCACTGTGTGACGTCGCCCCCGCCGGACCACCTGGCCTGTGGCACTGCGGCGATGGACGCGCGGACGGCCGGCGCGGACGGGTGGCGTGGATTGTTGGTCAGCCAGGTGTCCACCGGACGCTGGTTGTCCAGGTATAGGCCCTTGGTCACCAACGGGTAGGGGTTTCCCACTGCTGCACCCCTCTCAGCTGCGGGAAAAGCAAAATGCCCCCGTCGAGGACGAGGGCATGAGGGTTCCTCATTCAGTGTCTCATTAGGCTGTTTAGCCGTCAACTTTCCTCGGGCGGCGGGCAATTCGCTTCCGAATACCGTCGCAGCGCAGCAGCGCGGCCGGGTCGATCAGCCCGTTGGGGTTGCGGGTGAGCTGGCCGCGGTGAATCCAGTTCCGCACCATGTGCGCCGTGCAGTAACCGTATTCAGCGCGCACCAGCTCGGCGGCCTGCTCGGTGGTCAAGCCGCCGGTCACGACGCGACCACCCAGGACTGCTGCAGCCGCAGCAGGTCCATCCCGGAATACGGTCGGCTGCAAGTCCCACACCGGTAGGCCTTCGGCACGTTGTCCCGGTACTCGACGAACACCTGTCCGTCGCAGGGCACACCGCGCACGGTGCCCATGCACGGCCCGGCGGGCTTGTCCTCATCGGGCAGCAGCGCCAGGTACCGCATGGTGCGATAGGCCCGGCGAACCTGTTGCCAGACCTCGGCCACCCACTGCTGTCGTAACAGGTAGCGGTCTAGCCATCCGATGAGATACGCGCAGTCAGAGGCCAGTGCCGGACGTGGTTCAACGTCTTGGCCGATCTCGGCGCGGATTCGGTTGGCTAAGGCCAGGACCATGACCGGTGGCCAGGGGATGCCGTCGGGGCCGGTGGTGGACCGCGGGTCGCAGAGCACAATCGCGTCGTCGTTGGCCGGGCTGGTGGACCGGTATCCGGGGGCGCGGGTGCCGTCGATGCTCTGCCGGAGCTTCTGGCGGGTCCAGTCCTGGCTGCTGGTGGCATACAGGCCGGGTAGATCATCGAGCATGCCGATCAGCCGTTCAATGCACCGCAGGCAGCCCCAGCGACCTTCGATGCCGCAGCGACGATGTCCGCACTCCAGCGAATCGCTATCACAGGTTCGGCACCGTTCCCGGTGGCAGCCGAGCAGACAAATCGTCATGCGGCACCGTCCTCGGTGCCAGGCAGCAGGCCGAGCATGTCCAACAGCTGCTCCAGCTCGGCCGGGCTGCTGACAGCGCGGGCAACGGTGAGCTGCGCGCGGCGGATCTGCTGCGGCGTCGGCGGATGTGTGACCGGTAGTCCTGATCCGTTGCCGGACTGGTTGCCGTCCCAGGTCATGCCGCGTCCTTCCTGCCGTTGTTCAGCCAGGCTCGGGCCCTGGCGGCCAGCTGGTAGAGCCAGGTCATGTCTGCTTCCGGCGCGTCGAGGTCGACGACTTCGGCCGGCGTCTCGGCGACCACGGGCGTGGCCGGTGCGGTGGGCGGGCGCGGGATCACCCGGGAGCGTGTACTGCAGGCGTCGGCGTCCTGGCAGATGCCGATTTCGGCGTTGGGGTTGTGGTGTCCGCATAACCAGCAGCGCATTCAGGCCTCCGGAGTGGTGTGCCGTTGGTGGCAGGTCCGGCAGCGGCGCCACATGCGCCAGGTGGTGCCGGTCAGTACTTGGCGCCGGTGGTAGCGCTCCCCCGGGCGGATGAGGCTGTTGCAGCTGCCGCACATGCGCGCCTTGCGGGCGATGGGCTGGTGGTCGAACTGCACGGTCCGGCGGGTGGGCAGGTCGGACATCAGCTCTCCTCGGCTTCGCGTTCGGCGTGCGGCTGGGGCCGGGTGGAGCCGCTTGGGCCGGTGCATGGGCGGCCGACTCCGGCGCGGCAGGTGGGGCAAGCGCGGCGCAGGCGGTGGCGCCAGGATCGTTTGGGATCCCAGCCGAGGCTCTTGTAGAGGGTGGCCACGTGAGCGCGGACCTGCTTGGGGTTCGCGGCGGGGGCCCGATCTGCGCCGGTGACCTCGTCCAGCACGTCCTTGGCGGTGGTGCGTTCGCGCATCGGCCGGATGTGGTCTTCCTGCATGTGGCGGATGTTCATCCAGGCTGCGCACCTCAGCCGGTGTGTCTCCATGGCGGCGTTGATCTCGGCCTTGGACCAGTCCTGCCGGTCTGCGGCGGCTTTCCACTCCAGGACGTCGTCTTCGTCGACGCTGCGGTTGTCGTGGCGGACCAGCTGTTCCAGCAGGTCGATCACGTCATCTCGGGTCACTGGTCACCTCCGGGCTGGCGTAACGCCCGTACGCGGGACAGACGGCCGTCCCGGGCCGATGGGCGATCAACGGGCGGTTTGCCGTTCAGCTCGATGCGCAGGGATTCAGCGGACAGCGGCCGGTTGTCCCGGGCGATGCGCAGCAGCGCTGCCCGGATCGCGTCGTGGGTGTGGCCGGACAATGCCTTGCGGGCGATTCCCCGTACCGCTGCCCAGTTGCACAGGCCGTCCACAGCCTCGTAGTAGGTGTCAGCCAGTCGCGCGTCATCGGGTTTGGCTTTGGTTGCTGCGGCAGAAGCACCGTTAGGTGGTTCTGTAAGAGGGATAGGTAAAGGGGGGTCGGAGTCCTGGCCGGATTCCGCGCGGACATCCGTTGGTGTCCCGGCGGGACGTAGCTGCCTGAACTGCGGTGATGTAGAAATCGGTGTTCGCTGTTTGGCTTTTCGGGCTGCCTCGTTTTTGCGGAACTCCAGCACTTCGGATCTTGATTTATTGCGCCCGTTTTTCGTCCAGCCCACAAACCGGTACCCGGTGTGCTGCCCTTCGTGCTGAACGCGTTCCCAGAGGCCGACGCGCACCAGTCGATCGGCCTGCGCCGGGGTGCCGATCATGTGGGCGATCTCCACCGGCACCAAGCCGTCGGTCAGCTGCTGCGCGGACCAGGCGCCTGCCCGGACCCACAGGCCGAGGGCAGCGTTTCCGGCTTGAACTACGCGGGTGTGGAAGGTGAGATCGTCCTCAACCCTGAACCAGGTCACGCGACACCTCCGAGCTGCTGGCGTGGCGGATTCGGCGGCGCGAACCGGGCGCGAATCCGGGCGACGGTGTAGGTAGTCAGCCGGGTGTGCGCGGCGATCTCGGCATCAGTCCAGCCCGCGCCGTGCAGTTCCTGGACGAGCTGCTGTCGCAGCAGCGGCGGCAGGATCTCGGCCGGTTCCACGCCCTGGCGGCACGCGTTGTAGGTCCGTGTGTCGCGCAACGCGGTGAGGTTGGGGGGAAGTGGTCCGGTCATGCGGCCACCGCCTCGTAGAGGTCGATCGGGTCGCCGGTGACTGCTTCGACGACGGCGGCGATCAGGTCGCGGGCGATCGGCGGGGTGACGGCGTTGCCGTACAGCCGGACCTTGGACCGCTTGGAGCCGAACGGCGTTTCGAAGGTGGGCCGGAAGGCCATGCCGTCGCGGATCTCTTCCAGCAGCAGCATGCGGAAGTAGCAGTCCATAACGTCGGCTTCGGTCTGGACGAGCGCATCCCCGGCGATGGTGGTCTGGGTCGGGAGGGGGTCGCGGTCCAGGGCGCGGAACATGCCGGTGTCGTAGGCGTACAGCATGTTCGGGTCCCACCGCAGGCCGCTGCCTGCGGTGAGCGCGGCCAGGCCGTGGTGATTACCCGCGGCGGCGAAGGTGTCCAGCGGTTCGACGATGTGCTTGGGCCGGTTGTGGTTGCGCAGCGGGATGATGCACAGGCCTTCGGACTCGGTGGTGGTCCGGGTGCGCATCGGCTCGTCGGCCAGCCGGGCGGTGTCGTTCCAGGTGCCCCCGGCGGGCACCAGCAGCGCGTTCTCCGCTCGGGCGGTCTGGGCGCGATGCGGCCTCAGCGCCGGGCGAGCCTGCTTGCCTTCCCTGCCTTCCATCGGAATCAGCAGCGGCGGACAGGACCAGGTCGGGCCCTGGACGTGGCCATACCGCCGGACGCCGTCGGTGATCCGGGCCATGGTCTTGGGGCTGAGCGGCAGGCCGCCGTACTTCGCCTTGGGTGGTTTGTCGCCGAGCCGGATGCCGGGCACGGCGGTGTTGACCACGGCCAGCGCGGGCAGGACGAACGGGTGCACCTCGCCGTAGCGGCAGGCCACGGTCGGACACCGGTACAGGTACTGCCCGTTCGCGCCGTAGCTGCCGTAGGGCTTGGCCGGGTCCTTCGGTGCCTGCATCGCGGACACGACGTGGTCGCCCATCGGGCAGTAGGCGCGAGGCCGGGTCCATTTGTCCCAGTCCGGTTCCCGGTAGCGCTCCTGCCAGAACACGACGTACACGCGATCGCGGAGTTGGGGCGCCGGGGCGCCGAGCTGGTGCGCGAACGCGCTGTTGAGGGTCAGCACCTTGTGGCAGTAACCGATCTTGCGCATTCGGGCGATCCACTTCGGGAAGTACCACCAGGTCAGCAGCTCGGTGGTGTTCTCGACGATCACCACCTTGTAGCGGTGGTGCTCGGCGAATCGCGGTACGTCGTGCATGAGGGCGCGGGATCGCTCGGCGGTGTCGGCGGCGGCCGGCTCGTCGTCCTCGTCGTCGAAGTCGGCCAGGTCGAACAGCGCCGGTTCGGTCGGGTCGTCGGCAAAGGTGCGCTTGCGCCCGGCGGCACGTGACCAGAACGTGCAGGACGGTGACGCCCACAGGCCGTCGGTCGCCGGGAAGTCCCGTGGGTCGGCCTTGGCCAGGTCTTCCATGTCGTGGACGGCGTGCGGGAAGTTGTGTTCGTGGGTGTCGATGGCGATCTTGGCGTGATTGCTGGCACGGACGACCCGGTTGCCCGGTACAGCCTCGATTCCCGTCGAGGATCCGCCGCCACCGCAGAACAAGTCCGTCCAGGTGAAGTCGCCGTCCGGTGCCTTGGGGCTGCGGATGATCTCCGGCAGGAACAGGGTGCCGACTCGTCCTGGGGCCAGCGGGCCCAGCTGTGCGGGGCTCACGCCACACCGTCCAGGAACCATGGGAGCGGTCGACGGGACCAGCGATCGACCGACCTTTCGTGTTCGCCGAGGTGCCGAGCGATCCGAAGAGTTCCCCAGCCACGATCGCGCAGCGTGTAAACGGCCACACGGACCTCGGCCATCGTCAACGGCCTACCCACTACCTCCGCTACCGTCTGGCCCGGACGGTGATTCACCGCGCGGTGCACAGCCACCCAGTCGAACCAGGCGACGTCCGGTGCATTGCGGCGGTTCATCGCGCCACCTCGGCGTGCTGCGGCTGGATGAACATCCGTGTTGCGCGCGGGGGCCGTGTAAACAGTCCGTCCATGTCCGGGGGCTCGGGTTTGGGCCGTGGTTCCCCGCCACCGCCACCGCCGCGGGGCCGGAACTGAATGCAGTGGTAGAGGTTGGCCGAGTCGAAGCCGCCGTCCCGCCATACCTCGTTGTCCGGCTGCTGCAGCCACTCGGCCGGGGTACGGCCAGCCAGGGCGATCAGCAGCAGCGGGCAGCCCTGCACGGTGATACCGGCCCTGAACGGGGCGTCCCGTAGACAACGGGCGCACCACTGGGCTTCCCAGGCATAGCCCATGGTGCCGTTGCTGAACGGGCTACCGGGACGGGACCGGTCATAGGCCTCGTCGTAGTCGATGCTCATGCTGCGTCGCCGTCCTCGTCTAGGTCGGCCAGCCGCTCTAGCTGGTCAGGGTGCGGGTCGCAGTCGGCCCATGTACGGCCCAGGGGCATCTGCCAGATCAATCCGTGTCGCAAGACCGGCCACTGCTGGGGATCGCGGCGCGCGGGGACCAACAGCCCGTTCGCGTAGGCCCAGGCGGGCCGGTGGTGGACGCCCTGGGGCCCTCGGTGACAGGCTGGGTGCAGGGCCACCAGGTTGATCAGCGCGTCTCGGCCGCCCTGGCTGCGCATAAGCCGGTGGTTGGCTTCCCATAGGTCGGGTTGGAGCCATCGGCCGCACATGTCGCAGGTGCCCTCAGCCCGGTCGTACACTGCGGCGCGCAGCTGGCGCGGGATTCGGGAGGTGCACCTGCGCAGGTGCACATGTCGACGTAGCGGAATGCGCTGCACGTCGGCCACCGCGTCCTCCACGGGCCGGGCCGGCGACAACGACGTGTGCCGCTGCAGCTGACCGGTCGCGCGCAACGGCGACCGGCGGTGCAGACCGGTGCGCTTCATGCCGCACCCACTACAGAGAAGGCCTGCCGGACCAGCTGAGAAATGGTCTGCACGGTGCTGGTCACCTCACGGGCGATCCGGACCCGGTCGGCCGCGATCTCCCTGGACTTGGTGGCCAGCCGCAGCGCATGCCACTGCTCGTAGGTGCGGGCGTCGATCCAGGCCTCCCGGTCGGCCACGGTGTAGCCGCCTCGGCTGACCTTCGGGCAGTCCTCGTCCATCGCGGCGGCCAGCTGGACCTTCTTGAGTTCACATTCCAGGTCCGTCTCGGAGTCCCGTGCGGCGGCCAGGGCCTTCTCCGCGATCAGCATGTCGGCGATACACCGGCGCAGCTTTTCCTCCACCTGCACCGGGTTCAGCGGCGTATAGGCCTGCGTCATGACGCCCTCCGCAGTTCCGACGGCGGGGTGTGCCACGCGATCTGCGGCAGCGGGTTCAGCGGCGCAGGCATCGGCATGAGCAGCGCTTGGTAGTTCGGCCCGGCCTGGATCATCACCGGGGTTTTCCCGCTGCCCAACGCGACTTTGATGCGTTCACCTCGGCGGCGAGCCACGGTGAGGATCGGTGCCAGCAGCTCGGCGGACAGGTAGATCTCCGTGACCGATGCCGTGGTGGCGGCCTTGGCGAAGACGGCGCGCAGATCCACGTAAGGCTGGGTCACCAGCGGCACCCGGACACCGAAGGCCTGGTCGTCGTGGGAGATGTCCACCCGTAGCTGGCGGGCGGTCACCGTCAGCTGGACGTCCTGCTGGCGGGTTCTCCTGCCGCACAGGGACTTGACCACGCTGAGCACGCGGCGGGTATCGGCGGTGGAGATCAAACACTCCGGCAGTCGGCCCTGGCAGGCTTCGAGGGCTTGACCGAGGTGGAATCGATTGCTGGAGATTCCCACCAGCATGTCGGTGGCCGGACTGTGCAGGTGGACCGCGGACAGCATCGGCAGCATAGGGTCCGACTCGGCGGTACAGAGCAGATCGGTCAGTAGCCCAGCCAGGTCGCGGGCGGACATGGTGATGGTGTTCATGACGCACCGTCCTTGCGCACGGGCAGCTTCTTGACCGCCAGCAGGAACTCCGACAGCAGGGCCGGGCTGGCTTTGCCGATGTCGCCCCCGCGGTTCCATTGCGCGAACTGCTCGGCGAGCTGTTCGGGGGTGTAGCCGCGCTGGTGCCCGGCGGCGGCGATGGTGCGCCGCAGGCCGGCGGCCTCGGCGTCGCTGGGTTTGGGGTTCGCCTTGGCCGGGCGGGCGGTGGCCGGTGCGTCGATGACCTCCGGTCGGCCCTTCCAGAGATCCAGGGCGACCCCGAAACGCATGGCGCCGTTGCGGATCGCGTTGCCGATCGCCTGTTTGACGGCGTTGCCGCCGCCTTTGCCGTCGGCGTGGCCGTAGCCCAGGCGGGTCACGCCGCATACCGTGAGCTTGATCCACAGGCCGCCTTTGTCGTCGATGGCGGGCAGCCCGGTGGCGGTGTTAATGGCCAGCGGTTCCCAGGTCCAGGACGGATCGACCTGCAGCAGTCGTTCGGTGACGAACGCGTGTCCCACATACGGCAGGTGGAAGTGGGCGTTGGTGATGGTGTTGCCGCATTCCGCGCACTTGCGCCGCTGGTGTTCCGGGCACGGCCGGTGTTCCCGCGACAGTTCCCCGCAGCGTTTACACCAGATCCGGGGCAGTACCCCGATCGCCTGGGCATCGAAGGCCTTGCGTAGTTCGTCGGCCTGTTCAGGCTGCATCCGACTCACCCGCTTCCAGCGCGCGCAGGGTGCCGTCGATCGCCAGGTGCCCGGACCGGATCAACTCGATGATGGTGCTGGCGGCGCCGGGTTCCAGCCGCACGGAGACGACACCGTTCGGGGTGGTGACGCTGATCCCGGGCAACTCGACTTCCCCGCCGGGGCCGACCGGATGCCCGGCGGCCTGCGCCAGCTCGATCAGCTCGGCGCGCGCCCAATCACGCAGCACCGGTTGGCGGGTGACCAGCTCCGGCGCGTAGGCCGCCAGCACCTCGGCCACCCGATCGGCCGGGCCGGTCACCACCATGTCGTCGGCGAGATGATCCGGGTAGCGGTCGACAAGCCAGCTGATCAGCTTCTGCTCGTCGTCGATGGTGACGCGCGGACGAGGCGCGGACATGGTCACCGTGCCCAGCAGCTGCCCGTCCGGAGTGACAGCGGACAGCCGGTCCTTGGGCGCCAGCATGTCGAAGGCCTCGGCGCGCGTCGCCTTGTCGATCTTCTGGGCGTGCTCCAGCAGCACCTTCAGGGTGGTTAGCTGCAACGCGACCGATCGGGAACCTCTCATGCTGTCCTCCTGAAGGTGCTGGGGACGCGGCCGTAGCCGAAGTCCCGGGGTGCGCCGGTGTAGTTGCGGGGGTGGTCGTGAGTGCGGCAGCCGCACGGGCTGAAGATCCAGTCGCCTGAGCAGTCGTGACGAAGCTCGGTGATCAGCAGGCTGCAGATCGGGCAATCCCAGTCATGGACCTGCTGCACGGTCCCTGCGGCAGGCTCCGTGAGGTCGGGCAGATGCAGCGCCATCACGCCACCTCTGAGCCGCGCCGCTGCTGGCGGCGGCTGGTCCAGCAGGCTTTACAGGTCGGGGCGTGACCGCGGTTGCGGCGGACGTTGCCGCCGACCATGCGGTGGAGCCCGGCCCTGCACAGGGGCTTGCTCGGCGCCGGGTCGCGGTCGTCCAGTCGGACACCACCCCAGATGCCGTGCTCCTGTTTGGTCTTCTTGGCCCAGGCCAGGCATTGGGCGGCTACCGGGCAGGCCGCGCACACTCGCTGCGCCTCGGCGGTCTGGCGCATCGCCGGGCCCAGGAATCCGACCGGGAACCACAGTTCCGGGTCGTCCTCGCGGCACAGTCCGCGCTCGGACCAGTCCGTGTCCTCAGCGTGGAACTGCCACGCGGCCAGCTGCTCGGTCATGCCGCACCGTCCAGGCGCCCCGGATGAACGTCACGCAGGCGTTGGCGCAGTTCCTCGGCGTGCTGTTCGGCGGTGCCGGGCCATTCGCACCACGCCAGCGTCGGCTCTTCCTCCAGATGGGCGTAGAGGTGCTGCCGGAGACCGATCCAGATCCGGAGGTCGGCGAAGTCCTCCATGGGGATGACGTCGTCCTGATGTCCTTCCCTGCTGATCCGGACCGCCAGCAGCAACGGCGCGGTTCGCTCCGACGCAGACTCGACCGGCGGATGTGTTGGTGGCTGCGGCGCATGCCGTGCCACTGCCCGGTCGAATCTCCAAGCCACACAGGCGATTCCGATGGCCACGGCGAACATGAAGGCGAAGAACACCCCGGAAAGGATCACCATCACACACCCACCCGACAGTGGTCTGAACCTGTTACCTGGTGGTGGCCGAGGGCCAGGCCCTGCCGTCGCGTTTCCGCAACGGCAGGCGCCAGCCCGGCCGAGGTGAGGGTGGCCATCAGGCCGCCCTCCCCAGACCGCAGCGATCACACTCCTGGCCGGTGGTCAGCAGGTTGGTGGTGCTGCCGAAGTCGGCGACCGGCACAACCTCCACGTTGTGACCGCGCTCCTGCAGCCCGGCCGCCCAGCGGAGGATCAGCCGGGCGTCGTCGCTGGTCTCGGTGACCAGCGCGTGGCCGCAGCCGACGTACTGGATTTGACGAGTGGCCATCACGCCACCGCCTCGGCGACACGGCCGGAGGCGACCGCCAGCGGCACACACTTCCACTCGTAGACCGGTTCCTGGACTTCGACCTTTGGTGCCGTCGGGTCTGCAACCAGGACAGTGCGGGTGCCGGTCTGCACCCTCTCGCAGACCGATTCGCGGGCCCCGTACGCCTTGAAGCTGCACCTGCCGTTGCTGATCACCAGGTTGTAGGAGTCCTCGGTGATCTCCTTATCGACCGAGAATCCGGCGGCCCGGCAGGCCATCGAGATGGCGTCCAGCTCTGCGGCCGAATAGGTGTAGAAGATCGGCGCACGGTGCGGCGGAAGCAGGTACGCAGGCCGGATGTCATGGTCCATCTCCAGCACATGGGCGAGCATCCGCAGACCCTCGATGACGTCCTGATACGGGTGCTCAATCACGGTCGGCCTCCTGGTCATCGGTGGGGTTGCTCGGCGCGAACGCTGCGGTGAAGGCTTCGGCGGCCTCGGCCTGGCCGTGTTCACGGGTTCTGGTCAACAGGGACACCAGCGCGTCAAACGCGGTGTCGGTGCACAAGCTGATGAAGAGACGGTCGCCCAGAGTCAGCCCCATCAGGCCGACAGCTCGGCGTAGCTGGTCACCGCGTCCTCGGAGGTTCATCACTGACCCCCCACCAGCTGAATCACCAGCGTGCGCAGGCCATCCGGCGCCACGCTGGCCAGGTAGATGAGGAAGCTCACCGCGCCAAGGACAGCGCCGAGCAGGGCGCAACGGACCAGAGAGAGCACGACCCGCGCGGCATCCACCGCCAGCACGGTCCAGGGTTGCCCGCGGTGCTGCAGCAGTTCGTCCAGCGGGGTCATGACCGGTCACCTGCCTGGGGCAGTCGGCCGGTGCGCTCGGCGATTTCGACCAGCACGCCGTACAACGCCAGGCCGATGGCGCAGACAGCCAGCAGGCCGCGAATGGTCTGGTCCACCGGCGCGAAGGCGGCGGCGCTGCCGAACAGGAGCACCAGGCCGGCGAGCTTGATGCGGGTTTCCCAACGGTTTGCGTTCCGCTCCAGGCGGTGGCGCCCCTTAGACTGGGCAATTAGAGCCATGACGGGGTCCCTTCCCTCACTGGCTGCGGGCGTCCGCTGCAACGGGCGCCCGTTTTTTTGTCCTGGTTTGACTGCCGACGGCAGTCATTGAAGATTAGACCAACTGACTGGCATCGACAGTCAATATTGGATGACGGTCGGGGCTACGCAGCGTCTCGGCGATGGCTTTTCCGGAAGGCATCCAGGTCCGCCAGCGGGAACCACTTACGGGCCTTCGGGCTCGGATCGTACTGGATATATGCAGGTCCAGCGCCTTTACGCAGTAGGCGACTAAGCGTGCGCCGGTTCATCTGCAAGTAGGCTGCGGCGGCATCCATCGAAAGATCCGGGCTACTTGCCATGACTGCCTCCGACGGTCAATATGTCCGAGTTGGTGGCGTGACCCTGCGCCTCGAACAGGAGATTTGACAAGTGGTGGCAGTCAATGTCCGATTCGGTTCACTCCGGAGAGTGATGGAGACCTCAAGCGGGCCCGCGATTGCGGCACGGGATTATGTGCGGGTGGACGCACCCGACACCCCAGAGGCACTACCGCGGTCCGCCGTTGCTGAGCTGCTCAGACGGCAAGGCATCGGCCCGCGCGGCGCCATCTCACTCCGGCAGGCTTCCCGCGACAGCGGGCTTGCCCTGGAGACCATCCGGCGGCTGGAATCCAGCACCGCCGAGCAGGTGATCAGCACTCCCTGGGAGACGCTGCAGAACCTGATTGGTCTAGCCGAAATCACGGATGAACAACTTAAGAGCGCATATTTGATAGATGCTTCAACAACCATCGGGGCTGGAGCGCAGGGTGGGGACGTAGCAGGAGTACTCGCCCAACTGGACCAGCTCTCACCCGGAGATTTGGCAAAGGTGATGTCGGAAGTCGCGCACAGGCTGGCGAACTTCCATCGGCCCTAAAGAGGGGTGCCTTGCTCCCCGTTGGCAGCCGGCCAGCGGGGAAAGGCGGCGATGGGAGCTGAAGCGTGATCCTTCAGATCTGTTTTCAGGAACTGACTTCAGCAGACGCCGTCTTGATCCGGGTTTCCGATGGTTTGTTGATCATTCTGGATTACTACGTCCCCTGGGACATCCACCAGTTGAACCTCCTGTCTCGCCGGCCGTCGGCATCCGCCGTAACGGTCGTGCCCCGAGGCGCATGGACTGCCACCGCGCCCGTCCCGCTCACGCGGAACGGGGATGTGTGAACGCACGACGCGGGAGAGAGCCATGGCAAGAGCACGCGGTTACATCCGGACCCGTCCATCGACACGCAAGGACGGGAAGGGCAGGACCAGTTACCAGGCATGGGCAGTAGATGCCCACGGTGGCGAGATCTCGGAGACCTTCTACGACGAGGACGAGGCGAACGCCTGGATCACCAAGATGGACGATCTGCGGCTGCGCGGCGTCTACCGGAACCGGTCCTTCGACAACATGACCTTGGAGAAGTACTTCAGGGA
Source organism: Pseudonocardiaceae bacterium YIM PH 21723 (assembly GCA_003600225.1). Lineage (GTDB taxonomy): Bacteria > Actinomycetota > Actinomycetes > Mycobacteriales > Pseudonocardiaceae > QZFT01. Next base: position 136,234 of record QZFT01000089.1, read on the forward strand.
CTTCTACCTGGTGCGCCGTGAACTGCTGGCACCGGGAACCCTCCGGGATCTGGACCGGCATTTCGCCCTGCACATCGGGCCCACCGTCGGCCATCTGACGGTGGAGCGATTCCGGCAGATCGATTTCCAGCGTGCGGTGAATCGGTGGTCGAAGACCCCGAAGTGGTCGCAGGGCGTCATGGGCGCCAAGGTCAAGAAGGAGAATCGTGGGTTCCTGGCGCCGAGCTACGTTCACAAGTTGTACGTGATCACGCGCGACATGGTGACCGAGGCCAGAGTGCTGGATAAGGCGTTGCTGGAAGATCCCTGCGTCAGGATCAAGCTGCCGACCCTCGGGAAGGAAGAGGTGGTCATTCCGAAGATCAGCGACGTGGGGTACATCTTCGATGAGATCGCCGACCGATACCGGGTTGCTGCGAAGTTGTGCGCGGCGGCCGGCCCGCGGCGCGGTGAATTGTTCGGGCTGGGTCCCGAGCAGATCGACCGGGACAACATGCGCGTCAACATCGAGCGGCAGATGAACTGCCCGTCTGGGAAGTTGTCGTTCTCCGAGTTCCTGAAAACCTCGAAGGCGTATCGGTCGATTCCCATTGATCAGCCCATGCTGGACGAGATCGACGAACACATGGAGCGCTGGCCGCCGATCAAGGTCGACGGCAAATGGATCATGTTCTACAACCGACGCAATCAGCCCGTACGCGATCAGGTGATCACTAAAGCCATTCGCCGAATCCTCGACGAACTGAACATTCCGCCCGGCATCGCATGGCACATTCTCCGGCATTTCTATGCGTCCATGCTCATCAACAGTTCATTGAGCATCGTGGCCGTGCAGAACATGCTGGGACACGCCGACCACAACACCACGCTGAAGCTATACGGGCATCTGTGGGAGACCGACGACGACGCAGTCCGGCAGGCAGTCAACAGCCAGATCGGTCACCTCATCCGGCCGACTGCGCCGAGCGCCGCAGACCTGGTCCTGACGGACGCCGTCGACCTTGAAAACCTGCCCTCGGCATCATGATCAGTAGGCCGGAAATTTGGCGGCGATTTGGCAGGACGGACCCGGTCTTGGCGGTGATTTGGCTGTCTCGTCAGGCCCCACAGTGTCCTAATGTGTCCTATTATGTCCAACCATACGACCAGATAGTGGACGGGTTTTCGCCAGAAGATGCGGGTGGCCACCTCCTAGGTGGCATTCAGAGGCAGAACATCAGCTTCCCAAGCTGAGAACGCGGGTTCGATTCCCGTCACCCGCTCGAGTCGGAGGCCCCTGTCTGCGGAATGCGCAGACAGGGGCCTCTCGCCATTTCTGCGGGGGCGCGGCCCCCGCACCCCGCGCAGGAGGGGCTTCGCCCCCCTGCACCCCCTTTCGGGACTTCGCTTCGCTCGTCCCTTGGGGACCTGGAAGGAGTGCTCGTGAAGTTCACCAACTCTGTTGAGATCGATCTGCCGCGGGAGCGGGTGGCTCAGTTGCTTGCTGACCCGGCGCAGCTGTCGAAGTGGCTGCGGGGTTTGGTGTCGCACGAGCCGGTGGCGGGGGTACACGGGCAGCTCGGCACCCGGTCGCGGGTCGTCTTCCAATCGGGGAAGCAGACGATGGAGTGCACCGAGACGATCACTCGCCGGGATCCGGCGGACCTGAACCGGATTCCGAAGGACTGCGTCGTTCACTTCGACCGGGAGATCGTCGCCCCGGGAATGTGGAGTGCCGTGCGGGATCGGCTCACTGAGGTCGGTCCGGAGACGACGCTCTGGGAGAGCGACAGCGAGTACCGGTTCAGTGGTCTGGTGATGCGGTTGGTGGGGCTTCTCATGCCCGGCACCTTCCGCAAGCAGTCGCAGCAGCACATGGAGGACTTCAAGGCGTTCGCCGAACAGGGGACGGATGTCCGCGGCAGTCAGTCGGCGGACCAGTAGGCGCCATCCGTCTCGGCCCGCGGGAACGGGCGCTGTACCGGACCGCGCCGCCTGACCAGGGAGAGGCGCCCATCGGCGGCGCGAGCGAGCCGGATCTCCCGCACCGTCCGGAGAACGTCGGCTTCGAACAGTTCCTCGATCCAGATCCTGATGAACATCAACCGGGCCTGATCCCTGGCCTCCTCCGGTGACTCGGGGAAGTCGGGCAGGGTGCTCCCGTTCAGCTGCTCGCGGTACTCCGCCAGCAGGTCCAGGGGCAGGCTGACCGGAACCTTTCGCTCCTCATCGCAGAGGTCGAAGGTGCCGGCCGCCTTGTCCAGGTCGGCGATCCGATAGCGCGGATCAAGGTTCTCGACGATGCGGCCGAAGAACGCTTCCCGGTCGGTCATGACAACCCCTCGCCGCTGTGGCACATCTCCTGGCGTCCTTGATCGTTGATCAAGGTGGTACGCCGAATTCTGCCTGTGGCAAGGAGATCTCTCGTGAACCGCGCCGTGCTCGCGTCCGCATTGTCCGCCTCACTGCTGCTGTCCACGGTGACCGCGGCGACCGCCGCCGGGAGAACACCCACCTGGGCGGCCTGCGGGCCGGAGCAACAGGCCGACTGCACGACGGTGACCGTTCCGGTGGACTGGGCGAAGCCCGGTGGCCCGACGATCAACCTCGAAGTGACCCGGCGCAGGGCGGATCCGGCGAAGCGGCTCGGGGTGTTGTTCTTCGGCGACGGTGGACCCGGTGGGCGCAGCGCCGACGCCGTCAAGGGGGCCGGGCTGCTGGACGCCGGGCTGACCGAGAAGTACGACCTGGTCGGGGTGAACGCCCGCGGCCTCGGCAAGGGCTACGAGCTGAACTGCCCCGCGCCCGCCACCGCCGAACGGCGGCTGCCGGCGACCGAGGCCGAATTCGCCGGGTTACGCAAGGACAACCGGAGCTTCGGCGCGAGCTGCCAGGCCAGGTCCGGCGCCGTCTACGCGCACCTGGACACCGCGAGCAATGCCCGGGACCTGGACGCCGTCCGCGCGGCGCTCGGCGAGGAGAAGGCCGGCTACTACGGCGTCTCCTACGGCACCCTGCTCGGCCAGCAGTTCGCCGAGCTGTTCCCGCAGCGGGTCAGCCGCATGGTGCTGGACTCCAGCATGGACCACAGCCAGCCGGACGCGCGGTCCTTCATGGTCAGCGAGGCGGCGGGCGCCGAGCGGGACTTCGACCGGTTCACCGGCTGGTGCGCCGCCGACGCGAGCTGCGCGCTCCACGGCCGGGATGTGCGGGCGCTGATCACCGGCCTGCAACAGCGGGCGGACCGGGGTGAGCTGCGCGATGTGAACGGCGCCGCGCTGACCCCGTTGACGCTGAACGGGATCGTCTCCGGTGGCCGGTCCCTCTGGGCGCACACCGCCACCGAGCTCCAGCAGCTGGCGGACACCGGCAGGTCCGGCGAATCCAACATCACCGCGCCGTGGGCCGACAACGCGCACACCATCCTGTGCCAGGACTGGAACCTGAACATCCGCGACCTCGCCGACCTGAAGTCCATTGTGGACGATGTGCAGCGCGCGGCGCCGATGACCAGGCTGTCCGGCTATGCGGCCATGGGGATCGGTTGCATCGGTCAGCCGGTGTCCACCGTCAACCCGCCCGCGGCAGCCGGCCCGCAGCCGACCCAGGCGCTGGTGCTGAACGCGCGGTACGACCACGCCACCGTCTACCCGTGGGCGCAGAACCTGACCCGGCAGACCGGCTGGACGCTGCTCACCTACGACGACGGCGGCCACGGCATGTACTTCACGAGCTACTGCATGAAGCGGGCGGCGGACGACTACCTGCTGACCGGCAGGCTGCCCGCAGCGGGCACCGAGTGCGCCCGGGAGCCGCAGTCGCGGCAGCGGCCGGAGCCGGAGCCGGAGCCGGAGCCGGAAAAGTCTGTCTGGTTCTGACCGAAGGCTGTCCGAAAACGGTCAGGAGCAGGGGAAACCCCGGGGAGGAATACAACCCGGGGATGACGCGGGCGCCGCGACTGTGTGCGAATGCTGGATGGGTAGAGGATTTCTACTCTGAGGGGACTGCCCATGAAACGCGTCCTATTAGCGTCAGCGATATCCGCCTCCCTGCTCCTGACCACCCTGCCGATCGCCCAGGCCGCCGCGTCCCCGTGGACGCCGTGCGGCGAGGACAGCAAGGCCGAGTGCACCACGGTCACCGTGCCGGTCGACTGGGCCAGGCCGGACGGTCCGAAGATCGACCTGGAGGTGGCCCGGCAGAAGGCCACCGGAACCAGTCACGGTGTGCTGTTCTTCGGCACCGGTGGCCCCGGCGGCCGGAGCGCCGATTTCGTCAAGAAGCCGCCGTACATGGCCGATGCGGGGATATTCAAGAACTTCGACGTGGTCGGGGTGAACGCCCGCGGCCTCGGCAAGGGCTACGAGATCAAGTGCAGCGTGGAGAACACCCCGCTGCGTGACCTGCCGGCCAACCCGCAGGAGTTCGCCGCGCTGAAGGCGGACAACGCGGCCTTCTCCGCGGACTGTCGCAAGCAGACCGGTCCGCTATACGACCACCTGGACACGGCGAGCAACGCCCGCGACTTGGAGGCCGTGCGCCGGTTCCTGGCCGTGGACAAGGTCAGCTACTACGGCATCTCCTACGGCACGCTGCTCGGCCAGCAATACGCCCAGCTGTTCCCGCACCGGGTGCAGCACATGGTGCTCGACTCCACAATGGACCACAGCCTGCCGAACGCGGTGGAGTTCAACAAGACCGAGGCGCAGGGCGCCGAGGACAACTTCGACCGGTTCGCCGACTGGTGCGACGCGACCGCGAGCTGCGCTCTGCACGGCGAGGACGTGCAGGCCGTTGTGCACACCCTGCAACAGAAGGCCGACGTCGGCGAGCTCAAGGACAGCAAAGGGCAGCCGCTCACCGGACTGACCCTGGACAGCATCACCTTCAACGCGGTCTTCGGAAAGCCCGGGTACCCATCGCTGGCCACCGAGCTGAAGAAGCTGGCCGACACCGGGACATCCAGCGAGGAGAACACCAAGGTCGGCGCGGGCTCGATCACGCACTCGATCCTGTGCCAGGACTGGAACTTCCAGCTGCGCGACTACGCCGACTACCAGCGCATGCTGCACCAGGTGAACCAGGTCGCGCCGATGACCAGGATGAGCCCGTACACCAAGCATTCGCTGGCCTGCCAGGGCTGGTCGGTGCCGACCGTCAACCCGCCGAAGCAGGCGAAACCGCAGCCGACCCCGGTGCTGGTGATCAACGGCCGGTACGACTTCGCCACCGTGTACTCCTGGGCGGAGAACCTGAGCGAGCAGACCGGCTGGACGCTGCTCACCTACGACGGCGGCTTGCACGGCACCTACACCCGGATTCCGTGTGCGACCGAGTACACGGACACGTACCTGCTGACCGGTCAGCGGCCGCAGCCGGGCACGCACTGCGCGGAGTTGCCCGACGGGCAGCGGCAACAGCAGCCGGTTCCGACGGGCGACCTCTGGGGTTAGCACGACTCCCGTGCGTCTGTCCACTGTGGACAGGCGCACGGGAGACTTCGGGGAACAATGCGACTTGAGGATGATGCGGGCAGCGCTCTGGGCCGCGAATGGTGGACGGGTAACGGAATTTCGCACTGAGGGGACCCGCCGATGAAACGCGTACTCCTGGCGTCAGCGTTATCCGCCACCCTGCTGTTGACCGCCCTGCCCATGGCCCAAGCGGCCACCCTGGACTGGACCCCGTGTGGCGACGAATCCGAATGCACCACGGTCACCGTGCCGATCGACTGGGCGAAGCCGGACGGCCCGACCATCGACCTGGAAGTGGCCCGGCACAAGGCAAGCGGCAAGAGCCACGGCACGATGGTGCTGGGCGACGGCGGCCCGGGCGGCAAGAGCGCGGACTGGGTCAAGTCGTTCAAGCCGGACACCACCTCGAACCTGGGCAAGAACTTCGACCTGATCGGGGTGAACGCCCGCGGCCTCGGCAAGGGCTACGAGGTCAGCTGTGCCACCCAGAGCGGTCCGGAGCACGGACTTCCGTCCACCCCAGAGGAATTCGCCACGCTGAACGCCGAGAACAGGGCGTTCGCGGAGAAGTGCCGGGAACTCACCGGCCCGCTCTACGACCACCTGGACACCGCCAGCAACGCCCGTGACCTGGAGGCCGTCCGCGCGGCCATCGGCGTGGAGAAGGTCAGCTACTACGGCATCTCCTACGGCACGCTGCTCGGCCAGCAGTACGCCCAGCTGTTCCCGCAGCGGGTCGAACACATGGTCCTCGACTCCACCATGGACCACAGCATCCCGGACGGCACGACCTTCTCGGCCACCGAGGCGAAGAGCGCCGAGGACAACTTCGGCCGCTTCATCGGCTGGTGCGACAAGACCGAGAGCTGCGCACTGCACGGTGACAACGTGCCCGCCGTGGTGCACACGATCCAGCAGAAGGTCGCGGCCGGGCAGGTGAAGGACGCCAAGGGCCGGCAGTTCACCGGCATCACCCTGGACGCCCTCACCTTCCGGGCAGTGAACGGCGAGTGGGCCTACCCGGAACTGGCCACCGAGCTGAAGACCATCGTCGACACCGGGATCTCCACGCACGAGAACCGGACCTACCCCTCCTACGGGACCGTGCACGCGATCCTGTGCCAGGACTGGAACTTCCAGCTGAAGGACTACGCCGACTACCAGGGCCTGCTGCAGCGGGTCACTGAGGTCGCGCCGCTGACCCGGATGAGCGACTACACCCAGCACACGCTGTCCTGCCAGGGCTGGCCGGTCGCGAACACCAACCCGCCGAAGCCCGCGGGCCCGCAGCCGTCCTCGGTGCTCGTGCTGAACGGCCGTTACGACTACGCCACCGTGTACGCCTGGGCGGAGAACCTGAGCGCGCAGACCGGCTGGACGCTGCTCACCTACGACGGTGGCAGCCACGGCACCTACGGCTCGAGGCCGTGCATGACCGAGTACTCCGACACGTTCCTGCTGACCGGGCAGCTGCCGCCAAAGGGCACGCACTGCGCCGAGGTGCCCGGCGGCACGCGGGAGCAGCAGCAACAGCGTCCGGCGGACAACCTCTGGGCTATTACCAAATAGGTACAGAACGATAACGATTCCATCGCATTCGGCGGCTAGATCTGGGCCGGACATCCGATAGCTCGGCGCCCCGCGCACCCCTGAACCGGTGCGCGGGGTCCCTGCCCGCAGCGAGGAGATCCGCCCATGAAACGCGTCCTGTTCGCGTCCGCAGTGACCATCGCGGCACTGTTACCCGCTACCCCGGCCGGCGCCGATTCCCTGGCCTGGACCAGGTGTGGCGTGGACGCCGAGTGCACCGCGGTCACCGTGCCCATCGACTGGGCTCGGCCGGACGGCCCGTCCTTCGATCTTGAGGTGACCCGGCGCAAGGCGACCCAGCCGAGCAAGGGCGTGTTGTTCTACGGCGAAGGCGGCCCCGGTGGACCCAGCGCCACGGTGCTGAAGGAGAACTCCCATGGTGGCCCCCGGAGCGACTTCGACCTGATCGGGGTGAATGCCCGGGGCATGGGCGGCGCCTACCCGATCCTCTGCCCCACGCCGAAGGGTCCGCAGAATGATCTTCCCTCTTCCCCGGAGGAATTGGCGAAGCTGAAGGCGGACAACGCCGCCTACGCCGCCGAGTGCCGGAAGCTCACCGGGCCGCTGTACGACCACCTGGACACGGCTAGCAATGCCCGCGACCTGGAGGCCGTCCGCGCGGCCCTGGGGGTGCCGAAGATCTACTTCTACGGCCGGTCCTACGGCACCCTGCTCGGCCAGCAGTACGCCGAGCTGTTCCCGCAGCGGATCGAACGCATGGTGCTGGACTCGACCATGGACCACAGCGTGCCGGACGGCGCGGCGTTCGCCGCGGCGGAGGCGAGGGGCCTGGAGGTGCACTTCGACAACTTCGGCGAGTGGTGCGCCCAGACCGAGGAGTGCGCCCTGCACGGCCGGGATGTGCACGCCGTGCTGCGCGATGTGCAGAAACGAGCCGAGGCCGGTGAGATCAAGGATGTTTTCGGCGAGCCGCTGAACGCCCTGACGGTGGACGCCCTGGCCTCCGAGGTCGTGTTCGACTGGAAGGGCGGGTCCAGGACGCTGAAAGAGCTGGCGGACGACGGGATCTCCGGGTACGGGAACGAGTACATCTCCGCGTCCGAAACGCTGACCTCGGTGCTGTGCCAGGACTGGAACATGCAGCTGCGCGACTTCGCCGAGTACCAGGACCTGGTGCACCGGGTCGCGCAGGCGGCGCCGATGACCCGGTTCAGCACGTTCCCCCGGTACGTACTGGCCTGTCAGGGCTGGCCGATCGCCAACATCAACCCGCCGAAACCCCTCCCCGGCAAGAGCACTGTGCCGGCACTGGTACTGAGCAGCCGCTACGACCTCGCGACCGTCCACCCGTGGGCACAGAACCTGAGCACCCAGGCCGGGTGGGGGCTGCTCACCTACGACGGCTCCCGGCACATCACCTACGAGGTGCCGTGCATGAAGGGCCACGCCGACCGGTTCCTGGCGACCGGTGAACTGCCCGCGCCGGGCACGGTCTGCGCACAACTGCAGGACCAGCGGCAAGAACCTCAGCGCGTACACACATTTACCTCCGAAGGATGACGACCGCGTACATCCCCCTGCACAAATCTGGACTGATACCGCGATTCCCTGCTCGCCGTAAGGAGATCCATGAAGCGCGCTCTTGTCGTGTCCGCCTTATCCGCCGCATTACTGGTTCCCGCTACTCCCGCGATCGCCGATTCCCTGACCTGGACGCCATGCGAGAAAGAGGCCGAGTGCACCACGGTCACCGTGCCGGTCGACTGGGCCAAGCCGGACGGTCCGACCCTTGATCTGACGGTGGCCCGGCACCGGACCACCGAGCCGAGCAAGGGCGTGATGGTCTATGGCGCAGGTGGTCCCGGCGGGGCCAGTGCGGAGACGGTCAAGTACATCGAGCAGAGCACCGCGGTGGGCTGGCGGCGCGACTACGACGTGATCGGGGTCAACGCCAGAGGCATGGATCGCCGGTACCCGATCACCTGTCCGGATGGCGGCGGCCCGCAGAACGACCTGCCGAACTCGCCGGAGACGCTGGCGAAACTGAACACGGACCACGCCACCTACGCCGCCGAGTGCCGGAGGCTCACCGGACCGCTGTACGACCACCTGGACACCGCCAGCAACGCCCGTGATCTGGACGCGGTCCGGGCGGCGCTGGGCCTGGAGAAGATCAGTTTCTACGGCGGCTCGTACGGCACCCTGCTCGGTCAGCAGTACGCCGAGCTGTTCCCGCAGCGGGTGCAGCGCATGGTGCTGGACTCCACCATGGACCACAGCCTGCCGGACGCCGCGGCCTTCGGCGCGACCGAGGCGAAGGGCATGGAGGAGCGCTTCGACCAGTTCGTCGACTGGTGTGACAAAACCGAGAGCTGCGCCCTGCATGGCCAGGACGTCAGGGCCACGGTCACCGAGCTGCAGAAGCGCACCGAGGCCGGTGAGCTCAAGGACTCCTCGGGTGCCCCGTTGACCTCGTTGACGCTGGACTCCATGACCACCAGCGCCGCGTTCTCCCGGGACACCGGAGCCACCGCGTTGAAGAAGCTGACGGACACCGGTGTCGCCGAAGAGAAGAACACGCGGCTGTACGTCTCGGGCGGGCTGCACTCGGTGCTGTGCCAGGACTGGAACCTGCAGCTGCGGGACTACGCCGACTACCAGGAGTTCCGCAAGCGCGTGGAGCAGGCGGCCCCGATGACCCGGTTCAGCTCGTACGCCCAGCACCCGCTGTCCTGCCAGGGCTGGCCGGTGGCGAACACCAACCCGCCGAAACCGTTCCCCGTCAAGGACACCGTGCCGACCCTGGTGCTGAACTCGCGCTACGACATCGCGACCGTCTACCCGTGGGCGGTGAACCTGACCGCGCAGACCGGCTGGGGCCTGGTCACCTACGCCGGCAGCAGGCACGTCACGTACTCCAGCATTCCGTGCATGCGCGAGCACACGGACAAGTACCTGGCGACCGGTGAACTGCCCGCGGCGGGCACCGTCTGCGCCGAGATCCAGCAGCAGCAACAGGAAACACGGCCGGTCGAGGCCAGCTGGAACTGACAAAGGAATCTGGGGGATTTCGATGAAACGAGCGGTGATCGCAGCGGCGCTACTGCTGCTCACCACGGCACCCGCCGCCCAGGCCGCACCGGGCTGGACGCCCTGCGGTCCGGGCGGCGGGGCCGAGTGCACGACGGTGACCGTGCCGGTCGACTGGTCCACAGTGGACGGTCCGTCGATCGATCTGACCGTGTCCCGGCGCAAGGCCACCGGGGACCGGCTCGGCGTGTTGTTCTTCGCACCCGGCGGGCCCGGCACCCCCGCCGCCGAGATCATCAAGGGCTTGCGTCCGGAGCAGGTTCCGGAGCTGCAGAAACACTTCGATCTGGTGGGGGTCACCGCACGCGGGCTGGATCCGCTGTACCCCGTCCGCTGCCCGCAGGTGGACGGCCCCGCGGTCGAGGTACCCGGGTCGAAGCAGGAGTTCGCCGACTACCGGCAGCGGGTCGCCGCCTTCGGCGCGGCGTGCCGGGAGATGACCGGGCCATTGTTCGACCACGTGGACAGCACCAGCGACACCCGGGATCTGGAGGCCGTCCGGAAAGTGCTGGGCGCGGAGAAGGTCAGCTTCTACAGCCTGTCCTACGGCACCCTGCTGAGCCAGCGGTACGCCGAACTCTTCCCGGACCGGGTGGAGCGCATCGCGCTGGATTCCGCGATGGACCACAGCATTCCGGACGCCTGGTCCTACATGGTCACCGAAGCCGTGGCGGCGGAGCAGGACTTCCACCGCTGGGCCGACTGGTGCCAGGCCACCGAGAGCTGCGCGTTGCACGGCCAGGATGTGTACGCGCTGCAACGGGAACTCCAGGCCAGGGCCGACCTGAAGGACAACGCCGGACAGCCCTTACGGCTGGACTACCTCACCGAACTGACCGGCGACAGCAAGACCTGGCCGGCCATGGCAGTGGCACTGAAAAGCCTGCGGGACACCGGGATCAGCACCGAGAAGAACCTGCCGCACGCGGTGCGGGGATTCAAGTACGCGATCCTGTGCCAGGACTGGAATTTCGCCATCCGCGACTACGCCGAACTGCGGGCGGCGGTCGACCGCCTACATCGGATCGCGCCGATGACCCGGCTGAACAGCAACGTGGATGATGTTCTGGGATGCCTTGGCTGGCCGGTGACGAACACCAATCCGCCGCACCGTCTGCCGGAGATGCCGAACGTGCAGGCGCGGATGTTCCACTCGAGGTACGACATGGAAGCGCCCTACAGCTGGGCCCAGCGGATCAGCGTGCAGAGCGGCTGGCCGTTGGTCACCTATCAGGGCGTTCAGCATGGGGTCTACGAAGTCCCGGGCATGGGCGAGCGGATCGATCGGTTTCTGGTCACCGGAAACCCGTGAGCGCGCAGCGCCACCACGGGCAAGTAGGGGCATGAGACGAACCCTGCTCGCTTCTGTCAGCACAGCAGCCCTGCTGTTGTCCGTGGTGGCGCCGGCGCATGCCGATCCGCTGACCTGGAAGCCCTGCTCCACCGGCTCCAAGGCCGAGTGCGCCACCCTCACCGTTCCGGTCGACTGGACGAAACCGGACGGCCCGGCGATCGACCTGGAGATCAGCCGCCGCACGGCCGACCCGGCCAAACGGCTCGGCGTGCTGGTCTACGGCGAGGGCGGCCCCGGCGGAACCAGCGCCCATTCGGTGCAGAGCAGTGCGATCTTCAGTGCTGCGGTCACCGAGAAGTTCGACGTCATCGGCGTCAATGCCCGGGGATACGGCGACGGCTACCAGCTGAGCTGCCCCGACCAGGCCCCGGCGACCGGCCTGTTCACCTCCCAGGCGGACATGGACCGGTTCCGGGCCGCGACGAGCGCCTACGCCCAAGCCTGCCGGGAACAGACCGGGCCGCTCTTCGACCATGTGGACACCGTCGACAACGCCCGCGACCTGGACGCGGTCCGGGCCGCACTCGGCGAGCAGAAGATCAGCTTCTACGGCGGTTCCTACGGCACCCTGCTCGGCCAGCAGTACGCGGAACTGTTCCCGGGCAAGGTGGAACGCCTGGTCCTGGACTCCACCATGGATCACAGCATCCCGGACTTCCGGACGTTCTCGGCCACCGAGGCCAAGGCCGCCGAGGAGCTCTTCGACCAGTTCGTCCAGTGGTGCGCCGCGACCGTCACCTGCGCCCTGCACGGCACGGACATCCGGGCCACCGTGACCGAACTGCAGAAGCGCGCCGACGCCGGCGAGCTCAAGGACAGCGCCGGCAAGCAGCTGACCCCGCTGAGCCTGGACTACCTGACCGCGGCGGCCAAGAGCGGCAAGCGGGCATGGCCGTCGGTGGCGAACGGCATCAAGACCCTGGACACCACCGGAATCGCGCCGCTGCGGAACATCTCCGAGGGGACCAATGGCGGGTTCCACGGAGTCCTGTGCCGGGACTGGAACATGCAGATCCGCGACTTCGCCGACTTCCAGTCGATCACCGAGCACATCGGGCAGGTGGCCCCGATGACCCGGTTCAACAGCTATCCCCTCGCCGGCTTCGGGTGCCAGGGCTTCGTGAACACCACCAACCCGCCGAAGGTGTTCGCCAAGAGCAGCCTGCCGACGCTGGTGATCAATGCCCGGCACGACTTCAAGACCGTGTACCCGTGGGCGACGAACCTGACCGGCCAGACCGGCTGGACGCTGCTCACCCATGACGGCGACGGACACGTGAAGTACTTCTCCAGCCCGTGCGTCAAGGCGGCGACCGACCGCTATCTGCTCACCGGCGAACTGCCGGCGGCGGGCACCCACTGCGCGGCGGAACAGGCACAGGGGCAACAGCAGGAGGAGCCGCTGTGGCCGGAGAAGCCGGAGCGCGTCTGGTAGTCGGGAGTGGGGGCGGACAGCTGCGGGCGGTCCGCCCCCGATCCCTCAGCGACGACGTTTCGCGTTCGGATCCGGCAGATTCAACTCATGGATGGCGATGCGCTGCCGGGGGCGCGGGGTGAGGTCTTCAGGTTGGATCGTGACCGGTTGCGTGTCCGACTCCGAGTAACCACCATCAGGCGATGGAGGACCATCCTGTTCGGCCATCTCACCTATCTCCTTTCCGCCATTGAGCGCACACCATGGTCTTACCACCGCATAGTCCGGCATATCCCTCGGTAGTTGTTAGGTTGACTACCGAGTGTGATATGGGGGTGACTTCTGGTACTCGTTGAAACCGCAATAGGTTTGACCCGGTCATCGAGGAGAGGATGACCGGGTCAAATGCGGGTTCTTGCATGTGAGGAGTGTTCGCCGGAGGTTGCGGTTCCGGCGGACAGGAAGGGAACGCGGCGACCGCAAGATCATGACGTGGGTAGCCGAGCTTCTCACCCGATTGTGCAAAAAACGCCGTTCACCTGCGGATATGACCCGTTACTCCAAGTGGTCCAGTCCACCCCTGGAACAGTCGGTGAACTTGTGCCGGAATTTCGCCGAAACCGACCACGACCGAACGCCCCGAGGGCTAGAACGGTCGCATGCACTTACGCCACAGGCTGGCCGCGGCCACGCTGACCATCACGACGGTGCTGGTGACGGCCGGCCCGGTCACCGCGGCGCCCGGCCCCACCCACATCCGGGATATCCAGGGCACGGCACACCTTTCGCCGCTGAGCGGCTCGACCGTCACCGGCGTGCGCGGTGTGGTCACCGGGCTGAAGTCCACCGGATTCTGGATGCAGGACCCGGAACCGGACACCGACGACGCCACCGCCGAGGGCATCTTCGTGTTCACCGCGGACGCCCCGGAGGTGAACGTCGGCGACGAAGTCACGGTGGACGGGAAGGTCACCGAATACCGGTCCGGCGGAGCGAAGAGCGCGAACCTGACGGTCACCGAGATCAGCACGCCGGAGGTCACCACCCTCGGCACGCGTCCGCTGCCCGCGCCGGTCGTCATCGGCTCCGGCGGCCGGGTGCCGCCGAACGCGGTGATCAAGCGGAACGCCGGCGACGTGGAGACCAGCGGGGGCTTCGACCCGGCGGTGAACGGCATCGACTTCTGGGAGTCCCTGGAAGGCATGCTGGTCACCCTGCCCAAGCCGGTGGCGGTGGGCCCGTACCAGGCCACCTACGGCGAGATCCCGGTGGTGAACGACGATCAGAACTCGGTCACCCGCAGCGCCCGCGGCGGCATCGTGTTGCAGCAGCACGACGGCAACCCGGAGATCATCACCCTGGCGGACAAGGAGAGGACGCCGAGCGGGGTCAACGTCGGTGACCACTTCTCCGGCCCGGCAACGGGAATCGTGGACTACATCGCCGGGCACTTCACCCTGCAACTGAGCTCGGCACTGTCCCGTGTGGACTCCGGCCTGCAGCGGGAATCCACTGTGGACACCCCGGCCGGACAGCTGTCGGTGGCCACGTTCAACGTGGAGAACCTGGATCCGACCGACCCGCAGGTCAAGTTCGACAACCTCGGCGCGACCATCGTGCGCAACCTGAAGTCGCCGGGAATCGTGACCCTGGAAGAGATCCAGGACAACAACGGCGCCACCAACGACGGCACGGTGGACGCGGATCGGACCTTCGGCGCACTGATCGACGCCATCACCAAGGCCGGCGGCCCGACGTACGCGTACACCCAGATCAACCCGGTCGACGGCCAGGACGGCGGCGAGCCGGGCGGCAACATCCGGGTCGGCTTCCTGTACCGCACCGACCTCGGCATCTCCCTCGCGAAGGGCACCGCGGGCGGCCCGACCGAGGCCGTCACCGTGACCCCGGGCGGCGGGCTCAGCGTGAACCCCGGCCGGATCGACCCGGGCAACGCGGCGTGGGCGGCCACCCGGAAGCCCCTCGTGGCCGAGTTCCTGTTCCAGGACAAGCCGGTCTTCGTGATCGCCAACCACTGGTCGTCCAAGGGCGGCGACGACCCGCTGATGGGGCGGAACCAGCCCGCGCGCCAGCCCTCCTCGGACAAGCGAACCCGGCAGGCAGGCGTGGTCCGCGACTTCGTCCGGCAACTCCTGGCCGCCGATGAGCACGCGCGGATCGTGGTGGCCGGCGACCTGAACGACTTCGAGTACTCCACGGCAGCCACCACCCTGGCGGGCGCGCCGCTCACCGACCTGCCGGCCACGCTGCCGGACGCCGAGCGGTACACCTACGTCTACCAGGGCAATTCGCAGGTGCTGGACCACATTCTGCTGTCCAAGTCGCTGGGTGCGGACTACGGCTACGACGTGGTGCACGTGAATTCGGAGTTCGCCGTACAGGACTCGGACCACGACCCGCAGATCGTCCGGCTGAAGTTCTAGGGCAACAGGTACTGCGGCACGCAGGGGACCTTGACCGGGTGGTCGGCGTCCAGGGCGTTGAGCACGTAGCCGCCGACGCGGGGGTCGATCGCGGCCCCCGCGTGGCCGACGAGGTCGCCCGGACAGCCGTCCTGCAGCACGATGTTGTCCGCCCCGGCCAGGATCGCACTGGAATGCGGCTGAATGCCCAGGTCGTAGATGGTGCGGATGGATGTGTACCGCACGCCGGGCATCGGCAGCCTGGCGGCGATCTTGGCCAGGAACGCCGAGCCCATGACGAGCTCGCCACAGGACTGGCAGGTGGCGCTCACCTTGGCCAGCCACGCCGGGGCGAAGGCCTTGGCGACCGCACGCAGGGTGCGCAGCTCGAAGGCGTTGGTGCCGCGCCACAGCGGGGTGAGGCCGACGTAATGGGTGATCTTGGCGGCGCCGCCCAGGTACTCCACCCAGTAACTGGGCATCAGCGAACCCTCGGAGTGCCCGACGATGTCCACTGTGGACGCTCCGGTCTTCCGCAGCACCTCGTCCACGAACGTGCCCAGCTGCGCGGCGCTCTCCTCCACCGGCAGCAGCCCGCCTACTCCGGGCAGCTCCGGCTTCTGGCCGTAGTTCAACGCGAAGACGCAGTACCCGTGCTTCTTCAGCAGCGGGGACAGGGTGATCCAGTTGGTCGCCATGGTGGCGGTGATGCCGTGCACCAGCACGACCGGGCGCGGATGCTCGGCGCTGGGCTTGCAGTCCCAGTCGTTGGCACCCAGCGGCGACAGGTCGGGCAGCACGGTGGCCGATGCCGTGCCAGGAATCACGATCATGCTGGTCAGCAGCATGATCACCGGTAACAGAAAGCGTCTCACGCACCGCACAACGCGGAAGTATGCAAGACGCCACCACCGCCAGGCAGAACGGCCCGGATTCTTAGCCTCCTCTGACCTGGGGCCTCAGAACCTGCCGTGCCTGCCCTCGCCCGCGCGGAACTTCTCCAGTCCGGCGACCACATGCTTGAGGGAGTCCAGGCCGTACTCCCATTCGATGCGCAGGGCGTCCTCTTCGTAGCCGCCGGAGGTCTCCAGCATGGACAGCCGGTCGTTGCGCATGCACTCCTGCGGGAACCCGGCCAACTGCAAGGCCAGTTCCTCGGCCGCCTTCCGGGACTCGCCTACCGGGACCACCCGGTTCACTAGCCCGATGGAATACGCCTCGGTCGCATCCACCGGCCTGCCGGTCAGCACCAGGTCCATCGCCCGGCTCTCACCGATCAGCCGGGCCAGCCGGAACGTGCCGCCGTCGATCAGCGGCACACCCCAGCGTCGGCAGAACACGCCCAGAACCGCGTTCTCCTCGGCGACCCGCAGGTCCGCCCAGGCCACCAGCTCGATGCCACCGGCGACCGCGTAACCGGAGATGGCGGCGATCACCGGCTTGCTCAGCTTCATCCGGCTCGGCCCCATCGGGCCGTCCGCGGCCATGTCCTGCGGGAAGGGGTTACCGCGCTCCGTGCCCACCGCGTGCAGGTCGGCGCCCGCGCAGAACACGCCACCCTCGCCCCACAGCACGGCGACCGCCTGGTCCGGGTCGGCGTCGAACTCGCGGAACGCGGCGGCCAGTGCGACCGAGGTCGGGCCGTCCACCGCGTTGCGCACCTCGGGCCGGGACAGGATGACCGTGGTCACCGGGCCGTTCTTCTCCACGCGGACCGACATCGCACCTCCACTGAGAGCAGGATGCGATGAGAGTACTGGGTGTTTCTCAGTCCTGGTAGCCCGGAGCGCCCCAGGGGTAGACCTTCACGCAGGGCACCGGCTTCTGGTGCGCGGGATCCAGCGAGTTCAGGATGACGCGGGTGGCCACCGGGTCGAAGGCGGGCGTGACGTGGCCGCCGTGGTCATCGGCGCAGAGGTCCTGCAACACCACATTGGTCGCGCCGTCCATGATCCCCCGGGTATACGGCTGCACCAGTTCGTCGTACTGGGTCATGATCATCGTGTAGTTCACCCCGGGCACCTTCGGCCCGCCGTCGGAGTTCATCTTCTCCAGGAACGGCGAGCCGGTGAGGAACTGCCGGCAGGACGCGCACAGCGGGTTGAGCAGCAGGTCCACCACGGGGCTCAGACCGGCCGAGGTGGCGAATCCGCTGAGGCCGGCTACGCCGAAGAAGTCGGTGCCGCGCCACAGCGGGGTCAGGCCGACGTAGTGGTCGACCTTGGGCGCGCCGCCGAGGAACTTGACCCAGTAGTTCGGCATCAGCGAGCCCTCGGAGTGCCCGACGATGTCCACCTTGGCCGCGCCGGTCGAGGCGAGTACCCGGTCAACGAAGAGGCCGAACTCGCGGGCGCTGTCCTCCATCCGGACCAGGCCACCGACCTCGCGCAGCGGGCCGAGCGCGAGGGGGTTGCGGCCGTAGGTCAGCGCATAGACGCAGTAGCCGTTGTTCTTCAGCAGCGGGGCGACGGTGCTCCAGTTGCCCGCCATGTTGGCGGTCAGACCGTGCGCGAGGACCACCGGATTGGGATGTTCCGCGCTGGGCCGACAGCTCCAGTCGTTGGCCCCGGGCGGGGAGTCGAAGAAGTGCTTCACGGTGCTGGAAGCGGCGACGTTGTACGGCACGGGTAAGTCGTCGGCGGCCGCGGCGGGAGCGGCGAATCCGAGCAGGGCAAGGCAGACCAGGGAGGCGAGACGGCGCATGCCCGGAAGTTACCTGCCGGTAGTGACCCGGCCCACAGCGTTCACCCGATAGGGCTACGGGCATCCCGAAGTTGGCGATGTTCGGGTTCGTTCCTCGCGCGAACATCGCCAACTTCGGAGACAACAGTTACTGGGCGGGGGCGCCGGAGGTGGCGTAGCGCTGGGCCAGCCCGTAGACCTGCTTCGCGTACGTGGTCGACGCGTTGTACGCGTGCAGAGCCGCCCACCAGTCGGTGCCGACGGTGAGGTCGCGCTTCTGCGAGCACAGGTAGTTGGCCGCCGTGGTCGCGGCGTCGTCCAGGCTCTGCGGATCCGCCGGCTGGCCGTCACCGGAGGCGCGCACCGCGAACAGCTTCCAGGTGGTCGGGATGAACTGCATCGGCCCGACTGCCCGGTCCTGCTTGTCGTCGCCGTCCAGCGCGCCGCCGTCGGTGTCCGCGATCGCCGCGATGCCCGGCGAACCGTCCAGCGCGACGCCGATGATCGGCTTGCTCGGCCTGCCGTCGGGCATCAGCTCGGCACCGCCGTGCTGGCCGTGCTTGGACTCGACCCGGCCGATGCCGGCGAGGGTGGTCCAGTTGACTTTGCAGGCGGGCCGCTTCGCCTCGGCCCAGCGCTGCGCGTTCGCGTAGGCGATGGCGGCGCGGGGCGGCATCCCGGATTTCTCGCCCACCTGCTTGGACCACGCGGTCAGCGGGTCGCCGCTGAGCGGCAGGGCCTGCTGAAGGCCGGCCGGCGCGCTGCTGCCCGGCTCCACCTCGGCCTCCTTGACCGGGTCGAGGGGCGGACGGTCGTGACCCCGCAGCGGGTCGGCGGCGAGGGTGAACAGCCAGACCAGACCGAGGGCTACCGAGCCGACGAAACCGATGAGCGCGATGCGCAGGAACTTGACCACCACTACATCCACCATACGGACGACCTGTAGCCGACGCCGATATGCGGACAGGTCTGTGACACAGCTATTACAGCGTCGTCAGCAGAGTGAGTGTTGCCTGCCGGGTCCCGAGCACAGCAGGCAACACTCCGCACACAAACGCCCCCCGGCGCGGGCCTAGATTACTATTGACACTCTGTCTATTATGACTTTATGTCTCACGTCACTTCTAACGGGCGGAAGTTCGCCCAAGCGCAGGCCAGGCGGGTCGTTTCGACCGACGGTGTGAGTCTCGCCGTCCGTGAGTATGGTGACCGGGCCCACCAGACGATCGTCCTCGTCCACGGCTGGCCGGACAACTCGAAGGTCTGGAACGGCATCGTGGACCAGCTCCGCGACCGCTACCACCTGATCACCTATGACGTCCGCGGCTTCGGTGATTCGGAGAAGCCCACCGATATCGCCGCCTACGAACTGGACCAGCTGGCCGAGGACTTCGGCGCGGTCATCGACTCGTCGGTCCCGGACCGCAAGGTGCACGTGCTGGCCCACGACTGGGGCTCCATCCAGATGTGGCACGTGGTGACCCTGCCCCGATTCTCCGACCGGATCGCGTCCTACAGCTCGATCTCCGGCCCGAACCTGGACTACGCGGGCGCCAACATGCGCAAGTACCTGCGCAACCCCCGCAAGTGGGGCGCGGTCCTCAGCCAGGGCCTGTCCTCCTGGTACATCTACCTGATGCACGTCGGCAAGGCCGCCGAACTGCTGCTCGGTAGCAAGGCCGGCCAGAAGCTGTTCAGCACGCTGGTCAAGCACTACGAGGGCCCGGCCGCCAAGCACCTGGAGCCGTTCGACCTGGTGAACGACGGCATCCCCGGTATCGCCCTGTACCGGGCCAACATCTTCCAGCACCTGGGCAGGCCGGAACCCCGGATGACCTCGGTGCCGGTGCAGGTGCTGCCGCCGACGAACGACCTCGCGGTGAAGTACGAGGGTCAGACGGACATCGCCGAGTACGTGCGCTCGCTGTACATCCGGCCGATCGGCGGTGGCCACTGGGCCCCGGCGACCCGCCCGCAGGTGGTCGCCAGGCTGGTGGACGAGTTCATCCGGGCCCTGGACGGCGAGAAGAAGCCGCGCAACCTGGCCCGCGCGCTGGCCAGCGGACCGAAGCGCGGTAAGCACGACGGCAAACTCGTGGTGATCACCGGCGCCGGCAGCGGCATCGGCCGGGCCACCGCGCTGGCCTTCGCCAAAGAGGGCGCGGACGTCATCGCCGCGGACATCAACAAGCAGACCGCGGAGGAGACCGCCGAGCTGTGTGGCCTGCACAAGGTCACCGCCGCCGCGTTCTCGCTGGATGTCACCGACGAGACAGCGATGGCCGAGTTCGCCGCGCAGATCAAGGCCGACTACGGCGTGCCGGACATCGTGGTGAACAACGCCGGTGTCGCGGTGGCGGGCGGCATCCTGGAGCTGGAGATCAAGGACTGGCAGCGCCAGCTGGACATCAACCTGTGGGGCGTCATCCACGGCAGCAGGCTGTTCGGCAAGCAGATGGCCGAGCAGGGCGAGGGCGGCACCATCGTCAACCTGTCCTCGATGGCCGCCTACACCTACACCAAGGCGATGCCCGCCTATCACACCAGCAAGGCCGCGGTGTTCTCGCTGAGCCAGTGCATCCGCGGCGAACTGGCCACCGAGGGCGTCAACGTGATCGCCATCTGTCCGGGCGTGGTGAACACCAACATCACCAAGACCGCGCAGCACATCGGCCGCAGCGCCGAGGAACAGGCGCGGATCCAGGACGAGACCGCCAAGTTCTACGCGAAGCGGAACTTCAGCCCGGAGCGGACCGCGCAGGACATCCTCAAGGCCGTGGAGAAGAACACGGCGGTCGCCCCGGTGACGGTCGAGGCCAAGGCCTCGTACCTGTTGTCCAGGATCAGCCCGGCGCTGAACCGGTTCGCCGGCACCATCGACCCGACGAGGTAACGCGATGTCCCAGCCGGAGAAGAAGATCGAGGACCCGGATCACCTGGTACTCCAGCCGCGCGACGTCCGGTTCGACTGGGGCAGGACCCCGGCGCACTGGATCCCGGGCGAGGTGCTGCTGGCGCACATTCTCAACGTGACGCACATGATCCTGCCGGAAATCGAACGGTGGTTCATCCGGGTGTTCAGCGCGGCGTTGCCGCTGATCTCCAGCGAGAAGGTGCGTGCCGACGTGCGTGGCTTCATCGGCCAGGAGTCGGTGCACGCCGAGTCACACCAGGGCGCGGCCGATCACCTGACCCGGCACGGCATCGACGTCACCCCGTTCACCGGCCAGATGGAGTGGGTCTTCCAAGAACGCCTGCTGCGCCCGGAACTGAAGGGCACCAGGGCGCGGAAGTGGCTGATCTGGCAGCTATCCGGGGTGGCGGCCGGCGAGCACTTCACCGCGATGCTGGGCGAATACATCCTGGCCAACCGGAAACTGGACGAAGTCGGCGCCGATCCGGTGATGCTGGACCTGTTCCGCTGGCACGGGGCCGAGGAGGTCGAGCACCGCGCGGTGGCCTTCGACCTGTTCACCCACCTGGACAACCGCTACTGGGCCCGGGTGATCACCATGGTGGCGATCATCCCGCCGCTGATCTGGCTGTTCATCCGCGGCACCCTCTTCCTCTACCGCAACGACCCGCATCTGCCGCCGGGTAGCAGGCCCCGCATGCGGGAGCTGATCCGCTTGCTGCGCGAGGGATTGCTGCCGCCGGTCATGTGGTTGATCAAGGGAACTCTCAAGTACCTGAGGCGGGACTTCCACCCTTCCCAGGTGGGTTCGACCTCGGCCGCACTGGAGTACCTGGCCACCTCGCCCGCCGCCCGAGCGGCCAACCACTGAGAGGCCTGACGATGCGTGAGCTGTTCAGCGGGCCGCCGGATCTGCGGGGACGCCCCCGGCAGGACCGGATGCTGAGTTCGGTCATGGCGGCGGTCGTGGGCTATGAGAACGCGTTGACCGCCGTGGACCGGATGCTGCGCGCGAAGGTGCCCGGCGAGGTGGACCTGGTCGACGAGGACCTGCGCCTGGTCATCGCCGAGGTCCGAGTGGAGGCCGAGGACGTGGTGAGCCTGCGACTGTCCTCTCCGGACGGTGAGGCGTTGCCGCGCTGGCAGCCGGGCTGTCACGTGGACGTCACGCTGCCGTCCGGAAAGCGCAGGCAGTACTCATTGAACGGCGACGTCCGGGACCGGTACGGCTACCGGATCGCGGTGCGCCGGATCGATGGCGGGCTCGGCGGATCCGTCGAGATGCACACATTGACCGAGGGCACGCCGATCCGGGTCTCCCGGCCACGCAACGCCTTCGCGCTCATCAACCTGGAGAAGTACCTGTTCCTGGCGGGCGGGATCGGCATCACGCCGATCCTGCCGATGGTGCGCGCCGCCGAGCGGATCGGCGCCGACTGGAAGCTCGTCTACACCGGACGGTCCCGCTCCTCGATGCCGTTCCTCAGGGAACTGCTGGACATCAACGAGTCCAAAGTGGACATCCGGGCCGATGACGAGGTCGGCATGTCCACCGGCCGGGAGCTGCTGGAGCACTCCGCGCCGGGCACCCACGTGTACTGCTGCGGGCCCATTCCGATGATCGACGCGGTCCGCGCCGAGATCCGGGAGACCGGCCGCAACCCGCTGCATTACGAGCGGTTCTCCCCGGCACCCGTGCTGAACGGAAAGCCGTTCGAGGTGCAGCTGGCCCGCTCCGGCAGGACGATTCAGGTGGGCGCCGAGCAGACCGTGCTGGACGCGGTGCTGCCGGAGGTCCCGGCCCAGCAGTACAGCTGCAAGCAGGGCTTCTGCCGCACCTGCAAGGTCCGCGTGCTCGCGGGCGAGGTCGACCACCGGGACGGTTCGCTGACCGCCCGGGAACGGGAGACCGAGATGACCCTGTGCGTTTCCCGGGCCGCCGGTGACCGGCTCGTGCTGGATATCTAGGAGGACGTCATGACCGCGATCGAACCGACATCCGTGGCGCTGCACGCCCGTGACGTGCAGTTCGACTGGTCCAAGACGCCCGTGCACTGGGTACCGGATGAGCCGGAGCTCGCGCACTTCTACAACGTGATGCACCTGCTGCTGCCCGAGCTCGAACTGTGGTTCGTCCAGGTGTTCACCGACGCATTGCCGTACATCACCGACGCGAAGGTGCGGGAGGACGTGCTCGGCTTCATCGGCCAGGAGAACATGCACGCCAACGCCCACCAGGGCGCCCTGGACCTGCTGGCCGCCAACGGAATCGACCCGGAGCCGTACACCTCGCAGGTGCACCACCTGCTCCAGGGCTGGATCGACCGGACGCGGAAGATGAAGCCGAAGCGCCGCAAGCAGTCGCTGCTGAACCAGATCGCGGTCATCGCGGCCGGCGAGCACTTCACCGCGGTACTCGGCGACTTCGCGCTGAACTCCCCGGCCTTCGACGAAGTGGGCACCGACCCGGTGATGTCCGATCTGCTCCGCTGGCACGGCGCGGAGGAGGTCGAACACCGGTCGGTCGCCTTCGACCTGTTCCGGCACCTGGACGGCCGGTACCCGATGCAGGTCGTGTCCATGCTGGCCGTCATTCCCGCGCTGTGGATGCTGTGGCATCGCGGCGCGCGGATGCTGCTGGAGGCCGACCCGACGCTGACGCCGAAGCAACGCAAACTCACGCTGCGCAAGTTCCGCCGGTGGCACCGCCGTGGCCTGCTACCGAACGCGAAGATCTACCTCCCGCAGCTGACGCACTACCTGAAGGGCGACTACCACCCGTCGCACTACGGATCGACCACCCAGGCCATCGCCTACCTCGCCACGTCGCCGGCGGCCAAGGCTGGTCAGCAATGACCGAAACACCCCCGGACCTGCTGACCAGGACGACGGCCAAGCTGATCGAAACGGCCGAGCGGACGCTGAACTTCTGGAGCCGGTTCCAGCCACCGCCCGACACCGAGCTGCGGCGCAACGATCACCTGCAGACGCTGGTGGTCCGCGAGGTGCGCGCCGAGGCCGAGGACGTGGTCAGCCTGACGCTGGCCGCGCAGAACGGTGCCGAGCTGCCTGCCTGGGACCCCGGCTGCCACCTGGACGTGCTGCTGCCGTCGGGGTTGAAGCGGCAGTACTCGCTGAACGGCGACCCGGCCGACCGGCACAGCTACCGGATCTCCGTGCGCAGGCTGCCGGACGGCGGTGGCGGCTCGGTGCAGATGCACCAGTTGCGCACCGGGCACGCCGTGACCGTCTCGCATCCGCGGAACGCCTTCCCGTTCATCGGCCGGGACCGGTACCTGTTCCTGGCCGGTGGCATCGGGATCACGCCGATCCTGCCGATGGTGCGCGCGGCGCAGCGGATCGGCGCCGGCTGGCAGCTGATCTACACCGGGCGGTCCCGGGAGTCGATGCCATTCGCCAGGGAGCTTCTGGAGCTGGGCGGCGACCGGGTGTTCATCCGCCCCGACGAGGAGTTCGGCTTCCCCACCGGGGAGGAACTGATCGGTGACACGGACCCCGGCACGCACATCTATCTGTGCGGGCCGCCCCCGATGATCGATACAGTGCGGAGGGCGGCGCAGGGACCACTGCACTACGAACGGTTCTCGCCGCCGCCGGTCGTGAACGGCACGCCGTTCGAGGTCGAGCTGGCCCGCACTGGGGTGGTCGTCGAGGTCGGGGCGGAGGAGTCGGCGCTGACCGCGATCCTGCGGGAGGTGCCCACGGCCGGTTACTCGTGCCGGCAAGGGTTCTGTGGGGCCTGTCGGATCCCGGTTCTCGGCGGTACTTTCGAACGTAACGATCATGCAATGTCCCGCGACGGTGCGGATCGGAGCATGACAGTGTGTGTGTCCCGTGCCGAAGGCCGGGTGGTACTGGATATATGAGAGGGTCAATGGCAGTGCACGAACTCCCCGGATCACGCCGCCGGGGTCGCAGCCCCCGTCGGATGGCGCCGGAGGAACGTCGCCGCCAGCTGCTCGACGCGGCGATAGGTCTGTACGGCAAGCACACGTACGACGAGGTCTCGGTGGACGACATCACCGTGGCCGCCGACGTGTCCCGCGCGCTGTTCTACCGGTACTTCTCCAGCCCGGCGGACATCTATCAGGCCGCCATGCACCAGGCGATCGACTCGGTGCTCTCGCAGATCACCGCGCGGGTGGAGGGCAGCCTGGCCGACCAGTTGCGCCAGTCGCTGCGCGCCATCCTGGACTACGCGGAGGCGCACCCCAACGGCGGCGTGGTGCTGCTCAAGCACGGACTGTCGGACAGCACCTCGGAGACCGGCCAGCACTTCGACGACGCCCGGCTGAAGATCGTGGAGTTCCTGTTCGAGCGGGGTGACGTCAGTGAGCGGACGCCGCTGATGGACATGACCGTGCGCGCCTGGATCAACGTGGTGATGGTGGCCATCGTGGACTGGCTGCAGGAACCGAAGATCACCCGGGCGGATCTGGAAGAGTGGCTGTTCAACCAGTTCATGGCGATGTCCGCGGCCACCGGCATCCAGGATCCGGTGTCCGCCGCGGTGATGGAACGGCTATCCGGGGAGTTCTTCCCGGACTAGCGGCTGGGACCACTCGCGGAACTGCTCGGACCACGGGTAGGGCCGGCGGGTACTGGGGTGCACGTTGACCATGGCCCGGCGGCCTCGCGCGTAGAGCACGCCGCCGTCACTGGTGTAGATCTTGAAGCCGTAGACCACGCTGGTGGTCCCGAGGCGTTCCACCCACAGGTGCACCGCGATCTCCCCGGTGCCGGTGATCGGCGCCAGGTACTCGATCCAGAACTCGCGGACCATGTGCGTCGCGTCCGGCCCCTCGAACCGGCCGTCCCGGTAGATCGCTCCGTGCTGCGCCCACAGCCGGAAGATGGCAGCCTCGGCGAGAGTGGCATACCGGGCGTTGTAGACCACGGCTCCGGCGTCCAGATCGTCGAGGCGCACCTCGACCGGGACGACGACCCCGTGGTCGACGTCGAACTGGACCTTGAGTTCCGTGGACAGCTGCATGGCTATGAGCGTGGGCTACCAGGAGCTATACGTCCATCGGGGGTAGTCGACGTCACGTCATGACGAACACCCTTGCCGCAGGTTACCCACGAGTAATAAGCTGGTAGTTACTCGCCAGTAGGAACCACGTCCTGCTGGAAGTTCAGAGCTAACGGAGCGAAGCGATGGGCCACTACAAGAGCAACCTCCGCGACCTTGAGTTCAACCTGTTCGAGCTGTTCAAGGTGCAGGAACTCCTGGGCACGGGGCCGTTCGCGCAGTCGGACGAGGAGTCCGCGCGCGCCGCACTGGGCGAGTTGGCCTCCTTCGCCGAGGGCCCCCTCGCCGCGCCGTACGCCGAGGCCGACCGGAACCCGCCGGTGTTCGACCCCAAGACGCACACGGTGAAGATCCCCGACGCGTTCAAGAAGTCCTTCAAGGAACTCATCGACGGCGAGTGGTGGCGCGGAGCGCTGCCCGAGGAGCTGGGCGGACTCGGCGTCACGCCGTCCGTGCAGTGGGCCATGGCCGAGATGATGGTCGGCTCCAACCCGGCCGCGTTCATCTTCATGGCCGGCCCCAGCTTCGCCAGCATCCTGCACGCCAACGGCAACGATGAGCAGAAGCGCTGGGCCGAGATCATGATCGAGAAGCGCTGGGGCGCCACCATGGTGCTCACCGAGCCGGACGCCGGCTCGGACGTCGGCGCCGGTCGCACCACGGCCGAAGAGCAGCCGGACGGCACGTACCACATCGATGGCGTCAAGCGGTTCATCTCCGGTGCCGCGCAGGACGACATGACCGAGAACATCATCCACCTGACCCTGGCCCGCCCGAAGGGCGCCGGCCCGGGCACCAAGGGGCTGTCGCTGTTCGTCGTGCCGGAGTTCCTGTTCGACCGCGAGACCGGTGAGGTCGGCGAGCACAACGGCGTCTACGTGACCAACGTCGAGCACAAGATGGGCCTGAAGGCCTCCACCACCTGTGAGCTGACCTTCGGCCAGCACGGCAAGCCCGCCGTCGGCTACCTGGTCGGCGACGTGCACAACGGCATCGCGCAGATGTTCCAGGTCATCGAGAACGCCCGGATGCTGGTCGGCACCAAGGCGATCTCCACGCTGTCCACCGGTTACCTGAACGCCCTGGCCTACGCCAAGGAGCGGGTGCAGAGCGCCGACCTGACCCAGATGACCGACAAGACCGCGCCGCGGGTGACCATCACCCACCACCCGGACGTGCGTCGCACGCTCATGCTGCAGAAGGCGTACGCCGAGGGCCTGCGCGCGGTGTACATCTACACCGCCACCTTCCAGGACAAGATCCGCGCTGGTAAGGCGGCGGGCGAGGACGTCTCGCAGTGGGAGGGTCTGAACGACCTGCTGCTGCCGATCGTCAAGGGCGTCGGCTCCGAGCGCGTCTACGAGATGCTGAACCACTCGCTGCAGATCTTCGGTGGCTCCGGCTTCCTCCAGGACTACCCGATCGAGCAATACGTCCGGGACGCGAAGATCGACTCGCTGTACGAGGGCACCACCGCCATCCAGTCGCTGGACTTCTTCTTCCGGAAGATCATCCGCGACAAGGGCAAGGCGCTGGGCTACATCAACGGCGAGATCCAGTCCTTCATCGACAACGAGGCGGGCAACGGCCAGCTGAAGCAGGAGCGCGAGCTGCTGTCCCAGGCCCTCCAGGACCTGCAGGGCATGCTGGGCGGCCAGGTCGGCTTCCTCACCTCCGCCCAGGAGGACGTGCGCAACATCTACAAGGTCGGCCAGAACACCGTGCGCGTGCTGATGAGCACCGGTGACGTGCTGATCTCGTGGCTGCTGCTGCGTCAGGCCGAGCTGGCCCTGACCAAGCTGGACGGCGACGTGTCGGCGAAGGACAAGGCGTTCTACGAGGGCAAGGTCGCCGCGGCGTCCTTCTTCG
Organism: Pseudonocardiaceae bacterium YIM PH 21723; assembly: GCA_003600225.1. Classification (GTDB taxonomy): domain Bacteria; phylum Actinomycetota; class Actinomycetes; order Mycobacteriales; family Pseudonocardiaceae; genus QZFT01. The sequence goes on from QZFT01000089.1 coordinate 164,037, forward strand.
CGAAGAACGTGCTGCCGGAGCTGTCCGCCCGCCGCAAGTCCCTCGAGGCGACCGACAACGCCCTGATGGACCTGGACGAGGCCGCGTTCTAACCGGCTCTGCTTGTACTGCGGGCCCCGCACTCCCCTCCACGGAGTGCGGGGCCCGCTTTTTGTCGCTTTGGGGTTGGGTCTGGTTGTCGGCGAAGGCGGCTTTGGAGGGGGAGACGAGTGGCGGGTGGGGTCTCTCCTGCCTTCGTGTCGGGTGGGGGCACGCCGGACTGGGTCGTCGGAGCCGCTGCGCGAGCACGGTGACCGGGCGTGATCGATGCGCCGGTCGGCTCTGCACCATGGGGTCCTTTATTCACCCAGTTCACGGTCCGTGGCCACCACTGCCCCGCGGCCCCACGCGACTCCGACTATCCGTCGTTGAGTCCACAGTGGACCTAGAGGTTCTTCCATCTTCAAGACGTATGAACCCGGGGTTTATACGTCTTGAAGACGTATAAACCTCCCGCCCGTAACCCACAAGAGCACCAATAGTCACACTGGCCACTCCAGGCGCGCGCAAGTCCGCGCAGGAAGCGATCAAAGCCCCAACCCCTGCCCGAAAGCCAAGTCCGGCGTGCCCCCACCAGACAACCCGACAGGAAAGACGCGGGCCCCGCCAGACAGCCCGGCAGGAAAGACCCCACCCCCACCCGTCTCCCCTTCCAAAGCCATCCTTCGCCGACCACCCGAACCCCACCCAGATTCACCCCTATGTCACACGAACCTAGGTTACAGTGACCTATGTGTGGATCGAGATCGTGTTGCTGGGAAAGCTCGACGAGGGCCCCGCCCACGGGTACGAGCTGCGTAAGGCCATCGAGCGGGCGACCGGGATGACCCTGTCGAACAACTCGCTGTACCCGGCGCTGCGCAGGTTCGTGGAGGCGGGCGCGGTAACCCGCAGCACCGAGGAGCAGGAGGCGAAGCCGGCGCGGAACGTCTACACGCTCGCCGAGGTCGGCCGGGAGCTGCTGCTGGACATGCTCACCGACTTCCCCGCCGATCTGGCCCGCACCGACGCGGAGTTCTACACCCGGCTGGCCAACTTCAGCCGGCTGACGCCCGAGCAGCGGCGGCAGGTGCTGGCCGTCCGGGACGAGGCCCTGGCCGCGGAACGTAACCGGCTGGGCGGCCTCATCTCGGCGCAGGTCGACTCCTGGAACCGGGCGCTGCTGGACCGGATCTGTTCCCAACTGGACGACGAACGCGCCTGGCTCGCCGAGCTGGGTGATCGCATTGTCGAGGAGGACTGTCGATGACCACCACACCGCAACTCCCACTGGCCCGGCCGAACGCACTCGAGGTCGCGCCGCTGCTGTCCGTGCTCCGCGGCGAAGGCCCACTGGTGCAGGTGACCACCGCGATGGGCGACCCGGCCTGGCTGGTGACCCGGTACTCCGAGGCCCGGCAGGTCTTCGGTGACAAGCGCTTCGGCCGCTCCCACCCCGCGCCGGAGCAGGCAGCCCGGATCTCCCAGGCCGCGTTGATGGCCGGTCCGAGCGGGGACTACGAGAACGAGGCCGAAGACCACGGCTTCATGCGGCAGCTGCTGGTACCCGCGTTCTCCGCCCCGCGGATGCGCAGGCTGTCGGACAAGATCCAGGAATTCATCGACGGCTGCCTGGACGACATGCAGGCCGCACATGACGCCCGGCCGGACGAGCCGGTGAACCTGCACGAGCTGCTGGCGTTCCCGCTACCGGTACTGGTGATCTGCGAACTGCTCGGCGTGCCGTACGAGGACCGGGATCAGTTCCGCGGGCTGTCCGAGCGGATCAGCGACCTGGAGGGCGGAGCGGACGCGCAGGCCGCGATGGACGAGTTCAAGGAGTACACCGGGAAACTGGCCGCTGCCAAGCGGATCGACCCTGGTCAGGACGTCATCACCGACATGGTGCAGGCCCAGGCGGCCAATCCCCGGTTCACCGATGACGACCTGGCGGAGCTGGCCGTGGGCCTGTTGTTCGCCGGACACGAGACCACGTCGACCCGGATCGACTACGGCGTGCTGTGGCTGCTCGCCGACACCACGCGCCGGGACGCGTTCCTGGCCGACCCGGACGGCAGGGTGAAGTCGACCGTCGAGGAGATCCTGCGGATCACCGCCGGCGGCGGTTCCGGCCTGCTGCGGTACGCGCACGAGGATGTCGAGGTCGGCGGGGTGACGGTCCGGCGCGGCGAGGCGGTGCTGGTCTCCATCGACGGGGCGAATCGGGACGAGTCGGTGTTCGCCGAGCCCGACGAGTTCATCCCGGACCGCAAGCCCAACGCGCATGTGGCGTTCGGCCACGGCATGCACGTGTGCGTCGGAGCGAACCTCGCCCGGACCGAACTGCGGCTGGTGTTCCCGGCCCTGTTCCGCCGGTTCCCCGGGCTGCGGCTCGCGGTGGATCCCTTCTCACTGCAGCCGCGCCGCAACCGGCTCGGCGGCGGCGTCGACCAGGTCCCGGTGGTGTGGTGATGAAGGTCAGCGTGGATCGGCACCTGTGCGTGGGTTCCGGGCAGTGCGTGCTCACCGACCCGGACGTGTTCGACCAGGGCGAGGAGGACGGCATCGTCGTCCTGCTCGACGCGGCTCCCGGCGCGGAGCATGACGAACTGGTGGAGGAGGCCGCGCTGGTCTGCCCCGCTCAGGCGATCACCGTGGAGGACTGAACGCGAGCAGTTTCCATGGAAACTGCTACTGCTTGGCCTGGAGGGCCTTGATGGCCTCGGCGGCCAGCTGCTCGGACCAGGCGCAGGGCTCGGGCGGGTTCTCGCCGAGGGCACCGGCGTCCCAGATACGCAGGTGGGCGTGCAGCATGGGCTGGTTGTCGGCGAGTGCGACGGCCACCCGGCAGCCCGCGTCGTTCGCGTCCCGGCTGCCGACCTTGCCCAGGCGCAGGGCCGGGTAGCCGGCGACCGTGGCGGGCTCGAATCTGCTGCTGAACGACGGGTTCTTCTTGTGCTCGTCGTAGGCCTCGTGCAGCGTGAGCGGCTCGCCGGGGATGCCCTGGAGATCGATCCGGGCGTCGATCGGGCGGCCGGTGCCGATCCACACGCAGGACACCGAGCCCTGGTACTCGGAACGCAGCGGTGCGGTGAGGAACGCCGCGATCTGCTCGTCGGACAGCAGGCCGCAGGTGCGGTACTGGACCTTGGCGATGGACAGCGGCTTGGCCACCGCGGGGACCGTGGCGGGCAGCGACACGCTGGTCGGCGCGGACTGCTGGGTGCCGGTGTCCGATCCGCCGCCGCACGCGGTGAGCAGTGCGGCGGCGGTGAGCAGCCCGGCGATTCGGGCGAGGGTCACTGGCCGGGCTTCTTCTCGTCGGGCTTGGCGTCGCAGACGATCGTCGGGCTCGGGTCGTAATGGGTCTTGCGGCTCTCGCGCTTGATCTCCGCGCCGCTGTTCGGGTCGCGGAAGACCCGCTGGGTCACGATGTTGAAGCCCTGGCCACCCTGACCCGCGTGGCACTGGTCGCCCGCCGGCTTGTGGAGGGTCTGCGGCTGGACGAAGTCCGTCTTCTCGCCAGACTCGAAGTCGATCTTGTAGCGCTTGGTGCCCCACAGCTTGACGGTGATGTTGCCCGGGGTCCAGATCGTCTGGATGACGACGCCCTTCGGCGAGTCGTTCTTGAACTGCACATCGATCAGGCCGTCGAACACCGTCGCCTCGCGGCCGGCCGGGTAGCGGCTGATGAAGTAGCTGTGTTCCTGATGGTGGACGTCCATCATCCCGGCGAAGTAGTACGCGTTGTACAGCGTGGTGGCGAACTGCGAGATGCCACCGCCGACCGCGCGGCCGGGCGCGCCGTTCTCGATGATGCCGGCGGGCACGAAGCCCTGAGCGGCGCCACGGGGGCCGGTGTAGCCGTTGAGGCTGAACACCGCGCCGGGCTTCACCACGGCGCCGTTCACCAGCTCGGCGGTGCGCTTGATGTTCTGCCCGGAGTCGGCCGCGAAGCCACCGGTGGTGAACTCGCCGACGACCTCCTTGATGCCCATGTCGTTGGCGGCCTCGGTGGTCAGCTTCGGCGGGTCCTTCTTGTACTCCGCCTTGACCGACCGGTCGTCGGACTTGGGCAGCACGACGGCGATCAGCCCGCCGGTCTTCTCCCAGTCGACGATGACGCCGTCCACCGCGGGAACCACGGTCGGCGTGCCGGAGCCCAGGTCGAAGGTGGCGTCCTTGTTCGGCTTCTCGGTCGGCTTGAACACGGCCTTCAGCTTCTCGGACAGCTTGTCCGCGGGCAGCACGACCTTGAGGCTGCCGGTGCCGTCCGGCTCGAACTTGATCACGTCGGCGATGTCCTGCGGGGCCAGCTTGCCGTTGGCGCCGTCGCCCTTGACCGCGACGCTGTCCGCGACCGCGGGCTTGGCGATCTTCTCCAGGGCCTTGTGCACGCCTTCGCTGGTGGTCTTCACCGGGGCGTCGTCCAGGGTCAGCTTGACCGGGTCGCCGGACACCCACTGCGCCTTGATCGACTCGCCGGACTTGGCCACGTCCAGCCGCTCGCCGTGCTTGGGCTCGACCGCGACCGGCTTGGTGCCCTCGAACCTGATGTTGCCCTCGGTGGCGCCCTGGTCGGCCTGTGGACGCAGGGCCTCCAGCTGATCAGCCAGGCCCTTCTCGTTGGCCTTGCTGACCACGCCGTAGTCGTCGCTGCCGAACAGCGAGACGATCCGGGTCCACGGGTTCCACGACTGTTCACCGGTCTGCTCGACCGTCGCGGGCAGGTTCACCTCCAGCCCGGCCTTCACCGGGTCGATGGTGGCCTTGGCCGGACCGGCCTCGATCGGGAACGGCTTGGTGATCTTGTCCTGGAAGGAGTCGGTCAGCTTCTTCTCGGCGGCGGTGCGATCCAGTCCGCCGATGTCCACCCCGGCCACCACGGAACCGCGCGGGACCAGTCCCTGGCTGAACAACACGTCCGCCAGGTAACCCGCGACCAGCACGCCGGCGGCGATGGCGCCGATCAGCACCGGCCGCTTGAACGACTTCTTGGCGGCCTTCTCGCCTGCCGGGTCCATCGGGAAGGCGTCCGGCTGGCTGATGGCGGTCGGCGCACCGGTGTCCGCAGCCGGGTAACCACCCTGGTAGGCGGGGGTGTTCCAGCTGTTCTGCTGACCGTTGCCGTTGTACTGCTGGCCGTTGCCGTTGCCGCTCCACGGGGTGGACGGCGCCTGCTGCGGCGCCGCGCTGACCGGGCGCAGGAACTGGGTGCCCTGAGCGCCCTGGTTCTGCGTCTGCTGTGCCTGGTTCTGGGCCTGCGCGGGCTGGGCGATCGGCGGGTTGGCCGGCCGGGTCAGCTTCGGGAAGGACATCCGCACGGTCGCTGGCTCCACGTAGCCGGAAGGCTTCGGGGTGCGCTCGGTGCTCGCCTCAGGCTGCTGCTCGGCCGCCTTCGGCTCCGGTGACTCGGCCTTCGGCGCGGCCTTGGCCTCGATCTTCTCGGTGGCCTTCGGCTCGACGTCGGTGATCTTGGGCAGCAGCTGGGTCCGCTCGGACTCCTCCGGCTGCTGCCGGGTCTCCGCACCGAGGGAAACGGCGCCCGACTGCGGCACGATCGTCTTCGGCTGCTCGTCGGCGACCGGCTCCGGCCGCTCGACGACGGGCTTGGGCTGCTCGGCAACCGGCTTGGGCTGCTCCACCGCCGGCTCGACCGGCTCCACCACGGTCTTGGGCTGCTCCGGCTCGACCGGCGTCCGCTCGGTCTCCCGCAGCGTGAACAGCGGCTTGTCGTCCTGGAACTTGGGCATCGCGGCCAGCACGGCGGCGATGTCCACGATCTCCGAGGCGGAGCTCGCCGGAACCGGCTTGGCCGGCTCGGGCATCGGCGCCTCGGCCTTCGGAGCGGGCTCCGGTTCGGCCTTCTCCTCGCGCGGCTGCTCCGGCTCGGCCGGCGGAGCGAACATGTCCAGCTTGGACAGCGGCTTCGGCTCGGGCGCGGCGGGCTTCGGCTCGGGCTTGGGCTCGACGCGGTCGGCGGGCTGCTCCGGCTGGGCGGCGACGGCAGCGCGGCCGAAGGTGGGAGCGGGCTGCTCCGGCTCGGGCGTGGGCTCAGGCTCGGCGGGAGCCGGTTCGGGCGCGGCCTCGGGTTCCGGCCGCACCGCCGCCTCCGGCTTGATCTCCGGCTCGTCTGGTGCCTTGGCCACGGGTTGCTCCGGTTCCTGGGATTGCTCGGGTTCCGGGGCCGGTTCGGGCGCGGGAAGCTCCAGGTGCGGCTTGGCCCCGGTGGGATCCGCGGGGACCGCTTCGAACAGGGAACGAATACGGGAGCCGGCCGGACCGGCCGTCTCGTCGAGGCGAATGGACAACGGCACGCCGAACTTGGCGGCGAGCGCAGCCGAGGGCGCGGCCTTCGCCGGGGCGACCGGCATCGCCGTCGGTCCCGCGGTCTGCTGCGGCACATCCGATGTCGGGTCGGACTGTCGCTGCTGCCGGACCGTCTCGGCGGACACGGGGTCCCCGGCGTCCCGGTTCCCGGCCGTGGATTCGGCCGACTCCGGAGTCACCGCGGTGTCGTCGGACGACGCCGTGGCATCACGCAAGGTCTCCCGGTCGGATGCCTGAGGCTCTTCTGGCACCGCGTCCCCTTCCGATGCGGATCAAGCCGTATGCCCGCGCATACGGCTATCGCCAAACCAGGATCAGTCGTCACACCCGGTCAGAGGTACAGCCCCGTACCACTTTCCGCGCGCTCGCTGGCCATCGCGTGCAAGTCCCGCTCACGGATGACCAGATATGCCTGACCCTGCACCTCGACCTCAAACTGGTCCTCGGGATTGAACAGCACGCGGTCGCCGACCTTCACCATCCGCACATGGTTACCGATCCCGTACACGTCTCCCCAGAAGAGCCGTTTGGCCACCTGGGCAGTCGCCGGGATCAAGATCCCGCCGCTGCTGCGTCGCTCCCCGTCCTCATTCGAAACCCGGACCATGACTCGGTCGTGGAGCATCTGGATTTCGAGCTTGTTGTCGGGCACACGGAAAGTCTACTTCGCGGGGATTGACAACCCGGAAGCGCGTCCATACACGACCTGCTCAGTGATCATCATCGAGGCCGCCCAAAATCAGCGGCAGCCGTGCGGCGCCATCGGCGGTCACCCGGACGGGGACGCCCCAGTCCTGCCGGGTGATGCGGCACACCGGGTGCTCGACCGCCGGGTCATCGTCGCAGCTCGCGGCCTGTGCGACGACGTGCAGCACGCCTTCGGTCACGGTGTCGGAGATGATCAGGTCCCGGTGCAGATCGGTGTCCGCGCCGGCGCCTTCCACGAGCAGCTCGGGCGGCGAGCTGGTGATCTCCAACCGGGTCGCCGGCCCGTAACTGAGATCGAGTTTCTCCCCCGGTGGTGGAGTGAACACGACAGCCAATCGGAGCAGTCCCGAGGCGATGTCCGTAGCCGGCCGGGTGACCGTTCCGGTGGCTCCGTCCACCAGCCGCGCGGCCACGCCGGGCGGAACGGGGCGCTCCAGCCGGTGCGCGGCCGAGGCGACCACCACCAGCTGGCCGTCGACCAGGACCGCGTCCGACGGCTCGGCGACCCCGGTGGCGACGGTGGAGACCTCGTCGGCCGCCGGGTCGTAGCGGCGGATCGCCCCGTTGTAGGTGTCACTGATCGCCACGCCGCCGTCCGGCAACGCGGTCACCCCGAGGGGGTGCTGCAGCAGTGCCTGGTCCGCGGCGCCGTCCCGGTGCCCGAACTCGAACAGCCCGGCGCCGATCACGGTGTGCACGGTGAAGCCGTCGTCGCCCGGCTGCAGATAACGCAGTGCCGAGGTCTCCGAGTCGGCCAGCCAGAGCCGGTCCCCGGCGACGGCCAGTCCGGAGGTCTGCGCGAAGAAGGCCTCCTCGGCCGGGCCGTCCTTGAGCCCTTCGACGGTGGTGCCCGCGAACCGGCGCACGGTGTTACCGATGGGGTCGAACAGCCCGAGCGTGTGGTTGCCGGACATGGCGATCACCACGCCACCGGCGGGTTCGTACCAGGCGACGTCCCACGGGCTGGTCAACGCGGTCTGCAACGCGTCACCGGAGTCCGGCCCGCTGCGCCACTGCTGCCCGGTACCCGCGATCGTGGTGACCACCCCGTCGGCCAGCCGCAGGCCGCGGATCAGGTGGTTCACCGTGTCCGCGATGACCACGTCGTAACCGGCCTGCTCGGCGATCTCCGGCGGGAGCAGCGCGAGGCCGTTCGGCTCGGAGAACCGGATCGGCACCACGGTGTGGCCGCGCTCGCCGTCGCCGATGATCCGCAGCACCGTCTCGCCGTCGTGCGCGAACTCGACGAGGCGGTGCCGGGCACTGTCACTGACCAGCAGGCTGTTCCCGAGGTCGATGACCTTGCCGGGGAAGCGCAGGACCGTGTCCTCGGGCTCCGGCGGCACATAGGGGCCGTCGCCTCGGCGCAGCGTGCCCTTGGCGTCGTGCTCGGCGACCAGTTCGCCGATGATCCGGCGCAGCGCCTCCGCGTGCCCTTCACCGGAGGCCACGTGCACGACGTAGCCCTCCGGGTCGATGAGGGTCAGCGTCGGCCAGGCCCGGGCGGCGTAGTTCTGCCAGGTGCGCAGCTCCGGGTCGTCCAGCACCGGGTGGTGCACCTCGTACCGCTCGACGGCGGCCTTGACCGCGTCCGGGTCGGCCTCGTGCGTGAACTTGGGCGAGTGCACGCCGATGGTGACCAGGACATCGGCGAACTCGGATTCCAGCGGCCGCAGCTCGTCCAGGACGTGCAGGCAGTTGATGCAGCAGAAGGTCCAGAAGTCCAGCAGCACGATCTTGCCGCGCAGCTCGGCGAGGGTGACGTCCTTGCCACCGGTGTTCAGCCAGCCGCGACCGGCGAACTCGGGGGCACGGACACGGGCTTGGCGCTTGGGGGTGGTCACGCAGGGAGTAAACACTCCTGGCAACGACTGTTGTTCCCGCTGTGACGTCTGCCAACCCCACCTGGGCGTCAGCGGCCGCCGGCTTTGAATACCGCCAGCAATTCGTCCAACGACGTCAGCAGATCCCGGTCCCGGTGAAAACCTCGCTCGGTGATGAGCCGCGCGGCACCCCTGGCGACTTCGATGTCCTCGGGCGTCGCCGCTTCCAGTAACCCCCGGAGATCAGCCAGATCCTGCGGGCGCGTCACGTCGGCGCGCGCCAGAATTTTCAGCGCGATGAGATGACCCGTACTCGCCACCGGAAGAACCAGGTCAGGCACGATCTCCTGGGTGAAGCGTGGGACAGCACGCGCCGAGACGGCGAATCCCCCGACCAGTGCCCAACTTCTCTGGCGAGAATCAAGATCAATTGCGACGCGGCGGAGCGCGGCTTCCAGCTGATTCATGCGAACCTGCTGGACGACCGTCCCATCGCCTTGCCCAGCGGGGCCCACGGGCGGGACAGCAACCAGTCCTGGACCGCGGTGTCGATCACCGCATCATCCGCGCCGGGATTCATCCGATGCAGGCGAGAGCGCTGCATGCTCAGGCCGAAGTCGAACATCTCGATCGCGAGACGCAGGCGATCAGCCGCTGAGGCCTGGTTCACCAGCTCAGCCTACCGCAAATGTGCCCGCCAGCTGCGACGATGACCAGCCCAGGACGGGGCGGCAATCGAGTCGACGCGACGGCTGCTGCGACGAGGAACTCCTAGAGTCCGAAGGCGCCGCCCTCGATCAGGATGGCGAGGCCGATGGCCACCAGCACGACGGGCAGGATCAGATGGCCCCAGCGGGCCAGCACCCTGGCGACGGCGGGACGACCGGCCAGGTACCAGCCGGCGGCGCACCAAAGGGCCACCCCGATCAGGAACACCGTCACGTAGCCGGCCATGCCCGCGGCACCGACGACGGCGAACACCGGCACATAGACGCCGATGTTGTCCCCGCCGTTGGCGAAGGTCACCGCCGCCACCTGCAGCACCCCTGCGCCGGGCCGCGGCTCCTCGTCCGCCGCGCCGCCCCGCCACAGCTGCCAGGCGGCTCGCAACCCCAGCAGCAGCGGGAGCAACCCGAGATACGGGATGGCCGACGACGGCAGCAGGCCGGCGCCGAGGGCGCCGAGCACCGACACGACGAGGATCGCTCCGAAACCCAGGTACTGACCGGCGATCACCCGCAGCGCGGCGGAACGACTGCTCCCCGCCTCACCGAAGAACACCGCCAGCACGAGCATGTCGTCGATGTTGGTCACCGCGAACATCCCTGCGGCCTGGCCGAGTAACCCCGAATCCACGCTCCGCGCCTCTCCTCATCAGCGACTTTCGGTTACCAACCACACCGGAATCCGAAACAGGCTGTCCTGGGGTGGGAAGATCGCGAATCTCAGTATCCGCAGTTCAGATGCCATTCCGGTCACGGTGCGATCCCCGAGTGCGATAGCAGTTCCACTATGTGGACGCTTCGCACTGACTACTCTCTGTATACGTTTCTGCCAGCCGCCCCATTCCGCAAGGAGGCCCTGGTATGAGATTCCGATTCCTCGTCGTGGCGGCCGCCACGGCACTGGCCATGGGTGCGATACCGCCCACCGCCAACGCCGCGGCAGCCGGCCCGGCCGCATCGAACACCGTGAGCGCGGTGGACTGCACCTACGCAGCCGAATGGAACAGCACCACCAACTACAGCGCGGGCAACCAGGTCCGCTGGTCCAACCACCTCTACCAAGCCCGCTCCGCGAACAGGAACATCCCGCCCACCAACACCACGTACTGGACCGACTTCGGTACCTGCGACGGCGGAGGCAACCCCGGCAACTGCACCTATCTGCCCTACTGGGTCGCCAACACCACCTACACCACCGGCAGCCAGGTGCAGTGGAACAACCGCAGGTACGAGGCCCGCGCGACGAACACCAACGTCCAGCCCGGCAACACGGCCTACTGGACCGACCTCGGCACCTGCACCGACCCGGCACCGCCGAATCCCTGTCTGAACATCCCGATCTGGGCCAACCTCGTCAGCTACCGGATCGGCGACGAGGTCAAGTGGCACGAGCGGCGCTACCGCTCGATCAAGAATTCCATCGCCATCCAGCCGAATATGCCGTGGGGGCCGCTGTACTGGGCGGACTACGGATCCTGCCAGTAATGGTCTCTCGCCCTGGCCGCACCGGCGGCCAGGGCATCCCGGTCGGTAGCCGGACAGCACGCCAATCGGCATATTCATGGCCGGAATCGGAAATTTCGAGAATTCAATTATTCGTCCGCCGACGAATGCTGCGGCCCTCCAGGTAATTCCGGCCCTGGAAAGCGTCTTCACTTTCCCCTGCGCGGCAGACTGAGTGAGCGGTTCGGGGAACCGCACATTCCCGCATGACGAAGGGTAATTCATGCAGACGAACTTTCTAGGCAAAATGGCCGCAGTCATCGGCGCCCTGGTATTGCTGGTCTCCGGCGCGAGCGCCGCGCAGGCGGGTACGACCGCGGCCCAGACCTACAAGAACCTGGCCACCGGCTTCTGTTTGGACAGCAACGCCGCTCAGCAGGCATACACACACGGCTGCAACGGCGGCAGCTACCAGAAGTGGAACGTCTCCGGCTCCGGCAATGTGGTGCTGAAGAACCTGGCCACCGGCTTCTGCCTGGACAGCAATGCCGCCAAGCAGGCTTACACCCACGGGTGCAATGGCGGCTCGTACCAGAAATGGACCGTTCAGCGGTCCGGTAGCTACATCATCTTCAAGAACCTGGCTACCGGCTTCTGCCTGGACAGCAATGCGGCCCAGCAGCTTTACACCCATGACTGCAATGGTGGTTCCTACCAGAAGTGGTCATAACTAAATAGCGATCCAATTCCACGCGAAATCGTATTGATCTCGCGTGGAATTGGCGTATTCGCTATAGCGCCCGCTGCTCCAGCAGGTCGGCCGCCCGCCGCGCGCCACCGGCCGCCTCGATGTCGGCCCGCATCTCCTTGAGCCGGTCCCGGATGTCCCGGTCGGCGGCGATCCGGGTGACGGCCTCGCGCAGCTTCGCGGCGGTGACCTCGGTGGGCGGCAGCCACTCGCCGAGTCCCAGCTCGGCGACCCGCCGGGCGTTGCCCTCCTGCTCGGTCATCTGCGGGATGCCGAGCAACGGCACGCCGAAGGCCAGCGCCTCCTGAGTACCGCCCATGCCGCAGTGCGAGATGAACACCGACGTGTGCGCCAGGATCTCCAGCTGCGGCGCGAGGGTGTGCAGCTCGACGTTCGGCGGGATCTCGCCGAGGTCCTCGGGCCGCACGTGCTGCCCGATGGCGATGACCACCTGCCACGGCTCGTCCCGGAAGGCCTCGATCACGGCGCGGAAGAACGCGGGCTGGTGATTGAAGATCGAGCCGAGCGACACGTACAGCACCGGCCGGTCGCCGGACGGCTTCCAACCGACGTGGTCCACCCGCTCGGTCAGGCACGGACCCACGAACTCGTAGCCGTCGAACGTCTCGCCACGCGGCTGGAAAGACCTGGTGTAAAAGGAGATTCCGAGGTCCGGCTGCCGCGCCGCCAGCACGCCAAGGGTCTGCGCAGGCAGTCCGAGGCCGGCCAGGCCGTCGGCGAGGAACCGGTCCAGTTCGGCGAACTCCGCCGGCTGATCCAGCTTCGCGTAGTCCTCCGCCCAGACCGAGTAGTGCTCATTGGCCGCGAGCGCCGGGAAACTGCCGACGAGGGGCACGCCCCAGCGGTCGGCCAGCATCGGCCCGGCGAAGGTGGATTGGTCGTAGACCAGCACATCCGGCCGGTCACCGTCCCAGATGGACTCGAACTGCGGGACGGTGTCGAAGGCCTCCTGCAGGAAGCTGTGCATGGTCTTCAGCGGATTGGCCCGATCCGGCTGCTTGTCCTTGAGTTCGGCCAGCATCGCCTTGGCCTCCTCGCCCTGCATGAAGGGTGAGCTGTAGAGCGGTGCGGCCGCGCCACTGGCCGCCACCTGCTCCTGGAACTCGGCGATGGCCGGGATGGTCACCCGGTGCCCCCTGCCGACCAGTTCCCTGGCCACGGCGAGCACCGGATTGAGGTGACCGTAGGCCGGGAAGCAGACGAATCCGATGTGCGTCATCCGGGGAATCCCTCCAGTAGGCCGGCCGCGCGCCGGGTGCCGCCCGCGGCCGTGATGTCGTCCCGCATGGCGGCCAGCCGGTCACGGATCCCGGTGTCCGCCAGCACTTCCGCCACCGCCGCGCGCAGCGCCGGCGCAGTGACCTCGGGCAGCCGGAGCCCCAGCCCCAGCTCGGCGATCCGGTCGGCATTGGCGCGTTGTTCCGGCGTGTTCGGCACGCCGATCATCGGCACGCCGAAGGACAACGCCTCCTGCACGCCGCCCATGCCGCAGTGCGACAGGAACACCGCGGCGTGCGGCAGGATCTCCAGCTGCGGCGCGAACTCGTGCAGCCGGACGTTCGGCGGGATGTCGCCGAGTTCGGCGGGCCGCACCCGAGGGCCGATGACCAGTTCCAGGTTCCACGGCTCGTCGCGGAAGGCCTCGATGACCGTGCGGTAGAAGGCGGGCTGGTCGTTGAACACGGTGCCCAGCGAGACGTAGATGATCGGCAGATCACCGTCCGGGCGTTGCCAGCCCTGCGGATTCGGCCGGTCGCCGAGGCACGGCCCGACGAACCGGTGCCGCTCGTCGAAGGTCTCGCCGTGCGGCTGGAACGACTGCGTGCAGAACACGATGCCCAGATCCGGCTGGTGCACGGCGGCGTCCAGGATCGGCATCGGCGGCAGGCCGAGGAAGGCCCTGGCCTCGTTCCAGGCCGCGTCCAGCCCGGCGAGGATCTCCGGCTCGGCGTCCTGGATCACCGCGTCGCCCCGGGCGGGCACGTGCTCGTTGCCCGCCACCGACGGGCAGGTGCGCACGTGCGGCACCCCTCGCCTCTCCGCGAGCAGGAAGCCGTACCAGGTCATCTGGTCGTAGGCCAGCAGATCCGGCCGGTCACCGTCCAGAATGGACTGGATCTGCGGCGCGACGTCCTGCGCCTCCTGGAACAACCGGCGGACGAACCAGTGCGGGGCGAAGTCCTCGGGCCGGGCGTCCTTGCGCAGCGAGGTCTGCTGGTCGACCTCGTGCAGCGGGGAGTGGAACAGCGGGGCCGCCGCGCCGCTGGCCTCCACCAGCGACTGCAGCCGTTTGATGGTCGGGATGGTGACCCGGTGGCCACGGTCCACCAGTTCCCTGGCGACGGCCAGCACCGGGGTCAGGTGCCCGACGCTCGGCATGCAGACGAAGGCGATGTGCTTGGACAACGAGGATCTCTCTATCTGTTCGCGAATCGTTCCAGGACATCGGCCGCCCTGGCTGCCCCACCGGCCGCCGCGATGTCCGCGCGCATGCCGGCCAGTCGATCCTGCACGACCGGGTCGGCCAGCAGTTCACGCACCGCCGTGCGCAGGTCGGCGGCCGTCACCTGTTCGGGCAGCATCCGCCTGCCGAGCCCGAGTTCCACGACCCGCTGCGCGTTGCCCTGCTGTTCCGGCATCTGCGGAACACAGATCAGTGGGACACCGAAGGACAGTCCTTCCTGGACACCGCCCATGCCCGCGTGCGTGATGAACACCGAGGCGTGACGCAGGATCTCCAGTTGTGGCGCGAACTCGTGCAACTCCACATTCGCCGGGATCTCGCCCAGTTCACCGGCTGAGACCCGGGTGCCGATGGCCATGACCACCTGCCACGGCTCATCCCGGAACGCGTCGATCACGGTCCGGAAGAACTCCGGCTGGTCGTTGAAGGCAGTGCCGAAGGAGACGTACAGCAGCGGCCGGTCCGTCCGCTGTGGACGCCAGCCGGTGTCACTGATCCGTTCCCAGAGGCAGGGTCCGACGAACTCGAACCGGTCGTCGAAGGTGTCGCCCCGGGGCTGGAAGGACCTCGTCAGGAACGCGATGCCCTGATCCGGCCGACGGGTGGCGAACTCGTGCAGGCCCAGAGCGGGCAGGCCGTGCTTGCCCCTGGTGGCGGCGACCGTCGCGGCGAGTACGGCGAGCGTCGGTCCATCCGCCGTGCGCAGCAGCTGCTCCGGGAATGACAGGTGGTGTTCGTTGGTGGCCAGCGACGGGTACAGGACCACATGGGGCAGCTGCCATCTGTCGGCCAGCAGCCAGCCCGCCCAGGTGAGCTGGTCGTACACCAGCAGATCCGGCCGGTCACCGTCCACAAGGGACTCGACGAGCGTGGCGACGTCATCGGCCTGGCGCAGGAACATCCGGAAGACCTCCGGCAGCGAGACCTCGGGGAGCTGGGTGTTCCGGTCCAGCTGCGGCTCGGTGACGCCCCGCTGCGACTCCGGAACCGGATACACGGCCGCTGTCGCCCCGCTCGCCGCCACCTGCTCCCGATACTGCTCGACGGTCGGCACGGTGACCCGGTGGCCGCGGTCCACCAGTTGCCCGGCCACGGCCAGCGCCGGGGTGAGGTGCCCGTGCCCCGGTAGGCAGAGGATGACGATGTGTGCCATGCGATTCCCCCAAGGAAGGTTCAGCCGACCGCCGCTTCCAGAATGTCGGCTGCCCGCCGGGTACCGCCAGCGGATTCGATGTCCGCACGCATGTCGTTCAGCCGATCGCGCATCTCCACGTCCGCCAGCACCCCGGTCACCGCGTCGCGCAGCCCGTGCACGGTGAGGTCCTCGGGGCGCAGCCGCCTGCCGAGGCCGAGCTCGGCGATCCGGTCGGCGTTGAGCTCCTGTTCCTCGATCTGCGGCACGCCGAGCAGCGGCACCCCGGCGGACAGTCCCTCCTGCACACCGCCCATACCCGCGTGGGTGATGAACACCGAGGCGTGGCGCAGGATCTCCAGCTGCGGCGCGAACTCGTGCAGCTCGACGTTGGGCGCGGTCACCCCCACGTCGGCCTTGCCGACAGCCATGACCACCTGCCACGGCTGGTCCCGGAAAGCCTCCACGACGAGGCGGTAGAACTCCGGCCGGTCGTTGAACAGCGAGCCGAACGACACGTACAGCAGTGGCCGGTCGGTGCGTTCCGGGCGCCAGCCGGTGGCCGGCCGCTCGCCGATGCACGGGCCGACGAATCGGTACCGCTCGTCGAAGGTCTCCCCGAACGGCTGGAAGGACCTGGTGCAGAACACCAGGCCCAGGTCCGGCTGATGCTCGGTGAACTCCAGGATCTCCGCGGTGAAGGACCGTCCCCACAGGGTGAAGTGCCCATTGGAGGCGACCGACGGATGGGTCCGCACATGTGGGACGCCCCAGCGGTCCGCCAGCAGCCAGCCGACCATCGTCGCCTGGTCGTACACCAGCAGATCGGGCCGGTCGCCGGCGAAGATCTCCTCGAACCGGGGCAGCAGCTGCTCGGCCTCCCGGCGGAACGCGGTGAGCAGTTCCTGCGTCGAGTACCGGACCTCCGGCCGGAAGCTCTCCTTCAGCGGCGAGCGGTAGATCGGGGCCGCCACGCCGGCGGCCCCGATCAGTTCGCGGTGTTCCACGGTGGACGGAACGGTCACCCGATGGCCCCGGGCGACCAGTTCCCTGGCCACCGCGAGCACCGGGGTCAGGTGACCGATCCCCGGCCCGCAGACGAACCCGATGTGCATGTCAGTTGCCGAACTCCTTCACCGCACGCTCCAGGACGTCGGCCGCGCGGGCGGTGCCCCCCGCGTCCCGGATGTCCGCCTGCATGGCGGCCAGCCGGGCCTTGATGTCCGGGTCGGCCAGCACCTCGCGGACGGCGGTACGCAGGACGGAAGCGGTGACCTCGGCGGGCGGAATGTGCCTGCCCAGGCCCAGTTCCACCACGCGCTCGGCGTTGCCCTGCTGCTCGGTCATCTGCGGAATGCCGACCAGCGGCACGCCGAAGGACAGGCCCTCCTGGGTGCCACCCATTCCGCAGTGGGTGAGGAACACCGAGGCGTGCGGCAGGATCTCCAGCTGCGGCGCGAAGCCCAGCACCTCGAAATTCGGCGGGATCTCGCCCAGCTCCGCGCGATCCACCCGCTGGCCGATCGCCATCACCACCCGCACCGGCTCGTCCCGGAAGGCCTCGATGACGGTGCGGAAGAAGCTCGGCTGGTCGTTGAACACCGAGCCGAACGAGACGTAGACCAGCGGATCCGTACCGGCCGGCGGCTGCCAGCCGACATTGTCGATCCGCTCGCCGAAGCACGGTCCGACGAACTCCGCCCACTCGCCCACGCTGTCGCCGAACGGCTGGAACGAGCGGGTCAGGAAGGCCACCCCGAGTTCGGGGGTACCGGCGAAGAAGTCGGCGACGGTGGACGGTCCGAGGCCGATCCGGGCCCTGGCCGCCGACAGCTCGACATCCAGTTCGGCGATCTTGTCCGCGGGCAGGAACCGCTGCAGTCCGGCCAGGCCGGGCTGTTCGGGTACCGGAACCGTGGACGGGAACAGCACCACGTGCGGCACGCCCCATTTCTCCGCCAGCAGCGCGCCCGCCCAGGTGAGCTGGTCGTACACCAGCAGATCCGGCCGGTCACCCTCCAAAATGGACTGGAACTGCGGTGCGGTGGCGCCCGCCTCCTCCAGGAACTTCGGCAGGATGCTCGCCGGGTCGAAGTCGGCGGCCTTGGCGTCCTTGGCCAGTACGGCCTGCTGGGCGAGGTTCTCGTGCATCGGGGAGCTGTACAGCGGAGCCGCGGCTCCGGTTGCCTCCACCTGCGCCTGCCGCTCGGCGGTCGTCGGCAGGGTGACGCGGTAGCCCCGGTTCACCAGCTCGCCGGCGACGGCGAGTGCCGGGATCAGGTGTCCCTGACCGGGTGTGCAGATGATGGCGATGTGCTTGGCCATGCAGTTCCTACCTGTTCGCGTACTGGGTCAGGGCGTGTTCAAGGACATCGGCGGCCCGGGCGGAGCCACCCGCGGTCTGGATGGCGGCCCGCATGGCGGTCAGCCTGCCACCGATCTCCGGGTCTGCCAGGAGTTCCCGGACGGCCGTGCGCAGGCGGTCGGCGGTGACCTCGGCGGGCGGAATGTGCTTACCCAGCCCCAGCTGCACAACGCGCTCCGCGTTCATCTGCTGCTCGAACATCTGCGGGACACCGATCAGCGGAACCCCGAAGGACAACCCTTCCTGGGTGCCACCCATTCCGCAGTGCGTGATGAACACCGAGGCGTGCGGCAGGATCTCCAGCTGCGGCGCGAAGCCGTGCAGCCGGAAGTTGGCCGGGATCTCGCCCAGTTCCTCGGGTTTGACCTGCTCACCGATGGCCATCTCCACCCGCACCGGCTCGTCCCGCAGCGCCTCGATCACCGTGCGGTAGAAGGTCGGCTGCTGGTTGAAGGCGGAGCCCAGCGACAGGTACACCAGCGGGAGATCACCGGCGGGCGGCTGCCATCCGGTGGTGCCGGTCCGCTCACCGAGACACGGCCCGACGAACTCGTACCGCTCGTCGATCTGCTCCGCGTCGGGCTGAAAGGCCTTGGGCAGGAAGGCGATCCCGAGCTCCGGCTCATGCGCGCCGAACTCGCTGAGGGCGGCCGGCGGCAGGTCGAGCGCGGCCCTGGTGGCGGCGACCGCGTCGTCCAGCGAGGCCCGGGTCTCCGGGTCGGACATCTGCTCGATGCCCGCGGCGAAGGACGGCCGCTGCTGCCCGGTCACCAGCGACGGGAACAGCATGACGTGCGGTACCCGCCATTTGTCGGCCAGCAGCCACCCGGCCCAGGTCATCTGGTCGTAGACGAACAGATCCGGCCGGTCACCGTCCAAAATGGACTTCACCTGCGGGGCGACCCCGGCGGCCTCGTCCAGGAACATCCGGAAGACCGCCGCCAGGGGAAAGGAGTCCGGCTTGGCCTCCCGCATCAGATCCGGGTCGTCGCCGAACTCCCGATTGCTCGGCTGCTCGTACAGCGGGGCGGCCGCGCCACTGGCCTCCACCTGCTGCTGGAACTCCTTGGTGGTCGGGATGGTCACCCGGTGGCCGCGGCCGACCAGCTCGCGGGTGACCGCGAGCAGCGGCATCAGGTGTCCCTGGGCGGGCATGCAGGCGAAGGCGAAGTGGCTCATGCCTGGAACCTCCGCACCGCGTCCGCCAGCAGATCCGCTGCCCGCTTGGTGCCGCCTGCCGCCTCGATGTCCCACTTCATGGCTTCCAGGCGCTTGTGGATGTCCGGGTCCTCCAGGATCTCGGCGACGGCGGCCCGCAGCTCCGCGGCGGTGGGCTTGGCGGGCAGTCGCCTGCCGAGGCCGAGCTCGACGACCCGGTCGGCGTTGGTCTCCTGCTCCGACATCTGTGGCAGGCCGAGCATCGGCACGCCGAAGGACAGGCCCTCCTGGGTGCCGCCCATGCCGTTGTGGGTGAGGAACACCGTGGCGTGCGGCAGGATCTCCAGCTGCGGCGCGAAGGCGTGGAACTCGAAGTTGTCCGGCAGGTCATCGCCCAGTTCGGACAGCTGCACGCTCTGGCCGGTCACCAGGACCACCTGCCACGGCTCGTCGCGGAACGCCTCGATCACCGTGCGGTAGAAGGCCGGCTGGTTGTTGAACCCGGAGCCCAGCGAGACGTAGAGCAGCGGGCGCTCGGCGTCCTTCGGCTGCCAGCCGGTGTTGCTGATCCGGTCACCGAGGCACGGTCCGACGAACTGGTACCGGTCGTCGAGGGTCTCGCCCTCGGGCTGGAAGGACCGGGTCATGAAGGCGATACCCAGCTCGGGCTGGGTTCCCAGGAAGTCCAGCACCGGTAGCGGCTCCAGCCCGGAGCCGGCCCTGGCGGTGTCGAGGGCGCCCTGCACGGCGGCGGCCGTCCCGGGGTCGGCGATCTGCTCCACCATGTCCCGGAAGGCATTGCTTCCCTGGGTCGGCACCGTCGACGGGTACAGGATGACGTGCGGCACCTGCCACCGGTCGGCGACCAGCGCGCCCGCCCAGGTGATCTGGTCGTACACCAGCAGATCCGGCCGGTCGTTCTCGAACAGCTCGACGAACTGGGGTGCGGTGGCCCCGGCCTCGCCGAAGAACATGGGAAGGATCTCCTCCACCTTGAACTCGGCGGGCGGGGCGTCCCTCATCTCGTCCTTCTTGGCGGCGAACTGCTCCACCAGCGGCGAGTGGTAGAGCGGCGCGGCCGCCCCGCTGGCCTCCACCTGCGCGCGGTGCTCCTCCAGAGTCGGGATGGTGACCCGGTAGCCCTGGTTCACCAGCTCGCGGGTGACCGCGAGCACCGGGGTGAGGTGCCCGTGGGCGGGCATGCAGATGATGGCGATGTGCTTGGTCATGCGACTTCCCCCTAGACGGCCGGTGTTCCGGCCGCCAGTTCCAGTACCTCGGCGGCCCGGACGGCGCCGCCGCTGTGGTGGATCTCCGACCGGACCTCGGCCAGCCGGGAACGGATGGCCGGGTCGGCGAGGACCTCGAAGACGGCGGTGCGCAGCCGTTCCGCGGTCACCTCGGCGGGCAGGATGCGGCGGCCGAAGCCGAGCTCTGCCATCCGGTCGGCGTTGATCTGTTGTTCGGGCATCTGGGGCACCCCGATCATCGGGACACTGAAGTTCAAGCCTTCCTGGGTGCCGCCCATTCCGCAGTGCGTGATGAACACCGAGGCGTGCGCCAGGATCTCCAGTTGCGGGGCGTGCGCGTGCAGTTCGACATTCGCCGGGACCTCACCCAGGTCGGCGGGGTCGACCTGGCCGCCGATGGCGAGCACCACGTGGCACGGCTCGTCGCGGAAGGCGTCGAGCACGGCGCGGTAGAAGCCCAGCTGTTGGTTGTACGTGGTTCCCAGGGAGACGTAGACGAGGGGAAGATCGCCTGCCGGCGGCTGCCACGTGGTGTTCGAGGGCCGGCTGCCGAGGCACGGTCCGACGAAGTGGAAACGCTCGTCGAAGGTCTCCCCAGCGTGCTGGAAGGACCTGGTCATGAAGGCCACCGCCAGGTCCGGCAGGTGGATGTCGAACCCGAAGAGGTCCATCGGTGGCAACCCGAGTTCCGCCCTGGCCTTGGAGATCATCTCACCGGCGGCGGCAGTGCCCTCCGGGTCCTCCG
Organism: Pseudonocardiaceae bacterium YIM PH 21723; assembly: GCA_003600225.1. Taxonomy (GTDB): domain Bacteria; phylum Actinomycetota; class Actinomycetes; order Mycobacteriales; family Pseudonocardiaceae; genus QZFT01. The sequence goes on from QZFT01000089.1 coordinate 184,967, forward strand.
CGGTGTCGAAGTGCCCCCGCCACATCGAGTAGTGCTCGTTGGCGGCCATCGACGGGTAGCTGCGCACGTGCGGCAATCGCCACTTGTCGGCCAGCAGCCAGCCTGCCCAGCTCAGCTGGTCGTAGATCAGCACATCCGGCCGGTCGCCGTCCAGCAGCTCCTCGATCAGCGGAAATGTGTCGACGGCCTCCTGGAAGAACATCCGGAACACCGAGACCGGGTTCATTTCCGGCGCCTGCCCTTGTGCACGCGCGGCCATCCGGGCCGGCGCGGCCAGCTCCAGCAGGGGCGAGGTGTAGAGCGGGGCGGCGGCGCCGATCGCCTCGACCCGCTCGCGGTGCGCGGCGGCGGTGGGGATGGTGACCCGGTGTCCTCGCGATACCAGCGTCTCCGCGACGGCCAGCACCGGATTCAGGTGACCGAGCGCGGGCAGACAGACGAAGGCGAAGTGCTGAGACACCGGGTTCCCCTCAAATTTGAATAGCCCAGCTGCACTATTGCGTACCGGACGGCCGGAGCGAAAGTGGATTTACCTTCGAGTGGATCACGTTGCGATCATGCGCTCGACGGCGTCCGCCGCGGCCGCGGCCCCGCCGCCGACCCTGCTCTCCGCGCGGATCACCGCGATGCGGGCGGCCACCCCAGGATCACCGGCCACCCGGTCCACGGCGGCGGCCAGCAGCTCCGGAGTCAGCTCGGCCATGGTCAGCTTCTCGCCGAGCCCGAGCTCGGCCACCCGGTCCGAGTTGATCTCCTGCTCGATCATCTGCGGCACGCATACCAGCGGCACCCCGGCCAGCAGCGACTCCTGGACGCTGCCCATGCCGCCGTGCGAGACGAAGGCCGTGGCCCGCTGCAGGATCTCCAGCTGCGGCGCGTGCCCGTGCAACCGGACGTTCGCCGGGATCGGCCCCAGCGAGCCGTGGTCCACGGCCATCCCGGTGGCCAGTTCCACCTGCCACGGCGTACCGGCGAACGCGTCCATCGCGATCCGGTAGAAGTCGGGGCGCACGTTGAAGGCCGATCCGAGGGAGACCAGCAGCACCGGTTGCTCAGGTTTCCGCTGTTCAGTGCCCGTTTCCGGCAGAGCGGGGCCGGTGAAGGTGTAGCGGTCGTCGAAGCTGTCACCGGCGGGCTGGAAGGCGCGCGGGAAGAAGCAGACGGCGCGATCGGGCTGGCGGTCCAGGAACTCCAGCAGGCTCGGCGCGGGCTGGCCATAGGCGGCGTACAGGTCGGCGAGAGCCTGCTCGGTCGCCGCCGAGGCCGGGTTGCCGGCCAGCGCCGCCCGCCAGATGGAGAACTTCTCGTTGTGCGCGAGGGAGGGGTAGACCCGCAGCAGCGGCAGGTCCCACCGGTCGGCGAGCAGGGTGCCCGCCCAGCCGATGTGGTCCTGGAGCAAAACGTCCGGCCGGTCACCGTCGAAGATCCGCAGATACTGGTCGGCGGTGCCCCTGGCCTCGGCGATGAACACCTGCAGGGTGGTGTCGAAGGTGACGCCCTCGGCGGCGAGGCCGTCGCCCGCCATGTGCGCGGTCAGCATCGGCGACTCGATCACCGGTGCGGCGGCGCCGGCCGCCTCGACGAGCGCGGTCAGCTGCGGCACCGTCGGCACGGTGACCCGGTGTCCCCGCGCGATCAGCTCGCGGGCCACGGCCAGCACCGGATTCAGGTGCCCCAGGCCGGGAAACGCGATGAAGGCGAAGTGTTTCGACATGCTGTGTCCCCCTGGACGTCGGCTACTACAACTGTAGTGTGCCGAGCCGTGTGCACGAGGTAAACGGCCTGCCGGGAAGTCGGGACCAAGGTCCCCTCACGTCAGGACCTCACCCGGAAGGCGGCACTCGCTGTCTCTACGCACGGGGATTCGCTAGCCTCGCGCCGGTAACTCAACTAGGGGAGATCCGGTGAGCGACGCACTGACGACAGACGAGGTATCCGCGGCACTCGCCACAGACTCCGGCATGTGGGCCCTGTGGGACCCGGAGGCCATCGAGCGGTTGGCCGACGACGACAGCTGGGAAGCGGACACCCTGGAGGACGACGAACTCGTCGAACTGGTGAGCGCGGGCCAGATCGTGCCGGTGAACATCGGCGCCGATGGCAGCTACCAGTTCGTGCTGCGCGTGGTCGACGACACCACGGGCGGACTGACCGATCGGGAGAAGCAGTACGTGTCCGACTCGTCGGCCCCGTACCTGTTCGTCTCGTCCGGGTCGGTGTGCCTGTCCGGCCTGGAGTGCGTGAGCGCGGAGCCGGTCGGCGACGTGATCGAGCTGCCCCTGCCGCCCGGCCGCTACCAGGCGACCGCGCACCTGATCGACTGGTCGGCCGAACCCGGCGCCACCGACGTCAACGGCGAGCCGACCGACAACGCGCTGGCCGACTTCGTGGTGCTGGTGCACCCGGAAGGCACGCCGGCGCCCGGCTACCGGACCAGCCTGGTCACTTTCGACTGAGGCACCAGACGAAACGAGGGGCCGCGTCCTATGCCGGACGCGGCCCCTCGTCGCTGTTTTGGGTGCCGGCCCCGCGCGCCATATGCACTGTCGCGCGGGGCCAGTACACCGCCCCCAGTTCCCCCAGCAACCCCCAGTTACGTGGAAAACCCCGCGAAGCTGCCGGGTCGGGGGTCCGACAGCATCGCGGAGTCATCCGGCTTATCGATATGGGGAGCGAATGCGTTACACCCAGACAATGATGTGACCGTCATCACACTCTAATGATCAACTTTGATCGACTGATCGGAGCACTGTCGGTCACGCAAGTGCACATAGGTGCACGGAAATGATGGGCCAGAAAAGGAAAAACGACCCCCGGCGCTGGGAGGGTGCGCCGGGGGTCGTTCTGTTCCTCCGTCCACATTCACCGCGTGTGGGATGCGGGCCTGCCCCCTGCAGGCGGGCCCGCGCACGGTGGCGCTGCTGCACTCATCAGCGCGCTAGTGGGACCGAGCGAATCGGTTTAGCGGAGGGTGGTCACCTGCGCCTGGGCGATGAGCATGAGCTCGTGCCGCAGGGCCGGAGTAGCTGCGTTGTCGATCGCTCGCGAGATCGACTTACGGTTACGCGCCTCGACGCGCCGGGCGCGGATCTTGGCTGCGAAGTTCACTTGCGTCATCCCCTTGTGACTTGACGTCGTTGCGACAACACAAGTATGGCAAAGAAGTACCCGGATTGCACCCGTTTATTCGGTGAGCTGACCCACAGACCGACGATTCATCGGTGACTTCCCGACACCGACCGGACAAACCGAGGGTGAACGTGTAGCTCGGGTCACTCTTCCCGGCCGAGCAGGAACCGGCCGAAGTGCGGCACGGTGAACGCGATCAGGCCGCGCTCGGCGCTGTAGACCAGGCCTTTTTTCATCAGCGAGTCCCGGCTGGGCGACAGTGAGGAGGGTTTCCGGCCCAGATGGTCGGCCACCGTCGCCGTCGGGATGCCCTCGTCCCGGCCCTCGGTCAGCTCGGCCATCGCCCGCAGGTACTCCCGTTCGGCGGGGGTCGCCCGCTCGTACCGGGAGCCGAAGAAACCGACGGCCAGCTCGGCCTCCGCCTCCGGCGCGGCCACCCGCACGTCCTCCTCGGTGATCGGGTTCTTCGGCGCTGCGTCCCAGGCGGCCTTGCCGTAGGCCTGCACGAAGTAGGGATAGCCGCCGGACACCTCGAACAACGCGGTGAGCGCGTCGGCCTCGATCTCCGCGTCCTCCCGCTTGATCGGCGCCAGCATCGCCCGGTCGGCCTCCTCCCGGTCCAGCCGGTCGATCCGCACGTAGCGGAACAGCCGCTCGGAGTAGGACTTGCTCGCGGAGAGCACGGCCGGCAGGTGCGGCAGCCCGGCGCCGACCACGACCAGCGGCGCCCCGGACTGGGACAGCTCGTGGCAGGCGGCGCACAGCGCGGAGACGTCGGCGGGCTTGAGGTCCTGCATCTCGTCGATCAGCAGCGCGACCCCGGTGCCCACGTCGGCGGCCAGTTCGGCGACGTCGGTGAACAGCTCGACCAGGTCGATCTCGATGTCCCCGGAGTCGGCCCGGCCGTGCGCGACGGGCGCGTCGATGCCCGGCTGCCACTGCTCCCGCAGCTTCGCGTCCGCCGGGTTGGCCTTCAGCGCGAAGGCCTTCAGCACGCCGAGCACCGTCTCCACCTGTTCGGGGTTGCGGTGCCGCACGGCCAGGTCCCGGATCGCCCGGTGCAGGGCGGCGGACAGCGGCTTGCGCAGGTCGGCCTCCGGCCGCGCCTCGATCTTGCCGGTGCCCCAGCCGCGGTGCATGGCCATCGACTTCAGCTCACCGAGCAGCACCGTCTTACCGACGCCACGCAGGCCGGTGAGCACCAGGCTGCGTTCCGGCCGGCCGCGCGCGACTCGTTCCAGCACCACGGTGAAGGCATCCAGCTCCCGGTCACGGCCGGCGAGCTCGGGCGGGCGCTGACCGGCGCCGGGGGCGAACGGGTTCCGGATCGGGTCCATCATCCGACTGTATCCATCGATCTAGCGTGGGCCCGATATTTGTGGATACGGGGGTAGGCGTGTTGTCCGGATTGGGACGCCTCGGGGTTGGGTCTGGCCTTTTGCCGAAGGAGGCTTTGGAGGGGGAGACGTGCTAGGGGCCCGTCTTTCCTGCCGGGCCGTCGGGTGGGGGCACGCCGGACTGTGCTGTCGGCGCGGGTCATCGCGAACTTGCGCGTGACTGAGGTGACCACTGGGACTGATGGTGCCCTTGTGAGTGAGCAGGCCAAGGGTTATCCGTCTTCAAGACCGAAAAACACCCTGTTATCGGTCTTGAAGACGGATAACAGCCTTGGTCCACTGTGGACTGACGATGGAAGGCCGGTCCGGCAGGTCGAGCCGCGCCCCAGCCCCGCGCAGCGGACCAGACCACCAAGACCGGCGTGCCCCCACCCGACAGCCAGGCAGGAAAGGCCCAACTCCCCTCCCATCCCCACCAGAAAGGCGTGCCCCCACCCGACAGCCAGGCCGGAAAGTCCCCGCCCCGGGCCCGTCTCCTCCTCCAAAGCGCCCTTCCCCCGACCGCCGGACGCAACCCCCGCTAACGCGACCAGTCAGGTGCGCCACAGCGGCGTAGAGATCGCGTCAAGGCCACTCCCCAGCCCGGCCCGCGCGGGCGCACGCTCGCGACCATGGCGATTCACCCCGTAGTCCGCACGGCCCCCGCACCGGAGCACAAGTTCCGGCTGGGCACCATCACCGGCGTCGCCGCCCTCGGGCTGGACGCGTTGGCCTCCGTCTCCTACGGCCCGGAGGCGGTCGTGGTCGCGCTGGCCGCCGCCGGCGCGGCCGGGATCTCCTGGACGTTGCCGGTGACGGGTGCGATCGTCGCGCTGCTGGCGGTGCTGATCCTGGCCTACCGCCAGGTGATCACCGCGTACCCGGACGGCGGCGGTGCCTACACCGTGGCCACGAGGAACCTGGGTCAGCGGGCCGGGCTGATCGCCGCCGCGAGCCTGATCGTGGACTACGTGTTGAACGCGGCCGTGTCGATCGCCGCCGGGGTGGCCGCGCTGACCTCGGCCGTACCGGGGCTGCTGCCGTGGACCACCGAGTTGTGCCTGCTGGCCCTGGCCCTGCTGACCTGGGTGAACCTCAAGGGTGTGGCGGCCAGTGGACGCACCTTCGCGCTGCCGGCGGCGATCTTCGTGCTGCTCATCGCGCTGGTCATCGTGGCCGGCCTGTGGCGCGGGGAACCGGTCACCCCGCTGCCCGCGCCGACGCACACGCAGACCGCTACCGGAGTCGGCGTGCTGCTCATCCTGGCCGCGTTCGCCAACGGCTGCTCGGCGCTGACCGGGGTGGAGGCCATCGCCAACGCCACCCCGTCGTTCCGCGGCTCCCGGGTCGCGGCGCGGTCCGAGGCGGTACTCGGTTTCGTGCTCGGCGGCCTGCTGATCGGCCTCGCCGCGCTGGTGCAGCTCTTCGACCTGCGGCCGGTCGAGGGGCGCACCGTGTTGTCGTTGCTGGTGGAGGGCTCGCTGGGCGACGGCGGGCTGTACCTGGCCGTGCAGCTGATGACCATGGTCGTGCTGGCGCTGGCCGCGAACACCTCGTTCGGTGGCATGCCGGTGCTGACCGCGAAGCTGGCCAAGGACCGGTATCTGCCCGCCGCGTTCGGGCACTGCCGGGACCGGCTGGTGCACCGGGTGGGGATTCTGGTGCTGTCCGGGCTCACCGCCGTGCTGCTGGTGTTCTCCGGCGGCGCGCTGGAGGTGCTGGTGCCGCTGTTCGCCATCGGCGTCTTCATCGGCTTCGCCCTGTGCCAGGTGGGCATGGTGCGGCACTGGCTGCGGGAACAGGGCGAGACCTGGCGACTGGCCGTCAACGGCCTCGGGGCGACGCTGACGGCGGTCGCCGCCGTCGTCGTCACCTGCGTCAAGTTCACCGAGGGCGCCTGGCTGATCGTGCTGGTGCTGCCGTTCCTGGTCGCCCTGCTCACCGCGATCAAAGGATATTCAGAACTCTTCGACCAACTCTAGAAAGCACTAGAGAAGGCTAGGAGAACAGGATCGCCCAGTCATCCGGCCAGACCTCACCGAAGCGGGTGGTCCCCGGCATCTTGTCCCGCTGCCAGGCGGCCACGGCGTCCGCGGTCTCCTGCTCGAACCGGCCGTCTGCCCAGCCCTCGTGGCTCGGCGCGTAGCCGAGTTCCTGCAGCCGTCGCTGGATCCGGGCGACCTGGTCGCGCTCCCAGCCGGTCGCTCCGCCATGCGAGTCGACCGGGCCGGTCAGCGGGCCGAAGTACGCGCCCGGACGTAACCGGAAACCGCCCTCGGCGGGCTTCGTGGTGCCGGCCAGCATCGGCAGGTCCCACGGCTGGTCATCGAGCAGCGCGCGGGTGTCCAGCACCGAGAAGTGCGCGTGGCCGTAGTGCTCGAAGCTCGGCGTCCACTCGAACGGCCGCTGCCCCGGCCGGGTGTCCATGATCAACGCCCGGAAGATCTGGTACTTCAGCCGGTACTCGCCGCCGTTCCTGGTGGCCTCCAGCATCTCGTCGGTGAACCGGTTCATGTCCACGCCGTTGTCCGGGTCGTGGGTGATGTCGAGGGCGGTCACCCAGGCCTGGCCGTCCAGCACGACCCACGGGTTGTGATCGCTGGCCGACCCCTGGTTCCGGTGCGCGTCGTCGCCGATCGCGCCATCGGATGCCTTGTTGCGGTCCGGGAACTGCTCGTTGAACTGGAACCGCAGGGTCTCCAGCGCGGGGGCGAGCAACCACTCGGCCATCGGGCCTCCATTCCGGGTAACGGGGGCTATGTCGAATGGCCGTACTTCCCCCAGGAGGCCAGATGATCTCGACAGATCAAGTTTCCGTTGGCAGAACAGGGAGAACTGTGCCCCAGGCCACATGATCGGCCGGATAAAAGTCGAAATCCGGTGCGGCGGCAACTAGGTTCGACGTCAAGCGACCCAGGAGGTTCCAGTGGCAGAAGTGGTGACCAGAGGTAAGGGCGAGGTCGAGCGGACCGCCGACCGCGCGCAGGTCTGGGTGACGTTCTCGGCCACCGCCGCGGACCGCAAGCTCGCGGTGAAGAAACTCGCCGACCAGGTGACCGAGGTGGAACGGCTCCTCGTCGACGAGCGTTTCGAGGTGCGTTCGCGTGGGCTGTCGGTGTCCGCGGCCTGGGAGGACGGCAAGCAGATCGGCTCGCAGGCCGACCAGCAGTACCAGATCCGGGTGGCCGCGAACGGCGCCCTGGAGGAGTTGCTGAACGGCCTGATCGCGGCCGAGCCCGCACACGTGAACGGGCCCAACTGGGAGCTGTCCGACCCGGGTGACGCGGTGCAGGACGCGCAGTACCTGGCGGTCAGCGACGCGCGGCGGCGGGCCGAGGGGTACGCGACCGCTCTCGGTACCCAGCTGGGCAACCTGCTGCGCATCTCGGATGGGGACGGCACGTCCGCGATCGCGCCGCGGGCCTACGCGATGGGCGCCGCCTCCGCGCAGAGCTTCGACGCACCGGACACGACCAACCTGAACCTGGAGCCGGAGCAGATCACCGTCTCCGCGGAGTGCACGGCGGTGTGGTCACTCATCGGCTAGCAGCGCGTTTCTGCTGGTCAGGAGTGTCCGTTATCTAGTCGTTACTCAGGGGGTGCTGCCTTTACCGGCGTGGCACAACGTGGATACCGGTTCGTCGCAAAGCGAGCCAATAGTTGTTCACGTAACGCCCCAACGGAAGGAAGCCCGACATGCAGAACTCGACCGGTGTGGTGTCGTCCCTCGTCGAAATCGTCGACGCCCTGGTGCACCTCCTGCTCGGCGACCTGTAGTCCCCCACACGCAAAAGCCCCGGCGACCAACACGGTCGCCGGGGCTTTCGACTGTCGTGCCTACTTCTCCAGGATGGCGGTGACGCCCTGGCCACCGGCGGCGCAGATGGAGATGAGCACCTTGCCGGAGCCCTTCTCGTTCAGCAGCTTCGCCGCGTTGGCCACGATCCGGGCGCCGGTGGCGGCGAACGGGTGCGCGGCGGCGAGGGAGCTGCCCTTGACGTTCAGCTTCGACCGGTCGATGGAGCCGAGCGGCGCGTCGAGGCCCAGCTTGGACTTGGCGAAGTCGGCGTCCTCCCACGCGGCGAGCGTGGAGAGCACCTGACCGGCGAAGGCCTCGTGGATCTCGTAGAAGTCGAAGTCCTGCAGCTTCAGGTCGGCCTTGGCCAGCATCCGCGGCACCGCGTAGGCCGGGGCCATCAGCAGGCCCTCGCCACCGTGCACGTAGTCCACCGCGGCGTTCTCGCTGAAGGTGAAGTACGCCAGCACCGGTAGGTTGTGCGCCTTGGCCCACTCCTCACTGGCCAGCAGCACGGTGGACGCGCCGTCGGACAGCGGGGTGGAGTTACCGGCGGTCATGGTGCCGGTCTCCTTGTCGCCGAAGACGGGCTTCAGCTTGGCCAGCTTCTCGCCGCGCGAGTCGGCGCGCAGGTTCTGGTCCTTGGTCACGCCCAGGTACGGGGTGATCAGGTCGTCCTGCCAGCCCTCCTCGTAGGACTTGGCCAGGTTCTGGTGGCTGGCGGCGGCCAGCTCGTCCTGCGCCTCACGGGTGATGTTCCAGGCCTTGGTGGTGATGGCCTGGTGCTCGCCCATGGACAGGCCGGTGCGCGGCTCACCGTTCTTGGGGATGTCCGGCACGATGTGACCGGGGCGGATCTTCGCCAGCTGCTTGAGGCGGCCGCCCAAAGTCTTCTGCCGGTTGGTCTCCAGCAGGATCTGGCGCAGGTTCTCGTTGACGCCGATCGGCGCGTCACTGGTGGTGTCGGTACCACCGGCGATGCCGACCTCGATCTGCCCGAGGGCGATCTTGTTGGCGACCAGGATGACCGCTTCCAGACCGGTGCCGCACGCCTGCTGGATGTCGTAGGCGGGGGTCTCCGGCGACAGGCCGGATCCCAGCACGACCTCACGGGCGAGGTTGAAGTCGCGGCTGTGCTTGAGCACGGCGCCGGCCACGAACTCGCCGACCTTCTCGCCCTGCAGGCCGAACCGGCTCACCAGGCCATCGAGTGCGGCGGTGAGCATGTCCTGGTTGGATGCGGTCTTGTAGGGGCCGTTGGACCGCGCGAACGGGATCCGGTTGCCACCCAGTACCGCCACTCGACGAACTTCCGCGGCCATAAGTCCTCCGTAGACCAAATGTGAACTGCACTACGCTGGTCACCATAACCTACCCAAGAGTAGCCTTACTTCCGAGTAGGGAGGCATCTCACATGTCCGATCAGTACACAAAGTTCGCGCAATCGGGTTTCGGTGGCTTCTTCGTGAAGCGCCTTGGCCTGCCCAACCCCGTGCCGCTGCGGCGCTACAAGGCCGGCCAGCCGGTCGTGGATGGCACCATCCTGTTCGGCTCGAGTGAAGGCGCCAGGCTCACCGACTCGGTGAACGCGGTCTTCAAGTCGATCGGCGCCGAGGTGGCCACCGAATACGTGCGGCCCGCCTCGAAGGAACAGCCCGGTGCCAAGCACGCGGCGCTGGTCTTCGACGCGACCGGCATCAAGGACTCCACCCAGCTGAAGCAGGCCTACGAGTTCTTCCACAACGCGTTCCGCAGTGTGAACTCGTCGGGACGACTCATCGTCCTGGGCAGCACCCCCGAGGAACTGAAGGACCCGCGCGAGCGGACCGCCCAGCGCTCCCTCGAAGGCCTGACCCGGTCGCTGGGCAAGGAGGCGCAGAAGGGCGCCACCGCAAACCTGATCTACGTCGCGCCCGGCGCCGAGGGTGCCATCGAGTCCACGCTGCGCTTCTTCCTCTCCGCCAAGTCGGCCTATGTCTCGGGCCAGGTGGCGAAGATCGGCAAGGGCAAGGTCGAGGAGCCGGCCAACTGGGACAAGCCCCTGGAGGGCAAGGTCGCGCTGGTCACCGGAGCCGCCCGCGGTATCGGTGAGTCCATCGCCGAGACCTTCGCCCGGGACGGCGCCAAGGTCATCGTGCTGGACGTGCCGCAGGCGGGCGAGGACCTGTCCAAGGTGGCCAACCGGATCGGTGGCAGCGCGCTGCAGCTGGACATCACCGCGGCCGACGCCGGTCAGAAGATCGCCGAGTTCGCCAAGGAGCGGCACGGCGGCCTGGACATCGTGGTGCACAACGCCGGTGTCACCCGGGACAAGCTGATCGCCAACATGGACGAGAAGCGCTGGGACCTGGCCATCGCGATCAACCTGACCGCGCAGGAGGACATCAACGCCGCGCTACTGGAGGCCAAGGCCATCAACAAGGGCGGCCGGATCATCACGATCTCCTCGATCGCCGGCATCGCGGGCAACCGCGGCCAGACCAACTACGGCACCACCAAGGCCGGCGTCATCGGCCTGGCGCAGTCCTGGGCGCCGGAGTTCGCCAAGAACGACATCACCATCAACGTCATCGCCCCCGGCACCATCGAGACCAAGATGTTCGCGGCCGTGCCGCTGACCATCAAGGAAGCAGCCCGCCGGATGAACTCGCTGTCCCAGGGCGGGCAGCCGGTGGACGTCGCCGAGGGCATCGCCTGGTTCGCCAGCCCGGCCTCCGGCGGTCTCACCGCGAACGTGGTGCGGGTCTGCGGGCAGCACCTGATCGGGGCATAGGTCATGGCCCTCAAGGAACTGCCCGGCGTCCCGAACCAGAACCTGTTGTTCGGCAAGGCGGCGCTGACCTCGTTCTTCCGCAGCGGGGACACGCTGCCGGAGACCGAGTACGTGCTGAAGGATCTGGCGATCGACGGCGCGAAGCTGGCCGAGTACAACAAGGTGTGCGGGTTCGGGCTGCGTGACGCGCTGCCCGCGACCTACATCCACACCCTGGCCGGCCCGGTGCATCTGCAGCTGATGACCGACCCCGGGTTCCCGTTCGCGGCGACGGGCCTGGTGCACATCCGCAACCAGATCACCCAGCACCGGCCGGTGACCACCGGCGAGAAGCTCACCATCACGGTGAAGCTGGCCGACCTGCGCGCACACGACAAGGGCACGCAGTTCGACGTCGTCGCCTCGGCTTCCGTGGGCGGCGAGACGGTGTGGGACGGCGTCTCCACGATCCTGAAGCGCGGCAAGTCCACCACCTCTTCTGAGGGTGGGGCCAAAGCGCCGAAGGAGGCAGCCGCCCCGCAGGAGCCGAACGCGGTGTGGCCGCTGCCCGGTGACCTGGGCTGGAGCTACGCGGGCGTCTCGGGTGACTACAACCCGATTCACCTGAACCCGATCACCGCGAAGCTGTTCGGCTTCCCGCGGAACATCGCGCACGGCATGTGGTCCAAGGCGCGGTGCCTCGCCGCGTTCGAGGGCAGGCTGCCGGAGAAGTTCACCGTGGACGTCAGCTTCAAGCTGCCGATCCTGCTGCCCGCCAAGGTCGCGTTCACCTCGACCGAGGCGGCCGGCGGCTTCGACTTCGCGCTGACCGACGCTCGTAAGGGCAAGCCGCACCTCGCGGGCACCATCCGCTAGATACCGCTCCGAAGTTGGCGATGTTCGGGCACGTTCTTTGCCCGAACATCGCCAACTTCGGGACTATTAGGGCTCCCGAATCGGAGCGCCCTCGCAGACGTCGTTGCTGAGGCTGCCCTTCAGGAAGAACTGGACTCCCTTGCTCGCGCAGGGCAGGTTCCAGAACGAGGCGTGCACGTCGTCGTTCACCGTGAGCAGCGCGTCGCCGACGCTCTCCCGCATCTGCTGCGCCCAGCCGTAGACCGTGTTCGTCTCCCACCGGTGGCCCACCAGCTGGAGCCGGCTCGTGCCGCGGACCAGGTCGAAGTGCTTCGCCGGGAACGGGTACTGAGCGCAGAAGTCGAGGCCGGCCGCCTCGTTGCAGCGAAACGCGTACAGCATCAGGTTCGCGTCGCCGTCCTGGTAGTCGAGCTTCCACAGGCCGTTCCCCGAGTTCGCGGGCCGGGCAGGCGGTGCCTTGGGCGCCGTGCCATCCCGCAGGCCGGCGAGCTGCCCGGCCGACTCCGCCCAGTCCGCCCTGGCCGAGCCCAGCAGCGAGCGGAAGGTGGACTCGTCCGTCTTGGCCTTGAGGCCGTCGACCGCCGTGGTGACCGCGTCCACCGTGCCGCCGAAGTGGTAGACGGCGTCGTGCCGGGCGATCCACGCCATGAACAGCCGGGTCAGCTCCTCCCTCGCGGTCGCCTGATCCCGCTGCTGGTCCATGGCCTGACCGGGAGCGAGAACCGAGTCCAGCATCATCCGGTCGACGTGCGAATCGAACAGGGTCCGGTAGACGCTGCCGAGCGAGGTGCCCCAGGAGACGCCGTAGAAGCTGATCTCGTCCTCGCCCAGCGCCTGCCGGACGAGGTCCATGTCCCGCGCGTTGGTCTCGGTGTTGAACGCCCGCATGGATTCGGGATCCTTCTTCGCGCAGGCGGCCAGCGCCGGAGCGAGTTGCGCGGAACTCGTCACGTCCATCTCGGCGCAATGGAACTTGTCGCTGTACCCGGAGCCGCGGATGTCGAAGCCGACCAGGTCGTAGACCTTGCCGAGCTCACCGAGCTTCGACTTCGCGAACTGCGCGGGCATGGTGGTCGCCTGGTCTCCCGGCCCACCCGGGTTGAGCAGCAGCGCACCCTTGCGCCGGCCGATGTCGGTCGCCTTGATCCGGCTGATCGCCAGCTCGATCTTGCGGCCGTCCGGCTTGGCGTGGTCCACCGGAACCTTGATCCTGGCGCACTCGGAGACCCGATCCGCCTGATCCCAGTCCTCGGCGATCTCCGCGCAGGGCTGCCAGTTCAGGTCGGACCGCGCCGCCACCGGGGCGACGCCCAGCTGACCGTTCCAGACCAGCGTGCTCATCGGGATGGCGATCAGCAGCGCCAGGAGACCGATTTTCCTCAGCATCGGGAACCGTCCTGGTAGATCACCGGCAGGACCTTGTGGTGCACCGCCCTGTTCCAGTTGATGACGGGCACGGAACAGGAATCAGCCGGCGCGGCCTTGGCCTCGGCCTGCCACCAGTAGAGGGGTCCGGCGGCGATGACCGCGACCGCGCACAGTTTCTTGAGCATGCTGAAGACACTGCTCGGCCAGTGTCCTGGCCAGGTCCGATCTCTGTCCTGGTTATGTCGCGGTTCTGTTACGGCCCGGGAAGAAGCGGTTCGTGGTGCGTTGGTACTCCGCGTAGTCCGGCCGGGACAGCCGGCTGTAGTACTCGGCGGGCACCGCGCCGGTGGCGTACACCAGGGTCACGTAGAACACGTAGCTGATGCCGAGCAGGCCGATCAGGGTGGCGATGCCCAGCGCGGTGTGCACCTCGACGGTGGGCAGCGCGAGCAGGATCAACGCGTTCCACTGCATCCACTGGAAGAAGTAGTTGGGGTGCCTGCTGTACTTCCACAGCCCGACGTCGCAGGTCACGCCCCGATGGGTCTTGCCGAAGGCGGCCTTCTGCAGGTCGGCGACGGTCTCCAGCACGAAGCTCAGCGACCACAGGGCGATGGCGATGACCTCCACCCACCCCAGGGTGTCACCCGCCGAGACGATCAACAGTGCGGGCAGCGCGCAGAAGCTCATGTTCGCCAGGCCCTGCAGGCTGATCTCGTACTGGAGCGACAGCTGCTCGCTCTGGTAGCCGTGCTTCTCCCAGCGTCTGCGCTGGTAGCGATACCGCTGTAGGTCCTGGGTCGGCCGCTGCTTGAACATCAGGCTCGCGCCCCAGAGGCCCATCCGGCCGCCGATCAGCAGGTAGATGATCGCGGTGACGGCGGTCAGCGGGCAGTCCAGCGGGTGGCCGAAGATCAGCGTCTGCACGCCGATGGCGACAAGGCCCCACGGCCAGGCGACATCCACGTAGGACATCAGCCCGGTGCGGTACGCCGGAATGTTGGCGATCACCAGGAACAGCACCAGTTGCACCAGCACGTTGACCAGGGCGAACTCGCGCATCGCGGGCTGGGCCAGCACGATGGCCAGCAGGGCGAGGAACGGCAGGGCCTGCACCAGCCGTTTCAGGAAGCGCTGAGACATGCAGTTGAGTGTGTCTCACGTGAGACACTATGTCCATGGTGTCTCAAGACTCAGTGCTCGACGCGGCTCAGACCATGTTCCTGCGGGACGGCTGGCTGGACCTGCGGGCGCTGGCCGCCGAGACCGGGATCGGCCGGGCGACCCTGTACCGGCACTACGAAGGCCGGGAACACCTGCTCGGCGAGGTGCTGTGGCGACTCATGGAGCCGACCATGCAGCAGGTCAGCCGCGAGGTGCGCGCCGAGGGACACTCGGGAGCGGACGCGGTGGCGGAGAACATCCGCCGCTGCCTGACGATCAGCGCCTCGTTACCGCAGATGCGCGCGATGATGGATCGGGACGCCGAGACCACGATGCGGGTGATGGCATCGAAGCACGGCGTTGTGCAACGACGACTCATTGCCTCAGTGGCCGGCATGATCTCCCAGGAGATCGGCGATACCGGAGCCATTCCCCTGGAGACGCTGGCGTACGCGGTCGTCCGGGTGGGCGAGTCCTTCTACTACCGGGAACTCATCACCGGAGACGCGCCGGACATCGACGCGGCCGCCCTGATCATCCGGAAGCTGCTCGCCTGACCGGAGCGGAGTGCGCGGCAACGGCTCGACCTGCTCCAGCGCCTCGGCGATCGGCAGCAGCAACCAGCCGATGACCCGGTCGACCGCGTTGCCCCACGCCCGCTTCACCCGGACCCCCATCCGGGCGAGCAGCCCGGCGGACGGGTCGATGGGCGGATTCCATGCGATGGCTTCTCTCACGACCTACTACCCCTTCACGTGGTTAATAATGGCGTTATATCCACGGTAGGGTCGGTGAGACATTTCCGCCATTTGTCTCACCTGCCAGACTGGGCCAATGACTCCCCGTGACGCCCAGGACCCTGTCCTCTCCACGGCCGCGGTGATGTTTCTGCAGGACAACCGGGTGGACATGCAGGCATTGAGCAAGTTGGCCGGCCTGAGCCGGGCCACGCTCTACCGCCGCTACGGCGACCGCGGGCAACTACTGGGCGCAGCGTTCTGGCAGTTCGCCGAACCGGTCATCACCGAACTGCGGGCGGGGATCCGCGAGGAGGGCCTACGCGGAGCGGAGGCGGTCGCCGAGCAGGTGGGACGGTCGCTGCACTTCGTCGCCGAGATACCCCAGGTGCGGAACGCGATGAAGCACAACGCGGAGCAGACCCTGCGGGTGATGACCTCCAAGCACGGCATCGTGCAGCGGGGGCTCGTCGCGTTCACGACCGAGATGATCATCGAGGAGATCGGCGATCCGGACATCCCGCCGGCGACCCTGGCCTACGGCGTCGTCCGGATCGGCGAGTCCTTCTTCTACCGCGAACTGATCACCGGCGAGCCACAGGACATCGACTCGGCCATCCTGCTCATCCGGAAGCTGCTGAGTTAGCGCTTGTGGGGCGGCACCCAGTAGTCGCCCCGCAGGATGTCGCCGAAGCCGTTCCACACCAGGCTCATCATCCGGGCCGCCATCTTGCGTGGCGAGGCCTCGGGGTGGTCCATCCACCAGTCCGCCAGGGACTCGGTGGCGCCGACCAGTGCGGCCGCCAGGGCCTCACCCTGGACCGCGATCTCCTCCGGCAGGCCACCCTCGCTGCCCTGGTGCACCATCAGGGTGGAGACCACCTCGATCACCCGGTCTCGCATCTCCGCCCACTCGGCGAAGAACGGTCCGCCCTGGTTGGCGGCGAGCCGGTGCAGCACCCGCCAGCTGTCCCGGTTCTGGCTGACGAAGGTGAAGAAGGCGACGAATCCGTCGTAGAGCATCATCTCCGGCGTCCGGCCGGGGGTCATGGTCTCCGCGATCGCCTCGATGACCTTGGTGGCCTCGCGGCGGATGGACGCGGAGAACAGATCCTCCTTGGAGCCGAGGTAGGAGTAGACCATCGGCTTGGAGATGCCCGCGACCTCGGCGATCTCGTCCATGGACGCGTCGTGATACCCGTGCTGGGAGAACACGAAGACGGCGGCGTCCAGAATCTGCCGCTCACGCACGGTGCGCGGTAGCCGCTTCGGGCGACGCCCGGGATCACCGCCTGCGGTGTCCCCGCCGCTCAGAGCTGCCTCCATGCCTCCTCCTCGTGTCGAGAAGTTCATCCTACGGTCAGTCTTGCCAGTCTACCTACTCCTGCGTAGCCTTACTCACGAGTAGGTATAAATGAGAGGTCGAATCATCATGGCTGAGACGCCGGGCAACCCCATCGCCGCCCTCCTCGAAAACGACCCGAAAAAGGTCAGCAAAGAGCAGCTTGCCGAGATGTTGAGCAAGGCTAGCGCGATCGCCGACAGCGGTGAGTCAGTCGACCTCTCCTCCCTGGGCCCGGCGGAGTTCGCCAAGCTCGTCTCCCGCGCGTCCAAGGACCAGATCGAGGCCGTGCTGGGTGTGCCCTCCCTGAAGAAGGGCATTCTGACGGAGATCTTCAACCGGATGGAAGAGCAGTTCCGTCCGGAGCGCGCCGCCAACACCAACGCGATCATCCACTGGCGACTCTCCGACGGTGCGGGCGAGGGCGGCTACGACCGCTACGAGACCGTGATCGCCGACGGCCGCTGCGTGGCGAACATCCCGCCGCAGCACGAGGAGGCTCGCGTGTCCATCACCGCCAGCCCCTACGAGTTCCTGAAGCTGGTCTCCGGCAACGGCTCCCCGCCGGTGATGTTCATGACCGGCAAGATCAAGCTCAAGGGTGACCTGGGCCTGGCCGCCGGCCTGACCAACCTGTTCGACTTCCCGAAGGCGTAACGCCGATGGCCTTCTCCACCGAGCTGACCGAAGAGCAGGTCGAACTACGCGACTGGGTGCACGGCTTCGCCAAGGACGTCATGCGTCCGGCCGCGCACGAGTGGGACGAGCGGGAAGAGACCCCGTGGCCGGTGATCCAGGAAGCCGCCAAGATCGGTCTCTACAGCTTCGAGTCACTCGCCACCTGGTTCGGCGACCCGACGGGCCTGTCCGTTCCCGTCACCCAGGAGGAACTCTTCTGGGGCGACGCCGGTATCGGCCTGGCCATCATGGGCACCGGTCTCGCCGTGGCGGGCATCTTCGCGGCGGGCACGCCGGATCAGCTGGTGGAGTGGGTCCCGCAGTGCTTCGGTGACGAGAAGGACCCCAAGGTCGCCGCCTTCTGCTCGTCGGAGCCGGAGGCCGGTTCGGACGTGTCGAACATGCGCACCCGCGCGGTGTACGACGAGGCGAACGACGAGTGGGTCATCAACGGCGCCAAGGCCTGGGCGACCAACGGCGGCATCGCCAACGTGCACGTGGTGCAGGCCGTCGTGGACAAGGACCTCGGCTCCCGGGGCCAGGCCGCGTTCATCGTCCCGCCCGGCACCGCAGGCCTGACCAGCACGAAGAAGATCAAGAAACACGGTCTGCGCGCCTCACACACCGCCGACCTGTTCCTGGATGAAGTGCGGGTTCCCGGCCGCTGCCTGCTCGGCGGCAAGGACAAGCTGGACGAGAAACTGGCCAGGGCCCGCGAGGGGCGCAAGGGCGGTTCGCAGGCGGCGATGGCCACCTTCGAACTCACCCGGCCGACGGTCGGCGCCATGGCGGTCGGCATCGCCCGCGCCGCCTACGAGTACTCCCTGGAGTACGCCAAGGGCCGGGTCACCTTCGGCAGGCCGATCATCGAGAACCAGTCGATCTCGTTCCTGCTGGCCGACATCAAGACCGAGATCGACGCCGCCCGGCTGCTGGTGTGGCGGGCCGCGTACATGGGTCGCAACAACGTGCCGTTCGCCAACGCGGAGGGCTCGATGTCCAAGCTGAAGGCGGGCCGGGTCGCCACCTGGTCCACCGAGCGGGCGATTCAGATCCTGGGCGGTAACGGCTATACCCGGGAGCACCCGGTGGAGCGCTGGCACCGGGACGCCAAGATCTTCGAGATCTTCGAGGGCACGGAGCAGATCCAGCAGCTGGTCATCGCGCGCGCGATCTCCGGCCTGCACCTCAGATAAGAGGACTTCGCCGGGTGGCAGTGGCCCGTCACCCGGCGGATGAGGAGCCCGGTATTTCCCGCCAGGAGATACCGGGCTCCGCCACGCGTGGTCCGAAGTTGACGAGGTTCGGGAATGTTCTTCTCCCGAATCTCGTCAACTTCGGGATCCCTAGTCCGCAGAGAACTCGTAGGTCAGCTCGTAGCGGTCGGCCGCGAGCACCATGTCATTCGTCTCCACCGGGCGTCCATGCTGGTCAAACGCCGTTCGGGTCACGGCGAGCACCGGGGTCCCGACGGCCAGCCGCAGCGCGGAGGCCTCGTCCTGGGACGGCATCCGGGCCCGCACCGACTCGGTGAACCGGGCCAGCAGGTGGCCCTTCTCCTCCAGCCGGGCGTAGATACCGCCCGGCCCGGTGTCCCGCAGCTCGATCCGGGTACCCGCGGCGAGCTCGGCGGGCAGCCAGGATGTGGACAGCTGCACGGGGACCTTGTCCGCCATCATCAGCCGCTCCCGGACGATCAGCCGGGATCCGGTCGACACCTGCAACAGTTCGGCGATCCGGGCGTCGGCGGTGGCGCTGTACACGTCGACGTCCACCGACGGCTGGAAGCCCGCGCGCTGCGCATCGGTCTGGAAGGCGCCGGCTCCGGCCTGCCGCTGCGCCCGGTCCAGCCGGGTGCGGGCGAGGCGCTGCACCGGGACGGCGGCGCGGACGAACAGGCCGCGGCCGTGCTCGGCCAGCAACAGGCCCTCGGTGCGGAGCAGGCCGATGGCCTGTCGCACGGTCAGCCGCGATGTCTCGTAGTCCTCGGTGAGCACGCGCTCCGAGGGCAACTGGTCACCGGGCCCGTACTGCCCCTGGATGATCCGCCGCCGGAGGTCATCAGCGATCTGCCGGTAGTACGGCCGACCATCTGATCTGTCAATCGTCGGCATGGTCCCGCCCAACAGTGGTCTACACAACTTGACCAGATCAAGGTTACGCGTTCTTCCACCAGTCGGCGCAACGAGACACGACGAATAGTCGCATTATCGTTGGTGCAATTGACATCATGCCCCGGACCTGCGCAGACATTCGCGTGGCGACCATGGGAAGTGTCTTCTCTGGCAACGAAATCGGTGACCGAAGTAACCCCGGTGTTACGTCCCGACTTTTTACCAAGTTTGCCGTTATAAGGCGTCACTCAATCCGTAAACCCTAGTTGTACGTGGCAGCAGGATGGGTGAAGGAGGAGACTGTGAGTCACAAGGCCCGCAGAGCACGCCCCGCGCGCGGCCGGCACCGTGCGATGCCAAAGCCGAACAAGAAGCTCACCGGGGCCGCTTTCGGCGTTGTCGCCGCAGGTAGCCTTCTCGGTGTCATCGCGCCGACCGCGTCGGCGATAGCGGAACCACTGACCAACGATCCCGGCACCAGCGCTAACCCTGACGAGTCGTGGGGCAGATTGCCCGCGGCCCAGGCACAGCCGGAGATCTCGACCAACCAGCAGCAGCCTCCGCAGACCGAGGCACCGCAGCAGACGGAAACACCTGCCCCGTCGGCACCGGCGGAGCTGCCGAGCACCACCAACGAGGCGCCGCCGACGACGACGGCACCGACCACGAGCACCCCTGCGCCGACCACCGAGGCCCCGAAGACCGAGGCTCCCACGACGGAAGCCCCGAAGAAGGAAGAGGCTCCGAAGAAGGAGCGGCCTCCGACGGGACAGGCCCCGAAGGCGCCGGAGGCTCATCTGCCCGGCAAGGACGCCGACAAGACCGAGTCGCCGGAGACCCAGGCTCCGGCGCCGACGGTGGAGACCCCGGAACCCGGGGCCGACAAGCCGGCGCAGCAGACCCCCGCCGAGGATGACAAGGCTCCGACTGCGGAGACCCCCACCGCGCAGCCGACTCCCGGCGGCACGGTGGAGACCGCCGACGGCACCGAGATCCCGGTCCCGGACCGCGGTGACGTACGACTGCCGCAGACCAGGCAGGAGGGCGAGCGCACCGGTGGCTTCCTCGGCGGCTTCGGCCTCGGCTCCATCTCGGCGATCACCGCGGGCGTGCTGAACTCGCTCACCGCGAACGACGACGGCGACACCGTGCTGGACGACGGTGAGGTGAAGAAGTCCGCGGGCATCCTCGGCAAGACCATCGGGCAGCCGGTAGGTGCGATGGTGGGTGGCATTCTCGGTGGGCACATCGAGAAGCGGAACGCCCCCGAGGCGAGTGGCCAGGTCTCCTCGCTGCACGTGGACCCGGCCGAGGACAGCGGTAAGCACCGCAAGGCCGAGGCCAAGGACACCGGCCGGCACGTCAAGAAGGACGACATCGACCTCGAGGCGCTGAAGTCGGTCAACAAGGAACTGGACCAGCAGAAGAACTTCTCGCTGGCCGACACCGGTTCCGCGACCGGCGAGCAGCTCGGTGGCACCCTCGGCCCGACGCTCGGCAGCAAGCTGGGCGGCGCGGCGGGTAAGGCCCTCGCCGGCTCGGTGGCCGCACCCGCGGCGGGCATCGGTGGTTCCGTCGGTTCCGTCGTCGGCGAGCGGGCGGGCGGTGCGATCGGTCCGGTGGCCGGCCGCACCTTCGGCACTCTGGCCGGCAAGACCGGCGACACCCTCATCGGGTTCGCGAAGGGCGGCAAGCACCGCCTGGAGGACAAGCTGAGCCAGCGGGCGCAGTAGCTCGCTGATTCACCGGAAACCGGGTCGCGCAACGGGAAGCGCGGCCCGGTTTTCCTTGTCCGAAGGCTTGTTAGATTCGCGTAAAAGTGCAGCTCACATCGCCGTTGTGTTGCCAATTCCCTTTTCAACCAAGGGATTACCCGCCGGTAACCCGTACATGACCTGCGGACTTACCAACGGGGAAACTTTTCCTGAGAGCGGAATTGTAACGGTGCGATAACTCACTTCCCGTGACTACGTGAAACTTTTTCAGTTGGACTGAGTGCCCCCAGTCCCCACGCTGTTCGGGTTGTAGAAAGCAGGGTTCCATGCGCAACAAAGCCTTTGCCCGCACCGTCCTCGGCGTCATGGCGGCCGGATCCATCCTGGGCATCGCCGCCCCGGCCGCGTCGGCTGAAGCCGCGCCCGCCGCCCCGGCCACCAACTCCGCCGTCGCCGTGCCGGTCGGCACCGTCGGTGTGCAGAACCTGGAAGACCACAAGTACGCCAACGCCTTCGGCAAGAAGGGCGAGGAAATCGGCGCCGTCGTCGGCCCGCCGCTCGGCGCTGCCGCCGGTGCCGCCATCGGTGGCGCGGCCGCCGGTGCCATCGCCCCGCCGCTCGCCCCGGTCGGTGCCGCCGTCGGTGGCGCCGTGGGTAAGGAAGCCGGTGCCTTCGTCGGCCCGCGCGCCGGATTCGTCGGCGGTTACGTCGCGGGCACCGTCGTCGACGGTGGCATCTCGGCCGTCGAGTACGCCAAGGCCCACCCGCCGCAGTTCCCGGGCAAGGCCCCGGCGCTGCCGCTGCCCAGCATTCCGCAGCAGGGCTAGCAGACTCTGTGCCCCTGGCACAGAAACCCTGAGAGGCTCCTTCCGGATGGTGAGGTCCGGAAGGAGCCTTTCAGTATCTGGAAGTTCAGCTTCCGTCGGGCGAGTCCCATTTCACAGCAACGGAAACGATGCCCTAGGGTGACGGACAAGATCGTCCTTGCGCTTGGGGAGTGTCCGATGGTGCATCGCGCGCAGCCTGCCCGGTCGACGGGCACTGACGTGGAGCTGCGAACGGCCCTGGCATCCGCCTTCGCCGGCGTGACGCTGGGCGGCACGGCCGCCATCCTGGTGTTCTCCGCGGCGATCCCGCCCCATGAGCACCCGCAGGCCGCTGTGCAGCCGGCCAGCGAGCCGGTTCCGGTGAAGCCGGTCGACAGCGAGTGGACCGAGGAGAACTGGGGCAGGCTGCCCGCCGACCCGGCCCCGCCGCAGCTGGTCGCGATCCCGTTCGCCGCGATGCCCACCGCCACCGTCGAACCGGATCCCACGACCACGGTCGAGCCGCCGGTCATCACCCCGACCCAACGCACCAACCCGGGCCTGGTCCCCGCGGTCCTCGGCGGCGTGGGCAGTTTCCTCCGAGGCCCGCAACACTGAGTCCTTGAGTTACCGAAGTTGACGATGTTCGGTATATGCCCGAACATCGTCAACTTCGGTATATGCGTTCC
>QZFT01000079.1 GCA_003600225.1 Pseudonocardiaceae bacterium YIM PH 21723
GATGTTCGGGCGAAAGAACTGCCCGAACATCGCCAACTCCGCAACCAACTGCCTAGCAGGTCTGCCCGGCGATGCGCGGCACGCAGTCCGCGTACTTCACCAGCAGGTCGACGGCGCCGTCATTGACCTTGGTCGCCGCCTCGATCTGGCTACCGGGCACGTAGAAACCGTTCGGCCCGCCGACCATCTCGAAGGTGAACCCGTAGATGCGGTGCGTGCCCCACATCCAGTCGACCGAGTCCCCGTCCGAGGGATACAGCGCACTGGACTGCTGCGGGGTGTACTTGTTGATCGCGGCCATCTTCTGCGCCATGGTCATCAGCACCTGACGGTCCGCGGTGGACAGTCCGGGCGCCGTGGCGGCCTGGGTGTAGCTGTACGGCCACAGCACCAGCTGCCCGTAGTTGTGGAAGTCGATGAACCCGGTGATCCGCTGCTTGCCGCCCACCTTGCGGGAGTTCACGAAGTCCCGGACCGCCGCGGTCTCCGGCGCGGAGAACGCCGCCGGGCCCCGGTAGTCCTCGGCCGAGGGCGTCGTGGAACTGCCACCGCAGCAGCCCCACTGATAGCCCCAATTGCGGTTGGGGTCGGTGCCCTGACCCTGCCGGTTCTTGCGCCAGTTGTGGTAGCTGCCGCCGGCGATGTCGTACTCCTTGCCGTCCGGATTCACCGTCGGCACCAGGTACACGGTCCGCCCGGCGAGCAACGCCGGATCGGCCACGTACCGCTGCGCGATGCGCAGACACATCTCGGTGGTGATGTGCTCCCGCGCGTGCTGGTTGCAGATGAACAGCACCTCGGGCTGGTCCTTGTCCGTCTGCACATCCTCGGCCAGCTTCAGCGCCCACAGCTCACGCTTCTCCGCGGACTTGCCCAGGCTGAACGCCTTGGCCAGCGCCGGGTACCGGGACTGCAGCCCGGTCAGCTCCTGGCCGATCTCCTCGTAGGTGTGGAACGCCGAGTCCCCCGACGGGAACTCGGCCACAGCCGCCTGGGCCTGCGGTCCGAAGAAGGACAGCAGACCGACGGCGGCCATGACCAGGGTGGAACGCAGCATCACAGCTCCTATGTACAGGTCTTTCCGGCGATCCGCGGCGGGCAGTCCGCGTACTGGACCAGCAGATCGGTCGGGCCGTCGTTGACCCTGGTGGCCGACTCGATCTGACTGGCGGGGACGTAGAAGCCGTTCGCCCCGCCACCGATCATCTCGAAGGCGTAGGCGTAGATGTGGTTGTCGTGCCACATCCAGTCCATGACGTCACCGTCGGTGATGTACAGGTCGCTGGCCTGCTCCGGGGTGTACCCGTTCTTCTGCGCCATCTGCCGGCCCGTGGTGGTGTAGACCAGCAGGTCTTCGGCGGTCAGCCCGGGTGCGGTGTCGGCCTGGGTGTAGCTGTACGGCCACATGACCAGCTGGCCGTAGTTGTGGAAGTCGATGAACTGGGTGATCCGCTGCTTGCCGCCGATCTTGCGCGAGGTGACGAAGTTCTTCACCGCCGCCGTCTCCGGCGCGGAGAACGCACCCGTGCCGTGATAGGTCTCGTCACCCGGGCTGCTGGAGGACCCGCCGCAACAGGCCCACTGGTAGCCCCAGTTGCGGTTCAGATCGGTGCCCGCGCCCTGCATGTTGGTGCGCTTCATCCGGTAGCTGCCGGTGGCGATGTCGTACTCCTTGCCGTCCGGGTTCACCGTCGGCACCACGTACACCGCCCGCCCGGTGATCAGCGACGGGGTCGACGCGTACCGCTGGGCGATGCGCAGGCACATCTCGGTGGTGATGTGTTCCCGCGCGTGCTGGTTGCAGATGAACAGCAGCTCGGGCTGGTCCTTGTCCACCGTGACATCGGCGCTGATCTTGGCGGCCATGATGTCCCGGCCCTGGAAGGACTTCCCCAGGCTGAACGGCTTGACCATCGTCGGGTACTTGGTCTGCAGGTCGTTCAGGGTCTGGGTGATCTCCGCGTGGTTGTGGTAGGCCGCGTCACTCGTCGGAAAGTCCCGCACGGCCGCCTGGGCGGTACCGGTGCCGAACAGTCCTAATAGGACGGTGGTGGCCAGTATGAGTGGTTTGAACATGGCAGAACTCCTGATTCGCAGGGGGAATTAGCAGGTCTTGCCGATGACACGCGGTACGCAGTCCGCATAGGACAACATCATCGCCACGGCCGCGTCATTGCGCGCGGTCTCCCGGTCGATGACGCTGGCGGGTGGGTAGAACCCGCCGCCTGCCGCGCCGGTCGGATACATCTCGAAGGTGTAGGACCAGATCTTGTGGGTGGCCCACATCCAGTCGATGATCGAGCCGTCGGTGATGTACAGATCGCTGGACTGCTCCGGCGTGTACCTGTTGGTGGCGGCCATGTTCCGGCCCAGGGTCTGGAAGGTCTTGGCCTGGTCGGCGTTCACTTCCGGCGTGGTGTCGGCGGTGGTGTAGCCCATCGGCCACAGCACGAGCTCCGAGTAGGTGTGGAAGTCGATGTGCGCGGTGATCCGCTGCTTTCCACCCACCACCCGGGAGTTCACGAAGTCCCGCAGCACCTGGGTCTCCGGCGCGGAGAACGCCGCGGTGCCCCGGTAGGTCTCGCTGGAGGTGCTGCCCGAGGAGCCGCCGCAGCAACCCCACTTGAAGCCCCAGTTGCGGTTCAGGTCGGTGCCGGGCCCCTGCCGGTTCTTCCGCCAGCCACGCTGGCCACCACCGGCGTTGTCGTACTCGATGCCGTCCGGGTTGACCATCGGGATGATCCAGATGATCCGACTGTCCACCATCTTGGTGATCTCGGCGTCGGAGCCGTATCCGCTGGTGTAGCGGTCGATGATGTGCAGGCACATCTCCGCGGTGAGGTGCTCCCGGGCGTGCTGGTTGCAGTTGAACAGCACCTCCGGCTTGTCCCCGGTGCCGGCGCCTGTCAGCCGCAGGATCGGGATGTCCCGCTTCTCGTAGCTCTGCCCCACGCTGCTCGCCTGCGCGATCGCCGGGTACTTGGTGACCGCGTCCTTCACGGCCTGCTGCGTCTCGGTGTAGGAGTGGTACTTGTTGGCCAGCTCCTCCCGGCTGGGCGGCGGCACCAGGGTCAGCCGATACCCGGCCACCTTGAGCAGATTCGCCTCGCGGGGCGTGACCCCGACGGTCATCACCTGGCCGTGCACGGCGTGGATGTCGATGCCCATCCGGGCGATCGCGGTGCGTTGCGGCTGGGTGGTGCCACTGATCTCGTAGGTGGACGGCTGGTCATTCGGCGCGGCGGACGACCCCAGCGCCGGGGTGAACGCGAGCAGGGACGCGGCTAGGAATACCGCCAGGCGGCGACGGAACATGGTTCCTCCGACTCGGTGCAGGGTGGCGAGACGCGGAAAGTCACAGGGTCGACGAGCCCTCGCCTTTCAGGCAAGGGCTCGCCTGGCAACGGTGAACGTTCACACCCGTTAGCTACACGTCCTGCCGACCACTCGGGGTACGCAGTCCGCATAGGACAGCAACAGGGCCACCGCCTCGTCGTTACGCGCGGTCTCCCGTTCGATCACCCGCGCCGGCGGGTAGAAGGCGCCGCCGAGCATCCCGGTCGGATACAGCTCCACGGTGTAGGACCAGATGTTGTGCGTGGCCCACATCCAGTCGATCATCGAGCCGTCGGTGATGTAGAAGTCGCTGGCCTGCGCGGCCTTGTATCCGTTGGTGGCGGCCAGATCCCGGCCGAGTGCCTGGAACACGGCGGCGTCCTGTTCGGACAGTTCCGGGGTGCTGTCGTCCGTGGTGTAGCCCATCGGCCACAGCACCTGTTCGGAGAAGGTGTGGAAGTCGATGTGCGTGGCGATCCGCTGATGTCCTTCCGCCGCACGGGAATTCACGAAGTCGCGCACCGCCCTGGTCTCCGGCGCGGAGAACGGCTCCGGTCCCCGGTAGGTGGGCAGCAACGCGATCCCGGACGACCCGTGACAGCAGCCCCAGTTGAAACCCCAGTTCCGGTTCGGGTCGGTTCCCAGGCCCTGCCGGTTCTTCCGCCAGCCGATCCGGGCCCTGCCGATGGTGTCGAACTCCGCCCCGTCCGGGTTGACCATCGGGATGATCCAGATGACCCGGCTGTTCACCGCCCTGGTGATCTCCGGATCGACCCCGTAGCCGGTGGTGTAGCGCTCGATGATGTGCAGGCACATCTCGGCGGTCAGGTGCTCGGCTCCGTGCTGGTTACAGGTGAACAGCACCTCCGGGGCGTCCCCCGGTAACCCCAGCCGCAGGATCGGGATGCTCCGGCCCTCGTAGCTGTGGCCGGCGGTGTCCGCCCTGGCGATCATCGGGTAGCCGGCTGCGGCGTCCAGCACGGCCTGCTGGACCTCGGCGTAGGAGTGGTAGCCACCGGATTCCGGTGCGGCGGCCGCGGTGGTTCCGAACGCGGGAGCGATGGCCAGCAAGCCGGCCAGGAGCAGCACGGCGACCCGGCGCCGAGCGGGAATGTGCATGTGTCCTCCGGAAACTTAGGTGACGTAGGACACAGGGTCGGGTGAATAGATCACCTACGCAATAAGTCCTTCGGCTGATCTAGCAGCCGAGGCCGATCACCCTGGGAACACAGTCCGCATAGGACACCACCAGGTCCACCGCGCGGTCGTTGCGTGTGGTCTCCCGGTCGATCACGCTCGCCGGCGGGTAGAAGGCACCGGCGAGCCCGCCGCCGATGTCGCCCTTGGGGTACATCTCCATTCCCATGGCCCAGATCCGGTGGGTGGCCCACAGCCAGTCGATCATCGTGCCGTCACTGATGTACAGGTCGCTGGACTGCTGGGGCGTGTACCCGTTGGTCGCCGCCATCCGGCTGCCGAGCGCCTGGAACACCTCGGCGTCCCGCGCGGGTGTGACGTCGTCCTTGGTGTAACCCCAGGGCCACATCACCAACTCGGAGAACGTGTGGATGTCGATGCTCGCGGTGATCCGCTGTTTTCCGTCCACCACCCGGGAATTCACGAAGTCGCGCACCGCGCGGATCTCCGGTTCGGAGAACGGCGACGGGCCCCGGTAGTCACCGGCGATCGGCAACGGCGAGGACCCGCCGCAGCAACCCCACTGGTAGCTCCAGTTGCGATTCAGGTCGACCCCCAGGCCGTTGCGGTTCTTCCGCCAGGTGCCCGGGGTGAGGCTGGTGTAGTCGTATTCGGCGCCGTCCGGATTGACCATGGGAATGATCCAGACGACCCGGGTGTCCAGTGCCTCGGTGACCACCGGATCCGTGCCGTAGCCGGTGGTGTAGCGGCGAATCAGGTGCAGGCATTCCTCGGCGGTGAGGTGTTCGTTGGCGTGCTGATTGCAGTTGATCAGCACCTCCGGCCTGCGGTGATCCACGCCGACGTCCTTGCTCAGCTTGAGGATCGACAACTCCCGGCCCTCCACGGAACGGCCGATGCCGGCCGCCCGGGCGATCACCGGATAGCTCGCGGCCGCGTCGAGCACAGCCTGCCGGACCTCGGCGTAGCGGTGGTAGCGGTTCTCCTGCGGCGCGGCGGCAGCGGGGGCCGCGAGGAGGACCGGAATCAGGATCAGGGCTAATCGCCTCTTAACGAAGGTGAACATCATCTCCCCTAGTGATGAGAGACACAGGGTCGTGCGGACCTTGCGGCGCAAGCAAGTAGGGGTCCTCCGACGGTGAGCGTTCACCACCTGAACGAGACGTCGACTAGTCTTTATGGGGTGCCCCACCAGGGCTATTCGTTGAAAGGACCCCCATGCTGAGCCGTACCGACCTTCGCGGTCGCGTTCCCAGTCCCGCCGAACTGCGCACCGTGCTGCCGCGCGCCGAGGTGGACGTGGACGCGGTACTGCATCAGGTCCGGCCGGTGGTGGACGCGGTCCGCGAGCGTGGCGTCGAGGCGGTTCTGGAGTTCGCCGAGCGCTTCGACAAGGTCCGCCCCGCCACGGTGCGGGTTCCGGTGGCCGTCCTGAAGCAGGCCCTGGAGGAGCTGAACCCGCAGGTCAGGGAGGCCCTCGAGGAGTCGATCCGACGGGCCCGGCTGGTGCACGCCGACCAGCGGCGTCACGACACGACCACCCAGGTGGTGCCCGGTGGCACGGTGACCGAGCGCTGGGTCCCGGTGGCCCGGGTCGGCCTCTACGCCCCCGGCGGCCTGGCCGTCTACCCCAGCAGCGTGGTGATGAACGTGGTACCCGCGCAGACGGCCGGGGTGGAATCCCTCGTCGTCTGCTCCCCGCCGCAGGCCGATCACGGTGGCCTGCCGCACCCCACGATCCTGGCCGCGTGCGCGCTGCTGGGCGTGGACGAGGTGTGGGCCGCGGGCGGTGCGCAGGCCGTCGCGCTGCTGGCCTACGGCGGCACCGACACCACCGGTGAGTCCCTGGAGCCGGTGGACACGGTGACCGGCCCGGGCAACATCTACCTGACCGCGGCCAAGCGGCTGCTGCGTGGCCTGATCGGCATCGACTCCGAGGCGGGTCCCACCGAGATCGCCATCCTGGCCGACAGCACCGCCGACCCGGCGCACGTGGCGGCGGACCTGATCAGCCAGGCCGAGCACGACCCCCTGGCGGCCAGCGTGCTGGTCACCGACTCACCGGAACTGGCGGATGCGGTGGACGCGGAACTCGTCCGGCAGACCGGGGCCACCAAGCACAGCGAGCGGATCCGCACGGCGCTGTCCGGCCCGCAGTCCGGCACCGTACTGGTGTCCACTGTGGACGACGGCCTGCGCGTGGTGGACGCGTACGCCGCCGAACACCTGGAGATCCAGACCGCCGATGCCCGCTCCGTTGCCGCACGAGTGCGCAACGCCGGCGCGGTCTTCGTCGGCGCCCACTCCCCCGTGTCGCTGGGCGACTACTGCGCGGGCTCGAACCACGTGCTGCCCACCGGCGGCTGCGCCCGGCACTCCTCCGGACTGTCGGTGCAGACCTTCCTGCGTGGCATCCACGTGATCGACTACTCCGAGGACGCGCTGCGCGCGGTGGCCGACCAGGTGGTCGCGCTGGCCGAGGCCGAGGATCTGCCCGCACACGGCCAGGCCGTGTCCGTCCGCTTCACAGGTGATGCCCGATGACCACATTGGACGATCTGCCCCTGCGGGACAGCCTGCGCGGCAAATCCCCTTATGGCGCACCACAACTGGACGTTCCGGTCCGGCTGAACACCAACGAGAACCCGTTCCCGCCGCCACCGGCCCTGGTGTCGGATCTGGCGATCGCCATGCGCCAGGCGGGCCGGGACCTGAACCGCTATCCGGACCGGGACGCGGTGGAGCTGCGCACCTGCCTGGCCACCTATCTGACCGCGAGCACCGGCACCGAGCTGACCGTCGACAACCTGTGGGCGGCCAATGGTTCCAACGAGATCCTGCAGCAGCTGCTGCAGGCGTTCGGCGGCCCGGGCAGGCTGGCCATCGGGTTCGAGCCGTCGTACTCGATGCACCCGATCATCTCCAGCGGCACGCAGACGGAGTGGCTCCCGGCCCCGCGCCGCGCCGACTTCTCCCTGGACGTCGACGCCGCCGAGCAGATCATCGCGGACCGGCGGCCGGACGTCGTGTTCATCGCCAGCCCGAACAACCCCAGCGGCCAGTCGCTCCCCCTGGAGGACCTGCGCCGGCTGGCCAGCGCCACGCCCGGGATCATCATCGTGGACGAGGCCTACGCCGAGTTCTCCTCGCAGCCCAGCGCGGTCGCCCTGATCGACGAGTTCCCGGCCAAGCTGGTGGTCACCCGGACCATGAGCAAGGCGTTCGCCTTCGCCGGCGGCCGGCTCGGATACCTGGCGGCGCACCCGGCGGTGATCGAGGCCCTGCTGCTGGTCCGGCTGCCCTATCACCTGTCGGCGCTGACCCAGGCGGCCGCGGTGGTGGCGCTGCGGCACGCGGATGCGACACTGGAGTCGGTGGCCACGCTCATCGAGGAGCGCAAGCGGGTCGTCGCGGCTCTGGCGGACATGGACGCCACCGTCGTCCCCAGCGATGCCAACTTCGTCCTTTTCGGACACTTCACCGACCGCAAGGCCGCCTGGCAGTCCTATTTGGACGCAGGCGTGCTGATCCGCGACACGGGCATCGACGGATATCTGCGGGTGACCATCGGCCTGCCAGAGGAGAACGACGCGTTCCTGGCGGCCAGCAAGGAGATTCTCGGATGAACCGCATCGCACGGGTGGAGCGCACCACCAAGGAATCCAGCATCCTGGTCGAGCTGGACCTGGACGGCACCGGCAAGGTGGAGATCGACACCGGCGTGCCGTTCTACGACCACATGCTGCACGCCCTCGGCCAGCACGCCAGCTTCGACCTGGCGGTACGGGCCACCGGTGACACGCACATCGACGCGCACCACACGGTGGAGGACACCGCGATCGTGCTGGGCCAGGCGATCCGCCAGGCCATCGGCGACGCCGCCGGCATCCGCCGCTTCGGCGACGCGTGGATCCCGATGGACGAGACCCTCGCGCACGCCGCCGTGGACGTCTCCGGCCGGCCGTACTGCGTGCACACCGGCGAACCGGAACTGCTGACCGGTTTCGTGGTGGGCAACAACTATCCGACGGTGCTCAACCGGCACGTGTTCGAGTCCCTGGCCTTCCACGCCAAGATCGCGCTGCACATCCGGGTGATCCACGGCCGGGATCCGCACCACATCACCGAGGCCCAGTACAAGGCGCTGGCCCGCGCCCTCCGCGCCGCGGTCGAGCCGGACCCGCGGGTGTCCGGTATTCCGAGCACCAAGGGTGTCCTCTAAGGTCAAGCCGACTTTCGGGTGTGATCGAAGGAGAACGCGATGCTGGGCTTGGACGAGACGACCTTCTGGATCATCCTCGCGGTCGTGGCCGTCGTGCTGCTGCTCGGCGCGTACCTGACGTACCGCACCGCGAAGCTGTACGCGAAGCTCTTCCTCGTCGGTGTGGTGATCGTGGTGGCCGGCGGCCTCTACTGGTACTACGGCTAGACCTCTTCTGGTACGAACGAAGGCTATGGGGACACACAATTTCATAGCCTTCGTTCTGATAATCCTCACGCTGATCGCCATTCCGGGTCCCAGCGTGGTGTTCGTCGTCAGCCGGGCCATCGTGCTCGGCCGGCGCGCGGCCGTCCTGTCCGCGCTGGGCAATGACTTCGGTTTCCTCCTCCAGTTGTGTGCCGTCTCGGTCGGCCTCGGCTCGTTGATGGCCGCCTCCCAGACGCTCTACTCCGCGGTCCGGCTGGCCGGCGCGGTGTACCTGGTCTACCTCGGCGTCCAGGCCTGGCGGCATTGCCGCGAACTGGCCGCCACGGTCGCCGCCGGGGCACCGGAACTCACCCGGGGCCACCGCGTGTTCCGTCAGGGCATCCTCGTCGGCCTGACCAACCCCAAGGGCATCGTGGTGTTCACCGCGATCGTTCCGCAGTTCACCGTGCCCGGGCATGACCTGCCGGTGCAGATCTTCGCCCTGGGCCTGGTGTGCGTGCTGATCGCGGTGATCTCCGACGTCAGCTGGGGCCTGGCGGCCGGAACGGCCCGCCAGTGGCTGGGCCGCTCCGCCTGCAGGCTGGAGACCATCTCCGGCGCGGGCGCCGTCACCATGGTCGGGCTGGGCGTCTCGATGGCCGTCGACGACTAGCTCACCTCCTCACGTCCGGTGCTTCTGCCGGGGCTGCTTGTTCGAAGCAGAGGGGCGATAACAGCGTTTCCGGACAGTCCGGACCCGGTTTCACCCGATGGCGTGACAGGCGCCGCGGTCAGATCGTGAAGCCGCCGTCCACGTGAATCGTGGTGCCGGTGATGTAGTGCCCGCCGTCCCCGGCCAGATGCGCGACGGTGGCCGCGATCTCCCACGGCTCGGCGAACCGGTCGAGCACGGTGAGCCCCTTCACCGCCGCAATGAAGGCCTCTTCATCCGGCGCCATGTCGGTGTTGGTCGCCCCCGGGCTGACCAGGTTCACGGTGATCCCCCGCGGACCGAGATCCCGGGCGAATCCCTTGGTCAGGCCCACCAGCGCGGACTTGCTCGCCGCGTACAGCGCGAACCCGGGGAAAACGGTGCGCTCCGCGACGTTGCTGCCGATGCTGATGATCCGCCCACCGTCGGCCATGTGCAGCGCGGCGGCGTTCATCGCCACGAACGGCGCCCGCACATTGACCGCCATCAGCTGATCGAAGTCCGCAGCGGTGAGCTCCCCCGGCCCACCGATGGCGAACCCGGCGGCGTTGTTCACCAGAATATCCAGCCGCCCGAAGGTATCCACCGTCTGCTGGACGGCTCCGGTCACCGCGTCCACATCCGCGCTGTCCGCCCGGATCGCCACCGCTTTGCGTCCACATTGGACGATCTTCTGGACGATCTCCTCGTCCCGTGCGGTGTTCTGCTGATAGGTCAGCACCACATCGGCCCCGTTCTCGGCCAGCCGGGTGGCGATCGCCGCACCGATCCCCCTGCTGCCCCCGGTCACCAGCGCGACCTTGCCCTTGATCTCGTTCATGCCGATGAGCCTGGTCCGGCGTGCGCCCAGGTGCTGGCGAGAATCCGACCACACGTTCCTTACGAGTCTCTGACGGTTCCACCGATCGGCCGGATCAGCGGTAACACCGCCCCTAGGGTCGGATCCATGCGAGTCCTCCTCACCGGTGCCGCCGGTTTCATCGGCTCCCACATCGCCGATCTGCTCCACGAGCACGGCCACGACGTGGTCGCCCTGGACGCCTTTCTGCCGCAGGCCCACGGTGACGCGGCACCGCCCGCACACATCCGCAACGGTGACGTCGCGGACGCCGGGCTACTGGACGAACTGCTGCCCGGCGTCGACGCGGTCTGCCACCAGGCGGCCATGGTCGGTCACGGTGTCTCCCCGGAGGACGCTCCGCTCTACGCGCGGCACAACGACCTGGCCACCGCCGTCCTCCTTGCGGCCATGCACAAGGCGGGCACGCGGAACCTGGTCCTCGCGTCCTCCATGGTGATCTACGGCGAGGGCCGCTACGCCTGCGCCGACCATGGCGTGGTCCGCCCGGGTCCCCGAGCCCAGGCGGATCTGGACGCGGGCCGATTCGAGCCCCACTGCCCGGCATGTGGCAATCCGCTGGAGCCGGGACTGGTCCCGGAGGACGCCCCCGCCGATCCGCGAAGCACTTACGCCGCAACGAAACTCGCCCAGGAACACCTGGCCTCCGCATGGGCGCGGCAGACCGGCGGCGGAGTGTGGGCGCTGCGCTACCACAACGTGTACGGCCCGCGGATGCCCAGCCAGACCCCGTACGCCGGCGTCGCGTCGATGTTCCGCTCCTCGCTCCAGCTTGGGCAAGCTCCCCGGGTCATGGAGGACGGCAGGCAGCGCAGGGACTTCGTCCACGTCACCGACGTGGCATTGGCCAATGTGCTCGCCCTGCAGGCGGAAACGCCACGCGGCAGGCTTGAGGCGTTGAACGTGTGCTCGGGCGACCCGCACACCGTCGGCGAGATGGCCACCGAACTGGCGAGGGCCTACGGCGGCCCGGAACCGGTGATCATCGGTGGCGCTCGCCCGGGCGACGTGCGGCATATCGTCGCGGATCCGGCGAAGGCCGGCGTGGAACTCGGTTTCCGTGCGCAGACCCGGTTCACCGACGGGATCGCGGCCTTCGCCACCGATGAACTGCGGGCACCCGCCACCGTCTAGACCGGCGCGAGCGGCAACCGGATCTCGAACCGGCAGCCAGGACCGTGGTTGCTGGCGGTGATCTCCCCGTGGTGCGCCTCGACCAGGCCCCGGGCGATGGCGAGTCCCAGCCCGCCACCGGCGTCACCCCCGGGAGTGCGGGCGGCGCTGCCCCGGAACGCGACCTCGAACACCCGCCCCAGTTCCTCCTCCGGGATGCCGCCGCAGGCGTCGTCCACCCGGAGCAGGACGTGCTCGGGTTCCACCGAGGCGTGCACGACCACCGCGCCGTCGGCCGGGGTGTGCCGGATGGCGTTGGACAGCAGGTTGCGCACCACCCGGGCCAGTTCCGGATCGCTGCCCAGCACCACCGGCCACTCGCTGGTCTCGGTGGTGAGTCGTACGCCCTTGCGGGTGGCCACCGGATTCTCCGCGGCGACCGCGTCACTGACCAGTTCGCGCAGTGGCACCCGGTCGAGGGTGAGCTGCAGGGCTCCCGCGGTGATCCGGGACAGCTCGAACAGGTCGTCCACCATGCCGGTGAGCCGCTCGGTCTCCTTGCGGATGCGGACCGCGTAGTCCTCGACCTCGATGGGTTCGGTGACCACGCCGTCGGACAGGGCCTCGGACATCGCCCGGATCCCGGCGAGCGGTGTGCGCAGATCATGGCTGATCCAGGCCACGAGTTCCCGGCGGGAGGCCTCGGCGGCGCGCTCCTTCTCCCGCATCTCCCGCTCCCAGACGCTGCGCCGGGCCAGGCTGCGGCCCATGGCGATGGCCATCGGCACCACGGCGAGGGTGACGAGTCCGGAGACGACGAAGACCTGTCGCAACAGCGGGGTGAACATGAAGCTGTTGATGGCGAGCAGGCCGGTCTCGATGGCGATCAACGGCGTCAGCACCAGCACGGTGATCGACGCGGTCATCGAGCGGTAGCGGAACCTCCGCAGCACCAGCGCGCCGAACAGCAGGATCGGCAGCGTGATGGCGATCGCGTACGGCAGGACGTGCAGTGCGTCGATCCACATGGTGGTGGTCTCCTCACCAGTTGGTCAGGACAACATGGTTCACCACGAGCGCCAGCACCGCCTGCCCGGCCAGCCAATAGCGGCCGGGCAGCAGCGC
Organism: Pseudonocardiaceae bacterium YIM PH 21723; assembly: GCA_003600225.1. GTDB lineage: Bacteria > Actinomycetota > Actinomycetes > Mycobacteriales > Pseudonocardiaceae > QZFT01. The sequence goes on from QZFT01000079.1 coordinate 12,712, forward strand.
GGCGGACGCGGTGATCCACACGGTGAAGGGCAACCAGATACGTTCCACCTCGGCCTTGCTCAACCCGGACAGGTCCGCAGCGACGATGGCCACGACGGCGGCGAGCACCGGCCACACCAGTGCGCCGGGCGCTTTCCGCAGCCGGCCCAGTCCGGCGAGGCCGGCCAGGCCGCAGGCCAGGGTGGCGGCGGCCAGGTTCGCCCAGCCCCAGTAGGCATAGGGCCGGTCGCTGGCGATGCCCTGGTAGTACCGCAGTTTCACCAGGTCGTATCCCTCCCACCAGGCGAAACCGGCAACGGTGAACCCGGCGACCACGAGGGCGACGCCAAACCCGGCGATCAACAGTGGCCGGAATTTTCGCAGGTGGATCGCGATCGCGAGAGGAAACGCCCCCGCCAGGATCATGCCGTAGGACAGATACAAGGAGCTACCGAGCAGCAGGCCGGAGACCAGCAGCCAGGGCCACGAGTCGCGGGCCGCACCGGCGGCGAACGCGGCGACTCCACACGCCACGACACCGGCGAACAGCCCGTCGGCGGACACCCCGAGCCAGATCGCGCCGGGGAACAACACCAGGTAGGGCACGGCTTTCCGGGCCAGGTCGGTGGAGCCCAGCTCCCGGATGGTGATCGGCACCGCGACGGTGACGAGGGCTCCGACCAGGATCACCAGAATCGCGGCGGCCGCTCCCCCACCGAGCCCGATCCGGTCCAGGCCAAGGAAAACCAGCAACGCGGCCGGCGGATGTCCGGAGACGTGGGTGGTCCAGGAATCGGGCTGAAAATCAGGGATGCGCGCGGCGAATCCACGCAACATCGCCGGAATGTCCGTCACCCCGGGCACTTCGTGCAGATACTCGTCCTTCGTGGACAGTCGCCCGGCAACGCCCCGCTGCCAGCCGTCCACCGTGGCCAAAGCCAGAATCCAGGCCACAGTGGACACATACCCGGCGACGAGCAGGCGACCCCAGTCCATTGTGGAACTCAACCGCTGTCCGAACAGGACGATCAGCACGGCGATCAACACCGCGGGCACGGTTCCCGGGCCCACATGCGGAAGCCAGTCCCCGAACAACGGCGCGGCTCCGGCGAAGATCGGCACCCGCCGCGCGTTCAGCTCCGCGCCGACCACAATGGCGGCGGCGATCAACAACAGGCCTGCGGCGGCGATCAACAGGTCTCGACGGATACGGATCACGCGCCGAACCTACGACATCCCCAGGGCGGGAAAGGCCGATTCCGGGATGACGTCAGAAACCCGTAATACCTGGTCAGGACGTTAGAATTCGGTAATCATGTCGATCGCTCCGCATCGGTCGCCGCGGCCTTAGCTTCAGCGTCATGACCGAGATCGATGTGGTGCTGCCCTGCCTCAACGAGGCGGCGGCACTGCCCGCCGTGCTGGACGCGATGCCCCCGGGATACCGGGCGATCGTGGTGGACAACGGATCCACCGACGGCTCCGCCGAGGTGGCCGCCGAACACGGGGCCACCGTGGTGCACGAGCCCCGCCGCGGCTACGGCGCCGCCGTGCACACCGGCCTGGAGCACGCGACGGCGGACATCGTGTGCACTTTGGACGCCGACGGCTCGATGCACCCGGAGATCCTGCCCGGCATGGTCGAGCACCTGCTGTCCGGCGCGGCGGACCTGGTGGTCGCCCGCCGCATCCCGGTGTCGGCGGGAGTGTGGCCGTGGCACGCCCGCGCCGGTAACGCGGTCGTCGCCGGCCTGCTGCGCCGCCGCGGCCTGGAGGTCCACGACATCGGCCCCATCCGCGCCGCCCGGCGGACCGCCCTGCTCGACCTGGGCATCACCGACCGCGCCTTCGGTTATCCCCTGGAACTGTTGTTGCGCGCACACGCTGCGGAGTGGCGGATCCACGAGGTACCCATCGATTACCTCCCACGCGCGGCGGGCACGAAATCCAAGGTAAGCGGCTCGGTTCGCGGCACCCTGCGCGCGGTGCGGGACTTCGCCGGAGCCCTGCGATGAGCCGGCGCGCGGTCCTGCTGGTGGTGGCCAAAGCACCGGTTCCCGGCCTGGCGAAGACCCGGCTCTGCCCGCCGGCGACCCCGGAACAGTCCGCCAACATCGCCGCCGCCAGCCTGCTGGACACTGTGGACGCAGCACTGTCCACTCCGGACACCACGGTGGCGGTGGCGTTCACCGGTGATCTGCACCGGGCCGCCCGCAGCGCACAGGTGGACAGCGCGCTGGCCCGTTGCACGGTGTTCCCGCAACGCGGCGACGGCCTGGCCGAGCGCCTCGCCAACGCGCATGCCGATGTCGCCCAGCGATTCCCCGGCATACCGGTGTTGCAGATCGGCATGGACACCCCGCAGGTCACGCCACAACTGCTGCACGCCTGTATCCGCCGGCTGTGGGTCGAGCGATCCGTGCTGGGCCTGGCGACCGACGGCGGCTGGTGGGCACTCGGTCTCCAGGATCCGTTGCGCGCCAGCGCGCTCCTGGACGTGCCGATGTCCACATCGGACACCGGCCTGCTCACCTACCGCGCGCTCATCGAACCCGCCCTGCTCCCCGAACTGTCCGATGTGGACACGATGGCGGATGCCAGGCGGGTCGCCACAGAGGTGCCCGGTTCCCGATTCGCCGCCGCGGTGGCGAAGGTTCCGGTGCGGGTGAGCGCATGACCACCTTCGACAAGGCGTTGCTGGGCCTGTCCTGCGAGCTGGAACTGGCCGACGGCAGGCGCTGGCGGCTGCCGGTGCACCGCTGGCGACAGGCGGCGGATTCCACCGACGAGCCACTGCTCGCCTGCGATGGCCCCACCCTGGATCTCGGGTGCGGGCCGGGCCGGCTCACGGCGGCGCTCAGCGGACGCGGGGTCAGCGCGCTGGGCGTGGACTCGTCTCCGGTCGCGGTCACGCTCACCCGGGAACGTGGGGGCCAGGCGTTGCGCCGTGATCTGTTCGACCGGCTCCCGGGTGAGGGGCGGTGGAACTTCGTCGTGCTCGCCGACGGGAACATCGGCATCGGCGGCGATCCGGTCGCCTTACTGCGGCGGGCGTACCGGCTATTGGCTCCCGGGGGTTCGGCGCTGGTCGAGGTGGATCGGCCGGGGCATGGGTTGCATCGGGCCGCGGCGCGGGTGCGGTGCACTGCCTGGCGGCACCGGGAGATCGGGCCCTGGTTTCCCTGGGCGCGCGTGGGTGCGGAGGCGATCGGACTGCTGGCCCGCGAGGCCGGGTTCGTTCCGGGGGAGCTCACCCGGCGGGGAACGCGGTGGTTCGCCAGGCTGGAGCGTGGGGCGTGATGGACCGGGTGCATGGTCTCCCTTCGGGGCTTCGGGGCTGCTGCTTCTTTCTCAGCAGAGGGTCCGGGAACGCATTTCAGGACACTTGGCCGGCGGCTTCACTCGATCGTGTGGCGGGTGGTGGTTCTGGCCTGGTGTTGAGGGGCGCGGGGCGGGAATCAGGCGGTCGGAACCTGACAGTTAAGGGGGTGGATCGATGAAGTTGCTCGACCGGCTTCCGCGGGCGGACCAGTTCCGCAGTCCGGTGCACACGCCGGGGGTATCCGCGCGGATCGGGATGTGGCTGGGGATTGCCTTCGGACTCTGTTTCGCCACCGGGCTGCTCAGTCATGGGATCCAGCACGGGCCCGACTGGTTCACCTGGCCCAGCAGGCCGATCAGCCTGTACCGGATCACCCAGGGGGTCCACGTCATCTCCGGGGTCGCGGCGATTCCACTGCTGCTCGCGAAACTGTGGAGCGTCTATCCGAAGCTCTTCGAACGGCCGGCGGTCCGGTCGATTCCGCACGCCCTGGAGCGCGGGTCGATTCTGGTGCTCATCGGCGGGGCCTTCTTCGAACTCGTGACCGGGCTCTTCAACGTGGCACAGAACTACCCGTGGCGGTTCTACTTCCCGGCCGCGCACTACGCGGTCGCCTGGATCACCGCTGGCTCGCTACTGCTGCACATCGCCGTGAAGCTGCCGATCATCCGGGAGGCACTCGGGGAGAAAGCACCGTCGGACAGCGGGAGATCGGCGCTGGGCAGACGGCACTTCCTGCTGGGTACCGGGATCGCAGTCGGGGCCGCCGTGCTGGCCACCGCGGGATCCACGGTTCCCTGGCTGCGCCGGGTCTCCGTGTTGTCCTGGCGGTCGGCCGGTCCGGCTCTGCCGGTGAACCGGACCGCGAAGGCCGCCGCGATCGAGGTACCCGCCGGCTGGCAGCTGACCGTGCGCGGGCGGGATCGCACCGTTCGGCTGAGCCTGGCGCAGCTGGCCGCTCTGCCGCAGACCACGGCTGAACTTCCCATCGCCTGTGTGGAGGGCTGGAGCCAGTCCGCCACCTGGACCGGGGTGCAGATCCGGCAGTTGATCAGCCTGGTCGGGGCTTCGGACACCGCGTCCGTGCGGATCGAGTCGCTGGAGAAGTCCGGGCTGTACCGGGCCAGTGTGTTGCCCGCCGAGCACGTCGGTGATCCGTTGACCTTGCTGGCACTCCGGCTGGACGGCGAGCCGCTGAGCCCGGATCACGGCTACCCGTGCCGGATCATCGCGCCCAGCAGGCCCGGCGTGTTGCAGACCAAGTGGGTGTCCACTGTGGAGGTTCGCGGATGAGGCTGCTCATCGGACTGATCGGGCTGGCCGCTGCCGGGTGGGGCGGAGCTCTGCTGCTGGACTTCCTGCAGGGCGCGCCGCCGGATGACCGGATCAATCTGGGTGCCTGGCTGATCGGCGGGCCGGTGCTGCACGACGCGGTGATCGCGCCGGTCGTGGGCGTCGCCGGTCTCGTGGCGTCACGACTGCTGCCGCGCAGCTGGCGGACGCCGGTGGTGATCGGGGTGATCGTCACCGCGGTGCTCGGCATGGTGGCGCTGCCACTGCTGTGGCGGTTCAACCCGTCACCGAATCCGGGCCTGCATGACCGGGACTACCCGCTCGGGCTGGCCGTCGCCGTCTCGGCCGTGTGGCTGATCGTGCTGGTCAGCGGCCTGGTCAGGCAGGGAATCGCAGATAGGTGGGTGGCACGGTGGCGGTCAGCCAGACGCCGTTCGCGCTCCGCATGAACTGGTAGCCGGCCGCGTGCATCCCGGCGGCGTCCACCTCCAGGATCACCGGGGTGCCGCGTCGGCTGCCCACGCGGGTCGCGGTCGCCACGTCGGCGGACAGGTGCACATCGTGCCGGCGCATGGGCTTCAGGCCCTCGCGCCGGATCGCTTCGAGGACCGCACCGACCGTGCCGTGGTAGAGCACGGCGGGCGGTTCGAGGACCGGCAGGTCCAGTTCCACGGTGATCGAATGGCCCTGGCTGGCGCGGATCCGCAGCCCTTCGTCGTCGAAGGCGAAGCGCTGCTTGTCGTTGCGCTGCACGACCTCGTGCAGCTCGGCCAGGGTCACCGCCTGGCCGTGCCGGGCCAGGGCGGCCAGCAGGTCCTGGACCGGCACCCAGCCATCACTGGACAGGGTGAGGCCGATTTCCCCAGGCGCGTGGCGCAGGTGTCGCGCTAAGCGCTTCGATATTTGAATCATTTCATTTTCATTCATGAGTCCTGCCCCAGAAACGTCGAACCCCGGTGGGGTACCTCCACCGGGGTCGACACTACGGAGTAGGGCGCTCAGCCTTCTGAGCTAGCTCCGAGCCTCCGGGAGGCGGAGCGCCTTGCTTTCCGCAGTAGACACATCGCCACCTCCTTTCTCGTCGACACACCGGCTCTCACCGGTACGAGATCTACTCAATCATCCGGATGCGGACCGCGCAATCTGATTTATCCGACCGGGTCCTTCCCGCCCTGCGCCTTGATCCGCAGCCGGGGCGCGCCGGGCCCGTAGGCGGCCATCTCGTCACCGGTGTTGTAGATGCCGCAGGACTTCAGCGACAGGCAGCCGCAGCCGATGCAGCTGGTCAGCTGGTTCCGAAGCCGGGTGAGCGCCTCGATCCGGGCGTCCAGCTTCGCCTGCCAAACCGTGCCCAGCCTGGCCCAGTCGGCCTTGCTCGGCACCCGCCGGTCCGGCAGCGTGTCCAGGGCCTCTCTGATCTCCGACAGCTCCACGCCGGCCCGCTGAGCCGCCTGGATGAAGGCCAGTCTGCGCAGCACCACCCGGGGATACCGGCGCTGGTTTCCCGCCGTCCGCTCCGAGTGGATCAGGCCCTTGTCCTCGTAGAAGCGCAGCGCGGTCCGGGCGACGCCACTGCGCGCGGTGACCTCGCCGATGCTCAGACCCAGGTGCATATCCCCCATGGTCGGCATCCTACGCCAACCTCTAGTTAACGAGAGATCTTGGTCTTCACGAATTGATCGATGCCCACATTCAGGCATGATGAATCGTTTCCTGGACCGCTACGACTCGGAATCAATTACTGGGGGTTTTACGTGACCAAGTTGCGTCGTCCCGCCATGCCCTTCGCCATGGCAGCAGAGAATGCGCTTGCCGCTGGGAGCTGTGAGTATTGGATCAGCCCCTCCTATGCTTTCAGCGCCAAATGCACGGACGGCACCGAGACTTTCGGTTTCTCGGTTGCCGTTGCTACGGCCCGCACGGCGATATCTCGATTCAGGGAGGGCCACGGTGTTGACCTCTAGTTAACTGGAGGTTGCAGGCTGGGTCCATGACGACGATGACCCGACTGGAATACCCCGATCTCCCGGGGCTGATCGACCGGATGTCCGGTGCGGAGAAGCACACGCCGGCCAGTCAGTCCACCACCGACGTGCTGTGGGTGCTCTACGACGAGATCCTCAACGTCTCCCCGTCGACGGTGGACGACCCGCTGCGCGACCGGTTCCTGCTGTCCAAGGGCCACGGCCCGATGGCGTACTACGCGGTGCTCGCCGCCAAGGGTTTCATCGACCCGGCGGAACTGGACACCTGGGCCACCTACGACTCGCGCCTCGGCCAGCATCCGGACCGGGTGCTCATCCCCGGCGTCGAGATCGCCGCCGGCTCCCTCGGCCACGGCCTGCCGCTGGGCATCGGCATGGCCCTGGGACTGCGGGCCCAGGGCAACAGCACCTCGCGGATCGTGGTGCTCACCGGCGACGCGGAACTCGACGAGGGCAGCAACCACGAGGCCATCCAGGTCGCCGCGCGGCTGAACCTGGGCCGGCTGACCACCGTGGTGGTGGACAACTCCTCCGCCAGCCTGGGCTGGCCGGGCGGTATCGCCGATCGCTTCGAGCGGGAGGGCTGGGACGCGGTCACCGTGGACGGCCGGGACCACCGTGTTCTGGCGGACGCCCTGCGCGACAAGCCCGGGACTCGCCCTAGGGCGGTCATCGCCAGGGTCGAACCCAAGCATCTGTTCCAGTGAGGAGAACGACCATGGACATGCGTGACACCTTCCTGACCGACATCTCCGCCGCCATCGACACCGATCCGCGAATCGCCCTGGTGCTGGCCGACATCTCCGCCGTTGCGGTGGAGGACGTCGCGCTGCGGCACCCGGATCAGGTGATCAACGTGGGCATCCGGGAGCAGACGCTCATCGGGGTCGCCGGCGGCCTGGCGCTGACCGGACTGCGGCCGGTGGCGCACAGCTACGCCCCGTTCCTCATCGAGCGGCCGTTCGAGCAGGTCAAACTGGACTTCGGGCACCAGGACACCGGCGCGGTGCTGGTCAGCATCGGCGGCTCGCACGAGTGGACCGAGGGCGGGCGCACCCACATGTCCCCCGGTGACGTGGCGTTGCTGGACACGCTGCCGGGCTGGACCGTGCATGTGCCGGGGCATGCCGCCGAGGTGCGGGAACTCCTGGCGGACGCGCTGCTCCGGGATGACCGGATCTACCTGCGGCTGAACATCAGAGCCAATCGTGTACCGCACCTGGGCAGCGGATTCCAGACCATCCGGCAGGGCACGGCGGGCGTGGTGCTGGCTGTGGGGCCGATGCTGGACTCCGTGCTGGAGGCTACCGCCGGGCGCGATCTGACGGTGCTCTACGCGTCCACCATCCGGCCCTTCGACGGGGTGCGGCTGCGGTCGGCCGTGTGGGATGCCCGGCCGGATGTCGCGGTGGTGGAACCGTATCTGCGCGGCACGTCCAGCCATTTCGTGAACGACGCGCTGGCCGATGTGCCACACCGGGTGTTGTCGCTGGGAATCCGGCGGGACACGGAGATCCGGCGCTACGGCACGCCCGAACAACACGACACGGCGCACGGGATTGACCCAGATGGGCTACGGACAGCTTTCGATGGGTTCTTTTCAGTGAATTGACCCACCGCTCACCGGTAGCTTGGGTCACAAACCGGACAGTAATCCTAACCTCCGCCTCACATCACACGTTAGGTAGGGCATGACCGCTGAGCCGACCCACCTCGCGATATTGCTGCGCGAGTCGGCCGACGTGGTCACCAAGGATTTCCACAAGCGAGGGGTGCGTCCGCCCTTACTGGTGGACACCCCCGGCGGGGTGCTGGTCTTCGGCACCGACCCGTTCGACCTGCGCGAGGTGCGCTGGGGTCTGGAGATGACCAGCCTGCGCCGCGCCCGGCCACTCGGCATGTTGTGGAACCGGTCCGCGGCCGGCCTGGTGATCAGTGGCCGCTGGCAGAGTTACGGCTGGGTCTGGGGCAGCGGAACCGAGGCCAGTGAACTGGCCGCGCTCACCCCGATCGGCGAGCGGGACCCGGCGGACCTGATCGACTGGCGCGAGGACGGCAAGAGCGTCCGGTCGGTGGCCAGGCACACCGCGTCCGTGCTGGGTGTGCGGCGCAGCAGACTGCTGGTGCCCAGCTTGCGCAGCCCGATCATCGGCGGCGCGGCGATCACCCTGATGTTGCACGCCGCCGGTTTGAACGACACGGCGTCGGCCTTCGAGATGGTGCAGCTGGCCATCAGTGAGGCCATGCCCGAACAACGCCACCGGTGGTGGCAGCGCAGCCCGGAGACGCCCGCCTGGTTCGCCGCCGATCCGCTCCAGCCGCAGGTCGACTAGGCTTTTCTCCGTGGCTGTTGATGTGGTGATCCTCGACTATGGTTCCGGCAACCTCGCGTCCGCCGAGCGCGCCCTGCTGCGGGTGGGCGCGAAGGTCGAGGTGACCTCCGACGCCGACCGGGCCCGGAACGCCGAGGCACTGCTGGTGCCCGGGGTCGGCGCGTTCGCCGCCTGCATGGAGGGGCTGCGCGCGGTCCGCGGCGACAAGATCATCGATGACCGGCTGGCCGGTGGGCGGCCGGTGCTCGGCATCTGCGTGGGCATGCAGATCCTGTTCGACCGGGGCATCGAGCACGGCATCGAGGCCGACGGCTGCGGCCAGTGGCCGGGCACCGTGCGGAACCTGGAGGCTCCGGTGTTGCCGCACATGGGCTGGAACACCGTGCGCGCGCCGCAGGAGTCGGTGCTGTTCGCCGGGATCGACGCGGACACCCGGTTCTACTTCGTGCACTCCTACGCCGTCACCGACTGGGAGCTGCGGCCGGAGCCGCCGATGCCGGTACCGCATGTGACCTGGGCGAATCACGGTCAGGACTTCGTGGCCGCCGTGGAGAACGGGCCGCTGTCGGCCACCCAGTTCCACCCGGAGAAGTCCGGTGACGCGGGAGCCGCACTGCTGGAGAACTGGTTGAAGGGGGTCGCCCGATGACGACGGCGCCGAAGAAGAAGCCCGCGACCACACGGAAGCGGACCTCCTCCCCACGGAAGACGACGTCCACCGCGAGCACGCTGGGCGGCAGCATCGGCGCGCTGGCCGCGGGCCTGATCCTGGCGTTGGTCGCCGACCTGCCCTGGTGGGCCTGGCTGATCATCGTCCCGGCACTGCTGGTCACGGTGCTCGCGGTGTACCGCCGGACCCGCTAACCCTCCTGGCAGGTCTTCACGGCGGCAGCGGCCCTGTCCGACTCGGACTTGACCTTGTCGTAGGCCTCCTTCGCCTCCAGGGAAGCGGCGGACGCCTGGGCGCCGTCGGCGATGGCCTGAGCGTGCTTGGCGACCGAGTCGGCGGCGTTGGCGCTCGCTTCGGCGGCCCGGGCACTGGACTCGGCGTCCGTGCCGGCCGGAGCACCCGGGCCGGGCAGGACCTTCATCTCATCGGCGAGCTTGTTCAGCCGCTCACTCTCCGACTTGGCCTTGTCCGCCTTCTCCTTGGCCTCGGTCAGCTTGGGCGCGAGGGCGGTCACCGCCTGCTGCTGCGTGGTGCAGTCCGGCTTCTGCGTCGAGCAGCCGGTCACGGTGACGGCGGCCGCCAGCAGGGCGGCGACCAGCAAGGACTTGATCATTGAGGACTCCCCAGTGTGTGTCTTGGAACTCCAGGGGACTGTACCTGGCGGGGTCACCACCATTTGCCTTTGGTACTGGAGTCGGTTTTCACCTTGGTCACCTGGGTATAGGCGTCGTGTTTGATGCCGGTCAAGTCGGCACCGCTGAGATCTGCTTCAAAAAGATGTGCGCCACGCAGGTCTGCATCCTGGAGCTTCGCACCCCGGAAATCAGCTGAATGAAGGTTTGAGCCAGACAAGTCGGCAAGCTGAAGATTCGCTCCACGAAGGGTGGCGAAGCTCAGTTCGGTCTGTCTAAAGATCTGACTGCCGAGTTCGCAGTTAGACAGGATCGTGTTTCTCATCTGCACACCGCTTAGATCCAGCATTGGCACCTTGGGAAAAGTGTGCTGTGGGCAGTGAGTGGAGAGATCTGAGCCAAAAAGGTCCGCACCGCTCATGTGGACATCAGACAAGGCGAACCACGGAATCGTGGAGTTTCTGATCGCGGCTCTATCGAGGTTCGCCCCCTCGAATCGCGCCTCAGAAAGATCAAGCAGATCAAGGGAGCTGCCGCGAAGATCAGCTCCCTCGAAGTTGGCCGCCAGTAGGCCACGCACCGTCGACGTCGGATATAGACGCGTTCGCTGCAGACAGGTAGAGCGGAGATCAGGTACTTCCGTCGACGGCTCGAAGAGGGAAAGCACGGTCACCGCCGCCTGCACATCGGTGGACGGCGCCGCATCCGGGCAAGCGTCCATCCCCGCCGGGGGCACCGGGGCGGCACTCCGCACGAACGAGGACAGCACCGCGACGATCGTCGGCAGGTCCCTCGGCGAATCCCCGGCCAGCCGCTGTAGGGCGTAGATCCCGCCTAACCGGATCTGTAACTGCTCCGGTCCCTGTTTGGCCAGCTGTTCGACGGCCTTCCCGTACCGGTCGGTGATCTGTCCCTGCTCCGCGACGCTGACCTGCCGTCGCGTCTCCGTGAAGGACAGCCCGGTCAACAGTACGGCCACGATCGCCGTCAGCGTCGTCGCCATCGCACTGATCTGCCCCCAGTTGCGCCTCGCCGCCCGGTACGCGCTCCCGGCCACCCGGCGTTTCCTCGGTTGCACGATTCCCCGTTGTCGTGTCACCGCACCATGATCACGTACGCCGGATGGGGCGAACGATTAAGGTATCCGGGTGACTCTGATTCTGCTTCCCGCTGTTGATGTCGCCGAGGGCAAGGCCGTGCGCCTGACCCAGGGCGAGGCCGGTACCGAGACCTTCTACGGCTCCCCCCTGGACGCCGCGCTGGCCTGGCAGAGCGACGGCGCGGAGTGGATCCATCTGGTCGACCTGGACGCCGCGTTCGGCAAGGGCAGCAACCGGGAGCTCCTGGCCGAGGTGATCGGCAAGCTGGACGTGCAGGTGGAACTCTCGGGAGGCATCCGGGACGAGGAGTCGCTGCGTGCGGCCCTGGCCACCGGCTGCCGCCGGGTCAACCTGGGCACCGCCGTCCTGGAGAACCCGGAGTGGTGCAGCCAGGCGATCGCCGAGCACGGGGACAAGATCGCCATCGGTCTGGACGTGCGGCACTCCGACCAGGGATGGCGGGTCAAGACCCGCGGCTGGACCGCCGACGGCGGCGACCTGTGGGAGGTCCTCGACCGGCTGAACGCCGACGGCGCCGCGCGTTACGTGGTCACCGACGTGTCCAAGGACGGCACGCTGCAGGGCCCCAACCTGGAGCTGCTCCGCGATGTCTCCGCGCGCACCGACGCGCCGGTGATCGCCTCCGGCGGGGTGTCCAGCATCGCCGACCTCCAGGCGATCGCCGAACTCACGCCGCTCGGAGTAGAGGGCTCGATCATCGGAAAGGCCCTCTACTCCGGCGCGTTCACCTTGCCGGAGGCGTTGGCCGCTACTCGCTAGCGGGCACCCGGTCGGCGGCCAGGATCGCGTCCAGCACCAGCTGTGGGTTCAGCAGGTGGGCGATGTGACCCTGGCCCTCCAGGAGTTCCAGCTTCGCGCCCGGGATGTGCTCGACCAGCGTCTCCGCCGCCGGGCCGAAGATCACCGGGCGGTCCTGGGACAGTGCGCCGAGCAGCACCGTGGTCGGTGCGGTGATCTTGCTGAGCGAGTCCGTGTCGACCTCGATCTGGCCGAGGGCGCGGAACTCGGTGAGCGTCGCTTCCAGCATGTCCAGCTGGACCTGCCAGCCGCGTGGGTCGACCTTGCGGAACAGCTCGATGTGCTCGGGCTGCTCGCCCAGCAGTTCCTGTTGCAGGGCGACGAGCGCGCCGTCCAGGTCACCGTCGCGGTACCTGTCGGCGACGGCCTTGGCTCCCTCCAGCCCGGTGAGCCCGGGCAGCGGGAAGACCGGCTCGTACAGGACGAGGCCGGCCAGATCGGATCGTTCGGCGGCGGTCAGCAGGGCGACCAGGCCGCCGTAGCTGTGGCCGATGAGCAGGGTCCCCGGACCGGCCTGGTCCAGGGCTGCGTGCAGGTCGGCCACCTCGGTGGCCAGGGTGTACCCGTCGCCGTGCGGACCGCTCAGTGAGCGGCCACGGCGGTTGGGCACGATCGTCCGGCCCGGTAAGGCCTCGGCGATGGGGGCCCAGTGCGCGGCGACGGACTGTACTCCGTGCACGATCACCGCTGGTGAACCATCACCGTAGGCCTCGGCAACGACGGGTGTCCCGGCGATGGCGAGAAGTTCCATGTCCACCAACATAACTATCAGGGCCGCCGGATGGCGGCGGAAGTGATGAAGATTCATCGTTCACCCGGGAAGGCGTTTGCCGCGGTGACCAGGGCGGGCCACGATGAAGAGATGCGTCTGCTGCTGACCGCCGTCGTGCTCCTCTCGGTACTGGCCGGTTGTAAGGCCGCGCCCGAAACACCTCAGGCACCGGCGACCACCACCGTCCCGACCACCGCCGCCGCCCAGCTGAGCCTGCCCGACGTGGTCGGATCCAACGCCGAGGTCGCCATGGACCGGCTGCACCGGACCGGGTTCAAGCACGTCACCTTCGGGTCCGCCGACCCGAAGGCCAAGGTCGTGGTGTTGCCGGCCAACTGGACGGTGGTCGGTATGGAGCCGGCTGCCGGGAGCAACCTCGAAGTCAAGGCCGCCGTGGTGCTGAAGGTGGTCAAGAGCGTGCAGAAGTGAGCGCGTCGACCGCCGTCAGGAACTCGTCCAGCTGCTGGGGTGCGACGAAGTAGTGCGGCGAGGCCCGCACGACCTCGGTCAGGCCGCGGCGGGTCATGTCGTAGCGGGTGGCCTTCAGCTGGCTCACCGTGACGGTGATGTCCCGTTGCACCAGGTACCGCTTCACCTCGTCCGCGGTGTGCCCGTCCACGGTGAAGGTGACGATGCCCGCCTTGGTCCGGCCCAGGTCGTGTACCCGGACTCCGGGCAGCGCGCTGAGCCCGGTCCGCAGGTGCTCGGCGCGGGACTGCACGGCCTCGGCGATGGTGTCGATGCCCAGGTCGGCGGCGTAGCGCAGCGCGCGGATCAGGCCCAGCCGGGTCGCGACGCTGCTCTCCCAGGCCTCGTGGACCCGGGCGGACGACGGGATGTCGATCTCGTCCAGGCCGGTCCAGTCCGTCCAGGCGTGGTCGATGATCGGTGGGCGGGTGCCCTTGGCCCGGCCACGCACGATGAGCAGCCCGCTGCCCCGTGGGGCGCGCAGCCATTTGCGGCCGGTCAGCGAGACGAAGTCGGCGTCCAGCGCGGCGGCGTGCACCGGCAGCTGTCCCCCGGTCTGGCAGGCGTCCAGGAGCGTGAGGGCGTCGGTCTCGTGGACGGCGGCGATCGCCTCGGCGACCGGGTTGACCAGGCCACCGTTGGTCGGGGTGTGCACCAGGGAGACGAGCTTGACCCGATCGTCGAGCATGTCCCGCAGCCGGTCGATCGACAGGCAGCCGTCGGCGTCGGACGGCACGACCTCCACCGACACGCCGAGCGGCACGCAGTAGGCGAGCAGCGCGACGGCGTTGCCGCCGTACTCGGCCTCGGTGACCAGTACCCGGTCTCCCGCCTTGAACGGCACGCTGGCCAGCGCCGACTGCCAGGCTCGGGTGGCGCTCTCGGCGAACGCGACCTCGTCCGGCGCGCAGTCGAAGAACTCGGCGGCCACCCGGTAGCCGTCCTCCAGGTCGGCCTGCCGCTCGTCCTGCGCGCGGTATCCGCCGACCTCCTGTTCCCGCCGGAGGTGTCCGTTCACCTCGGCCAGGACGGGAGCGGGCAGCAGACTACTGCCCGCCGAATCGAGAAAGACCTGGTCAAAGCACGTCGGGGTGTCCTGGCGAACTCGATCCAGATCGATCACAGATCCTCCTGATCAGCGTTTGGGTGTCCACTCCCGCACGTTCCACCAGGGGCCCCAGGCAAGGCCGTGCTCCGCCGGCTCCACCACCGGAGCAGTACCCGACCATGCGTCCCGTACGAGGTAGGTGTGGTTCAGGTAAGCCAAGAACACCATAGCCGGGTCGGCCGCGTAGGCGCGCTGGAATTTCCGGTACTCGGCGACCCGCACTGCCGGGTCGATCGCGTGCCGGGCGGCGTCCAGGGCCGCGTCGACCTCCGGATTGCCGTAGCCGCCGACGTTGCGGGCACCGCCGGTGTGCAGCAGCGGATAGCTGGTGAAATCGGGGTCGAACGGGTCACCGCCGCGGATGATCACCGCGTCGGTGCGCGAGCGCAGCTTGACGATCTCGCTGCCCACGCCCTCCGCGGTCACCGCGATGCCCACAGCCTTGGCGTCCTTGGCGAATCCGTCGGCGAGGCCCTTGGCCACCGAGTCCCCGGCGTCGTAGACGAGGGAGAAGGACAGCGGCGTGCCGTTCTTGGCGCGGGTGTCGCCGGTGCGCGTCCAGCCTGCCTGGTCGAGGATCTTGCCGGCTTCGGTCTTGTCGTAGCGGTACGGGTTCAGCGGCGTGGCCGGAGCGCCGGCGGAGGTACTGGCCGGCAGCTCGGGTTCGGCGAACTCGGGCAGCACACCGGGGATCGGGGTGGTCGCCGGTACCGCCTTGCCCGCGAGCGGGCCGTCGATCAGGCCCTGCCGGTTGACCGCGAGATTGAGCGCCTGCCGCACCGCCCGATCCCCGGCGACCGGGTTCCCGATCGGCAGGGCGACGGCCCGGAAGTCGGCGGTGCGGTGGGCGATCAGCTGGACATCGCTCGCGGACTTCTCGGTGTCCACGGCCTGCTTCGGCGGGAGCTCGGCACCGTCCACGGAGTTGTTCTTGATCTGCTCGGCCCGCTTGGCCGCGTCCGGCACGATCCGCCAGACGATGTGCCGCACGGCGGGCTGCGGACCCCGGAACTGCGGGTTGGCCTGCAGTTCGATCTTGTCGCCCTTGCGCCAGTCGGTCACCTTGTAGGGGCCGGTGCCGATCGGTCCGTCCCCGGTGAGCTTGTCGCTGGGCAGGATGCCGACGGTCAGCCGCCCCGGCAGCGGCGCGTACGGGTACGCGAGCTCGAACCGGACGGTCAGCGGATCGACCACGCCGACACCGGTGATCATCGACAGGTCCTCGCGCAGCGGCGACGTGGTGGCCGGATCGAGGATGGCCTTGTAGGTGGCCACCACGTCCTCGGCGTCGAACACGCTGCCGTCGGAGAACTTGACCTTGTCCCGCAGCTTCACGGTCCACGTCCGGCCATCCGGGCTGGGCTGCGGCAACTGGGACGCGAGCGCGGGCTGCAGGGTGCGTTCGGCGTCGTAGGCGAGCAGGCCGTCGAACAGCGGGGATCCGCCGAACGACGCGAACCCCTGGACCGGGTTGAGCGTCGCGGGCTCCTTGGCGAGCGCGATCGTCATCGTCGTCCGGTCCGGGCCCGGCGCCACCGGGCTACCGGAGCAGGCGGTGAGGGTGAGGGCGATCGCTGTTGTGAGGGCCGCTGTCCTTCGCACGAGGGGAGCCTATCTGGCTGGTGGTTGGTCTTGTGGGTGGTTGGTTGCTGGTTGGGGTGGCTGGTCTTTTGGTTGCTTCTGGGTGGTTGTCGAAAGCGGCTTTGGAGGGGGAGTCGGGCTTCGGGTTCCGGTCTGGTGGCCGGGTTCTTTTTGGGTGTTCACTGATCGAATAATTGAGCGAAATAACTGCTTTGATTAGCTATCATAGTGATATGAGTCACGCCATTGATGCCGAGGCTTTTCTCGATGAGATCACTCGGCAAGACGAGATCATTGCCGCCGCTGAGGCTGCTCGTATTGAGGCGATCGCCGGGTTTGCGCATTGCCGGTTTGATGAGTCGGGGAAGCCGGTGATGGGGACGGCTAGTGAGATCGCTCTGGAGCGGAACGTGTCCCGAGGTAGCGCGGAGATGGAGATCAGGTACGCCCTCGGTCTGGTGGATCGGTTGCCTCGGGTGTTGGGGTTGTTGCGGGATGGTCGGGTGGATGTCCGTAAAGCGCGGACAGTGGTGGATGCGGTGGTGCATCTGTCCGATGAGCAGGCCCGTGATGTCGAGGACCGGATTCTTGATCGGCTGCCGGATCTGAGTGTGCAGTCACTGCAACGGGCTTTGGCGCGGGCGAAGATCAAGGCCGATCCGGAGGGGGCGGAGCGGCGTCGTCAGGAAGGCCGTAGGACGCGTCGGGTCGCGGT
The DNA here is from genome assembly GCA_003600225.1 of Pseudonocardiaceae bacterium YIM PH 21723. Taxonomy (GTDB): domain Bacteria; phylum Actinomycetota; class Actinomycetes; order Mycobacteriales; family Pseudonocardiaceae; genus QZFT01. Next base: position 29,489 of record QZFT01000079.1, read on the forward strand.
GACTCATGATGACGATGGGATGGGCCAGTTCTGGCTCAGTGCCGAGGGACACCGATTGGTTGCGGCGTATGCGCGTCTTGATCAGCGTGCGCGGGCGTTGAAGGCCGCTGGTGGCGAGTCGCGGTCGATGGATCAGCTTCGCGCCGACATCGCGGTGGATCTGCTGCTGGGTAAGGAGACCGGCTGTGCGGTGCTGAGGTTCCCCCAAGTTCACGGACACCTGCCCTGTGGTGACCGCTGGTCGCCAGGGAGGATGTCTCTGTGCCTGCACCACACCCTGCGGAGTTCCGCCAGCGTGCCGTCGAGCTTGCCCGCTTGGGC
>QZFT01000080.1 GCA_003600225.1 Pseudonocardiaceae bacterium YIM PH 21723
CATAGCGGTCGAAGGCCGGCCGGAACAACGCGATGGTGTCGGGCCAGTGCGACCAGCAAAATCGTCTTTAACCAGGAACAACCCCACCCCATTCACCCACAAGAACACCAGCAGTCGCCCCAGTCCCACCAGCCCGAATCGCGCCACAACGCGACAGCCAGGCAGGAAAGACGGGCCAACCCACCCGTCTCTCCCGCCAAAGCCCTCTTTCGACAAAACGCCAGACGCAACCTCAGTCGGAGAACGCCCACGCCCGGATCATGTGGTGGGCGATGGAGGTCCGGCCGGACAGGATCAGATCCGGCAGCACGGCATCCTCCGGATCCGGCCCGAAGTTCCAGATCGTCGCCGCCTCCAGTGCGGCCCGGACCTCGTCCCGGTGGAACCAGCGGGCCTCGGCGATCTCCCCGTCGGCGAAGTTCAGCTCCGCCGCCGGATCGGCCTTCGCCGCGAACCCGAGCATCAGGGATCGGGGCAACGGCCACGGCTGCGAGGCCAGATAGCGGATGTCCGAGACCACGACGCCGACCTCTTCGTGGATCTCCCGCCGCACACACGCTTCCAGGGACTCCCCCGTCTCCACGAAACCGGCGATCGTGGAGAACCGGGACCTCGGCCAATGGGTGCCCCTGGCCAGCAGTACCCGGTCCGCGCCGTCGTGGACCAGGCAGATCACCGCCGGGTCGGTACGCGGGTATTCCTCGGTGTCGCAGCCGGAGCACTGCGTCGCCCAGCCGCCCTTGGTGAGGTCGACCCGGGTCCCGCAGTTCGTGCAGAACCGGGATCGCTGCTGCCAGGCGAGCAGCCCGGCCGCCGTGGCGAACAGGCCCGCTTCCTCGTCGTCGAGCAGGGATCCCGCGACGCGCAGGTGCTCCCACTCGACCTCGTCACCCAGCGCCTCGTGATCGAGGCGGCAGGCCCAGTAGGCGGTCTCGCCGTCGTATCCCAGGAAGGAGACGAAACGGGAGCCGGCGACCGCCGCGTCCAGCCAGGCGATCGTGGACTCGCCGGGGCGGAGGGCCACCCGGAAGTGCTCGTCGAGCACCAGCAGGCGGCCCCCGTCCAGCAACTTCGTCAGCATCTCCTGGTCGTCCCGGAGTTCCGCCGCGCGGTCCAGCACGGCTCGGGACAGCGGAGGCGGCGTCGGAAGCTCAAAGGTCACGGCAGCTGCACCCCGCCCAGCGCGCTCAGGCTCGGGGTGAGCAGATCGGCGTCGCCGACGACCACGCCGGTGAAGTTGACCGGGGCGAAGAACTCCAGCGCCGCCGCGGCCACCTGCTCGGTGGTCACCGCGCGCAGCCGGTCCGGGTGCTCACGCAGCCACTGCGGGTCGATGTCCACGCCGGCGAAGGCCAGCAGCGTGGACGCCAGCCCCGACTGCGAGGACGTGGTGATCAGCAGCGAGCCGATGGCGTACTGCCGGGCCGAGTCCACCTCCTGCTCGGTGGGCGGAACCAGCGCCAGCCTGCCCAGTTCGTAGCGGGCCTCCAGCAGCGCGGCCGCGGTCACCTCGCTCGCGGTGTCCGCGTCGATCAGCAAGGTGGCGTTGCCCGGGGTGAACTCGAAGGACGAGTTGGTGCTGTATGTGTAGCCCTTGTCCTCGCGGATGTTCTCCACCAGCCGGGAGGAGAAGTAGCCGCCGAACACCAGGTTCGCCAGCTGCAACGCCGGGTACCGGGGATCCGTGCGCGGGATGGCCTGCGCGGACAGCCGCAGCTGCGACTGCACGGCGCCGGGCCGGTGCACCAGCAGCAGGTCGCCACCGCTGACCACGGGCAGCGCGGGCAGCCGGTGGGCGGGGGTGTCGTTGGTCCAGCCGCCCAGGGCCTTCTCCAGCGCGGCGACCGCCTGTGCCGGGTCGACGTCGCCGACCAGCACCAGCACCGAACCGCGGGGGCTCATCGCCCGCGCGTGCAGGTCACGGACCTGGGTGGCGGTGACCTGGGCGACCTCGGCCGCCTCCGGCACCTCCTTGGTGAAGGGGTGGTCGGCATACCGGTGCTTCTGCAACGCCTCGCGGGCGATCACCCTCGGCTGCGCGCGGGCCATCGCGATCCGCTCGACGAGCCGGTCGCGTTCCCGGTCGATCTCGCCGTCCGGGTAGACGGCGCCGGTGATCGCGTCCGCCAGCACGTCCAGCAGCGTCTCGGTGCCTTCGACGAGGGCGCTGCCGCTCAGGTAGAGGCGCTCCGGGTCGACGGAGGCCGACAGGTCGCCGCCCACCTTGGCCAGGTCGGTGCTGAACCGGACCCGGTTGCGGCGCGCGGTGCCGGTGAGCAGCGTGGAGGCCAGCAACTCGGACACCGCGCCGTGATCGGCGGCGTCGCCGGCGAACGGGATGTGCATGCGCAGCTCGACCATCGGGACCGAGGTGCGGCGCACCGCGATCACCCGGAGGCCGTTGGCCAGCACGGTGTCCACGGTCGGCGCGTCCTGGTCGGGCCGCTGCACGCCCAGTGGGGGCAGCGGACGCGGACCGGCCTCGGTGCGGCCGATCTCTTCGGGGCTGCGGTAATCGGTCAACAAGGTCATGGTCAGGACTCCGAACCCGGCTCGACGGTCAGTACGGCACGCGAATCGGGTCGCATCGCCTTGGCGGCGGCCGCCACGTCCTCGGCGGTGATCGCGGCGATCCGGGCCGGAAGTTCGGCGCTCAGCTCGGCGCGGCCGTACATCAGTTCAAAGGCACCGAAGGCCAGCGTCCGGGACGAGACCCGGTCGTGCTCGCGGTGCAGCGAGGCCGACCAGCGGGCGGTGACCCGGGTCAGCTCCTCGGTGTCCGGGCCGGTCGCCGACAGGCGGTCCAGCTCCTCGTCGAGGGTGTCCAGCACCAGCTGGGTGCTCACGTCCGGCGCGTGGATGGCGGTGACCAGGAAGGTGTCCGGGTCCCGGGAGTCGAGGGGGACGCCGAACAGGCCGCAGCCGGTGCCGATGTCGGTGACGATCGCGTCCTGGTGCACCATCCGCTGCTGCAGCCGGGAGGCGTCGCCGTCGGTGAGCACCTCGGACAGCACCGAGTAGGCCAGGTAGGCGTCCAGTTCACTGACCGGGTCGGGCATCCGGTAGCCGACCGCGACGGCGGGCAGCGGGGCGTGCGGGTCCACGTGGTGCCCGGTGCGCTGCGCGCTGGGCAGCGGCTCGGCGAACGACGGGCGGACCGGGACCGGTCGCGCGGGCACATCACCGAAGTGCTTCTCGACCAGCGCGAAGGTCTCCTCCGGGTGGAGGTCACCGGCGACGGTGAGCACCGCGTTGCCCGGCGCGTAGTAGGTGTCGAAGAACGCGGCGCAGTCGTCGACCGTCGCGGTCTCCAGGTCGGTGAAGTCGCCGTATCCGTTGTGCGCGTTCGGGAACGTCTCGTACAGCACCGGAGGCAGCAGGATCCACGGGAACCCGCCATAGGGCCGGTTCAGCACGTTGAGCCGGATCTCCTCCTTGACCACGTCGATCTGGTTGCGCAGGTTCTCCTCGGTGATCTTCGGCGCCCGCATGCGGTCCGCTTCGAGGAACAACGCGCGTTCGAGGGCCGCGGACGGCAGGACCTCGAAATAGTCGGTGTAGTCGGGGTGTGTCGAGCCGTTGAACGTGCCGCCCGAGGACTGGACATGGCGGAAGTGCGCGAGCTTCTCCAGGCTCTCGCTGCCCTGGAACATCAAATGCTCGAACAAGTGCGCAAAACCGGTGCGGCCCTGCGGTTCGGAGCGGAAACCTACGTCGTAGTGCACGGATACGCCCACCACCGGCGCGCTGCGGTCTGGGGCGAGCACCACGCGCAACCCATTGGACAGGGTGCGACGGTGCAACTCGGGAACGGCCATAACACGAGCCTAGTCGTCACCGCCTGCTACCCGGCGATGCCCGGAGTTCGCGAGCCATTCGTCGGACATCGCATTGCGCTGTGGCTCGTTGGAACTTGAGATGGAGTCTGAGAATCGGGGCCGCGCCGATCGTAACGACCGGTACCGGAAAAACGACATCGTGGCTGAACACCCACGGTGAGGGTCGACTTTCGCCAATGTCGATCTTCCGGAAACATGGGTGTCGACGCCGTCGGATTACGCCCAAGAGGGGACGCAACTTGTCGCAGCCGCCGGAGCCGCGCCCACGTCCGTCACAGGGCACCACTCCTTCGGTTGAAGCTCCCAGCGATCTTGAGCTGACCCGCCCGCTGAATATCGACCCAGCGTGGCAGGAGACGGTGGCACTCCGCCGCCCCAAGCGGCCGGAAACCCCGGTCACCGGGGAGCAGACCATGCGCCTCGCGCCGCTGGTCGGACCGCCTCGCAAGGCGGAACAGCGCTGGCGCCAGGAGATCATTCCCTGGCCCGCGGGCGGATCCGCATTGGACGCCCCGCAGCACAACCGCAAGGCGCTCGCCGCGATCGGTTCGGTGGCCGTGCTGGCCGCCGGCCTGATGACCGCGCTGGTCATCGGCATGCGCAGCGGCAGCGACGTGGCCGCCCCCAGTACCCAGACCAGCCTCTCCGCACCCGCCGTGGGCGGTGCGACCCCGGACAACCGCACCCGCCAGCAGGGCGGTGGCGGCCCGGCGCGGCCGAGTCAGGTGCTGAAGCTGGCCGACAACCCGCTGAACGCGGTGGGTGCGGCGGAACTGGCCAACTGCGTGCTGCCGACGTTCGGCCAGGACAAGGAGCGCCAGGACGCCTTCTACATCGCGACGGTGAAGTGCCTGAACACCGCGTGGGAGCCGGTGCTGCGCGCCGCGGGCCTGCCGTTCGAGGCGCCCAACGTGGTCAACGTGACCGGCACCCAGGAGACCCCGTGCGGTTCGCGTAACCAGCAGCAGACCGCGCTGTACTGCGACGGCACCATCTACATGACCTCGCAGTACTACCGGGATGTGGAGAAGCTCGGCGCCCGGCAGGGCCGCTACCTGGCGGTGCTGGCACACGAGTACGGCCACCACGTGCAGCGAATGTCCGGCATCCTGCAGGCCGAGTGGGACAAGCGCTATGAGGTGGGCACCGAGTCCGATCAGGGCCTGGAGCTGTCCCGCCGCGCCGAACTGCAGGCCACCTGCTTCGGCGGGATGTTCATCGCCCGGGCCCACCAGCAGCGGGTGATCGCCGACTCGGTGGTGAACGACGCCCTCTCCGACCTGGGCACCCGGGGCGACGACAACAGCCGGGGCGCACCCCGCGACCACGGCACCGTCGCGCACAACCGGCGCTGGGCCGAGGCCGGGCTGTCCGCGCTCAACACCTCGCTGTGCAACACCTGGGCCGCCTCGTCGGCCGACGTGAACTGACCCCTCTGTCGATCTTCACCCGTTTGGGTGTACGTTAGCGGTATGTTCGCCAGCGGAGACTCACCCCAAGCCGGCATGCGCCCGGTTCCGCTGGCGATCGGCATCGGCCTGCTGGTGCTGGGCACGCTCGCGGTGCTGTTCAGCTCGGCCGACGAGCCGGACCGGCTGTCAGCCGCCGCGCCCACCTCCTCGGTCACCCGGTCCACGCCGGTCAGCGTGCCGCCGAGCCCGCAGCCGACCGAGTCCGCGGATCCGGCGCTGCCACCGCCGCTGAAGGTGGTCAAGCGGGAACCGGGCCTGCCGCTGCCGCTGGACAACCCCGAGTCGATGCGCCAGGCGTTGCTGCGGATCAACGAGGAGCGCGGCAAAGCCGGTTGCCGGCCGCTGCACGACGACCAGACCCTCGGCGCGGTCGCGAGGGCGCAGGCCACGGACATGGCCACGCACCGGCGGGTGAGCCACATCGACAGCGCCGGCAGGACCGCGGCGCAGCGGGCGAAGGACGGCGGCTACCCGGGAGCGGTCGGCGAGAACCTGGCCGGTGGCGCGAGCACCGACACCATCGCGGTGGACGGCTGGCTGGAACAGCCCCTGCAACGGGCGAACATGCTCGACTGCGCGTGGACCAACGGCGGAGTCGGAGTCGCGCCCGGCGGCGGGTACTGGACGTTGATGCTGGGTCGCTGAGCCGTGGTGGTGCTTCTGGCTGTCGTCGAAGGAGGGCTTTGGAGGGGGAGCCGGGCTTCGGGCCGCGTCTTTCCTGCCTGGCTGTCTGGTGGGGGCACGCCGGTCTGGGTGGGGATGGGCCGCTGCGCGGGGCGCCTGAACGTGGCTTTCAGCAAGCTGAACTTGGTGAAAGCCACTTTCAGGGCTTGACCGTCCATAGTGGACGGCCACATCATGGGAACCACGGCGTGCCGCAACATTCTCGCACCGTGTTGCCCCAGTTGATCATGCTGAATGTGGCTTCCTTTTGGCTAGACCGAACCAAAGCCACATTCAGCCACAACAAGCCTCCGCAGCTCACGCGGAATTCACGCGAGCCCAGCACGGTGGCGCGTGACCGAGCAGGCCCAGTGCGGCGGCCCGTGACCGAACAGGCCCCGCGCAGCGGCCCGTAACCGAACAGGCCCAGCGCGGCGCCCGCAACCGAACAGGCCCAGTGGGGCGCCCGTGACCAAGCAGACCCCGCGCAGCGGCCCCGACCACCAGACCGGCGTGCCCCCACCCAACACGCCGGCAGGAAAGACCCAGCCCGAAGCCCATCTCCCCCTCCAAAGCCATCCTTCGACAACAGCTAGACCGAACCCACCACAACGCGCGCTAGCTGTCGGCCACCGCGACCGGGACCTCGTGGCGCTTCACGAACAACCCGTGGTCGGGCAGCGGGGATCTTCGCAGCAGCAGGGCGTACAGCGCGCCCGCGACCCCGGAGAGCGCGAACAACACGAACCGCAGGTTGGTCCGGATGTCCGTGCGGCGGCCGTTTCCCGCGTTGGTGCTCGCGATCGCCACGGTGCCGTCGTCGCCGGGCACCTTCCGCACGGTCAGCACCTCGCGGGAGTGGTTGCCGCAGCCGTTGAGCCGCACCTGGCGCTTGGTGCCGTTGTCCGTGTACTCCAGCTGGTCCCTCGACTCCGGGTCGGCGCAGTTACCGGAGGAGATGACGGTGGCCGGGAACTTCGGGCTCTGCGTGGGCGCCGCCTGCTTAGGGAACGCGGTGGGAACCAGCCAGATGCCTGCGGCAGTACCGACGCCGACCAAGCCGACGACCATCAGGATCAGCACCCAGCTGACGGATGCGGAACGCACTGCCACCCTGAGCATGTTTCCAGACGGCGCAGGCATGGCGACGGGCGCCGTCCCCCACACCGGGACGGCGCCCGCCCGCCCCTGTCAGCTGCCCGGGTTGAGCGGTACGACCCGGACGCCGACCAGCACTTTCTCCCCTGCCTTGAGGTTGCTCGCCCGGTTTCCGAGGTCGACGGTGACGTCCTGACCGCCGTCGATGGTCACGGTGACCTTGGTGCCGTCCACCGACTTCACCGTGCCGACCAGGCGCTCACCGCCACGCTGCTCAGCACCACGCTGGGGTTGAGCCTGCCGCATCTCGCCCGGCCGGCCGTCGCGGAACTGCGGGCCGTCACCCTGACCGTGGTTCGGGAACGGGCGTGCGACCGCGATCCGGTCCGGGCCGCCGGGGTGGTGTCCGCCCGGCCGCACGATGGCCCCGGTGACGATGCCACCGACCAGCAGGCCGGCCACGCCGATGCCGACGAGTCCGAGGACTCCCCTGTTCCGGCTCGCCCAGGAGGGCCGGGCCGGGGCCGGCGGCTGCGGGACGGGGATCTGCTCGGTCGGCGGTTCGGCCTGCGCGGCGGGTGTGGGTTCAGGTGCGGGTGGCGGGGTCGGCTCGCCGGCGGGCTGCTGCGGTTCCGGGGTGGGGTTCTTCTCGGTCATCGGGGTCTCCCTGTGTGGCGTCGTTGCAGCCGAAGATGCGCCGTGAAGCTGAAAGGAAGCTGGGAAAAACCGCTGTTCGGCGTATTCTTCAGCCGATCTTCAGCAAGGGACGACGGTCGGTGAGCAGAATGAATCCATGAGTGGCACCGCCCGGATTCTGATCATCGAGGACGCGGAGGCGATCCGCGCCGCCGTGCGCTCCGGCCTCGCCGAGGCCGGGCATCAGATCCTCGACCGGCCGGACGGCTCCACCCTGGAGACCGAGCTGGCCGGATTCCAGCCGGACCTCGTCGTGCTGGACCTGATGCTGCCCGGCCGGGACGGTTTCGCGCTGCTGGACGTGGTGCGCACCAGCAGCAACGCGGGCATCCTGCTGCTCACCGCGCGGGACGGCGTCGACGACCGGCTGCGCGGCCTGCTCGGCGGCGCCGACGACTACCTGACGAAACCCTTCGTGCTGGCCGAACTGGTGGCCAGGGTGACCGCGATCCTGCGCCGGATGGGCCGGATCAGCGAGACCCTCGCCATCGGCGACCTCGTCCTCGACCCCGAGGCGAACCTGGTGCGCCGCGGCGAGGCCACCCTGGACCTGACGGCGACCGAACTGCGGTTGCTGCACTACCTGCTGCGCCAGCGTGGCCGGGTGGTGTCCAAGACGCAGATCCTGGTCGCGGTGTGGGGCTACGACGACTACGACCCGAACCTGGTGGAGGTGCACGTGAGCGCGTTGCGCCGCAAGCTGGAGGCTCACGGCCCACGGCTGCTGCACACCATGCGCGGGCTCGGCTACGTGCTGCGGGGTGAGGCGTGACCTCGCGGTTGAAGACCGTCTCGCTGCGCTGGCGGGTCACCTGGTCGGCGATCGCGGTGCTGGCCGCGACGCTGGTGTTCAGCACCTTCCTGGTGGACACGCTGTTCGCCGCGCAGTCCAAACGGGACGTCTCGGTGGCGCTCGGCAACCGGGCCCAGATGGCCGAGCAGCTGGCCAGGCAGGGCGCCACACCCCGGGAACTGATCAACAGGTTGAACCGGGGCGGGGTACACGTCCGGGTCATCGGCCCGGACGGCCGGGTCTACGGCTTCATCGACGCCGAGCACGAGCCGGGTGAACCGCCCCCGCCCATGCTGGAACGGGACCTGACCGGCGGCGCCAAGGTCTACCTGACCACCGAGGTCTCCCCGCTGACCCAGGCCCAGGTGCGGCTGCGCCGGCTGCTGTTGCTGGTCGGCCTCGGGACCCTCGCCGTGGCCACGGCGATGCTGGTGTTCGGTGTGCGGCTGGCCCTGCGGCCCCTGGACACGATGGCCGGGCTGGCCAACTCGATCGCCGGCGGACAACGGGGCGGGCGGCTGGCGCCGGTGCGCACCGACACCGAACTGGGCCGCACCGCGGCGGCCTTCGACGACATGCTGGACGCCCTGGAGGGCGCGGAGGCCCAGGCCAAGGAATCGGAGCGCAGGACCAAGCAGTTCGTGGCCGACGCGGCACACGAGCTGCGCACGCCGATCGCCGGGATCCAGGCGGTGGCCGAGGCGGTCGCGCAGGCCGGCCCGGACACCGATCCGGAGACCAGGGAACGGCTGCTGCTGCTGGCGGTCCGGGAGAGCAGGCGCGCCGGACGGCTGGTGGAGGACCTGCTGTCCCTGGCCAAGCTGGACGCCGGGATGGAACATCCGAAGTCCGAAGTGGACCTGCTGGCGCTGGTGCGTTCCGAGGTGGACAGCCAGCTGCTGGTCCACCCCGGGCTGGAGGTGGCGGTGACCGGCACGCCGGTGACCGTGGCCGCGGATTCCCGGCTGTCCCAGGTGATCGGCAACCTGCTGGACAACGCCCGGCGGTACGGCACGGCCGGCATCCAGGTCGAGGTGCGGGCCGGTGATCGGGCCGTCGTCGAGGTCACCGACTCCGGACCCGGAGTGCCCCCGGCGGACCGGGAGCGGATCTTCGACCGCCTGGTCCGGCTGGAGTCCGCCCGGGACCGCGACTCCGGCGGCGCCGGGCTGGGCCTGGCCATCGCCCGCGGCATCGCCGAGGCCCACGGCGGGACACTGACCTGCGTCGAGCCGCCTTCAGGCGTCAGCGGCGCGTTGTTCCGCTTGGAACTGCCCGCCATGTCCTAAGTGGTCCCGAAGTTGACGATGTTCGGGGCTCGTTCCTCGCCGCGAACATCGTCAACTTCGGAGCCGGAGTTAGTCGTCCTCGGTGGCGAGGGTGACCTTGCGGACGTAGATGAGCTTGTCGCCCAGTTCGATGGCGTCGACCTCGGGAGCGTCGAACCGGTGCAGCTCGCCGTCCCGCACCACGCCCAGCACCATGTCGGCCAGATGCCGCGGCGAACCGCCGAGCTCCGAGGTCTCCACCTGACGCTCGGCGATGGCGAGCCCGGCATCCGGGGTGAGCAGGTCCTCCACGATCTCCACCACCGACGGGGTCGCGGTGGCCATGCCCAGCAGCCGGCCCGCGGTCTCGCTGGACACCACGACCTGGCCCGCGCCGGACTGACGCAGCAGGTGCACGTTCTCCGCCTCCCGCACGGCCGCCACGATGTGCGCCTTGGGCGCGAGCTCGCGGGCGGTCAGCGTGACCAGCACCGCGGTGTCGTCCCGGTTGGTCGCCACCACGATCGACCGGGCCAGCCGCACGCCGGCCAGCTCCAGGATGTCGTTGCGGGTACCGGAGCCGGCCACGGTGACCAGACCCTGCGCCGACGCGGCCTCCAGGGCCTGCCGGTTGGTGTCCACCACCACGATCTCCCCGGCGGGCGTGCCGTCGCCGAGCAGCGCGCCGACCGCGGAGCGGCCCTTGGTGCCAAAACCGACGACGACAACGTGATCGCGCACCTTGCGCCTCCACTTCTGAATCTTGAAAGCCTGCCGGGAGCGATCGGTGAGCACCTCGAGGGTGGTACCGACCAGCACGATCAGAAAGAGCACTCGCAAGGGAGTGATCACTACGACGTTTACGAATCGAGCAGAAGAGGAAGCGGGGGTGATATCGCCATATCCGGTGGTGGACAGACTTACCGTGGAGTAATAAACGGCGTCCAGCCAGGAAAGGCCGTCCCCATTGACATCGCGATAGCCGTCGCGGTCCAGATAAACCAGCAGGACGGTGATCAACAATGCCAGCGTGGCGCCGATCACCCGATTCATGATGGAGCGCATCGGGCCGACCGAGGACTCGGGAATGCGGACCACGCCGAACAACGCGTGGTCGGGCCGGTCGGTCAACCGATCCGACGGCACGGAATTCTTGCTCACCGGGCTCCCTCTCGTGATCGACCCTCGGCCCGAAGACTAGGGCCTGACGGCGCGGGAGTCCCACCCAGGGGCATGAGTTTCGCGTTCCGGCTCGCATCCGTTCCGCATCTCGTGACAGGGTCTGGTCATGTACCGACGCGCCGCCTCCGCACTGGCCGGTCTTCTCATCGGCATGGGTGTCCTCCACTTCGTCGCCCCGAAGCCGTTCGACGACATCGTCCCCAAGCAACTACCAGGCACTCCGCGTTTCTGGACGCAGGCGTCCGGGGTCGCCGAGGTGGCGATCGGCACCGCTGTGGCGGTCCCGAGGACCCGGCGGCTGGGCGGCTGGCTGGCCGCGGCCCTGTTCGTCGCGGTGTTCCCGGCGAACGTGCAGATGGCGGCGGACCTCCGGAAGAAGTCCGGTCCGGCGAAGTACATCGCCTTCGGCCGGCTGCCGCTGCAGCTGCCGCTGATCGGCTGGGCCATTTATGTCGCCCGGAACACCGGCAAGTCCCGGAATCGGTGAAATCGGCGAACGGCAATTGGTTGAAAGCTATACCGGCCAATAGCACCAATAGCTCGTCTACCTGCTAAAACTCGATCACATAAAACAACCCCGTTTCGGTTCGGGGGATGATAATCCGCACAAGTTTTTCTCTATATGGTGTGCGTACTGGAAAACGCTATAGGATTCCTCCCGTGCTGCCCCTGCAATGCGCTGCCGAGGCTCTCGCCTGGCGCGGAGTGGTCATCCCGGACGTCGAGGTTCTGGGCCAGCGGGTCTCCGCTGTGGTCCGGTTGCGCCATGACGTCCATGACTGGCGTAGCCGTAACGGCTGGCCGCCGGAGTCGGACCCCTCCTGGTTCCGCTCCTGGTTCGACCCGTCACTGCACGATCAGATCCCGGTCCCCGGTGTGGACCTGATCGGCGTGCTGGTGCCGGAGAACCGCATCGACCGCGCGCTGCGCTCCTGCGGCACGCTGATGACCCTGGCCCCGTGCGCGGTGGTGCTGCCCGCCACGGACATGGATCCGTGGCCCCTGATCGAACTGGACTACTACGGCGTCGGCGTGGTCACCATCGACGCCGAGGGCACCCCTGCCCCGGTCGTGCCCGCCGAGGACCGGTCCACCGAGTTCGGACCGTCCCTGTTCGGCCGCTGGCTCCTCGAGGTGCTGTACGCCAAGGTCCTGGACCTGGCCACCACCGCGGCGCCGCTCCCCTAGAAAGCCCCGGGAAACCAAAAACCGCCCTCGTGGGGACGAGGGCGGTGGGTCGAAGTGTCGGGAGGGGGTTGTGCGGGGACTGCGGCCTGGTGGGGATCAGGCCGGATGAATCAGGCCCTGCGGATCACGCCATGGCCAGCTCGTAGCAGTTCCAGCCCAGATCCTGCGGCTGCCAGTGCATGACCCGGCCCGGAGCGAGCTCGGTCAGCGCCCGGATGGTGTGCGGCCAGCGACGGATGATGTTCACCAGCGGCACCTCCACGAAGCTGATCGGCGGACGTTCGCCCGGGTAGGCGCCAACGAGCAGGAAGCCACTCTCATCCTGCTGCATCAGGCCCAGCGAGACGTGTCCTTCCAGCGCCGCTCGATCCACCCGGGCGCGCTGCTGCGGACGCAGCGCCTCCGGCCACGCGGCGCGACTGATGTCCTGGGCGGTGGGATCAACACACTCGCCACAGTCACAGGCACCGATGGTGGCCCAGCCGTGCCGGGACCACACCCACACCGCGGTCTGCCCGGGCGCCACGCGGATCAGGCCACTGACATGTGGCCACACCACGGACACCGCGCCGAGCGTGGTCTCCATCGCCGGGGTGTCGGAGACTTCCGACCCTTCCGGACCGGTGAAGGTCCAACCGCCCAACCCGTCCCTGATGGCCTTGACCAACGGGACCTGCAAAGACACAACGCCGCCCGCAACGACCACAGGGGTCTCGGGCGGAGAGCTCAGCTTCCAGTTCATGTTCTCGACCATCGCTGGGGCATAGTGGCGATAAAGCTAAGGCACAACAAGGAGCGCCCGACCATCGGGTGTCATTCCATTGGCTTAGTTGATCTCAGCAATTTGACCAGCCCCGCATGATCCAGCAGGTCAGCGGGACGGAGCGTGGTACCCGACCCGACATAGTGGAAAGCGGCCCGTACACGATCAAGTGGCTCATCGCACAGGGCCGCCCAGGCCAATCGGTAGGCCGCCAACTGAACCGAGATCGCCGGCAGATGGTCCTCGTCCGGGACCGCGCCGGTCTTCCAGTCGACCACGATCCAGCCGTCCCCATCGGTGAACACGGCGTCCATCCGCCCACGCACGGTGATGCCGTCGATCTCCGTCTCGAACGGCACCTCGACGTCGTGCGGGGTGCGTCCGGCCCACTCACTGGCCAGGAACGCCTCCCGCAGCCGGGACAGCGCCGCGTCGGACACCACCTCGTCGTCGGCGGCACCGGGCAGCTCGTCGATGTCCATCAGCCGTCCGGCGGAGAACCGGTTCTCCAGCCAGGTGTGGAACGCGGTTCCCCGGCGTGCCAGGGGGTTCGGCGGGTACGGCAGCGGGCGGCGCAGCCGGCGGGCGAGGGCGTCCGGGTCGGCGGCCAGTTCGACGAGCTGGCTCACCGAGAGCGCGGCGGGCAGGTCGATCTCCTCCCGGCGCTGGGCGGCGGCGGCCCGTTCGGCCAGCAGCACGTCCACGTCCCTGGCCCAGCCTTCGGGGTCCTCGTCCTCGGTCTCCGGCGGCAGATCGAACAGCGCGAGGTCCCGCTCGCCGGTCGGTGGCCGGTTCCGCGCCCGGCCGATGGCCGCCCGCACGAGTTCGGCACCCTGGGCCACGGCGGCCCGCCGGGCACCCAGTGGGTCGACCGGCCACTGCGCGGTTTTCACTTGCGCGGCAAGGGGATTCTCCGCATCCTCCTCGGGAGCGGCCGCCCACTGGTCCACAGTGGATTCGTCTATTGAGGACAGTTCACTGTGGAGTTCGAGGAGGAATTCGGACGGGCCCTTGGGCTTGGTTCCGGTCTCGCCCCACCAGTGCCCGGACACCAGCAGGCTGTGCTCGGCGCGGGTGAGCGCGACGTAGAACAGCCGGCGTTCCTCGTCCAGCCGGCGTTGCTCGAACTCCTCGGCGTGGATGTCCAGGGCCTCCTGGATCTCCTTGCGATCGCCGCAGCCGTCCAGGTTCAGCCCGGGCAGGTCGCTGGCGTCACCGCGCAGCACGGCGGGCAGCTCGGTGACCGAACGCAGCCAGCTGGGCGACTGGCGGCGGCCGGGGAACACCCGGTCCACCACGTGCGGCACGCCGACGATCTGCCATTCGAGGCCCTTGGCGGAGTGCACGGTGAGGATCTGCACCCGGTCCGGCACGACCTCCACCTCACCGGGTTCCAGGCCGTCCTCCGCGGACTGGGCGGTCTGCAGGTAGTCCACCAGGGACAGCAGGTCGGCGCTGGGGCTGGCGGCGGCGAAGTCGGCGACCACCCCGGCGAAGGCGTCCAGGTGCGCCCGGCCGATGGCGCCGGGCCGGGCGAGGGTCTCGATGTCCAGCAGCAGCGTGCGCTCCACGTCGGCGACCAGCTCGGTCAGCGGCTGGTCGATGCGCCTGCGCAGCGCGGAGAGCTCACTGCCCAGTTTGCGGATGCGCCGGTAGCCCGCCTCGGAGTACTGCGCGGGGTCACCGGGGTCGTCGACGGCGTCCACCAGCCCGGCCTGTTCGGCGTGCTCACCGGGCAGCGCGTCGACCAGGGCCGCGAGGGGGTCGTTCGGGTCGCTGCGTTGCTGGTTGCCCGCCAGGATGCCCGCGCGGCGCCACAGCGAGGCCAGGTCGGCGGCGCCCAGCCGCCAGCGGGCGCCGGTCAGCAACCGGGCGGCGGCGGTGCCCGCGAGGGGGTCGATGATCATGCGGAGCGCGCTGAGCAGGTCGCGGACCTCGGGCTCGTCCAGCAGGCCGCCCAGGCCGACGACCTCGACCGGCAGCCCCCTAGCGCGCAGGGCGGCGGCGATCCCGGCCATGTCGGCGCGGCGGCGGACCAGCACGGCGGCGGTGGGGGCCACGCCGTGAGCCTCGGCATGGCCGAACCAGCGGGCGGCGAGCCCGTCGGCCAGCCAGTCGATCTCCTGTTGCACGTCGGGCAGCAGGGCGCAGCGGATGTCACCGGGCCCGGCACCGTCCCGGGGGCGCAGATCGTCGATGGTGCGGACCGGCGCGGAGATGACGTTGGCCAGCCGCAGCACCTCGGGCGGGTTACGGAAGCTGGTCAGCAGGCCATACCGGTGCGCGGGCCGCAGCTGCCCCTCGGCGTCCCGGCGCGGGAAGTCGGTGACGAACCGGGTCAGGTTGGCCGCGGAGGCGCCGCGCCAGCCGTAGATGGCCTGTGCGGGGTCGCCGACCGCGGTGACCGGCAGCGGGGTCTCCCCGGCGCCGAACAGGCTGCGCAGCAGGATGCGCTGGGCGTGGCCGGTGTCCTGGTACTCGTCCAGCAGGATCGCGCCGTAGCGGGAGCGTTCCACGGTCGCCACGTCCGGATGATCACCGGCCAGCTGGGCCGCGAGCGACATCTGGTCGGCGAAGTCCATGGCGGCGGCCTTGCGTTTGGCCACCTGGTAGGCCCCCAGCAGGGGCAGCATCGCCAGCCGGAGCCGTTGCGCGGCCAGGATCTCCTGCAGTTTCACCGGCAGGCCCTGCTGCTGCCCCTTGGCCCGCGGCGCGGTCTCGATGGCCAGGCAGATCCGGTTCGTGTACGCGGTGAGCGTGGCCGGATCCACCAGGTGCTCGGCGAGTTCGCCGGCCAGGTGCAGCAGGTAGCCGGTGATGGAGCTGGGCAGCTTGTCGGTGTCCAGGTCCTCGGTCCAGGTGGCGACGACCCGGTGGGCCAACTGCCAGGAGGCGGTCTCGGACAGCAGCCGGGCGCCGGGTTCCACGGGCAGCCGCAGGCCGTGTTCGCCGACCAGCCGGCCCGCGTAGGCGTGGTAGGTCAGCACGGTGGGTTCCCCGGTGAGCACGGCCATCCGCCGCTCCCCGCTGGGATCCAGGTCCTCCAGGAGCCCACAGCCCGCCAGCCGGCGCAGCCGGGCCCGGACCCGCTCCCCGAGCTGCCGGGCGGCCTTGCGGGTGAATGTCAGGCCGAGCACGCGTTCCGGCAGGACGAGGCCGTTCGCCACGAGCCACACGACCCGGGCGGCCATGGTCTCGGTCTTGCCCGCGCCGGCGCCCGCGACCACCAGCGCCGGTTCGCCGGGCGCGGCGATGACCGCGGCCTGCTCGGGGGTCGGTGGATGCAACCCCAGCGCCGCGGCGACCACCTGCGGGGAGACCATTTCTCGCACGCCCGACACCGTACGGCTCGGGTCTGACAGCGCCGCCCCACCCCCGGTGGCTACGTCGTGAAGACCGCCGGAAACGCGTGCCGGACCTCGGCGAACACCACTTCATGCCGCCCGTGACCGAAGGCGACAGCAGCCGCCCAGAGCGCGTCGGTGGCCGCGCGCAGCGGGTCCTGCTCCACAGCGGACGACAGAGCCGGGAACGCCATCGCCTGCTGCAGGCAGTTGTCCGTTCTGCCATCCGGTGAGGTCACCAACGTCGTGGGGACCCGGTCATCGGCGAATAGGCGATCCCAGGGCAGGCTGTCCTGATCGAAGGGCGACGGCAGCGGCTCGCCCCGATCCATCGCCGCCAGCGCGGGAGCGATCCAGTCGACGTCGGCGAGCTGGGCTTCGACGAAGGCGCGCCTGGTCACCCACCGGGCGATCTCCCGCTGGATGGCCGGATCCGCCTCCGCGAGCGCGTCGACGAGGGGCCGGTCCAGCTCCGCCACGCTCAGGGCGTTGCCCCGCAGTTCCCGCAGCCGGTCGCTGGGCAGCGTCCCGCCCCACCCGCGTTCCTCGAACTTCAGCCGCGCCTCCGCGGCTTCCCGCTCCCGTTCCAGCTGTGCGTGGCGCTCGGCCACAGCCCTTTCTTCGGCGGTCGGGGGCGGGGGCGTTCTCCTGGCAACGCCGTGCCAGTAGGCGGCGGTCGCGCTGGTCTGCTTGACCACCCGGTCCGGCTCGGGCGGGCCCGGCCAGAACTGGAGGAGATAGCGGTCGACCTCCGATCCCTCCCCTCGGGTGTCCAGGGTGCGTGCCTCCTCCATTCGCGTTCCGCAGTAACGGACCCGGTAGTCGCGCTCGGTCAGCTCCAGCGGCCAGTGTCCGTGCCCACCCCACCCGACGAGCGAGACTTCGCCCGTGGGCCGGAACGACACCTCGACGATCTCCTCCCAGGTCTCGTCCACGGGCGGGGGCTCCTCGTGCAACTCCACGGCGAAGCCGACCTCACCGGTGTGCAGGCCAGTGATCAGGTACAGGACTCCCGGTTCCGCGGCACCGCACAACCCGTTCTGCTGGCCGCCGAAACAGTGGTCCAGATCGGGGAACTCATACCCGCTCTGGACATAGGCCTGCCGGTAGTGCACCCACACGTCACCGCTCATCAACGTTCGCACCGGGCCATCATGGCGCGGGACACCGACAGTTTCAGCGGACTAGTCGCTGACCTGGCGGCCTTCCGGTTGCAGCGGGCAGCAGGGGCGGGCCGGGCAGCGGGGGCAGTCCTTGGAGTCGCGGGCCTCGAACGACGGGCCGGCGCTGGACTGCGCGGCCTCGGTGACGGTCTCGGTCCACTCCTGGACACCCTCCGGGCCGAGGGCGTCCTGGGTCCGTTCCACCGCACCGCCGGTGCGGTCCTCCTTGGACACGAACAGCAGCCGGGCGCCGCCGGGATCACGGCTGAGGCCGAGGGATTCGAAGGCGCCGAGCGCGGCGGCAAGCTGGTACACCGCCAGCTGCGGGTGCACCTGCGCCTCGTCCTTGGTGACCGGGTTCTTGCCGGTCTTCACGTCGACGACCACCGCGCGGCCGTCCCGGTCCACCTCCAGGCGGTCCAGCCTGCCCTTCAGCTTCAGCCAGGGGCCGCCCTCCTGCCGGGGCACGTCCACGGTGACCGCGTTCTCCACCGCGACCTCGGTCAGCTCACCCCGGCTGCGGGTCAGCCAGCTGCGGAAGCTCGCCACCATCCGCTGGATCCGCGCCTTCTCCCGCCGGGAGAACCACGGCGCGCCCGCGTCCACCGCGCTCCACGCGGCGTCCAGCATGTCGTTCAGCTCCTGCGGGGTCGCGCCGGCCGCGGCAGCCTGCACCAGGGCGTGCACCAGCGAGCCGGTGATCGAGGCGAGCTGGGCGCTGTCCTGGCCGCCGTGCCGCTCCACCACCCAGCGCATCGGGCACTTGCTGAGTACCTCCACTGTGGACGGTGACACGGTGATCGGGGTGTCGTCGTGCCACAGGGGAATGTCGGTCGACGCGCCGAGAAGCCCGTACCAGGCATCGGGTTCGGCACCGGGCACCCTGGCCTCGGCCAGCCTGGCCAGCTGCATCGCGGCGCGTTCCCGGCGTTCGACGCTCTCCGCCGGATCACACACCACGTGCCGCAGTTCACCGACCACCTCGGCCAGCACCAGGCCGCGTTCCGGCTTGTGCAGCGGCCTCGGGGTCTCCTCCACGTCCTCGGAGAGCCCGTCCAGCTCGTCCAGGAACCGGGACGGCTGGTCCTCCTCGCCCCGCACCGCGCTGACCAGCAGCGTCCGCCGGGCGCGGCTGACGGCCAGGTACAGCAGCCGTCGTTCCTCGGCCAGCAGCGGCGCCGTCGCGGACAGCACGTCGGTGTTGTCCACGCCGGTCAGAATGTCGACAAGTCGCTCGACGCCGAGCAGCGAGCCACGCAACCGCAAGTCGGGCCAGCTGCCCTCCTGGACGGCGGGCACCGCGACGACCGTCCACTCGCGACCGGCCGCGGCGTGCGCGGTCAGCACCGCCACCGCGTTGGTCTTCGGCGCGGCGGGCGCGAGGGAGTCACCGACGATCTGCTGCCCACCCAGGTATTCGGCGAATCCCTCCACTGTGGACCCCGGCAGCCGGTCGGTGTACCGGGCGGCCGCGTCGAAGAGGGCGACCACCGAGTCCAGGTCGCGGTCGGCCTGCACCGCCGCGGGGCCACCGCGGTCGATCTGCTTGAGCCAGCGCTGTTCCAGGCCACTGGCGGTCCAGATGCGCCACAGCACCTGTTCCACGCCCGCGCCGCTGCCGATGGCCTCCCGGGCGACCCGCAGCAACGCGCCCAGCCGGCGTACCGGCCCGGCTTCGGCGTCCTCCAGCGCGGCCAGCCGGTCCTCGGATTCCAGCACCTCGACGAGGAGTTCCCCGCTGGGCCGATCGCTGCCCGCGGCCAGTTCCAGCCGGCGCAGGCCCCGGCGCAGCCTGCGCAGCGCCATCGGATCGGCGCCGCCGAGCGGCGAGGTGAGCAGCGCGGCGGCGGTCTCCGGGTCCACTTCGGACTTTCCGGCCACCTCGAGCAGGGCGAGCAGCGGCCAGGCCGCGCTCTGCACGGCCAGGGGCAGTTCGTCGGCGGGGACTGCGAGGGGCACACCCGCGGCGAGCATGGCCCGGCGCAGCACCGGCAGCGAGTGCTGGGTACTGCGCACCAGCACGGCCATCTCGGACCACGGCACGTCGTCGAGGAGGTGGGCCCGGCGCAGCTGGTCGGCGACCCAGGCGGCCTCCTGGGCTTCGGCGGCGAACAGCCGGACCTGGACGCTGCCCGGCTCCCGTTCGACGGCCGGGCCGGTCAGGTCGCGCTGCGCGCCTGCCCCGGGCAGCCGGGCGACGAGCCTGCGGGCGGCCTCGCGGATGGCGGGGGCGCCGCGGTGGTCGACGGTGAACACCAGCTGCCGGCCGGGGCCGGGGTCGAAGTCGAGCAGGCAGCTCGGGTCGGCGCCGCGGAAGGAGGCCACCGACTGGTCCGGGTCACCCGCGACGATCCACTCCCCCGCCGCCCTGCCGAGCAGTTCGATGAGCTCGAACTGGTGCGGTGCCAGGTGCTGGGCGTCGTCGACCAGGATCAGCCGGGCCCGGTCCTGTTCGGTGCGCAGCAGTTCCTCGTCCTCCAGGAACGCGTCGAGGGCCCGGCCGACCAGTTCCGCGGCGTCCAGGGACTGCACGGTGTCCTGGCCCATGGAGTTGCGCAGCAGGATGTTCTGCTCGTACTCGGTGAAGAACTCACCGGCCGCCACCCAGGCGTCCTGGCCGTGTCGCCGGCCGAGGAGGGTCAGTTCGTAGGGGCCGAGGCCGTATTCGGCGGCGCGGAGCAGGAAGTCCCGCAGTTCCTGGGCGAATCCGGGCAGGCCGAGTGCCGGGCGCAGCCGCTCCGGCCAGTAGCGGGCGCCGTCCTCGATGTTGCCCTTGAGCAGCTCGCGGACCACGGCGTCCTGCTCGGGTCCGGCGAGCAGCCGGGGCGGCGGCAGTTCGCGCAGCACAGCTTGGCGGCGCATGACGCCGAACGCGTAGGAGTGCACCGTGCGCACCAGCGGCTCGCGGATCGTGGTGACGGCGCTGTGCCTGCTCAGCAAGGCGGTGATCCGGGCGCGGAACGCGGTGGCGGCGCGACGGCTGGCGCTCAGCACAAGCACGTTCTCCGGGTCGAGGCCGCGGTGGATGATCCGGTCCACCACCAGTTCGGCGAGCAGCGTGGTCTTGCCCGTTCCGGGCCCGCCGATCAGCCGCAGCGGGCCGCCGGGGCTGTCCAGCACTCGCTGCGCGACCTCGTCGAACCGGGGCCGCGGCGGCGGATCGACGATCCGCCTGCGCAGTACGGGGGCACTACTCACGAGTTCAATTTACGGGCTCAGGGATTCGGGTATGGCGTGTACCTGGCGAATATCTTGCTGAACGCGTACGCGGGCTGGGTGACGTTGGTGCACTTGGTCGGGTCACCCTCACAGGCGGCGGCATCCCTCGGCAGGTCCACATAGGACAGCATGCCGACCTTGTGCTGCTCGGCGAAGGTGACCAGGTCCTGCGCGTCGTCCAGGCCGAACGGCCGGTTGCCGGTGGCGTTGTCGCCGAGCTTCACCGTGATCCCGAGCAGCCGCCACAGCTGCTCGGCCTTCCGGCCCGGGTACAGCTTGGCCAGCTGCGTGTAGGTGGCCTGGGCTGCGCGTTTTGCCTGCTCACCGAGGTCAGCGTCCGGTTCGTCCGGGTAGTCCATGGCCAGGATGTTGACCACGTCGATGTCCACCCCGGAGTCACGCATCGCGCGGATGGCGAACTCGGCGTCCGGGGACAGCCCACCGGACAGCACCGGCACGGTGACGGTGATCCGCAGGCCGGGGTTGTTGCGCTGCACCCAGCTCAGCGCCTGGCCACGGCGCAGCATGGCCTCCCGGTCGCCCAGCGACTTCGGGCTGAGCACCGCGTCCACCTGTTCCAGCTGGTAGGCGTGCACCACCGAGTCGTACTGGCTGGCCAGCTCGTTCCAGTCCTGGCAGATGGCGGCCAGGTCGGGGCCGACGGGACCGCCGAAGGCCACCTTCACGTCGCCGCCGGCGGCGCGGATCTTGTCCACCTCGGCGGACTGCCAGCTGCGCAGCGGGTCGTGGGTGTTGAACCAGCTCGCCGAGCAGTCGGCGGCGGTGATGTAGCCGAGCGTGGCGTTCTTCAGCCCGGCCTTGGCCAGCAGTTCGGAGCTGGTCGGCGTGGGTGAACCCGCCAGGTCGATGTACGGGGCGACCGCGAAGGTGGCGCCGTCGGGCAGCGGATCCGCCTTGCGGGGCGCACCGGCTCCCGGCACGTGATCGCTGAGCGCGGCCTGCTCGGTCCAGGCGTCCTGGCTCTGCGCGCTGAAGGTGGGGTCGTGCCAGACGACCCAGGTCAGCAGCAGCGCGGAGCACGCCAGCGCGGTGCGGACCAGGGTCACGCGGCTGATCTTGCTCACCATCACCACGCCTCCCGGACGAAGTGTCTCTGCTGCTTGCGCAGCGTAGTAGTTACCCTACTTGGGGTACTGGGAAGGCTCCAGACGCCCCGCCGCGCGGACTGTGCAGACTGTGCGGCATGGATGACGAGACCGTCGAACGGGTCCGGGCCATCATCTGCTCGATCCCGCCCGGGTCGGTGCTGGCCTACGGTGACGTGGCCGCCCGCGCGGGCCTGCGCTCGGCGCGGCAGGTGGGCAGGCTGCTCAGCGAGGACGGCCACGACCTGCCGTGGCACCGGGTGCTGCGCGCCAGCGGGACCCCGGCGCCGCATATCGCGCACGAACAACTGGCCCGGTTGCGCGCCGAGGGAGTGCTCGCCAAGGACGGCCGGGTACCGATGCGCGAATACCGCTGGGCGGACTGAGCCCGGGTTGCGAAATCGGTAACGCGTACCGAATTCGGAGCAAGTCAACTGGGAATCCCAGGCAGATTGCGATGAAAGTGCGTGGAAAACACCCCTGGTGGCCCAACCATCCGACCGGATGTTTGCCGATAACTAGGGGCATGGAGCTACGGATCGATAACCCAGAGGCGGAGCGACTTGCCTGGGCGATCGCCGCTGCGACCGGTGAATCGCCAGCCGAGGCCTTGGCTACCGCCGTATTCCAATTGCTGTACGAACCACGCGAGAGCCTTACGCACGAGGAATGTGCGTAAGGCTCCCCGGAATATCACTACCGCCCTGTCAATTACTACAGCTGCTCATCGGCGGCGCTGGTGTGCGGAACGTGCTTCGGCTGCAGCGTGGCGAGCCGGCCCGCCTGATAGTCCTCGAATGCCTGGACGATCTCCTCACGGGTGTTCATCACGAACGGGCCGTACCGGGCGACCGGCTCGTTGATCGGCAATCCGCCGAGGATCAGCACGTCCCATGCGTCCCGGGCCCGCAGCGTCAAGGCGGATCCGTGACCGAACACGGCCAGCTGGCCCTCGTCGACGCCCACGGCCTCCCGGCCGACCGTTCCGGAGCCGTTCAACGCGTAGACCATCGCGTTGAACTCCTCCGGCCAGGGCAGTTCCAGCTGCGCCCCGGGCGCGATGGTGGCGTGCAGCAGGGTGATCGGGGTGTAGGTCTGCCCAGGTCCGGCGTAGACCGAACCGCCGGCGGACAGCGAACCGGCGATCACCCTGACCAGCGCGCCGCCATCGGCACTGGACAGCAGTGACACGTCGTTCGGCGCGATGTCCTGGTAGCGCGGCGGCACCCACTTCTGCGCCTTGGGCAGGTTCACCCACAGCTGGATGCTGTGGAACTCGCCGCCCTTGGCGACCAGTTCCTGGGTGGGCAGCTCGCTGTGCAGCACCCCGGCGCCCGCGGTCATCCACTGCGTGCCGCCGTCGGTGATCACGCCACCGCCGCCGGTGGAGTCGGCGTGCTCCAGCGCGCCGTCCATCACGTAGGTGACGGTCTCGAAGCCGCGGTGCGGGTGCCACGGGGCGCCCTTGGCCTCACCGGGTGCGTACTCGACCGCGCCGAGGTGGTCGAGCATCAGGAACGGGTCGGCCATCGACATGCTCGGGCCGGGGAAGGGGCGGCGGACCGGGAAGCCCTCGCCCTCGAACGTCTTGATCGAGTTGACCACTCCGCGAACCCGCCGCCACTCGATGCCGTCCTGGGGCAGTTCGGGCAGGCGGGGCAGGGTCAAGGTGTCGGCGGTGACCGCTGGCATGACTACCTCCAAAGTCTGATGCCAATCCGATCTCCGGCAGGCCGACCCTTCCTCCCAAGCTGAGCAGCTTGGAACCGGTCGGCCCGCCTCCGATCTCCTTGGCATGTCCTGATGCCCAGCACAACGTGGCCTAAGCGGAAACTATTCCGCTTCGATCAGCATACCGGCGAGTGACGGTGGCAACTCACCGGTGTGCAGCACGCCCAGCCGCTGGGTGGCCCGGGTAAGGGCCACGTACAGCTCGGAGGCACCTCGCGGACCGTCGGCCAGGATGCGTTCCGGCTCCACGACCAGCACCGCGTCGAACTCCAGGCCCTTGGTCTCCGACGCCGGTACCGTGCCGGGCACCCCCGGCGGGCCGATCACGATGCTGGTTCCCTCGCGGCCGGCCTCGTCCCGGACGAACTCCTCGACGGCGGCGGCGATATCGGTGACCCGCCGGGACCACGGCCGCACCCCGCAGGACCGCACCGACTCCGGCGGCGTGACATCCGGGGCGAAATCGGCCAGCACCGCGGCCGCGAGCTCCATGATCTCCGCCGGGGTCCGGTAGTTCATCGACAGCGGGCGGTACACCCAGCGACCGGGAACGTACGGGTCCAGCATCTCGCCCCAGGTGCGGGCGCCCGCCTCGGAGCGACGCTGGGCGAGGTCGCCGACCACGGTGAAGGACCGGGCCGGGCAGCGGCGCATCAGTACCCGCCAGTCCATCGCGGACAGTTCCTGGGCCTCGTCGACCACGACGTGCCGGTAGGTCCAGTCCCGGTCGGAGCTGGCGCGCTCCACCAGGTCCCGGGTGTCGTGCTCCTGGAACCGGAAGGCCAGTTCATGCGCCTCCAGCAGGTCGGTGGCGTACAGGTGGTCCTCGTCGTCCATGCTGTCCTGCCGGGACATCAGCATGTCCAGCACCTGGGTCGCGTAGTCGGCCTCGGCCCTGCTCTCCCGCTCAGCACTGTCGGCGGCACTCCTGTCCGGGCCGAGCAGGTCGACCAGCTCGTCCAGCAGCGGGACGTCGGAGACGGTCCAGGCGCTGCCGTCGGCACGCCACAGCGGCCCCTCGGCGGTGGTGTACAGCTCCGCCAGGAACGTCCGCGGGGACAGCAGCGGCCACAGCTCGTCGAGCGCGGCGATGAACCGGTCGCTGTCGGCGAGCTCCTTGAGCAGGGTGGACCGCATCTCCTCCCACTGCTTCTTGTCGTCCCGGCTCAGCCAGCCCTTACCGATCCGGCCGATGGCCCGCTCGGTGAGCACGTAGCTGAGGATCTCGGTGAACGTGCTGCGAGCCTCGTTATGCGGCAGGCCGGATTTCCGGGCCTCGTCCCTGGCCCACTCCGCCATCGCGGCGTCGACGTGGAGCCGTACGCCGCCGATCTCCACAGGCACCGGGGTCTCGGGCAGCCGCTGCCGGTCCGCGATCGCCTGCTTCAGGAAGTCCAGGATCTCCAGGGAGCCCTTGAGCCGCGCGGCCTCCGGGTTGTCGTCGGCGGCCACCCGCAGCCCGGGTACGAGGTCGCCCGCGGTCATGAACACCACGGCGGACTCGCCGAGCGAGGGCAGCACCCGGCCGATGTGGTTCAGGAACTGCGGATTCGGCCCGACGACGAGCACGCCGGACCGTTCCATCCGTTCCCGCTGGGTGTAGAGCAGGTAGGCGGCGCGGTGCAGCGCCACGACGGTCTTGCCGGTGCCGGGGCCACCCTCGATGACCAGCACGCCCTGGTGTTCCAGGCGGATGATCTCGTCCTGCTCGGACTGGATGGTGGCGACGATGTCCCGCATGCCCTCGCCACGCGGCGCGTTGACGGCGGCCAGCAGGGCGGCGTCGGCGTCGCTGTGCACGGCGCCGGTCTGGTGGCCGTCGAACGCCTCATCGGTGAACTCGACCAGGGCCCGGCCCTTGCTGTGGAACTGCCGGCGGCGGCGCATGCCCTCCGGAGTCGCGCCGGTGGCGGTGTAAAAGGCGCGCGAGGCGGGTGCCCGCCAGTCGAGCAGCAGCGGCTCGTAGTCGTCGGCCTCGTCGAAGATGCCGAGCCGGCCGATGTAGGAGCGTTCACCGTTGACGGAGTCGAGCCTGCCGAAGCACAGGCCGCTGTCGGCCACGTGCAGCCGCTTGATCTCCTTGGCCAGCAGCCGCGCCTGCTCGTCGCGTTCCATGGCCGTCCTGCCCTCGCCACGCAGCGTCTCAAGGTAGGCGTCGTTCACCCGCTCCCGCTCGGCGTCCAGCCGCGCGTAGAGATCACCGATGTACTCGCTTTCGGACCGCAGTTCCTGCTCGTACCCGTTAACCGGCACGTTCCCCCCTCTAGCTCTTGCTTCGAGGCGGAATTGTGCGGTATTACCCGGGTCTTGCCGCAAGGCCCCCTCTCCGCTATAAGTTGATAGTGAGGGGAGTATTAGTCACTGGGGCGTCCCGGGGCATCGGTCGCGCGGTAGCGCTGGCCTTCGCCGAAGCCGGCGACAGGGTGGCCGTACACGGCACCCAAGCCCACGAAGAACTCCACGCGACCCTGGCCGGTCTGCCCGGCGATGGGCACGCGCTGGTGACCGGCGATCTCGGTGACCCGGAAGTGGCGCATCGGATCGTCACCGACGCGGTGACCACACTCGGCCAGGTGGACGTGCTGGTCAACAACGCCGCCGTCGCCCCCACCGCCGCCAACAGCCATCATCCCGCCGAGGTCGGCTACCAGGACTGGGTCGCCGTCTGGCAACGCATGATCACGGTCAACCTGCTCGGCGCGGCGAACGTGTCCTGGGCGGTCGCCCGGCATCTCATCGACCGCGGCGCCCCGGGCAGCATGGTGAACGTCGGCTCCCGAGGGGCGTTCCGCGGCGAACCGGATCACCCGGCCTATGGCGCCGCCAAGGCAGCGTTGCACGCGCTAGGCCAGTCCCTGGCGGTGGCACTCGCCCCGCACAGCATCTCGGTGACCTCCGTGGCCCCGGGTTTCGTCGCCACCGAGCGACAGCAGGCCAAGCTCGACGGCGAGCGGGGCGATGCCCTGCGCAGCGAGAGCCCGTTCGGCCGGGTGGGCACTCCCGAGGAGATCGCAAGAACGGTGCTACACCTGGCCGATCCGGGATCGGTCTGGGCATCGGGCACGGTCGTGGACCTCAATGGCGCGTCCTACCTCCACTGACCCGTCACCGTCGTAGCCGGGTGAGGAACCCACCATCCGGTCTTCGCTCGGTCACCGTGTCGTAGCTGTGGATCGCCGTGTGGTGATGCCCGCAATACAGCCCGCAGTTCTTCAGGTTCGTGTCGCCACCGTGCGCCCAGTGCACCTCGACATGGTGCACATCGCAGTACCGGGCGGGGGCTTCGCAGCCGTCCCAGGAGCAGTGCTCGTCCCGCAGCGTCAGTGCCCTGCGCAGCGAGACGGGCGCTACTCGGGTCGAGCGCCCGACGTCCAGGACCTCGCCTTTCGGGCCGAGCAGGATGCGGGAGACGTTGCAGTCACACGCGATCCGCCGCAGAGTCTCCGGGTCGATGGCCCCGACTCCGTCGATCACGGCCTGCCCGGTGAGGGCTCCGGCGTTTATCAACTCCGACAGGGTGCAGGTGATGTTCACCTGAGCCCGCTGCCCACCAGTACCTGGCAGCGAATCACCGCGCAGCGCCCGATCACACACCTCACCCAGCGCATCCGCCCGCCGCTGCGAAGCAGTCCGCAGATCATCAGCGGCCGGCGGCTTCATCACCGCATCGATCGCGGCCTTCACCTTCGCGCCGGTACTCGAATCCAGATAACCGCGCAGCTGCATGAACCCGTCAGATTCGAAGAAATCCAAACCCCGCCGCTCATACCGGTCCAGAGCCTTCTCATCCTCAGCATCCGGATCCAACTGTGCCAGCAGATACCGGATCGCCCACTCCACCTTTTCCGGAGTCTCCACCCGGGCCAGTTCCGAATAAATGTGCTCGGCATCCAAGAAGCCTGCGCGGGTCACAGAGGTGGTGCGATTCAAACCGCGCGCGATCACCTGAACATGAGGAAGGGTGATCTCCCCGGCCTTGAAGAGTTTGTCGGTGAGCGGCAGTACTTTCAGAGCATGGCTCAACGCGACGAGTTCTTTGGCTTCGCGCCAGCTGGTGCGGTGCTGTTTGCGTAGCCATTGCCGGGTGGGCAGGACGTCGGTGGTTTCGGTGGTGCCGCGTGAGTCCATCACGCCGATGGTGTCGATCAACGCGGCTTCGATGATGGTCCGGGCCTGGAACAGGACTTCTTCGCGGGCATGGAGCTGGGTGGGCGTGAGTGATCGCGGATCGGCGGACAGGGTGTCCGCGATGCTCAGAAGCAGGTTTTCGCCCATGTGTTCATCATGCCGACGGTGAAGATCGTTAGCCAATCCCTATCGGGTGATTGCGATTCGCCCCCAGCTGAATGACCCCCAAGTGCCCCGAAGTTGACGATGTTCGGGGCTCGTTCCTCGCCGCGAACATCGTCAACTT
>QZFT01000081.1 GCA_003600225.1 Pseudonocardiaceae bacterium YIM PH 21723
TTCGCGTCCGGCTTCGCCGGATGTCGCTGCGCTCCACCCTTGACCCGTGAGCCTCTGGCGCAAAAACGGGCAGATTAGGGGCAGGCTGGGGCCTGCCCTCTTGAGGGCGCGCCCGCCCCACCGCCCTGCTGGCGCTCGCCCATCCCACCGCGCTCACCGTCGCACTCCGCTAACCATCTGGATCGGCTCCCGGATCCATGCGGACCAGGAACTTCGCGCCGCTCGGGCTCGTCCACACAAGATCACCGTTGGGCAGGATCTCGTAGCCCCATCCGTGTTCCTCTTTGAGGATGTGGTGCCTGCGGCACAGCGGTGCCATGTCCCAACCCCGGGTCACCTTGCAACGCTGGTATTGCTCGCGGTGATCTAGATCGGCGGTCACCGCCGGTGCCTGACAGTTCGGAAACCTGCATGTCTTGTGCCGGGTGATCAGGAAGTTCCGCTCGGTTTGGCTGAGCCGATATCCCTTGCGGGAGAAGTCGATCCCCACCCCAGTTACCGGGTCAGTGATCATGCGCAACCAGGTGGGGGCGGTCGCGGCCATCTGCCGTGCCATCGATCCCAGGATCGCTCCGTGGCCCTGCATCTCGGCGCCGTGCTCCTGCCGACCCTCGATCACGTCCTTCGGGATCGTGATCACGATCTTGGGATCCACTGGCGCGAAACCCTCGCTACCGGCACCACCGGCCGCGAGTACGGCAGCGGCGAGGTCGGCGCGAGCTTGATCTTGAGTCCGGTCATCATCCTTCGCACGGGTGTTGCGGACCTGCTGATCGATCGCCTGATACGCCGCCTGCACCTCGGGCGCCGTCGAATACAGGCGCAGCTCACCCATGCCATCGGGCTTGCTGGTCACCGTGAACGACCGGTCTTTCTTCCGGCGCTCGTGCCGTTCTTGCGCGCCGTGTGGGTCGAGTTCCTGGATGTATCGCTCCCCGAGAGCGCGCATCTCCGAGTTCGAGAGTTCATGCGCGGTGGGCAGGACTTTTTCCTCCACCAGTCCGGCGAGCTCGGGGTCGAGGGGTTTGGTGAGGGAGTGCAGCATCTGGGCTTTTTTGACGTCGATCCCACCGGCCGCCAGGGCTTCTTGCGTGCAGGGCAGCTTCTCGTGCAGCGCTTGGGCGAGCGCGGCGAACTGGCTGATCTCGGCGGTGCTGACGGCCATCTCGACCCGGGTCTCCTCCCGATCGGAATCGAAGTCCGAGGAGGTCGACAGCAGCCCGTGCAGGTCCTGGAAGAAGTCGGCCATCACCATCGCCGCGTACCGGTATTTACCGGCCACGGATCTGGGGGTCAGGACTTGTTCCATGCCTCCATTTTAGTCGAACACCAAAGCGATTTCGACTCACTATCAGGTGATTAATGCAAGATCAACTCGTGCCGTAGGTTACCTCTGAATCACTGGAGCGGGTCGGTGGTGGGCGGGCGCGCCCCTAGAGGGCAGGCCCCAGCCTGCCCCTAATCTGCCCGTTTTTGCGCCAGAGGCTCACGGGTCAAGGGTGGAGCGAAGCGACATCCGGCGAAGCCGGACGCGAAGCGCCCTTGACGCGTGAGTAGGCGCAAATAAACTGCGCCCGCCCACCACCGACCCGCCCACTGCTACATTCCCCCTAACACCGTTACATCCTGGGGGACCACCATGCTGATCCTGTTCGGCTGGCGCCGATCGGCCAAATTCCTCGCGCACCTCAGCCTGGTGTGCCCGAACTGCCGGAATCCCGCCGCGCACACCCTGCACAAGCTGAGCACCTGGTTCACGCTGTTCTTCATCCCGCTGATCCCGCTGCGCTTCCGCTGGGTCGTGCAGTGCACCTTCTGCGGCTATTCCGAACAGGTCACCTCGACCACGGCGTTCAACCTCCAGCAGAGCCAGCACCCCCAGGCCTCGCAGCAGCAGCAGCCCTTCGCTCCCCAGCAGCCGTACCCGCCGCGTTGAAGCTATGGGTATAGCACTTGCGCCAGGCAACGCATCACTTCTTGAACACCTCACGGGCGACCCGATGTACTGACTGACGAAACCCTGCACAGCACCCCCACCCTGCGAATGAGGTGCGTTTTCATGAGTCGTCTGCGCATGCGGTCGGCCCTCGCGGCCGCAGCCGTGTTGGCGCTGGTCACCACGATGAACCTGGCCGACGGTCCCGCTGTGGACTCCGTCGCGAAGGCCTCGGAGACCGGCGTCTTCCTGTACCGCGTCCCCGTCGACAACCCGGACAAGCTGCGGAAGCTGGACACCGGATTCGATCTCACCGAGAAGCGGGACGGCAACGATTACTTCGTCGCCGGTGACGCGAAGACCGAGGCCAAGCTGAACGCCGCCGGCTTCCTCGCCGTCGGCAAGGAGACCGTCACCGCGCCGACCAACGAGGAGTTCAAGGCGGCGGCGGACACCTACTACGGCGGCTACCACACCCAAGAGGCGCAGGCCGCGCACCTGGACCAGGTCGCGGGCGCGCACGCCGACCTGGCCAAGGTCGTCAGCTACGGCAAGACCTTCAAGGGCCGTGACATGAAGGCCATCTGCATCACCAAGATCGCCGGCGGCGACTGCGCGCTCAGCCCGGACGCCCCCAAGCCGCGGTTCCTGCTGATGACGCAGATCCACTCCCGGGAGATCGCCACCGGCGAGATGTCCTACCGGTTCATCGACGAGCTGGCGAACGGCTACGGCAAGGACGCCGAGATCACCGCGCTGCTGGACAGCACCGAGGTGTGGGTCATGCCGGTGTTCAACGCCGACGGCGTCACCGTGGTGCAGGCGGGCGGCAACAGCCCGGTGCTGCAGCGCAAGAACCAGAACCCGAACGGCAGCACCTGTAGCGGCACCGGTCTCGGTGTGGACCTGAACCGGAACACCAGCGCGATGTTCGGTGGCCAGGGTTCCAGCGCCAACAAGTGCGACGAGACCTACCGGGGTCCCAGCGCGAACAGCGAGGCGGAGAACAAGGCCTTCCAGAGCCTGGCCGCCAAGCTGTTCAAGGACCAGCGTGGACCCGGTGCCAACGACAAGGCCCCGGACACCGCGACCGGCACCTTCATCTCGATCCACTCCAACGCCGGGATGAACCTGTACCCGTGGGAGTACGCGAACGTGCCCGCGCCGAACGAGGCCGGGCTGAAGGCGATGGCGCAGAAGTTCTCCACCTTCAACGGCTACCCGGCGGGCCAGGCCCCGCAGATCCTGTACGCGGCGTCCGGTGGCAGTGATGACTGGATCTACCAGGAGCTGGGCGTCGCGGCGAGCACCATCGAGCTGGGCGACTTCTCCGGTTGCACCGGCTTCTTCCCCAAGTACAGCTGCGTGGACAAGCTCT
Source organism: Pseudonocardiaceae bacterium YIM PH 21723 (assembly GCA_003600225.1). GTDB lineage: Bacteria > Actinomycetota > Actinomycetes > Mycobacteriales > Pseudonocardiaceae > QZFT01. The sequence continues at coordinate 3,315 of QZFT01000081.1, forward strand.
ACCAGCTGAACCGGGGAGCCCTGCTGTACGCGGCCAAGATCGCCAAGTCCCCCTACAAGCCGGGGATCTGACCTGATCCGGGCGAAATCGGGACAGATTTGTCTCGATTTCGCCCGAACCCGCGTCATGTGGTGTGGGTTGCACCGTTTAACCCACATGGGTAACAGGAGCGACACCCACACGAGTGGGACATTGTTGCTGGTCGGAGCGGAGCCGGCGCTGGCCGCCGAGCTGACCCGGTCCGGCTTTCGGGTGCAGTGCGCCGTCGACGTGCCTGCGGCGCTGGCCCTTGTCGGCTGGGTGCGCCCCGATCTGGTGCTGGCCGACCCCCACCCGCAGGGCATCACCTTGCTCAAGCGGCTCATGGGGATTCCAGTGATCTTCCTGTCCGACCGGGCTGAGCCCGCCGACCGGATCGCCGGCCTGGCCGCCGGCGCCGCCGACTATCTGCCCCGCAGCTGCGAGCTGGCCGAACTGGATGCGCGGATCCGCGCGGTACTCCGTCGCACTCGCCGGATCGAGCGTCGCCTGATCGTGGGAGACCTGGAGCTGGACGCGGAGGCGCACGAGGTGCGCCGGGGTGGGCGGCCGATCAGCCTCTCGCCCACCGAGTTCAACCTGCTCCGGTACTTCATGACCAACCCGGAGCAGGTGCTGTCCCGGCAACAGATCCTGCGTCAGGTCTGGCAGCTCGACGCCGAGGGCGAGGCGGGCGTCCTGGAGTCCTATGTGTCCTACCTGCGGCGCAAACTGGATGGCGACGGCCCGCGGTTACTGCACACGGTGCGGGGCATCGGCTACGCGCTCAAGGTTCCGGTGGGCTGACATGAAACCGGGCGGCCGCCCTGCGCGGCCACCCGGCTCATGTGCCCCTAGCTCACCAGTTGGGCGGGAAGATCGCCTGGCTGGCGGAGATGGTGGGCGCGGCGACGGCCTGCGTGGTGGCGGCGGTGCCCGCGATGACTGCGGCGAAGATGAACAGCGCGGCGACGGTCTTTCCGAGACGCATGAATACTCCAACTGCAAGTAGGTCATGGATCGAGCGACGCCTCAACTTGACCGCGCACGGAAAAAGCATCCGCAAACTGATGGTGAACGCAAAATAAATGTGCGCAGACCATTAAGAAAGTACCGATCGGTAATCATTCGAATGGCGGACCGGTCCATCTGGTGGCCATCTCCGGGAAATGTAATTCATTACTCGGCTGTCGATATGAAGTTGCAGCACAAAGTTTCTGGTTTGAACTTCATTTTGACCATTGTTAACCTGAAGTTAGCCCGGTATTATCTGCCCATGGCGGGCTCGGGAAGCGGAAATCTCCTGATCGGCCGGGAGGCGGAGCTGACCCGGGTGATCTCCGGAGCGCATGCGGCCATTCAGGGCACCGGCCGCGCGATAGTCGTCGAGGGCGAACCCGGAATCGGCAAGTCGGCACTGATCCGCGCCGGGTGCGTCGAGGCCGAGCGGCTCGGCTGCCAGGCCTTCTGGGGATCCGCCGACGAGCTCAGCGCGGAGATCCCGCTGCTGCCCATGGTGGACGGCCTCAAGGTCAGGGAGCCGTCCCCCGGTCCGGCCGGAGCCCGGCGGGACACCATCGCCAGGTTGCTGCGCGGTGAGCTCGCGGCCAGTGGCGGCGACCTGCCGGCAGCGTTGGCGGAACAACTGATCGCGCTGGTAGGAGAGCTGTCCTCGGCCGCGCCGACGGTGTTGGTGATCGACGATCTGCAGTGGGCCGACCCGGCGACGGTGTCGCTGTGGAGCAGGCTGTCCCGGGTGGTGGATCAGCAGGCACTGCTGTTGGTCGGCATCATGCGTAGCGGCGCCGGCCTGGACCGGCTGACCGCGCGGGCCGAGCATCTGATCCTCCGGCAGTTGCCGGAACAGGCGGTTCTGCGGATCACCGCGGAGCTCGCCGGTGGCACGCCGGGGGAGCGGTTACGCACGCTGACCGGAGGCGCCGCCGGAAATCCGCTGTACATTACCGAGCTCATCGATGTACTCGTGCACGGCGAAAGTCTGCGGCATTCGGGTGATGCGGTCGAGTTGTGTGCCGAATCGGTTCCGGATTCGCTGTCCGCCGCGATCGCCGGGCGACTGGATTTCCTGGCCGGCGACGTGCGCGAGATTCTGGTGGCGGCGACCCTGCTGAGTCGATCCTTTTCCATCCTTGAACTTTCCGTTGTGGCCGGCCGGCCGGTCGCCGATCTGGTGCCCGCGCTGGAATCGGCCAGGGCGCTGGGCGTGATTCGCGAGGTCAAGTCCGGATTCGCCTTCCGCCATCCGCTCATTCGTTCCGCGCTTTACGACAGCATTTCCGAGCATTCCCGCAGCGCCTGGCATTTGGAGGTGGCCAGGGAGCTGGCGAGGGCGAACGTGCCGGTCGACCGGGTCGCCCGCCAGCTGCTGCGCACCATGGACCTGCCCGGGAACATCGCCGACTGGCTGCCGGACTGGCTCACCGAGTCGGCGGGCGTACTCGTGTCCCACGCCCCCAAGGTCGCCGCCCGGCTCCTTGGCTCCGCGCTGAGCCGCTGGCCCGCCGAACGGCCCCGCAACGGCTTCCTGATGGCCAAGCAGGCCGACGCCCTCTACCGCACCGGGGACATGGTCGCGGCCGAACAGGCGGCGCTGCTGGCCCTGGACTGCAACCTCGGCCCGGAGGAGTTCGTCGACCTGCACTCCACGCTCGCGCTGTGCCGGGGGCGGGCGGGCCGGCTGGCCGAGTCGCTGCGGGACCTGGAGTCCGCGCTGGACCGGGCCGACCTGGATCCGGTGCAGGCCGCCCGGCTGACCGTGCTCATCGCCCGGACCCGGTTCCACCTCGGCGACCTGGACGCCTCGCAGCGGGTAGCCGAGTCCGCGCTGAGGGTGGCGCGGCAGGCCGGGAACCGCGCGGTATGCGGCTGGGCGTTGCAGGCGCTGACCGCCGTGCACCTGATGCGTGGTGAGCTCGACGAGTGCCTGCCGCTGTTCCGGGAGGCCTTCCAGGTCATCGACGGCGACGCCGAGCTGTCGGATCTCCAGCTGCTGCTGCGGATGAACGAGGCCTGCGTGCTGCACGGCCTCGGCCGGGACGCGGAGGTCGAGGCGTCGGCGGTCAAGGTGCTGGAGATCGCCGAGCAGATCGGCAGCCAGGTGCGACTGGCCCAGGCCAGGACGATGCTGGCCGAGTTGCGGCTGGGTACCGGCGACTGGGACGCGGCGTTGATCGACACCGCCGCGATGTCCGATGAGGACAAGGCGCCGATCAACATCTGCATCGACCGGTCGGTGGCCGCGATCATCGGCCTGCGCCGGGGGAATCCGGCCCTGGCGGCGCAGCACCTGCAGTTGCTCGACTCGGTGACGCACGGCGTGGAGAACCTGTCGATCAGCGCGTTCGCCCTGGCGCGCAGCCTGGCCAGGGAGTTCGAGGACGACCCGGTCGGTGCGTTGGCTGTGCTGATGGCCGACATCGACGGCAACGCCCAGGCGGTGGAGGAGAACGAGCAGCTGTTCGCGGACGCGGTCCGGCTGGCCGTGCTGACCGGCGACCCGCACACCGCGGAACTGGTCACCGTGCAGGCGGAACAGGCGGCCGCCGGTTCGGAGCTGGCGCGCAAGCTGGCGGTGGCCACGCACTGCCGGGGCCGGCTGGACGGCGACGCGCACCGGTTGCTGACGGCGGCCGATCTGTACCGGCAGGCCGGGCGGCCACTGCCCAGGGCGCAGGCCTTCGAGGCTGCCGCGGTGCTGTTCGCCGGACAGCGGGACACCGGCTCGGCCAAGGCGGCGTTCAGCCGCGCCTGGGAGATCTACTCCGGGCTGGGCGCGAACTGGGACCTGGGCCGGTTGCAGGCCGTCATGCGGGAGTGCGGCATCCGCCGCGGCCCGCGGGCCAAGCACGCCAAGGTGCGATCCGGCTGGGACGCGCTCACCCCGGCCGAGGCCAAGGTGACCGAACTGGTCGCCCAGGGGCTGTCCAACCCGCAGATCGCCGCCCGGCTGTTCCTCAGTCCCCGCACGGTGAGCACGCACGTCAGCCACATCCTGGCCAAGCTCGGCCTCAGCTCCCGGATCGACGTGGCCCGTGAGGTCAGCCGCCGGCTCCCCGCCTCCGGGTGAGGTTGCCGGGGTTGGGTCTGGGCTGTTGTCGAAAGATGGCTTTGGAGGGGGAGATGGGTTCGGGGTGTGGGTCTTTCCTGCCGGCGTGTTGGGTGGGGGCACGCCTTTCTGGTGGGGATAGGCCGCTTCCGCGGGGGACCTGAAGGACGCCATCGTTTACCTGAGCGCACTGAAGGCGTCCTTCATTTACCTCGGGTAAACGAAGGACGCCTTCAGGTACCTACTGTCCACAGTGGACGTCCACATCGTGGGAGAGCACGGCGTGTCGCGCCATTTCCGCACCGTGTCGCGCTGGGTGGCCTTGATCAACGCGGAGTTCGGGCCGCTGGGAGCACTGAAAGCGTCTTCTGCGGCCTTTAGCCGGGCAGAGGGTCACCTGCGGGCCCCGCGCAGCGGCCCCGACCGCCCAGACAGGCGTGCCCCCACCCGGCACGCAGGCAGGAAAGACGCAGCCCCGAACCCGTCTCCCCCTCCAAAGCCATCTTTCGACAACCAGCCAGACCCAACTCCGGCAGGCGAAAGGCCCGCGAGGAGTCTCGGGACCCCTCGCGGACCTCCGGGCGCGGCCGTGCGGAGAGACGCCGCGCCCTTTCCCCCTACCGGTGGCCGCGAGCCCCTTGAGTGCCGCGGATGTACAGCGGCACCGCGTACCACCAGAGGCAGAACCAGCCGAGCGTTCCGCCGGTCAGCACCACGGCGGAGTCCCGGCCGAGCACCACGTCCAGGATCAGCAGGATCGAGGCGCCGAGCGCGAACATCAGCAGGGTCAGCCCGCACAGGGCGAACGTGCTGGAGGCGCGCACCAGGTGGTACTTGAGCCTGCGCTGCCAGATCATCCGGTGCAGCGGGGCCGGGGCGATCAGCAGCGCGGTGGCCGCCGCGCCGAGCAGCAGGGCGATCACGTAGGTACTGCGCTGGAACTCGTCCAGGCTGCCGAACCGCGGGGTGAACGCCAGGGTGAGCAGGAACGCCAGTAACAATTGGACTCCGGTTTGCACCACCCGGACCTCTTGTAAGATCTCCGCGTAATTACGGTGAAGCCGCTGATCAGGTGATTCGTCGCGATCCGCCTCGGCGTGTACCCGTTGCGGCCGCTGCGGTGGTGGTGCCGGGGCGACCGGTCGCGGGGTGGTGCGGCGGGCCGGGACCTCGTTCTGGAACCAGTCGTATCGGCGCTGGTAGGCAGGCCTGCCGGGTAGGTCGAGAGTCATCGCCACGCTCCAGGTCCGGTGGCGGGGACCGCCAGCTCGTTCACTGGAACCCACTGTTCCGTTCACCGCGAGTTCAGACATCGGTCGGCTGACGTATATGTAGCGTGGGCATTCCATGATCCGCCAGATGGATCATCGACTCGATCACCAGAGGTATAGCCGCACACAGTACGCTTGTACTCACACACCGTAGGAAATTCTCGGGGATTGGGTGCGTGGTGAGTCGCCAGGAGCTCAGCTGGGTCCCGAAAGAGGTCGATCTCGACCTGCCGAGCTCTGCTCGGGTCTACGACTACCTGCTGGGTGGCGGGCACAACTTCGAACACGACAGAGTGATGGCGGAGAGCCTCGCGGCCGTCGTACCCATCCGGATCATGGCCCAGCTCAACAGATCCTTCCTGCGTCGCGCCGTGCTCGCCTTATGCGACCAGGGAATCGACCAGTTCCTGGACCTGGGCTCCGGCATTCCGACCGTGGGCAACGTGCACGAGGTCGTCCAGCAGGTCAATCCGGATGCGCGCGTGGCCTATGTGGACATCGACCCGGTCGCCGTCGCCCACGCTGAGCTGATCCTGGCCGGTGACCCCAGATCCATCGTCCTGCACGCCGATCTGCGTGCCCCGCACACGATTCTGGACCGCCCGGAACTGCGGGAGTTACTCGACTTCACCCGGCCCGTCGGGCTGCTGATGTTGGGTGTGCTGCAATATGTCTCGGACGAAGCGGATCCCTGGGAAGTCATCGCGACCTACCGGAAAGCGTTGTCTGCCGGAAGTTTCCTCGCGGTTTCCCATTTCACCCCGGACGGCATGCCCGAGGAAATGGCTAAGCTGGAAGCGATCTTCGCCAAGACCGCGGAGCCGGCGACCACCCGGAGCCATACGCAGATCGAGCGTATGTTCGCCGGGTTCGAGCTCCTGGATCCCGGTCTGGTGTACACCGTCCAATGGCGTCCGGAATCACCCGACGACGTCGGCGACCATCCCGAGCGATCGAATCTTCTCGCCGGGGTGGGCCGCAAAACCTAGACCCCCGCCCGGAGCCGGCACCACCGTGACGCAGCAGCCGATCGATCCAGCCCCCACGCGCATCGCGCGGGGGCCGTCGGTCATGCAGATGCAGGAGTGGCGCCGGGACCGCGACGACCTGGCCGAGCAGTGGACCGTCATCGCCAGCACCACCACCTATGTGCCCAAGTCGCGGCGCGAGGTGCGGGACCTGATCGGCGACAAGGTCGATCTGCTGATCGACGGCCTGCTGGCCGACGAGTTCAACCTGGCCGTGCCCACCGCCATCGGTGAGGCCATGGTGCACCTGCGGTTCATCGGCCAGTTCAGCCTGCAACAGACCGTGGAACTCCTGGGTTCCACGCTGCTCGGGCTGGACGAACTGCGCGGCGTGCCGGACCTCCAGGACCGGGTGCTGTCCCTGCTGGGCGCGCTGGCCACCGGGTACACCGAGGCCCAGCGGCAGGACGTCTTCACCCAGCAGGAGCGGATGAAGACCACGCTGCTGTACGCCAAGCAGCAGGCCGAGCGGAGCAGGCACACCCTCCAGGTGCGGTTCCGGGAGTTCTTCGCCGCCGCCCCGCTGGGCGTGCTGATCGCCGACGTGCGCGGGAACTTCCTGGAAGCCAACTTCAAGATGGCCGAGATCCTCGGCTACGACCGGCAGCAGTGGCAGTCCCGGGGAGCGGCGAACCTGCTGCACCCGACGGACGCCGAGTACCTGCGGGCCGGTTACCAGCGGATGATGTCGGTCGGCAAACACCGGCTGCGTGACCAGCACAACCTGATCCGCGCCGACGAGGAACAGTCCTGGGCGTACGTGGTGTCCTCGGTGCTGAGCGCCGCCGACGGCACACCCGAGTACTTCATGACCATCGTGGAGGACTCCACCGATCTGCAGCTGCTGCAGAACCGGATCAACGCGTTGTCCCTGCACGACAGCCTCACCGGTCTGACCAACCGGCAGGCGTTCATCTCCTCCGTGGACAAGGTCATCGGCCGCGCCGACGACACGGTGGTCACCTTGGCCGTGCTGGACATCGACGGCCTGACCGTGGTCAACGACGGCTATGGCCAGCCCTACGGCGACCGGCTGCTCCAGGTGATCGCCAACCGGCTGCTGGCCGCGGTGACGGGGGAGAAGGCCACGGTGGCCCGGCTGGGCGGTGACGAGTTCGCCATCCTCATCGAGGATTCGCCGAACACGCCCGGCTTCGAGGACCTGGCCGAGCTGATCAACACCGAGCTGGAGGAACCGGTCTGGTTCGGTGACGCCGGCCTGGCCCTGTCCACCAGCATCGGCTTCGTCCGTAAGCCGGCCAAGGGGCAGCTGGCGGGAGAGCTGGTCCGCGAGGCGCACATCGCGCTGCGGGCCGCCGAGTGCGCCGGCAAGCGGCAGTGGGGCGTCTACGACCCGGTGGCCGACGCCGACCGGCGACCGCGCTGGCGGCTGGCCGCCGGTATGCCCGGCGCGCTGGAGAACGGCGAGATCGGCCTCCGGTACGAACCCCTCGTCCAGCTGGCCGACGGCGAGGTGGTCGCCATCCGGCCGCACTTCCATTGGGAGCACCCGGAATTCGGCTGTGTCGGCGGCAACGAGTGCGCGGAGATGGCCGAGTGGATCGGCCTCACGCTGCCGCTGAGCCGCTACCTGCTGTCCGAGGGCTGCCGTGCGGTGCAGGAGCTGTCCCCGGAGCGGGTGCTGGCGTTCCGGCTGCCCGACGCGATGGCGGCCGAACCGGATCTGGTGCGCTGCGTGCACCAGGCGCTGAGCGAGACCGAGCTGCCGCCGTACCGGCTCGCCCTGTCGCTGGGGGTGAACGTCTACTGCGCCCGGCGCGGGGACGTGGACGACAACATGCGGGCGCTGCGGGACATCGGCGTGTACACCGGGCTCGCCGGGTTCACCGGTGGGCTGGACCAGCTGGCGGCGGTCGCCGAATCCGGCTGCCACTCGGTGCGACTGACCGACGAGTCGGCGCAGTGGCTGTACGAGGCGCGAGACGTCTCCATGGCCGAGGCGATCATCAACCGGCTGCGGAAGGCCGGGGCGCAGCTGATGGTCGGCGGCGTCGACTCCAAGGAACAGGCCTCGTGGTGGACCGAACTGGGCGTGGTGCACGGCTGCGGTCCGCTGTTCGGCCTACCCGCACCGCTGAATGGCTAGGTTCAACTCTCAATGGTTATGCACCGTTGGTTCGGTATGCAATGTTGACCCTTGATCATGGAGAACATGACCAGTGTCATAGAAATCGATCTGAATCAACGAGAAGTGGCCCTGCTCCGCGCGGTCGCCGCGGGCCGGGCGCAGTTGCGTGCCGGGTCCGGGGGCGAGCTGACCGTGGACGGCGCCTGGTGCGACCGCGTCGCGGTGCACCGCCTGGTGACCGGCGGCATGATCCAACCGGCCCGCGAGGGCGCCGTCGGCCAGTTACTCCCTGCCGAACTGACCGAAGCCGGCGAGTTCCAGCTCAGTGATCCAACACATCCGCGAGATTGATGTGCACATTGTGGTCGCCCGCCTCCAAGCGCTGGGCGGCCCATTGCAGCTTCCGGTGAAAGGCCTTGGCCTCATCCGAGTTCAGCAGACGGCAGTCGAGGATCTCCCCGGTCTCCGCGTCCTCCAGGATCAGTGACAACAGCCCCAGGTTGCGGTCTACGTCGATTCTGGCGTTCGCATGCACACGTGCGAGGGTCCCGACTGCCGGGCGGTCCGGGTAAGTGCCCAAACGGTGGATTCCGCCGAGCGGCAGCCGGGGGTCCGTCGCTAGTGAGGTTGCAGGGTCGCCAGCATCTGCTGCGCGGCCTGCTCGATCCGCTCCCGGCCGGCGGGCAGTACGACGGCCCATTCCTGCCCGGAACGCTCCGGGCGGACCTGCATGAGCCAGCGGCCCTGTTCGGTGTCGAGCACCAGCAGCGGCCGGCTCGTCTTGGCTCGCCGGCCCATCTGGTCCCGGCCCGCGGCGTAGATCCGCGCGAGGCCGCGCCGGGGCTGCTTCAGCAGCTCCTTGATGGCCCGCAGGTCCGGGTCCTCCTGCTTGGTGGCGCCGACCATCCAGCTCTGCCCGTCGCCGTCCTCGTCGTCCTGCGGATACCGCGGCCGCTCGGGTTGCTTGTTGTTCGTGACGCCGTCGAGGAGTTCCACCGGCATGGTCAGCGACCGGCCGGGGCTCGGCGGCGAGTCCGGCAGCAACCGGGCGACCGCCTCCGGCAGCCGGTCCGGTGCGATCGGCACGACGTGGAAGTTGTGCTCGTCCAACGTCGCGAGCGCCGCGTCCCGGCCGTCGGTGGCCGCGACGAAACCGATCAGGTTGTCGCCGCGCCCCTGGTGGCCGAACCAGCCGTGGAGTTCCTGCATCGGCCTGCTGAGCAGGGCGATGGTGGAGACGAGGTCGGGGTGGGCCTGGTATCCCTGGCCCAGCCCGATCCGCTCCAGTTCGGCGTACGCGTCGCGGATGATGACCTCGTCACCGCCCGCCACGTTGCTGCCGTGTTCCACGGCCAGCACGTGGTGCTGCTCCTCGACGCCATGCCGCTGGCGCACCACGTCCCAGGCGAGCCGGGACACGGTGATGTTCCCGCGTAGCACTCTCGATCAGCCGCCGATCACTGGTGGTGCGGTCGGCGGAAGGTCGCCGACGATCTCGTTCAGGTAGTCACCCTGCAGGTAGGACGCGGTGTCGTGCTCGTCGTCCTCGCCACCGCTGCCACGGGCACCGCCCGCGCCGCCCATGCCGCCCTGCCCGGCCGCACCTGCCGCGCCCGCGCGTCCGGCACCGCCCGCGCCACCCGGCCCGGCACCGCCGGGACCGTGGGGCTCACCGGCCATGCCCGCACCGACGCCGCCGATGCCACCGGCACCGCCGAAGCCACCGAGCTTGCCCACGCCGCCCGCACCGCCGATGCCACCGACCCGGCCGCCCGCGCCGCCCGCGCCGCCGCCTCCGGCACCGCCCACGCCGCCGACCTTGCCTCCGGCACCTCCGGCGCCGCCGGTCTTACCGCCCGTGCCGCCAGGCCCGCCGGTACCGACCTTGCCGCCGGGTCCGACCTTGCCACCGCCGGGCCCACGGGTACCGCCGGGGCCGGTGTTACCCGGGCCGCCGGGGCCGCCCGGGTAGCCGATCACACCGCCGGGACCGCCGGTGTTACCCGGGCCGCCGGGGCCGACGTTGCCGCCGGGTCCGGTGGTGGGCAGGTCGATGCCGGAGCCCACGCCCGCCGAGCCGATCGAGGCCGGGTTGCCACCGGTACCGCCACCGGTGAACCCGGCGTAACCGCCGCCGCCACCCGTGCCACCGCTACGGCCGGTGGGGCCGCCGCCGGTGTGTCCACCGGGACCGTCGCCGGGTCCGCCGGGCAGGTTCGGTCCGGGACCGGGCTGGTCCGGACCCTGCTGGCCTTCGGGCATGAACTCGGGCAGGTTGCTCGCCGCGGTCCGGGTGTCGCCCTGGTACGCCTTATAGGCGTTCTCGTTCTTGGTGTTGATGCCGTTGTTCTGCTCGACGGCCTCGTCGTGGTCCGACTGCGGCCAGCCGACGTTGTCGCCCCACCAGCTCTGCGAGGGGACGTCCTTCGGCTTCTCGATCGCGGCCTTGGCCCGGTCGAAGTTCGTGGCCTGCTGGTTCAGGTTCGTCGACGCGGTCTTGGCCAGCGCGGAACCGGTCTGCAGGTCCTCGATCTGCGGCTTGAAGGCGGTCGCCATCGCCTCGGCGGACTTACCCTCGTAGCTCACCTTCAGGTTCCGGAGCGCGTCCTCCAGCGCCGTCTTGTGCTGCATGTGCGCGGCGGAGATCGCGTCCATCGCCTGCGCGGCGGTGCGGATCGTTCCGGGCCCCGGAGCGTTCTCGTTGAACTGCTTCCAGAGGTTGCTGGTGACGTACGGCCCGTAGCTCGGACTGAATCGCATCATCCACCTGCCTTCAGCTTCGCGATCACCAACTTGACCAGTGCATCACTGACCGTGCACGGCTTGCTGTAGTACTCGCTGCCGCTGGTGGACGACGCTGCCACCGCGACAGCAGACTTGTCGTTGACGGCGACGATGCTGGTGCAGGTACCTGCCACTGTGCTGGTACCCGCACGGTTGTACGCCGGGTAGCCGTCGATCGGGTCGATCTTCTTGAAGTACGGGAAATTTCCCGCCGCCGCTTCGATGCCCGTAGCGCCGGGGGTCTTGGGATAGACCTCGACGCTCGCATTCAGCTTGTTGCCATCGACCGCACGGAACAGGCAGGCCTTGACATCGTCATCACTCTGGTTGACTCGCTGGCGGATTTGACCTGAGTAAGTAGCCAGTTCAGCGTCGGTAAGTCCGGTGCAGGGGTCAGCTGCCAGCTTGTCCGCCGACAGCGGGTTGGAGACCGACGAGGCCGAGGGGGTCGTGCTCGGCGATTCACCCGGGTTCTTGCTCGAACCGGGGTTACATCCAGCCAGCGCCAGCATGGCGACGCTACAGACGACGGTGTTCACAAGGAGGGCGCGCACAGATTCAGTCCTTACGGCATCTTCGAGGAGTTGTGGCTGTCGGTCTGCTTGTAGGTCTTCAGGACCTCGTTCAGCTGATCGATCTTGGTCTGCAACGTGTTCCGTTGCTCCTGGTTCCACTTGGTGTACTGATCCACCATCGCGGACGTGCTGCCCTTGAACGCGGTGCTGAACGTTTCTTGGGCAGGGGCGACAACGCCGAGCTTCCGCATCTCCTTGAGTGACATGTCTTCCATGTCGTCTTTGAGCTTCTGTAGAGCTTTGACGGCCTTCCCCACCTCGTCGTAGTCCATGAAGAAGCCGCCACCGATTGGCACCTGTGCCATGTCCCCACACCTCCCCAGGGTTCGACGCGCCGTTTATCGTATCGGTTCCGCAATCTTGGCATGGGTGAATGGGGGAAATCATCCGCATGGGGTAGTGCGATGCGTCGCGGACACCCGCTATACGGCATCTCCGCAGGTCAGCCGCACGTTCCGGGACCGGCTTACCGATGAGCGGAACCGAAATTTCGGCAACGACCGAATACCCTTCAGCCGAAGTTCGCCGTGGGTTGGGTCGGCACCGGTGGCCGTTCCATCGGCGGGGCCAGCTGCCAGCCCTGGGCCAGGATCTCGTCGATCGCCGCCTCGGCCTTCAGCAACCGCTTCTGATGGGGGCCGCGCAGCTCCACCACGGGCGCCGGTTGCTCGGCCAGGAGCTGCCGGTACCGGTCGGTCGTCTCCGGGCGCTGCCCGTCGCCCGCGCGCACGCCGTCCTCCTGGAAGCGCACGCCGACGTGGTCGGTGAGCAGGTACAGGTCCGGGGTCCGACCGGCCGCGCGTACCTCCGGTGACGAGGAGCCCAGCTGCCGCTCCTCCCAGAGCCGCACGGCGAACGCGTCGCTGTCGCAGATCAGCAGGGGCGAGCCCAGGCCGATCGCCGCGTCCTCGGCGCCGTTCTGTTCGCGGACCATCTCCAGGAAGTCCGCCCGGGTCCAGTCGATGTCCCGCCCGGTCGCGGAGCGGTCCCTGGTCTTCGCCTCGGCCAGCTTCGACTCGGCCAGTTCCCGGCCGTAGTGCGGCACCCAGCGGGTGCGGGACCACACGCCCGCGCGCTGCTGGAACCGCTCCGCCAGGGCCTTGACCAGGGTGGTGCTGCCGGTCGACTCGGCGCCGATGACCACCACCTTGCGCACGAACCAGGAGCGCACGCACGGCGCGAGCACGTCCCAGTGCCCGATCGGGTCGGCCCGCACGGTGGTGCCGGACACGCTCGCGGTCTGCGAGTCGCGCTGGAAGGACACGTGCTGCGCGTCGAACTGGTCGGCCAGGGCCTGGCCCCAGTCCTCGGAGGTGAACACCGCGTCCACCTCGGCGTCGCCGAGGCACTCGCGCAACAGGGTGAGGTGCGCGTCCAGTGTCGACTGGTCGTCGAAGTCCACCGGGAGGTCGTCGTACCGGCCGACGAAGCGGACGTGCAACTGCCCGCCGTGGACCTCGCGTAACCAGGCCAGCCGCTGTTCCAGCGGAATGGACTCGACCGACGACGGTGCGACGATCACGATCACCTTGGTGCAGGCCGCGGCCGCCCGGTTGATCAGCAGATGGTGGCCTGCGTGGGGTGGGTAGAACTTCCCCACCACCAGACCCAGCCGGTACTTGTTCATGCCCCCACCAATGCCTGATCACGGTTCGAGCGTGGCGATCGCGGGCTCGCCGCCGGAGGGAGAGCCGAGGTCACCACGCCGGCGACTGCCGGCCACAGGGTCGAGGTGAGCGCGGCGCCGACAGCGATCGGTGAATGAGGGTGTGTCGCCGGGGTGCGACCCGGTCCACACGAACACCCACCGCCGGACAGCCACTGCCGAACACCGTAGATGCCCGGCAAGGCGCGCACCACCTCTGGTCCCGCGATACGTACCTTCGGCACCTGACAGCCCCCAGACCTCTGCGTTGGCCTTGCGGTTGAAGTTAGTACGACAACGCCACTTCAGGCCATGTTCTCGTCCACAACGGTCATGGTCGTACGTATTTCTCACGCACTTGCCGTATGGGTGTTGCGCAGCACGGACCAGGCGGAGAGTGCCCGACCGGCAGATCGCGTACCGCCAGCATACGGTCGATCTGGTCAGGCATGTGACCAGATGCCGCGATGGTAGGCACGGTGTCCGGCGAGTGTAAACAACAGGGGGATAACAGATGTCCGATCGGTGACGCGTTCCCGCTGGTCGCCAGGTCATGCAGGTTCCACCTGTCCGGGTGCGCCGCCCTGCGGGGGGCTGTCGCCCACCCCGGTGGTCGGTCCGGTCCTGTCCTGCCGGTGAGTGGTAGCCGGTCTACCGTCCGAGATTGCCGATCGCGGCACGTGGATCGGCCTTGGAGAAAGGACAACCGATGGTCAAGAAGTGGGCCGCGATCCTCCCGTTGGCCGCCATCCTGGTAACCGGAACGGCTGTTCCCGCGGTCGCGGCGCCTGCCGTGACGCAGGTGCGGACACAGGATTGCGTGAGCGAGCTGGGCACGAAGATGCTGGACATCCAGACGCGGGCGAACGACGCGTTGAGCAAGCCCCAGCCGGACCTGGCCGTGCTGATGGCCGCGTGGGGTGACTTCCAGAAGCTGGTGGCCGAGCAGTCCCAGCCGAGTAGCTGCCTGATGACCATGATGGCCAAGCCGGGTAGGGCGGCGCCGCCGGATCCGGGTGCCTGTTTCGCCGGGATCCTGAAGGCCCTGGGCAAGTTCAACACCTCCATGGCGGAGGCCATCACGCCCAGCATGAACGCGGACAAGGTGAAGGAAGCGCTGAAGACCTTCACGGACGCGATGCAGACCGCCTTGCTGAACTGCGTCAGCGGTGGCGGATCCACGCCGGGCACGCCTGCTCCGCCGGGAAGCCCGGCTCCCGCGCCGTCACGGTAGGGAGATCCTCATGGTGAAGAGATCGGCGCTGGTCCTCGTGCTCACGGCCCTGGCGTTCGCCGGAACCGTCGCACCCGCGGTCGCCTCGACGGAGGGGCCACCGCCGACGAAGTGCATCACCGATGTGGCCACTCAGCTTCAGGAGTATCAGACGAAGCTGGTCGAGGTGGTGAACAGCGACGCCAAGCCGCAGGAGAAGGCCGCCGAGCTGCTGAAGATGTCCAACCAGGTGTCGGCCTTCGTCGGCAGCCAGTTCGATGAGGGTAGCTGCCTCAGCACGCTGGGCGTCAAGGCCTCGCCCGACTGTGCCAAGGCGCTGCTCAAGGCGCAGAGTGCGTTCACCGACAACATGGCGGACGTCATGTCCACGATGGACGCGACGAAGGTCCAGTCCGCGCTCACCGAGCTCTCGTCGGGTATGAGCACGACGCTGACCACGTGCGCGACCAATCTGCCGATTCCCACGCTGCCGATCGGCGGCTAGGAGCAGATTCCAGGGAAAGTGCCCCCGCCAGCACGGCGGGGGCACTTTCCTGCGTTCTAGTCCTCCAGCTCGGCCAGAGCCTGGCGGGCCCGCTCCAGCTCGGCCTCCAGCTCGGCGACACGGGTGAGGTGCTTCTCCCGGGCCTTGGCCAGCACGGTCTCGATGTTCTCCGAGATGTCGCCACCCAGTTCCTTGGCGGCCTTGGCCACGGCGGCGGCGGGCACCGGCAGTCCCTGCACGATCCGCTTGGCACCATGGATCAGCTCGGCCTGCCACTCACCGTCCTCGGTGCCGGTCAGCGTGAGGGTCAGCTCCACGGTGCGGATCTTCTTGGCGGTGCTCTTCTTGGTGGCGCCGGCCGGACGGCCACGCTTGGGCTTGTCCTCCGCGATGGGCTCATCGGCCTCGACCGAAACCGGGGCCGGCTCGGTGGTGGTCACCGGCGCGGTCTCCTCTTCGGTGGTGTCCTGCGCGATGGCTCCATTCGACTCCGACACAGTCGAATCCAACACAGTCACTGTCCTGTCCTCTCCGCGGTGCTACCGCCGGGTCACGCGAAACCCGGGCCGAGGAAATGATAGGCCATTCGTTCGAACACCCATTCGGGGGGTTGGGGTGGCAGGCGTGGCCGGGGGTGGTTGCTTCTGGTGGTCGGCGAAGGATGGCTTTGGAGGGGGAGATGGGTGGGTGGTGCGTCTTTCCTGCCTGCGTGTCTGTTGAGGCACGCCGTTCTGGTGGGGATGGGCCGCTTCCGCGGTGGACCTGAAGGACGCCATCGTTTCCTTGAGCGCACTGAAGGCGTCCTTCATTTACCTGGGGTAAACAAAGGACGCCTTCAGGTACTCGCAGTCCACAGTGGACGTCCATATTGTGGGAGGTCGTCCCGCGCGGCGGCCCCGATCACCAGACCGGCGTGCCCCCACCCAGCACGCAGGCAGGAAAGATCCCACCCGCCGCCGGTCTCCCCCTCCAAAGCCATCCTTCGCCGAAGCACCAGAAGCGTCACACCCCGCCGGCTAGAACGACACCCGTTCCACGGAGTCGGCGCGCAGGACCGAGTCCTGCTTGTAGTCATGCTTGTAGTCCTCGCGGATCTGCTGGATCTTCCCGTTCGCCTCGCGGTCGCCCCGGTAGAGCAGGATCAGCAGGTAGCTGGGCTCCTTGGTGATCACCCCCGCCGGGTTCCGCCACTGGCCGCGGGCCGGGATGACGGTCAGCCCGTCCGGGAAGCGGGGCGTGACCTTGGCGTCCAGGAACTTCTCGAATTCCGCCGGGGTCACCTCGCCGCCGTCCTTCAGCCCGGCGCCGAAATACAGCTCGGTGCGTTGGTAGAAGCTGCTGTCCATCACCGGCTCCGAGGTGGACGGGCCGGCCGACGCGACCCCGGTGCCGAGTAAGAGCGTTGCCCCCAGAACGATCCCCACAATGCGCATGCCTCATCCTGGCCCGAGTGTCGAGATGGGGCGCTGTGTTCGCCGTCACGCCGTTGACCTGCGGTTTCACTCGATAGAACCGGGCTGTCACATTGTCCGGACGGTCACTCGTCGTTATCGTTTCGTTGCAAAACGTGTGGGCAACACTTGTGAAGGGGCACCATGGGTTGGGCAGGACACGACCGTCGGCAACAGGCTCTGGACGCGATTCTGGCGCGCGTCGCCGGTAGCGAGCGCTACCGCCTCCGGGCAACGGACCATCCGGAGATCATCGGTGTGTTCGACGGGGTGGACGACCTGCTCAACGAGGCCGAGTCCCGCTGGCTGGTGCTCACCGAGCTGGCCCAGGAGGAACCGGCCACCGCGCCGGTGCCGCCCCCCGCGCTGATGCGCATCCTGGTCACGGCGGGCCGCATCCCGCCGCAGCACCGGGTCGAGGCGCCGCTGCCCGCGCAGCGCGCCGCCGTCGCCGCGACGGCCAAGGACCTCGACGGCATTCACTGAGCGCAGCGATCTTGACGAGTTTCGGCATGCTCTTCGCCGAAACTCGTTGAGGTCGGGCATCGAAAAGACCGTGCCCGGGCATGCTTCGTCTCTCTAGGCTGGCTTGGTGACCACCGAGCTGACCGTGCTGTCCCGGGTCTCCTACCGCGATCGGGAGATCAACGGTCCCCGGCTGCGTGGCCTGCTCGCGTTGCTGGCCGGTGAACTGCACGCCGGGTGCAGCATCAGCAGGCTGGTCTCCGGTCTCTGGCCGCAGGAGCAGCCGGAGAATCCCACCAAGGCGCTGCAGATCCTGGTCTCCCGGGTCCGCTCACAGTGCGGCGCCGAGCTCATCGTCACCACCTCCACCGGTTACCGGCTGGCCCTGTCCGCCGACCAGGTGGACGCCGCCGCCATCCAGTTGCACGCGGCCACCGCCGCGCAGCACCTCCGATCCGCCGAGTACGCCGCCGCGCTGGAGGCCGCCGAGGCCGGCCGTGCCCTCTGGCCGGGCATCGAGCCGGATCCGGACAGCGAGGACCCGGTCGACGACCTCTGCGCCCGCCGGGAATCCGCGTACTGGTCGCTGCTGCGTTCCCGCGCCGTGGCGTTGTCCCGGCTGCATCGCCCCGCCGAGGCCATCGGCACGCTGATCCCGCTGTGCTCCCGCGCGCCCCGCGATGAGGAGTTGCTGCTCGAACTGCTGCGCTGCGAAGCGGCCACCGAGGGCGCGGCCGCCGCGCTGACCAGGTACGAGGGTTACCGCCGCGATCTCCGCGACGAACTGGGCACCGATCCCGGCGCCGCGCTGCGGACCGAGCACCGGCGGCTGCTCGCCGGGGAACAGCGGACACCGCGAACCGGAGTGCCACACGAGCCCAACCAGTTGCTCGGCCGGGCGGCGGACGTCATCGCGGTCGGCGAGCTGCTGCGCGGCGGCCGGGTCACGTCGATCATCGGACCCGGCGGCCTGGGGAAGACCCGCCTCGCCTACGCGGTGAGCAGGCAGGCCGGTCGCCCGGTCTTCGTGGTCGAACTCGCGGGCGCGCGCCTGGACACCGAGGTCGTCGGCGCCGTCGCGGCAGCCCTGGGAGTGGGCGCCGCCGGTCCGCTCGGCTACCCGGACGAGTTGTCCGGCATCCAGTCGGTGCTCGGCGCCGAGCCCGCCCTGCTGGTGCTGGACAACTGCGAGCAGGTGATCGATGGGGCCGCGACGATGGTCAGCACGCTGATCGCGGCCGGCGCCGAGCTGCGGGTGCTGACCACCAGCCGGGCCCCGCTGGGCCTGTCCTCGGAGTCGGTGTACCTGTTGCCCGAGCTGGATCGGCCCGCCATGGTCGAGCTGTTCACCCAGCGCGCCCGCGCCGCCCGGCCCGGCGCCGCGCTGCTCGCCGACCAGGTCGGCGCCCTGTGCGCCCGGCTCGACGGGCTCCCGCTGGCGGCGGAGCTGGCCGCCGCCCGGGTCCGGACCATGTCGGTCGCCGAGATCGCCGACGGGCTGAGTGACCGGTTCGCCCTGCTGCGTGGCGGGCTCCGGGACGCGCCACAACGGCACCACACGCTGCACGCCGTGGTCGGCTGGAGCTGGAACCTACTGGCCGAACCCGAACGCGCGGCCATGCGCTCGCTGGCGATGTTCGTGGACGGCTTCACCGCGGACACCGCGCACTGCATGCTGGACCGCCCGGACACCCGGGAACTGCTGGAGCACCTCACCGACCAGTCCCTGCTCAAACCCGTGGAGACCGCGTCCGGGATCCGGTTGCGGATGCTGGAGACGGTCCGCGAGTTCAGCCTCGCCGCGCAGACGGAGGCGGGGGAGTGCGCGGCGGCCGCCGCCACGCTGCGGGACTGGGCGCAGCGGTTCTGCCTGCAGCTGCACGATCCCGTCTTCGGCCCGCGGCCCCGGGCCGCGCTCGACCTGGTGCGGGCCGAGCAGGAGAACCTCGGTTACGCCTTCGAACTGGCCCTGGAAGCCGGGGACGGAGCCACCCTCGCCGCGCTCGGGGCGGTACTCGGCGGCTTCTACGCGTTCGAGTCCAACCACATGCGGATGATGACCCTGGCCCAGGACCTCGGCTGGCAGCTGTCCCATTACTGCCCGGCACCGGAGCTGGTCGAAGTCACCCGTACCGCGCTGAGCCTGAACCTGCTGATCGCATTCGCCATGGGTCCGCAGTGGCTGCCCCGGATACTCGTCACCCTGCGCAGGCTGCCGCCGGCACCCCCCGGATCCACCGCCGGCGCGTGGGCCGCCGCGCTGGAGGCCGCGCCCTACCCGGACAAGATCATGCGACTGTGCGACGACCCGGACCCGCTGATCGCCGCCGCAGCCAACGGGGTGATCAGTTACCTGCTGGAGAACAGCCATGGTCCGGCCGCCGCGTTCCCCCATGTGCAGCGCATGCACGCGGTATTCGCCACCCACGAGATGCCCTGGGTCCGGCTGTACGCCAACGGCCGGATGAGCGAGGTGAGCCTGGCCCTGGGACGCGGCCAGGAGGCGTACGAGTACGTCGAGGCGAGTTACCGGGAGGTCGCGGTCATGGGCACCGGCAACAGTTCCCAGCTGGCGCTGGGCCTGGTGCTGGCCAGTCTGATGATCGGCGATGTGGATCAGGCTGAGCGGACGCTGCTGGCCTCCGCCGCACCACATTCCGAGGAGTGGGTGGTGGTCCGGTCGTTCGATCAGGGCGTGCGGGCGGAGATCGAACTGGCCAGGGGCCGGGTGGACTCGGGCCTGGCGATGTGGCGCCGGGCCGTGGCCACCCTGGGCGCTCCGCAGGAGCACGGCACGATGGCGCCCTGGGTGTATGAGACCCGGGCGGTGGCGATCGTCGCGCACGCTCAGCACGACCGGCTCGCCGATATCGGGTCCCTAGTCGCCGAGTTGCCGGGAGACCTGCTCGGCATGCTCAGCAGGAAGCCGTACGTCTCACCGGCCGTCCACTACTACCCGATCGTCGGTGAGCTGGTGCTGGCCCAAGCCCTCGTGTGTCTGCGCCGCGGCGACACCCGGCTCGGCGCGCGGATGGTCGCCCTCGCCGAGCAGCTGCACTACCCGCGATACATGCAGCCCACCATGTCCAGCGCCCGGGTGCGGTCCATCGCCGACGACGCGGACGGGCCGGAGTACCGGGCGGCGATGTCCGAGTACTCCGGCCGGTCGCGGGCCGAGCTGCGGGCCGTGACGACGGAGCTAGCGACCCGTGCGCAGCGTCAGCGAGCGGACACCACACAGCTGTCGTGACGGGATGAACGTGGGCTGCTCGACGGACAGTTCGGGAAAGCGGTCGAGCAGGATGTTCATCGCGACCCGGCCCTCCAGCCGGGCCAGCGGTGCCCCGATGCAGAAGTGCACGCCCTTGCCGAACGCGAGGTGCGGGTTCGGCTCGCGGCCCAGCCGGAATTCGTCCGGTTCCGGGAACTGCCGGGGGTCCCGGTTGGCGGCGGACACCCAGGTCATCAGCAGCTGGTCCTTCGGGATCTGCCTGCCGCCCAGTTCCACCTCGGTCTCGGTGACCCTGGCCAGGGTGGCGAACGGGGTGAGCAGCCGCAGCGATTCCTCGATGGCCTCGGGCAGCAGCGAGCGGTCGGCTTTGACCTTCGCCGCCTCCTGGGCGTAGTGGTCCAGGCACAGCGTGGTGTTGCCCAGCAGCATGGTGGTGGTGATGTGCCCGGCGATGAGCAGCAGGTTGGCGAAGTTGACCACCCCGTCGTCGCTGAGCTTCTCGCCGTCCACCTCGGCCTGCACCAGCTTGGTGATCAGGTCCTCGCGCGGTTGCTTGCGCCGCTCGTTGGCGTGCGCGAGGAGGTACTCACGCAGTGGTTTCTGCAGTTCCACGCTGTCGTCGATCGCCTTGGTGATCTTCTCCCGGCCCTCTTTCAGCGAGAACTCGGCGTTGTTGACCTCGAAGAGCCGGTCCACCCATTCCTTGAACTTGTCCCGGTCACTGGCCGGTACCCCGAGCAGCTCGGCGATGACGATCACCGGCAGCGGATAGGCCAGCGCGTGCACCAGTTCGAAGGACTCCTGCCCGTCGACCTGGTCGAGGAGCTCATGGGTCAGCTGGGCGATGCGGGGTTCCAGGTCGGCGACGACCTTCGGGGTGAAGGCGTGGCTGACGAGCTTGCGCAATTTGCGGTGCTCCAGCCCGTCCATGTTGATCAGGTTGCCCTCGGTCAGCTCCTTGGGGAACTCCGGGAACAGCCGCGCGGTGTTCGAGCCGAACGTGGCCGGGTTCTGCAGGATCTCCATCATCTCCGGGTGCCCGTAGACGTTCCAGATGCCCTGCTTCTCCACGTATTCGATCGGGTTCTCCGGGCGCCGTCCGTGGAGCCAGAACTGGGCTTCCGGCATGCCCCACTCGGTGGCCAGTGCAGTCATGGTTTTACCTAACCCCTCGTTCGCAGGGTCATCGACCGGACGCCGCACATCTGCACCGAAGGCATGAAGGTGGGCGGAATCGTGTGGTCGACGGCCAGTTCCGGGAACCGGTCCAACAGGATGTTCATCGCGACGCGGCCTTCCAGCCGGGCCAGTGGCGCGCCGATGCAGAAGTGCACGCCCTTGCCGAATGCCAGGTGCGAGTTGTTCTCCCGGTCCAGCCGGAACTCGTCCGGCTCCGGGAACTGCCGCGGATCCCGGTTCGCCGCGCCCGCCCACAACATCAGGAACTGGTCTTTCGGCACCGGGGTACCCCCAATGATGACCTCGGTGTTCGTGACCCGTGCGATGAGCGAGAACGGGGTGAGCAGCCGCAGCGACTCCTCGATCGCCACCGGCACCAGGCTCCGGTCGGCCAGCACCTGCTTGCGGGCGGCCGGGTTCTGGTCCAGGCACAGCGTGGTGTTGCCCAGCAGCATCGTGGTGGTGATGTGCCCGGCCAGCAGCAGCAGATTGGCGAAGTTGACCAGCGCGGCGTCGGTGAGCTTCTCGCCGTCCACCTCGGCCTGCACCAGCTTGGTGAGCAGATCCTCGCGAGGGTGCTTCCGCCGCTCGGCGGCGTGAGCGCCCAGGTAGTCCAGCATCGGCTGGATGCCCTCGAGGCTGGCCTCGATCTGCTGGGACATCTCCTCCCTGCCCTCGTTCAGGGTGAAGTCGTTCTGGTCGGCGAAGATGAGGTCCACCCACTCGCGGAACCGGTCGCGGTCCTCGGCGGGCACACCCAGCAGTTCGGCGATCACGATCACCGGCAGTGGGTAGGCCAGTTCCTGCACCAGGTCGAAGGACTCCCGGTCCTGGACCTGGTCGAGGAGCTCGTGGGTGAGCCGCGCGATGCGGGGCTCCAGGTCGGCGACGACCTTCGGGGTGAAGGCATGGCTGACGATCTTGCGGAGCTTGCGGTGCTCCAGCCCGTCCATCTGCACCAGGTTGCCCTCGGAGAACTCCTTGGGGAACTCCGGGAACATCCGGGTGGTGTCCGAGGCGAAGGTGGCCGGGTCCTGCAGGATGTCCAGGATCTCCTGATACCCGTGGACGTTCCACAGACCCCGCGCCTCGCTGAACTCCACGATCTTGTCCGGCCGGCGGCCTCGCAGCCAGGTCTGGCCCTCGTGGACACCCCAGTCATTGGCGAGGATGGTCATCGATTCCCCCTTGTGGTGACTATGGGGGACACCGTGCCAGCGAGCGGTTTTACCGCGGTTTCAGCCGGTTTCTCGATGGAGTGAAATAGTGGAAAAACAATTAAGGCCCCAATCCGAAGATTGGGGCCTTAATTCAGTGCGCCAGCAGGGACTCGAACCCCGGACCCGCTGATTAAGAGTCAGCTGCTCTAACCAACTGAGCTACTGGCGCTTATTTCTTGCTTTTCTTTGTCGCTTGGTCTCCCTGGCGACGAAAAGAACTTTAGCACGGCGGCTGGCGCAACTAAAAATCCGGGGTCATGATGGAGGTGTTTGCGCTGCTTGTGGCCGGTTTCAGGGGTCTGGGCGGTGGATGCCGACCTGCGGTTCTGTGCTTGATGGCGGCAGGATCGGCTAACGGCTAACGGTGTTATCTCGATCACTGAGGTGAGTGGGTCGACGAGAGGTCAGTGATGGTGGATTCGGTACAGCATCGAATGGGGCGTCGCCCGGTGGTCGCGATCGCGCTCGGCGCGCTGCTCGCGGTTCTCGTCGCCGCCAGTGCACCCAGCGGAAACTCGACCCTGGTCACCACACCGAGTCCGGTGGCGCAGAAATCGCCGCTGCACCTGTCCCTGACCCCGGTCGATCAGGCCCCGGCCGTGTGGCCGGCGGAACCGGTGACCGTCTACGCGACGAACGGCAAGCTCACTCAAGCCGCCCTGGCCGGTGCCGACGGCACCCCGGTCGCCGGGACCCTGGCCGCCGACGGATCCAGCTGGACGTCGACCGAACCGCTGGCCTACTCGCGGAGCTACTCGCTGTCCGCGACCGGCACCGGTGAGGACGGCCGCGCGGTCACCGCGACCTCCAACTTCCACACCATCACCCCGGACAACAAGGTCGCCGTGGTGACCACCCCCGGCGACGACCAGGTGGTCGGTGTCGGGCACCCGATCACCTTCGCGCTGGACGAACCGGTGCGGGACAAGGCCGCGTTCGAACGAGCGGTGTCGGTGACCTCGGAACCGTCCGTGCCCGGCGGCTTCTACTGGTTCGACGACCGGCACGTGCACTGGCGCCCGGCCGGCTACTGGCCCGCGCACACGAGCGTCCACGTCCGGGCGAAGATCTTCGGCAAGGACTTCGGTGGTGGCCTCTTCGGTCAGGCCGACGTCACCACGAACTTCACCATCGGCGACGCGGTGATCACCGAGGCCGACGGTGGCTCGCACCAGATGACGGTGTCGATCAACGGCCAGGTGGCGCGCACGGCCCCCATCTCGATGGGCAAGCCCGGCAGCCCCACGGACAACGGAACCTATGTGGTCACCGAGAAACTCGCCCACATGATCATGGACAGCCGCACCTACGGCCTGGCCCTGGACGCGGGTGGTTACGTGACCCCGGTCGACTGGGCCACCAGGATCAGCGCGGGCGGCATCTTCGTGCACAGTGCCCCGTGGTCGGTCGGGGACCAGGGCTACCGCAACGTCTCCCACGGCTGCATCAACGCCAGCCCCGAGGTCGCTAACTGGTTCTACAACCTGGCCAAACCCGGAGACGTCGTCACCGTGACCAACTCCGGCGGCCCCACCCTCAACCCCCAGGACGGCCTAGGCGACTGGAACATCCCCTGGGACCAATGGCAAACCGGCGGAAACCGCTAAGACTGTGACCACCCGCCGATGCGAGCGCAGCGAGCGAGCCCTTAACGGTGCCGGCGGGCGGCGCGCATTGTGTTGGGCCGCTTCTCAGGCCTCAAGGGCGCCTGCGGCGTCCGCTTCGCGGATTTCGCTGCGCTCAACCCTTGACCCCTGAGCCTCGGCGGCCCAAAGGGCACGCCCTAAGGGGCAGGCGCTGCGCGGCCTGCCCCACCGGGCGCGCGCCACCCACCGCCC
>QZFT01000082.1 GCA_003600225.1 Pseudonocardiaceae bacterium YIM PH 21723
GGGGTTGTTCCTGGTTAAAGACAGAATTGGGGGCTGATTTTGTCTTTAACCAGGAACAACCGCATTGTCCACAGTGGACTTGAGGTCGATTTTTTGTTTTGTGGGGGCATGATCGGGACGGTCCGTGAATCCGGGCACGATCGGGCCGCTCAGGGTTGCTCCTGAGGGTCGCCTCGATCACGGCTAGTCATGCTCGCGGGCTCCCGGAGTTGACGAGGTTCGGGATTGAGGTGGATACGGACCCGGTCGCCGGCGGAAGCGCCCGCGAACTTCGTCAACTTCGGGGCTGGGATGATGCTGGGGATGAGTACCAGCGGCATTTCCTCCCGGCGGCGGCATCGAGCCGTTCCGCAGCAGCTGTGGCGTGCCCGCGTGGTGCGCACCGAGCGGGTCACGCCCAAGATGGCCCGGATCACCGTCGGCGGCCCCGGCCTGGCCGGCTTCGAGAACGCGGGCGGGGACACGGCGCTGATGCTGTACCTGTACCCGCCGGGAACCGAGCTACCCGAGGATTTCACCATCGAGAAGGCCCGGGTCGGCTTCGCCACCCTGCGCCCGCACATGCGGTCGTACACGGTCCGCCGCCACGACGCGGACAAGGGCGAGATCGACTTCGACTTCGTCATGCACGCACACGACGGTCACCTGGCCACCGCCTCCTCCTGGGCCGAGCAGGCCTCGATCGGCGACGAGATGGTGTTCGTCGGCCCGTCCCCCGCGCACTCGCTGAACCCGGATGCCGACTGGCACCTGTTGATCGGCGACGAGACGGCCCTGCCCGCGATCAGCGTGATGCTGGAGGAGCTGCCCGCCGACGCGGTGGCGCACGCCTTCATCGAGGTCGCCGACCCCGCTGAGCAGCAGGAACTGGTCGTGGACTGCCAGGCGGCGATCCACTGGGTGCACCGATCGGCCGGCGGTTCACTGGCGACCGCACTGGCCGCGGCCGACTTCCCGCCGGGCACCGTCGACGTGTGGGCCGCAGGCGAGAAGGGCGCGATGATGGACGTGCGCGCGCAGCTCGTGGACGTGCGTGGACTGGATCGCAGGACCGTTCGGCCGCATACCTACTGGCGCGCTTAAGAGGTCGCGCGGGTGGGGGCTGCCGTAGCGAGCGGCGTCCAGGTGCTGTGTTTTGCGGGACGCCCGCACCCGGGCCCATCGCAAGGCGGAGGAGGGAGACATGGCGGAGCCATGACGACCGACGACAACGCCGCGAGGCGCCGCCTGGGCGTCGCGCAGTAGGCATGCCCTACCCGCGCGACCTCTAAGGGAACTACGCCGAACCGGTAACCGTTGACAGAGTGTTCGTACTCTAAGGCGGGTGTCGTGATGAATTCGCATGTCAACGGGTTGAAGACGGCCCTGCTGCTGGGCGGGATGAGCACGCTGATCGTGCTCGTCGGCTCCTTCTTCGGCAGCACCGGCGTGCTGATCGCGGTGCTGTTCGCGGTGGGAATGAACGGCTACGCGTACTTCAACTCGGACCGGATCGCGCTGCGTGCCATGCACGCCCGGCCGGTCTCCGAGGTGGAGCAGCCGGCGATGTACCGGATCGTGCGGGAACTGGCCACCCAGGCCAGGCAGCCGATGCCCGCGCTGTACATCAGCCCCACCGAGGCGCCGAACGCGTTCGCCACCGGGCGGGATCCCGGGCACGCGGCGGTGTGCTGCACCACCGGCATCCTGCGGTTACTCGACGAACGCGAACTGCGCGCGGTGCTCGGCCACGAGCTGTCGCACGTCTACAACCGGGACATCCTGATCTCCTGCGTAGCCGGGGCCATGGCCGGGGTGATCACCGCGCTGTCCAACCTGGCGTTGTTCGCCGGCATCTTCGGCGGCGGCGATGACGACCGGCCGAACCCTCTGGCGCTGCTGTTCATCGCGCTGCTCGGCCCGATCGCCGCCGGCGTGGTGCAGATGGCCGTGTCCCGGTCCCGGGAGTACGAGGCCGATGCCTCCGGCGCCCGGCTCACCGGCGACCCACTCGCCCTGGCCTCGGCGCTGCGCAAGCTGGAGTACGGCACCGCGGCGGCACCCCTCGCACCGGAACCACAGCTGGTGAGCCAGTCCCACCTGATGATCGCCAACCCGTTCCGCGCCGGTGAGTCCCTCGCAAGGTTGTTCTCCACCCACCCGCCGATGGCCGACCGGATCGCGCGCCTCGAGGCCATGGCCCGCAAACCTTTGTAATAAGTCTTACAAAATTCCATTCAGTGGATGGCGGTGGCCCTCACCTGGGCATATGGTTACTGATTAGTAGCCAATGTTCTGGAAGGACCCCTGCCATGCCCACCTCGCTGGAGATCCACCTCGCTTCCCGCCCGCACGGCGCGCCGACGGCGGAGACCTTCGCGCTCGTCGAGACCGAGGTGCCGCAGCCCGGCCCCGGTCAGGTGCTGGTGCGCAACCAGGTGATGAGCGTGGACCCGTACATGCGCGGCCGGATGAACGACGCCAAGTCCTACTCCGAACCCTTCAAGGTCGGCGCGGTACTGGAAGGCGCCGCGGTCGGTGAGGTGGTCGCCTCCGAGGACGACTCGATCAAGGTCGGCGACTCGGTACTGACGTTCGCCGGCTGGCGCGAGTACGCGGTGCTGGACGCCAAGGCCGTGGTCAAGGTGGACACCTCGATCGCCCCGGCGGGCGCCTACCTCGGTGTGCTGGGCATGCCCGGCCTCACCGCCTACGCGGGCCTGCTGCGCAGCGCGGAGTTCAAGGAGGGCGACACCGTCTTCGTCTCCGGCGCGGCCGGTGCGGTCGGCTCGCTGGTCGGCCAGCTCGCCAAGCTGAAGGGCGCCAAGCGGGTCATCGGCAGCGCCGGCTCCGCGGAGAAGGTGAAGTGGCTGACCGAGGAGCTCGGCTTCGACGCCGCGTTCAACTACAAGGACGGCCCCGTCACCAAGCAGCTGGCCGAGGCGGCGCCGGACGGCATCGACGTGTACTTCGACAACGTCGGCGGTGAGCACCTGGAGGCGGCGCTCAACTCGCTGACCGTGCACGGCCGGGTCGCCGTCTGCGGCATGATCTCGATCTACAACAACACCGCGCCGGAGCCCGCGCCGCGCAACCTGGTCCAGGTGATCGGCAAGCGGCTCACCCTGCGCGGCCTGCTCGTCACCGACCACCAGGACCTGCAGGGCCAGTTCCTCGCCGAGGTCGGCCCCTTCGTCCGGGACGGCAAGGTCAAGTACCAGGAGACCGTGGTGGAGGGGCTGCGCAACGCCCCGGAGGCCTTCATCGGCCTGCTGACCGGCGCGAACACTGGCAAGATGCTGGTGACGATCTAAGCTGCGTCTCCGGTTTTTTCGGAGGTTGGGCCGCCGATTCCTGGCATCGGCGGCCCAGGTCCGGATCAGCCGATGGCCAGCAGGAGTCCATCGAGGTGCAGGCCGATGCCGTGGTGATGGTGGAGGTGGTGGTCGTGCACGATCACCACGTCCGGGTGCCAGTCGACGGGATCCGCCTGTGCGGCAGGTGCCAGCGACAGCGCTCCGGCGAGCGCGAAACCGACGATGGCGAACTTCTGAATAACCCGCATTGCCCTGAACTCCAAACTGCCTGAACTGCGTGTACCCCTTCGATCTTGGGCAGCCGCCGATCATCCGGCCAGCGGCCGATCGGACGGCACACGCTCACACGTTCCAGCAGGTGTGGCCAGCGCAGCGTCAACCGGTTCACGGCAATGGCCGCATCAAGCCCGCACTCCCGGGTGGCGAGCCGATTCAGCAATCCCCCAAGAGTGCTCAGCGGGCCAGGTTGTCCGAGAGCACCAGGGCGGCCCGGCCGTTCTCGGTGGACAGCTGCGCGCACAGTTGCCGCTCCGGCCAGATCGGGTGCGGCCGGCATCCCCAGCCGTGGTCGTCCAGCTTCAGGTCCTGCCCGGCCAGCCCCTCCCGCAGCTTGCCGTCGACCGTCTCCGGCGAGCCGTCGAAGGTCAGCAGCGTCTCGCAGCCGCCGGTGCCGCAGCCGGTGCCGACCTCGGAGTGCACGGTGACGCCGTCCGGCAGCGGTGAGATCAGGCTCTGGTCGGGCAACGCGGGTCCGGCGGCGGCGAACCGCCAGCTCAGACCCACCAGGGGCAGTCCGACCAACGCGTACACCACCAGGAACAGCACCGCGAGCAGCGCGGCCACCCGGCTGCGACGGCTCACCGCGGGCAGTTCCGCGGCGCGTCGTTCGACGATCATCCCGGCGACCACCGCCAGCGTCGCGACCAGCACATAGCCGGCCACCAGCCCGTAGGCGAGGTCGCCGGGCAGCTGGAAGAAGGACAGCACGAAGCCGATCAGCACGGCGGCGAGCAACACGCCCGCGCCGATCAGCCGCCAACGACGTGTGCGGGCGACGACCAGCCAGCAACCGAGCGGGACCACGAGCAGAATCAGTACGGAGAACACCCCCGGGAGTCTGTCAGGCGAGGCAGGATGGAGCCCATGTCGACCCAACCAGCCCGCCGCCTCCACGCCGCCCTGGAACCCCTGCACCTCGTCTCCTACTTCGCCCCCGGCGCCAGGGAATCCGGTCAGCCGCTCGGCCTGAAGAGCTTCTGGCAGACCTACATGGCCTTCCGGTCCGCTCCGCTCGGCCAGGTCGCGCCGAGCACCGTGGTCGCCGCCTTCGCGAGCTTCCACCCGGACATGGTGCACCGGTCGCTGCCCGCCGTCTGGTCGCTCACCACTCCGCAGGACTGTCTGGACACCCGGAACGCCTACGCGGCGGGTGCGCTGCGCGCCGCCGGTGTGCAGGAGGCGGGCGCCACGCGGGCCGTCGAACTGCTGGCGCCGGTGCTCGGCGCACTGGACCCGACCGGCCGGGCACTGGGCGCGGCCAACGCCGCCCTGCCGGCGGCCGAGGACCCGTTCGGCGCGCTCTGGCAACTGGCCACCACCGCCCGCGAGCACCGCGGGGACGGCCACATCGCCCTCCAGGTGGCGTTGGGCCTGACCGGCATCGAGGCGATGGTGCTGCACAGCATCGACGTCGGCCCGCCCGCGCCGGTCATGCAGAAGAGCCGTGGCCTGTCGGAGGAGCAGTGGGCCGATGTCGTCACCGGGCTGGCGGCGAAGGGCCTGGTCAACGATGCGGGTGAGTTGACCAAGGCGGGCAACGACCTGATCCAGGAACTGGAGGACCGCACCGACGAGCTGGCCTGGTCGAGTGGGTTGAACGCGCTCGGCGAGGCCGGCGTCGACGAGGTGCTGACGACGCTGGCCCCCAGCCTGGAGGCGCTGTACGCGGCGAAGGCGGTACCGGTGACCCCGGAGTACTTCGCGCCGCGGACGCCGAAGGGCGCCTAAATCCCACGGTAGGAGTGGGACCCCCGAATATGGCGAATCACACGGCGTAGTACCGTATTCGGCGGCAGTCACCCCGCATGACTGCCGCCGAATATCCGCTCAGCCGTGGCCGGCCCCACCAGCCCGACTGAGCACAAGGGGACAGTTTCGATCACGAGCTCTGCAATTCCGGGTCGGCTGCGTACGATCGCTGACGTGACACAGCCGACCAGGTTCCCCGCTGAGCTGCGTGAACTCATCGAATCAGGTCCCTTGACCCACCTCACGACGATCAACGCGGATGGATCACCCCAGGTCACTGTGATCTGGATAGGTCTTGACGGCGACGATCTTCTGAGCGCGCACATGGGTTGGTATCGGAAACTGCGCAATATCGAGCGGGATCCGCGGGTGACGTTGTCCTTCACCGCACCACGCGAACCTGGGGTTTTCTTGAGCCCCTATGCCGTTCTGCAGGCGCACGCCGTCGTCGAGAAGACCGACGCGGCGTGGCCCCTGCTGGACCGGCTGAGCCGGGTGTACGTGGCCCCGGACGCCCGATTCCCGATGGAACCCGCCCCCGGCTGGGTCGTCCGGTACAAGATCCAGAAGATCAGCGGCGTCGGTCCCTGGATCTAGCCGGCGACGGCCGCTGCCCGGTGGGCGGCGATGGCGCCCGCCATGACACCGCCGACGACCAGCAGCACCCAGGCCAGGATGAACACGATGTGCGTCCGGTCGACGGTGAACGCGCTGCCGATCGCCGGAAGCACCGAGAGGGCGCTACCCAGCAGGCTGGGACCACGCGCCGCGCGGTGCCCGGCGTACCAGGCGGCGTCCGAGCGCAGCGTCGACGGGATCCGGATCCCCACGAAGTGGTTGCGCTTGATCCGCCCGGCCCCCAGTGCGGCGAACAGCCAGCACAGGCCCAGGCTGATCAGCACCAGCAGCACTGCGATCAGCGAAACCACGATCCCGTCGGTCATACCTTCACGGTAGACCTAGGACTTGCGGCCGACCGGCACGAGTTCGCCCCACACCCCGTCCAGCCCGGCGACGGCCCCCTCGGCCTCGACGATCGGCGGCCGCACCTGCCAGCCGTCGGGCCATTCCCGCACCACCTCGAACGGGAGGTCCAGCCGGACCCGGGCATCGGCGGGCGTGACGGCGGAGCCCAGTTCGGCGCCCCGGTGGAACGTGGTCGCGGTGAAGTCGCCCGGCGCCTGGAACACGGTCCGGCCGAAACCGGCGTGCTCGTGGAAACCGGCCGCGGTGAACCAGGCCTGACCGCGGAACTCGGCCTCGTCGAAGCGGGCCCGGCCGTGGAAGGTGGCGTCGTTGAACAGGGCGTCCCCGATGAACCGGGTCCGGGAGAAGTCCGCGGTGCCGTGGAACACGGCGCCGGTGAACCGCACCGCGGCGACCTCACAACCGGACAGGTCGACATCGGTCAGCTCGGCCCCGCTGAGATCCAGTTCGACGTCCGGCCAGAACGCCTCCGGACGCAGGTGCTTGGCCAGCACCCGTTGCACGGCGGCCCGCACCCGCGGCTGCTCGTCCACCGGCCCACGCAGCAGGGCGCAGAGCAGGTTGACCACCGATTCCCGGGCGGGCGGATGATGGTGCGCGGCGGCTTCCAGGGCGCACAGCCCGGCTAACCGCACGGTCTCCTGCCCGGCGCTGAGCTGCCCGGCGGCCGCGGTGTACAGCTCGGCCATCCGGCGCTGGGCGGCGTCGAACTCGGTGTGCTGCAACGCCCGCTCGGCGTGCCACAGCGCGCGCTGGTTCTCCCGCAGCGTCCGCTCGGCCAGCTGCTGGCGGCGGGCGGCCAGCCACCAGCTGCCCAGCGCTCCCGCGCCGATGACGACGATGCCGCAGACCGCGAGTACGTCCGGTGAGTTCGAGTACGCGTGCAGCAGCCACCAGATGGCCGCGACCGCGCCGCCCAGCAGCAGCAGGAAGACCACCGCGATCGTCTGGGAGCTCAGGATCGGGTACTCGCCGGAACGTCTCTTCGTCGCCACTTCCCTGGAATATCAACCGGATTGCCCGCCGTCCAGGGGTCCGGCGTACCAAACCAGTAATAGGCATGCCCTTCCGATCAAATAGGTAGCGTGCTATTAATTAGCTAGGTACCAATCAGGAAGGGAGATCAGCGATGAGACTGATCGCATTGGAAGAGGCATTCTGGGCCCCTGGACTGAAGACGAAAGGGATGTTCACCGAGACCAAGCCGCCGTGGCGGCCGGAGCTGTTGGAGCGGGTGGTCACGCGGCTGACCGACTTCACCGAACACCGGCTGCCGGAGATGGACCGGCTGGGCGTCGACGTGCAGGTGCTCTCGGTGGGCGCGCCGGGCATCCAGGCACAGCCGGACGCGGACATCGCGGTCTCCGACGCACGCCTGGCGAACGACTACCTCGCCGAGGTCGTCGGCAAGCACCCGGACCGGTTCGCCGGCTTCGCCGCGCTGCCGTTGCAGGACCCCGAGCGGGCGGTCACCGAACTACGGCGAGCCGTGGAGGAGCTCGGCTTCGTCGGCGCCCTGGTCAACGACCACACGAACGGCCACTACCTGGACGAACCGCAGTACGCGCAGGTGTGGGCCGAACTGGAGCGGCTGGACGTGCCGCTCTACATCCACCCGAGTCCGCCTGCCGAACCGTGGAGCGTCATCGCGGGTCACCCGGTGCTGGACGGCCCGCTGTTCAGCTGGCAGGCGACGACCGGCGGGCACGCCATGCGGCTGATCTACGGCAGGGTCTTCGACCGCTTCCCGGGCGCGCGGATCATCCTGGGTCACATGGGCGAGTTCCTGCCGCTGCAGCTGAGCCGGATCGACAACATCCACCGCATGCTCGACCTGCCGGAACTGCCCGACCGCACGCCGTCGGAGTACTTCGGCCGGAACATCGCCATCACCACCACCGGCGTGTTCTCGCACGCCGTGCTGCTGGCCGCCATCGACGCCATCGGCCTGGACAACGTGATGTTCTCCGTGGACTACCCGTACGACGACAGCGAGAAGGGCGTCGAGTTCATCCGCACCGCACCCCTGTCTCCGGCTGACCTGGCGAAGGTGGCGAGCGGCAACGCCGAACGGATCCTTAAGCTGCACCGGTGATGGACGAGGACCAGTTCCAGGAGTACTCCCGCACGATCCACCGGCTGTTCGTGGCGATGCGGCAGTCACGGACCCGGCTGGCGGACGCGGGCAGCCCCGCGCTGTCGCTGTCCCAGCTGGCCGTGCTGGAGGCCCTGGAGGACACCCCGGCGTTGTCCGTCGGTGAGCTGGCCGCCCGCGCGGCGATCAGCTCGCCGACGACGACCCGGATGCTGAAGACCCTGGAGGAACAGGGCGTTGTCCGCCGCGAACGCGCGACCGGCAACGAGCGCCGGGTCGACGTGAGCCTCACCGAGCTGGGCCGGGACCTGGTGATCAGTCAGCGCGAGCGGATCCAGGAGCGGCAGCGGGCCGGGTTCGCCACGCTGACCGAACGGGAGCGGGAAGAGGCGCTAGCGGTGATCCGGAAGCTGATCCCGATGATCGAGGGCACCTGACGGCTGGAGGTACCAACCCCGGCCCTCGGGGTCTTCCACCACCTCGTGGCCGGCGGGCCAGGCCGCCTGGGGCGACTGCCGATCCGGCCGCACCCAGACACGGCCGAGCCCGGACTCGGGGCCGAACTCCGCATCCGTGAAGTCGACCGATGCGTGGAATGTGGACTCGGTGAAGGTGCAGAGCGGACTGAACTTCGCCGAAACGAACGAGGCGTGCCCCTGGAAGGTGACCCGGTCACAGAGGACGAGCATGCTCGCCTCGAGCTCAGTGAACTGCGCCGTCTTGCTGAACACGGTTTCCTTCATCCACAGCCTTTCGCAGCGAAGCTCACGGAGGTAGGCATCGCCTTCGAATCGGGCCTTTTCGACGTTGACAAGTCGAACCTGGCATCGCGACAGCGAGAAGTGGACCAGGGTCGCCCCGACGAGATCGAGGTCGATGTCCTTCCAGAACTTCGCCCGCGGGTGCTTCCGATCCTGCCCGGGCTGCAGGTGCTCCTCCAACAGCCGCTGGGCCGTCAGCCGCACCTCGCGCTCCTGCCGGCCCCGTTCGTCCTCGGTATCGACGGGCGGCCGGTAGGGCATGCGCAGGTAGGCGCACAGCACGTTGATGATGGTCTGTCGTTGATCGGGCGTCCCCTGCCCCAGGTCGGCGAGCGCGTACAGAGCGGCCAGCCGGACCGGCGCGAACTCGGATCCGAGCTGGTCGGAGGCCTTGGTGAACCGCTCCGCGAAGAGCTTCACGTCCTCCCGCCGATCGGCCTCCTCGCCGAGGCGCTGCTTCCGGTAGGCGATGACCAGCGCGGCGACCGCACCGACACCGCCGATGACCGTCAGCACGATCTTGGCGAAGTCGAAGCTGTTCGCGACACTCCACCCGGTCGACTGCCGCAGCGGTGGCCGCCCCAGCAGCCACCACAGCGACGCCCCGATGCCGATGGCCGCCGCGATCACCACGGCCAGCAGTACGGCGATGTGCACACCCAGCGACATCCGCCTGCCGCGACGCATTACCGAAATCCCCACAACCCCCTACCCTCACACAGATGATCGAACTGGTCACCCTCGTCGTCGCCGGCTACGACCGGGCCATCGCGTTCTTCACCGGGGTCCTCGGCTTCGACCTGGTGTCCGATGAGCCCTCGCTGACCAACGACGGCCGGCCGAAACGCTGGGTCGTGGTCCGGCCGCCGGGCGGCGGTACCGGCATCCTGCTGGCCCAGGCCGACGGCGAGCGGCAGGCGGCCGTCGTCGGCGACCAGGTCGCCGGCCGGGTGGGGTTCTTCCTGCGGGTGGACGACTTCGACGCGGCGTACCGGCGGATGCTCGCGGCGAAGGTGGAGTTCGTGGCCGAGCCGCGGACCGAGTCCTACGGGCGGATCGTGGTGTTCCTGGACTGCGAGGGCAACCGGTGGGATCTGCTCGGTGGCTGAACCCGGTCGCGCGGACCAGACTG
This sequence comes from Pseudonocardiaceae bacterium YIM PH 21723, assembly GCA_003600225.1. Lineage (GTDB taxonomy): Bacteria > Actinomycetota > Actinomycetes > Mycobacteriales > Pseudonocardiaceae > QZFT01. The sequence goes on from QZFT01000082.1 coordinate 10,300, forward strand.
AGCACCATGACCGAGGACGAACTGACCGCACTGCGCGCCAGGGCCGCGGCCGGTGACCGGGACGCCATCGACGAGCTGATCCAGGACGCGAGCGAGCGCAGCGACCTGGCCGACCTGCGCACACTGGCCGACGCGGGCAGCCGGGACGCCGCCGACCAGCTGGTCGAACTGGCCGAGGAGCGCGGTGACCTCGACGAGCTGCGTCGCCTCGCCGAGTCGGGGAACACCGACGCGGCGGACATCCTCAGCGAGCAGTAGTCACGGGCGCCGGTGCACGGCCCAGAGAGCACCCAGCAGGAACAGCACTCCGAAGATGCTCAGCACCAGGAAGCCCCGCAGGTGCAGGTACGCGTCATCGGGGATGACGACGACGTCGACGAACCGATGCGCGACCCCCTCATCCCGCAGGCAGGCGAAGGCGTCACCCTTGCCCGCGCAGCGCCGTGCGGCCTCCTGGATCTCCTCCGGGTAGAGGTCCCGGCCCGTCGGGCCGGCATAACCGGAGTTCCCGATGGCCACCGAGGTGATATCGCTGGGCCTGACGAACGACTCCAGCGGATACAGTCGCCGCGTCTCGGCGCCGGAGACCGGCTTCGCGGTCCCCAAGGAGCCGTGCGGCAGCCGAGCACCCCAACGATCTCCACCCGGCAGCTACCGGTGGTAGGTGCTAAGGGTGTTCACGTAATGAGCTGAATTTTTCACGTTGAATTGCAGGAGTGGCTGCAACACGCAGAGTGCTGCAGCCACTCTTTCCTATGAGGATCTGCCGATCATTCCCTATTCGTTCGCATGATGATCTCCAGCTGGTTCTTGAGCTCTTCCGTATCTGTGATGCCCGCCTCGATCATGGCGTTACTGACGACTTCAGCAAAGGTCCGAACAATCGTCTTCTCCCTATCCGAAGAACGTCGCTGAGAACGGTGCCGATAAGGCTGGGGATTTTCCCGCAGGCGCACCCACAGTTTCAGAACGTGCTCAACCTGCACCGGAGGTAGGCCACAAGCTTCGAGGAAGGAACGAACCTGCTCGCCACGAGTAGGAAGACCTGACCTTTTCTCGTCAGTCATGGAGTAGATCTGGGAACGGCCGATCCCACTACGTTCATGAATGCCTGTCGGGCCACCTTGAGCCCGGCTCCGGATGCGCTTCAGCAACTGCACGAACTCGCGAGGAGTGTTGGCGGCCAACTCGGATATCACGAAGGGCGACAGCAGTTCGCCCTGTGACACCACTTCGCCGGGTTTCGCCTCTGCCGGCTCTCCGCCGACGCGCTCGTCTCCACCAGCCAGGCGCCACAGCTTGAGTACCGTGGCGATCCGCTCCGGCAGGCAGTGGACCCTGTGCAACCAGGTCCGATACACGGCCCACGGCCGCAAGACATCGGCTGCCATCGATTGCATGAGGTACTGGGGCAGATGCAGTCGTGAGTGCGACAAAGCCGGGCGCAGGCTGGCCAAGAACGCTGCGTGAAATTCCCTGACTCGCCGCTGCTGCTTGGGAAGCGGGGGCCCAGGCTCTGCCGCTGCTTCATCTGTCGGATCCATGAACTCTGGCGAGTAATTGTTCACGGGCGCTCACGTGGCCAGCGTGATGAGCAGACGGCGGAGGGTTTCCCGGAACTCGGCGCTGCGAGCAGTCAAGGCGACCGCATTGACGAGCATCAGCGCCGCGGTCACGATTACCGCGTCCCTCGGAGAGGCTGAGCTTGTCGTAACCAAAAGGCCGACGAGTGCGACCTGCAGTGCGAAGACTGCCGTCGCCGGCCACGTCGGGAGCGCACTGTAGCGGGAGGTCCCGCATGAAGTGCGTGGAGCTACAGGCAGGCCGGCCCGGGCGGGCGGCCGCGCGGATGACGATGTCATACCCGCTCTTCCTGCACCGGATGGTGCACGTCGAGGCCGTTGCACTGATGCACAACGGCGTTGGCGCAGTCGAGCTGTTGTCGGCTGGGCTGCATCGCCTGAGTCGGTACCGAGGTAGTTCGCGCTACCCCACTCCGTACCGCCCATTGCGCGGCGATTGCAGCAGAGCAAAGCTTTGCACTCTGGGTCACAAGGTCAAAACGCCGTCTGCTTCCGCCCAAGGATGTCCAACGCTGTCCAAACACGGGCCACTGGCGCACCGATGGATCAGGTGACGTCCAGCCCCTGCTTCAGGGTGCATACAGGTGATAGATGTACAAGAGTGTCCAAACCTTTTTGGTTTGAATTCCCTTTTATCGTTAATGTCTTAGCGACGCTGAACTTATGAGAAATGAAATTAGTTCCCATTTGTTCATGTCTAAGCCCGGGCGCGCTGTGGCGCAGTCGAGCACGGGATTCCGAGGGCCTCTTGTTCGCGCAAGGGGCCCTCCACGTACCGGTATACCCAGTAGGGCAGCGGGACTCCCACCTGTGGACGCGATCCATTACCCCTGTCAAGTAGGCCATCTGCCCATGGGTATCCCCCTTTCAGGGGCTCGGCTTCGATTAAGAAATCATGCCGACTGACGCATCAAAGCGGCCCGTGTTCATTTCGGAACTCTAATGTCTTGAATTAACCTTTGATGATGGTGACAGCCCCGCAGTAGGGCTGTGCTTGGAGACGATCCACCCTCCATCGGCTTCCTTCAGCTTGAGTCTGCTCGAGCTGCCGCGAGAAACGTTGACAACGGCCCCGGGTGGTTCCGGTGAAGGCTCCGTAGTGGGCGGGGAGAACAGATAGACGCGGCTCGTCACCTTGTCGATCGAACCGCGGGCGCAGAAGGCGAGGCCGGCACAGAAATCGACTACCCGAGTTGCCTGCACATCGTCCGCATCAATGAGGCTGAGGCTCGGCGGAATCGATGCCGCCGGACTTCCCATCAAGCGCAGCAGTCTTCTGTTCGGAGACGACCGGCTCGCTCGACGTAGCCGACTTCGCAATCTCACTTTATGGGCTGCCGACCGCCTGCCGAGGCTCCATGGCGCAGCACTTCGCCACATCAGCTATGGCTGCGTGGGAGCTCGGAATCGATGGCGCCCTCGGCATACTGCTTGAGGTTTGCCCTCGGCGGGAATATCGAAATCCAGCTCGTTGAGCATGCGATTCACCGGAGACACCAGCGCCGCGTAGTCGCTCGGAAACTCCGTGCAATGCCGCTCGATCTCATCGCGCATCGCAGACATACGCGCCCTCATTCTCAACTGGACCCGGCTCCGATCACCCTAAGACGGCAACCGGCAAGCGGCAGTCCAAACAGCCCTCCCCGCCGACTTCGACCCCAGCTCCCAGGGCGAGCCCGTGGGCCGGTCGATGCAGAGCGCCTCCACCGACCACTCAGCCCGGCCACCCGGCGCCCGTTCTCGCCGCTGCGATGTGGACCCGAGTGGCGGCCGGCGGGTAGCGAATCGGCGGCCTCAGTCGCGGATCTCCATGGTGCAGCACTTCGGGCCGCCGCCGGACTTCATGAACTCGGAGATGTCCACGTAGTGGATCTCGAAGCCCCGGTCGGCGATCTTCTCCCCCAGGGTCTCCGCGCCGACCGGGAGCACCGCGTTGGCGCCGTCGGCGATGCCGTTCAGGCCGAACGCCTCGGCCTCGGCGGAGCTCGCGATGACCGCGTCCGGGAACAGCCGGGCGAGGACCCGCTGCGAGCCCGGGGAGAACGCCTCCGGGTAGTAGCAGATCAGCGGGGCCGGGCCGCGGTCGTCGAGCACGAACAACGCGGTGTCCAGGTGGTAGTAGCGCGGGTCGATCAGCTGCAGTGAGACCACCGGAACGCCCAGGATCTCCTGCGCCTCGGCGTGCGCGCCCGGGTCGGTGCGGAAGCCGGTACCGGCCAGCAGCACGGTGCCGGTCCAGGTGAAGTCACCCTCGGCCTCGTTGATGCAGGTCGGCATGGTGACCTCGCGGTACCCGTGCTCCAGGAACCAGCGGCGGTAGTGCTCCGCCTCCGGGACGCGCTGGTCGGCGCGGAACCGCGCACCCAGCACGTGGCCGTCGATGACCGTGGCCGAGTTGGCCGCGAAGACCATGTCCGGCAGGCCCGGCTGCGGGTCGATCAGGTCGACCTTGTGCCCGAGCTTCTCGTAGGTCTCCTTGAGGGTGGTCCACTGGCTCATGGCCAGCGCGTGGTCCACCGGGACGTCGGTGTTCATCCACGGGTTGATCACGTATTCCACCGCGAAGTGCTGCGGCGGACACATGAGATAGCGGCGGGTGGCGGGGACCCGGGCAGGCGTCGCAACTTCAGCGGAGGACATACTTCGAAATCTAGAATGCCGGTGCACCATCGATCAATGAGGCTTCATTGCGGAAATGAGGGCGAATCGTTGCGTCTTGACAAGATTGACCATCAAATCATTTCGTGCCTGGTGGCGGACGCACGATCGAGCTTCGCGGAGATCGGTTCGACGGTCGGATTGTCGGCTCCGGCGGTGAAACGACGGGTGGATCGGCTGCTGGACGCGGGAGTCCTCCGGGGCTTCACCGCGGTGGTGGATCCGGAGGCGCTGGGCTGGGGAACCGAGGCCTTCGTGGAGGTGCACTGCCACGGCAACGTCACCCCCGGACAGATCCGGATTGGTCTGGAACCGCTGCCCGAGGTGGTCGCCGCCTACACGGTGTCCGGGTCGGCGGACGCGATCGTGCACCTGCGCGCGGCCGACATCCACCACCTGGAGACCGCCCTGGAACGGCTGCGCGCGGTGGAGATGATCGACCGCACCGTGTCCACCGTGGTGCTGTCCACGCTGCTGGAGCGCCCACCGGCGCCGAGCCCCTGACGAGCAGGCCTGAACGTGGCTTTCAGGCCCATGGATGAGCCTGAAAGCCACGTTCAGGTCGGTTACAGCTGGGCCTTCAGCCTGGCGTTGCCGACGGCCACGTTGGCATAGACGCCGTACAGGCCGGCGCGGGCACAGCCCTAGCCGTAGGACACGATGCCGATCAGCTTGCCGCCGGCCACCAGCGGGCCACCGGAGTCACCGCCGCAGGAATCCTTACCCGCCGTGTCGAATCCCGCGCAGACCTGGGTGTTGTCACCGGCGCTCTGCGCGTACGCGCGGCTGCAGTCCGCCGCGGACCGCAGCGGGACGTCGACCTTGAGCAGGAACCGGGAACTCTGGCCGTTCTCCGCGGTCTTTCCCCAGCCGAGCACGGTGGCGTTGGTACCCGGCGTGTACAGGCCACTGTCCGAAGCGGAGGCCAGCGGCAGGACCTGCACACCGGTGAACGGGGTGGCCAGGGTCAGCACGGCGTAGTCGTTCCCGGATTCGACACCCTGGAAACCGGGGTCCTGGAACACCTTGGCGACCTTGGAGGACTTCCCGGCGGTGGACTGCCGGTCGTCCCGGCCCTGGAACACGGTGAACTCCGAGGCGTTCACGCCGGCGAAGCAGTGCGCGGCGGTGGCCACCTTGTCGGCGGCGACCAGGGTGCCACCACACCACTGGCCGCCGTTCCGGGAAATGTCGACGACGAACGGGAACTGGGCGGTGCTGGCCCGGTTGCCGCCGACGATGGGCTTCGGGATGGCCACCTCGCCGACCGAGAGCAGACCGGTGGCGGGCACGACCGCGGCGGCGACGAGCAGGGCGCCGCCGAGCGCCATCAGGGCGCGTTTGACTGTGAACATGGGGATTGCTCCTTTACAGCCATTACCTGGGCAGGGGGTGGAATGGCAACCGACGATTACTACGTCTCGGCGCACTACCTCTGTTCAGCACTTCGGCCCATGCGGACATCTCTGTGACGAACAGAGCCCATTGTCCCGTCTTCAAGACGGAACAATGGGCTCTGCGGACCAACGGTTACAGCTGGGCGGAGATCACCGAGTTACCGGTGGCCACCTGGGAGTACACGCCGTACTTGTTCGGCGCGGCGCAGCCCGAACCCCAGGACACGATGCCGATGAGCTTGCCGCCGGCGACCAACGGGCCGCCGGAGTCACCCTGGCAGGAGTCTTTGCCACCCTGATCGAAGCCGGCGCAGAACTGCGTCGCGTCGCCCTTGGTCGAGGAGTAGGCGGTGTTGCACTTGGCGGTCGACACGACCGGAACGTCGACCTTCATCAGGTAGCGCGAACCGGCGCCGCCGGAGCTGGTCGAGCCCCAGCCGAGCACGGTGGAGTTGGTGCCCGCCGTGTACAGGGCGCTGTCCGAGGACGAGGCCAGCGGCAGGGTCTTCACTCCGGTGAACGGGGTGGCCAGGGTCAGCACCGCGTAGTCGTGGCCGGTGCTGGCGCTGCGGTAGGCCGGGTCCTGCCACAGAGCGCTGCCCTTGCTGGACTTTCCGGCGGTGGACTGCCGGTCGTCCCGGCCCTGGTACACGGTGAACTGGCTCGCGGTGTGGCCCGCGGCGCAGTGTGCGGCGAAGACGACCTTGTTCTCCTTGACCAGGGTGCCACCGCAGTGCTGCGCGCCGTTGAGGGTGACCTCGACGACCCACGGGTAGTCCGCGGTGCTGGCCCGGGTGCCACCGACGATGGGCTTCGGGCCCGCGACGGTGTCGATGGACAGGATTCCGGTGGCGGGCAGGGCCGCCGCGGCGACGAGCAGGGCGCCGCCGAGCGCCACGAGGGCGCGCTTCATCGTGAACATCAGGGAGTGACTCCTTTTCAGCCATTCCGCAACGGCAGGGAGTGGAATGGCCTCGTTGGGATTTACTACCGGGCGGCCAGGTACTCAGGGGCGGCCGCCACGTTCGAGTAGACGCCGTACTTCCCGGGGCGGGCACAGCCTTCGCCCCAGGACACGACGCCGATCAACTTGCCCCCGGCTACCAGGGGACCGCCGGAGTCGCCGTTGCAGGCGTCCTTACCGCCCTCGTCGAATCCAGCGCAGAACTGGGTCTCGTCCAGCGAAGTCGCCGGGTAGGCCTTGCGGCAGGCCGCCGCCGACTGGACGCGGACGTCCACCTTGTTCAGGTAGCGCGAGCGCGGCCCGCTCTCCGCGGTGCGGCCCCAGCCGAGGACGGTGGCGGATACCCCCGCCGCGTACAGCCCGCTGTCCGCGGATCCGGCGAGCGGCAGCACCGGCACACCGGTCAACGGGGTGGCCAGGGTGAGCACGGCGTAGTCGTGGCCGTGTTCCCCCGGCACGTACGCGGGGTCGGACCACTTCGCGGCGACCTGCACTGCTCGGCCGGCGGTGGACTGCAGGTCGTCCCGGCCCTGGACCACTCCGAGGTTCGCGGGCTCCGGCACGGTGACGCAGTGCGCGGCGGTGAGCACCTTGTTCGCGGCGATCAGCGTGCCGCCGCAGAGGTGGCCGCCGAACTCGGTCACGTCGACGACCCACGGATGGTCGGTGGTGCTGGCTCTGCTTCCACCCACGATGCCCTGACCTCCGGCGACAGTGCCGACGGAGAGGGCCTCGGTGACAGGCAGGACCAGGGCTGCGGTGAACAACGCGAGCAGGGCGCGTTTCACAGCGGACATGGCTGTGCTCCTATGTGGCCATTCCCTAGGCAGGGGTGGAATGACCTGGACGCATTGTGCGCCGCCTACACCTGGTTTTGCTATGGGTGGTAACGATATCCGCGCATGCGGATGTGTTCATGGATGCCGATGGCCGCAATGCGCAGCCGCACCGCGGCCATCGGAATCGGCTACAGCTGAGCCGTCAGCCGGGCGTTGCCGGTGGCGACGTTCGCGTAGACGCCGTACTTACCGGCCTCGGCGCAGCCATCGCCCCAGGACACGATGCCGATCAGCTTGCCGCCGGCGACCAGCGGGCCGCCGGAGTCACCCTGGCAGGAGTCCTTGCCCGCGGTGTCGTAGCCGGCGCAGAACTCCGTGCCACCGGTGCTCGCGGTGCTCGGGTAGGCCTTGGTGCAGGCCGCGGTCGTCGTCACCGGAACATCCACCTTCAGCAGCTTCTGCGAGGAGGAACCGCCCGAGCTGGTCGTGCCCCAGCCGAGCACGGTGGCCACGGTGCCCGCCTTGTACAGGCCCGCGTCCGAGGAGGTGGCCAGCGGCAGGGTCTGCACACCGGTGAACGGACTGGTCAGGGTCAGCACCGCGTAGTCGTTGCCGTTGCCCTTGTACAGCGGGTCGACCCAGATCTTGCTGACCTTGCTGGACTTGCCCGAGGTGGTGGCCCGGTCGTCGCGACCCTGCCACAGCGTGAGATCGGCGGCCTTGAGGTCCTCGACGCAGTGCGCGGCGGTGACGACCTTGTTGGCGGCGACCAGGGTGCCACCGCACCACTGGCCCTTGCTCGGGGTGTAGGCGTCGTACGTCACGTCGATCACCCACGGGTTCTGCGCCGTGGTGGTCGGGCTGCCGCCGACGATGGGCTTCGGGCCCGCGACGGTGCCGACGGAGACGGACTGGACGGTGGCGAAGGTGGCGGCGGCCAGAGCGGTCGCGGCCAGCGCCACGAAGACACGCTTCGCAGAGAACATGGTCGTGCTCCTTTATGACCATTCCCTAGGCAGGGAGGAATGGCTGCAGGAATTATGCGTCGGCATTCGCGAATTGGCTACACATAAAGGAATTCACATACATTTTGTGCCACTCGCCGGAACAATGGTTACCCAGGTCACAGTGCGCCGTACCGGCGGAATGGGACCATGCAGCACATGAGTGGAACGAACGGCCAGGTCAGGGTCGAGCACGCCGAGCGGGTCGCGGTCATCACCATCGACCGCCCCCAGCAGCGCAACGCGTTGTCCTTCGAGATCTCCGAGGCCCTGGCGGCCGCGGTGGCCGACGCGGAGCACAACCCGGAGATCGGCGCCATCGTGATCAGCGGTGAGCCGCCGGCCTTCTGCGCCGGCGCCGACCTGCACCTGCTGTCCGATTCCAAGGAGGAAGGCCTGCGCCGGATCTACGCCGGGTTCCTCGCCGTCGCCTACTCCACCCTGCCCACCGTGGCCGCCGTCGACGGCGCGGCCGTCGGCGCCGGGCTGAACCTGGCCCTAGCCTGCGATGTGCGGCTGGCCAGCCCGCGTGCCCGGTTCGACGCGCGCTTCCTGCAACTCGGCATCGCCCCCGGCGGCGGCATGACCTGGATGCTGCACCGCGCCGTCGGCCCGCAGGTCGCCAAGGCCATGGCCCTGTTCGGCGAGGTCCTCGACGCGGACGAGGCCGAGCGGCTGGGACTGACGCTGCGCACCGTGCCCGGCGACCGGGTCGACCTGCTCAAGGCGGCCATCGACCTGGCGGCCAAGGCCGCGGGCGCCCCGCGCGAGCTCGTCATTACCTCGAAACAGACCATGCACACCACATCTAACCTGCCTACACACCCCCAAGCGGTGGAAACGGAACTCACACCGCAGCTGGCCTCGATGGAATCACCGGAGTTCGCCGAACTCGTCGGCAGGATGAAAGCGCGGATCAGCGGCGTTAAGTAGGAGGTCTGGGTCACATAGCCGAAGCGCTACTGTTACCCGAAGTTACAGTCGCTGTCTGGGTTGCGGAACTTGTCGACCGTTGACCAGTGGAAGACTGGCTACGCTGGGTTCATGAGGCCTTCATGGCCTCCGGAAGAGAGGTAGTGCATGAGCCTGGATGTGGGAAGCGCCCCTCATCGGGATACCGAGGTGCGCAAGCTGGACCGGGTCGTCATCCGGTTCGCCGGCGACTCCGGTGACGGCATGCAGCTGACCGGTGACCGGTTCACCTCCGAGACGGCGTTGTTCGGCAACGACCTGTCCACCCTGCCGAACTTCCCGGCAGAGATCCGCGCACCAGCAGGAACCCTGCCCGGCGTCTCCAGCTTCCAGCTGCACTTCGCCGACTACGACATCCTGACGCCCGGTGACCGGCCGGACGTGCTCGTGGTGATGAACCCGGCGGCGTTGAAGGCGAACATCGGCGACCTGCCGCACGGCGCCATCCTGATCATCAACACCGACGAGTTCAGCAAGCGCGCGCTGCAGAAGGTCGGCTACGAGACCGACCCGCTGGAAGACGGCTCGCTGGAGCCCTACCAGCTGCACAAGATCGCCATGGCGACCATCACCCGTGCCGCGCTGGAAGAGACCGGGCTGTCCAAGAAGGACGCGGAGCGGGCGAAGAACATGTTCGCCCTCGGCCTGCTGTCCTGGATGTACCACCGGCCCACCGAGGGCACCGAGCGGTTCCTGCGGGAGAAGTTCGCCAAGAAGCCGGACATCGCCGAGGCCAACGTGCTGGCGTTCCGCACCGGTTTCAACTACGGCGAGACCACCGAGTCGTTCGCGGTGACCTACGAGGTGGCCCCGGCCAAGCTGGATCAGGGCACCTACCGGCAGATCACCGGCAACACCGCGCTCGCCTACGGCGTGGTGGCGGCCGGGCAGCTGTCCAAGCTGCCGGTGTTCCTGGGTACCTACCCGATCACCCCGGCCTCGGACATCCTGCACGAGTTGTCAAAACACAAGAACTTCAACGTCACCACCTTCCAGGCCGAGGATGAGATCTCCGCGGTCGGTGCGGCGCTGGGCGCCTCCTTCGGCGGCTCGCTGGGCGTCACCACGACCTCCGGCCCCGGTATCGCGCTGAAGTCGGAGACCATCGGCCTCGCGGTGATGACCGAACTGCCGCTGCTGGTCATCGGCGTGCAGCGCGGTGGCCCGTCCACCGGCCTGCCGACCAAGACCGAGCAGGCCGACCTGTTGCAGGCGATGTTCGGCCGCAACGGCGAGGCGCCGGTGCCGATCGTCGCCCCGCAGTCGCCGTCGGACTGTTTCGACGCGGCCGTGGAGGCCACCCGCATCGCGCTGAAGTACCGCACCCCGGTGATCCTGCTGTCCGACGGTTACATCGCCAACGGCTCCGAGCCGTGGATGGTGCCGGACGTGGCACAGCTGCCGGACATCAGCGTGCGGTTCGCCACCGAGCCGAACGCACCGGACGGATCCGGCGAGTTCTGGCCGTACCTGCGTGACCCGGAGACCCTCGCCCGCGCGTGGGCGGTCCCCGGCACCCCGGGCCTGGCGCACCGGATCGGCGGCCTGGAGAAGGCCGACGGCAAGGGCGGCATCTCCTACGACCCGGACAACCACGACAAGATGGTCCGGCTGCGGCAGGCCAAGATCGACGGCATCGACGTGCCGGACATCGAGGTCGAGGACCCGTCCGGCGAGGCACGCGTGCTGGTGCTGGGCTGGGGTTCGTCCTTCGGCCCGATCCGCGCGGGCTGCCGCCGGGTCCGCGGCAAGGGCCACAACATCGCGCAGGCCCACCTGCGGCACCTCAACCCGTTCCCGAAGAACCTGGGTGAGGTCCTGCGGAAGTACGACAAGGTGGTGATCCCGGAGATGAACCTGGGTCAGCTGGCGCTGCTGGTCCGCGCCAGGTATCTGGTCGACGCGATCAGCTACACCAAGGTCGCCGGCCTGCCGTTCAAGGCAGAGGAACTTCAGGACGCGCTCACCGAGATCGTCAAGGGGGTTTAGGACGCATGACGACCATCGACCTCGGGCTGCCGAACATCGGCGCGCTGGACGGGGTACCCACCACCGATGAGAAGCAGACGGCCAAGCAGTACACCAGCGACAACGAGGTGCGCTGGTGCCCCGGTTGCGGTGACTACGCGATCCTCGCCGCGGTGCGCTCGTTCCTGCCGGAGCTGGGCCTGAAGCGGGAGAACATCACGTTCGTCTCGGGAATCGGTTGCTCCTCGCGATTCCCGTACTACATGAACACCTACGGCATGCACTCCATCCACGGGCGTGCCCCGGCCATCGCCACCGGCCTGTCGGTGTCCCGGCCGGACCTGTCGGTGTGGGTGGTGACCGGTGACGGCGACGCGCTGTCCATCGGCGGCAACCACCTGATCCACGCGCTGCGCCGCAACGTGAACCTGAAGATCCTGCTGTTCAACAACCGGATCTACGGCCTGACCAAGGGCCAGTACTCGCCCACCTCCGAGGTCGGCAAGGTCACCAAGTCGACGCCGATGGGATCGGTGGACTACCCGTTCAACCCGATCTCGCTGGCCCTCGGCGCGGAGGGCACCTTCGTGGCCCGCGCGCTGGACACCGACCGCAAGCAGCTCACCGAGGTGCTGCGGGCCGCCGCGCACCACCGCGGCTCGGCGCTGGTGGAGATCTACCAGGGCTGCCCGATCTTCAACGACGGCGCGTTCGATGTGCTGAAGGACTCCGAAGAGAAGGAGCGGCGGATCATCCCGCTCAAGCACGGCGAGCCGATCCGGTTCGGCGTGGACAAGGGGATGTGCGTGGTGCGCGAGGGTCTGACCCTCGCGGTGCGCAAGGTCGAAGAGGTCAACGAGGCCGACATCGTGGTGCACGACGAGACCCTCGAGGACCCGGCCTACGCGTTCGCGTTGTCCCGCATCGGCGAGCACAACCTGAACTACACCACCGTCGGCGTCTTCCGGTCGGTGAACCGCACGGCCTACGACGACCTGGCCCGGAACCAGGTGGCCACGGCCACCGCGTCGAAGGCCCCCGACCTGCAGTCCCTGCTGACCGGCAAGGACACCTGGACGGTCGCGTAGCTTCACGCACTGCGGAGTTGACGATGTTCGGGACGTATTTCCCCGAACATCGTCAACTCCGCGACCTCGGTCTGACTACCGCCTGATCAGCGCCATCGTGGCCAAGTTCGCCCGCAGGAACCAGCACTACGCGAGCATGATGAAAAGTCGACATTCACCGTCGACAGGGGGACATCATGAGCTCGCTCGCCACCCGGGCACGCAGGAACCTGCTCCGGCTGCCCGCCATCACCCAGCAACTGCTGGTCATGTGGCACCGGCCCTGGGTGAGCCGGCTGCTGCGCGACTCCACCGAGCCGATCCGCATCCGGATGCTGAACGGCCCGCGGATGAACGCCCGGGACGGCCTGCTGGTCAGTCATCCCGACCACGTGCGACAGGTGTTCGCCGGCTCGCCGTCCGCCTGGCACGCGGGCGAGTGCTACCAGATCATCAAACCCCTGGTGGGCGAGCACTCCGTCCTGCTGCAGGACCGCACGGAACACGCGCGCTCCCGCAAACTGCTGATGCCCGCGTTCACCGCCTCCGCGCTGCGCGGCTACGAGGCCATGGTCGAGCAGCTGGCCAAGGAGGAGGTCCGCCGGTGGCCGACCGGTCAGGTGTTCCGCGCCCAGGACCACATGCAGCGGGTGACCCTGGAGATCATCCTGCGCGTGGTGTTCGGGGTGTCCGAGGGCGACCGGCTGGTCCGGCTGCGGGCCCTGGTGCCGCCGCTCAACGAGGTGAATCCGCTGGTCCTGATCGGGATGAGCCATGCGCGGCTAGCCGAGCTTCCGCCCATGCGCCGGACGCGGGAGATCCAGCGGGAGGTCACCGGACTGCTGCGCACCCAGATCACCGAACGCCGGAAGGGCGAACCGGGTGACCACGCCGATGTGCTGGCCCGGCTGCTGGAAGCACAGGTGGACGGCGACCGGCTCTCCGACGATGAGCTGATCGGCCACCTGATCACCCTGCTGCTGGCCGGGCACGAGACCACGGCCACCGCGATGACCTGGACGCTGCACGAACTGGCCCGGCTACCGGAACTACAGGACCGTGCCAGGCAGGCGGCGATGACCGGCGACCTGGGTTATCTGGAAGCGGTGGTGAAGGAGAGCATGCGACTGCACCCGGTGATCGCCATCGTCGCCCGGGCGCTGTCCGAGCCCGCCGAGTTCGACGCGGTCACGGTGCCGGCCGGGCATGCGGCGACACCGTCGATCTCGCTGGCCCATTTCAACGCGGAACACTTCCCCGAACCGGAGGAGTTCCGTCCGGAACGCTTCCTGGCCGACCCGCCACCCTCGGCGAACACCTGGTTCCCGTTCGGCGGCGGCGTCCGCCGCTGCATCGGCGCGAGCTTCTCCCTGATGGAGGCCCGGATCCTGCTGCGCGAGATCCTGCTGAGTTTCGATCTCCGCCCGGACCGGGACCGGCCGGAGCGGCCCAAGGCACGCAATGTGGTCGTGTCCCCGCACCGCGGTGGCCGGATCATCGCCACTCCCCGTACCGCCTGATGGCACAGGTCCCGGATGCCGAATCGTGTCCGGGACCTTGGTCCTGATTTCCACCGATGCCCTCCCGCACGCCTGTGACCGGGCGCACCATGGTCTTCTGGAGGGGATGGACATGACTCGAATACGCTCGCTCCCACTGCCGTCGTTGGTGCAGACCCTGTTGCTGATGTGGAACCGCCCCTGGCTGCGAGAACGGCTGCGCCGGTACGGCGATATCGTCCGGCTCAAGGTGAACAACGGCGGCGGGCTGTCGGCCAAACCGTTCGTGATGGTGAACCGCCCGGAACACGTGCAGCAGATCTTCAGCGGCTCGCCGTCCGTGCTGTACGCGGGGGTGACCAACTCGCTGGTCAAGCCCATTCTCGGCGAGAAATCGCTGCTGCTGCTCGATGATGTGGACCATGCCAGGGCGAAGCGGCTGCTGTTACCCGCCTTCACCGCCGCCGCCCTGCGTGGTTACGAGCCCATGGTCCGCGGCCTGGCCAAGGAGGAGCTCGAACGCTGGCGGCCGCACGTGGTGTTCCGCAGCTTCGACCGGATGCAGGCACTCACCCTGGAGGTCATCCTGCAGGTGGTGTTCGGCGTCGCCGACCCGGCGCGGCTGACCCGGTTACGCGAGCTCGTCCCGCGGATCAGCGAGGTGGGGCCCTTGGTCTTCCTGAGCATCACCCTGGAATCGCTGCAGAAAATCCCCCCGTGGAGCCGCTTCCTGAGCATGCGCGACGAGGTGTACGGCCTGCTCGACGCCGAGATCGCCGAGCGCCGGGCCTGCGGCGACGCCGCCGAGCGCCGGGATGTGCTGTCCAGGCTGGTGCTGGCCCAGGACGGGGACGACCGGCTGTCCGACGCCGAGCTGCGCAGCCAGCTGCTCACCCTGTTGCTCGCCGGGCACGAGACCACCGCGACCGCGATGGCCTGGACCCTGCACGAGCTGGCCCGCAACGAGTTGATCCAGCACCAGGCGCGCACCGGAACCGACGAGTACCGCCAGGCGGTGCTCAAGGAGGTCATGCGGCTGCGCCCGATCACCACGGCGGTGGCCAGGCATCTGACCGAGCCGATGGAACTGGCCGGGCACCGCGTCCCAGCAGGTCACGGGGTCGCCGCCTCGATGGCGCTGGCCCACTCCGATCCGCGGAACTACCCGGATCCCGACCGGTTCCGCCCGGACCGATTCCTGTCCGGCGAGGTCATGCCGAACACCTGGTTCCCGTTCGGCGGCGGCGCCCGGCGCTGTATCGGCGCCGGATTCTCCCTGATGGAGGCCACCGCCATCCTGGGCGAGATCCTCGCGAGCTACGAGATCCATCCGGGCACATCGAGCCCGGAACGCGGCAAGCCGCGCAACGTGGTCACCGGCCCGCACCGGGGAGCCTTGATCATGGTCCAGCCGGTTTAGGACGCGCGGAACCGGACCCCAATCATGTTGCCTGGGGTCTAGGGGTCGTGCTCAAGATGATGCGCCGTGGCTTACAACCACTAGCTGGTCTGCCGGCTAGTGGGCCTCGGCCCGCTCCAGCAGTCGTTCGGCAGCACGCACCGCCATCTTGGCGATGAAGGTCTCCACAGACTCGTCCCGCATGCGGGCGGCACGCTGGATCGTGGCCTTCTGCTCCGCGGTCAGGTGCAGGTCGTAACAACCCAGGTGCTCATCCGGCAGTTGGGTCAGCAGAAACGACGCGTGCTGTGGTGGGAATAGGGCTTTCACGCGTTCCTCCTCTCTCAGGTGTGTGTTGACGGCCTTTATCCATGGTTCGCCTCTTCCGCCCACTTCGCCACCCACATCGACCAACCTGTGGATAAACCTCGTCACATCCGGCGTTGAACTCCGATCGAACGACGGCCATCTGGCCGAATATCGGAGCCATGGCGGTATCGGCGCCCTGTTCAACGAGCTTCTGCGGAAGCCGGTCCGATCAACGAGACGATCCACCGCAATACGGTCACGCTGGGCTGCGCTCAGCGGGGTGCCGCCTTCGGCGGTCAAGGCCGAGCATGGTGTAGCCGATTACCAGGCGGTCACATGACCCGCTCGGCGACGGCGCCATTCAGCTTATCTCGCCCATCAAGGCCTCGCCGCCCACGGTGACCGGACTCCCTCACTCTGCTCCACTCGCCTCGCCTGAACGGGGCAGTGTCACCGTGGCCCGCTGCCCCTGTTCGCCCGCAGCCCGCGTCGGCCGGCCACTCCGCCACCGGGCGGCCAGGCGGCCACCTTCAAGATCATGGGCGGATCCGGCGCAGCGAACGCACCGAATGCGCCCACGATCTTGAGGTATTCCGGGTTACCCACCCAGATCTCCCGTTGATCATGCCCCCTGGGTCAGGTGATCAGGGCTGGGCTGAGTCCGGGCATGGAAAAACACCGGTACTCCCGGGCCCAGGAATTTTGGGCGCGCGGGAGTGCCGGTGGAGCAGGGGGTGGGGCAGGGGGTGGGGCAGGGGGTGGGGCAGGGTCGCGAGGGTTGC
>QZFT01000083.1 GCA_003600225.1 Pseudonocardiaceae bacterium YIM PH 21723
GGCAACTTCCCCACAACTGGCAGGCCGTCTCCGCCGAGGCCGTCACGCCGCCGTGGCAACCAAGATGGCGGCGGGGGTGCAGGGGGCCGCAGGCCGCCCTGCCTTGGGGGTGTGGGGGCGAGAGCCCCCACAGTGACAACGAAAACGGACCGTGTCGGCGCTTTTTGCCGACACGGTCCGTCTATCCGGGTGAGTAACGGGACTTGAACCCGCGACATCTCGGACCACAACCGAGTGCTCTACCAGCTGAGCTATACCCACCATGTTGTTGCAGAAGTTATCTTAGCGGGTAGGTGCACCTAGATTAAAATCAGGCCCCCTGTTGGGCTTCTAGCAGCGACTTTGCCACTGCTTCCGCCTCCGACTGGGTGGGACCGGGCGGTGGGACGAAGAGGGTCTTGCGGTAGTACTCGAGTTCCAGCACCGATTCCTTGATGTCGGCCAGTGCGCGGTGTGCCAGTCCCTTGCCGGGCTGGCCGTAGTAGACCTTCGGGTACCAGCGGCGGCACAGTTCCTTGATCGAGGAGACGTCCACCATCCGGTAGTGCAGGTGGTTGTCCAGCGCCGGCATGTCGCGGGCGATGAACCCGCGGTCGGTCGGGATCGAGTTACCGCACAGCGGTGCCACGCGTGGTTCTGGCACAAACCGGCGGATGTACTCCAGTACCCGCTCCTCGGCCTCTGCCAGTGTCACCGTGGACTTCCGCACCTCTTCGGTCAGTCCGGACCGCGCGTGCATGTCCCGCACCACGTCGGGCATGCCCGCGAGGGCCGCGTCGTCGGCGTGGATCACGATGTCCAGGCCTTCGTCCAAGATATTCAGGTCAGCATCAGTGACCAGGGCCGCGATTTCGATCAGGGCGTCCTTGCTCAGTTCCAGCCCGGTCATTTCGCAGTCGATCCACACAAGACGGTCAGTCACCGGGTCAGCGTAACTTGGCTGCTGAGCGGATGCGCTGAACGGGCGATATAGGTCATCCGGATCTAGGCTCCGCACAGGCTTAGTGTGAGGAGACAGCGTGGCAGACCAAACCCCAGCTCAGCAGATCGCAGCGGGTTACGCCACCGAGGGCGCGGCATTGGAACTCGGCTGTGTGGTCGTCGACGACCAGGCCGACGCGCAGGCCAGAGTGCGGCTTCCGCTGGCGACCCTGAACCGGCACGGACTCGTGGCCGGCGCCACCGGTACCGGTAAGACGAAAACCCTGCAGTTGATGGCGGAACAGCTCTCCGCCGCCGGGGTTCCGGTGCTGCTGGCGGACATCAAGGGCGACCTGTCCGGCATGGCGCAGCCGGGTCAGAGCAACGACAAGATCACCAAGCGGGCGCAGGAGACCGCGGATGACTGGCAGGGCGCCGGATTCCCGGTCCAGTTCATCTCGCTGGGTACGGCCGGTCCGGGTATCCCGGTGCGGGCGACGATCACCAGCTTCGGCCCGATCCTGCTGTCCAAGGTGCTCGGGCTGAACGACACCCAGGAGTCCACCCTCGGCCTGATCTTCCACTGGGCCGACAGCAATGGTCTCGCGCTGCTGGACACCAAGGATCTGCGCTCGGTGATCCAGCACCTGACCAGCGATGAGGGCAAGGAGGCGCTCAAGGGGATCGGTGGTGTCTCGGCGGCGACGGCGGGCGTCATCCTGCGGGCGCTGGTGAACCTGGAGGCCCAGGGCGGCACCGAGTTCTTCGGTGAGCCGGAGCTGGACGTGCACGACCTGATGCGGGTCGGCGACAAGGGGCAGGTGACCCTGCTGGAGGTCGGCGACCTGCAGAACAAGCCCGCCCTGTTCTCCACCTTCCTGATGTGGCTGCTGGCGGAGTTGTTCCACGAGCTGCCCGAGGCCGGTGACCTGGACAAGCCGAAGCTGGTCTTCTTCTTCGACGAGGCGCACCTGCTGTTCTCCGGGGCCTCCAAGGCCTTCGTGGAGCAGATCGAGCAGACGGTGAAGCTCATCCGGTCCAAGGGCGTCGGCGTGTTCTTCTGCACCCAGCTGCCCACCGACATCCCGAACAACGTGTTGTCCCAGTTGGGTGCGCGGGTGCAGCACGCGCTGCGCGCCTTCACCCCGGACGACCAGCGGGCGCTGTCCCAGACGGTCAAGACCTACCCGACGACGCCGACCTACCAGCTGGACAAGGCGTTGACCTCGCTCGGCATCGGTGAGGCGATCGTGACGGTGCTGTCCGAGAAGGGCGCGCCGACCCCGGTCGCCTGGACCCGGCTGCGCCCGCCGCGTTCGCTGATGGCCTCGATCGGTACCGAGGCGATCGCGCAGGCGGCCAAGTCCAGTGATCTGGCGGCCAAGTACACCGAGACGATCGACCGCGAGTCGGCCTACGAGAAGCTGACCAACAAGGTCCAGTCACAGGAACCGGCGCCGTCGGGGGAGGCTCAGCAGCAGGAGGAGTCGAAGCCATCTGGCCGCCAGCCCAAGCCAGAGCCGGGGCTGGTCGAGCAGGTCCTGGGCAACTCCGCGGTGAAGTCCTTCCTCCGATCGGCGGCTTCCGCCCTGGGCCGGGAGATCACCCGGGGCGTCTTCGGTACGGCGAAACGTCGCTGATTGGTCTACTCCCTTAATGCTCACATGGGCGCTTTACTCCCATTTCGTGGGAGTAAAGCGCTCATGCTCGCGTGAGGAAGGGGGAGACCAGGCCGGGGGTGGTCTGCTCCGCGAAGGGGCCGGCTTCCGCGTACGCGCAGTCGTGGATGTCGTAGTGGTGATCGCCGGCGGCGGTGACCGCGGAGAGCGTGCAGACGCCGGAGCGGCGTTGGAAGAGGGACTGGGAGAGCCGCCAGCCGATGATGCCGTCGCGGCGGAGGGCCACCGTGTGCCGGTCCAGGGCACCGGAGCGGATGATCAGGTAGTCGCCGTTGATCGCGTGGCCCAGGCTGCGGTAGTAGGCCACGCCGGTCACGGCGCCCAGCAGCACCAGTACGCCGGTCACCCACGGAACCCAGGACCAGAGCAGGTCCTCCTGGGCCAGCCAGGTGGCGGCGACCAGGAGCACCAGCGGGAACATGATCCGGCGGATGACCGCGCGGCGCAGCGCGACGACGGGATGCTTGCGCAGCGGGACCTCGGTGACCCCCTCGGTGCGCAGCACGGCCGCGGTGATGCGATGCGCCTCGGACAGCGGTGCGGGCGGCATGAGCAGGCTGCTCTCCGCCCGGTGCTTCTCACTCAGACCCGAGGTGATCGCGGTCAGCTTCGCGCCACGGGCCCAGCGCAGCAGCAGCGCCTGGCTGATCTTCACGCCACGCAGCCGGCGCTCCTCCAGGGACACCGCTCGCTTGGTGAACAGGCCACGGGTGATGTGCACCGTGTCCTCCGGCATGGTCAGCCGGTAGCCGTAGTAGCCGATCACATAGATCGCCAGAGACAGCACGGTGGACAGCACGATCAGCAGCACGAGGCCGAGCAGGACCACCGTCACCACGGGGCCGTGATCGAGCAGCGTGAGCACCTGGTGCAGGCCGGGGAACTCGTCCTCCCTGACATTGAACTCGCGCAGTACCCGGAAGCCGACGCCGACGGCGGCACCGATGGCGGCGAGGCCGGACAGGGTCAGCGGGGCATAACGCAGCCAGGACAGCTGCAGGCTCGCCACCGGAGCGTCCTCGGCGACCGGCTCGTCACCGGCCGGGACAGCGACGCCCTTGGCGCGGCTGAGCAGTAGCACCCGGAGCTTCTCCGCGTGCGCCGTCGGGATCGCGTTCAGGTCGAGGTCGCCCTCCTTGTCCTGCCCGGTGCCGATGCGCACCACGGACAGCCCGAACACCCGGTGCAGCGCCGTCGCGGTGAGGTCCACGCTGCGGATCCGGTCCATCGGCACCGCGCGGCGCTTCTTGGAGAACAGACCCGTGTGCAGCTCCACCTGGGTGTCGCCGATGCGGAACGTGGTCGTCGCCCAGCGCAGCAGACCGATGATCACGAACACGATGGCCGCCAGCGCCGCCCAGCCCATGTGCTGGATGTCGCCCCGTCCGATGACCGCCCAGAGCACCAGCAGCGGTAGCAGCCGGGTGAGTTCCTGAGCCGGATGGACGGCCAGCATCCGGGGATCCAGCCGGTGCCACTGCTGATCGGCCTCGGCCACCGCTACCGGTGGCATCGCCTGGTATTCGACCTCGTTCACGTGGCATCCCCAGGCGTGGCCTGGGTGATCGCGGTCAGCTCGTCCACCAGCGTGGTGGCCGTCCGATGGTTCAACCCGGCGATCTTCATCGCGCCCGCACTGGACGCGGTCGTCACGGTGACCGTGCTCAGCCCCAGCAGCTGCTGTACCGGGCCCCGTTCGGTGTCCACCGTCTGGATCCGGGAGATCGGCGCGACCCGCCAGGTCTGGTGCAGCCAGCCGTCACAGGTGTAGACGGCGGTCTCGGTGACCTCCCAGCGGTGGACGCGGTAGCGCCACTGCGGCATGACCAGGATGTGCGCGATGGCGATCAGCAGCGCCAGCAGGCACACCAGCCCGGCCACGCCGTCGAGGTCCTCGGAGAGTCCCGCCCACAGCAGCAGGCCGGCCAGCACGATCACCCAGCCGATCACCGCGCCCAGCGTCCAGCCCAGCTTGGCCCGGGGGTCCACACGGTGGCGGGGCGGGCGGAGAGCTGCGGTCCCCTCCTGGGAAATCACTGTCATGAGGTCACCTTAGTGAAGAACTCCGGCCCGGCCCCTGACATCCGTCAGGTGGGAGATGGAGGCCGGTCCGGCCGGGTGGAAACCGACCGGACCGGCGGGGGAGCGGGCGGACTGATCGCCTCAGTGGCCGCGCTCCCGGCTGCTGACCTACCCCCGCGGCGACTGATCGGTTCGCGCGGCCTGCGTGGCGGCTGCTGCGCGGGCGCCGAACGTGCCTGTGTCGGTTACGGCCAGCAGTGATGAAGGGCCATCCTCAATGGAGACCGGCATGCTCAGCGCCGTCATTGGAATCCCCCACGGTTCCGAATGTTTACGGCATCCAAGATAGCGCTCTCTCCGGATCACTGCGACCGTTTTTCCGCATCGGACGATCTTTTCGGCTTTCGGCGAACACGCACGTCAGGGGCTATTTATCAAACTGAGTACTCAGAATTAGTAGCCGAATGCGGGATAGTGATCGGTGTAGTCGTTGTAGGTGTACTTCGTGCCCTGCGAGGTCACCGACCATTCCGGCGAATGGATCAACTTCGTCTCATTGGTCCAGTTCTGCGGGCCGCCCTGCAACAGCCAGATGTAGTCCAGCTGCTGCCGCTTGCCGCCCTTGTCCCGGTCCTTGGCGATGGAGTTGCTCTCCGGGTCGTAGGAGAACTGGTGGCCGATGGTGGACGTCGGCGGCCGGGCGTTGATCCGGGCCTGCGCGGTGCGCACCTCGTCGGTGCCGCCGATGATGTTCAGGTCACCGGCCAGGAGCACGGTCTCGTCCGCGGGGATCTTGCGTTCCCTGATGAACTGGGCCATCTCGTCCAGTTGGGTGGCGCGGACCGAGGAGGCCGAGGTCTGCGTGCAGCCGGTGTCGTCGGCCTGCAGGTGGGTGCCCAGCACGTGCACCGCGCCGTTGGGGGAGCGCAGCTTGGCGTAGGCGAATCCCTTGTTGGCGTAGTAGTCGGCGCCGCAGCCCTGCTTGTAGATGTGCTGCATCTTCGTCTCGATCGGCCACTTGGACAGGATCGTGACGCCGCCGTCCTCCGGTGTGGTGCTGGAGTAGTTCTCCGTCTTGTCCCAGCCGCTGGTGCTGCGGCCGACGACCGGGGTGGCGTGCGGGTACTCGCCGGCCAGCTTGCTGATCAGCCGGTCGGAGCTGGAGTTCTCGAACGCCTCCTGGAACACCACGACGTCCTGGCCGGAGACGACCTTGTCCTTGACGATCAGGTCGACGCGCTGGTCCTGGCCCCAGTTCGGGTACAGGGTCTTGCTGAACAGGAACACGTTGTAGGAGGCGATCTTCGGCGCGGTGGCGGCCACCGGGGAGGCGGTCACGGCGTGGGGTGCGAGCAGGGCCGTCGCACCCAACGCCAGGGCGGCAAACGTGAAGAGGATTCGTCTACGCATGCGATAAACGGTGCCCGGCGGAGTGGGCGCTGTCACGAACTGCGTCCTGCCGCCGGGCAAACCCCACCCCAACGAGCGAAGATTGACCGTTCCGCTCATGGCAACATGGGCGCTTTTCTCTCACTGGACGCGTGCAAAGCGCTCATGCTCGCAAAAGCGGGATCGGTTCAGACGACGGTGCGGAGTTCTCGTTTGAGGACCTTGCCGATGGCGTTGCGGGGGAGCTCCTCCAGGAAGAACACGTCGCGGGGGACCGAGAACCTCGTCAGGTTCGCCTTGACGTGGCTGCGGATGCGGTCGGCGGTCAACGCGGTGCCCGGCATGGTGACCACGTAGGCGACCAGCCGTTGACCGAACTCGCGGTCCTCCACGCCCAGGACGGCGACCTCGCGGACCTCCGGTAGCCGGGCGAGGAGGTCCTCCACCTCGCGGGGGTACAGGTTCTCCCCGCCGGAGATGATCATCTCGTCGTCCCGGCCGACGACGAACAGCCGGCCGGTGGGGTCGAAGAAGCCCACGTCACCGGTGGACATCATCCCGTTCCAGGTCTCCTTGTGGCTGCCGTTGGTGTATCCGTCGAACAGCATGCTGTTCAGCACGAAGATCCGGCCCGTCTGCCCCGGCGTACAGAGCTTGTTCGCCGAGTCCACGATGGCCACCCGGGTGCCGATCGGCGGCGAACCCGCCGTGCCCGGAGCCTCCTGCAGGTCACGCGGGGTGGCGATGGTCGCCCAGGACACCTCGGTGGAGCCGTAGAAGTTGTAGAGCACCGGACCGAACTGCCGGAGCAGTTCGGTCGCCAGATCACCGGGCAGTGAGGAGCCGGACGAGGCCAGGATCCGCAGCGAGGAGGTGTCGTACTTCTCGATCACCGCGCGCGGCAGTTCCATGATCCGCTGGGCCATAACCGGCACCAGCACCATGGCGTCGCACTGCTCCCGCTCGACCAGCTCCAGCGCGCTCTCCGGCTCGAATCGGCGCTGCAGCACCAGGGTCGCGCCCGCGACGCCCAGGATCTGCAGCGTGGCGAGGCCCCAGGAGTGGAAGATCGGCGCGTTGACCAGCACCCGGTCCCGGGTGTTGTACGGGATCTTGGACAGCAGCGCGGCCGCCGCGGACATCGCCCTCGGCTGCGGCCGGCGTGCGCCCTTGGGGCTGCCGGTGGTGCCCGAGGTCAGCACGATCAGCTTGCTGGCCGGGGGTTTGCGCGGCAGATCCCGTGGCTCGGTGCGCCGGATGAGGTCCTCAAGGGTGGCCATCAGGTTCGGGTTCAGCTCGGCCCAGCCGAGTACCGCGACCATGCCCGGCGGGCGGCGGTCCAGGATCTCGGTGAACTCCTCGTCGGCGATCAGCAGGTTGATGTGCTGTTCCACCATCACCGATCGCGCCTGGTTGACGCCCATGCCGGTGTTCAGCAGCACCACGTGCACGCCGACCTTGTGGGCGGCGAGGATCGTCTCCACGATGCCGCGGTGGTTGCGGCAGAGCACGCCGATCCGCGCACCGGGCTCGATCTTCATGTTCAGCAGTGCCGAGGCCAGCCGGTTGGTCCGGTCCTCCAGCTCGCGGTAGCTGATCTCCCCGGCCTCGTCGATGATCGCCGGCTGCCGGGGGAACCGGGCGGCGCTCATCACGAAGGCCAGCGGCAGTGTCATGCCCCATTGGCGGAATCCCTTGACCAGCCTGAACATCGCGCCGGGCCACAGCGGACGGATCACGCCCCGCTTGATCAGCGTCCACACGCCGGCCAGCGGGCTGCGCAGCCGTTCGGACAGGGGCTGCGGTGGCAGCGCGCCGGTGGCCGGTTCGGCGTTGAAGTACTGGTCCAGCCGCAGCAGCGCCTTGTCGGCGCGCTTGCCCGCGCTGCGCTTGGTCAGTTTGTCGGTGAGCCCGCCGAACAGCCCGCCGGGCGCGCGGAAGAACACCCGCACCAGCAGTTCGGTCTGCC
Source organism: Pseudonocardiaceae bacterium YIM PH 21723 (assembly GCA_003600225.1). Classification (GTDB taxonomy): domain Bacteria; phylum Actinomycetota; class Actinomycetes; order Mycobacteriales; family Pseudonocardiaceae; genus QZFT01. The sequence continues at coordinate 7,981 of QZFT01000083.1, forward strand.
GGTTGCCGACATCGCGCAGCACCCAGCGCACCTGCTGGTCCACGCCCGTGACCGCGGTCCAGCCGTACTCCTGGTACTGCTGGTACCGGTTGACCTCGACCATTCCGCCGAGCTCGGTGCCGCCGATACGCGCCCGATAGGCATACCGAGCACCGAGGTCGCGCTGGCTCGACAAATGAGCCACCGCGGCCACCTCGGGAGCGAATCTGGAGTAGAACAGCGGGTCGGAAACGGCCCGCCATACTCTCTCGATCGGCTGGTTGAGTACTCGCCGGGCTTCCACGCGCACGGTTCTCACCCCACTATCGGCAACGATCTCTCCGCCTGCATCTCGTCCAAAGTGGTCTGGATTTCGGACAAGATGGCCTGGTAGACCTCGTCGACGTCGGCGCCGGGCCCGAACCGTTCACTGACGCGGAACGGCGGGAGCACCCGCACCTTGATCTTCGAAGGCAGTGGGAGGAACGGCACGCCGAAGTTCAGCCCCCAGGGCAGGGAGAGCGTCACCGGCAGTGCGTCCAGCCGCAGGGATTTGCGCAGGCCGAGCAGGTCGGCCAGGTTCTTGCCGTCGGACAGGAACAGGGCGATCTCCTGCCCGCCGATGGAGACAGTGGGGGCGATCGGGACGTCCATGGCCATGGCCAGCCGGATGAATCCGGTGCGGCCGTAGAAGTCCACTTTGGACGAATCCCAGCTCGGCCGGTACAGGTCCAGCTCGCCGCCGGGGTAGACCAGGGTTGCCGATCCCGCCTCCAGGGCCAGCTTGGCGTTGACCGGGGACGCGGGCACGATGCCGAACTTGCGCACGATCTGCTGACCGGGCATGGACGCGACGATGTCGTGCGCCAGGGTGTTCTGCAGCCGGTCGACGCCGAACTTCTCGGCGATCTCCGCGATCAGGATCCCGGTGTCCGGGCTCAGGATGCCGCCGGAGTGGTTGCCCACCATCAGCACCGGACCGTCGGCGGGCAACTGCTCGACGCCCTCCACCTCGGCCCGGAAGTACAGCTTCGTCAGCCGTCGCACCGTCGGCAGCACCCTGGCCAGGAACTCCGGATCCCGGTCCTCCAGGTTCGCCGGAGGGGGAACCGGAATGAGGTCCCTGGCCAGGCGGCCGCCCTGGTCCGCCACCTGCTCTGCGAGCCAGGCGGCGGAGTTCGCCAGGGCGGTCAGTTGCTTGATCACCAGTAGACCCCGCGGAATGCCTTGGCGATGGTCGTGGCCAGCACGCCCATCTCGGTCTGGGCGCGCTGCTTGTCGCCCTCGGCCAGCGCGGCCTTGCTCTCCGGGAACAGCCGGTAGAGCGCGTTCAGCACGAAGCGTCCCGGCTGCGGCGTCATCGAGTAGGCGGTGGCGGCCACCGTCGGCCAGAACCGGTTGACCTCGGTCGGCCGCTTGACCAGCGCCTCGATCACCAGGTCCGCGGCCTCTTCGGAGGACAGCGCCGGGAACCGCTTGTAGATGCCGGTCGGCGCGATCATGTCGGTGCGCACCAGCGGCATCCGGATGTTGGTGAACGTGACGCCTTCGGACAGCGTCTCGGTGCCCACCACCTCGGCGAACATGTCCAGCGCCGCTTTGGACGCCAGGTACGCGGAGAACCGGGGCGTGCGGGTCTGCAGGCCCGCGGTGGTCACGTTGACGATGTGGCCGAAGTGCCGTTCGGTCATGTGCGGCAGCAGCGCCAGCACCAGGCGCACCGGGCCGAAGTAGTTGATCGCCATGGTGCGCTCGTAGTCGTGCATCCGGTCGCTGGCCAGCAGCGCGGACCGGCGGATGGACCGGCCGGCGTTGTTCACCAGCATGTCGATGCCGTCGTGCTCCAGCAGCATCTGCTTGGTGGTCGCCTGGACCGCCTCGCCGTCGGTGAGGTCGCACGGGTAGATGTACGCGGTCCCGCCCTGCTTCTCGATCTCCGCACGTAGCGTTTCGAGTTCCTCGACCCGGCGGGCGACCAGCAGCGGCACGGCGTCCTGCGCGGCCACGGCCAGCGCGGTGGCCCGGCCGATGCCGGAGGACGCTCCGGTGATCACCACCTTGCGGCCCGCGAGGGGACGGCCCTTGGCCGAGCGGCGCGCCCGGTAGTCGTCCATCTTCTGCGCCCAGAACTGGTAGAGCACCTCGGCGTAGCTGTCGAAGCTCGGCACCTTCAGCCCGCTGTCAGCCAGCGCCCGGCGGGTGCTGGCGGAGGTGAAGACGGTGGGCAGCGTCATGTAGGGCAGGACTTCCAGGGGCACGCCGGTGAGGCCGTGCACCAGGTCGGACAGCCGTACGCCGATGGGGCCGCGGCCGGCGCCCAGCTTGGCCAGCTGACCGGTGGCCGCGTCGGCCAGGCCCGCGGCGGCCGCGGAGATCCACTTCGGGGTGCTGTAGATCTGCGGTGCGCCCGCCGCCCGGGCGAAGGCGTTGTAGATCTCGTTGATCTGCTGCGGGCGCGGGGACACCAGGTGGTAGACGGTGCCGCGGTCGGCGGGCTGGTGGATCAGGTGCTCCATGGCGTTCACCACGTAGTCCACCGGGACCACATTGGTGGCGCCCAGGTTCGGCGCGATGATCGGCAGCGCCTGCGGCAGCCGGGCCATGCCCGCGATGATCGGCAGGAAGTAGTAGGGGCCGTCGGCCTTGTCCATCTCGCCGGTGGCCGAGTCGCCGACCACGGCCGCCGGGCGGTAGACCCGGTAGTCCAGGGCGGTCTGCTCCCGCACGGCGAGCTCGGCGCCGAACTTGGTTCGGTGGTAAGGCGAGGTGTGCCGCTGACCCAGGTCGAAGTCCTGCTCGCTGAACCGGCCCTTGTGGTCGCCGGCCACCGCGATCGAGGACACGTGGTGGAACACGCCCGCGCCCGTCGCCGTGGCGAAGTCGAGGGCGTAGCGGGTGCCCAGCACGTTGGCCGCGTGGGTCTCCTGCTCGCCCGCGGTCATGTCGTAGCTGGCACCGGAGTGGATGAAGTGGTCGATCCGGCCGCTGAGCTGCTTGGTCCTGGCCGCGCTGATGCCCAGGTTCGGCTCGGTCAGGTCGCCGATCACCTCGGTGACCCGATCCTGCGCGGGCACGCCTTCGAGCGCGCTCCGCAGCCGGGCACGCGAGGCTTCCCGCACGAGCACGTACACCGTGTCGCAGTCGGGCCTGGTCAACAACGAGCGAACCAGCCGGCTGCCGATGAATCCGGTAGCGCCGGTCACGAAATAGGTGGTCACGACTACCTCCTCACCGACGATCCTGCCATTACCTACCCGTGAGTAGGAAGGGGTGGACCACATCCATTCGGAGTAGTCGATCACACACCCTACCGGGTGTGTCGACGCGCACGCTATACCCCCACGCGCACACGGCGCGTGGATTGGTTGTTATTTGGGTTAAGCCCCTGCTTCGAAAGAGTGACACCCGCTGCCCACGGGTATCACCGATCGAATTCGGGATGTCTGCGGAAGAGCCGCCTCGCGGCGGCGCGGAACATTCAGTCTGTGGCCTCGTCGTCGGCGGTGGTGAGTACCGCCTCGCGCAACACCGCGCGCAGCCGTCCGACCTCGAGGGGTTCCAGAATCGCGGTTTCGCCTGGTGGCGCCACCATGACCACGTGACCTTGGCTGATGAACACGGTGAGATCTCGCCGTCGTCCAGCAACGTCGCGGCAACTGACCAGCCACTCGTTGTGGGTCTTCACTTTCCCCGACCTCCACTCTTGCTCGACGGGTGGTCCGGTCACGTGACGTTGATCGACCGGGCCCGCCTTGCCCGAATGAAACGGAGGCCGGAAGGCGCTATGACGCGAGTCTGCCGATATTTCTGCTGCTTTTCGGTTTCCTTGTCCGCAAAGGGAAAACGCATCACCTTGCGGTCTACTTGAGGTCTCGAACAGATCACGACCGCTGGTCTGGGGGTGGGTGGGGGTTGGGTCTGGCGGTCGTCGAAGGAGGCTTTGGAGGGGAGACGGGTTCGGGGTGGGGTCTTTCCTGCCTGCGTGCCGGGTGGGGGCACGCCGGTCTGGGTGGTCGGGGCCCAAGGGCGGCTCCTGGGCCCGGTAAAGGCCCCGAAAGACGCTTTCAGTGCTCCCAGCGGCCCAAGCTCCGCATTGATCAAGGTCACCCGGCGCGACACGGTGTCGAAATGGGGCGACACGCCGTGCATCCCACGATGTGGCCGTCCATTGTGGACAGTAGGTACCTGAAGGCGTCCTTCGTTTACCCGAGGTAAATGAAGGACGCCTTCAGGGCGCTCAAGTAAACGATGGCGTCCTTCAGGTCCCCCGCGGAAGCGGCCCATCCCCGCCAGAAAGGCGTGCCCCCACCCAACACGCCGGCAGGAAAGACCCACACCCCGAACCCGTCTCCTCCTCCAAAGCCCTCTTTCGACAACAGCCCAGACCCAACCCCAGCACCCCCCCGCAGACGCAGGACCGCCCTGGTGCGAACCCGGGGTGTCGGGGGTGGGTTCGCTGCCAGGGCGGCCTGCGGTTCCGGTCGGAGGCGAAGCGGGAGGTCGGGGGAGGGTCGCTCGCCCAGCCGGCCGGGTCATGGTGGATCAGCTCGCGTCCCGCTCCAGTCGGAGTTCGAGCTGATCGCGCAGTTCGGTCAAGTGTGTGATCAATTGCTCGACAGCGTCAGCGTTCCAGGCGACCGTGTATCTTTCGGTCGCCCAGAAACGGGTAAGCACATGGTGATGCCGTTCGTCGAGCTCGACTTGGACGCTGCAGGTGTTGCCGTTACTCTCCCGTGCTTTGATCAACTTGTAGAACTTGAAGCGGTCGTCTTCCACGGTGGCCTCACCTTGCGTCAGCCCCTAGGAGGCAGTCGGACCGTCACCTGCCCGCCACCGGCATCGGAGCCAAGTCCTACGCTCTGTGCTGTTGTGATCACTGGTCGTCTAGGACAGACAGCTTGGTTGGGATTCCCAAATTGCGCAAGGGTTTCCCATTCGTTCACCCGCTCGGGAGCGTGGACGTGCCGCTTCTGAGCGTTTTTCGGGGAGGTAGACGTGGCACGAGGTGACAGCCCGACGGTCCGGCAGCGCCAGTTGGCCGCGATGCTGCGGAGACTCCGAGAGGAGTCCGCCCTCACCATCGAGGAGGCCGCGACGAGGCTGCGGGCGAGCTCCTCGAAGTGGTCGAAATCCAAGCTGAGCCGGGTGGAAAACCGTCAGCAGCGGGTGCAGCCGGCCGAAGTCGGACATCTTCTGGACCTGTACGAGGTTTATGGGGACCGTCGCGACTCGCTCATGGAAATGGCGAAGAAAGCGATGGAGCGCGGCTGGTGGGTCGCGTATGGCTCGGCATTGCCGGAGAGTTTTCAAACCTATGTGGGGCTCGAATCGGCGGCCACCACCATCCGGCAGTTCGAGATTGGGCTCATGCCCGGTTTGCTGCAGACCCCGGACTACGCCTACGCGATGATGCTCGCCGGCGAGCCCGGTACGCCCGCAGATGTCCAAGAGGGGCGTGTCGCGGCACGGATGGCCAGGCAGCGAGTACTACACCGGGAGGACCCGGTGGAATATCGCGTGATTCTGGACGAGGGCGTGCTGCGCCGCACCGTCGGTGGCGTCCGGGTGATGAAGGGCCAGCTTGAGCGGCTGCTTGAGCTGACCCGGTTGCCAAACATTTCCATCCAGGTTGTACCGTTTGATGTCGGTTCCTATCCAGGAATGGATGGGCCGTTCACCATTCTGGAGCTCCCACAACCGGACGACATCGTTGTCTACGTGGAAGGTCCTGCGGGAGCAGTATATCTTGAGGATGCGCATTCGCTGCGACGTAGCACGATGCAATTCGGACAGATTAGTGCGGTCGCACTCGAATCCCGCGAGTCAGTGAAATTAATTTCCCAGTTCTTGAAGGAATATCAATGATACGTAGGGGGAGCCGCGGGGTACCCGCGACTCTGCTCGACGCCACCTGGCGGAAGAGCAGCCGTAGCGGCGCCAGCAACGGAACCGGAGGCGAATGCGTTGAGGTCGCCGTCCTGACCGAGCATGTGGCGACGCGCGACTCGAAGAACGCCGGCGGGGCTGTGCTGATGTTCCCTGCTTCGCAGTGGTCGCGTTTCGTGGGTGGCATCAAGCACGGCGAGTTCAACAACTAGAGATCGGTCCGGTCCGTCGGCTCGCCCTGACGACCGGTGAAGTAATGGTGGGGGCGGCGCCCAGTCTCGCCGCCCCCACCGCTATGCGAGCGCCGGTCACCGACCCGCGCTGAAGCTCGTCCCACCAGTAAAGGCGTCCTGGAGCCGCTCCAGCTAGGCCTGATCGGACGCCCGAGCTCTGTGAACTTTCCAGGAATACCGGCAGGTAACAGCTCTCCCGGATGGCGGCGCGGTCCCGAAACTCGTCAACTTCGGACGGCAACACCCTCAACTTGAGGGCGGGTCATGAAATTGTGACCTGGAACACTGAGCCGAAAAGTGCCCCGTATGCGTATCCCTCGTTGTATCGACTGCCACGCCTTCACCCATTGGGGTGACGGCAGCGGTCGATAGTGACGGACGGTGGTGGACGTGGGAAGGAATGGCCTCATGGGGCTGCAGAAGGCCGGTTTGCTGGGTGTCGCGACCGGAGTGGTGGCCGCCCTCGTGCTGCTCGCGCTGCCGGATGGCGGCAGCCAGCAGGCAGTGAAGTACAACCCGCTCGGTTCCACCTCGGTGGTCAAGGGCATCTCGCCCGCCGCCGCGCAGCAGTACATCGTCGGTGGCACCCAGGCCACCCAGACCTACTCCTTCATGGCCTCGCTGCAGAGCCGCGGCCAGCACGTGTGCGGCGGCGCCCTGGTCGCGCCGACGTGGATCGTCACCGCCAAGCACTGCACCACCGGCGCCGGCGTCACCAAGGCCCGGGTCGGCACGCTGACCAACAACGCCGGTGGCGAGCTGCTGACCGTCAAGCGCTCGGTCAAGGGTCCCAACGACATCGCGATGCTGGAACTGGCCACGCCCGCCAAGTCCACCCCGATCAAGGTCGCCGACCAGCCGCCCGCCGTCGGTACCGCGACCCGGCTGATCGGCTGGGGCCAGACCTGCCCGAACCCGAACTGCGGCCAGGCGCCGACCCAGTTGCAGGAGATCGACACCAAGGTCGTCGACACCGGCTGCACCGCGCAGGGCTTCGACGGCACCAAGGAACTGTGCATCGAGAGCCCCGGCGGCAACGGTGCCTGCTACGGCGACTCCGGTGGGCCGGCGCTGGTGCAGACGGGCGGGGTGTTCGAGCTGGTCGGTGCGACCAGCCGGGCCGGTGCGGACCAGGAGACCTGCGGTCTCGCCCCCGCCATCTACGAGTCGGTGCCCGCCTTCAACGACTTCGTGAACAAGAACCTCGCCTCCACGCCGAGCACCACCACGGCGTCCAGCGAGATCCCGACGACCGAACCGACGGTCGGCGACGACGGGCGCACCCAGGTTCCGCCGCTGCCGGACAACGGTCAGATCCCGACCTCCGGCCTGGACAACCTGCTCACCCCGGAGAACATCGCGCTGATCCAGACGCTCATCACCGCGATCGCGCAGCAGGCCGCCAACCGCTGATCCCACGCGCCCTAGAGGGGTAGCAGTTTCCATGGAAAGTGCGAATTGTGCACTTTCCATGGAAACTGCTACCTCTTTTTTCGTATTTGAGTTGATCACTATGGGTATTCCCTATCCCCGGGATTGACCCATTCGTGATGTTCCTCGGCCATGCTTGATGCATCGCGTGAGAAAAGAATCCCTGTGTCTCACGCGCCCTGCCCTGTTGGTGAATACGGAAGGAGAGGCTCGTGCGGTTGCGTGCGGCCTTGGCTGGTTTGGCGATCGTCGGAGCCCTGGTCGGTGCGGGTGTGTATGCCACATCCACCCCGGCTCAGGAATCCGCGGAAACCGAGAACGTCGCCGACTTCATCGTCGGTGGTACCGATGCGACACAGAAATACGCTTTCTACACGTCACTCAAGGCGGGTGGCTCCTTCATCTGCGGTGGGTCGTTGATCTCGCCGACCTGGGTGGTCACCGCGAAGCACTGCATTTCCGGTCAGGCGCGGCCGGACAGCGTGAATGTCGGCGCGACCACTCCGCGCAATGGCGAATCCATCCGGATCAAGCGCCTGGTTCCCGGTGCCGGTGATTTCGGCCTGATCGAACTGGCGTCCAAGTCCAAGGCCAAGCCGATCAAGGTCCTGGCCGCGTCGCCGAAGACCGGCGACAAGGTGCGGATCATCGGCCTCGGCCAGCAGTGCCCGCGACCTGGTGGTTGTGGCCCCGCGGCGAAGCTGCAGCAGCTGAACACCTCGATCGTCACCGGCTGCCAGGGCAAGTCCAGCAAGGAGCTGTGCGTCGGCGACAAGTCCGGCAAGGGCGCCTGCTTCGGCGACTCCGGCGGCCCGTTGGTGGTCAAGAAGGGCGAGGCCTTCGAGCTCGGCGGTTCCACCAGCCGCAGCGGAAGCAGCAACCCCAACTGCGCTGCGGCGCCGTCCATCTACAACTCGGTGCCGGCGTTCAGGTCCTTCATTGAGCAGACAGCCGGTGTGAAGCTGTAAGTCGGCCGTGAGCGGGCGCGAAATCGGCGATAACGCTGATTTCGCCCTCGCTCGCCAAGTGGTTTTGCCCGGGTTCGCCCGGTCCCTGCAGAAAGGAAGGAGAGGTCCGTGCGTTTACGTGCGGCCTTGGTCGGATTGGCGATTGTCGGTGGCTTAGTGGGGGCAGGTTTATATACGACCTCCTCGGCCGGCACGGAGTCCGTGGAAAACGAGAATGTTGCCGACTTCATCGTCGGCGGTATCGATGCGACAGATAAGTATTCGTTCTATACAGCGGTGCGGCACCAGGGAGATTTCCTGTGTGGCGGCTCGTTGATCTCGCCGACCTGGGTGGTCACCGCCAGACATTGCATTTCCGGCAAGGACAAGCCGGATCACGTCAAATTGGGCGCGTTCACCTTGAGCAACGGCGAGGCGATCAAGGTCAAGCGGCTGGTGCCAGGTGCCGGTGATTTCGGTCTGATCGAGCTGGAGTCCAAGGCGAAGGCCAAGCCGATCAAGATCATGGCGATCCCGCCGAAGAACGGCGACAAGGTGCGGATCATCGGGCTCGGTCAGACCTGTGCGGAACGAGGCGCCTGCGGGCTGTCCTTCCGGCTCCAGGAACTGGACACCAGGATCGTCACCGGCTGTCAGCGGATGTCCGGCAGAGAACTCTGCGTCGGTGACCGGACGAAGAAGGGCGCCTGCTTCGGCGACGCCGGTGGTCCGCTGGTGGTCAAGAAGGGTGATGCGTTTGAACTCGGCGGTTCCACCAGCCGTACTGGAAGCAGTAACCCCAGATGTGCCGTGGCGCCGTCCATCTACAACTCGGTGCCGGCGTTCACATCGTTCATCCGTCAAGTGACCGGCTTGAAGCTCTAGGCCGGGCATCGATGAGTCCTATGGCGGATTGGGATGGCCCATTCGGGTTCCGAATGGGCCATCCTGGATGTCCGACGGACTCCCTGCGTCCGGTAGGAAGGAGTGGCACGTGCGTAAACGCGTGACCCTGATCGGTATGGCGGCCACCGTGCTGGTGGCGGCCGTGGCGCTGGTCGTGGTGGCGCCGGGCACACCGTCCGTGAATACCGAGAACAGTGGGCAGACCAAGCCGTACATCGTCGGTGGTGCCGACGCGACCGGGGCGTATCCGTTCTACGCCGCGTTGTTCGTGTCCGGACAGTTCGGCTGTGGCGGTTCGCTGATCGCCCCGACCTGGGTGGCGACCGCCAAACACTGCATCTCCCCGCAGGCTCCGGACACGGTCCGGATCGGCGGGACGACCAAGAGCACCGGTGAGCAGCGACGCGTCAGACGGGTCGTGCAGGGCAGCGGTGACTTCGGGCTGATCGAACTGGCTTCCGCATCCAGCAAGACTCCGATCCCGATCACCCAGCAGAAGCTGACGACCGGCACACCGGTCCGGATCATCGGTCTCGGCCAGACCTGCCCCCAGCGCGGGGAGTGCGGACCGGCGACCGATCTGCAGCAGCTGGACACCACGCTGGTGGCCGGCTGCACCGATCCGCAGTTCAACGGCCGGACCGAGCTGTGCGTCGGCGACACCCGGGACAAGGGCGCCTGCTTCGGCGACTCCGGCGGGCCGCTCGTCGTCCAGGGTGTCAACGGACTGGAACTCGGCGGTGCCACCAGCCGGGCCGGTTCGGCGAATCCGGCCTGCGCCCAGGCGCCGTCCATCTACACCAACGTCTCCGCGCTGACGGCGTTCATCACCAAGACCACCGGCCTGGACACCCGGGCCGGCAGCACGAGTTCGACGGCCAGGCCGACGAGCACGGTGCCCAGTTCGACCGTACGACCGACGACCACCCGGCCGTCGAACCCCACCCAGTCCCCGCGGCCGACAACGACGTCCCAGCCGCGGCCCACGAGTGCGCAGCCCACCAACCCGCCAAGCGGTGACTGCGCCGATGATCCGTGGGAGTGCCCACCGGGCCAGGGATACCCCTGCGACCAGGACCCATGGGCATGCACCAGCACCTGAGCCGAGATTCCGCGTCCCGGCGACGGTGATAACTCAATGATCGAATAATTCGTGCCCCCTCAGCGTTGGCGGCGTCGGTAACGACGCCGCCAGCGCTATATATATGGGTAGCGGAAGTACCGGATAAATCCGTGGCGGATGTACCTGGGGGACGCTTTCCGGTGGCCGGGGGAGCACCGGAGACTATTACTCCGAACGGTCAAGGTTTTGCCCGAAGTGTCACGCGCAGACCAGTAGTCAGCCGAAAATTCGTCGCTCTACGTTACTTTTTCGTGACCTGTGACTGGGGCTTCATCCTGTTGGGTGGCGACTGCTCGATCTCTACGAGTTAGAGTTAAGTAGTTGCAGACTTGGTCCCATGAACGGCAGGTGCCTGCGCGGCCTTCCTGGAAGGCACTTTCACGCAGGCACTTTGTTTTACCGGAGTCACTACTCCGGGTTGGGGTGCAGTACAGCGACTCGGGATCCGTGAAGTGCGGATCCTGGCCATCCTGGCTCAAGGAGTATTTGCATGGCTACCGGTACCGTGAAGTGGTTCAACGCCGAGAAGGGCTTTGGTTTCATCACGCCCGACGACGGTGGCGCGGACGTCTTCGCCCACTACTCGGCGATCAACTCTAACGGCTTCCGTACGCTCGACGAGAACGCCAAGGTCAGCTTCGAGATCACCCAGGGCCCCAAGGGCCCGCAGGCCGCGAACATCACGGTCGTCTAGTTTTGACCTGACGAAGGCCCCTCCGCACCTGGCGTGGAGGGGCTTTTGTTCGTCTCGAAGTCGACGAGTTTCGCGCGAGGAACGAGCCCGAAACTCGTCGACTTCGAGACGTCTTTCGGGTCAAGGGGAGTGCTGCGGGGCAGCCGCCGGCTCGGCGGGAGTGCTGCCGGCGGCGGGGATGACCTCCGTTGCCACCTGACGATTCTTGCGCAGCGGGTACAGCCGGCGGGTCAGGATGATCACGCCGCCGAGCACCACCCACAGGGCGACGGTGCCGATCTGCAGGCCGTCCCGCATGCTCAGCCCGGTGGCTTCCGCCTGCCGGACCGGCGGCTGGTTCTCCGAGCTGGGTTCGGTGCTCGGCTGCTCGGTCGGGTCGGCGGGCAATGCCGACGAGGCCGGCGGTTCGGTGGTGCTGCTCTGTTCCGGGACCGGCGCGGGAGCGGGCGCGGGTTCCGCGCGCGGCGGCTCGGTCCGGCGCGGTGGCTGGGGTGGGGGCGGAGCCGGACGGTTGGTGGTCGGACCGCCCTGCTCGGTGGGGAAGCAGACCCATTCCCACTTGGCGCTGTTCGGCAGGCTTCTGCCCTTGCAGGTTTCGCCCGGTTCGGGCTGGGGCGCGCCCGGGCCGACCTTGGTGATCGTCCGGTCGGCGGGCCGGATGCCCTGCACTCCTGCGGCGTGTGCGTCGGTATCCCAGGCCAGCGCGAATCCACCGGCCAGCATCAGGCCGGCGGTCAGCAGCGCGAGGGCACGCGCCATGTGCCCAGGCCTAGGACGCATCATGCCTCCAGATCGAGTCACCCATTAGAAGTAGAGCGTAGCCCATTTGGGTGATAAACTCACGCGCAGTGTCGGCAGAAGACAGGCTTCTATCCCTCTAACTAGTGAGGACGATCTAGGTTACGGAGTCCAGCATCGGGACGAAGCCATAACTGTGGCCACCGAGGTTCGGATGGTAGGACTGGCGCTTGTTGAAGACGTTCAGCGGGTTGAGCCAGCGTTCGCCTGCGCAGACCCCATGGGCGGCGAAGTAGGGGATGGCCGACACGTAGGGGACGCCGGCCTGCTCACTGCTGCCGCGGATCGATGCGTCCAGGACCTCGGCGGACTGGTTCAGCCGGCGTTGCTTGTCGGCGGTGATGCCGGAGCAGCTACCGGCTGGAGCGGTGTCGAACAGCCGGGGATAGCCGAGCGCGACGATCCGGGCGTTCGGCGCCCGGTTGCGGATCTCCGCGTAGATCCTCGCGAGGTTCTGCCGCATCGGGCCGGTGAAGGCGGCGTCCGCCCGGTCGGCGGCCGCGCTGCAGTTCGCGTAGGTCTGGAGCTGACAGGTGGTCATCACTCCGGAGAAGTCGCCGTCGTTCCCGCCGATCTGCACGGAGACCACGGTGCTGGCTCCGGTGACCTGACTGACCTGCTTGTTCAGCGCATCGGTGGTGGTGGCGCCCGAACAGGTCGCGTTGGTGAGCGGGATGGTGTGCTTCGGGCTTTGGGACCACTGCACGGGATATGCCCGGTCGCTGCGGTCGCAGCTGCCGGTCTCGCCGCCGATACCCAGTCCGGAGGCGTAGGAGTCGCCGATCGCGACGTAGTTCCCGGCCGAGGCGTGGGCCGCGGGTGCGGTGAGCGCGGAGGTCAGCAGGACGGCCAGCAGGACGGTCACGCGGGACATGGCAGCTCCTTCACCGTGCCCGACGATCGTCACACGCTGCGTAGCGGCCCAACAACAGGTAGTAGGCCAAGCACCCGATGGTGTCAGGCGGAGGCGAGGGTGAGGTTGCCGTCCGGAGTCCGGTGGATGCGCTGCACCTCGCTGACGGCGGCGATCGGGATCGGGCCGTAGATGTGCGGGAACTCCTCGGAGACCCCGGGGGCGGGTGGCTCGTACCGGACCGGGACGGCGAGCAGGTCCTCGTCGATGGTCAGCAGGATCAGATCGGACAGGTCGGCGTAGAAACGCTCGATCACGCCGCGGATCTGGTGTCGCAGGGAACAGTGGATGAATCCCTCGTCCGCGAGGGATCTGCCTCTGGTGGACATCTCATAACGCCCCCGGGCCTGCGCCGCGTCCCATAAATCCTGCTCCGTGACGTGGAACAACTTCGCCATGCACACAGCGTAGTACTCATTCGGGTGCATTGGTTGGATTGTCGACCATTGGTGCCGTTTTGTGTCGGATCCTCGCGTTAGTGCTATGTCCTGTGCTGTGGTGCGATATCCGGTGCTCAGCTGTAGGGTCCGGCTAGGTAGGTGAACGAGAAGTAAGCGTGAACGGGTGCGATATGCGTGCGCGGCCCGGCGTGTCCGAGACGGGTGATGGTCCAGTGGGGGAGCGGGCGACAGTAGCGGTGTGTGTCGATCATCGGAACTCGACAGTGTCGAATCTGGTAATCGGACCCTGTCCCGAAGTTGGCGATGTTCGCGGCTCGTTCCTCGCCGCGAACATCGCCAACTTCGGAGGGGTGGGTCAGCGGAAACGACCGCGGTCGGCCGCCAGCCTGCGGAGCGCGGCCACCAGGAGATCCACTTCCTCGCAGGTGTTGTAGAACGCCAGCGAGGGGCGGACGGTGGCCTCCAGGCCGAACCGGCGCAGGATCGGCTGCGCGCAGTGGTGACCCGCGCGGACCGCGATGCCCTCCTGGTTCAGCGCGGTGCCGACCTCCTCCGGCGCGTAACCCTCCAGGACGAAGGACAACACGCTGGCCTTGTCCGGAGCGGTGCCGATCATGCGCAGGCCCGGGACCTCGGACATGCCCTGCGTCGCGTAGCCCAGCAGATCGTGCTCGTACCGGGCGATGTTCGGCATGCCGATGCGCATCAGGTAGTCCAGCGCCGCGCCGAGACCGACGGCATCGGCGATGTTGCCGGTACCCGCTTCGAACCGGGCCGGAGCCGGCTGGAAGATCGACTTTTCGAGGGTCACGTCGGCGATCATGTTGCCGCCGGTCTGCCAGGGCGGCATGTCGCTCAGCACCGCCGACTTGCCGTAGAGCACGCCGATGCCGGTCGGCGCGAACACCTTGTGCCCGGACAGCACATAGAAGTCGGCGTCCATGGCCCGCACGTCCACCGGCATGTGGCTGACCGCCTGGGCGCCGTCCACCAGCACGACGGCACCCGCGCCGTGGGCCATCCGGACGATCTCCTCCACCGGGGTGACCGTGCCGAGGGCGTTGGACACCTGGGTGACGCTGACGATCTTCGTGCGGTCGCCGAGCAGCTTGGCGTACTCGTCCAGCAGCACCTGGCCGTGATCGTCCACCGGGATGACCCGCAGCGTGGCGCCCTTCTCGGCGGCCAGCTGCTGCCAGGGCACGATGTTCGCGTGGTGCTCCAGGTGCGAGATGATGATCTCGTCCCCGGCGGCCACGTGCTGCCTGCCCCAGGTCTGGGTGACCAGGTTGATCGCCTCGGTGGCGCCCCGGACGAAGACGATCTCCTCGGTGCCGGCGCCGAGGAACTTCGCCACCGACGCCCGGGCGTTCTCGTAGGCATCGGTGGACCGGGCGGCCAGTTCGTGCGCCGCGCGGTGGATGTTGGAGTTCTCGTGGCGGTAGAAGTGGCTCAGCCGGTCGATCACCTGCTGGGGCTTCTGCGTGGTGGCCGCGTTGTCCAGCCAGACCAGCTGGTGGCCGTTCACCCGCTCGTTGAGGATCGGGAAGTCCCGCCGGATGCCGTACACGTCGAACGCGGGATGCGCGTCCACCGGGATGTCGTACGCGGCGATCGCCCCCGACTCGCCCGCCAGCTCACCGGGGATGCCGGCGAGCATGGTGGCCAGGTCGTGCGGCACGGTCTGCGGCACCGTGGGCGGTACCGGGCTGAGCGCGTCGGTGGCCGGGATCCGCAGTTCCGGAGTCTCGATCACGTCGGCGGCGCCGTCCGCCCAGTACGGCCGGAACTCGTTCAGTCGCGGCTGCGCGGGCTCCGGGGCCGGGGCGCCGGCGGGCGGCGCGGCGAAGAACTCGTTCGCCATCCGCTCCAGCGTCCCGACGTCCGGTAGCTCCGGGAAGTGTGCCTGCGTCATGCGTACTTGTGGTCGTAGGTGTGGAACTTGGTGACGTCCACGTCGTCCAGCACGGCCAGCGCGTCCGGGGTGAGGACGGACACCGAGCAGTACAGCGAGATCAGGTAGGACGCGATCGCGCTGCGGTCGATGCCCATGAACCGCACGGACAGGCCCGGGCTCTGCTCACCGGAGAGGCCCGGCTGGTACAGGCCGACCACGCCCTGGCGCTTGGTGCCGGTGCGCATCAGCAGGAACTTGGTCTTGCCGCGGACGACCGGGACCTTGTCCGACGGGATGATCGGCAGGCCACGCCAGGTGATGAACTGCGAGCCGAACATGCTCACCGTTGCCGGCGGCACGCCCCGCCGGGTGCACTCCCGGCCGAAGGCGGCGACGCCCTCCGGGTGGGTCAGGAAGAAGCCCGGCTCCTTCCACACCTTGGTGATCAACGCGTCCAGGTCGTCGGGCGTGACGACACCGTTGGCCTTGGGCTTGAGCCGCTGCGACTTCTCGGCGTTGTTCAGCAGCCCGTATTCCTTGTGGTTGATCAGCTCGCCCTCTTGGTGCTCCTTGACGGCCTCGATGGCCAGCCGGAGCTGTTCCTTGATCTGGTCGTGCGGGCTGCTGTACAGGTCGGAGACCCGGGTGTGCACGTCAAGGACGGTGGAGACCGCGTTCAGGAAGTACTCCCGCGGGTTCTCCTCGTAGTCGACGAACGTCTGCGGCAACTCGGACTCGTTGCGCGGCGGGCACAGCACCTCGATCTCGTCGGGGTTGCGCACCATGTTCCGCCGGTAGATACCGGCTTCCACCGGCACCCACTGCAGCAGGTGCACCAGCCAGCGGGGGCTGATGCTCGTCATCTGGGCGGTGGTCTTGGTCGCGTTGGCCAACTGCCTTGCGGCGTTGTCCCCGAGCGCCAGCGGTGCGCCTCGTTGCGCGGTGGTCATCGGCCTCTCCTTGCGTGGGTTAGGCCGAATGTATGACTGCGCAAGCATCGGTGCTGGCCGGTCACGCCTGGAGATCGCCCGGGCGAGTGTCGACTGAAGGAGTCTCAGAGCAGGTCGATGGCCTCGTGGAAGAATTTCAGCGCTGCGGCATGCCTGGCCTGCTCATCTCCGGCCGCGAGGATCTCCGACCGGGAGATCTCCAGTACTCCGCACTTGCGCTTCCGCTTGGGTACCAGGAACAGGTAGGGCTCCGGGTGGTCCTCGTCGCCGGCCGACGCGCCGATCGTCGCCGGGATCCGCCCCCGCGGCCCCTGCTTGTTGATCTCCGTGCACACGGCGAACCGGGTCGGGGACAGGGATACCCGTTCCTGCGCCACCTTCTCCAGCACCGTGGCGCCCAGCGCGAACCAGTCGCCGATCAGCCGCACGGCCTCCGGGTCGATGTCCAGTTCGGCGTCCGGGTGCAACTCGGTCTTCGGCCGCAGCCGGCGGGCGGGCGCGCCGAACTGCATCTCGTACCAGTCGGCGGCGGCGCGCAGCGTGGTGAGTTCGTGGTGGTGCGCACCGCAGACGGTGATCAGCAGCAGTTCGGCGCCGGTGCCGGTCGGCTGCACCCGGAAGATCAGGTTCCCGGGGAGCTCGGGGATGCCGAACCCGCCCGGCGTCCAGGTCAGGTCGGTCTCGCCAACCTCGTCATGCCGGTGGCGGGCCAGCAGGTGCTCGGCCAGCATGTGCAGCTGGTAGCGGGTGGCGGACACGTTCACCGGTTCTGCGGTAGCTGTCATGCTTGATCACGCAACCAGTTTGCCCAGGTGAACGCCATAGTCCGGCCCCTGTCGAGGCGACGTCGAAACCGTATCGATATCGAATGAAACGGCGGGCGGATCGGGTGCGATACACCTCTAAGGGCCCGGGAAAGTAGACGCGCCGCGCTCGACCGACCTGGGGGTCATCGGGAGCGCGACGCAGTGACAACTATAGACAATTCTGCGGCTGATCTTCGCGCGGGGGTCCGGCGTGTCCGGTCTTTCGGGAAAGCGTCCCGGAGTCGGCGATGTTCGGGGCTCGTTCCTCGCCGCGAACATCGCC
>QZFT01000084.1 GCA_003600225.1 Pseudonocardiaceae bacterium YIM PH 21723
GGACCGCGACAACGACGGCGTCGCCTGCGAATGACCCCATAGACCCGAAGTTGGCGATGTTCGGCGATAAAGCTGCCGAACATCGCCAACTTCGGAGACAGGTCTAGCTGAGCACCAGGAGGAGGTCGCCGCCCTCAACCTGGGAGGTGGAGCTGATGGCCAGCCGGTCCACCTTGCCCGCCTTCGGGCTGGTGATCGCGGCCTCCATCTTCATCGCCTCGATGGTGGCGATGGTCTGACCCGCCTCGATGCTGTCGCCCTCGTTCACGGTCATCGTCACCACGCCGGCGAACGGCGCGGCCACGTGGTTCGCGTTGCTCCGGTCGGCCTTCTCGGCGACCGGCACATCGCTGGCCACGTTGCGGTCCCGGATGTTGATGGGCCGCACCTGGCCGTTCAGCTTGGCGTGCACGGTACGGATACCGCGCTCGTCCGGGTCGCTGATCGCCTCCAGCTCGATGAGCAGCCGGACACCGGGCTCCAGGTCGACCGAGTACTCCTCGCCGCGCTGCAGACCGTAGAAGAAGTCCTTGCTGTACAGCGTCGACGTGTCGCTGTACTGCTCGCGATGGGCCAGGAACTCCTTGGTGGGCCCGGGGAACAGCAACCGGTTCAGCGTGCCGCGCCGGTCCTCCTCGAGTCCCTTGGCGTCCTCGTCGGACAGTTCGGTGACCCGCTTGCGCGGGGACCGGCCGGCGAGAGCCTTGCTGCGGAACGGCTCCGGCCAGCCACCGGGCGGGTCGCCCAGCTCGCCGTCCAGGAAGCCGATCACCGAGTCCGGGATGTCGAACTTGCCCGGGTCGCCCTCGAAGTCGGCGGGGGCCACGCCCGCGCCGACCAGGTGCAGCGCCAGGTCACCGACGACCTTGGAGGACGGGGTGACCTTGACCAGGCGGCCGAGGATCCGGTCCGCCGCGGCGTACATGGCCTCGATCTCCTCGAACTTCTCGCCGAGGCCCAGGGCGACGGCCTGGGTACGCAGGTTGGACAGCTGCCCACCGGGGATCTCGTGGCTGTACACGCGGCCGGTCGGCGCGGGCAGGCCCGCCTCGAACGGCTTGTACACCCGGCGTACGGCCTCCCAGTACGGCTCCAGGTCGCAGACCGCGTCCAGGTTCAGCCCGCTGGCCCGCTCGGTGAAGTCGGTGGCCGCGATGATCGCGGACAGCGGCGGCTGCGAGGTGGTTCCGGACAGCGAGGCGGAGGCACCGTCGACGGCGTCCGCGCCCGCCTGGATGCCGGCCAGGTAGCTGGCCAGCTGACCACCGGGGGTGTCGTGCGTGTGGATGTGCACCGGCAGATCGAACCGGGACCGCAGCGCCTCCACCAGGGTGGCGGCGGCCGGGGCCCGCAGCAGACCGGCCATGTCCTTGATGGCCAGGATGTGCGCGCCGGCGTTCACGATCTCGTCGGCCAGCCGCAGGTAGTAGTCCAGTGTGTACAGCTTCTCGTCCGGATTGGACAGATCGGCGGTGTAGCACAGCGCGACCTCGGCGACGGCCGTTCCGGTGTCCCGCACCGCCTGGATCGCCGGACGCATCTGGTCCACGTCGTTCAGCGCGTCGAAGATCCGGAAGATGTCGATACCGGTGGCGGTGGCCTCCTCCACGAACGCCTGGGTGACGGCCTCCGGGTAGGGCGTGTAGCCGACGGTGTTGCGGCCACGCAGCAGCATCTGCAGGCAGATGTTCGGCACGGCTTCCCGCAGCTTGGCCAGCCGCTCCCACGGGTCCTCGGCGAGGAAGCGCAGGGCCACGTCGTAGGTGGCGCCGCCCCAGCACTCCAGGGACAGCAGCTCCGGGGTGGTGCGCGCGACGTGCGGCGCGACCGCCAGGAGATCCTTGGTGCGGATGCGGGTGGCCAGCAGCGACTGGTGCGCGTCGCGGAAGGTCGTGTCGGTGACGCCCAGCTCGGACCGGTTCCGCAGCCAGCTCGCGAAGCCCTCCGGGCCGAGTTCGGTCAGCTTCTGCTTGGAACCGGGCGGCGGCGGGGTCTTCAGGTCGATCGTGGGCAGCTTCGAGGTCGGGTTGACCACGTTGGACCGCGGCCCGTTCGGCTGGTTGACCGTGATGTCCGACAGGTACGTGAGGATCTTGGTACCGCGGTCGGCGGAGTGCCGCGCGGTCAGCAGGTGCGGCCGCTTCTCGATGAACGAGGTGGTGACGTGTCCCGACTGGAAGTCCGGGTCATCCAGCACCGCCTGCAGGAACGGGATGTTGGTGGAAATACCGCGGATCCGGAACTCGGCGATGGCCCGGCGGGCCCGGCGGACGGCGGATGGCCAGTCCCGGCCACGACAGGTCAGCTTGACCAGCAGCGAGTCGAAGTGCGCGCCGATCGCGGTTCCGGCGAACGCGGTGCCGCCGTCGAGGCGGATACCGGAGCCACCGGGCGAGCGGTAGGCGCTGATCATGCCGGTGTCCGGGCGGAAACCGTTGGCCGGGTCCTCGGTGGTGATCCGGCACTGCAGCGCGGCGCCGTGGATCTGCACGGTGTCCTGGGACAGGCCCAGGTCGGCGAGGGTCTCACCGGCGGCGATCCGCATCTGCGAGGACACCAGGTCCACGTCGGTGATCTCCTCGGTCACCGTGTGCTCGACCTGGATACGCGGGTTCATCTCGATGAAGACGTAATTGCCGCGCTGGTCCAGCAGGAACTCGACGGTACCGGCGTTGCGGTAGCCGATCTGCTGGGCGAAGGCCACGGCGTGCGCGCAGATCCGGTCCCGCAGCTCGGCGGGCAGGTTCGGCGCGGGGGCGATCTCCACGACCTTCTGGTGCCGGCGCTGCACGGAGCAGTCCCGCTCGAAGAGGTGGATCACGTTGCCCTCGCCGTCGGCGAGGATCTGTACCTCGATGTGCCGCGGCTCGACGACCGCCTGCTCCATGAACACGGTGGCGTCGCCGAAGGCGGACTCAGCCTCGCGCATGGCGGCTTCGAGGGACTCGCGCAGCTGGGCGGGTTCCTCGACGCGGCGCATACCGCGACCGCCACCACCGGCGACGGCCTTCACGAAGATCGGGAAGCCGATGTCGTCGGCCTGGGACAGCAGCAGGTCCACGTCCGAGGACGGGTCCGTGCTCTTCAGCGTCGGCAGACCGGCGGCCTTGGCGGCGGCGATGGCCGTGGCCTTGTTGCCCGCCATCTCCAGGGCCTCATGGCTGGGGCCGATGAAGGTGATCCCGGCGTCCTCACAGGCCTGCGCCAGGTGCGGGTTCTCCGAGAGGAAGCCATAGCCCGGGTAGATCGCATCGGCGCCCGCGCGCTGCGCGGCGGCGATGATCTCGTCCACCGAGAGGTAGGCGCGCACCGGGTGTCCGGGCTCGCCGATCTCATAGGACTCATCGGCTTTCAGCCTGTGCAGCGAGTTGCGGTCCTCATGCGGAAAAACCGCGACCGTGCCTGCGCCGAGTTCATACGCGGCGCGAAACGCGCGGATCGCGATCTCGCCTCGGTTGGCCACGAGCACCTTACGGAACATTCCGGCTCCCTCCCGTACAGGGTTCGCACGTTACCGCTGAGTAACCACCAGGTGGGAGTTCTATCCCAAGTGACGGACGTCGCAGTTCAAGGACCCCGAGATGATCCCATTGATCGACGGCCAAGGCATCCCCACTGAGGAACTCACCACAAACATGCATAAAGCGGTTCTGGATGGATTATTGATCCAGGCCGAATGTGGACACGGGTGAAACTCCGCCAATCTGCTGAACTCACCGAGGGTCGCGACGGAACTACTTTCCGGCAACGTAGACGAAGCGTGCCATGGCTCGATTTGTGATTCTCCAACAATTGCAGGAGTCATTTTCATGAAATCGTCATTCTCCCGCTGGATGTCCATCGCCGCCGTTACCGTCGCCGCCGCAGTCGCATTCACCCCTTCCGCCATGGCGGCTCCCGTCGACGCGGCCCAGGCGCCCGCGGCAACGGTGAAGATCACGGTCCAGCACAGCGGCAAGTGCGTGACCGACGGGTACGCCTACAACCAGCCCGCCACCCAGTACGTCTGCGGGCAGGAACGCGACTACGCGCAGCGCTGGACGTTCCAGGAAGCCCACCCGGGTTACTACACGATCGCCGGAACGTCCGGCCTGTGTCTGACCTCCCCGGCAGGCGGCGGAATGGTCGTCACCATGCTGAACTGCTCGCCCTACCCCGAGACGATCAACCAGCACTTCATGCTGCGGTACAAGACGATCGGCTGGTACCAGCTGGTCAGCGAGTACTCCGGCCTGTGCCTGACCGTGCCGGGCTCCTCCCCGCTGGACGGAACCAGCCTCATCCAGGCGCCGTGCAGCTCCCCGGGGACCAGCAACCAGCTGTTCGGCTTCACCGCTGTCTGAGTGAGCATTTGGCCCGTTCTGGCGCATTTGCCAGAACGGGCCGTATGCCTTTTCCACCTATTCGGTTCACCGGGGTACGACTAATTCATCAGTGGACCTGCGACGATCTCTATTCGGGCCATTACCCCGGTGCATCACAGTGAATTTACACATGATCGACAAGCGTGGACTTGGGCGATAGTCACCCTCGTCGGTTTTCCCTGCCGCCGAGGAGTCCCCATGTTCGGCCCCCTGTCCCTGTCCGCTCTGCTCGCCCTCACACCGGTCGTCGCCGACGATCCGCCGGAGGTGACCATCACCCTGCGGGCGCTCACCGACGCCGGCCAGTGCCTGGACGCGTCCCACGATGTGGTCCGCACCGCCTGCAAACCGGGCGACCTGGCCCAGACGTGGACCTTGCACTACCTGGGTGAGCAGAGTTTCGAGATCCGGATGAAGGACGAGGAGTACTGCCTGATGGTGGACGAGGAATCCACCGAGGACGGCGCCCAGCTGATCACCGACTACTGCGACCGGGAGATCAAGGCGCAGAGCTTCGCCACCGTCGAGGGAACCGGGGACAACGAGGGCGGCAGCTACCGGCTGAAGCCCGGCCACAGCGGCCTCTGCCTCACCCCGGAGAAGGACCACGTGGCCCAGCGCACCTGTTCCACCGACCAGTCCCAGCTCTGGACCTTCTGGCTCGCCTAAGAACAGATTCTGCAGAAAGTGCTCCTTCATCGCACTTTCTGCAGAATCTGTTCCTCTCGCACCCGGAAAATCGGTGGCGCCGGCGCGGTGAACAGCCCTAGCTTCCGGTGGGTGATCTACGAGAGCCCACTGGGGTATTTGTTGGGGCTGGAGGGGCTCGCCCTGTTGCGGGCGTTCACCGGGGAGCACGATCAGGGGTTCACCGATGCCCGGATCGCGGAGATCCGCAGGCTGCTGGACGACCCCGCGCTGGCCGGCGTCGGCGTGCAGGTGGACCGGGTGGGCACCGTCGACGGGTACCGGGCCTGGGCGCCGACCTACGACCAGCCCGGTAACGGGGCCTTCGCGCTGGACGAGCCCGAGGTGGTGCGGATCCTGGACCCGCTGCCGCCGGGGGTCGCCCTCGACGCGGCGTGTGGCACCGGCCGGTACTCGCGGCTGCTGGCCGATCGCGGGCACCGGGTGATCGGGGTGGACAGTTCGCCGGACATGCTGGCCCATGCCGGGAAGCGGGTACCGGACGGCCGGTTCCTGACCGGCGACCTGCACGATCTGCCGGTCGGCGCGGGCGAGGTGGACCTGGTCGTCTGCGGCCTGGCGCTGGCCCACGTTTCCCGGCTGGACCCGGTGTTCGCCGAGTTCGCCAGGGTGTTGCGGCCGGGTGGGCATGTGGTCATCGCCGACATGCACCCGGAGTCGGTGGCCCGGGGAGCCAATCCGACGTTGCGGGGTGCGGATGGGCGACCGGGCCGGATGATCAGCACCCGGCATCTGATCGGCGACTACCTGCGGGCCGCGTTGGCGGCGGGGATGCAGGTGCGGGACTGCCGGGAGGTCGCCCGGCCGGCGATTCCGGATGGTCCGGCGGCCACCGACCCGGGGCCGTGGGACGTCTGGCCGTGGAGCCTGGCGGCGATGGTGCCGGAGGCGGCGCGGGCCGCGAGCGGTGACGCGCCCGCCATCGTGGTCTGGCACTTCCAGCTGGCTGGTTAAAGGCGTTCCGGAGTTGGGGATGTTCGGGGCTTCGCCGCGAACATCGCCAACTCCGGAACAAGGGTCAGCTCTTGTCGAGGTATTCGGCTCGTTCGGCGTCCACCAGTTCGGACAGGACGCGGGACAGGCCGGGCTGCTGGGCCAGGGTGGGGTCCTCGGCGATCAGTTTCGTGGCCTCCTGCCGGGCCAGTTCGATGACGTCCCGGTCGTGCAGCAGGGACAGCATCTTCAGGCCGGAGCGGGTACCCGACTGGGCCGAGCCCAGGATGTCGCCCTCGCGGCGGATCTCCAGGTCCAGCTGGGCCAGCTCGAATCCGTCGGTCGTCGAGGCCACCGCGTCGAGGCGTTCCCGGGTGGCGGTGCCGCCGGGCAGTTCGGTGACCAGCAGGCACAGCCCGGGCGCACTGCCCCGGCCGACCCGGCCACGCAGCTGGTGCAGCTGACTGACGCCGAACCGGTCCGCGTCCATGATCACCATGGCGGTGGCGTTGGGCACGTTCACGCCGACCTCGATGACCGTGGTGGCCACCAGGACCTGGATCTCGTTCGCGGCGAAGGCCCGCATCACCGCGTCCTTCTCGTCCGGCGGCATCCGGCCGTGCAGCGCGGCGACCTTCAACCCCTTCAACGGGCCGTTCGCCAGTCCGGGGGCCACATCCATCACCGCCAGCGGCGGGCGGCGGTCGCTGCCACCGTCCTTGGGTGGTTTGTCCTCGTCATCGCCGATCCGCGGGCACACCACATAGGCCTGGTGCCCCTTGCCGACTTCTTCGCGCATCCGGGACCACGCCCGGTCCAGCCAGGCGGGCTTCTCGGCGGACGGCACCACATTGGTGGCGATCGGTGAGCGGCCCTGCGGCAGTTCCCGCATGGCGGAGACCTCCAGGTCGCCGTACACGGTCATCGCCACGGTGCGCGGGATCGGCGTCGCGGTCATCACCAGCACGTGCGGCACGATGTCGCCGCTGCCCCGGTTGCGCAGGGCGTCCCGCTGCTCGACGCCGAACCGGTGCTGCTCATCGATGACGACCAGACCGAGCTCGGCGAAGGACACGGTGTCCTGGATGAGCGCGTGCGTGCCGACCACGATGCCGGACACACCGGAGGCGATGTCGAGTAAGGCCTGCCGTTTCTCCTTGGTCGGCATCGATCCGGTGAGCAGGGTGATCGTGGTGGACTGCTCGGCGGCACCCAGCTCCCCCGCCATTCCGAGGTCAC
Organism: Pseudonocardiaceae bacterium YIM PH 21723; assembly: GCA_003600225.1. Lineage (GTDB taxonomy): Bacteria > Actinomycetota > Actinomycetes > Mycobacteriales > Pseudonocardiaceae > QZFT01. The sequence continues at coordinate 7,245 of QZFT01000084.1, forward strand.
CGAGCAGTTCCCGCAGCGAGCGGGCGTGCTGAGCCGCGAGTACCTCGGTGGGCGCGAGCATGGCGGCCTGCCTGCCCGCGTCGACGGCCTGCAGCATCGCGCGCAGAGCCACGATCGTCTTTCCGGAACCCACGTCGCCCTGGACCAGCCGGTGCATGGGATGCCGGGCGGTCAGCTCCTCCGCGAGGGTGGCGCCGACCTCCTGCTGCCCGGCGGTCAGGGTGAACGGCAGCTTCGCGTCGAACTGGTCCAGGATGCCGCCGGCCCGCCGTGGGCAGGATGCGGCGACCCGCTCGGTGAACGCGTTGCGTCGCTGGGCGAGGAGCAGCTGCACGGCGAACGCCTCGTCCCACTTGAGCCGTTTCTTGGCGCTGCCCACCTCTTCGTAGGAGGCGGGCAGGTGGATGCGGCGCAGCGCGGTGGCCAGCGCGGGCAGTTTCAGCTCCCCGCGCAGCGCCTCCTGCATCGGATCGTCGATCGCCTCGTCGTCGATCATGTCGAGGGTCTGCCGGACGCAGCGGGCGATCTCCCAGCTGTTCAGCCCCTTGGTCGCCGGGTAGACCGGGATCAGCGCCCCCGCCCACTCCTCGGCCGCGGTGACCTCGTCGAACTCGTCCTCGAACAGCATGTAGTCCGGGTGCGCCAGCTGCAGCGTGGTGCGGAACATGCCGACCTTGCCGGCGAACAGCCCGCGCTTGCCCGGCCGCAGCTTGCCGTTGTGGAACTTGCCCTTGTTGAAGAAGGTGATCTCCAGCTCGCGGGTACCGTCGGTGATGATCGCCTTGCACATCACCCCGCCCTTGCCGGAGGTGGTGACCACGCTGCGGCGCACCTCGGCGACCACGGTCGCGTGCTCGCCGATCTCCAGCCCGGCGATCTTGGTGAGCTCGCCGCGCTCGGCGTAGCGGTGCGGATAGTGCCGCAGCAGATCGCCGACGGTGACCAGTTCCAGCCCGGCCTCCAGGACCTTGGCGGTCTTGGCGCCCAGGACGGAGACGAGCTTGTCGGCGGTGGAGACGGCGGTCATGCCGTTGTTCTTACCGCATGGCCCCGACAACCCGATCGGCGACCGGATTGCGGTGAGGCTGATGACAACTAGTTCAGTGATCAATAAGGTGCGCGACCATGCTGATCCGTTCCGCGCTCCTCGCCGCCGCGGCGTTATCCGCCGCCGCTCCCGCCGCCGCAGCCGATCCGCTGAGCACCCCGCACCTCCCGGGGATCGGCAGCCTGACGCTCATCGCCCAGGACAACACGCTGGGCCTCGAGTCGGACAACGACCTGTGCGACCTCAACACCTACGTGCCGGTCGACATCACCCACTCCATCGGCTGAACACTGTAAGTGATCATGTGAACACTCCCGGCAACCAATAGCGTGAGGCAGCAGTCTGCGCTACTTGGAGGTGCCCGATCGTGTTCATCCGGTCCAGCCTGCTCGCCGCCGCCCTGCTCACCGGCGTCGCACCGGCCGCCAACGCCGCCGCGTCCGCCGACAACGCCATCACCATCACCCGGGTCCAGGGGTCGGGCGCCGGAACAGTGACCATCGGCGGCGCCCTCTCCTGCGCGGAGCCGGGCGACGTGCTGCTCACCACCCACTTCGACCAGCTCGAGGGCACCAGGGCCCGCGGCGCCGTGGAGAACCAGCGCCTGAGCTGCTCGGCGGAGAAACAGGACTGGTCGGTGACCGTGCCGATCAGCGGATACGCGGTCCCCGGACGCCTCGGCGAGAGCCACGTGACCATGCGGGACACGCAGGGCGGCATCCTGGCCGACTGGAAGGTCAAGGGCTCCACCGCGTGGTCCACACCCGCGGAGAAGCAGTTCTGGGAAACGTACATCACCAAAATCACCCCGGACGGCGTGCACGCAGGCACCGAACTGGTCGTGGTGTGCGAGAAGGGCAAGAAGTTCGTCCTCGCGATGACGGCGAGCTCGCCGACCGGCGCGAACGGCGAGGCGACCTCCCCGGAGATCACCTGCCCCGGCGCCATCCGGCTGTCCCCCAAAGCGCTCGGCAAACCCGGCAACTCCGATTTCCGGCCCGGCGCGGACACCACGGTGACCGTCACGCTGACCAGTGACGGCGTCGAGGAGAGCAACCGGACGCTGACCATCCCGGCGGGGTACTGATCATGTTCCGACACTCCGCGCTGTTCGCCTCTGCACTGCTGCTGACCACCGGCCTGTCCGCGGCCACCGCCGCCGAGACGCCGCCACTGACCATCCTGAGCGTGGAAGGGGTCGCCGACACGGTGACCGTGAGCGGCACGTTGCGCTGTCCGGTGGCCCTGGACGTGTCCATGATCGCCGAGGTGCGGCTGGAACCGGCGGGCAAACCCGTTCCGGTCCCCGTCAAGTGCGGCCCACAGGACGCTCCCTGGAGCATCCCGGTAGCGGTGGGGCCACACGATGTGGCGATCCCCGGCCGGAAGCTCCACGTGGGGGTGGAGGCAGTCGGCACCGGGATCGCGCTGGCCGGTGGCGGCGACTTCACCGTCGCGTGGCCGGCGGCACAGAAACCGGCGAGCGACCTCTTCGAGCAGTTCATCACCGGTGCGACGGCCTCCGGCGGCAAGCTGACGGTCAAGGGCCGGACGATCTGCCCGGCCGGTCAGGAGGTCGAGATGTACGTCCAGGCCGCGGTCACCGGCGGCCCACAGGGCACCGCGGAGAAGAAGGCCAAGTGCGGCAGCACCGGCAGCGTCACCTGGAGCACCTCGCCGTTCTCCGCGACCAATGGCGACTTCCAGACCGACACCCCGGTGACGATCACGGTGACCACGTCCACCCCGGCGACCCCCACCGCGGCGGCGGTGGCCGTCAGTCAGCGGAAGATCGCCTTCCCCATCGGCTACTGATCCGGCTGAATGTGGCTCTCAGGCCACCCATCCGACACGTTCTTGGGATGGGGCTCATGACGTGATGGCGCCCTTCACTGCATGCCACGGCGATCACGGGTCACCCACTAGAACACCACCAGCGCCACCAGTCACATCAGCAGCTGTCCACAGTGGACTTATCCGTCTTCAAGACCGAAAACTGGGCAGTTTTCGGTCTTGAAGACGGATAACTGCGGGCGCGACTCACTCCACGCCGATGTGCAGCAGACAGTCGGCCTGACCACCGGGGTACACGGCTACCTCCACGTCGGGCCGGCTGATCCGCAGGTGCTCCTGGATCCGGGCGGCCAACGTCTCCGGGGCGTCGCGGCCCAGCAGCACGGTGACCAGCTCGCTGTCCGCGGACAGCATCCGTTCCACCAGCTGGGCGGCCGGGTAGGACGGGTCCAGGGTGCCCGTGCTGATCAGCACCACCTCACCGTCGATCACGCCGAGCAGGTCACCGGGCTGGCAGCGGCCGACCCAGGTGATCGCCTCCTCGGTGGCCACCTCCAGCCGGCCGCGCCGGGTGGCGGCGGCCGCCTCGGCCATGGCCACCACGTCGTCCCCCGCCCGCCGGTTGCGGTCGTGCACCGCGAGGGCGGCCAATCCCTGGACGGGCGAACTGGTGCTGACCACGACCACGTCCTGGCCGATCAGCTGGCTCTGCACGGCGGCCTCGTCGGCGAGCGAGGTGAGCTCCGCCGAGTTGGGCAGCAGCACCACGTGCGCCGCCCTGGTCCCGGCCAGCACGGCGGACAGGTCGGCCAGGCTGGGCAGCCGTTCGGCGTCCACCACCGCGGCGCCCTCGCCGCGGAACAGGCCGAGAACGCCCTCACCGGCGGCCAGCACCACGACGGCGCGCTGGGCGGCGAACCGGGCGGGCGCGGCCTCGATCTGCTCGGCGAAGCGCATCACAGTGATCCGGTGCGGACGGCCCGCCCGGATGCCGGCCTCGATGGCGGCGCCGATGTCGTTGCAGTGCACGTGGACGCTCCACAGTGGATCGTCCGGGTCCAGGCCGCCGTCGCCGACCACGGCCACGCAGTCACCGATCCCGGACAACGTCTCTCGGAGGGCGGCGGCGGCCCGCTCATCCGGGCCGGCCAGCAGGTACATGACCTCGTACTGGTAGTCCATCGAGCCGGATTCCCGCTGCCCGGTGAGGGTCGCCGCGTCGCGCACCGCGACCGGCGTGTCCAGGTCGGTCCGCTCCGGGTTCTCCCGCTCCTCGATCACCCCGGAGAGCGTGTCCAGCAGCACCAGCAGGCCCCGCCCGCCCGCGTCGACCACCCCGGCCCTGGCCAGGTCGGCGAGCTGGTTAGCGGTCTCGGTCAACGCGGTGGCCGCGGCCTTGGCGGCGACGCCGATGATCTCGCCGAGCTGGGCGGATCCGGATTCGCGGGCGGCCAGGTACGCGGCGTGCAGCACGGACAGGATGGTGCCGGGCTGTGGCTGCGCGACGGCGGCGGTGGCCAGCTCGTCGGCCCGCCCCAACGCGTCGGTGAACGCGGCCCCGTCGGCCAGCTCCTTGTCCCGCAGCACCTCGGCCACGCCGCGCAGGATCTGCGAGACGATCACCCCGGAGTTGCCGCGCGCGCCCATCAACGCACCCTTGGCCATGGCGACGAGGGCGGTTCCGAGGCGCTCCTCCTCCGGCAACCGGAGGACGGCGTCCAGCGCCGAACGCATGGTGTGCAGCAGGTTGGTGCCGGTGTCGCCGTCCGGAACGGGGAACACGTTGATCCGGTCGATGGCATCCCGGCTGGCGTCCAGCGCGGCCACGGCGGCCACCGCCCAGCGACGCACGGCCGCCGCGTCGAGTGCCTGCAACACGGCCTGCCTCCTCGTCTCGAAATGCCCGTGCGAGCGTACTGGGAGGGGCCGGTTTGGGATTGGGACGGCTCACCGGTTACGCTATCTGGGATCTCGGGGGCAGCTCCACGAAATTCTTTGTGTGTAGCAGCCCCGTTCACCGTAAGTAGAGGAGTCGACGTGGCTGCCGTTTGCGACGTCTGTAGCAAGGGGCCTGGCTTCGGCAAGTCGGTCTCGCACTCCCACCGTCGTACCAACCGTCGGTGGAACCCGAACATTCAGTCCGTGCGCGCCAAGGTCGCTCCTGGCCAGAAGGCCCGGCTGAACGTTTGCACCTCCTGCCTGAAGGCCGGCAAGGTCGTTCGCGGGTAATTCTGCAGAACTTGTACAAAGCCCGGAAGACTTCGGTCTTCCGGGCTTTGTGCTGTGTGCGTTAACCTGCTCCGCGTGACTACCGGGTCGGCCCCTCTGGGCCACGCACGAGTTGGGTTCCCGGCCACGGCGTGACCGCCGGGTGGCCGCGCGGGCCGCCTTCTTCTCCAGTTCATATGTGTTCTGCACCACCCCAACACAGACTGGAGAATGAATGACCGATTTCAATGCAGCCATTATCGAGGAATTCCGTGCGAATCAGGGCCAGGTAGGCGGCTGGTTCGAAGGCGGCAGGCTACTGCTGATCACCACCACTGGGGCCCGCTCCGGCAAGCCGCACACGACTCCCGTCGGCTACCTGCCGAACGAGGACGGCAGCCTGCTGATCATCGCTTCGGCCGGGGGTTCGCCGAAGCATCCCGCCTGGTTCCACAACCTGCGGGCGAACCCGCAGGTCACCGTGGAAGACGGGCTGGCCACCTTCCCCGCGACGGCCACCGTGCTGATCGGGGAGGAACGGGACCTGGCCTGGGAGCGCGCGGTCGAGAGCGATTCCGGCTGGGCCGAGTACCAGGAGAAGGCCGGGCGCACCATTCCGATGATCCGCCTCGTCTCCGCTCCCGGCCTGCACGGGGCGAACTCTCTGACCGAGATGTTGCTGCTCGTCCACGGCTACTTCCGCCGTGAGCTGCGGCTGATCCGCGCCGAGTTCGCCAGGGCGGGCAACACCCTCACCGCGCAGCTGAAGATCAACTGCCTGAACCTGTGTGCCGGGTTGCACCACCACCACACGGGCGAGGACAACGGGCTCTTTCCCGGGCTGCCACTGCCGCCGGAGGTACTGGACCGGCTCCAGGTAGAGCACGCGGCGATCGGGAAGCTGCTGACGGAACTCCAGGAGGCGACCAGTCTGTCCACTGTGGACCGGCTGGCCGCCGAACTGGAGGCCCACCTCGACTACGAGGAAGCCCAGATCCTGCCGCTACTGAGCTGACACCCGAGTGTTCTGGGTGGCGACCTTCCGCCACCCGTCGGCCTCGCGGGACAGGATCCACAGCGGAGAGCCCTCACCTTCGAACTCCGAGGGCTCTCCGTTGGTGCTGACATAGGTCTGCCGGAGTTTCACCGCGGCCACATCGGGCCGGATGAACACCACGTGCACCACCTCGTAGCTCACCCGCAGCCCTTCCATGCTGCCGGGGAGAAACCGGCGGATGAACTCGGCGATCGCGTCCCTGCCGACCAGCACGAGACCGCCGACATTGGTCGTCACGGCGTCCTCCCGGTACAACGCGAGGGCCCCGTCGACGAGCTCGGCATTCTGGTACTTCTCTACCTGCGCGACGAGCTCGCGGATCGCCACCAGGTCACTCTGCTGATTCCCCATGCCGCCACTGTCCGGCCTCCAGCGCACTGGAGGTCAAGTACGGTGGAAACGTGCCGATCTTGGACATCACCTACGCCGCGCATGTTCCCGAGCAGTCGCTGCTGACGCTGCGATCGGCGCTCCCCCACCTCGTCTCGCTGGCCGTGGAGTGCCCGGAGGAGCCGTACGACGGCGACCTTCAGCCGGGGGACGTGGACCTGCGGTTCCAACAGCGTTCGCCGCTGGACAGCGGCGGGCTGGACGTGGTGATCACCGTGCACTCGAAGTACGTCGAGAGCCGGGCGGTGAACCGGCAGGAACGGGTGGACCGGCTACACGAGCAGCTCACCGAGGCGACGGGGCTGCCGGAGTTCGGCATCTACCTGTCGCTGCCGGTGTGCGCGTGGGCGCAGACCGGGGACTAGGGCAGCTTCCAGTCGACCGGCTCGGCGCCCTGCTGGGTGAGCATGGCATTGGCCTTGGAGAACGGGCGGCTGCCGAAGAATCCGCTGGACGCGGACATCGGGCTCGGGTGCGCGGACTCGACCGCCGGGTAGTGGCCCAGCATCGGCCGCAGGTTGCGCGCGTGCCTGCCCCAGAGGATGGCGACGAGGGGCTTACCGCGCGCCGCGAGGGCCTTGATCGCCTGGGTGGTGACGTCCTCCCAGCCCTTGCCGCTGTGCGAGGCGGGGGCACCGGGCCGGACGGTGAGCGAGGTGTTGAGCAGCAGCACGCCCTGGTCGCTCCACGGCGAGAGGTCGCCGTTGGCCGGCGCCGGGTGACCGAGGTCCTCGGCGTACTCCTTGTAGATGTTCACCAGGCTGCGTGGGATGGGCCGCACATCGGGCGCCACCGAGAAGCTCAGGCCGACGGCGTGACCGGGGGTGGGATACGGGTCCTGGCCGACGATCAGCACCTTGACCTGGTCGAACGGCTGCTTGAACGCACGCAGCACGTTCTCCCCGGCGGGCAGGTAGGTGCGCCCGGCGGACACCTCGGCCCGCAGGAACTCGCCCATCGCGGAGATCTTGTCCGCCACCGGTTCCAGGGCCTGCGCCCAGCCGGCTTCCACCACTTCAGTCAACGGTCGTGCAGCCACGGAGAGTGACAGTAGCGGCACCTAGTCGAGGCGTCGCAGTTGGGCTTTGAACACGGCGATGTTCTCCACGTACTTCTGCACGATCATCTCGGTCATGGCCGGGTCCACCACGTGTCCCTCGCGGATCTTGGCCGGCACACCCAGCGCCATCGCCTTGGCGGGCACGTGTCCGCCGAAGGAGATCACCGCACCGGCACCTACCAGCGCGCCGTCCTCGACGACCGTTCCGTTGAGCACCACCGAACCGGAGGCGATCAGGCAGCCGTTGCCGATGGTGGCGCCCTCGATGTGCACGTTGTGCCCGACCACCGTGCCGGTACCGATCTTCACCGGGGTGAACTCGGTGGTGTGCAGGATCGAGCCGTCCTGGATGTTGGAGCGCTCGCCGATCTCGATGGAGCCGTAGTCGCCCCGCAGCACGGCCTGCGGCCAGACGGAGACGAACGCGCCGAGGGTCACGTTGCCGATCACGGTGGCGTCGGGGTGGACGTAGGCGTCCGGGTGGATCGTCGGTTCCAGGTCACCGAGGGCGTAGATCGGCATCGGGGCGGCTCCATTCGATCGGGAGGCCCTCATGCTACTGGTCGGTAAGGTCCTTGCCGAAGCTTCGGGTCAACGCATCGTCCTTGTAGTAGCCGAAGTTCGCGATGGGCTCATACCCACTGGCCGCGTACAGCCGCATCGACTCCGGCTGCTTGGCCCCGGTCTCCAGGATCACCCGGCGGTGCCCGGCGGCGAGCGCGGTGCTCTCCAGCTCGTTCAGCAGCGCCTTGGCCAGGCCTTTGCCCCGGGCGGCGTCTCGGACGAACATCCGCTTCATCTCGACGACGCCCTCGCCCTTGTGCCGCCAGCCGACGCAGGCCACCGCCGCTCCGCCGAGGTAGGCGAGCAGGAACAACCCGCTCGGCGGGGCGAAGTCGGCCGCCGACATCGGCGTGCCGTCGCCGTCGCCACCGTATCGCCGGTCCAGTTCGGCGACGGCGTCCACGCACAGGGCCACCGCGTCCGGATGGTCATAGCCCACGGGCGTGATCACCCGCAGGTCCTTGGCGAAGCACCGACTCAGCGGGCTGTCCTTGTAGTACCCGTACGGCTCGATCGCCTCGTAGCCGCAGGACTCGTACAGCCGCATCGACTCCGGCTGCTCGGTACCGGTCTCCAGCTGGATCCGGTGACAGCCGGAACCCAGTACCCGGGTTTCGAGCTCCGACAGGAGTTTCCTGGCCAGCCCGAGGCCGCGGAACCGGTCCCGGACGTACAGCCGCTTCATCTCGGCGACCCCGTCCCGCAGCCGTCGCCAGCCGACGCAGCCGGCCGCCTGACCATCCACATAGGACACGAGGAACAGGCCGTTCGGCGGATTGAACTCGCCGGGCTCGATGGGCGAGGTGTCGCCCTCCCCCTGGTAGCGGCGCCCCAGTTCGGCCACCGCCTCGGCACACAGCCCCATCGCGTCCGGATGGCCGAAGTCGACCTCTTTGATCACTTCCAGTGCTCCCAGCCGTGCACGCCGTCGTACTCCCTGCCGTCCACGGTAACCCCGGCTCCCTTGGTCACCGTGCCGATCGCGGTCCAGCCCGAAGGCAACGGCAGCTGGTACGGGAACGTCGCCGCCAAGGCGTGATCCTCGCCGCCGGTCAGCGCCCAGACCAGCGCGTCGGCGCCCAGCGCCGCGGCGACCTCGTGCAGCCGCGGGGCCACCGGCACCTTGGCCGAGTGCACGTCGATGGCGACGTGGGACGCGGCGGCGATGTGTCCCAGATCGGCGATCAGGCCGTCGGAGATGTCGATCATCGAGCGGGCGCCGTACGCGGCGGCCTTGGGACCGGCGGCGTAGGGCGGTTCCGGGGTGCGCTGCGCGCCGACCACGGCCACCGGGGACCGGAATCCCCGGCCCAGCACGGCGAGTCCGGCCGCGGCCCAGCCCAGCTTGCCGCACACCGCGAGGACATCGCCCGGCTGTGCACCGGAGCGCAGCACCGGGTCACGGCCCTCCATGTCACCGAGGGCGGTGACCGAGATGGTGATCACCGGAGCGGTGACCATGTCCCCGCCGACGATGCCCGCGCCCTGCGCGGCGGCCTCCTTCTTGAGCCCGGTGAACAGGCCCTGGACCACCTCGGCGGGGGTGTCCGCCGGGCAGGCCAGGCCGATCAGGACCGCGGTGGGCACCGCGCCCATGGCGGCCAGGTCGGCCAGATTCACCGCGACGGCCTTGGCGCCCACCTGTTCCGGGGTGGACCAGTCAAGACGAAAGTGCACGCCCTCCACGAGGACGTCGTTGGTCGCGACCACTCGTCCGTCGGCCGCGGTCACCACAGCTGCGTCGTCGCCCGGGCCAAGCAGGGTGGTCCGTGGCTGCGGCATACCGGTGGTGACCGTGCGGATGAGCTCGAACTCACCCAGCTGAGCGACGGTGGCCGAGGAATGTGACGGATCCGCCGGCACCACTACCTCCGATCACGAGCATTCCGCCCACCGGCTGGGGTACGTTGCTCGTCCAAGTTCCTACCCGGACAAACCCGGTCGAGGCGAAGGGGCGCGCCGTGGTCCAGGCATACATTCTGATTCAGACCGAGGTCGGCAAGGCCGCTGCGGTGGCAGCGGAGATCGCCGGCATTCCCGGGGTGACGACCGCCGAGGACGTCACCGGTCCTTACGACGTGATCGTACGGGCCGAGGCGCACACCGTGGACGAGCTCGGGCAGCTTGTGGTGGCCAAGATCCAGACGGTCGAGGGCATCACCCGTACGCTGACCTGTCCGGTCGTCCACCTGTAAGTACATGGCGGAGACGAACAACACACCTCCCGGCCTGCCGAAAGCGGTCATCGCGGTAGCGGTCGCGCTGCCGCTGCTGCTCATCGCCGGGATCCTGGTCGCCAGGCAGCACGTGGCGGCCACCTCCAGCACCGAGGACCCCGCCGTCGTGGCGGCGCGGACCGGTCCGCTGGCACTGCCCGCGCTGCCCGCGCCACAGGAGGCCTCCGCCGAGTGCGGATCGCTGGTGGGGGCGTTGCCGGGCCAGTTGATCAGCGATGGCGTGACACTGCCCCGCCGGGAGCTGGCTCAGCCGGCCCCGGCGGGAGCGGCGGCCTGGGGCGACAAGGATCATGATCCGGTGGTGCTGCGCTGCGGCCTGAGCCGGCCGGAGGAGCTGAACCTGACCTCGAAACTGGTGGCCGTGTCCGGCGTGAGCTGGCTGCGCCTCGAAGGCAGCGGAAAGGTCAGCTGGGTCGTGGTGGACCGCCCGGTCTACGCGGCGCTGACCGCCCCCGTCGACTCGGGCACCGGCCCCCTCCAGGACCTGTCGGCCGCGGTCGCCAAGGCGCTCCCGCCGACGGCCGTCGACGGCCGTACCCTGCCCAACCAGCCCCCGAACTGACGATGATCGTCCCGAAGTTGACGATGTTCGGGCATGTCTTTCGCCCGAACATCGTCAACTTCGGATACCTGTCGGCTTCTCAGTGGCTGAACAGGACACGGATGGCGTCGCGGGCCAGCAGGAAACCGATGATGCCCATCGCCCAGCCCATGGTGCTCGCGGCGTGTCCGGCGATCCAGTCGCGGAGCCGCTCCAGGCGCGGGTCCAGCCAGTCGGCCAGGACCATGCGCAGACCGAGGAGCAGCAGCGGCGGAAGCACCATGATCAGCGAGTAGCCGGCCAGGACGAGCAGGTTCAGCCCGACGGACAGGCCGGTCTCGGTGATGATCGCGATGGCGGCCAGGAACGGGACCATCGAGGCCACCTCGACCAGACCGGCGGTGATGCCGAGGACGACGGTCGCCCCGGTGGTGTCGATCCGCGGCTGCCAGCCGCTGTCCTTCTTCTTGTTGCCGATGGTGAAGCTGAACGCGAACAGGGCGACGCCCAGCCCCAGCTGCACCCAGTACGCGGTGCGGGTGTTCAGCAGGTGCCCGTAGTCGGCCCACAGCGTGCGGGCGCCGAACATCAGCGCCACGCCGACGAGGTAGTAGAACGCGGTGATGGTGGCCAGGTAGGTCAGCAGCCGCCGGATCAGGTGCTGCTGCTTGGACACCATCAGATACACCGGGATGCCCAGTGTGCCGAAGCTGGTGCTGTCGATCAGCGCCAGTACCGGTAGCGCCGCAAGTCCGATCCCCATGCCCGGAACGCTAGGCGGGCCGTCCCGCGCGTCCGTAGGGCGCGAGCACTGACCCGCCTAGTTCCCGGGAACTAGGAGCACTTTCCATGGAAACTGCTCCCGCTGAGCACTTTCTGCAGAAAGTGTTCAGCGGAGGCCGGCGCCGCGGGCGATGGCGGTGTCGATCAGGATCGACAGCAGGTCGGTGTACTCGACGCCGGTCTGCTGCCACATCCGCGGGTACATGGAGATCGGGGTGAACCCGGGCATGGTGTTCACCTCGTTGATGATCAGCTCGCCGGCCTCCGTGACGAAGAAGTCCACCCGGGCCAGGCCCTGGCCCTCCAGGGCGCGGAACGCGTCGATGGCCATGGTGCGCAGCCGCTCGGTGAGCTCGTCGCTCAGCTTGGCCGGGATGTCGAACTCGCAGACCTCGTCCAGGTACTTGGAGTCGAAGTCGTACCAGTCCACGTCGCCGGAGACGATCCGGATCTCCGAGGGCAGCGAGGCCTCGAGCCGGCCGTCCGGGAACTCCAGCACGCCGCACTCGATCTCGCGGCCGACGACGCCGGACTCGATGATCACCTTGGGGTCGTGCTCCCTGGCGAAGGCGATGGCCGCGTCCAGGTCGGCCCAGTCGGTCACCTTGCTGATGCCGACCGAGGATCCGGCGCGGGCCGGCTTGACGAACACCGGCAGGCCCAGCTTCTCCCGATCCTGCTCGGTGAGCGTGGCCTGATCGCGGCGCAGGGTGACCCAGGTACCGACGGCGATGCCCTCGGCCGCCAGCAGCTTCTTGGTGTACTCCTTGTCCATCGACACCGCGCTGGCCAGCACCCCGGCGCCGACGTACGGCAGTCCGGCCATTTCGAGCAGGCCCTGGATGGTGCCGTCCTCACCGTAGGCGCCGTGCAGCGCGGGCAGGACCACATCGACGCCGGAGAACACCTCACCGGCGCGGTCCTGCTCCAGTACCACCAGGCCACCGGACGTGGGGTCACCGGGCAGCACGAGCGCGGTCGCCTCAGCGGACACCGACGGGGTCTCGCGGTTCTCGATCGCCAGATTGTCGGCACTGCCCAGCACCCAGCCGCCGTCCCGGGTGATGCCCACCGGGATGACCTCGAACCGCTCGCGGTCCAGGTGTTTCAGAATGCTGCCCGCCGACACACAGGAGATGCCGTGCTCGCTGCTGCGTCCGCCGAACACCACGGCGACGCGGATCTTGCGCTGGGTCATGTCAAGCAGAGTAGCCCAACCGGGTCAGTGCTCCGCCGAGTGTCACCGGCCCTGCGCAGGCCGTATTCACGACTCGAATTACGTACGCCATTCGGCGGATGCACAAGGCGGAACCTACTTCTATTGTCGAGCTATGTCGGTTTTCTACTCATCCCAGCGCGCGTTGCCGCGTGATACCGACTGTTGTTGTTGATCAGCGCTGATCGCTGACTTTTCCGGGGTGTGAGACCTCGTCTCCCCTGTCATTCCGCGCATTGAGCCGTGGTCGCACATCCCTGTCATTTCCCTGTAATTCCCGCCTGCATAGGGAGTTTTGTCGTGCGTAAAAAACTGACCATTGGCGCGGCCGCCCTCACCGGTGTCGCCGTGCTGTCGCTGATCACCCACGCCCCCGCATCGGTGGGCATCGACTCCGTCGCCGCGGCCACCTCGTTCGCCGCCGACCCGGCCAACGGCCTGGTGCACGGCGACCACGAGAAGGTGCGGGCCGCCGCCACCCACAGCGGCCCCGGCGCCCTGCGGTACACCGCGTTCACCAAGAGCTACAAGGACATCCCCGTCGTCGGCGGCAGCGCGGTCGTGGTGACCGACGCCCAGGGCGCGGTGCTGTCCACCTCGGGCGAGAAGCTGCCCGAGATCACCGTGGACACCACGCCGAAGATCACCGCCGGCCAGGCGGCGGCCACCGCCAAGGGCCTGTTGTCCACTGTGGACTCCGCCGAGGCGCCACAGCTCGTCGTCTACGCCGCGGACAACGCCCAGAAGCTGGCCTATGAGGTCCGCACACAGGGTTCCAAGGCCGACGGGTCGCCGAGCAACCTGCGGGTGTGGGTGGACGCGGCGACCGGCGCGATCCTGGGCAAGAAGGACCTGGTCAAGTTCGCCGAGGGCAACAGCGGGCACAGCGGCAAGGTGACCATCGAGTCCACCAAGAGCGGCAGCAACTACACGCTGGTGGACAGCAAGCGGCCCGGCATCAAGCAGGGCACCTCCACCGGCAAGAAGATCTACTCCAAGTCCACCGACGTGTGGGGCAACGGTGGCGCCAACGACGTGGAGTCCGCCGCCGTGGACGCCGCCTACGCGGCCGAGAAGGAATGGGACCTGCTCAAGGACTGGTTCGGCCGCAACGGTTTCGACGGCAAGGGCAACGGCTTCCCCGCCTACGTCGGCTGGAACGCGAACAACGCGCACTGGACCGGCAGTTACACCGAGTTCGGCTACAACGGCAGCCCGAAGCAGCAGCTGACCGCGATCGACGTGGTCGGCCACGAGTACGGCCACGCGATCTTCCAGTTCTCCGGCATCGACGGCACCGAGAACGGCGAGACCGCGGGCATCAACGAGTCGGTGGCCGACATCTTCGGCACCCTGACCGAGTTCTACGCCAACAACCCGGTGGACAAGCCCGACTACACCGAGGGCGAGAACACCGGCAGCCCGACTCCGCTGCGCTACCTGTACAAGCCGAGCCTGGACGGCAGCAGCCCCGACTACTACACCGCCACCATCGGCAACCTGGACGAGCACTACTCCGGCGGCGTGCACAGCCACTGGTTCTACCTGCTGGCAGAGGGATCCAAGCCGGCCAACGGCAACCCGGAGTCGCCGACCGCCGACGGCAAGGCCGTGACCGGCATCGGTCAGCGCAAGGCGGCGAACATCTTCTACTCCGCCCTGCAGCGCAAGGGCGACGGCTGGAACTACGCCAAGGCCCGGGTGGCCTCCCTGCAGGCGGCCAAAGAACTGTACGGCGCGGATTCGATCGAATTGAAGACCACCAAGGCGGCATGGGACGCGGTCAAGGTTCCCGCGCAGGCCGGCGAGCCGACCGTTTAATTCCTCTGCACAAGGGAGCTCTGTCGTGCGCAAGAAATTAACCCTGGGCGCCTTTGCCCTTTCCGGAATCGCCGTATTGTCATTGATCACCGCGCCGAATGCGGTGGGAATTGAATCCGTGGCCGATAGCGTGGTTCACGGCCCCGGTGGTCTGCGATACACCACGGTCAGCAAGAGCTACAAGAACCTCCCGGTGGTCGGCGGCGGCGCGGTCGTGGTGACCGACGCCGCAGGCACGGTGTTGTCCCAGTCCGGAGACCGACTGTCCACGCTGAGCCTGGACACCACCCCGAAGATCACCGCCGAGCAGGCGACCGGCACGGCCAAGGGCCTGCTGGCCACCGTGGAGTCCGCCGAGCCGGCCCAGCTGGTGGTGCACGGACCGAGCCGGAAGCTGGCCTACGAGGCCCGCGCCTTCGGCACCCGGTCCGACGGCCGGGCCAGCAACCTGCGGGTCTGGGTGGACGCCCTCACCGGCCAGGTCATCGGGCAACAGGACCTGGTCCGCGGCGCCGAGGGGCACAGCGCGCACAACGGCGACGTGACCATCGAATCCAGCAAGAGCGGCGCCGACTACCAGCTGGTGGACGGCAGGCGTCCGAACGTGAAGCAGGGCACGCACGACGACAAGAAGATCTTCACCAAGCCCACCGACGTGTGGGGCACCGGCGACAAGAACAACATCGAGTCCGCCGGCGTGGACGCCGCCTACGCCGCCGAACAGGAATGGGATCTGCTCAAGGCGTGGTTCGGCCGCGACGGCTTCGACGGCAAGGGCAAGGGCTTCCCGGCCTACGTCGGCTGGAACGTGGCCAACGCGCAGTGGACCGGCAGCTACACCCGGTTCGGCCGCAACAACAAGAGCACCCAGCAGCTGACCTCGATCGACGTGGTGGCCCACGAGTACGGCCACGCGATCTTCCAGTTCTCCGGCACCGACGGCATCGACGGCGCGGAGACCGCGGGGATCAACGAGTCGGTGGCCGACATCTTCGGCACGCTGACCGAGTTCTACGCCGGCAACCCGGTGGACAAGCCGGACTACACCGTCGGCGAGGAGGTCGACGCCCGCGGCGACGGCAAGCCGATCCGCTGGCTGTACCAGCCGAGCCTGGACGGCAAGAGCCCCGACTACTACTCCCCCACCATCGGCACGCTGGACGAGCACTACGGCGCGGGCCCGCACAGCCACTGGTTCTACCTCCTCGCGGAGGGTTCCAAGCCGGCCAACGGCAACCCGGTGTCGCCGACCGCGGATGGCAAGGAGGTCGGTGGGATCGGCCTGCGCAAGGCGGGCGAGATCTTCTACTCGGGCCTGCAGCGCAAGGGCAACAACTGGAGCTACCTGACCGCCCGGGCGGCGACGGTGCAGGCCGCCAAGGACCTGTACGGCGCCGGCTCCGTCGAGGTGAAGACCACCAAGGCCGCGTGGGACGCCGTGAAGGTGCCCGCGCAGCCCGGTGAGCCTGGCTGATTCGTGACCGAGTCGTGGGCCGTTCGGCGCAGCCGCCATCGGAGATGCTGCCGATCCAGCGTCCGCCTGATCTCCTGCAGGACTCGCCCTTTT
>QZFT01000085.1 GCA_003600225.1 Pseudonocardiaceae bacterium YIM PH 21723
GGCGCTGTTGGTGGCGGGGGCGGGGCGTCGGGTGCTCGGCTGAGGTTGGGGTGGGGGTTGGGGTTGGGTCTGGCGGTCGTCGAAGGATGGCTTTGGAGGGGGAGACGGGTTTTGGGCGGGGTCTTTCCTGCCGGGGAGTTGGGTGGGGGCACGCCCGTCTTTCCTGCCCGCGTGACGGGTGGGGGGCACGCCTGCCGCGGTGTTGGGGGGCACGCCTGCCTGCGTGCTGGGTGGGGCACGCCTGCCTGGCTTTTCGGGGTCGGGCCGCTTCGCGGTGATCGGGCGAATCGCATGCAGTGAGGGGCACCCTCACTGCGTTGAGCGCAGGGAGGGTGTCCCTCACTGCATGCCCCGACGACCGCCGGTCACCCACAAGAGCCCCACCAGTCCCACTGGACCCATCAGTCACTGTCCACAGTGGACTTATCCGTCTTCAAGACCGAAAATGGCCCCTTTTTCGGTCTTGAAGACGGATAACCAGACCCAATTCAAGATCGACTCAGCCAAATGGGGGTGCCAGGTGACCCCGCCTTGCAGCCCCAGGCAGTCAGACGGACGCACCCCCGCCGAACACCCCGACAGGAAAGACAGGCGTCCGCCGCCGGACAACCCGGCAGGAAAGTCCGCCGTGCCACCACCGGCCGCCCCCTCCAAAGCCATCCTTCGGCAACTACCCCGACCCAGCCACCCCCACCCGCCGGCCAGGCTGAACCACCACTGGCCGGCAGCCGTTTTCCCGAAGTACCAGGCAAGCGCTACGCCCACAAGATCGACTCGTTGCACCGGGCGGGACCGGCTAGCGGAAAACGTTCATGATCGCCTGTAAAAAATCTGTGATTTCACTGTGAGTTCTCGGTAAAATTCTTTGTTGACACGCCATTGTGAACATATTTAGGCTGAGCTTGTTCGACCCCCTTGAACAAGAGGAGAGACACGTGGACAAGCTCATCGACACCATTGCCCAGGATGACGTCTGGGCCCGGTGGATGGACGCCAACGCCTCTGCCAAAGATGGCTGTATCTCCCGCGCCAAGGACGGCTGTGTCAGCTAGTTCCTAGGAAAATGCCGAGGTGGGCAGGGGTTGCGACACAGCCCGGCCCATCTCGGCCCCTGCCGATTGGATGGACCGGATGCCCACCGACGTGCAGCCAGGCCGTGAGATGATCGACCAGGTCAGGCACATTCCGATTTATCAGAAATCCCTGGAAAAGGGCCATTTTCCGATTCTGGAGAAATCCGATATCGCCGCCGGATTTCCGGATAATTGGATGACCCCGCAACTATCCGAGGCGCTGGCCGACGGGCGGGCCGAATATGTGTGGTCCACCGGCACCAATCACGCCAGGATGCGGTTGATCCGGCCCCCGTTGTTCCTGCTCAAGTCCTATTACCGGCTGTGGAGCGAGCACCCGGACATCAAGCACACCTGGGCGCAGGGGTGCCACCGCGTCTCGCTGACCACCGTCCTCGCCACCGAGCACGTGGCCCGGGTCAACGCCGCCAAGACCGGCGCGGAACCGCAGGCCCGGCCCGCACTGGCCGACCGGCGCCTGGACGACCGGACCGTGTACCTGAACCTGAATCTGGATCCGGCGCTCTGGGACCGCGCCGAGGTGGAGCGGATGCTCATCGAGATCGACCAGGTCCGGGACACCCATCCCCTGGGCTGGTACCACCTGGACTGCTCCAGCTACCACCTGGCCCACCTGGTGCGCAAAGCCCAGGAGTTCGATCTCTGGCACCGGTTCCCGCGGCCGGCCAGCATCATCCACGCGTACGAGTACACGCCGGCCGGGGTCGGCGCCTACCTGCGTGAGCACTTCGACTGCCCGGTGATCGATCTGTTCGGCAGCACCGAACTCGGCTACCTCTACTACAACGACCGCGTGGGCGACTACCACCCGTACCTGCACGAGATGAACGTCGAACTCGTTCCCCTCCAGGACGACGTCTTCAGCATCATCATCTCCAGCGTGCGCAACCCGTACATGCCGCTGATCCGCTACCGCACCGGGGACTGCGCCCAGACGACCGACGGCAGCGCCGATCCGGCCAAGGTCCGGCGGTTCTGCGGCCGGGAGAAGGAGCTGCTCCGGGTCGGCGACCGGCTGATCTCCCAGGCGCACCTGGACGACTGGATCCACGAGGTGGTGCCGGGGGTGTTCACCTACCAGCTGCACGTGTGGCCGGGCCGTGCCGCCGGACTGCGCTACACCACCTTCGACGGCCGTCCCGGCGATCCGGTGAAGCTGGCCGAGACGGTCTCGGCGCGGACCGGGCTGAACTGCGCGGCGGAACACACCCAGCACATTCCGATCGGCCGGTCCGGCAAGTACGCCTGGCTGATCAACGAATCCTAGGGAGCGCGATGGCTCAGGTGACCAAGGCCGACCTGATCGAGCTGGTCGGCCCGCAGCTGTGGACCGAGATGGTCGGCTACTTCACCCGCAAGACCGAGCACCCGGCCGAGTTCGTCGACCGGATGGTCCTCGAAACGGTCCGCTACCTGTACCTGGTCTCCGCGCACCAGGACCGGCTGAGTGGGCTGTTCCTGCCGGTGGAGCAGGAGAACGACGAGGTCTGGCACTACCTGATCCTGCAGACCAGGGAGTACAGGCAGCTGTGCGAGGAGCGGCTGCCCGGCCGCTACTTCATCAACCACCGCAGCATCGCCTACGAGACCTACCAGTCGGAGCCCGATCGGCGGCAGATGATCGAGGAGGCGCTGCGCTGGATTCCGTTGTACTGCCAGGAGTTCGGCCCGTTCGAGGCGGCCGCGCTGCCACATTGGACGATGGTGCGCTTCCTGCATGAGGAGCTGGGCATGTCCTTGGAAAAGATCGCCGGAATGGCGGCTCAGCCCGCCTGATCGGACGGGGCGGCGGGGAGCGCGGCGCTGCCCGCCGCCAGCAGTAAGGCCACCGTGACGACCAGCGCGAAGCCGTGGTCCAGCCGGCCGAGCCCGCCGCCCAGCACCAGGACGCCCAGGCCGAGCGCGGCGTGATGCACGGCGGTGACGGCGCTGTCCCCGACGACGAAGGCCATCCCGAAGCCGACCAGCGCCATGCCGGGGTACAGCGCCCACAGCGGCGCGTGCAGTTCCACTGCGGGCAGCACGCCGAGCAGGCCGACGACGACGATCAGCAGACCGGGCCGGACCCCGCGGGCGCCCACCACGCAGCCCAGGAAGAAGCACAGCGCCCCCGGCACCAGGGCCAGTCCGCTGTGCGAGGGCCCGTAGCCGAGCTGGTTCTGCACGGTCAGCGGGAAGACGTAGAGGAATCCGCCGATCCCGGCCCACACCGGCACGGTGCTCCACCGCACGACCTTCCCCCGGCCGGCGGAGCGTGGTCCGGGTGGCAACATCCACACCGCGATCAGCAGCACCACGGCGAGGGGGACCTCGACGAGGAACAACAGCCGCCAGTCCGGTCGCCAGTGCAACAGGACGCCACCCAGTAGCAGGCCAATGGCGGCCGCTATGCCGGACGCCGCTCCGCGTTCCGGCCGGGAGATCTGCGGCAGGATCAGTCCGATGGCCGCACCCTGTGCCAGCCGGGCCGGCAGCAGCGCCGGCAGGGCCAGGTCAGCCGTGAACCAGCACAGCGCGGCTCCGGCGGCGAAGCAGGCCAGGCCGATCACCAGGATACGCCGTGCGCCGTACCGCTCCCCCAGTCGCGTGCCGGGGATCAGCAATGCGGCGGCGGCGAGGGCGGGCCCGGCGACAAGGAGGCTGAGCAGCGGGCCGTCGGTGGCCAGTTCGGCCGCGACGATCGGGAGTGCCACGTTCAGCAGGACGACGTCGAGCACCGGCAGCGCGGCGCCGACCAGCAGCACCAGCACTCCGGCCATCGAGAACCGCCGCTCGACCGTGAGACTCACACACCCAGTCTTCACCACTGCTTTACATGCGGTCGACCCCGGGCCGGTCTCTAATCGAGGACGCGGAGCAGGCCCTCCTGGACGACGGTGGCCACGAGCTCGCCGGACTGGCTGAAAATGCGGCCGGTGGCCATGCCCCGGGCGCCGGAGGCACTGGGGCTGGCGCAGTCGTACAGGAACCACTCGTCGGCGCGGAAGCGGCGGTGGAACCACATGGCGTGGTCCAGCGAGGCGCCGAGCACCTTGTCGGTGCCCCAGTACACGCCGTGCCGGGCCAGGACCGAGTCCAGCAGGGTCATGTCGGAGGCGAACGCGACCACGCACACGTGCAGCAGGTCGTCGTCGGCCAGCTTGCCGTCGGCCCGCATCCACACCTGGTTGCGGGCGTCCCGGCCGCCCTTGCTGCGGGACACCCAGGCCGGCTCGGAGACGTAGCGGACGTCGATCGGCTTCGGCGTGGTGTTCCAGGCGTTGAACATCTTCGGGTCGGCGGTATCGGCCAGCAGCTGCCCGAAGGTGGGCAGGCTCTCCGGCTCCGGCACGTCCGGCATCGGGTCCTGGTGCTCGATGCCCTGCTCGTCCAGCTGGAACGAGGCGGACAGCGAGAAGATCGCCTTGCCGTGCTGGATGGCCACCACCCGCCGGGTGGTGAACGAGCGGCCGTCGCGGATGCGGTCCACCTCGTAGACGATCGGCACGCTCGGGTCGCCGCCGCGGATGAAGTACGAGTGCAGCGAGTGCACCCGGCGGTCGGCGGGCACCGTGCGCCCGGCCGCGACCAGGGCCTGCCCGGCCACCTGCCCGCCGAACACGCGGACAGGTGAATGCGCCGGGCTGTACCCGCGGAAGATGTTCTCCTCGATCTTCTCGAGGTCGAGCAGGGTGACCAGCCGGTCGAGAACCGGCTGTCCGGCCAGCATGCCGGCCAGCGATTCCCTGCTCGTCTCAGTCATGCGTGGTCCTCTTCGCCCAATCGATGCACCCGGATGAGGTTCGTGGAACCGACGGTCCCGGGAGGGGATCCTGCCACGATGACCACCAGGTCACCCGGCTGGTACCGGCCGATGGTCAGCATCGCGTGGTCCACCTGCCGCACCATCGCGTCGGTCGACTCCACCTTAGGTACCAGGAACGTCTCCGTACCCCAGGTGAGAGCCAGCTGACTGCGCACCTCGGCCTCCGGCGTGAACGCCAGCAGCGGCAGGTGCGTGTGCAGCCTGGCCAGCCGCCGGACGGTGTCGCCGGACTGGGTGAAGGCGACGAGGGCCTTGGCGTTCAACCGCTCGCCGATGTCCCGGGCCGCGTAGGAGATCACGCCACGCTTGGTCCGCGGCACGTGCGACAGGTTGGGCACCGAGTCCGGGGTGGTCTCCCGCTCCAGGCAGGAGATGATCCGGGACATGGTCTCGACGGTCTCGATCGGGTAGCGGCCGACACTGGTCTCACCGGAGAGCATCAGCGCGTCGGTTCCGTCCAGCACCGCGTTGGCCACGTCGGAGGCCTCGGCGCGGGTCGGCCGGGAGCTGTTGATCATCGATTCCAGCATCTGGGTGGCCACGATGACCGGCTTGGCGTTCTCCCGGGCGATCTGGATCGCCCGCTTCTGCACCACCGGCACGTATTCGAGGGGCATTTCCACGCCCAGGTCGCCACGGGCGACCATCACCCCGTCGAAGGCCAGCACGATGGCTTCGAGGTTCTCGGCGGCCTCCGGCTTCTCGATCTTGGCGATGACCGGGATCCGGCCGCGGCCGACGCGGTCCATCACCTGGTGCACCAGGTCGATGTCCGCGGGCGAGCGGACGAAGGAGAGCGCGATGAAGTCCACGCGCAGAGACAGTGCGAACTCCAGGTCCTCGATGTCCTTTTCGGACAGTGCGGGGACCGAGATGTCCATGCCGGGCAGCGACAACCCCTTGTTGTCGCTGACCCGACCGCCCTCGGTGACCTCACAGACCACATCCGGGCCTTCGACCTTGGTGACGACCAGTCCGACGTTGCCGTCGTCCACCAGCAGCTTGTCCCCCGGCTTCGCGTCGTTCGCGAGCTCGCGGTAGGTGGTGGACACACGGTCGTGCGTACCGGGCACGTCCTCGACGGTGATCCGGACGATATCGCCGGTGTTCCACATGACCGGACCACCCGCGAACCGCCCGAGGCGGATCTTCGGGCCCTGCAGGTCGGCCAGGATGCCGACTGCTCGACCGGTCTCGTCGGAGGCGCTGCGCACCAGGTCATAGACCTGTTTGTGGTCGGCGTGGCTACCGTGGGAGAAGTTCAGGCGGGCCACATCCATACCTGCCCGGACGAGGTCGAGGACCTTCTCCGGGGTCGAGGTGGCGGGCCCGAGCGTACAGACGATTTTTGCTCGACGACTCACGACCTCAACCCTATCGCGCGTTGCTTGAACGATCAGGGAGTTTGGCCGGAGATGCCAAATGTCGAGACGAAATCTTGGTGTCCCCGACGCTAATTCTCCGGCCGTTCACCTGGCTGCGCGGTCGGACACACCCACATGGTCGACACACCACTCGTTGAAGGCGGCCAGCTCCCGCCAACCGGTCGCGACCCGATCGAGGGTCTCCCGCTCGTGCGTGGCCTCGTCCGGATCCCAGCGGCGGGCGGACCAGATCGACTTGTGCCGGAGCAGGTCGATCCGCGGGTGGTCGGCGGTGAATCCCCGGGGCGCGGTCTTCAGCTGCTCGCCGTTGATCTCCCAGCCCCGCGCCGCGAGGGTGTCGATGATCTTCCGGAGCCGGTTGCCGCGCCGGTCGTCGTCCACCGCGACCCGGTAGCGGGCCAGCTGGTCGGCGGCCATGTGGAAGGAGCCGCCACCGATGCGCAGCCCGTCGGCGCTGATCTCCACGTAGTAGGCGCCGCCGCCCCGGCCCTGTTCGATCACCGCGCCGCAGTGCGTCTTGTACGGCGACTTGTCCCGGGCGAACCGGACGTCCCGGTACGGCCGGAAGATCTTGCCCGCGCCGAACTCCGGCTCCAGTTCGGCCAGCAGCGCGGCCATCGGGCCGCGGACCTCATCCTCGTAGATCGATTTGTGGTCGGTCCAGTAAGCCTTGGAGTTGTCCGCCTCCAGACCCTCGTAGAAGTCGAGTGCCCGATCGCCGAATCCGGTGAATGTCACGCGAAGGAGAATAGATCGCCGAACCTGGCCTGCAGACAGGTGCCATTGGACCGCCTGCTCCAGCTCAGCTGACGCCCCTGATAGCTGCCGGAGACGGCCACCTCGATGCCGATGGCCTCGAAATGGCAGATACCCGCCTTCAGGTCGATCCGCTCGGGATCGCCGCCCGCCGCGTTCAGCACGCCACAGGCCCACGCCGCCTGCGGATGGTCGCCGCCGACGGGGTCGCAGTTCAGCGTGCGGCTGACCGTCGGCCCGGACGGCTGGAGCGTGTCCGGGGCGATCGGGGTCCGGCTGAGGGTGAGTGTGGTCCCGGACTTCTGGTCGGCGAGGGCCGCCATGCCGGAGGCCGGGAACGCGGTCACGGCGGCGAGTACGCCCACCGTGGCCAGCCTGGTGAATAACATGTCCGGTCCTTTCCGGGATTCCCAGAGCAGAATCCCACACGCCGGATGAACGAGCGCAGCGCCCTGTCGATCACCCGTGACCGCTTTCTGACATCGCTGTCAGATCACCCGATAAGGCAGTCGTCGACGATCTTGCTTTCCAGCTCCTTCCGATCGGCTGAGAGCGCCTCACCTGGCCTTACCCCACAGCCGTACGCCCGTTTGGAGCAACGTGCACCCTGGGGACACTCGCGAAAAGCAACTTGCATGAAGACGCGGAAATTCGCACAGTCTTGCGTCAGCGGCACTCACCCCGAACCTCAGGAAAGGAATCCCCATGCCCACAATCTGCGCTGATTCAGCGCCACACCTGCGCTACGATGCACTCATGGCGACCATCCAGATTCGAGACGTCCCAGACGACGTGGCAGCCACCTATCGCACCCGAGCCGACCTGGCCGGACAGTCCCTCCAGGTCTTCATGCGCGAGTTCCTGATCCGTGGCGCGCGACGGCGGACCAAAGCGGAGATCTTCGCCGCCATGGACCGGTCCATGGAAGCCTCCGGATCCCGGGGCATCAGCGATGAGACCATCGCCGAGGCGCTGCGGGAGGCACGCGGTGAGTGAGATCGTTGTCGACGCCTCAGCGGTCGTCCGGGCGCTACTCGGACGGGACGCGGTATCCGTTGCGCTGCGGAAACGCATCGTGGAGTCGGAGGCGCACGCCCCACACCTCGTCGATGCGGAGTTCGGCACCGTCCTGCGCAGAGCCGTCCGGAAGGGTGAGGTCAGCGAGGCCGATGCCGAACTCGCCATCCGGGTGCTCACCGACCTCATCGACACCAGGCACGACGAGGTCGGCTACATAGCCATGAAGGCCTGGGAGTTGCGGGACAACGTCAGTTACTGGGACGCGCTGTACGCATCGCTGGCGGACTGGCTGAACGTGCCCCTGCTGACCAGAGACATCCGATTGAGCAAGGCTCCAGGCCTGCCCTGTCAGGTCGAACTGGTCGCATAGAGTCGCGCGGTCGCGATGGTCCACACGGCAGCGGTGGGCCACCGCGACCGCGAGCAACCTGGAGGACACGTGAGCCCGATCGTGGGGGTGGGCGCCGTACTGGTGAACGGCGACGGCGCCGTCCTGCTCGGAAACCGGATCAAGGCGGGCGAGTCACCGACCTGGTGCCTTCCGGGCGGGCACCTGGAGCCCGGGGAGAGTTTCGCCGAGGCGGCGATCCGGGAGACCGCCGAGGAGTCGGGCATCACCGCGGTCGGCGAGGCGCGGGTGTTCGGGGTGGCGCACCAACTGGATCATCCCCGGGTGTACCTGACCGCGGGTGTTCAGCTGACCCTGACCGATCGGGATGCCGTGCCGACTCTGCCGGAGCCCGAGGTTTTCGACCGCTGGATCTGGGCGGATCCACTGGACCTGCCTGCACCGCTGTTCCCGGCCGCCGACGCTCTCCTGGCCGGCTGGCTCGGTAGGCCCGCCCCGGTCGGCTGGTCCACGCACGCCATTCGGCAGCCCTGAAAGGGAAACCCTATCGGTGGGTCGGTAGCGCCTGCTCGACTGATCGGCGGCACTGGCCCTACACTGGCCGACGGCCGATCCAGCGGTCTACTGCGAGAGGAGGAGCGATATGTGCAGCCTGACCAGGCGTCGCCATATTGACTTCGCCCGCATGTCCAGCGCTTTCTGTTGTCGCTGAGTCTTTTCTTCCGCCATTTCCGGGCCTACTTTCGCGCGCCCGTTTTTCAGCCGTGACCGTTGCGTGGTGCACGGCTGCCCTTTTCACCCCAGGAAGGCTTCAGCATGACCACTTTCGCCTCTGACACCGACTGGCAGACCCGCCCCGCGCCGCAGACCACCCAGGACTGGCTGGACCGGGCGAGCGAGGTCGCCGCCCTGCTGGCCACCGACGCCGTGGCCAGGGACAAGGCCGGCGCCACCCCGCATGCCGAGATCCAGCTGCTCAAGGACTCCGGCCTGGTGACACTCCTCGGCCCGGCCGAGCACGGCGGTGGCGGCCAGGCCTGGCCGGCCGCGTACCGGGTGACCCGGGAGATCGCCAAGGCGGACGGCTCCATCGGCCAGCTGCTCGGCTACCACTACCTGTGGAACTGGGCCGCGCGCCTGGTCGGCACCCGCGAGCAGTGGGAGCACGTGGAGGCCACCGCCGCGAGCGAGAAGTGGTTCTTCGGCGGCGCGGTCAACCCGCGGGACAACGACGTGGTGGTCACCGAGGACGGCGACGACCTGATCTTCACCGGCGGCAAGTCCTTCTCCACCGGCAGCAAGGTCTCCGACGTGACCGTGCTGGAAGGTGTCCTGGAGGGCACCGACAAGCACGTGTTCGCCATCGTGCCGTCGAACTCGCCGGGCCTGGTCTTCCACGACGACTGGGACAACATCGGCCAGCGGCTCACCGAGAGCGGCAGCGTGACCATCGACGGCGTGCGCACCCCGTGGGCGTCGGCGGCCGGGTACGTGGATAAGGAGTTCCAGGCCCGCGTGTACAACACGCTGAACGTGCCGACCATCCAGCTGGTGTTCATCAACTTCTACCTGGGCATCGCCGCCGGCGCCCTGGAGACCGCCTCAACCTACACCCGGGAGAAGTCCCGCTCGTGGCTGCACGGCGGCTTCGAGCGGGCGGTCGACGAGCCGTACGTGATCGACATCTACGGCGACCTCACCGCGAAGCTGTGGGCGGCGGAGGCCCTCGCCGACGCGGTCGCCCTGGAGGGCGAGAAGCTGCACGGCGACCCGGACGCGGTCACCCCGGAGAGCCGGGGCGCGTTCGAGGTGCGGGTGGCCGCGGCGAAGGCCCGGGCCACCGAGGTGGCCCTGGAGATCACCGGGAAGATCTTCGAGGTCACCGGCGCCCGGTCCACCGCGAGCGCCGAGGGCCTGGACCGGTTCTGGCGCAACGTCCGCACCCACACGCTGCACGACCCGGTCGCCTACAAGCGCCGCGAGGTGGGCCGCTGGGTGCTGACCGGAGAACTGCCGGAGCCCACCTGGTACAGCTGATTGAAGGAATAGCGCGAAAAAGCCCCTTCTGTGCCATAAAACGGCACAGAAGGGGCTTTTCCCTATCCGTTAGGCCGAATGGCTCATCGCCCTGCTCCAACAGCCAACGCACCGTCTCTGAACAGGGAAGATCCGGGTACACAACACGCATGAATTCACCGGAAAATCGTGCTTAGAATTCGCCCAATTCGCCATCACGGGAGGCGAATTGCGTTTCTCCGCACGGATTGGTGACACTCATGAAGAAGCTGCTCACCCTTGCCGCCGCGCTGACCGTCGCTGCGGCGGGCGCATTCCTGGCGACCGGCGCCGGCGACCAGGCGGGCGCCCACGGCACCTCGGTGCTCGACGTGGCGAACCCAGCCCCCGTCATTGCCGCGCAGGCCGGCTCGTTACCCGGCCTGTCCCCGAAGACGTACACGATCACGAGTTCCTGCCAGTCCTACGCGAGCGAGATCCGGCAGGCCGCCGGCACCTGGACGAACCTGACCGAGGCGCCGGGCGGCACGCCGGTCAGCTGTGTGCCGGCCATCTTCCAGTGCGGCAGCGTGAAGACCGCGGTCGGCTGCAACAACGACTCGGGTGGCAGCATCACCCTGGCCATGGATCCGGTACTGGACCCGGTCCTGCTGGCCGCGCACGAGTTCGGCCACGACTGGTACGACCACGTCGGCGCGGGCCGCATGGCCATGGGCAGCGTCGAATCCGTCATGCGACCGAATTACTGCGCCCTCAAACCGGATGCGCTCCCCCGGCTGAGCAAGCGATCGGTCGACAACACCGAGGGCATTCGCGCCGATTGATTCCTGCACAAAAAAGGCATCCTCCGTGCATTGGCCGCGCGGGGGATGCTCTTTTTCAGGACTATGTCCACGACGTCGGCACACTAGGCCAACCGGCCGAACCATAGCCCAGCTGAGCTGGGAATATAGGACTTTCACATACCTGTACACATGAGCGTATTCATGTGTTTATACTCGGCCAATTGCTCGCCCCGGTCACTCGCGAACAATTCTCTGGACCCGCCCCTGCATTGCGGTCCGGTGATTTTCCCTGCACAGAGAGGTGACATTCGTGAAGAAGTTGCTTATTCTCGCCGCCGCCGCGGCCGTCGTGGTGTCCGGAGTATTCGTCGCGGTCGGTACCGCGAGCCACGACGACATCGACGCCACCACCGTCGCGCAGCTGAACCAGCCCGCACCGAAGATCCAGAAGGCCGCGTTCGCCTTCCCCGCGCCGACCCCGCGCACCTACACCATCGACGCCTCCTGTTCGGGCTACGAGGGCCAGATCCGCCAGGGAGCGGCCGCGTGGAACGGGCTCACCGAGGGTGGCGGCACCCCGGTCTCCTGCCAGCCGGGCCAGTTCGACTGCGGCGGCGTGCAGGCCGTGGGCTGCAACTACAACCGGGGACAGCAGATCATCCTGGCCACCGGTGTCGTCGGTGACTTCGCCCTGCTGGCCGCGCACGAGTTCGGCCACGACTGGTACGACCACACCGGCGAGGGCTGCATGAGCCTGGCCAGCGTCCAGGAACTGATGCGCACGACCATCTGCTCCTTCACCGGCGGCGGCAACGGCGTGACCGCCGACAAGGGCATCCGGGTCGACTAGCCGCCGGGCGGCCAGGCCGCACGCGCTCGCCGGCCCGGCCGTCGCGCGGTGTCCCTCCGGTGCCCCGATCTCACCGGAGGAACTCCCCCGGATTGATGAAGGCGCCCCTCAGCGAACTCGCTGAGGGGCGTCTTCGGCATCGACTGGGGCAAATCCCCGAAGTTGACGAGTTTCGGGGCTCGTTCCTCGCCGCGAAACTCGTCAACTTCGGAACGAAATCTCAGACCACCGACAGCGGCAGCGCCGTGGGGTGAACCGGGGACGGCAGCACGGAGCTGCCGGTGAGGAAGGTGTCCACCGCGTTGGCCACCGAACGGCCCTCGGCGATGGCCCACACCACCAGGGACGCGCCGCGGTGCGCGTCGCCGCAGACGAAGACGCCCTCGGCCTGGGTCTGCCAGTCGGCGCCCGCGCTGATCGTGTTCCGCTTGGACAGCTCGATGCCCAGGCCCGGCAGCAGCGGCATGGACTCGACGCCGTCGAAGCCGATCGCCAGCAGCGCCAGGTCGCACGGCAGCTCGCGGACCTCGTCGTTCACCGGTTCGACGACGCGCCGGCCACTGCTGTCCCGGCCGACCCGGACCTCGCGCAGCCGCACGGCGCGCACATTGCCGGTGCCGTCGTCCAGGAACTCCTCGACCGCGACGGCGAAGTGCCGCTCGCCGCCCTCGCCGTGTGCCGGGTAGTCCCGCAGGATCCACGGCCACACCGGCCACGGTGACCGGTCATCGTCCCTGGTGGTCGGCGGTGCTGGGTACTGGTCCAGCTGGTAGACGTTGATCGCGCCCTGCCGGTGCGCGGTGCCCAGGCAGTCGGCGCCGGTGTCACCGCCGCCGATGATTACCACGTGCTTGCCGCGCGCGGTGATGGCCGCCGGGCCGTCGCCCTCGCACTCCCGGTTGGCGGGCACCAGGTGCTCCATGGCCAGGTGCACGCCGTTGAGGTGCCTGCCCGGAATGTCCGGCGCGTCCCGGCCCTGGAGCGCGCCGACGGCGAGGACGACCGCGTCGAACCGCTCGCGCAGCCGCTCCACCGGGAGCTGGACGCCGACCTCGCAGTTGGTCACGAACTTGGTGCCCTCGTCGCGCATCTGCGCGAGCCGCCGGTCCAGGACCGACTTCTCCAGCTTGAACTCGGGGATGCCGTACCGCATCAGGCCGCCGAGCCGGTCGTCTCGCTCGAACACGGTGACCTCATGGCCGGCCCGGGTGAGCTGCTGGGCGGCGGCCAGACCGGCGGGGCCGGAACCGACCACGGCGACCGTCCGTCCACTGGAGACGGTCGATCGCTGCGCGGACACCGAGCCGGTCTCCCACGCGGTGTCCACAATGGTCTGTTCGACCCGCTTGATGGCCACCGATCCGCCGGACAGCGGGTTGATGGCCAGCACGCAGGCGGCCTCACACGGCGCCGGGCAGAGCCGGCCGGTGAACTCCGGGAAGTTGTTCGTGGCGTGCAGCCGCTCGCTGGCGTGGCCCCACGCCCCGGTGCGCACTAGGTCGTTCCACTCCGGGATCAGGTTGCCGAGGGGGCAGCCCGCGGTACCGGAGTGGCAGAACGGGATGCCGCAGTCCATGCAGCGGGACGCCTGGGTGCGGACCTCGTCGGCCAGCTCCTTGGGGTCCAGGGCCGAGTAGACCTCGTTCCAGTCACCGAGCCGGTCGTCGATGGGCCGCTTCTTCGGCTCGACGCGGGAGTGCTTCAGGAATCCGTTCGGGTCAGGCACGAGAAGCCTCCATAACCGCCGCGTCGACATCAGCGCCCTGCGCGCGGGCGACGCGCATGGCCTCCAGCACCCGGCGGTAGTCGCGGGGCATGACCTTGGTGAATCCGGCGCTGCGCCGGGTCCAGTCGCCGAGCAGCGACGTGGCCACCGCGGATCCGGTGAGCTCCCGGTGCTGGGTGATCACCTCACGCAGCCAGCGCAGGTCCTCGGCCTCCGGCTTCAGCAGGTCCACCATGTCGGGATTGACCCGCTTGGGATTCAGGTTCAGCACGTAGGCGATGCCGCCGGACATACCCGCGCCGACGTTGCGGCCGGTCTCGCCGAGCACGATCGCCCGGCCGCCGGTCATGTACTCGAAGGCGTGGTCGCCGACGCCCTCGGACACCGCGATGGCGCCGGAGTTGCGGACGCAGAACCGCTCGCCGACCTTGCCCCGCAGGAACAGCTCGCCGCCGGTGGCGCCGTAGCCGATCACGTTGCCGGCGATGACCTGGTTCTCCGCCGCGAACGGGGATTCCGGGTGCGGCCGGACGATGACCCGGCCACCGGAGAGGCCCTTGCCGACGTAGTCGTTGGCGTCGCCGATCATCTCCAGGGTGACACCCCTGGGCAGGTAGGCGCCCAGGGACTGGCCCGCGGAGCCGGTCAGCGTGACGTGGATGGTGTCCTCGGGCAGTCCGTCACCGCCGTACCGGCGGGTGACCTCGGAGCCCAGCATGGTGCCCACGGTCCGGTTCACGTTGCGCACCGGCAGTTCCAGGGTCACCGGATGCGCGTCTTCCAGGGCCGCTTCGGCGAGTTGGATGAGGGTGTTGTCGAGAGCCAGTTCCAGGCCGTGGTCCTGGTCGCGGACCTTGCGGCGGACCGGGCTGTACGGCGTGCTGCCGTCCGCGATGGCCTGCGGCACCTCGAAGATCGGCGACAGGTCCAGGCCGGTGGCCTTCCAGTGGTTCACGGCCTCGTCGGTGTTCAGGAACTCCGCGTGGCCGATGGCCTCGTCGAGGGTGTGGAAGCCCAGTTCGGCCAGGTACTCGCGCACCTCTTCGGCGACGAACAGGAAGAAGTTCTCCACGAACTCGGCCTGGCCGTTGTACCGCTTGCGCAGTTCCGGGTTCTGCGTCGCGATGCCGACCGGACAGGTGTCCAGGTGACAGACGCGCATCATCACGCAGCCGGCCACGATCAGCGGCGCGGTGGCGAAGCCGAACTCCTCGGCGCCGAGGAGCGCGGCGACGACGACGTCCCGGCCGGTCTTCATCGCGCCGTCCACCTGCACGGTGATCCGGTCGCGCAGGCCGTTGAGCAGCAGCGTCTGCTGCGCCTCGGCCAGGCCGATCTCCCACGGGGTGCCGCAGTGCTTCAGCGAGGTCAGCGGGGCGGCACCGGTGCCGCCGTCGTGACCGGAGATGAGCACCACGTCGGCGTGTGCCTTGGCCACACCGGCGGCCACGGTGCCGACGCCGACCTCGGAGACCAGCTTGACGTGCACCCTGGCCTGGTTGTTGGCGTTCTTCAGATCGTGGATCAGCTGCGCCAGGTCCTCGATCGAGTAGATGTCGTGGTGCGGCGGCGGCGAGATCAGCGAGACGCCCGGGGTGGAGTGCCGGGTGCGCGCGATCCACGGATACACCTTGTATCCGGGCAGCTGACCGCCCTCGCCGGGCTTGGCGCCCTGGGCCATCTTGATCTGGATGTCGCTGGCGTTGACCAGGTATTCGCTGGTCACACCGAACCGGCCGCTGGCGACCTGCTTGACCGCGGACCGGCGGGTCGGGTCGTAGAGCCGCTCGGCGTCCTCGCCGCCCTCACCGCTGTTGGACCGGCCGCCGAGCCGGTTCATGGCGATGGCCAGGGTCTCGTGGGCCTCGGCGGAGATGGAGCCGTAGCTCATGGCGCCGGTGTTGAACCGGGCCACGATGGAGCTGATCGGCTCGACCTCGTCGATCGGGATGGGCTGCCGGTCGGAGGCGAACTTGAACAGGCCGCGCAGCGCGCCGCCTTCGCGGTTCAGCCGGTCGACCTCGGCGGTGTACTGGCGGTACACGTCGTACTGCTTGGTCTTGGTGGCGTGTTGCAGCAGGAACACCGTCTCCGGGCTGAACAGGTGCAGCTCGCCCTCGCGGCGGTACTGGTACTCACCGCCGACCTCGAGGCGCCGGTGGACGCGGTCGGTGGGGTTCTCCGGGTGCGCGCGGCGGTGCCGGGTGGCGACCTCTTCGGCCAGCACCTCCAGGCCGACGCCGCCGAGTTTGGAGGCGGTGCCGCAGAAGTACTCGTCGACGACGTCGTGGGCCAGGCCGACGGCCTCGAAGACCTGGGCGCCGGTGTAGGCGCCGACGGTGGAGATGCCCATCTTGGACATCACCTTCAGCACGCCCTTGACCAGGGCTTTCACATAGTTGGTGATCGCCTGGTGCGCTTCGAGGTTGCTGAGCTGGCCGTGCAGCACCATGTCCTCGATAGTCTCGAAGGCCAGGTACGGGTTGACGGCGGCGACGCCGTAGCCGAGCAGCAGCGCGATGTGGTGCACCTCGCGGGCGTCGCCGCTCTCCACGACCAGGGCGACCTTGAGCCGTTCCTTGGTGCGCACCAGGTGGTGGTGCACGGCGGAGACCAGCAGCAGCGACGGGATGGGCGCCATCTTGTGGTCGCTGTCCCGGTCGGAGAGCACCAGGATGCGGGCGCCGTTCTCGATGGCCTCGGAGGCCTCGCGGCGGATCCGCTGGATGGCGTTGGACAGCGCGAGCCCGCCACCGTCCACTTCGTACAGTCCGGAGAGGACGGTGGAGGCGAAGCCGGGCAGGTCGCCGTCGTCGTTGATGTGCACGAGCTTGGCCAGCTCGTCGTTGTCGATCACCGGGTAGGGCAGCTGGATGTGCCGGCAGCTGGCCGGTCCGGGGTCGAGGAGGTTGTGCTCCGGGCCCATGATGCGGGCCATGCAGGTGACGATCTCCTCGCGGATGGCGTCCAGCGGGGGGTTGGTGACCTGTGCGAAGTGCTGGGTGAAGTAGTCGTAGAGCAGCCTGCTGCGCTGGGACATCGCGGCGATGGGCGTGTCGGAGCCCATGGAGCCGAGGGGTTCCATGGCGCTGGCGGCCATCGGCGCGAGCAGCACGCGGAGCTCTTCTTCGGTGTAGCCGAAGGTGAGCTGGCGGCGCACCACGGATTCGTGGCTCTGCACGATGTGTTCGCGGTCGGGCAGGTCGGCCAGCTGCATGAGGCCGGCGTGCAGCCACTCGCTGTAGGGCCGCTCGGTGGCCAGCCCGCTTTTGAGTTCCTCGTCGCCGACGATGCGGCCGGCCACGGTGTCGACCAGGAACATCCGGCCGGGCTGCAGGCGGCCCTTGGCGACGACGTCCTCGGGGGCCCAGTCCAGCACGCCCGCCTCGGAGGCGAGCACCACGCGGTCGTCCTTGGTGCGCCACCAGCGCGCGGGGCGCAGGCCGTTGCGGTCCAGCACGGCGCCGACGACCTGTCCGTCGGTGAAGGTGACACAGGCCGGGCCGTCCCACGGCTCCATCAGGCTGGAGTGGAACTGGTAGAAGGCGCGGCGCTCGGGGCCCATCTCGGCGTGGTTCTCCCACGCTTCGGGGACCATCATCATCACCGCGTGCGGCAGGCTGCGGCCGCCGAGGTGCAGCAGTTCCAGGACCTCGTCCAGGGACGCCGAGTCGGAGGCCTCGTCGCTGCAGATCGGGTACAGCCGGGCGAGGTCGCCGGGGATGACGTCGCTGGCCAGGAGGGCCTCGCGGGCCCGCATCCGGTTGCGGTTGCCGCGGACGGTGTTGATCTCACCGTTGTGCGCGACGAACCGGAACGGGTGGGCCAGGGGCCAGCTGGGGAAGGTGTTGGTGGAGAACCGGCTGTGCACGAGGGCGATGGCGCTGGCCAGCCGCTCGTCCCGCAGGTCGGGGAAGAACAGCGGCACCTGCTCGGTGGTGAGCATGCCCTTGAAGACGAAGGTGCGGCTGGACAGCGACGGGAAGTAGGTGCCGTTGCCGGCGAGCCGGGAGTCGCGTTCGACCCGCTTACGCAGGACGAAGGCCTTCCGGTCGAGGGCCAGGCCCGCTACTCCGTCAGCACTGACGAAGAGCATGGCGAAGTGCGGCATGCAGGACAGCGCGGTGGGGCCGACGCCCGCGGCCTCCGGGTTGATCGGCACCTCGCGCCAGCCGAGGACCCGCAGGCCCTCTTCTTCGGCGATCTTGTCGACGAGGTTCTTCGCGGCTTCGCGCTGTTCCTCGTCGGCGGGCAGGAAGGCGATGCCCGCGGCGTACGTCTGGTCCCCAGCAGGCAGGTCTATCCCCAGCTCCGCGCACTGGGCGCGGAGGAAAGCGTCGGGCAGTTGCAGCAGGATGCCCGCACCGTCGCCACTGGTGGGCTCAGCACCGGCGGCGCCACGGTGTTCCAGGTTGGCCAGGGCGTTCAGGGCATCGGTGACGATGCCGTGAGATCTACGGCCCTGGATATCCGCGACCATCGCGACGCCACAGGCATCGCGTTCATCACGAGGGTCATACAGACCCTGAGCGGCGGGAAGCGCGGAAAAGATCACGAACCGGGCCCCTCTCGTCGTCGGTGGTGGATCGGCGACGGGACAACGGCGGCCCGTAAAGATCGTGCAAAGAAGCACCCGCAATAGCTGCGGGCGTTGTATCGGGAACTGTAACAGCGGCGAAACCCGCAGACACCGTCCCCGCGCCGTGAATTAGAACGCCTCTGGTAACGATTCGGTTGATCAACTGCATGTTTGCACACGCAATGTGATCATGCTCGCACTCCCCCATGTGGGGTAAGCCGATCGGATGGTCACCCACGGTCAGGTCATCACCACGCAATGTCCCGGTAACCGTCCGACGTGCGCTTTTGGTCGCACGAGCCTGCCCTGCCAGCCCCCTGTCGAGCGTCCGGGAGATGACTCGGCCATCCGGCCGCAGGCATGGGCGGCCATATCGCCGCGCTCACTCATCACATAGCCGGAATCGGACCAATTCAAACGTGGCGATCACGACAGTGTGTTTCCGGGCGACCCGGACGGATTAGCTCGAGTGGCAGCGCGCCCGATGGCTACTTACGGTTGAACCACTGTCACCCACCGTCCCCGACCCGGAGGTGCCGATGTCGACTCGCCGCGCGTTCTTACAGGGTGCCCTCGGCCTGACCGCCGCCGGATTGCTGGCTCCGGCTGCTTCCGCGGCGCCGTCCCCGGCGCGGTACCTGGTCGCCTCCGGCAGCCGGATCCGCTTCGCCGGATCGGCCTGGCAACCGCTGCGTCCCGGTTGCGCGGGCCGCGATGACCACGGCAGCGCGACCGGCTCACTGGTCGCCGTCCCGGCGGATGCACGCGGCTGGGAGGCGGACTCCCCTGTCCGGGCCCTCGATGTGCACTCCAGGACCGGCGTGGCCTCCCGGGCCAGGTCGATGTCGCTGGGCTTCCCGGTGGTGTGCCGCGACGAGTGGGGCTGCGACGAGAACCTGGGCCCGGACTGGCCGGTCGAGTACAGCCCGCTGCAGGTGCTCACCGTGCACCACTCGGCGATTCCCCTGGTGGGCGACCCGGCGGCGAACGTGCGGGCGATCTACCAGTACCACGCGGAGCACAACGGCTGGGGCGACATCGGCTACCACCTGCTGATCGACCCGGCGGGTGTCGTGTACGAGGGCCGCTACTCCGGCACGGACGGTGTCCCGGTGTTCGGCCCCGATCGCCGGCCGGTCACCGCCGGGCACGCGCTGAACTACAACCCGGGCAACATCGGCATCTGCATGCTGGGCAGCTACAGCGCCGCCGACCTGAGCCCGGCGGCCCGCACCACGCTGGTCACCGTGCTGTCGTCGCTGTGCAGGCGGGGCAAGCTGAATCCGGCGGCACCGGTCGGCTACCGGAACCCGGAGGACGGCTCGGCGAAGGCGGTCCTGGGCCTCAACCGGCACCGCGACTTCAACCCCACCGAGTGCCCCGGCAATGTCCTCGCCGGCCACTTCGACCAGATCCGCGCCGACGTTGCGGCTGCCTTCCGCTGAGGTGAAGTCTCTCGCTGCACAGGTGTCCTCCGACTGTTTAGGTAAGCCTTCCCTGCATGACCAACGGAGGTCACCTTGTTCAGTCGGCGTATGGCGCTGGGCGGCTTACTCAGCTTGGCAACCGGTCGGCTCGACCTCGGTGACGGCGACTGGCAACCACTGCACCGCTGCCGGGCCGGCCGGGACGACCGGCGGCCGGGATCAGGTTTTCCGGCACTGTCGAGGGGCGGCGGCCCGCGCGGCACCGGCGAGATCCGAACCTTCCGCGGCTTCCCGTACGTGACCCGAGCCGGCTGGGGCTGCGATCCGACGCTGGGCCCGGACTGGCCCGCCGAGTACAGCCCGCTGCAACTGCTCACCGTGCACCACACCGCGATCCGGACGACCGGAGACCCGGCGGCCGACGTGCGCGCGGTGCACCACTACCACGCGGTCACCCAGGATTGGGGCGACATCGGCTACCACCTGCTGATCGACCGCGCGGGCGTCGTGTACGAGGGCCGGTTCTCGGGCCCGGATCCCGCGCCGGTGTTCGGCCCCGCCGGCCGTCCCGTGGTGGCCGGGCACGCCTACGGCTACAACCCGGGCAACATCGGCGTCTGCCTGCTGGGCGACTTCACCGACGAGGCTCCGACTCCCCCGGCCCGCCGATCACTGGTCCGCGTGCTCGCCGCACTGTGCGCCCTGGGCCGCCTGGACCCACAGGGAACCGTGCACTACCGCCACCCAGGTACGGGCGCGGTGAAGGAGGTGCCCGCCATCAGCCGGCACCGCGACCTGAACGAGACAGAGTGCCCGGGCAACGTGTTCGCCCAGGACTTCGCCGGAGTACGCACCGATGTGGCCCGGCTGTTGGGCACGGCTGCGCGGTAGTTCGGTCCCGCCTGAGCACAAGGATTCGGCCGCACCATCCTCCACTCCGATGATCTTGGTGGCATTGGGCCCCGCCCCAATCCGGGGGCAGACCACCCTCTAAGGGAGCCGGGCTCCACATTAGCGGCGCTCGGAGGCTGTCAAGTGGGGTTTAGGGGTCGGGTGTGGACAGCGGGGCTAGGTGTGGATGACCGGGTGCTGTTGTCCGGGACTTGCGGACAGGTACGTCGTTTCGCGGACAGGCTCGTCTGACAGGGCGGGGCGGGAACGCGGATGTGTCCGGGTAAGTCGGACACACCAGAGGGCGTGATCACCGAACCGATTGGGGCGCTGGTGCAGGGGTGGTTGTCCGGGATCTGCGGACAGCTCCCAGCGGAGTGGGCGGAGTGCAAGATCAGAACGGTGGGGTGTCCAGGTTTTGCGGACAACTCAACGGTTCCGCCTTGTCGAGGTAAGTGCGGCCGGTGGGGGTGGTCCAGAGCGCGTCGCCGTTGGGTAGGAGCTGGTAGCCCCAGCCGGGCATGTCCTTCAACGCGTGGTCGTGCTTGCAGAGATCTGCGAGGTTGTGGTCGGCGGTGGGGCCGTTTTTGCCCCAGTCTTGGACGTGGTCGATGTCGCACTTGTCCGCATCCCGCAGACACCCCGCCATCCGGCACACCCTGTCTCGGACTTTGACCCGCTCGGCCATCGCCGCCGGAGGCTTGCGCATGGTGCGACCCACATCGATCGGCAACCCCGAAATCGGATCGGTGATGACCCGTTTCCAGATCGAATCGGCGAAAATCTCCCGCGCCAACTCATCGGGAATCGGACCGTAGCCGGCCAGCTCCGCGCATTCCGGAGTCGGCAGTCCCATCAACATCGTCATCGGCATGTACGCGTACACCATCGTCTGTACCGCGCAGCCGGTTTCCTTACCCAGCAACAGATCCACCGCGATGTCGGCGCGCAGCTGATCCATCGACCGCTCCTCACCACCGGCAGCTTTCAGAGCCCGCGCGCGTTGATCAAGATGCGCATACGCCGCGACCAGCCGATGTCCCTCCGCGCTCAGCCAGAACTGACCCATCCCATCATCATCATGAGTTACCGCGACCCGACGGGTCTTACGACCTTCCTGGCGGCGGCGTTCGGTGCCCTCGGGGTCGGCTTTGATCTTCGCCCGCGCCAGAGCCCGTTGCAGTGATTGCAGGGTCAGATCCGGGAGCCGATCAAGGACCCGGTCCTCGACATCGCGGGCCTGCCCATCGGACAAGTGCACCACCGCGTCCACGACTGTCCGCGCTTTGC
This sequence comes from Pseudonocardiaceae bacterium YIM PH 21723, assembly GCA_003600225.1. Taxonomy (GTDB): domain Bacteria; phylum Actinomycetota; class Actinomycetes; order Mycobacteriales; family Pseudonocardiaceae; genus QZFT01. The sequence goes on from QZFT01000085.1 coordinate 21,974, forward strand.
GGACATCCACCCGTCCTGACCGCAACAACCCCAGTACTCGGGGCAGTCGATCGACCAGGCCGAGGGCGTACCGGATCTCCATCTCGGCGCTACCCCGGGACATGTTCCGCTCCAGAGCGATCTCACTCGCGGTCCCCATGACGGGCTTGCCGGAGTCGTCGAAACGGCAATGCGCAAATCCCGCGATCGCCTCAATACGCGCAGCCTCAGCCGCAGCAATGATCTCGTCCTGCCGAGTGATCTCATCAAGGAAAACCTCGGCATCAATAGCGTGACTCACGCCACTATTCTAACTAAAAAACCAAGCTAATTCGCTCAATTATTCGATTAGTGAACAGGCAAAAAGCCGGCAGCCAGACCCGAACCCCCAACCCCGACTCCCCCTCCAAAGCCGCTTTCGACAACCACCAGACGCACAGAAAGACCCGAAGTTGACGAGTTTCGGGCTCGTTCCTCGCCGCGAAACTCGTCACCCGGGCGATCGCCCCCAACGCACCGGCCAGGTCCACACTGGAC
>QZFT01000086.1 GCA_003600225.1 Pseudonocardiaceae bacterium YIM PH 21723
GAGCCAGCCCGCCGGCCTGAAGCCCGGATGACTACCGGGGACGCTTTTCCCCCGAACATCGCCAACTTCGGGACAGCAGTCAGGCCTCGGTGAGGCGTGGGATGTTCAGCGGGTTGGCAGCACGCAGTTCCGGGGGCAGCAGCTCATCCGGCCAGTCCTGATAGGCGACCGGGCTGAGCCAGCGGCCGATGGCCGTGGCGCCGACCGAGGTGTGCGCCGCCGCCGTGGTCGCCGGGTAGGGGCCACCGTGATGCATGGCCCAGCAGACCGCGACCCCGGTCGGCCAGCCGTTCCAGATCAGCCTGCCGGCCCGTAGCGCGCCGAGAACCGTTGCCGCGTCGGCGGATTCGGCACCCGAGGCGTGCACGGCACCGGTGAGGCTGCCCGGTACGACGCGCAGCGCCGCGAGGAGCTCGTCCAGATCCCGATAGGTGACGATCAGCCCGGCCGGGCCGAAGACCTCCTCGGTCAGTTTCGGCCGCTCGATGAGCGCGGCTGCCGGGATCCGCCACACGTGCGGAGCCACCGCCCAGGCGCCGTCCGCCGCGGATCCGGTCACCCCATCGCCGAGCTCCGCCGTCAGACCGTCCACATGGGACACATAGCCGTCGCGGATCTTGGCGCTGAGCATCAGCCCGCCTGCCTTCGCCCGCACCGCGTCCTCGATGGCGGCGAGGAGGGGCTCCTGCTCGGGCACGAACAGCAGGCCGGGGTTGGTGCAGAACTGTCCGGCGCCCAGGGTCAGCGAGCCCGCGTATCCCTCGGCGAGCTCGGCGGGACGTTCACCCGCCGCGCCGGGGAGCACGACCACCGGGTTCACGCTGCCCAGCTCGCCGAAGAACGGGATCGGCTCGGTGCGGGCGTTGGCCAGGTCGAACAACGCCCGGCCGCCGGCCAGGGATCCGGTGAAGCCGACGGCCCGGATGTCCGGGTGCCGAACCAGGATCGGCCCGGCGTCGAAGCCGGACACCAGCGACAGCACACCGGCCGGCAACACGGCGTCGGCCACTTCGGCGACCAGGGCGGAGGTGCGGGGGTGCGCCTCGTGGGCCTTCACCACGACCGGGCAGCCCGCGGCCAGCGCGGAGGCGGTGTCGCCACCGGCCACCGAGAAGGCGAACGGGAAGTTGCTCGCGGCGAACACCGCGACCGGTCCGAGCGGTTGCAGCATCCGCCGCACGTCGGGCCGGGCCTTGGCCGGATCCGCCGGCGAGATGATCGCGTCCACGTAGCCGCCGTGCCGCAGCACGCCCGCGAACATCCGCAGCTGACCGGTCGTGCGACCGACTTCGCCGCGAAGCCGGGTCTCGCCCAGCGCGGTTTCCGCGTCGGCCACGGCCACCAGGTCGTCCACCCGGCCGTCCAGTGCGGCCGCCAGGTCCTCCAGGATCTCCGCCCGGCGCTCGCGGGGCAGGCCCGACCATCCCGGATGAGCCTGTACAGCGGCGGAAACCGTGGCGTCGACCTCGTCGGCGGAGGTCGCGGGCACCGGGTCACCGGTAGGCGAGCCGGTGCGTGGGTCGTAGCCCTGGACGATGGTCATGAGCGCTCCGGCAGGGGTGCGTCGAGGGACGGCGAGCAGAAGGCTCCGCCGAGCAACTTGTCGTACGGATCCACCAGGGACTCGACCTCGGCCGCGTACACCTCGGCGTCGTCCTGCGGCTCATATCCGATGGCGCGGGCGCCGTCGAGGCTCCACCAGCCACGGGTGTTCGCCGAGATCCCCCAGACCACCTGGAAGCCGGGCTCCGGTGTGGACAGTGCCGCCTCCATCAGCCGGGCGCAGTCATCCGGGGACATCCAGCTGGCCAGCATCCGGGCGTTGCGGGGCTTGTCGAAGCAGGATCCGATGCGCAGGCAGATCACGTCCAGGCCGTACCGGTCGGAGTAGAGGCTGCCGAGCGCCTCCATGGCGACCTTGCTGACGCCGTAGTAGGTGTCGGGCCGGGGGAAGAGGTCGTCCGGCGCGGTCTCGCCGTCGTTCGGGTAGTACCCGACGGCGTGGTTGCTGCTGGCCAGGATCACCCGTGGCACGCCGGCCCGGCGCGCGGCCTCGAGGGCCACGTAGGTGCCGTTGATATTGGTGTCCATAATGGACGGCCAGTCGTCTTCGAGGCTCAGCCCACCGAGGTGGATGAGCGCGTCGGCACCTCGACAGGCTTCGGTCATCGCGTCCAGGTCGGTCACCGTGGCGGTGATCGACTCCTCACCATCCACAGTGGATAACGGCTCCAGGTCGAGCAACCGCAGGGTGCGGCCCGGCTTGGCCAGCCGCGGGCGCAGGATGGTGCCCACTCCCCCGGCTGCTCCGGTGATCAGGATCGTCTGTGGTGAATTCTTCTGGGTCATCGGCGTACCCCCAATGTGGCAATCTCCTCGGCGGCGGCGATCAACGCCTCCACCACTTCGACACGGTGTTCTTCGGTGAGCCTGGTCTTCGGGATGGAACAGCTGATCGCGTCCAGCGCGGGCCGGGCCGGGATGGCCACGGCGAAACAGACCAGGCCGGGCGTGTTCTGCCCGTCCTCGCCGGCCCAGCCCTGCACCCGGTTGCGTTCCCATTCGTCCCGTAGCCCGTCGCGATCGGTCACGGTCAGCTCGGTCAGCGCGGCGGGCTTCAGCGGGAGCAGGTCGTCCACCTGCTCCCAGGGCATGCCCGCCAGCAGGGCCTTGCCGAGCGCGGTGGCGTGCGCGGGCAGCCTGCGGCCGATCCGGGACAGCACCCGCAGGTGGTGCGGGGACTCGCGGCTGGCCAGGTACACCACGTCCGCGCCGTCCAAGCGGGCCAGGTGCACGGTCTCGTCCAGTTGCCTGCGCAGCCTCGCGAGGACCGATCCGGCCGCCTGGACGACCGAATCCCTGTCCAAATAGGACGCACCGGCCCGCAACGCGCGCAAGCCGATGCCGTACGCGGTGCCCCGCTCGTCGGTCTCCACCCAGTTGCGGGCCTGCAGCGTGCGCAGGATGCCGTGCAGGCTGGATTTGGGCACGTCGAGCCGGCGCTGCAGCTCGGACAGCGTGAGCCTGCCGTCGGTGTCGGCGAGGGTTTCGAGCACGTCGATGGTGCGGTCCGCCGACTTCACCGACTCGGGGCGGGCACCGTCTGCTGCCACCACTTCTCCTTGTGCTGCTGGGAAAACGTTGTCATAACGGCGGGGAAATCGCGTCTTGACGCGTCCAGGGACCAGTCTTACCGTTCGATGGCGTCGTTCGCAAGCGTGACCAGCGTTCAGATATGTGAACACATTGAGCCGAGGACGGTGCCGTGCCACAGCTTGACGGAGTGTTGTTCTTCCCGGTCACCCCGTTCGACGCACGCGGCGAGGTGGACACCACCACCCTCGCCGAGCACGTGCGCCAGGGGCTGGCCGCCGGGCCGGGAGGCGTGTTCGTCGCCTGCGGTACCGGCGAGTTCCACGCGTTGAATCCCGAGGAATACCAGCAGATCGTGCGCACCACCGTGGAAGCGGTGGACGGACAGGTGCCCGTGTACGCCGGTACCGGCGGCGCCCTGCCGCTGGCCCGCGAGTACGCCGTGACCGCCCGGGATGCGGGCGCCGACGGCCTGTTGCTGCTACCGCCGTATCTGGTGCAGTCCCCCGGCGCGGGCCTGGTCGAGTACACGCGTCAGGTCGCCGCGGCCACCGAGTTGCCGTTGATCGTCTACAACAGAGGGAACGCCCGATTCGACGCCACAACGGCGGTCGAGGTGGCCCGCATCCCGACGGTCACCGGGTTCAAGGACGGCGTCGGCGATCTCGATCAGCTGTCCCGCATCGTCCTGGCGGTGCGTGGGGCGCTGGACGGCGAGCCGTTCCAGTTCTTCAACGGCCTGCCCACCGCCGAGGCGACCGTGCCGGCCTACCGCGCGATCGGCGTCGACCTGTACTCCTCGGCCGTCTTCTGCTTCGCCCCCGAGGTCTCCCTGGGTTTCTACCGCGCGGTGACCACCGGTGATCAGGCCACAGTGGACCGGTTCCTCACCGAGTTCTTCCATCCGCTGGTCGAACTGCGGGAGAAGGTGCCCGGCTACGCGGTGTCCCTGGTGAAGGCGGCAGTACGGATGACCGGCCTCGACGTCGGCGGGGTACGCGCGCCGCTGGTGGATCCCAGCGAGGAACACCTGGCCGAGCTCAAGTCCATTGTGGAAGCCGGCCGGAACCTGGTGTCCGCGTGAAGATCACGAAGATCGACATCACCCCGGTGGCCTTCGCCGACCCGCCCCTGCTCAACGCGGTCGGCGTACACGAACCCTGGGCGCTGCGGGCGATCCTGCGGGTGCACACCGACTCCGGGTTCACCGGGCTCGGCGAGACCTACGCCGACGAGGCCCACCTGCGCAGGCTGCACGCGGTGGCGAAGGTCCTCGTCGGACACGACGTGTTCGCACTGAACGCGATGTTCACCGCCACCGGCGCGGCCCTGGCGGGCCAGACCGGAGCCGACGGGCACGGCCTGACCGGCATGATCACCGAGAGCGGCACGGTGGACCGGGTATTCTCCCTGTTCGAGGTGGCCTGCCTGGACATTCAGGGCAAAGCCCTCGGCCGGCCGGTCTCCGACCTGCTCGGTGGCGCGGTGCGCACGGCCATCCCGTTCTCCGCGTACCTGTTCTACAAGTGGGCCGCGCACCCGGGCGCCGAGCCCGACGACTGGGGCGCGGCACTGGATCCGGCGGGCATCGTCGCGCAGGCCCGCACCATGATCGATCGCTACGGGTTCACCGCGATCAAGCTCAAGGGCGGCGTCTTCCCACCGGAGCAGGAGATCGAGGCCGTTCGCGCGCTGCGTGCGGCCTTCCCGGACACGCCACTGCGGCTGGACCCCAACGCCGCGTGGACGCCGGAGACCTCGATCCGGGTCGCCCGGGAACTGGCCGGAGTCCTCGAATACCTCGAAGACCCGACACCGGGGATCGAGGGCATGGCCGAGGTCGCCCGCGAGGCGGCCATCCCCCTGGCGACCAACATGTGCGTGGTCGCCTTCGAACACCTGGACCCTGCGATCCGGGCGGACGCGGTCGGGGTGGTCCTGTCCGATCACCACTACTGGGGCGGGCTGCGCCGATCCAGCCTCCTCGCAGGCATCTGCGACACCTTCGGCGTTGGGCTGTCCATGCACTCCAACTCGCACCTGGGCATCAGCCTGGCCGCCATGGTGCACCTGGCCGCGGCCACCCCGAACCTCCGCTACGCCTGCGACACCCACTGGCCCTGGAAGACCGAGGACGTCATCGCACCCGGCGTCCTGAACTTCGTGGACGGATCCGTCGTAGTACCGGTCACCCCGGGGCTGGGCGTGGAACTCGACGAGGACGCCCTGGCCAGGATGCACGAACAGTACGTCCGATGTGGACTGCGCAACCGGGACGACACCGGCTACATGCGGCGCATCGATCCCACCTATGAACTGAGGAAACCTCGATGGTGAAGTCCGTTGGTTACGCCTACCCATGGGACTACGCGGGCGATCCCGCTGCCGTAGGCCGCGCTGTGGATCTGGGCATCGACGCGGTGGCGGTCTCCGCGACCTACCACTCCACCCGGGCGGCTACTCCCCTGCACCCGGCCCGCCGGATGATCGTCGCCGAACACTCGGCGAGCTACATCCCGGTGCGCGCCGAGCGGTACGGCCGGCTGGTTCCCGCCGAACCGTCCTGGGTGGACTCCGGCTCCTACCTGACCGCCCAGGAACAGCTGCGGGCCGCCCGACTCCCGGTCCACGCCTGGACCGTGCTCACGCACAACTCACTGCTCGGCGCGGCCAACCCGGACCTCGTGGTGCGCAACGCGTTCGGCGAGTCCTACGAGTACGCCCTGTGTCCGGCCGCCGAGGACGTGCGGGCCTACTGCCACGCACTGGTCGGCGAGATCATCGAACTGGCCCAGCCCGACGGGCTGATCCTGGAGGCCTGCGGACCACTCGGCGTGGATCACGGTGGGCACCACGACAAGCTGGAGTTCGCCTGCTGGACCAAGGTGCAGCGCGACCTACTCTCGCTGTGCTTCTGCGCCGCCTGCCGGGAGCTGTACACCGGAGCGGGCCTGGACCCCGACCGGCTGGCCACCGTGGTGCGCGACGGATTCGCCACCGCGTTCGCGGTGGACGAGGTCCTCGGCGACCTGGCCGAGCCGGTGCGCACCGTCCGAACCGGACTCGCGGGCCGGCTGCGCCGCGAGCTGACCGAGGCCGCCGGTGAGCTGCGGGTCACGCTGCACGGCAGCCCGGACCCGTGGAAGACCGGGCCCTTCGCCTCCGTCGCCGGCGAACTCCCGTCCGGTGTGGACAGTGTGGTGCTCAGCGCGTGGGGAGACCACGAGGTGCTGCGTGCGGAGCTGGATTCCCTGTGGGAACGGAACATCCGCACCGGGGCGTACCTCCGGCCGGACAAGATCCCCGCTGGGCAGCTGCTCGGCGGATTCGACGAACTGCACCTGTACCACCTCGGGCTGGTACCCGAGTCTGCCCTGAACCGGTTCGCCGAGCTGGTCAGGTAGCACCCTGAGTCGATGGGGGGAACAGATGAAACGTGTCATCGCCTTAGTGGCACTCACCGCCGCGGTCATCACGACCACGACCGCGTGCGGTGGAGCCACGGACAGCGCGGATCCCGGGAGGGACAAGGGATCCACCGAATTCACCTACTGGTCCATGTGGCAGGAGAAGGAACCCCAGGCCCAGGTGATCAAGGCCGCCGCCGACTCGTTCACCAGGGACACCGGCGTCAAGGTCACCATCCAGTGGCACGGCCGGGACGTGCTCAAGAAACTCGCCCCCACCCTGCGGGGCAAGGCCGCGGCGGACCTGGTCGACCAGTCGATCAACCAGCTGGGCAGCACCCTCGCGTCCTCCCGGCGGGCCGCCGACCTCGGCTCCGTGTACGACATGACGGTCACGGGTGAACAGCAGAAGGTCTCCGAGGTCATCCCGGCCAAGTACCACCCGCACCTGAAAGACCGGGACGGCCGGTTCTACCTGGTGCCGTACGCGGTGGCGAGCGAAGCCCTGTGGTTCAACGCCGCCCGGTTCCCCGAATTCGCGAACGCCGCGCCGACGAACTGGGAAGGGTTCGTCGCCGCGCTGGACGCGGTGAAGGCCAAGGGAATCGCACCCCTGGCACTGGACGCCGACAACGTGGGCGCCGCCGAATACTGGCCGTTGATCGCACTCATCCGGGCTGTGGGGCCCGATGGCATGCGGAAACTGGCCGCCGATCAGGACGGTGCCGCCTGGGACGACCCGAGGGTCGCCGACGCGGCCGGCAAGCTGGAACACCTGGTCAAGGGCGGATACTTCGCCGCCGGTTACGACGCCGGCCAGTACCCGGCACAGCAGAACGCCTGGGCGCAGGGCAAAGCGGCGCTCATCCTGCAGGGCTCCTGGGTGCCCAGCGAATCCAAGAGCTACGCCGCGCCCGGCTTCAGCTACAGCTCCTTCCAGTTGCCCGCCATCAACGGCGGCTACGACGGGGTGAGCGCGAACTTCTTCGGCTTCGCCATCCCCCGGACCGCCCGGCACGGGGACGCGGCGGGCAAGTTCATCGCCTACTTCCTGAACAAATCCCGCCTGGAGGGCATCGCCACCAAGGCCGAGAGCATCACCCCGCGCGAGGACATCCCCGCCCCGGCCAGCCTGGAATCCCTGCAGCAGGCACTGCGCGACGGACAGGTCTACCCGACGGCGGCGGGCATCGGCCTGCTGTACGGCAAGTGGAAGTCCAGCGTGCTGCAACCGGGAGCGCAGGCACTGATGCAAGGCCGGCTCGGCTCCCAGGCGTGGGTGGCCGAGATGAAACGGAAGACCGTCGAGTACTGGAAGGCCGAGGGCTGATGGCCACTCCACTGGAAACAAGACAGCGCCGGATCTTCGGCCTCTTCGTCGCCCTCCCCCTGCTGGTCTACCTGGCCCTGTTCATCGGTCCCACCGTGTATTCGATCTACGCCGGCTTCACCAACTGGGACGGCATCGACCCACCGCGGTGGCGTGGCACGCGGAACTACACGCGGCTGGTGAGCGACCCGCAGTTCATTACCTCGTTCGGGAACACCCTGCTGATCCTGTTCGGCGTCGGCGTGGCGGTGTTCGTGCTGAGCTTCAGCTTCATGCTGATCCTGCGGGACATGCGCGGCAAGGGATTCGTACGCGGGGTGATCTTCATGCCGCACATCGTGTCGCCGATCGTGCTGGCCATCTTCTGGGGATTCCTGCTGCGGCACGACGGCCTGCTCAACGCGGCGATCGTGAAGATGGGTGGGCAACCGGTCGCCTGGATCGGGCCGAAATCGGCGTTCTTGATGATCATGGTGGCGCTGGTGTGGACGTCCACCGGGTTCTACGTGGCCATCCTGATGGCGGGCGTCGACCGGATTCCCAAGTACTTCTACGAGGACGCCGAACTGGCGGGCGCCTCGGCCTGGCAACGGCTGCGGCACGTCACGCTCCCGCTGTCCTGGGATGTGGTCGGGGTGGCGGCCGTGCTGTGGACCATCAGCTCGATCAAGATCTTCGAGTTCATCTACGCCTTCGGCGCGGCCGGCGGATACATGCCGCCGGACTACGAGTGGAACACGGCCGTGTTCGTGTACGGGGTGACCGTGGGCGGGGCCAATCCGCTCAACCGGTTCGGCTACGCCAGCGCCTCGGCCGTCCTGATGTTGTTCCTAGTGACCGCCCTGGTGGCGTTGCTGCGCCGGGCGATGCGGCGAGAGGCGGTGCAGTTCTGATGACCCAGATTCGTCCGATACGGGCGGGTGGCACGGCGGCGGTGTGGCTGTTCGTCGGGTTCTGCCTGTTCGCCTTCGCCTTCATGATCCTGAGCTCGTTCAAGGACAGCACGCAGATCCTGAACAGCCCGTGGTCCCTGCCGTCCACTCTGGACTTCGCGAACTGGGCACGGGCCTGGGACAGCGCCGGTTTCGGCACCGCCGCGATCAACACGGTGGTCCTGGTGGTGTCCGCCTCGGTGGTGGTGGTCGGCATCTCGGCACCGGCGGCGTACGCGCTCAGCAGGCGCAGGACCCGGGTGGCGAACGGGCTGACCATGCTGTTCGTGCTGGGCCTGGGCATCCCGTTGCAGGTGATCGTGTTGCCGCTCTACCAGGTACTGGCCGAGATCGGCCTGATCGACAGCCTCTTCGGGCTGTTCCTGGTCTACGTGGCGACCCAGCTGCCGTTCACCGTCTTCCTGCTCACCGGGTTCTTCCGCTCGCTGCCCAGCGAACTGGAGGAGGCGGCGGCCCTGGATGGCCTGACGGCGGGTGGAACCTTCTTCCGGATCATGTTGCCCCTGGCCAAGGGCGGCCTGGTCACCGCGTTGCTGCTGACCGCGATCAGCCTGTGGAACGAGACCCTGCTGGGCCTGATGTTCATCCAGGACACCGAGAAGTACACGTTGTCCCTGGCGCTCATCGGGTTCATCCAGCAACAGCAGTACAACGGCGCCGACTACGGGGCGCTGTTCGCCGGGGTGTCCATCACGATCCTGCCGATGCTGGTGCTCTACGCGTGGCTGGGCCGCCGGATCACCGAAGGCCTCACCGAGGGAGTCGGCAAGTGAACCGCGATCACTCCGACGTTGGCGATGTTCGCGCGAGGAACGAGCCCGAACATCGCCGACTTCGGGACGCTGCACGCCGGTTCGAGGGCGCAGTCGCGCTGATCACCGGAGCGGCCTCCGGGATCGGCGCGGCCACCGCGCGCAGGCTGGCGGCCGAGGGTGCCTTCGTGCTGGTCACCGACATCGACGAGGAAGCGGGGACGGAACTCGCCGTGGCGATCGGCGGCGAGTTCCGGTACCTGGACGTCACCAGCGAGGCCGGGTGGGCGGCGGCCGTGCCCGACCGCCTGGACGTGCTGCACCTGAACACCGGCCGCAACCCGGCGACCCGGGCACCGCTGCACGAGGTGTCCACACAGGACTGGGACTCCGTCCTGGCGCTGACCCTGCGCAGTGTCCACTCAGGAGTGCGGGCGGCGATCCCCGCCTTACGGGCAGCGGCAGGGAACATCGTGCTGACCGGGTCGATCCACAGCAGGCTCGGCCTGCCCGGGTCGGCGCCCTACGCGGCGGCCAAGGGCGCGGTCAGCGCGTTGATCCGCCAGCTGGCCGTGGACTACGGCCCCGAGGTCCGGGTGAACGGTGTGCTCCCCGGGCCGATCCGTACCCCCGCCTGGGGCGACTGGGACGGCAAGGCACACACGGACCGCACCATCGCCGGACGCGCCGGGACACCGGAGGAGGTGGCCGCGGCGGTGGCCTTCCTCGCCTCGGCGGACGCGTCCTACATCACCGGTACCGAACTGTTGGTCGACGGCGGCTGGGCCGCGAGGGGGATGTGACCATGAAGATCACCGGATTCGAGCTGTTCCTGGTTCCACCGCGCTGGCTGTTCCTGAAGGTGACCACCGACGAGGGCATCACCGGCTGGGGCGAGCCCATCGTGGAGGGCCGGGCGGAGACCACGGCGGCGGCCGTGCGGGAGCTCTTCGAGTACCTGGAGGGCGCCGACCCGCTGCGCATCGAGCACCACTGGCAGACCCTGGCGAAGGCGGGTTTCTACCGGGGCGGGCCGGTGCTGTCCAGCGCCCTGGCGGGCATCGACCAGGCGCTGTGGGACATCAAGGGCAAGGCCCTGGGAGTGCCGATCCACGAGCTGCTCGGCGGGCCGGTGCGGGACAAGGTGCGGATCTACGGCTGGCTGCGGGGTGATTCCACCGCCGAGCTGGTGGACTCCGCGCAGGCGCAGATCGGTGTGGGGCTGACCGCCGTCAAGATGAACCCGTGGGGCCTGGTGTCCGGGTTGGACACCCGGCAGCGGATCAAGGAGATCGTCGGGCGGGCCGAGGCGGTGCGTGAGGTCATCGGCGACGAGCGGGACTTCGCGACCGACTTCCACGGCCGGTTCACCACCGCCATGACCCGGCGGGTGCTGCCGTTGCTCGAACCCCTGCATCCGATGTTCGTCGAGGAGCCGGTGCTGCCCGAGTACTCCAGCCACCTGGCGTCGATCGTGGCGGGCACCTCCATCCCGATCGCCACCGGCGAACGGCTGTTCTCCCGCACCGACTTCGATCCGGTGCTGCGCAGCGGCATCGCCGTGGCCCAGCCCGACCTGTCCCACGCGGGCGGGATCTCCGAGTGCCGGCGGATCGCCGCCGCCGCCGAGACCCACGACGTCCTGGTGGCCCCGCACTGTCCACTCGGGCCGATCGCGTTCGCCGCCTCCCTGCAACTGGACTTCGCCATACCGAACTTCCTGATCCAGGAACAGAGCCTGGGCCTGGGCTACCACCCGGACTCGGAGAAGCTGGGCTATCTCGCCGACGACTCGGTGTTCGACTCGGTCGACGGCTTCATCCCCCGGCTCACCGGGCCCGGTCTGGGCATCGAGATCGACGAGCAGGCGGTACGCAGGGCGGCCGAGCAGCCGCACCGCTGGCGCAACCCCGTCTGGTACCACCCCGACGGCTCGCTGGGGAGCTGGTGATGGCCGCACCCGAGGTCGTCCTCGACGCCCACGCCCAGCTCGGTGAGGGCCCGGTGTGGGACGAGAAGACGAACACCCTGTACTGGGTGGACATCCTGGCCGGCCGGGTCCACGCCCATGATCCGTCCGGTGTGGACCTCACCGTCGAGGTCGGCACGCACGTGGGCGCACTGGCCGCGCGCCGGTCCGGTGGGCTGGTGCTCGCCGTCGCCGACGGTTTCCGGACCCTGGATCCCCGCAGCGGATCCGCCGAGCTCCTGGCCACAGTGGACCATCCGGGACCGGCGGCCAGATTCAACGACGGCACCTGCGATCCATCCGGGGCCTTCTGGGCCGGGACGATGGCCTACGACGTGACAGCCGGCGCGGGGATCCTGTATCGCCTGGACCCCGACCGCCGGGTCGAGCCGATGCTCACCGGCGTCACCGTCTCCAATGGACTCGCGTTCAGCGGGGACGGCCGCGCGCTGTACTACATCGACACGCCCACCCAGCGGATCGACGTGTTCGACGTGCAGCCGGACGGGCTCGCCAGCCGGCGCACGCTGACCACTGTGGACGGTCGTCCGGACGGCATGACCCTGGATGCGGACGGTTGCCTGTGGGTGGCCATCTGGGACGGCTCGGCGGTGCACCGCTACACCCCGGACGGCCGGCTGGACCGGGTGATCGAGTTCCCGGTGCGCCGGCCGACCAGCCTCACGTTCGGCGGGCCGGGCCTGGGCACGCTCTACGTGACCTCGGCGGCCATCGGCACCGAGGATCCCCTCGGCGGCGCGTTGTTCGCGGTCGACGCGGGTGTCACCGGAGTTCCCGCACACCGGTACGGAGGCTGAGATGGACGTCGTCACGTTCGGTGAGGTGATGGGGCTGCTGGTCGCCGAGCCCGGCACGCCCCTTCGCCAGGCGCGGAACTTCCGCCGGGACATCGCCGGAGCCGAGGCGACCGTGGCCATCGGACTGGCCCGGCTGGGACACCGGCCGGGCTGGTTCGGGCTGCTCGGCGACGATCCGTTCGGCCACGGGGCCCTGGACACCCTGCGGGCGAACGGGGTGGACGTCAGCCGGGCCCGGGTGTCCACATCGGACCCGACCGGCATGCTGGTCCGGGACGCGCACGCGGTACGGCCGATCAGCGTGCAGTACCACCGCGCCGGATCGGCGGCGAGCAGAATGACCCCGGGCGACCTGGATGTCGAGTACCTGGTCAGCGCGCGGATCCTGCACCTCAGCGGGATCACGCCCGCGCTGTCCCAGTCCTGTGTGGACACCGTGCGGGAGGCGCTGTGCATCGCCCGGGAGCACGACGTCACCGTGTCCTTCGATCCGAACCTGCGCCGCCGGCTGTGGTCCGACGAACGGGCCGCCGCCGTACTCGGCGAACTGGTTCCCGGGGCGGAGATCGTGCTCGCCGGTGCGGAGGAGGCGCTTGTCATCACCGGACAGACCGGCCGGGCCGACGCGGCGAAGTGGTTACTGGACCGGGGAACCCGGGTAGTCGTGATCAAGTCCGGCGCCGCCGGGGCATGGGCCACCGACGGCGTACAGGAGTGGACGCAGTCCGCCCTGCCCGCCTCGGTGGTGGATCCGGTCGGCGCGGGCGACGCCTTCGACGCCGGGTTCCTGTCCGGCACCCTCGACGGCCTGCCGATCCCGGACCGCCTGGCCCGGGGTGCCGCGGTCGGCGCGCTGGCCGTGCAGTCCCTGGGCGACCTGGACGGGTTGCCCTATCGCACCGAGCTCGACCTCACCCTCGACGTGGACAGGTGAACCGGATGTATTCCTGGGAACGAGTGGCCCGCATCGCCGACGCGAAGATCGTCGGCATCCTGCGCACGGCGACGGCGGTACAGGCGGTCAGCACGGCGCGCGCCCTCCTGGACGGCGGCCTGCGGGTCGTCGAGGTCTCACTGGTGACCCCGGACGCCCTGGAGGCGATCCGCGAACTGTCCACGGTGGAGGGTGACGTGCTGATCGGCGCGGGCACCGTGCTGGACGAGGCGTCCGCCCGGCTGGCCATCGAGGCGGACGCCCGGTTCCTGGTGGCGCCGACCGTGAACGAGGCGGTGATCGCCTGCGGAAACCGTTATGGCGCCCCGGTTCTGGCCGGCGCCCAGACCCCGACCGAGGCGGTCCGGGCCGTCGAGGCGGGCGCGGCGCTGGTCAAGCTGTTCCCGGCAGAGACCCTCGGGCCGGCCTACCTGAAGTCGGTCCGGGCGGCCCTGCCGCAGATCGGCTTCGTGCCCACCGGCGGCGTCGGCGCGGACAACATCGCCGACTGGTTCGCCGCGGGCGCGGTCGCCGTGGGCGTGGGTGGCTCGCTGACCCAGGGCGACACCCGGGCGCGGGTGGCCGACCTGTACTCCCGGATCCCGGGCTGACCCAACCCGAAGTTGGCGATGTTCGGGCTCGTTCCTCGCGCGAACATCGCCAACTTCGGGAGGTCTTTTGCCGAACCTCGTCAACTTCGGGAATCCGCGGCTGAGCCGGTCACAGTGCCGAATCGCTTTACCTCGCAACCAGTTGTGCCGGACAACGGTACGTCGGGTGGGAGGTTCTGGTGAAGCAGACGCGGGGCAGGCACAGGGTGGCGGCGAAGCCGAATCGCGCCGTGACCGGCACGGTGTTCGGGGTGATGGCGGCCGGGACGATGCTCGGGGTCATCACACCCGCAGCACACGCTGAGGCAGCACCGGTGGCGGTGGACCAGGTCGACGCGCCGCCGAGCACCCCGTCGAAGGGGAAGCAGGTCGGCAGCTTCGTCGGCGGGCTCGGCATCGGCTCGGTGTCCGCGTTCGGCGCCCGGCTGATCAACGACAACCTCCTCGTGGACAGCGCCCCGATCCTGGACCCGGCCGCCGTGCAGGAGAAGGCGGGCATCCTGGGCAAGAAGACCGGTTCGACCGTGGGCGGCACCCTCGGTGGACTGCTCACCGGCCACATCCGCCCCGGAAAGCACGCGATCCCCGACGACGCGATCGAAGCCGTCGCCCCGGAGAGCAGCGGGCGGCACGCCGCGCCGGAAGCCCCTGGCAGGCACGCCGCAGCCGAGGCTCCAGTGGACGATTTCCTCAGCCCGCGCCTTGATCTGAAGGGACAGGTCTTCGGCCAGCAGCTGGGCAAGGAGATCGGCACCGAGGTAGGCAGCACGCTCGGCAGCACGGCCAGCTCCGCCATCGCCGACGCCATGCTGCCCGGCTCCGGAGCGATCGCCGGGAAGATCGGCGGGCTGGTCGGCAAGGAAGCAGGCGCCTTCATCGGCCCCCGGGTCGGCGGCATGGCCGGCGAGGGTGCCGGGATGATCGCCGACGGCATGCTGGAGCTCGGCCACAACGAGGTGCAGAAGATCAAGGCTCGGCGCGGCTGACGGGTTGACCTCCACCCCGCTGGAGGGTGCAGAGTCGGATCATGACGATCTGGATCTGCCACACCTGCGGGGTGGAGCACCCCGACGCACCCGAGCCGCAGGCGACCGACTGCCTCATCTGCGCCGACGACCGGCAGTGGATACCGCGCGACGGGCAACGCTGGACGACGACCGGGGAACTGGCCGCCGACGGCCGGGAGGTCATCCGGGAGCAGGTGGGCCCGAACCTGTTCCGGCTGCATCGCGAGCCCGGGCTGGGCATCGGCCAGCGCACGCATGTCTACCGGACCGCGGCGGGCAACCTGGTCTGGGACCCGCCGAACGTGGTGGACGCACCGATGATCGAGGCCATCGAGGAGCTCGGCGGAGCGGCGGTGATCGTGCCCAGCCATCCGCACATGTTCGGCTCCCAGGTGAGCTGGAGCCACCACTTCGACCGGGTCCCGGTGCTGGTCAACGCCCTCGACCGGTCCTGGGTGCAGCGTGAGGACCCGGTGATCACCTCCTGGGAGGACACCATCTCACCGTTGCCGGGGGTGACCCTGGTGACGCTCGGCGGCCACTTCCCCGGCATCGCGGCGGCCGTCCTGGATTCCGGTGATCTGCTGTCCGGGGACGCCATCGTGCCCACCCCGGACGGCTGGGTGACCTTCATGCGCAGCTACCCGAATCAGATCCCGCTGTCCCCCGGCCTGGTGCGGCGCATCGTGGACCGGCTGGAGCCCTACGAGTTCGACCGGATCTACGGCCTGCTGGGCGGGATCACCCGGGCCGATGCGAAGAATGTGGTCCGTCGCTCGGCGGACCGCTACATCGCCTGGATCACCGGCGCTCATGATCAGCTGGGCTGAGGCAGCCACCGGAGTGCGGCGTCGGCGCTGTCCTCCGGATTGCTGTTGAACGCGATCGCCGCGCCCGGCTGGTGCACCCGCACGAGGTTCACCACCCGCTCGAACAGCTCCAGGAGCTCCTCGGGCTTGCGGAGACCGCCGCCGACCACCACGCACTCGTAGCCGGCGGCGGTCAACGCCTCGGTGATCCGCTGTTCGACGCGATCGTCGAGGGGCACCAGGCATTCCTCGTAGTCGATACCCAGCTCGGTGAACCGCGCGCGGCCCCGGTCCAGCGCGGCGAGAACCGGCGCCGGGTCGTAGCCGGGGATGGTCGCGGGGTCGAATCCGATCACCAGCACCCTGGTCATCGCAGCAGGCCGCCCTTCTTCAGGTGATCAAAGATGATCTTGTCGACCGGTGAGACGCGGTCGCGGTCCGCGTAACCGAGCCAGGCGATCTCCTCGATCTCACTGCTGGCCTGCGGCGTTCCGGCGTACGCCGCCGCATAACAGGTCATCCGCACCTTGGTCCCCGCTGGGCGCCCGTGTGCCTGGGCCTCGAAGACGCCGAGCGGCATGGCGCTGGTGGGATCGAGCTCCACCGCCAGCTCCTCCCGGACCTCGCGGACCAGGGTCTGCACGTCGCTCTCCCCCGGCTCACGCTTGCCACCGGGCAGGTAGTAGGTGTCCTTGCCGCGCGATCGGGTGCTGAGAATCCGGCCGTCCACCAGCTCGATCCAGGCGATCTTGTCGATGGTGCTCACCGGTCACACGCTAGCGAACAGTTCCCTGGCCACCTCGCCCGGCGCGGGCATCGCGGCGATCTCGGCGGCCACGAATTCCGCGGCCGCACGGCAGGCCGGATCGCGCAGCACCGCGTTCGCCGCGGCGGCGACGGCTGCCACCGACACGGCGTCCAGGCGCCGTCCGGCGCCGCAGTGGACGACCGCGTCCGCGTTCCCGAACTGATCGGCGCCCTGCGGGATCACCAGCTGCGGGGTGCCCGCGGCGAGCGCGCCCAGGGTGGTTCCGCTGCCGCCGTGGTGCACCACCAGATCCGCCTGCCGGAGCAGTTCCCGCTGATCGACCCAGGGGTGCACGGTGACCCCGTCCGGCACCGCATCGAGCGTCTGGGCGGCCGCCACCACGTCGGCCCGCAGCAGCGCGAGGCCCTCCAGCACATCGACGAGGGCCGGGGCGACGTGGAAGGAGGTGCCGAAGGTGACGAACACCAGCGGCCGCTCGCCACGCGTGGCGGTGGCGCCGCCGGTGGACCACGGCAGCGGGCGCAGCGGGATGCGGGTCGCGGCGGACACGAAGGCGGGGTCCTGGAGCAATGGCGGGCAGATGTCGATGTGCGGGTCCTCGAAGGACAGCGGCTCCAGGCCGATCCCGTCCGGGAACATCCGGCCGAACCCGTGCCACAGCCGGGGGATGTCCAGTTCGACGGCCGCCTCGATAACGCCGGGCACACCCCAGCCGGCGATCACCCGGTCCGGCCGCAACCGGGCCATCTCGGTCCGGATGTCACCGGCGAACACCTGGTAGACGGCCTGTCCCGGCTGGAACGGCCGCAGGCCGAGGCGATCCAGCTCGGCGTGCATGCCGGGGCCGGAGGCGAAGTGCACCTCGTGCCCGGCCCGCTGCGCCGCCACCGCCAGGGGCAGCAGCGGATAGGTGTGTCCGGGCGTGGCCAGCGACGCGAACAGCAGACGCATGCCGGCCAACCTACGCGAAGAACCGCTTCATCACGGCGACCAGTTCGGCCGGCTGCTCCACGGGGACCACGTGACCGCTGTCGATCTCGGTGTACTCGCTGCCCGCGATGCCCCCGTGCAGCTCACGGGAGTTCCACGGTGACACCAGGGTGTCGTGCGTGCCGGCGACCACCAGTGTGGGGGCGGTGATCTTCGGCAGCAGCGCGGTGATGTCCACCGTCAAGTCCAGGTCGATCTGCCGCTTGGTGCCGTCGGTAACCGGGAGAGCGGCGGCGATCTCGTGCTCCAGGTTCTCGCTGCCGGCCCGCTCCAGGTACGCGGGGCTGAACGCGACCGACAGCGAGTAGCGCAGGTACAGCTGCGGATCGATGTCGGCCAGCGCGCGCCAGGTCTGGAAGGCCAGCACGTCCTTGGGGTGCCGGACGGCGGCGAACCCGGCCAGGAGGATCAGCCTGCGCACCAGGTCCGGGCGGCGGGCGGCCACCGTCGCCGCGACGGTGGCGCCGAGGGAGAAGCCGAGCAGATCCACCGGTCCGACGGCGGCGTCCTCGATGACCGCGATCATCTGGTCGGACAGCTGCTCGATGGTCAGCGGACCACCGTCGTCGAGGGTCCGGCCGGAGCCCGCGTAGTCGGGCAGCAGCACGGTGTGTCCGCCGGTCAGCTCGGGCAGCAGGTGGCCGAAGTTGTCCTCGCCGGTGGCGCTGGTGCCGTGCACGAGCAGCAGGCCCGGCCCACTGCCCTGCCGGGTGTAGTGCACCTTCGCGGTGGCCGTGGACACGACGTGCTCGGACATACCATCTCCCTCGTAACCGGAATCTGCTCCGGTCAACGCCGCCGAGGTTCTGAGGAATTCCATGATCCTGCGCTCGATCCTGTTGTTCCTGCTGGCCGCGTTCGCCGAGATCGGCGGCGCCTGGCTGGTCTGGCAGGGCGTGCGCGAGCACCGCGGCTGGGCGTGGATCGGCGCGGGCGTCATCGCGCTCGGCCTGTACGGTTTCGTGGCCACCCTGCAGCCGGACGCCAACTTCGGCCGGATCCTCGCCGCCTACGGTGGCGTGTTCGTGGCGGGCTCCCTAGCCTGGGGCATGATCGCCGACGGCTACCGCCCGGACCGCTACGACGTGACCGGCGCGATCGTCTGCCTGCTCGGGGTGGCGGTGATCATGTACGCGCCCCGGGCCTGACCTGGGGGTACGGCATTGGAGGCCGAGTACCTGAAGGACGCCACCGTGTACTCCAGGTAAACGAAGGCGTCCTTCAGCGCGTTCAGGTAAACGATGGACGCCATCAGTTATCCGCTGGGGCCCACGCTGCCGCTCGGATTTGACCCCGCTCACGGTCGCCGGAGATTCCCGGGGTCTGCGCCTAGGGTGGTGACCCGTGACCGAGATCCACTGCGCGGCCCTGCTGTTCGACAACGACGGCGTGCTCGTCGATTCCACCGCGCTCATCGAGGCGGCCATCCGGGACTGGGCGGCCTGGCGGCAGGTGGACGCCGACGAGGCCGTGCGGCTGTCCCACGGCCGCCGGTTCACCGAGCTCATCCCGGAGGTCGCCCCGCACCTGGACGCCGCCGCCGAGCGGATCTGGATCCTCGACCGGGAGGCCACCACCCGGCCGCTGCTCCAGCCCATCCCCGGCGCCCGGGAGCTCACCGCCGCGCTGCCCGCCGACCGGTGGGCCATCGTCACCTCGGCGCACACGCCCACGGCCACTGACCGGCTGCACCACGCGGGGATCACCCTGCCCCGGCACCTGGTCGGCGGTGAGCAGCTCAGCAACGGCAAGCCGGACCCGGAGGGCTATCTGAAGGCCGCTGCCCTGCTGGGTTTCGATCCGGCGGACTGTGTCGTGGTGGAGGACGCCCCCGCCGGAGTGGGGGCCGCGCTCGCGGCCGGCATGCGGTGTGTGGGCATCGGTCCGCAGGTCGCCGGGCTCGCCGGACTGGTCGCTCGGCTGCCGGATTTGACCCCGATCACGGTCACCGGCGAATCGTGGGGTCTGCGCCTAGTGTGCTGAGGTATGGACACCTACCAGCTGGATCGAGCGCACGTCTTCCATTCCTGGTCCGCACAGCGGCAGTTGGACCCGATGGTGGTCAGCCGCGCGGAGGGGGTATACGTCTGGGACGACTCCGATCGCCGCTACCTGGACTTCAGCTCCCAGCTGGTGTTCACCAACATCGGCCACCAGCACCCGAAGGTCGTCGAGGCGATCCAGCAGCAGGCGGCCAAGCTCTGCACCGTCGCGCCGCACGCCGCCAACGACGCGCGTTCGGAGGCCGCCCGGCTGATCGCCGAGGTGGCCCCGGAGAACCTGAACAAGGTCTTCTTCACCAACGGCGGCACCGAGGCGGTCGAGCACGCCGTGCGGCTGGCCCGGCTGCACACCGGCCGGTTCAAGGTCCTCTCCCAGTACCGGTCCTACCACGGCGCCACCGGCACCTCGATCACCCTCACCGGTGACCCCCGGCGCTGGCGCACCGACAACCCCGGAGCCGGGGCGGTGCACTTCTTCGGACCGTTCCTGTACCGCTCCGCGTTCCACGCCGAGACCGAACAGCAGGAGTGCGCGCGGGCCCTGGAGAACCTGGAGCGCACCATCCAGTTCGAGGGTCCGGAGACCATCGCCGCGATCATCCTGGAATCGGTGCCGGGCACCGCGGGCATCCTGGTGCCGCCGGCGGGCTGGCTGGCCGGGGTGCGGGAGATCTGCGACCGCTACGGCATCGTGTACATCGCCGACGAGGTGATGGCCGGCTTCGGCCGCACCGGGCGCTGGCTGGCCCTCGACCACTTCGACGCGCGCCCCGACCTGATCACCTTCGCCAAGGGCGTCAACTCCGGCTACGTGCCGCTCGGCGGCGTGATCATCTCCGACGCCATCGCCGAGGACTTCGCCGACGTCCCCTACCCCGGCGGCCTCACCTACAGCGGTCACCCGCTGGCCTGCGCCGCCGCCGTGGCGACCCTCAACGTCATGCGTGACGAGGGCATCGTGCAGAACGCCGACCGCATCGGCCACGAGGTCCTCGGACCCGGTCTGCGCGAACTGGCGGAGCGGCACCCGTCGGTCGGTGAGGTGCGTGGCCTCGGCGTGTTCTGGGCCCTGGACCTGGTCTCCGACCCGGAGACCCGCGAACCACTGTCTCCCCTCGCCGGCGTCAGCCCGGCGATGAAGGAGGTCATCGCGGCCTGTAAGGAGAACGGCCTGCTGATCATCGCCACGATGAACCGGCTCCAGCCGGTACCGCCGTGCGTGGTCACCGACGAGCAGGTCGCGGACGGGCTGGCCATCCTGGACAAGGTCCTGGACGTCGCCGACAAGCACGTCAAGGCCTGACCCCGGAGTTGAGGAGTTTCGGGCACTCTTCCCGAAACTCGTCAAC
>QZFT01000087.1 GCA_003600225.1 Pseudonocardiaceae bacterium YIM PH 21723
GCCGCGGGATGTGTCCCGCGACGCGAGCCGCCAAATCTACTGAAGTTGCACGTAGGGTGAGCCCGTGAGCTCGAAGCCCAACATTCCGAATGTCCTGGCCGCCCGCTACGCGTCCACCCGCCTGGCCACCATCTGGTCCCCGGAGAACAAGATCATCTCCGAGCGGAAACTGTGGCTCGCTGTGCTCAAAGCACAGAGTCAACTGGGCATCGAGGTGCCGGAGCAGGCCGTGGCCGACTACGAGCGGGTGCTCACGAACGTCGACCTGTCGTCGATCGCCGAGCGGGAGAAGGTCACCCGGCACGACGTCAAGGCGCGCATCGAGGAGTTCAACGCCCTCGCCGGCCACGAGCAGGTGCACAAGGGCATGACCTCCCGCGACCTCACCGAGAACGTGGAGCAGCTGCAGGTCAAGGAGAGCCTGGAGCACGTCCGCGACCGGGTCGTCTCCGTGCTGGTCCGGCTGTCCCGGCTGGCCGCGGAGAACGCCGAGCTGGTGATCACCGGTCGCTCGCACAATGTGCCCGCGCAGGCCACCACGCTGGGCAAGCGCTTCGCCTCCATCGCCGACGAGGTCCTCGTCGCCTTCGGGCGGCTGGAGGACCTGCTGACCCGCTACCCGCTGCGCGGCATCAAGGGCCCGGTGGGCACCGCGCAGGACATGCTCGACCTGCTGGGCGGGGACAGCCAGAAGCTGACCCGGCTGGAGAAGTCGGTCGCCGAGCACCTCGGCTTCGAGAAGGTGCTGACCAGCGTGGGCCAGGTGTACCCGCGCTCGCTGGACTTCGAGGTGGTCACCGCGCTGGTGCAGCTGGCCGCCGGCCCGTCCAGCCTGGCCAAGACGATCCGGTTGATGGCCGGCCACGACCTGGTCACCGAGGGCTTCAAGCCCGGCCAGGTGGGCTCGTCCGCCATGCCGCACAAGATGAACACCCGGTCCTGCGAGCGGGTCAACGGCTTCGCGGTCATCCTGCGCGGCTACGCGAGCATGGTCGGCGAGCTGGCCGGCGACCAGTGGAACGAGGGCGATGTGTCCTGTTCCGTGGTGCGCCGCGTGGCGTTGCCGGATGCCTTCTTCGCCTTCGACGGGCTGGTCGAGACGCTGCTGACCGTGCTGGACGAGTTCGGCGCGTTCCCCGCCGTCGTCGAGCGGGAGCTGGACCGGTACCTGCCGTTCCTGGCGACCACCAAGGTGCTGATGGCCTCCGTCCGCGCCGGTGTCGGCCGGGAGACCGCCCACGAGGTCATCAAGGAGCACGCGGTGGCCTCCGCGCTGGCGCTCCGGGAGAAGGGCGGCGAGCGCAACGAGCTGATCGAGCGCCTCGCCGCCGACGAGCGCATCCCGCTGGACGCCGGGCAGCTGGACGCGCTGCTGGCCGACCGGCTGCCGTTCACCGGCGCGGCGGCGGACCAGGTCGCCGACCTGATCGAGCAGATCGCGGTGATCACCGCTCGCTACCCGAAGGCCGCCGCGTACGCCCCGGAGCCCATTCTGTGACGACCCTCGACAACAAGCAGACCGAGGCCGGTCTGCAGCGGAAACTCGGCCTGGTCGGGGTCACCTCGCTGGGCATCGGCTCGATCATCGGCACCGGCATCTTCACCGTGCTCGGCGATGCCGTGCCGCTGGCCGGTCCGGCGGCGCTGGTCTCCTTCGTGTTGGCCGCGGCCACCTGTGCGTTCTCCGCGCTGTCCTACGCCGAACTGGCAGCCGCCATCCCGGTCTCCGGCAGCGCCTACAGCTACGCCAAGGCCGCACTGGGCCCGCTGGTGGCCTTCCTGGTCGGCTGGAACCTGTGCCTGGAGTACGGGCTCTCGGTCGGCGCGGTGGCCTCCAGCTGGAGCCAGTACTTCCACGCGTTGCTGAAGTCCTGGTTCGGCGTGGAACTGCCTGCCGCGCTGACCGCCACCCCGGCCCAGGGCGGCTGGCTGGACCTGCCCGCGGCGCTGATCGTGCTGCTGTGCACGCTGCTGCTGGTCAAGGGCGTCAAGGAGACCAGCTGGTTCAACACGGCGATGGTGATCCTGAAGATCGGCGTCCTGGTGTTGTTCATCGGCATCGCCGCGTTCGCCTTCGACCCGGCGAACATGACCCCGTTCGCGCCGCACGGCGTCTCCGGGATCAGCGCCGCCGCCGCGCTGCTGTTCTTCTGCTACATCGGCTTCGACACCGTGTCCACCGCCAGCGAAGAGGTCAAGGACCCGCAGCGCACGCTGCCCAAGGCCATCCTGGCCTCCCTGGTGATCAGCACGGTGCTGTTCTGCGCGGTGGCACTCGCGGCGCTGGGCGCCATGCCCGCCGAGCAGATGGCGGGCAACGAGGCGCTGCTGTCCCGGATCATCGACCGGGTCACCGGTATCGGCTGGGGCTACTGGCTGCTCACCGTCGGCGCGGTGATCGCGTTGACCAGCGTGGTGTTGACCGTCCTGTATGGACAGACCAGGATCCTGTTCGCCATGTCCAGGGACGGCATGCTGCCCAAGGCGTTCGGCACGGTCGACGAGCGCCGGGGAACGCCGGTGGTCAACACCCTGTTCGTCGGCATCCTGATCGCCCTGCTGGCCGCGTTCGTGCCCCTCGATGTGATCGTGGAACTGACCACCATCGGCACGCTGACCGCGTTCGCCGCGGTGAACGTGGCGGTGCTGGTGCTGCGCCGCACCCGGCCGGAGATGGAGCGGCCGTTCCGCGCTCCCGGCGCGCCGGTGACCCCGGTGCTCGGCCTGCTGATGTGCCTGTACCTGGCGATCAGCCTGCCCAGCGTCACCTGGATCCGATTCGTGGTCTGGGGCGCGATCGGCGTGGCCGTGTACTGGTTCTTCAGCAGGAGAAACGCAACCGTATGAAAATCCACATCGGACACTCGGTGCGCCGTGCACCGAGTGTTCCGGTGTAGGCAGTAAGGTCTCGCCCACAAGATCTTTTGAAGGGCGCGCCGTGATCTGCTGGGACCGCACCGACCAATTGGTCGTAGGCGCATTCAAGCCGATCCATTTGCGTTGGCTCCGCGCCCAGCTGACCGGGTTCCGCGACCTGGTGGACTGGCGGACGAAGCAGTACCGCCCCACCGAATTCGGCCTGCGACTGCCGGACAGGCCCACCGAGGACCAGCGGCTGTGCGCGGTACTGCGCACCTATCTGCCCGCCGAGGATCCGGAACCGGTGCGGCTGTGGGCCGAGCCCGAGGTGATGACCGACCTGCGCGCGGGCATCGAGGACGTGCTGGCCAGTCTGCCCCGGCGTGGCGGCATCGTGCAGCTCAAGGACAAGCACGAGGTCCGCAACTGGATCGCGGTGCTGCTGGACCTGCGCACCGCCTACGCGATCACCACCGGGGTGCCCGAGGCGCTGGACTGCCCGCTGCCGGCCGACTTAGCCGAGGACGACCCGCGGCGTGCCCCCTGCGCGTTGACCTGGTGGCTGCGGGACGTGGTGAACGGGCTCACCGAAATCGTCGGATTGACCCCGGTTGTGTAAAAGTGTCCAGGTGACGACGCTCGCCGATTACCCGCTGCTGGCCGCAGGCAAGATCCGCACCCTGTACACGGTGGATGAGAAGACCCTGCTGCTGGTCGCCTCGGACAAGATCTCGGCCCTGGACTACGTGCTGGACTCCGAGATCCCGGACAAGGGCCGGATCCTCACGGCGATGAGCGTCTTCTGGTTCCAGCTGCTCGGCGGCCAGAACCACCTGATCTCGCACGACGACCCGCGCATCCCGGCCGAGGTCCGCGGCCGCGCGCTGCTGGTCCGTCGCCTGGAGATGCTGCCGGTCGAGTGTGTGGCCCGCGGCTACCTGGCCGGCTCCGGCCTGAAGGAGTACCAGCGATCCCGGTCGGTGTGCGGCGTGCCGCTGCCCGAGGGCCTGATCGAGGCGAGCAAGCTGCCCGAGCCGATCTTCACCCCCACCACCAAGGCCGCCGTGGGGGACCACGACGAGGCCATCGACTTCCAGGGCGTGGTCGACACGGTCGGCGCGGAGCGGGCCGCCGAGCTGCGGGACGTCACCGTCGAGGTGTACCGGCGGGCCGCCGACTACGCCGCCGAGCGTGGCGTGATCCTGGCGGACACCAAGTTCGAGTTCGGCGTGGATACCGACGGTTCGCTGGTGCTGGCCGACGAGGTGCTCACCCCGGACTCGTCCCGTTTCTGGCCCGCCGACGCCTACGAGCCGGGCCGTGCACAGCCCTCGTTCGACAAGCAGAGCGTCCGCGACTGGCTGGCCGCCAACTGGAACCGCCAGGGCCTGCCGCCCGCGCTGCCCGCCGACGTGGTCGAGGCCACCCGGAGCCGGTACATCGAGGCCTACGAGCGGATCAGCGGCTTGTCCTTTGCCGACTGGCTGTGAACGCAAGCATGGTGCCCATGCGCGCGTCAGACGCTAGTAAGGGCACCATGCTCACGTCGACTGGCACTGAAATCCAGCTTGTCGGTAGTTCTGCGTTAAAGCGTCACCTGCTGGACAAGTGATCGCAATGCGCGTACGGCCTCCTTAGAGCATGCACGCTGACCAGCGGGAACCTGGCGTCTCCGGAGCCGGTAAGCGATTGGTGGTCTCGCTCAGCGGGGTCACGGACGACAACCTGTCCGACGTGATGGCGTTCACCGACGCCATGGACCGTCGCCGGGCACCGCTTTCCCTGTTGGTGGCCCCCAGACGGGTCAGCGGCGAGGCGCTGGACTGGATCCGCGCCCGGCACAAGGTCGGCGACGCGGTGCTCCTGCACGGCCTCTCCCACGCGGCCATTCCGCCCTCGCACGCCGCGCTGAGCGGCCTCGCGAAGCTGGGCAACATGGCGCACCTGGAGTTCGCCGCCACGCCCGAGCACGAGGCGCGGATGATGATCCGCGTCGCCAAGGCGCTGATGGACCGGCTCGAACTGGCCACCGAGCACTTCGCCCCGCCGCGCTGGCTGGCGTCGGTGGGCACCATGGCCGCGTTGCGGGAGTACGGCTTCCGCAGCTGCGCCACCGCCACCGGCCTGCACGACCTGACCACCGGCGCCGTCTACCCGGGGCTCGTCCATGGCCTCGGCTGGGGCTCCATCGCCCCGGAGTGGCGCCGCTGGACGCTGCTGAAGGTGGCGGAGCGGACGGCACGGCGCGGCGGCACGCTGCGGCTGGCGGTGCACGCCGACGAACTGGCGAGTTCGGCGCAGACGCTGAAGGACCTCGTGGATCTCGCCCTGGCCCAGGGTTGTACGCCGATCACCTACCCGGCGCTGCTCACCGAGACCACCGAGATCGTCCCGCTGCAGGTCCCGGCCCGGCGGCGGAATCTGAGCCGCTTGCGATGATCCCGTAGGTCCGGATGGACCTCGGTTTGCCTTTTTTGATTACGGCAGTTGACTGGCGAAACCTCAAGGCGGCACCGGGGAGTATCGACTCCGGTGACGTCGCAGCCGAGAGGTGGCGGTGAGCGCGTGCGCCCACAGACGACCACCACACCATCGAGGTTCTGCCATGCTCCGAATGCTCACGGCGTCATTTCTGCTGATAACCGGTCTACTGGTCACCGGTGACGCGATAAAGACCCCGACCTTCACCCCACAAGCCATGGAGAGCGACGGTACCCAGGAGGCCGTCTCCGCCCGCGTCGACGAACACAGTCCGTCCACGGTGATCCACCGGGCTGATGCCGGAT
This sequence comes from Pseudonocardiaceae bacterium YIM PH 21723, assembly GCA_003600225.1. Classification (GTDB taxonomy): domain Bacteria; phylum Actinomycetota; class Actinomycetes; order Mycobacteriales; family Pseudonocardiaceae; genus QZFT01. The sequence continues at coordinate 5,646 of QZFT01000087.1, forward strand.
ACCTGAAGCTGCACTTCGACTCCCTGCACCTTCAGCCCGGCGCCTACCTGACGGTGTCGGACAGCAGCGGGTCCCAGGCGCGCACCATCCGCGGTTCCGGTCCACAGTGGGCAGTGTCCGTCGAAGGCGACACCGCGATCATCGCGCTGCACAACGGATCCGGTTCGGCCACCGTGGACACCCTGTTCCGCGGTTACTCCGCTCAGGAGATGCAGGAACGAGCCGTGACGAACATCTGCGGCACCGACCAGTCGCAGGAGATCGCCTGCTTCAAGGCCACGTTCCCGGCGGAGTTCGAGCACTCGGCTGCCGTGGCCCAGGCCAGGATCACCTTCAAGGACCCGGCCGATGGCAAGACAAAGATCGCCGCCTGCACGGCGTTCCGCATCGGCGCGACGAACCGGATGTTGACCAACAACCACTGCCTGTCGCCATCGACCTGGATCAGCGGCGACATCCTGTTCAACTATCAGTGCGCCACCTGCACCGGGACCGAACTGAGCCCGGGGACCACGGTCGCCGTCGACCAGATCCTGACCACGGACGCCGGCCTCGACTTCACCCTGTTCACTGTGACGGACTTCGTCGCGACCGCCCAGTACGGCTGGCTCAACGTCGATCCGAGCACGCCGGTCAAGGGTGGCCAGATCTACATCCCGCAGCATCCGGGCGGCGGCACCAAGAAGCTCGCCGTCCTCACCGAAGGCGACGGAATCTGCACCGTCAACACCGTCTACACCGGCGACATGATCGGCTACGAGTGCGACACCCGGAAGGGAACCTCCGGTTCACCGGTGGTCTCCCGGCAATCCCACAAGGTGATCGCTCTGCACTTCGCCGGATCGACGGAAGGTCCGTGCATGAACATCGGCACGGACATGAGCGTCATCTGGCCCAAGATCAAGGACTACATGGGCTAGGACTCCGCACTCCGGCGGGCGGACCACATGCCCGCCGGAGGTCCGGCTATGTGATCGCCAGCCCGCAGGACTGGCTGCCATCGATCCGAAGCGCACGCAGGTTCACCGGGACCAGGTTCGGTCCGGAACCCCAGGCGATCACCGTGCCATCAGCCTTCAGGGCCAGCCCCTGTCCGATCGCGACGATATCCCGACGCCCCGGCGGAGGCACCTCCTGCGGCAGCTCCAGGAAGTTCTTGTCCACGCTGATCACCGAGCCATCCCGCCGCAGAACGGTGGTGTGATCACCTGGCCGGAAGTCCAGCACATCCCGCTCCACAACGTCCACGAGGCCGGACGAAGCCGCGAATTCCCACATTCGCGAACGCCAGCTGTACAGCGTGCCGTCGGGCTTCAGGGCGAAGAGGCGACCGGCGATACCGGCGATACCCACGACACCGGTCTTCGCCTCTTCCGGGATGGGCATGTTCCCGTCCACGTACTGGCCTGGATCTCCCCCGCCCCAAGCGACCACCGTGCCGTCGGATTTCAGTGCCATGTCGAAGTAGGGAGCTGCGGACAAGGCCTTGACTCCTGTCCGCGCCGGTCGAGCGATCACGACGTCCTGTGGACCGTTCATGTACTGGCCCCAGGCGATAACGGTGCCATCGGACTTCAGCACCAGGTTGTGCTGTTCTCCGGCGGACATGGCGATGACGTCATGTTGCGCCTCCGAGGGGATGGTCACCTGGTTCCACGTGTTATCACCCCAGGCGATCAACGTTCCGTCGGCCTTCAGCGCCAGACTGTGGTTCGTGCCTGCCGAAATGGCAATGACTCCGCTCTGCGCTTCCGGTGGGATCGTCGCGTGCTGCCCCCAGCCCACCACGCGGCCCGCATCGACCTGCAGTGAGACCGAGGACCGGACGACCTGGCTCCCGGCGGCCATGCTCAGGGTCACGGTGTACCTGCCCGCCTCGGCGAAGGCATGGTCGAACTCCGCAGCGTCCGAGGTGACCTCGGTTCCCTTCGGCCCGACGATGCTCCACGACCGGCGATCCGGCGTGCCCCCGGTGATGTCGGCGGACACATGCGCTCGTTGGCCGATCACCGGCTTGGGCGGTTCGACGCTGATCCCGGCAACACCTGGCGGTGCCCCCGGTAGATCAATGACCACAGAGGCGGTCGCGTCGTACCGGGCGCCGCCCGACATGGACACCGCGCTCGCCCGGATCGGGAAGGTACCGACCCGGTCCCAGCGATGCTGGACGGTAACGCCTTCGCCGACCGCTCCGTCTCCGAAGTCCCAGTGAACCGCCGTGAGCGGCGGCCCCAGTGCGGCGAGGACGAGCTCCTCACCGACAGATGCCCGGTCATGTGGCGTCACGGAGATCGATAACGGCTCCGGGGCAACCGCCTCAGAACCAGGGCCGACTCCACTACCCGAAACCGCCGGACGGCTCACCGAGGCCACCGTCCCTTGCCCGGAGCGGCCGACCGGATCCGGTACGCCGGCGACCAGCTCTCCAGCTGCGAGCTGCTCCGAATCGTATTTGGTGATCACACTGATCCGGCCGTCAGGGGAGATCACCCCGGACCGCTCACCGTCGGGGTCGTTATAGAACACGATTCCGTCAGCCACGACCAGATCGAATCGGTGCCTCCCGTCGAACAGCGGGCGCCGGTGAGTGATCCGCATCGCGGCCACATCCACAATGGACACCTGCCCGATGCCGTAGTCCGGTACGAACACGTGATCACCGGCCTGGACGGGCACGCCCAGCTCACTGCCGGGCCCACCTATCTCCACAGTGGACGAACACTGGGCCAGTTCCGGGGAACAAATGCGCAAGGTAGACCCACTGACGACCGATAAGTGCGATCCACCGGAGGCCAGAACAGCGTCGCCGGGCCGAGTATCAAGCCGCCAGGTTCTGGTCGGTTCGCCGGTGGCCGGATTCAGCAGTTCGGCCACTCCTGTCGAAGGGTCAAGCAGTACCGGGGCGCCCTCGACCGTGACCAGCATTGCGGTTGCGGGAGCCGGTCGGTGCCGGCGCACACCGCTGGTGAACCAGCTCAGGTCCCCGGCAGCACGATCCAGCATCCAGGGTCTCCCCAATGCGTCCACGGTGATGTCATCGATCCGCCCTGGAGTGCGCTGATGCTCACGGACCACCAGACTCCCGGGGTCCAACACCGAGAATCCGTCACGGCCCACTACCACCAGCCCCTGCTCCACACTGATCAACCGGACGGCGCCGGGAACGATGGTGCGGCGCTGCTGCCGGGTGATCTCGTCCACTCTGATCAGCTCGCCACTTGCCCGGTCGAGTGCGAACCCCGCACCTGGCGCCTGGGCGGCGGTAAGCGCTCTGCGGCCACCGGCCACAGGTACCCGGGCGGCGACCCGATCGGCCACACCATCCACCAGGGTCAGCTGGCCGGCCGACGCCGACGGGAGCCAAGCCGTGCCTGACTGGATTCGCGTGCGCGGCACGGATTGCCGGGAACCGTTGCCGACGACGAGTACCCCGCAGAGAACGCCCACCGCCAGCAGTATCAGGCCGACTCGGCGAACCTTCAGGTATCTCATTCTCTGCCCCTGTTCAACAGCCCACGCAGTGGCCGAGGATCCAGTGCGGCGAGCAAGCGTGGCAAGGACACCCGACCTGGATACAGATCCGCCCGAAGCCGTCTCACCAGCCGCCACGCCTGCTGTGCGCTGTCTGCAGGCAGTTCGGCGGCGTAGATCGCAGCATCGACCAGCGGCACCATGGCCGTCACGGCCGGCTGATCCGCCAGCGTGGCGACCTCGCCTGCGGTGTACGACGCAGAGATGGCGAACCCCCTTTCGACGAGCCGATCACGCTGTTCGCACCACGCGCCACACACCTGAGCCCGAAGATCACCTCGATGCCTGCGACGGCTCCGCCGTAGCGCTTTCACCAACGGAACGGCCGGTAGACACAGGACCGCCAGCGCCGCCAGCACACCCACCATCAGCAACGGATTCCCTGCAGTCACGGCCGGAGGAGACGACGACCTGGACTCCGCGCCGGCATCCCGGGAATCCTGCCTGCCGGTCGGCGACACGGCCTCCGACTGAGCGGCAGTCGGAGACTCCTCGCGCGGGCGTGGCGAATCCGATGGCGCCGGGTCGAACGGGACCCAACCGACGCCGTCGAACAGCACCTCTGTCCAGGCCTTGGCATCGGCCGTGGTCACCCGGAAGCCACCGTCCGCGTAGGTACGCAGCCGATATCCGACAGCCGTCCGAGCGGGAAAACCCGCTGCTCTGGCCAGCACGGTGAACGCCGCGACGCACTGCTCCGCCGACCCACTCGCACGTTGTCCACTCACCACCTCAGCCAGGTCGGCGTAGGACTGCCCGGCTGGTTGGTGCGAATCAACGGAACAGGGGAACGCAGACTGCAAGCTGCTCAGCGCGATGTAGTCCCGCCCGCGATAGCGACGGGCGAGATCGCTGATCGGCTGTGGCGCAGCCGGAGAGGAGTCGGCCGGGATTCGGCCGACCGGAACGTCATTCAGCTGAAGGCCGGGAAGCGCGGCCGCCGCATCCAGCCGGTAGCGCAAGCCGCGAAGCAGACCCTGGGTGGTGGCCAGAACGTCCCGATCGGCGTTCAACCCGGTGGTACCGGGCGAATCGGGCCGGCTCAAGGCGGTGACCGTACCCAGCACAGGGAGATACGGACCTACAAGGCCGGTGATCTCGATATCCGCGGCCACCGGTTTGGCACGCGCGAGCCGCGACGACTCCCGCAGATCGACGCTTACCGCTCGGAACTCGTTCTGCTCCGTCCACAGCCGACCGTCGAAGTGGTCAAGGGCGACGATACGGATGCGCTCTATGCCGTTGGCGGCCTCAGCCGTCATCCGAACGGTGAACAGGGGTTGTGGCGGGCTGGTCTTAACCTGGCCGGAGATCGCAGCCAATGGATTGAGTACATCGGCTACCTGCACCGGTGGTCGGTACAGGGCACGCGGGTCGAAGCGTCGCACGCCGGACACGAACGGAATGAGGCCAGCGACTAGACCAGCCACCAACATCAGAACCGCGGCGAGACGAACCGACCCGCCATCCAGGAGCAACTGAACGCCGTGTGCGGCCAGTAGGACGAAGGCCGCCGCGGTGCCCTGGCCTGTGTGCTCGCCGGCGATCAGCAAGGCCAGCCCCAGTGCGACCACTGTCGGTACCGCCGAAACGACGGCCGAGCAGCCGTGAAGAGCGAGGCTCGTCGCCAGAAATGCTCCGGTCCAGATGATCGCCGCCGGGATGATCAGCAGATCGGCGGAGGACAACGCGGGCAGACCGACCGTGAGCAGCCGAGACCAGCCACCGGTGAATCCGGTCCCGATCAGCTGCAGCGTGCGGCCGGTCGGCAGGCCACTCGCCAGGGTCTCTGGAACCAGTACAAAGCTGGCGAACAGAACGAAACCCGCCGACCCGATCAAGGGCGCGGTCCCACGCAGATGGACGGCAACCGCAGCGAGGATCGCGGCCGCAACGGCGGCGGTGACCAGCGCGGTGAGGAACCCCGAACCGACGAAGAACCCGGTGTAGACGAGCGCACCGGCGGCTGCGGCCAGTGCGCACAGGGCAACGTGCGCGAACAGCGGCAGACCTCTAACGACAGCGATCACGGTCACCCCAGAATCCCGCGCAGGTACGGGCCGTGATCAGCCCACCACAGGCCCCGGCTGGGCGCCATCGGCCGTTCGACCCGTTGCCGGGCTACCCCGCCGCTCAGACGGTGCGCAGCAGCTCCGCCTCCTGATCCGCCGACAGTCCCGCCTTACGAGCACGGTCGACGCCGAGCAGCCGCTCCTGCGCCAGCACGGCGTCGATCTTCTCGGCGAACGGCCGGGTGACCAGCCCCGCCTCGTAGGCGGAGGCCGCGTCGTGCGCCATGAGCCCGTCGTACTCCGCGGGCACCCACAGTGGCAGCGAACGGTCGCCGGTCCACGGATTGACCCCGGCGGCGACCAGCGCGTCCGAGCTCATCGGCACGAACTCGGTGTCCGCGGGGGCCACCAGCTCGGCGATCTCGTCGAACTCCTCGCGCATCGGCCGGGGCTCGCTCACCGCGTCGAAGGTGCCGGCCAGCCGGTGCCGGGCGGCGTGCACGATGAACCGGCCGAGGTCCTCGTTGTCCACCGACTGCACCGGCATGCCGGTGTCCGGGATGACCACCTGGCCGCCGTTGCACAGCCGGTTCGGCCAGTAGCCGTACCGGTCGTGGTGGTCACCCTCGCCGGTGATCAGGCCGGGCCGCACCACGAAGGCCCGGTCGTCCATGGCCTCACGCACCGCGAGCTCACTGGCCACCTTGACCCTGCCGTACTGCTCCGGGGTGAATTCGACACCGTCCTCACCCGGTTCGTGGACCGGTGAGTCCGTCGTCTGCCCCCTGGTCCTCGTGTCCGCGTACACGCTGACCGAGGAGACGAACGTCCAGTGATCGGTGGTCGGCGCCAGCACGCCGAGGGCCTGGCGGACCCAGTTGACCGAGAATTGCGCCACATCCACCACGGCGTCGAACCGCTCGCCGCGCAGTGCCTCCATGCTCTCCGGATGATCTCTGTCGATCGGGATCAGCCGCGCGCCCTCGGGCACCTGCCCGGACAGGCCACGTGCCGCACACAGGACTTCGTGCCCGCTGGAGATCGCTAACTCGGCGACCTTCCGGCCCACCATCATGGTCCCGCCCAGTACCAGAAGCCTCATGGTCAACAGGGTGCCGCGATGCTGGTCACAGCGCTATGGCTTCCGCCACAGGTGAACATTAGAGGTACCCTGCGCGGGTAGATGGACCCCGCAGCGACTGTAGGAGCAGCACAGGTGGCCCGAGTCATCGTCGACGTCATGCCCAAGCAGGAAATTCTGGATCCCCAGGGTCAGGCGGTGGCCAAGGCGCTGCCCCGCCTCGGCTTCAGCGGGATCTCCGATGTCCGCCAGGGCAAGCACTTCGAACTGGAGGTCGACGACCTGGTCGACGACGCGACCCTGGAGAAGATCGCCTCGTCCCTGTTGTCCAACCCGGTCATCGAGGACTTCGTCATCCGGCGGGTGAGCTAGCCGATGACCAAGGTTGGTGTGATCACCTTCCCCGGGACGCTGGATGACACGGACGTCGTCCGTGCCGTCTCGCGCGCCGGGGCCGAGCCGGTGAACCTCTGGCACGGCGACCACGACCTCAAGGGTGTGGACGCCGTCGTCGTTCCCGGCGGCTTCTCCTACGGCGACTACCTGCGCTGCGGCGCGATCGCCCGGTTCGCGCCGGTGATGACCGAGGTCATCGAGGCCGCGGGCAAGGGCATGCCGGTGCTGGGCATCTGCAACGGCTTCCAGATCCTGTGCGAGTCCGGCCTGCTGCCTGGCGCGCTGGTGCGCAACGCCGGCCTGCACTACGTCTGCAAGGACCAGTGGCTGAAGGTGGAGAACACCTCCAGTGCCTGGTCCTCTCGCTTTGAGGCGGGCGCGGAGATCCTCGTTCCGGTCAAGCACGGCGAGGGCAACTACACGGCCTCCCAGGAGACCCTGGACCAGCTCGAGGCCGAGGGCCGGGTGCTGGCCCGCTACGTGAGCGGCAACCCCAACGGCGCGCAGCGCGACATCGCGGGCGTCGTCAGCGAGAACGGCCGCGTGGTCGGCCTGATGCCGCACCCGGAGCACGCCATCGACGCGCTCACCGGACCTTCTGACGACGGCCTCGGGATGTTCCTGTCCCTCATTGACTCGGTGGTGAAGACGTGAGCGAGCTTGCGAGCGAACAATTGAACACAGCACCCTCGGTCGTGCCTGTGACGAGCGCCAGCGAGGAGCAGGCATGACCGCAGTGGACTCCTATGTGGACACGGTGGACAACGCTGTGGCCACCCCGGACCAGGACCAGCCCTACAAGGCGCTCGGCCTGAAGGACGACGAATACGCCCGGATCAAAGAGATCCTGGGCCGTCGTCCCACCGACGCCGAGCTGGCCATGTACTCGGTCATGTGGTCCGAGCACTGTTCGTACAAGTCGTCCAAGGTGCACCTGCGCTACTTCGGTGAGACCACCACGGACGAGATGAAGTCCAAGATGCTGGCCGGCATCGGCGAGAACGCCGGTGTGGTGGACATCGGCGACGGCTGGGCGGTCACCTTCAAGGTGGAGTCGCACAACCACCCGTCCTATGTGGAGCCGCACCAGGGCGCCGCGACCGGCGTCGGCGGCATCGTCCGCGACATCATGGCCATGGGCGCCCGGCCGATCGCCGTCGGCGACCCGCTGCGCTTCGGCCCGGCGGACGCCGAGGACACCAAGCGGGTGCTGCCCGGCGTGGTCTCCGGCATCGGCCACTACGGCAACTGCCTGGGCCTGCCGAACATCGGCGGCGAGGTCGTCTTCGACGAGACCTACCTGGGCAACCCCCTGGTGAACGCGCTGTGCGTCGGCGCCATGCGGGTCGAGGACCTGCACCTGGCGCACGCCTCCGGCACCGGTAACAAGGTCATCCTGTTCGGCGCCACCACCGGTCTCGACGGCATCGGCGGCGTGTCCGTGCTGGCCTCCGAGTCCTTCGGCGACGCCGAGAGCGGCGGCGGCCGCAAGAAGCTGCCCGCCGTCCAGGTCGGCGACCCGTTCGCCGAGAAGGTGCTCATCGAGTGCTGCCTCGACCTGTTCAAGGCGGACCTGGTCACCGGCATCCAGGACCTCGGCGGCGCCGGACTGTCCTGTGCCACCAGCGAACTCGCCTCCGCCGGTGACGGCGGCATGCGGGTGTGGCTGGAGCAGGTCCCGCTGCGGGCCAAGAACATGACGCCGGCGGAGATCCTGTCCTCCGAGTCCCAGGAGCGCATGTGCGCCGTGGTGACCCCGGAGAAGGTCGACGCCTTCATGGCGGTCTGCGCCAAGTGGGACGTCACCGCCACGGTCATCGGTGAGGTCATCGACGTCACCGAGGAAGAGGCCGCCAACGGTGGCCGGCTGTGGATCACCTGGCACGGCAACACCGTTGTCGACGTGCCGCCGCGCACCGTGGCGCACGAGGGTCCGGTGTACAACCGGCCCATCGAGCGACCGTCCACTCAGGACGCTCTGGTGGCGAACGTGCCGGACGCGCTGAAGCGACCGGTGAGTGCGGACGAACTGCGGGCGACGATCCTGCAGCTGCTGGCCTCGCCGAACCTGTGCTCGCGGGCCTGGGTCACCGACCAGTACGACCGCTACGTGCGGGGCAACACGGTGTCCTCGCAGCCGAACGACAGCGGCACGGTGCGCGTCGACGAGGAGACCGGCCGCGGCGTGGCCATCTCCACCGACTGCAACGGCCGCTACGTGCGACTGGACCCGTACAACGGCGCCAAGCTGGCGCTGGCCGAGTCCTACCGGAACGTCTCGGTCGGCGGCGCGGTGCCCCTCGCGGTGACCAACTGCATGAACTTCGGCTCCCCCGAGGACCCGGGCGTCATGTGGCAGTTCTCCCAGGCCGTCCGCGGCCTGGCGGACGGCTGCGCGGAACTCGGCATCCCGGTCACCGGCGGCAACGTCAGCTTCTACAACCAGACCGGTGACGTGGCGATCCTGCCCACCCCGGTGGTCGGCGTGCTCGGTGTCATCGACGACGTCGCCCGGCGGATCCCCACCGGATTCGGCGCGGAGGCCGGCGAGACGCTGATCCTGCTCGGCGAGACCCGCGAGGAGCTCGGCGGTTCCGAGTGGGCACACGTCGTGCACGGTCACCTGGGCGGCCGGCCGCCCGCCGTCGACCTGCAGGCGGAGCGGCTGCTCGGCGAGATCCTGGTCGCGGGCTCCCGCGACGGCATGGTCACCGCGGCGCACGACCTGTCCGAGGGCGGCCTCGCGCAGGCCGTCGTCGAGGCGGCGCTGATCGGCCAGACCGGCGCGCGGATCTTCCTGCCCGAGGGCACGGACCCGTTCGTCACGCTGTTCAGCGAGTCCACCGCCCGCGCGCTGGTCGCCGTGCCGCGCTCCGAGGAGCAGCGGTTCACCGACATGTGCACCGCGCGCGGCCAGGCGTGGACCCGGATCGGCGTCGTCGACCCGGAACTGGGCGCCGTGGAGTTCCAGGGGATCACCAGCATCCCGCTGGACGAGCTGCGCACCGCGTGGGAGGGCACCCTCCCGGCACTGTTCGACTAGCCATTTCCGAAGTTGACGAGTTTCGGATGCTTTTCCCGAAACTCGTCAACTTCGGGTACTTTCGGATCGAATTCTTTCCGCCTGGTTTCCCTGCGACCACCGGGAGTTCGTTCCGTGAAACTCATCGCCCTGCTATCCGCCGCCGTCCTGGCGTTCGGCGCCACCCCCGCCTCGGCCGCGCCCGCCGCCAAGACCGGGCCGAAGACGGTGGCCTACATCGAGGTCAACAGCAACAGCATGCTCAACGCCGGCAAGTACACGCTCGCCAACGGCGGGGCACCGGTGTTCGACATCGCGGTCATCTTCGCCGCGAACATCAACTACGACACCGCCAAGAAGAAGGCCTACCTGTACTTCAACCCCCAGGTGCAGCAGGTCCTGGACAACGCGGCGACGCAGATCCGCCCGCTCCAGGCCAAGGGCATCAAGGTGGTGTTGTCGGTGCTCGGCAACCACCAGGGCGCCGGCTTCGCCAACTTCCCGGACAAGGCGGCCGCCGAGGCCTTCGCCAAGGAATGCTCCGACGCGGTGGCCAAGTACGGCCTGGACGGCATCGACTTCGACGACGAGTGGGCCGAGTACGGCAAGAACGGCACCGGCCAGCCGAACGACTTCTCCTTCGTCTACCTGGTCTCCAAGCTGCGCGACACGCTGCCGGACAAGCTGATCAACCTGTACGACATCGGTGAGGCCGCCTCGAAACTGTCCTACGGCGGCGTGAACATCGGCCCGAAGTTCAGCTACGCGCTACAGGCCTACTACGGCTCCTGGGGCGTACCGAAGGCCCAGCTGCCCAAGGACCGCCTCGGCCCGGCCGCCGTGGAGATCAATTCCAGTTCCAACGCCGCCGCGCTGGCCAAGCGAACGGTCAGCGAGGGCTACGGCGCCTACGTGACCTACAACCTCACGGCGAGCAACGCGACGACCTACATCTCCGGCTTCACGAAGGAGCTATACGGCAGCGCCGCCGTGTACACCCGGTAACCACCCTTTTTGCGAGGATGGCGCCTTTGCACGCATCAGATGCGTGCAAAGGCGCCATCCTCGCATTCAAGGGGTCACCCGATGGAGGAAGGTGACAGTCGGCGCCCGTCCCGTTCGACGGCGATGTCACTGGGCCGGGAGGCTTCGCCCACGTCCGGCGTGACCCGTTCGAGACGGACGTTCGGCATCCTGGTTCCCATGCTGGGGTGGCACAGAGTGGAACCGTTCTCCGCGGTGGCGGTGATCAAGCAGGTCCTGCTGGGTCTGGGCATCGTCGTGGTGGTGTTCATCGGCTACGCCGCTCTGCAACGGGCACCGCTCATCTTTCCGATCTGGGCCGGGGTGATGGTCCTGCTGGGGCTGCGGAGCTTGATCCACGGCACCTTCCTGGCCCCCGGCCGGATCCGGGTCCGGACGGTTCCACGCACCCGGACGGTCGGCTGGGACGAGGTCGCCTCAGTCGAGGTCCGACCGAAGAAGTGGTTCGGGTTGGCCGCGCACCAGATCGTGCTGGTTCTCAACTCCGGCATGGAGCTCGACACGACGGTGATCGGGCTGGACCGCGGCTCGAACGCCCTGCTCAGGCTCGGCTCACGGCGTCCGGGTACCGCACTATCCGATGTGGAGTTCGCGGAAGCGGTCACGGCGGTGCGAGCCGCTGCCGGGATGCCGCAGCCCGCCGCGACGCCGCCCTCGGTCAGGTACGACCGCGATTGATCGTCTGCCGGGTGGCGATCTTGAAGGCGACGGTGCGGGGCAGCGCGCTGACCACGTGCGCCAGCAAGCGGTAGCGCTTGGACGGGATGCTCAACGGCAGGCCTTTGCGCAGGTCGGCGAGGCCCTCGTGCACCACCCGGTCAGCCGGGATGTACACCCACTGCGGCATGGCGGACATGTCGATCGAGGCCCGCTGGTGGAACTCGGTCTTCACGAATCCCGGGCAGAGGGCGGTGATCCGGATACCGTTGGCCCGCTCGCCGGCGTTGAGTCCCTCGGAGAACGAGATCACCCACGCCTTGTCGGCGGTGTACGTGGAACCGCGGCCCGGAATGAACGGCGCCACACTGGCCACGTTGATGATGTCGCCGCGCCCACGCTTGCGCATCAGCGGCAGCACCGCGTGGCAGGTCTCCAGCACGGTGGTCACCATGACGTCCTGCTGGCCGATCAGCTCGTCGAGGGGCGTGTCGGCGAACTCGGTGGAATGCGCGAAGCCGGCGTTGTTCACCAGCAGGTCGATCGGCTTGGCCTCATCGGTGAGCCGGGCGAGCACCTGCTTGCGGTCCGCGGCCTTGGCCAGGTCGGCGGGCAGCACCTCGGTGCCGACGCCGTACCGGGCGGACAGCTCCTCCGCGAGGGAGATCAACTGGTCCCTGCTCCGGGCTACCAGTACGAGGTCGTAGCCCTCGGCGGCCAGGCGGCGGGCGAAAGCGGAACCGATACCGGCTGTGGGGCCGGTCACCAAGGCGGTTGGCATGCGCTCAGGCTAGCGAAGTTACCCCTCGGTAGCACTAATACCGGCTGCGCCTGCGATCCGGAATGTCCTCGTGGTCGTCTTCCACTTCCTCTTCGTAGTCGAAGAGGTCGGATTCCTGCTCCTCGGGGAGTTCCTCGCCGTTCGGGTCGACCTCGAACGGGTCGATCAGATCGGCGAGTTCACCCAGGTCGCGCAGCAGGCGCTCCAGCCGGCTGGCGTGGCAGGCGGTCGGCTGTGCGGCCGCGACCACCCAGCCCTCCTCCAGCCAGACCACGGTGACGTCGTGGCCCACCTCGTCGGCGGCATCCACCAGATCGGGGGTGATCAGCTGGCGGGCATCGGTCATGTTCGACACGAAGGCGTAGCGGTCACCCACCGGACCGAGCAGGTCCAGGCCCGAGTCACGCGGGAACGGCACGCTGGGCATCCACAGCTCGACCACGGTCGGCAGCGGCCTGCGCCGGTGCACCGCGACGATCACCCCGGAGACCTTGCCGTCCTGCTCGTAGTCGAACACGAGCACCCGCCTGCGGCCGTCCGCGGTGAAGGTCGAGCCGGTCACCACATCCTTGGCGACACCCTGCTCACCGTAGGCGAACACGCCGTTGTTCCACCGCGTCGGAAGTACCACGTCCAACTCGGTGAACTGCCAGCCGCGCAGGGCAGCCCAACGACGCCGCTCGCGATTGCGCCCGGAGTGTTGCACCCGGTCCAGCCCGAGCAGCGCAACACCGCCGACGATCGCAACCGCAGCGATCACGAACCAGATCCACGCCGGAGCATCCACGACCATGAGCCTAGCGGCGAGATCGCGATTTACGAAGATCATCATCTCGGCCCGTCCCCGGTTTACGCACTGATGTCAAGGTTTTCTGCCAAATGGGCACCATGGAAGGGCCACCCGGCCGTGTAACAGCGGAGTTCGGCCAAGGCGTACTCGGCCATGCGGTGCAGCTCGCCCCCCAGCGAACCGGCGACGTGCGGGGTCAACAACACGGTGCCTCGTTCGGCGAGCTTGTACAGCGGGGAGTCCGCGGGCAGCGGCTCCGGTTCGGTCACGTCCAGCACGGCGGTGAGCCGGCCGGTCAGCAACTCGGCGGTGAGCGCCTCGGTGTCCACCAGCCCGCCCCGGGCGGTGTTGATCAGCACCGAACCGTCCGGCATGGCGGCCAGTTCACTGGCGCCGACCATGCCCCTGGTCTCGTCGGTCAGCGGGGCGTGCAGCGAGACGATGTCGCAGGTGCTCAGCAGGTCGACCAGGTCGGGGGCCAGCTCGACGCCGAGCCGATCGGCCTCGGCGCGGCTCAAGTACGGGTCGTACAGCCGGACCGGCATGTCGTGCGCCTGTAGCAGCTTGATCACCCGGCGGCCCACCCAGGACGCGCCCACGATGCCCACCTGGCGGCCGTAATTACCCAGCCATGGCCACGCGGGCGGGTTGACCTTGTAGGTCTTGGCTCGGTCGGCGACGTAATTACACGCGTACTCGAAGATGCGCTTGCCGGACAGCAGGATCGCACCGAGGGTGAACTCGGCGGTGGCCACCGCGTTGGCGGCGGCGCAGCTGGTCACCGCGATGCCCCGATACCAGACCTCCCGGTCCACGTAGGGCTTCACCGTGCCGGCGACATGCACGATCGCCCGGAGCGCGGGAGCCCGCCGCACGAGGGCGGCGTCCATCTGCGGCGCCTTCCACCCGGAGATCACCACCTCGACCTCGGCCAGCACCCGGTCCGGAACGTCGGCGAAATCCTGCACCGGTTCGGGTGTCGCCAGGTCGACCAATTGATTCAGCTGACGCCACTGATCCGCAGTGAACAACTGGGTCGGCAATTCCCGGCGCATGGCCAGCAGAGCAACCGGCCTTCTCATAGCGCACCCCCGATTCCCACAACTACAGCGGCGCGGCGTAGCGCGCGTGAGGCCGAATGGTGGATTTCGCCGACACAATCGGACAGGCGTTCTGCATGGCCGGCACCGCATACGTGGAGCCGGGCAGCACGCCCTCGACTCGCTGTAGTTGATCGCCACCACACGGCGAGAGTTCTATCACTCACTTGGGTCAAGACACGACACTGGGGTGCCTTTAAGTGACTATTTTCTAGGCTGAATGGACAGGTTTTTGAAACCTGAACACTCTTATAGTTACTTTTGGTAGTCACCACGAGTGACCGCCATTGACGGCAAATGTCCGGTTTCGTCAGTTGAGTTGATAACCGTTTTCGCTGGTCAAGATCAAGATTGTCCGCTGTCCAACGCCGGGCAACAGGATTCCCCATGCTGTTGCCTTTGAATCTGGTGGACGGCGGGTTGTCACCGAACGGAATCGGAGATCACTCGACAGTGGAACCGCGACCTATTGCGGACATCCCCGGATATCGGTGCTCAACAAAGTTCCGAAGTTGGCGATGTTCGGGCGGAGCCCGAACATCGCCAACTTCGACATG
>QZFT01000088.1 GCA_003600225.1 Pseudonocardiaceae bacterium YIM PH 21723
TCCGCCCGGGGCCTTCGTCTATGTCGGCATCCCGGAAATTGATCTTAGATCGTGATCTTCCCTGTTAAGCCCGAAACCCGGTCTCAGCAGGTCAATCAGCAGGATGAAACAGGCTCTGTGGATGGACAGGGCACCTGTGGACAACCGTCACGCCTTGGTGCGCGCCGGGCGGCGGGCGAAGTCCGGGGCGTGTTCCGGGCCGAAGCCGATCGCCACCACATAGGCGGGGATCACCTGGAGCGCCGGGAAGCGGCGCAGCAGGCGGAACGGCAGCGGTGGCTTGCCGCCGCCGCCGACGTTCAGCTCGCCGGTCAGCTGCTTGCCCAGGAACTGCTTGTGAATGATCCGTTGCAGACCCTGGGTCAGTGCGGTCGGCAGCCAGCGGCGGTTCTGCACCCTGGCCAGATCGCGGGTGTCCACCCGGCCCGCGCGCAGCCTGGGGGCCAGGATCCGGGCCGCGGCCACCGCGTCCTGGATCGCCAGGTTGATGCCCACCCCGCCCACCGGTGACATGGCGTGCGCCGCGTCGCCGATGCACAGCAGGCCGTCGGTGTACCAGCGCGGCAACCGGTCCAGGCGGACGTCCAGCAGCTTCACGTCGTCCAGCGACCTGATCTCCTGCACCCGGTCCGCGAGGAACGGGACCAGTTCGATGACCCGCTCGCGGAACTTCTCCACGCCCCTGGCCCGCAGCCGCTGGTCCTCACCCTTCCTGATCAGGTACGCGCACTGGTAGTAGTCGTCCCGGTCGATCAGCACCAGCGCCTGGCCGGTGGAGAACCGTCCGGTGGCGCCCTCCGGCTCACCCTCGTGGCGCGGAACCCGGAACCACCAGGCGTCCATCGGGACGCCGAAGTCCCGGCTGACCAGCCCGGCCGCGGCGCGCACCTTCGAGTACCGGCCGTCGCAGGCGACGGTCAGGTCCGCGCGCAGCTCGCCATCGACCCCGTCGGCGGTGCGGTAGTGGACCCCGGCGACCCGGCCGTTCTCCATGATCGGCCCGGTGACCTCGGTACTCACCCGCAGCGTGAACGACGGTTCCTGCTTGGCCGCGTCGGCCAACATGTCCAGGAAGTCCCACTGCGGCACGAACGCGATGTGCTTGTGTGCCCCCGGCAGCAGGTTCAGCGCGCCGATGGTCGTCGGCCCGCCGTCGGTCAGCACCTGCACGTTCGTCACGTAGCGGGCGGGTGTCTTGGCGAATTCCTCGGTCAGCCCCAGTTCGTCCAGCAGGGTCAGCGTCGAGGCGTGCACGGTGTCGCCCCGGAAGTCCCGCAGGAAGTCGGCGTGCTTCTCCAGCACGGTCACCTCGACACCCGCCCTGGCCAGCAGCAACCCCAGCACCATCCCGGCGGGCCCGCCACCGACCACACACACCGTCGTGCGTTCGGTCATGATCCTCATCCCCTTATTTCAACACCGGTTGAATAAATCTGAGAATGCTCGTGATCGTCGGTGGCGTCAAGCGGCCCCGGACTGAATCACTCGGGCGGAGGCGTCGTAAATTGGTCGCGTGAGTAATGCGAGCGATGTCCGAGTCCGGTTCTGTCCGTCCCCCACGGGTACGCCCCACGTGGGGCTGATCCGCACCACGCTGTTCAACTGGGCCTTCGCCCGGCACCACGGCGGCAAGCTGGTGTTCCGGATCGAGGACACCGATGCCGCGCGCGACTCACAGGAGTCCTACGACGCATTGCTGGACGCGCTGCGCTGGCTGGGTCTGGACTGGGACGAGGGCCCGGAGGTCGGTGGCCCGTACGCGCCGTACCGGCAGAGCGAGCGGTCGGACATCTACCGCGACGTGATCGCCAAGCTGGTCGAGGCGGGCGAGGTGTACGAGTCCTTCTCCTCCGCCGAGGAGATCGAGGCCCGGCACAAGGCCGCCGGCCGCGACCCGAAGCTCGGCTACGACGGCTTCGACCGCGATCTCACCGAGGAGCAGAAGGCCGCGTTCCGCGCCGAGGGCCGCACTCCGGTGCTGCGCCTGCGGATGCCGGAGCGGGACATCACCTTCGCCGACCTGGTCCGCGGTGACATCACCTTCGCCCAGGGTTCGGTGCCCGACCCGGTGCTGGTGCGTGGCAACGGTGACCCGCTCTACACCCTGGTCAACCCGGTCGACGACGCGTTGATGAAGATCACTCACGTGCTGCGTGGCGAGGACCTGCTGCCGTCCACCCCGCGGCAGATCGCGCTGTACGAGGCGTTGCAGCGGATCGGCGTCGCCGAGTTCACCCCGCAGTTCGGCCACCTGCCGCTGGTGCGCGGTGAGGGCAACAAGAAGCTCTCCAAGCGGGACCCCGAGTCGAACCTGTTCCACCACCGGGAGCGCGGTTTCATCCGTGAGGGTCTGCTCAACTACCTCGCGCTGCTCGGCTGGTCCATCGCCGAGGACCGCGACGTGTTCAGCATGGCCGAGATGGTCGAGGCCTTCGACATCTCCAAGGTCAGCGCCAACCCGGCCCGGTTCGACGTGAAGAAGGCCGAGGCGATCAACGGCTCGCACCTGCGCGCGCTGGACGTGGCCGACTTCGCGTCGCGCACCGTGCCCTACCTGGTCAAGGCTGAGGTGCTGCCCGCCGAACCGACTGCCGAGCAGCTCGACCTGCTCGCCAAGGCGGCGCCGCTGGTACAGGAGCGCGTCGGCCTGCTGTCCGAGACGCCCGGCATGCTCGGCTTCCTGTTCGCCGATGAGGACTCGTTCCAGCTGAACGAGGCCGCAGCCGCCAAGACCCTCGTCGCGGACGCGGAGCCGGTCCTGAAGGCCACCATCGCCGCCCTGGAGGGCGTCGAGTGGACCACGCCGGCCATCGAGGAGGCGTTGAAGGTCGCGCTGATCGACGAGCTGGGGCTCAAGCCGCGCAAGGCGTTCGCGCCCATCCGGGTCGGCGTCACCGGCAACACGATCTCCCCGCCGCTGTACGAGTCGATGGAACTGCTCGGCAAGGAGCGGACCATGGGGCGGCTGCAACGCGCACTTGGATTTGTCAAGTAGATTTTCGAATAACTATTGGCCTACGGATGAACCGTCGTTCTGGTAACGGCGGTTAATCCGTCACGCAACGAAGTCGCTTAACCGAACCAGGATGCAGAATCTTCACCATTCTGGCCGCTCCACTGAGTGGAAATTCCGCTTAGCCTCGTTATGTGACTGCCGCCCCTGCCTTATTCACTCCGACCACAGTCAGTGGTATCCGCGCGGTGTGCCTGGATATCGACGACACCCTCTTGGACAACGCCGCACCTGCGCGGATGGCAATAGCCGAACTCCTGGGCAGTGATGACTGCTGGCCTGCCTGGAGAAAGGTGACCGACTATCACTACGCCCGCTTCATGGCGGGTGAGATCGATTTCGACACTATGCGAACCGATCGCACTCGTGAGTTCTTCGCTGATCGCGGCGAACAAATGAGTGAGGCAGAGGTCACCCATTGGGACAATCGGCGCATTCAGGTGATGAGCACCGCCTGGCGCCTGTATGACGACACCCAGCCGTGTCTGGAGTGGCTACGCAGCGTCGGGCTCACCGTGGTCGCCGTCACCAACGCCGCCAGTGCCTACCAGCGACGGAAGCTGGCCGGCGTGGGCCTGGCCGACGCGTTCGACCACCTGCTGATCGCCGAGGAACTGGGCATGGCCAAGCCGGACCCGGAGATCTTCCATGCCGCCTGTGCAGCGGCGGGAGTGCACCCGTGGGAAACCGTGCACGTGGGAGACCGGCTCGATCTGGACGCCATCGGCGCGTATGAGGCCGGCCTGCACGGTGTCTGGCTGAATCGACCCGAACTGGCCGCGGAGCGGGATACCGGCCAGCGAGTGCCGCAGGGTGTCTCGGTTATCGAGGATCTGACGGAGCTGCCCGGACTGATCGCGGGCAAGCTGGCGTTCCTGTCGTCCATGCAGTCGCTCAACTAGGCAAAACCGCAGCTGAGAGGCCATGGGGGCACCGAAGAGGGGGGTCGATTTCCACTTTGGTGCCCCCATGGTCTAAAGTTCTTCTCGCACCGGTTGAGGGGCCCAAACGGGAAACACACCGGTTGCAATGCGAAACTTGAGAACTAAATGGCCTATGGTGTAATTGGCAGCACAACGGATTCTGATTCCGTTAGTCTAGGTTCGAGTCCTGGTAGGCCAGCGAGAGCGATCAGCGAGAAACCGATTTGGAACTCCGAATCGAATCTGCTAAGATCTAACTCAGCAAAACGGAGAAGTTGACAGCGCTTAAACGCAAAAACCTCTCCAAATAAATGAAAAAGAAGTTCCTGGCCCCGTCGTCTAGCGGCCTAGGACGCCGCCCTCTCAAGGCGGTAGCGCGGGTTCAAATCCCGTCGGGGCTACAGATCGGGAGAGCCGTATTCGCAGAAAGCGCGAATGCGGCTCTTTCGCTTATTACTGTGGGGCTCTCGCCCCACACCCCAAGGCAGGAGGGCCTGCGGCCCCCTGCACCCCCGCCGCCATCTGGTACGGGGCTGCGTCTTGGTTTTTTGGTGGACTGTCTCCTCGGACTTCTTGTTGGACTTCGCTTCGCTCGTCCTTGTCTTCCTGGTTCCGAAGTTGGCGAGTTTCGGCGTTCTTTGCCGAAACTCGTCGACTTCGCGAACGGTTGTGATCGTGGTCTCGGAGTTGAATCTCGGTTCGGTATCGCGGTTCTGATCATGCGTTGCTTGGCCAGGGGTCGAATGGTGTGATCGTTGCCACCGAATGCCCGTGTTCCGGGCCCAGTTATCCGTCTGCAAGACGGAAAACGCGCCTGTTATCCGTCTTGAAGACGGAAAAGGGTCAGGCGTAGTGGGGGAGGTCGATGTTGTTCATGATGGTGTTCATCTCGTCGAAGTCCATGTGCTCCATGCGGTGCTCGGAGTCCTCCAGGAAGCTGCGGGCGTTGTCGGCGCCCATCTTCTGGTTGCCTTCGACGAAATCGCGCAGGACTCGCTCGTAGGCGGGGAAGGCGATCGTGTGGTCGCCGTCGGCCTTGGCCAGTTCGCCGGCCAGGACGTAGGCGCCGATGATCGCCAGGTTGGTGCCCTGACCGGAGGTGGCCGCCGGGCAGTAGGCGGCGTCGCCGAGCAGGGCGACCCGGCCGGTGGACCAGCTGGGCAGATAGACCTGGCTGATGGAGTCGAAGTAGAAGTCCTTCGCCGTGTCCAGCTGATCCAGTAGCCACGGGGTCTCCCAGCCCATATCGCCCATCCGCTTGCGCACCAGGGCCTTCTGACCCGCCACATCGCCCCGGTCGAAGTCGGAGCGGTCGCCGGGGAAGCCCAGGTGGGTGATCGCCTCCGCGTTCCCACGCACGCTGCGGATCCCGGTGGTGCGTACCCCATCGGTGTGCACGAGCCACCAGTTGTCCAGGCCGAGCTTGTTGGGCACGGTGGCCAACGCCACCAGCAGGCCCAGGTCCCGGATGCAGTCCGGCGCCTCGAAGGCCAGCGACCGTACGCCGGAGTTCAGGCCATCCGCGCCGATCACCATGTCGAACACCTCCCGGTGCCCGGACGCGAAGCCGACGTCCATCCCGGCTGAGGTCTCGGTGAGTGAGGTGATGTGGTCGCCGAACCGGTACTCGACCCGGTCCTGCGTCGCCTCGTAGAAGACCTTGGCCAGTTCGCCGCGCAGGATCTCGATCTCCGCGACCGCGCCGTCGCCGCCGTGCTCGTCGGCCATGATCCGGTCGATCTCGATGCCGTCCCGGTCCACGACGCCCATGCCCTTGGTGTCGGTCATCGCCGCGCGGATCTGCGCGTCCAGGCCGATGCGGCGGATCACGTCCTTGCCCACGCCCCGGATGTCCACGGCCTGGCCGCCCGGACGCAGGTGTGGTGCCCGCTCCACCACGGCGACCTCGAATCCGTAGCCGGCCAGGCAGTGCGCCAGCGCCGGTCCGGCGATGCTCGCCCCGGAGATCAGTACTCGCTTGCTCATCTCGAATCCCCCACTTAACGATGTTTAGTTTCACTGAACAACGTTTACTTTGGCTCAACGCTGTTAAGCTGTCAAGCGTGAAGTTGAACCGCGACGTGGTCGCCAAGGCGGGGTTGAACCTGCTGAACGAGGTGGGCCTCGCCGGGCTCACCATGCGACTGCTGGCCAAGGAGCTCGGCGTGACGGCGGCCGCCATCTACGGGCACGTCAAGGACAAACAGGCGCTGCTGGACGCCATGGCCACGCAGATGTTCGTCGAGGTCGCCGAGCAGATGGAGGCGCCCCGGCAGGGGGTCGGCTGGCAGGACTGGATGGCCGACCGGATGCGGGTGTATCGCCGCACCATGCTGCGGTACCGGGACGGCGGGCGGGTGATGGCAGGCACCTTCATCGACCATCCGGCGTTCCACCGGGCCGGCGAGCTCACGTTGCGCACCCTGCAGGATGCGGGTCTGGACCGGCACGCCATGCGGGCGACCGCGCCGCTGCTGCACTACGTCATCGGCTTCACCATCGAGCAGCAGGCGCAGAGTGGTGTCGACTATCCGGACGGCAATCCCTATCAGGACGGCCGGTTCGAGGGGACCGTCGACGCCGAGCGGTTTCCGCTGTTCGCCGAGGCGGTGCAGGGCATCGTCGGCTGGGATCCGGATGAGGACTTCGAATACGGGATGGCCGTGATCCTGCGGGGGATCACGGCCACCGTGTCGAATTCCTAGTCGGGATATTCGCCTGGCCGGTGGTCGGCTCGATCATCGGAGCCGACCGCTCGGGCAGGCCTTCGGCCCACCTTCGCTGGGTCGGGAGCGAATATTCCTCGGGCTCACAGTCTGGTCTGTAGTGCCTCTGCAGCGGCCAACAGGTCTGCCGCCCAGCGGGCGCCGGGCCGTCGTCCGATGCGGTCGATGGGTCCGCTGACCGAGACGGCCGCGACGACGAGTCCCTGCGAGTTCCGCACCGGCGCCGACACGCTCGCCACGCCCGGTTCGCGTTCGCCGGCCGACTGGGCCCAGCCGCGCCTGCGGACGTCGAGCAGGGTGCGCTCGGAGAACGCGGCGTCGGCGAGCAGGCTGCGCTGCGTCGCCGGATCCGCCCATGCCAGGAGGACTTTCGCGCCGGATCCCGCGGTCATCGGCAGCCGGGAACCGATCGGCACGGTGTCCCGCAGGCCGGCCGGGGGCTCGGCCGTGGCCACGCACACCCGGCTCATGCCCTCCTTGCGGTAGAGCTGCACGCTCTCGCCGGTGATGTCCCGCAGTCTGGGCAGCACCGCACCCGCGGCTTCCAGCAGCGGATCGGCGGTGTTGCCCGACAGTTCGGACAACGCGTCCCCGGGGCGCCACTTGCCGTCGGTACCGCGGGCCAGCAGCCGATGGACCTCGAGTCCGACGGCCAGCCGGTGCGCGGTGGCGCGGGGCAAACCGGTGCGGGCACACAGCTCCGCCAGGCCACAGGGCTGCTCGGCGACGGCGTGCAGCACCGCCACGGCCTTGTCCAGCACGCCGATGCCGCTGTTCGCGTGACCCGGCGCACCTGCGGCTTCTCGGTGGCGGATTTCCCCTGTGTTCGCTGTATGGTGTCCCACAGGGCGATACTAACGTCTCGGAATATGGGAAGTCGAGCCCGATTCCGAAGAGCATCAGGAGGAGCGATGGGACGGACCCTCGCGGAGAAGGTGTGGGATGCGCATGTCGTGCGCAAAGGCGGGGGCACGGACGAGCCCGACCTTCTCTACATTGATCTGCACCTCGTCCACGAGGTCACCAGCCCGCAGGCCTTCGATGGTCTCCGCCTCGCGGGCCGTCAGGTCCGCCGTCCCGATCTGACAATCGCCACCGAGGACCACAACGTGCCCACGGTGTGGTCGGCGAATCTCCTCGCCCAAGGCACCGGCGCCGCCATCTCGGACCCGGTCTCCCGCACGCAGGTGGACACCTTGCGGCGCAACTGCGAGGAGTTCGGTGTGCGGCTGCACCCGATGGGCGATGTCGATCAGGGCATCGTGCACGTGGTCGGCCCGCAGCTGGGCCTCACCCAGCCCGGCATGACCGTGGTCTGTGGCGACTCGCACACCTCCACGCACGGCGCGTTCGGCGCGCTGGCCTTCGGCATCGGAACGTCCGAAGTGGAGCACGTACTCGCCACCCAGACGCTGCCGCTGCGTCCGTTCCGGACGATGGCGGTCACCGTCCAGGGCGAGTTGCACCCCGGCGTCACCGCCAAGGACCTGATCCTCGCGGTGATCGCGGAGATCGGTACCGCCGGAGGTCAGGGCCACGTCCTGGAATACCGGGGCGACGCCATCCGGAAGCTGTCCATGGAAGCCCGGATGACCATCTGCAACATGTCCATCGAGGCGGGTGCCCGGGCCGGCATGATCGCGCCGGACGCGACGACGTTCGAGTACCTGAAGGGCCGTCCGCACGCGCCGCAGGGCGCGGACTGGGACGCGGCCGTCGAGTACTGGACCGGTCTGGCAACCGATGAGGACGCGGAGTTCGACCGCGAGGTCATCATCAACGCCGACGAGCTGGCCCCGTTCGTCACCTGGGGCACCAACCCCGGACAGGGTCTGCCGCTGGACGCGACCATCCCGTTCCCGGAGCAGATCGCCGACGAGAACGAGCGCGCGGCGGCCGAGTCCGCACTGTCCTACATGGATCTCGCGCCGGGTACCCCGCTGCGGGAGATCTCGGTGGACACCGTGTTCCTCGGTTCCTGCACCAACGGCCGGATCGAGGACCTGCGGGCGGCGGCCGAAGTCCTTCGGGGACGGCAGGTCGCCGGCGGTGTGCGGATGCTGGTGGTGCCCGGTTCGATGCGGGTGCGCAGGCAGGCCGAGGACGAGGGGCTGGACACCATCTTCGAGGCGGCGGGCGCGGAATGGCGGCAGGCCGGTTGTTCCATGTGCCTCGCGATGAACCCGGACAAGCTCGCTCCCGGTGAGCGCAGCGCCTCCACCTCCAACCGCAACTTCGAAGGACGGCAGGGCAAGGGTGGGCGCACCCACCTGGTCTCCCCGCTGGTGGCCGCGGCCACCGCGGTGCGCGGCACGCTGTCCTCCCCGGACGACCTTTTCTAAGAGGAGCTCTGACATGGAAGCCTTCACCACGCACACCGGCGTCGGAGTCCCGCTGCGACGGTCCAACGTGGACACCGACCAGATCATCCCGGCGGTGTACCTGAAGCGGGTCACCCGCAGCGGATTCGAGGACGCGTTGTTCGCCGCGTGGCGCAACGACCCCGGGTTCATCCTCAACCAGGAGCCGTTCCGCCCCGGCAGCGTGCTCGTCGCCGGCCCCGACTTCGGTACCGGCTCCTCGCGGGAACACGCCGTCTGGGCCCTGGGCGACTACGGATTCCGGGTCGTCATCTCGTCCCGGTTCGCGGACATCTTCCGCGGCAACGCGGGCAAGCAGGGGCTCGTCGCCGCCGTCTGCGAACAGTCCGATGTGGAGCTGTTGTGGAAGGTCCTGGAACAGCAGCCGGGTATGTCGGTCACCGTGGATCTGCGGGAAAAGACCGTGCAGGCGGGCGAACTGATCGTTCCTTTCCAGATCGACGACTACACGCGTTGGCGGCTATTGGAAGGACTCGATGACATTGCCCTGAGTTTGCGGGCGGAGTCGGAGATCGATTCCTTCGAGGCGGCACGCGCGAAGTGGTTGCCGACCACGACGCCTCTCAATCACTAGCAATAGCACAATTTTTACGAATCCGCGCCGATTGTCATCGGCGCGGATTCGTTTGTTCCAGGCCTAAAACGTCACCCTTCGGGTGGAATTCCCGCTCAGGAAACGAAAAAAGGGCGTGGCGGATGGCAGACCCTGGCCGCTGCACCTAACGTGGCCAGGCATGACGGGAAAATCCGTCAGGGAGTCGGCCCGCAGGGCCGTGCGTCTATGTCCGTCTCGGGAAGGACTGAACGTGAACAAGGCCCAGCTGATTGAGGCGCTTGCAGATCGTCTTGGTGACCGTAAGACCGCCGGTCTTGCGGTGGACAGCGTTGTTGACGTGATCGTGCGAGCCGTGCATTCCGGCGACAAGGTCACCATTACCGGATTCGGTGTCTTCGAGAAGCGGGAGCGTGCCGCTCGCGTTGCGCGTAACCCGCGCACCGGCGAGTCGGTGAAGGTCAAGAAGACCAATGTTCCGGCATTCCGCGCCGGTACCCTTTTCAAGGAAGTCATTGGCGGACAGCGCAAGCTGCCCAAGGCCTCGGCCAAGCCGACCACCCGCGCCGCCGCCGGCACCGCTGCCCGCGTTCCGGCGCAGCGCACCGCCAGTGCCACCAAGACCACCACCACGCGTGCCACCGCCGCCAAGCCGGCTGCCCGCACCACGACTCGCGCCACCGCGACCAAGACCGCGACGCGCACCACGACGGCCAAGGCCACCGTGGCGAAGCCCGCCGTGAAGAAGACCGTCGCCGCGAAGCCCGCCGCGAAGGCCACGGCCACCAAGGCCACCGCCACCAAGGCGACCGCCGTGAAGAAGGCCACCGCCGCGAAGCCCGCCGCGAAGGCCACGGCCACCAAGGCCACCGCCGTGAAGAAGGCGGCCCCGGCCAAGAAGGCCGCAGCCAAGAAGAAGTAACCCCCACTGCTCCGAAGTTGGCGATGTTCGCGGCGAGGAACGAGCCCCGAACATCGCCAACTTCGGGATCAGGGGTCCCCGGAGTGCTCAGGGATATACGAAGTTGGCGATGTTCGGCGATGGAGCTGCCGAACATCGCCAACTTCGTGTTTGTGGAGTCCTAGTCGAGGATCTCGTCGAGGTAGGTGGCGGCGACCAGGTGCTGGTCGGTGGGGGAGAACGACAACAGCCACACCGAGCCCTTCTTGGCCGGGGTGTCCGTCAGCGGAACGCCGCCCTTGGTGGCCAGCTCGGCCACCACATCCGGGATCACGCCGCCCTGGCTGCACACCACCGCGGTTCCGCTGTCCAGCAGATCCAGTACCCGGAGAACGCCCTTCTCCCGGACCGGCCAGAAGCCCTCCTCGGACAGCAGCGGCTCCAGCTGCACAGTGGTTCCGAGCGCCTTCGCCAGTGGCACCACCGTGTCCGTGCAGCGCACCCGCGGCGCCGAGTACACCTGGTCCGCGCCGAACAGCGGCAGCATGACCGCCAGCGAGGCGGCCTGTTCCCGGCCGGCGTCGGTCAACGGCCGCTTGGCATCCGGGCCATCCCACTCGGCCCGCTTACCCGCCTTGGCATGCCGCACCAGCAGCAGCGTGCGGGTCCGGGCCGGTAGCCGGTCGAACTCGGTGATGATCTGCTGGTCGTGCGAGTAGGTCAGCAGTTCGACCGCCTCGGCGACCGAGACCCAGCGCAGCTCGTCGACCTCGTCGTTGGGCACGAAATCCCCGGACACCGCCTCGGCACTGAAGTACCGGACGACCTTGTCGGAGATCTGTTCCGGCCAGCCGCCGCGCGAGGCCACCTCATAACTCACGTGCCCCAGATACCGGCCGAGCACGCACTCGTAGCCGGTCTCCTCCACCACCTCCCGGTGGGCGGCGACGGGCATCGTCTCGCCTTTGTCCAGTTTTCCCTTGGGCAGGGACCAGTCGTCGTACTGTGGCCGGTGCACCACGGCGATTTCCACCGCGTCACCAACCGGGCGCCAGAGCACCGCGCCCGCGGCCTTGATGGTCATGAGTTGCCCGCACTCCGATTCTGCCGGGATTCCATCAGCTGAACCTGATGGTCGTGTACATGCTCGAACTCGTGCGGGGAGGGTAGCCATTCTCCGCGTGCGTCAAGCACCCAGCAGCGGGTGGATTTGTCCAGCGCGCTGTCCAGGATCCCGTCCAGCTGGGTGGCCAGCTTCGGGTCCCGCAGCCGCACCATGGCCTCGATGCGCCGGTCCAGGTTGCGGTGCATCATGTCCGCCGAGCCGAGCCAGCGGGTGTCCGAGCCGACGAAGTGGAAGATCCGCGAGTGCTCCAGGAACCGGCCCAGGATCGAGCGCACGTGGATGTTCTCCGACAGACCGGGAACGCCGGGCTTCAACGCGCAGATGCCCCGGACCACTATGGACACCGGAACGCCCGCCTGCGACGCCCGGTACAACGCGTCGATCACCTGCTCGTCGACGAGGGCGTTGCACTTGATCCGGATGCCGCTGGGCCGGCCGGCCTGCGCGTGCTCGATCTCCTCGTTGATCCGCTCGACGATGCCGCGCCGCACGCCGTGCGGGGCCACCAGCAGCGAGCGGTAGGTGGTCTGCCGCGCGTAGCCGGTGAGCGTGTTGAACAGATCCGTCAGGTCCGCGCCGATGGACGGCTCGGCGGTCAGGATGCCGACGTCCTCGTAGATCCGCGCGGTCTTCGGGTTGTAGTTGCCGGTGCCGATGTGGCAGTAGCGCTTGATGACCGAGCCCTCCTGGCGCACCACCAGCGCGGTCTTGCAGTGCGTCTTGAGGCCCACCAGGCCGTACACCACGTGCACGCCCGCCTCTTCCAGCGTGCGTGCCCACTTGATGTTGGCCTGCTCGTCGAACCGGGCCTTCAGCTCGACCAGCGCCACCACCTGCTTGCCCGCCTTGGCCGCGTCGATCAACGCGTTGACGATCGGCGAGTCACCGGAGGTGCGGTACAGGGTCTGCTTGATGGCCAGCACGTGCGGGTCGTCGGCGGCCTGCTCGATGAACCGCTGCACGGTGGTGGAGAACGCGTCGTAGGGGTGGTGCACCAGCACGTCCCCGCTGCGCAGCGTGGCGAATATGCTCTTCGGCGTCTCGCCGACGGCGAACGCGGCCGGGGTGGCCGGCACGAACACCGGGTCCTTGAGCTCCGGCCGGTGCACGCCGTACAGCTGCATCAGGCAGCTCAGGTCCAGCAGGCCGGGAACCTCGACCACATCGTGGTTGTCCACGTCCAGTTCCCGCAGCAGCAGGTCCAGGACGTGCTCGCTCATGTCGCCGACGACCTCCAGGCGCACCGCGTCCTGGAACCGCCGCTTGGCCAGTTCCCGCTCCAGGGCCTGCAGCAGGTCCTCGTCGCGGTCCTCCTCCACGTCCAGGTCCGCGTTGCGGGTCACCCGGAACACGTGGTGCTCGCGGATCTCCATGCCGGCGAACAGGTCGTGCAGGTGGGCGGAGATCAGCTCTTCCATCGGCAGGAAGGTGAAGGTCTCGGAGTCGCGGTCCACCTCGACGCGGACCAGCCGGGGCACGTTGTCCGGCACCTTGATCCGGGCGAACCGCTCGGTGCCCTGCTCCGGGTCGCGCACAGTGACGGCGAGATTCAGCGACAGGCCGGAGACCTTCGGGAACGGGTGCGCCGGGTCGACTGCGAGGGGGGTGAGCACCGGGAAGACGTGCTCGCTGAAGTACTTGGACAGCCGGTGCCGGTCGGTGTCGGCCGTCTCGTCCCAGGTGATGATCCGGATGCCTTCGGCCTCCAGGGCGGGCCGCACATCCTTGGTGAACACCTGGGCGTGCCGCTCGACCAGCTCCTGGGCGCGCAGCTGGATGCGGGCCAGCTGCTCGCGCGGCGACAGGCCGTCGGCGCTGCGCACAGACAGGCTGCTGGTGTCCCGGCGCTTCAGGCCGGCGACCCGGACCATGTAGAACTCGTCCAGGTTGGACGCGAAGATCGACAGGAACTTGGCCCGCTCCAGCATGGGCTGGCTGCTGTCCTCCGCGAGTGCCAGCACCCGGGCGTTGAAGTCCAGCCAGGACAGCTCACGGTTGAAGTAGCGGTCCTCCGGCAGGCCGTTGGGTGGCGTGTGGGGGGTGGCGGCAGGCGGTGCGGGCGGCACCACGGACAGGCTCGCGGCGGAGGTGGACCGCCGGGCGGGTGCGCGCTTGGTCGTGCCGGCCGAGCGGGCGGCCGGGGTGGTCTTGCCCTTCGCGTGCCTGGTCGACGGCCGCGGCGGCTTCCGCCGGACCGGCTTCGCCGCTGTGGATTCGGCCGCGCCCTCGCCGGTCAGCGGCGCGTCGGACTCCACGTCCTTGGCCGTGGCGTCCGCGTTTACCTGTTCGTCGCTGCTCCCAGTGCTCACGGATCACCATTGTTCACGAGGAAACGAGAGAAAAGGAGACTTCTAGTCCACGACACGGTGAATAGTGACCGGGAAGGTGGCTTTTGGGGGGTATAGCGCTGGTGAGCTGGCGCTTTGGTGTGGGAAAAACCACCGCAGCGTATGCCGGTGGCGGCTTGCGCCGCCCGGCGCAGTGTGCGGCCGTCCAGCGAGCCCTGTTACTCGGCTGTTATCCCTGGCATCGTGCTCCTATCCCTGCATTGGAGGTGCCAGATGAGGCTATTGGCCGGTGTGTGCGCCGGAGCGCTGTTCTGGATAGCCGGACAAGTCGTCGCTTTCCCCAGCTCTTCGGCGATCGCGGTCTCCGCGACCGACCAGGCCCGCCAGGAGGCCACCCCCGGTCAGAAGGACCGGGAGCCGATCATGCCCGCGTCCGACAAGGTCGAGCTCAAGAAGACCCTGCCGGACACCACGGGCGCGATCTCGATCAACTTCGTGAAGTACCCGGACGGCCGGGACATCATGTTCGTGTCCACCACCAGCGGCCTGAAGAGCTTCGACGTGTCCGACACGGACAACCCGAAGGCTCTGGGCACGCTCACCAAGGCGCAGCTCGCGCTGCCCGGGGACGACCCGAACAAGGGCCGGTTCTGGGAGAACGAGGACATGGACGTCGACCCGGACCGGCAGCTGGTGTTCCTGGCCCGGGAGCGGACCTCGTTCGGCAACCCGAGGGCGAAGGACTCGCCGACCGGCGTCTACATCATCGACGCCAAGGACCCGGCGAAGCTGTCCATCGCCAGCTGGGCGCCGCAGGGCACCGGGCACATCACCACGTGCATCAACGGCTGTGACTACCTGTGGACCTCGGGCTGGGACGGCGAGATCAACGACCCGTCCAACGTCTACCACTCCAGCGGCAAGATCTTCGTCACCGATATCCGGGACTATAAGAAGCCCAAGGTCGAGACGATCTACGTGGACGAGAACCGGGACCAGGGCGTCAGCCACATGACCCACGACGTCCAGGTGGACGACTCGGGCGTCGCGTGGGTGGCCGGTACCGGCGGAACCCGCGGTTACTGGACCGACGGCATCCACCGGGACCCGGTGACCGGCGAGGTCCGTCAGGCGACGCCGGTCAAGCCGGTGCCGTACGCCGGTGGCGCCGCCGAACAGGCCGCGATGCCGACGAGCTTCTCGCACAACTCGGTGCGTCCGGTGAATGGCACGCTCGCCGACGGCCCGATCCCGTCGGCCGAGAACCCGCCGGGCAGCCTGCTGCTGCACACCGAGGAGGCCTTCGGCTCGCCCACCTGCAAGGACCAGGGGCGGTTCGTCATCTCCTCGCTGCAGGGTTCGTTCAACGGTGAGTCGCAGAAGGCCACCCAGGAGAAGCCGTTCTACCTGAAGACGGTGGGCATCTGGTCGCCGGACGACAAGGACGGCACGATCAACTCGCCGAACACGTTCTGCTCGGCGCACTACTTCACCATGCAGGACCGGGTCGTCGCCTACTCCTGGTACGAGCAGGGCACCCGGTTCCTGGACATCAGTGACCCGGCCAACCCGAAGCAGATCGCCTACTGGCGCCCGCAGAGCGCGGTGTCCTGGGCGTCCTACTGGCACCGGGACCGGGTCTTCGTGGCCGACTACGCCCTGGGTGTGCAGGTGCTGAACCTGAACGCTTCTGCGGGGTCGGAGCAGGTAACGCTGCACGCCGCGCCGCCCGGAACCCCGGGGATGTCGGATCCGGGTCAGGCACCGCCCGCCCGGCTGCCGTTCGCCCCGGACCCGAACTACGGCATGGCCTGCCCGCACCTGTTCGGCCGGGACTGCAAGCCCGGCGACGTCAGCTGCTGCTGATTCTGCAGAAAGTGCGCTCTCTGCACTTTCTGCAGAATCAGCTCACGGTCAGGACCGCGGTGGTCGCTGGGCCCACGCCCAGCGCCACCGCGGCGGCGAGGTCCGACTGGATGTCGACGTCCAGCCGGAGTGAGGGCCAGGGGCCGTCCAGCAGCTTGGCACCGGAGGCCAGGTGCGCGGCGGCGGAACCGGTGCCGAACAGCGGGCGCAAGGGTTGATCCAGTCCGCTGACCAACAGGGTCGTCCCGGTACCCAGGTGGTCCGGGCAGAAGGCCGGATCGTCGCCGACCGCCTCCAGCGCCGCGTCCAGTTCCGCGGTGCGCAACGCGGGCAGGTCGGCGTTCATCGCCGCGACCCGGCCACCCAGCAGACCCGCGCCGAACGAGATGGCCGCGTTCAGCCCGGCCAACGGGGAATCCGGCACCACACGGACACCCACGGCGTCGGCGACCACCGGATCCGAGCACACGATCAGGATCTCGCTCACACTCCGCGCCGCCCGTGCTGCCGCCACGGTGTCCCGGAGCATGGCCAATGCCAGTTCCGGAGCCGCACCCAGCCGGGATTTCGCCAGGTGGAGGGGCTTGAATGGGATCACCAGGTCAACGAGACTCACCCCACCATGATGACCCAATCGGCGGGTTAGAGTGGCGCCGGAAAGCATCTACGCGAGGAGCGCACGGTGGCTAAGCGGGAAAAGGGCGGATTCTGGGTTACCTGGGTCTCCGTTCCCATCTTCTATACGACCCGCTGGCTGATGGCCAAGCGCGAGGAACACGGCCGGGAGAACGTGCCGCGTACGGGCCCGGTGTTGTTCGCGGCGAACCACACCTCGTACCTGGACCCGATCTACGACGCCACCTTCGTGCACCTGGCCGGCCGGGTTCCCCGCTTCCTGGGCAAGGCCTCGCTGTTCGACATCCCGCTGCTGGGGCACATGCTGAAGGGCTCGGGTGGTATCCCGGTCTACCGCGGCACCGCCGACGCCAAGGAGAGCCTGCGCGCGGCGATCAAGAGCCTCAGCGAGGACAAGCTGGTCATCATCTACCCCGAGGGCACCGTCACCAAGGACCCGGACTGGTGGCCGATGGCCCCGAAGACCGGTGTCGCCCGGCTGGCCCTGGAGTCCGGTGCGCCGGTCATCCCGGTGGCGCGGATCGGCACCCACGAGGTGTACGACCACTACAAGAAGAAGTTCACCCCGTTCCCGCGCAAGACGGTCAAGATCCGCGCCGGTAAACCGGTCGATCTGTCCGCCTACCTGGGCAAGGAGATCACCAACCAGCTGCTGCGCGAGGTCAGTGAGGTGATCTCCCAGGCGATCCTGGTCGAGCTGGCCATCCTGCGTGGCAAGCCGGCGCCGAAGGAGTACTACACCGTCCCGAAGACCGCCGAATGAGTTCGCTCCAGCGGATCACCGTGCTGGGGGCGGGATCGTGGGGAACCACCTTCGCCAAGGTGCTCGCCGACGCGGGCCGGGACGTGACCCTGTGGGCCCGTCGGGAGCAGGTCGCGCAGGAGATCACCGAGACCCGGATCAACTCGGCGTACCTGCCGGACATCTCGCTGCCGGAAAACCTGGCGGCGACCTCGGATGCCGATGCCGCGCTGGACGGGGCCGAGGCGGTCATCCTCGCGGTACCCAGTCAGACCCTGCGGGACAACCTGTCCGCCTGGCGTGACCGGTTGCCCTCGGGCGTCACGCTGGTCAGCCTGGCCAAGGGCGTGGAACTGGGCACCCTCAAGCGGATGAGTGAGGTGATCTCCGAGGTCGCGCACGTGCCCGGTGATCAGATCGCCGTGGTCTCCGGGCCCAACCTGGCCAAGCCGATCGCCCTGCGGCAACCGTGTGCCACGGTGATCGCCTGCGCCGACCACGAGCGGGCTGTGGCGTTGCAGAAGGCGGCCTCCAACCCGTACTTCCGGCCGTATACCAATATCGATGTGGTGGGCGCCGAACTGGGCGGGGCCTGCAAGAACGTGATCGCGTTGGCCTGTGGGATGGCCGCGGGCATGGGGCTCGGGGACAACACCATGGCCACGCTGATCACCCGGGGTCTGGCCGAGACCGCGCGCCTGGGCGCGGTGCTCGGCGCCGACCCGATGACCTTCGCCGGGCTGGCCGGGCTGGGCGACCTCGTCGCCACCTGTGCCTCCCCGCTGTCCCGTAACCGCACGTTCGGCGAGCGGCTCGGCCGGGGCGAGACCCTGGCCCAGGCGCAGCAGGCCGGGCACGGACAGGTCGCAGAGGGGGTGAAGTCCTGTTCCTCCATTCGGTCCCTTGCTCAGAAGCACGGTGTTGATATGCCTATCACTGACGGCGTTTTCCGGGTGTGCCACGAAGGTCTGGCCCCCCGCGGCATGGCAACGGCGCTGTTGGACCGTGCTCACAAAGCGGAGGGCCAATGACGGAACCGTCTTTACTGGAGAACAAACTCGCTCCCGGGACGCAGTGTGTCCACGCCGGACAACCGGTACCCACGATCGGCCAGCCCTTCCTGCCCGGACCGGTGCTGGCCGCCGCGTACCACCTGACCGGCGAGCCCGCCCTGGGCACGGCGGACATCTACGGCCGTAACGGCAACCCGACCACCCGGGCCCTCGAAGCGGCGATCGGCGCGCTGGACGGCGGCCGGGCGCTGGTCTTCGGTTCCGGGATGGCCGCCATCGCCGCGCTGCTGACCACCGTGCTGCGCCGCGGTGACGTGGTGGTGGTGCCCGCCGACGGCTACTTCGTCACCCGCAAGTACCTCGCCGAGCAGCTCGCCGCGCTGGACCTCGAGGTCCGCGCGCTGTCCACCACCGATCCCGAACCCGACTACGCGGACGCCCGGCTGGTGGTGCTGGAGACCCCGGCCAACCCGTCGATGGACGTCTGCGACATCCGCGCGCTCGCCGACCGGGCGCACGCCGCAGGGGCGCTCGTCGCGGTGGACAACACCACGCCGAGCCCGATCGGCCAGCAGCCCCTGGCACTGGGCGCCGACATCGTTGTCGCCTCCGATTCCAAGGCGCTGACCGGACACAGCGATGTGCTGGCCGGGCACATCTCCACCCGCGACGACGAGTTGCACCGGAAACTGCTGCGCACCCGCACGCTGTCCGGCAACGTGATCAGCCCGTTCGACGCGTGGCTCACCCACCGCAGCCTGGGCACCCTCTCGGTCCGGCTCGACCGGCAGAGCGCGAACGCGGCGAGCGTGGTCGAGGAACTGCTCGGCCACGGTGTCGTGCGCCAGGTGCGCTGGCCGGGGCATCCGGGCGACCCGTCCTACCCCTTGGCCCGCAGGCAGATGCGCCGGTTCGGCGGCCTGCTCACCGCGAGGTTCCCGGACGCCGAGACGGCCGACGCGTTCATCGGCGGGTGCCGGCTGGTCCACGCGGCCACCAGTTTCGGCGGCCTGCACTCCACCGCCGACCGGCGGGCCCAGTGGGGCGACCCGGTCGACCCGGGACTGGTGCGTATCTCGGTCGGCTGCGAGGAACCCCGTGATCTGGTCATCGACATCCGGACGGCCATCGCCCGGCTGTGACCCCGGCCCCCTAAAAGAGGCGGCGAGCCATCGACCGCCTGTGGTAGACCCGTGGCATGACTGAACCGGGGACCAAGTGTGTGCACGCCGGAACACCGGAACCGGCGCCGGGACAGCCGTTCCTGCCCGGTCCGGTGTTCGCCAGCTCGTACCACCTGGCGGGCGGTGGGGCGGAGTACACGTACGCCCGCAACGCCAACCCCACCACCCGGGCCCTCGAAGCGGCGATTGGGGCGCTGGACGGCGGGCACACGCTCGCGTTCAGCTCGGGGATGGCGGCCATCTCCACGCTGCTGTCCACCCTGACCAACGCGGGCGACACCGTGGTGCTGCCCTCCGACGGCTACTTCCTCACCCGGTCCTATGTGGACGAGCAGCTGGAACTCGACGTCCGGCTGATGGACACCGCAGGACAGGTCCCCGATCTGTCCGGGGTGAAACTGGTACTCGTCGAATCCCCGGCGAACCCGTCGATGAACATGTGCGACATCGCCCTCGTCGCCGAGCGGGCGCACGCGGCGGGCGCGTTGCTGGCCGTGGACAACACCCTCGCGACCCCGCTCGGCCAGACGCCCCTCGACCTGGGCGCCGACGTGGTGGTCGCCTCCGATTCCAAGGCGCTGACCGGGCACACCGACCTGATGTTCGGCCACCTCAGCACCAGGAACGAGGAGCTGTACCGGCGGCTGGAACGCGCCCGCACGGTCATCGGCTGCATCCCGAGCCCGTTCGACGCCTGGCTGGCGCACCGCAGCCTGAGCACCCTGGAACTCCGGGTGCAACGGCAGAGCTCGAACGCGGCGGCCATGGTCGAGGAACTGCTCCGGCATCCGGCCGTCCAGGAGGTCCGCTGGCCCGGCCACCCGGCGGATCCGTCGTACGAACTGGCCACCAGGCAGCTGCGCCACTTCGGCGGGGTGATCACCGCCCGGTTCGCGGACGCCGAGACGGCCGACGCGGTCATCGGGGCGTGCACGGTGATCAGCGCCGCCACCAGCTTCGGCGGCGTGCACTCCATCGCCGATCGCCGCGCGCAGTGGGGGGATCCGGTCGATCCGGGGCTGGTCCGCTTCTCCGCCGGCTGCGAGGACCCCCGCGACCTGGTCGCCGATCTCCGCGCCGCCCTGACATAGCGGGAACCACACTCCGAAGTTGGCGATGTTCGGGCTCTGCCCGAACATCGCCCACTTCGGGACGGGGGAAATTCGGTGTCGCCGTATCCCTAGCG
>QZFT01000100.1 GCA_003600225.1 Pseudonocardiaceae bacterium YIM PH 21723
AGCGCGTTCATCAGCTCGCGGCGGGAGCCGAATTCCGGTGCGGTCGCCTCGAATCCGGCGGCCCAACTTCGGAACAACGATTAAAAGAGGGCCGAGGCGAGGTTGCGGCGGGCGGCCATCACGCGCGGGTCGTCCGGCGGGAACAGGTCGAAGAGGCTCACGAGGTGCTCGCGGACCTTGTTGCGGTCCTCGTCACGGGTGCGGCGCACGGCGGAGATCAACCGGGTGAAGGCCTCGTCGACCTGCTGCACCGAGATCTCCTGGTCGGCGGCGGCCAGCTGGAGGTCGATGTCCGCCGGATCGGAGTCGGCCTTGCTCACCGTGTCGGCGTCGGTGGTCTGCGCGCGCAGCGCGAACCTCGCCTGGGTGAGCCCGGCCTTGGCCAGCTCGTTGGCCGGCTCCTCGTCCAGGATCCGCTGGTAGGCGGCCTCCGCGGCGGCGAAGTCACCGAGGTCGAAGGCGTCCTCGGCCGCGTTGAACCGCAGGTCCTCGGGCTCTTCCTCGACGACGGTGGCGGCACCGGCACCAGCCTCGGCGGCCGCGATGCCGGGCAGCTTGTCCCGCAACGCGTCCAGCAGCGAGGAGATCCACTGCTGGACCTCCGGCAGCGGCAACGCACCGGCGAACGCGTCCACCGGCTGACCGCCCGCGACGGCGACCGTGGTCGGCACCGACTGCACGCCGAACAGCTGCGCGATCCGCGGGTTGGCCTCCACGTCCACCTTGGCCAGGATCCAGGCGCCGTTCGCCGTGCCGGCCAACCGCTCCAGATCGGCTGTCAGCCGCGACGACTCCGGTGACCAGTCCGCCCACAGGCTGATGATCACCGGGATGTCGAGCGACCGCTCGACCACGGCCTGGAAGTCGGCCTCGCTCACGTCCAGTGCGAACTGGCCACCGGCCGCCGGAGCGGCGGCACCATTGGGCGGCGAAGCCGGCTTCGGGCGTGCGGCGGCCTCCGCCCGCGCCTTGAGCGCGGAGAGGTCGACGGCGCCGGAGAGCGCCGCGGAAAGAGCTGCGGACTGGCGTGCGTTGGGCCTACTCACGTTTTCTATCCAAGCACAAAGTCAAAAGCGTGGTGGCTCCACATACTCCCCCCATACCTCGCGAAGTACGTCACACACCTCGCCCAGGGTCGCCTCGGCCCTGACAGCGGCCAGCATGGGCTCGATCATGTTGCCCTCGCCACGCGCCACCGCGACCAGCTCGGCCAGCGTGTGATCCACCTGTCGTTGGTCCCGCTCGGTGCGGCGCCGGGCGAGCAACGCGTTCTGTTCCCGCTCCACTTCGTGGCTGATCCGCAGGATCTCCAGTTGCTCGGTATCCGAATCAACGGCGGCGTTGACGCCGACCATCTTCTTGTCGCCCTTCTCCAGGGCCTGCTGGTAGGTGAAGGCGGAGTCGGCGATCTCACCGGTGAACCAGCCGTCCTCGATGCCGCGCAGGATGCCGGAGGTCATCTCGCCGATCGGGTGGGCGCCCCCAGGTTGATAAGCAGACGGCACGGCGATCCGGGCCATGTCCTTGATCCGGTCGAAGATCCGCTCGGCCTCCGCCTCGATCTTGTCGGTGAGCGCCTCCACGTACCAGGAGCCGCCGAGCGGGTCGGCCACGTTGACCACCCCGGTCTCCTCCATGATCACCTGCTGGGTGCGCAACGCGATCTGCGCGGCCCGCTGGCTGGGCAGGGCCAGGACCTCGTCCAGGGCGTTGGTGTGCAACGAGTTGGTGCCGCCGAGCACGCCCGCGAGGGCCTCGATGGCGGTGCGCACCACGTTGTTGTCCGGCTGCTGCGCGGTCAGCGAGACCCCGGCGGTCTGCGTGTGGAACCGCAGCCACTGGGCCTTCTCGCTGGTAGCGCCGTAGACATCGCGCATCCACCTGGCCCAGATCCGCCGCGCGGCGCGGAACTTGGCGATCTCCTCGAAGAAGTCGATGTGCGCGTCGAAGAAGAAGGACAGCCCGGGCGCGAACTCGTTGACCGGCATGCCCCGGGAGAGCCCGAGTTCGACGTAGCCGAACCCGTCGGCGATGGTGAACGCGAGCTCCTGCGCGGCCGTCGCCCCGGCCTCGCGGATGTGGTACCCGGACACCGACAGCGGTTTGTACGCGGGGATCGTGGCGTGGCAGTACTCCATGAGATCGCCGATCAGCCGCAGGTGCGGCTCCGGGGAGAACAGCCACTCCTTCTGCGCGATGTACTCCTTGAAGATGTCGGTCTGCAGGGTTCCGTTGAGCCGGGTGATGTCGGCGCCCTGCCGTTCGGCGGCGACCAGGTACATGCAGAAGACCGGGACGGCCGGCCCGGAGATGGTCATCGAGGTGGTGGTCTGTTCGAGGGGGATGCCGTCGAACAACACGTCCATGTCGGCCACCGAGTCGATGGCCACGCCGCAGTGCCCGACCTCGCCGAGGCTGCGCTGGTCATCGGAGTCGCGGCCCATCAGCGTGGGCATGTCGAAGGCCACGGACAGTCCGCCACCGCCACGCTGCAGGATCATCTTGTAGCGCTCGTTGGTCTGTTTCGCGTTGCCGAAGCCGGCGAACTGCCGGATGGTCCACTGCTTGCCCCGGTACCCGGTGGCGTACAGGCCCCGGGTGAACGGATATTCGCCCGGCCAGCCGATGCGCTCGAAGCCGGGTACCGGCGCGGGCGGACCGTAGACCGGTTCCACCTCGGCTCCGGACAGGGTGCTGAAGTCGGCCTCCCGCACCCTGCCCTGCTGTACGGCCTGGTCATACCGCTGACGCCACCGCTGGTACCCGGCTTCGAGTTCGTCCATGAGAGAGCCCTCCGTGACCTAGGTCTCTCAATACTAGGACGTCCGAGTAAGTCTGTGCCTACTCTCCCAAGATCGAGTTGATCCGATCCACCTTGGCCTTGAGCTGACCGGTGTGACCAGGGCGGATGTCCGCCTTGAGCACCAGGGAGGTCCGGGGCGAGACCGCGGCGACGGCCTCGGTGGCCCGTTTGACCACGTCCATCACCTCGTCCCACTCCCCCTCGATCGTGGTGAACATGCTGGTGGTCTCGTTGGGCAGGCCCGATTCCCGGACGATCCGCACGGCTTCGGCGACAGCCTCGCCGACGCTCGCGTCTTGACCACCGGAGGGCGCAACACTGAATGCGACAAGCATGGGTTCATCTTGCCCGCTGAGCCGCCCCGGCGGTCTGCTCCAGCAGCAGCGCGATGGTCATCGGCCCCACTCCGCCGGGCACCGGGGTGATCAGACCGGCCCGCTCGGCGGCGGCGCCGTACTCCACGTCGCCGACGTTGCCCGGGTTGTAGCCCGCGTCCAGCACCACCGCGCCCGGCTTGATCCAGGAGCCACGCACCAGTTCCGGCCGGCCCACGGCGGCGACCACGACATCGGCCTCGGCGACGATCTCCGGTAGACCGACGGTCTTGGAGTGGCAGTAGGTGACGGTGGCGTCCCGCTCCAGCAGCAGCATGCCGACCGGCTTGCCCAGGATCGGACTGCGGCCGACGACCACGGCACGCCTGCCACGCAGCGGGACCTCGTAGGCGTCCAGCAGCCGCAGGATCCCGCCGGGGGTACACGACTGGAAACCGCGCTCCCCGAAGGACATCGCGGCGAAACTCGCCATGGTCACGCCGTCCACGTCCTTGGCCGGGGCGATCGCCTCGAACGCGGCGCGCTCGTCGATGTGCGCGGGCACCGGGTGCTGCAGCAGAATGCCGTGCACCCCGGGGTCCTCGGACAGTTCGCGGATCACCGCGACCAGCTCGGCGGTGGTCGTCGACGCGGGCAGCTCCACGCTGCGCGATCCGATACCGATCTTCGCGCAGCGGGACCGCTTCATCCGCACATAGGTCTGCGAAGCCGGGTCATCGCCGACCAGCACCGTCGCCAGGACCGGCTGCCGCTCCAGGCCCCGGACCAGTTGCTCGGTCTCCGCCAGCATCCTCGCCGCGACAGCGGTGCCGTCCATGATCCGTGCGGTCATCGGTACTCCTCACTCACGATCGAATGAGGGGCACCCAGGCGGACGATGCCTTCTCGCAGTGCGCTCCCCGGTGGTCCCCCACCCGACGCCAGTCGCGCGGGCTTAACGATACTCCGGAGGCGGCGTCACACCGGGCGGAGCGCCAGCCCAGCCGAGGACCTCCTCCCGCCACAACTGGGCCTCACCGGCCGCGGCATCGACCATCGGGATCACCTCCGCGATGGCATAGGCCGCCGACGCGATCATCTGCCGCGCCCGTTCCAACTGCTCGAACTGGGCGCGCTTACACGACTCCTCGCACCCGTCCATCAGGCTCATCAGATCGTCGATCGGCCGCGCGTGCCGATCCATCAACTCGTCCCGCCAGCGCCGCAGGTCCGGTAGCTGTTCCTCGGCCGCGCGCACCCGCTTGGCCACATCCCCGATGCTCACCATGGGTGCAGCTGCTCACGGGCGTGGGCGACGGCGGCGGCCGCCCGGTCCAGTTGCTCGGCGACCTGCTGGAGGTATCCCAGGACGACCGGGGGATGCGCCGAATCGGACCCCGCCCAGGAGGCCCGCATCCGGCGCAGCGCGTCGGTGGTCCGCTCCCAGTCCGCCATCAGCTCGCCGTCGGGTAACGCGACCGCCATCGCGGACATCTTGTCCTGAATCGCCTTGTGGAACTCGTCGTGCATCCGCCACCCCAGGGTCGTCGCCGTTATCCACCGGACATTAGCCACCAGGTCTGACAGTGCCGCGGCGTTTCCGCAGGTGGGCCTGTCCGCTCACCCGAACAGCCGGGCAGCATCACCGGCTTCGACCAACGCCGTGATCACCCAGGGCATTCGGCCATTCGCCGGACACAGGCCAACGGCGGTGCGACACTGAGCCCATGCTCCATAGCATCGCCGCCCGCATCGGGCAGGCCACCCCGGCAGACCGGGATCGCTATGTCGATCTCCTCCGGCTGGCCTCGATCCTGGCCGTGGCGGCGGGCCACTGGCTGCTCGCCCTGCTCACCGTGCACGGCAGCGGAACGCTCACCCACGCCACCGGCATGCAGCTGACCACCTGGTTGTGGCAGGTCATGCCGCTGTTCTTCTTCGTCGGCGGCTTCTCGCACGCCCTCGCCCTGCTCCGCGCGCCGGACCCGGGGCAGTTCTGGCGGGCGCGGGCCGCGCGGCTGCTGCCGCCCGCGATGGTCATGCTGGCGGTCTGGCTGGTCCCGGCGCTGCTGCTGAACATCGACTCCGGGCCGATCGACAACGCGCTGGACAAGGTCACCACCCCGCTGTGGTTCCTCGGGATCTACCTGTTGCTGGTGCTGCTGGCGCCGGTCATGCACCGCTGGCACCGGGTGCGCGGCTCCGCGGTGATCGTGGTGCTCGGACTGGCCACGCTGCTCGCCGACGTGCTGGCCATCGACCTGCCACACGCGGACAACGTCAACCTGGCGTTCGTCTGGCTGCTGGTGCACCAGTTGGGCTTCCTGTACGCGGACGGCACGCTGACCAGCAGGCACGGCCTGTACTTCGCGGGCGGTGGCCTGGCCGGAATGCTGGCGCTCACCGTGCTGCCCGGCGGCTACCCGATCCTGATGGTCGGACTGCCGGGCGCGGAGACGTCCAACATGGCCCCGCCGAACCTGGCGCTGCTGGCCCAGGCGTTCTGGATCATCGGCCTGGCGTTGCTGCTGCGGGCTCCGCTGACCCGCTGGCTGCGGCGTCCCCGCGTCTGGGCGATCACCGTGCTGGGCAACTCGGTGATCATGACGATCTTCTGCTGGCACCTGTCCGCCGCGTACCTGACCGAGGGCGTGATCATGCTGACCGGTCTGCGGGTGCCCGCCGCCGGCAGCCTGTCCTGGTGGGGTTTCGCCGCGGCCTGGGAACTGGCCTGCGCCGTGGTCCTCGCCCTGCTGGTCATGATCTTTCGCGGTGTCGAACGGCTACAGCCGGCCTGGGCCCACGCACCCGGTTCGGCGCTGGTCACCGGAACCGGGATCGCGGTCAGCGGCCTCGGGTTGTACGTCGTCTCACAGGTGGGCCTGGACGGGGCGCGAATCGGCAGGCTGGAGACCGTGCAGGGGATCCCGTTCACCGTGATGTCCGCGCTGGGCGTGCTGGCCACCGGCGTGCTGCTCGTCCGGTGCGCCTCATTACTGTCTGGTAAGCCGAGTGCCCGCAAGGGAACGAACACTGCTAGCGTCGGGCCCCATGACCGCGCATCGGCCGCTTCCCTTCGACCCGATCGCCCGCGCCGCTGAGCTGTGGGAGGAGCGCATCGGGCCGTCCACGACCATGGCCGCGGTGACCAGCGTGATGCGGGTGCAGCAGATCGTGCAGTCCGCTGTGGACCACGCACTGCGCCCGCACAGCCTGACCTTCGCCCGCTACGAGGCGTTGATCCTGCTCTCCTTCGCCAAGCGCAGCAGCCTGCCGATGCGCGTGATGGGTGAGCGGCTGCAACTGCACCCCACCTCGGTGACCAACATCGTGGATCGGCTTGAGGCCGACGGGCTGGTGCGGCGCACTCCGCATCCCACTGATCGGCGCACCACGCTGGTGGAGATCCTGGAGCCTGGGCTGCAGTTGGCCAAGGAGGCCACTACCGCGTTGACGGACATCGATTTTGGGTTCACCGGGTTGACTGCGGAGCAGACGACTGCGCTGACCGGGTTGCTGGCTACGGTTCGGCATGCCAGTGGGGACTTTGCCTGAGCCCCTGTTTTTGGGGGCTGGGTTTTGGGGGTTTTCGAAAGAGGCTTTGGAGGGGGAGACGGGT
This sequence comes from Pseudonocardiaceae bacterium YIM PH 21723, assembly GCA_003600225.1. Taxonomy (GTDB): domain Bacteria; phylum Actinomycetota; class Actinomycetes; order Mycobacteriales; family Pseudonocardiaceae; genus QZFT01. The sequence continues at coordinate 6,737 of QZFT01000100.1, forward strand.
TTCGGGTTTGGTCTTTCCTGCCTTCGTGTTGGGTGGGGGCACGCCTGACTCTTCGTTCGGCTTCTTTGGTGGTTCTCTAGGTTCTCTAGGTTCTCTAGGTTCTCTAGGTTCTCTAGGTTCCGAAGTTGACGATGTTCGCGGCGAGGAACGAGCCCCGAACATCGTCAACTTCGGGGCCCTTGGGGGTCGTTCAGCTTGGAGCGAACCAGCATCACCCGATAGGGATTTGCTCATGATCTTGGGTCGCGGGAAAATGAACATATGGGCGAAAACATCCTCCTGAGCATCGAGGACACCGTGTCCGCTGATCCGCGATCGTTGACGCCCACCCAGCTTCATGCCCGTGAGGAAGCCCTGTTCCGTGCTCGCACCATCATCGAAGCCGCGCTCATCGACACCATCGGCGTGATGGACTCACGCGGCACCACCGAAACCACCGAAGTACTCCCCACCCGGCAATGGCTACGCGCCCGTCACCGCACCAGCTGGCGCGAAGCCAAAGACCTCGTCTCGTTGAGCCACGCTCTGAAAGTACTGCCGTTGACCGACAAACTCTTCAAAGCCGGGGAGATCACCCTGGGCCATGTTCAGGTGATCGCACGGGGTTTGAATCGGACCACCAGCGTGACCCGCGCCGGGTTCCTGGACGCCGAACACATCTACTCGGAACTGGCACGGGTGGAGACTCCGGAAAAGGTGGAGTGGGCGATCCGGTATCTCCTCGCACAGCTCGACCCCGACGCCGAGGACGAAAAGGCTCTCGACCGGTACGAGAAGCGAGGTCTGGATTTCTTTGAGTCCGATGGGTTCATGCAGCTGCGCGGGTCTCTGGATTCGGTCACCGGCGCGAAGGTGAAGGCGGCGATCGACGCGGTGATAAAACCACCCGCCGCCGATGACCAGCGGACCGCCTCCCAACGACGCGCCGACGCACTGGGCGAGGTGTGCGACCGGGCGCTGCGCGGTGATTCGCTGCCCTCCAGTGGTGGGCAGCGTGCTCAGGTCAACATCACCTGCACCCTGTCGGAGCTGATGAACGCCGGCGCCCTCACCGGACAAGCCGTCATCGACGGAGTCGGGGCTATCGATCCCGAGACTCTGCGGCGGATCGCGTGTGACTGCAACGTCTCCCGGATCCTGCTCGGCCCCAAAGGCGAAGTCCTCGACGTCGGGCGCTCGACCCGAGTCGCGCCGGTCGCGCTGCGCAGGGCACTGACGCTGCGGGACGAGCACTGCTCGTGGGAGGGCTGTGAGGCCCCGGCCCGGTACTGCGATGTGCACCATGTGGAGGTGCACTGGGCGCACGGTGGCGAGACCAACCTGAAGAACTGTGGGCTGTACTGCGGACACCACCACACCGCGATCCACACCTACGACACCGTGACCGAGCGAAGACCGGACGGCGGGTTCCTCACCCGGCTACGCCACTAGCTGTCCTCCCAGGTGAACAGCTTCGCGGCGATGGCCGAGACGACCACGGTGAAGCCGAGGAGCACCAGCATCGGGGTCACGATCGCCTCCACGCCCTGTCCTCTCGACAGGACGGCGGTCATGCCGTCGTTGAGGTAGCGCAGCGGCAGACACTTGGACACGATCTCCAGCCAGCGGGGGGCGTTGTCCAGCGGGAAGAAGGTGCCGGACAGGAACGCCATCGGCAGCACGATCAGGTTGGCCACCGCGGCGGTGGCCTCCTCGGTCTTGGTGAACGACGCCGCCAGCATGCCGATGGCGAAGAAGGCCAGCAGGCCCGTCACCAGCAGCGGAGCGGCCAGCCACCATTGGCCGGCCAATTTCAGGCCGAACGGTGGGGTGAGGGCCAGGCCAATGAAGATGATGGCCTGCACTACGCCGATGCCCACCGAGACCAGCAGGCGGGAGGACAACACCGTCAGCGGGTTCACCGGGGCCAGGCGCATCCGGCGCAGCACCTGCTTGCGTCGCCAGGACACGATGGTCAGCGCGGCGCCGAAGACCCCCGAGCTGGCCAGGGACCAGGACAGGATGCCGGGGGTGACGAACTGGATGGGCTTCAGCGAGGTGTCCTCCACCGGCTGCTGTGCCAGGTGGAACCGCACCGGTTGACCGGCCAGGTTCAGCTGGTTGACCACGTTGCCGACGATGCCCTGCACGGTGCCGGCCCGGACCCGGTCGCTGGCGGCGAACCGCAGCTCCACCGCACCGTCCCGCTCGGTGAGCACGGCGGGCAGGTCGCCCTTGCGGACCTGGTCGACGGCGGCGTCGACGCTGTCCACGGTGGTCACGTTCAGCGCCTCGGCCTTGCGCAGCGCGGTGATCACCGGGCCGTCGCCGACCACGCCGAGCTTGGTCTGTTTCGGGCCGTTGTCGGTGAACAGCAGGCCGAAGATGATCAGGAACATCAGCGGGAAGAAGAACGTGAAGAACAGGCCGACCCGATCCCGGACGAAGCCCTTGATCGCGGCGATCGACAGGCTGGTGAACACCGTCATGCCCGGTACTCCCGTCCGGTGAGGTTCAGGAACACGTCCTCCAGGGTGGCGCTGCGCACCTGCAGGCCGTCCAGGGTCCCGCGCTCGGCCAGTGCGGCGAGCACCGGACCGGGATCGTGGGTGGCCAGGCTGAGCGAGACGCCGTCCTCACTCGCGTCGTCCACACCGGGGATGGCCCGCGCCTGGTCGACCGGCAGCGTGCCCTGGGCGAGCAGCACGTGGGTGGCCGAGTCGAGGCCACGCACCAGGGTCGCGGGCGGGTCCATGGCCAGGATGCGGCCGCGGTCCATGATCGCCACCCGGTCGCAGAGGATCTCCGCCTCGTCCAGGTAGTGCGTGGTGTAGACGATGGTCTTCCCCCGCTCGCGGATCGCCCGCAGCACGTCCCACAGATTGCGCCTGGCCTGCGGATCCAGCGCGGCGGTCGGCTCGTCGAGGAACGCCACATCCGGGTCGTGGACCAGGGCGCAGGCGATCGACAAGCGCTGCCGCTGCCCGCCGGAGAGCTTGTTCTCCCGGGTGTTCGCCTTGTCGGCCAGCCCGACCAGTTCCAGCATGTCGGCGGCGGTGCCCTTGGAGACTCCGTACAGCGAGCCGAACGTCTCCAGCTGTTCGCGGGCGGTGAGCTTGTCGAAGAAGCTGGACGCCTGGAGCTGCACGCCGATGCGGGGCAGCAGCGCGGAATTGCGCGGCCACGGCTTGAGCCCGAGCAGCCGGATCTCGCCCGCATCGGGTTCCCGCAGGCCTTCCACCAGTTCCAGGGTGGTCGTCTTCCCCGCGCCGTTGGGCCCGAGGATGCCGAAGAACTCCCCCTCGGCGACCTCGAACGACACGTCATCCACCGCGAGAAGATCGCCGTATCGCTTGGTCAGCCCGCGCACGCTGATCGCCATGCCGCCCAGGCTATGACCTGGGCGGCAACGGCGCCTGTGGTTCGGACCGAACCGTGATGAACGGTCAGCCCACCGCGATCCCGAAGACGCGGATCTGGCCACCTGGGCCACCCTGCGGGAGGGTCACCGACTTGACCTGTTTGCCCGCCTGCAACGCGATGGGCTCCAGGGTGAACAGGTAGACGTTGAGCTTCTGACTACCGTCCGACTTGTTCCGGTACGGCGTCTTGGCCGCGACCCGGTTGTTGAACGACGGCGGATCGTCCTTGCCGCCCAGTGCCCAGTCGGAGAACCCGATGCTCGCCTGCTGGGTACTGCCATCGGTGTAGGTGATGGTCAGCGTGCCGCTGGCCTTGCCATTGGCCCCGGAACCGAGCAGCGACAACCTGCCGGCACCCGCCGGTGCGTCGATCAACACGGTCTGCCCGGCGGCGGACACATTGTCGTACTCCCCGTTGGCGGACGCGGTCCATGGATACGACAGACCGTCCACGGTGACCGTCTTACCTGGACTGACGCCCGCTTTGCCCAGCGCCTCCAGCGAATAGCTGAAGCCGCCGCCGTCGAAGTTGGCACCCGCGGGCGCCGCGTCCGAGGACACCCCGGTGTTGTCCAGCACCGAACGCAGCGATCCGGGCTGGGCCACCAGCACGGTCAGGGTGGTGGGCCGCAGGCCACCGCCGAAGGTGATCGGGATCTTGTAGCTGCCCTCCGCGGTTCCCGGTGCCACCGTCACCTTCACCTCGGCGGCCTGTTTCCCACCGGGTGGCACGGTGATCGAGCCCTTGTCCGGGCTCACCGTGAACCCGGGTGGCGGCGCCGCCGTCCAGGTCACCGTGGCGCCCTTGCCGGACAGGTCCTGCGCGCCGATCGACGCCTTACCCTCCTGCCCCGCCGGGATCACCAGCCTGCCGGGCTGCACATAGGCCTGCTGACCGATCTCCCCTTCGCGGAAGGACGGCGGCTCGTCACCGGCCGCCGCGCCCCACTGCGTCGGGGCATCGGTCATCGTGTACTCCAGCGTGCCGCCGTCGTGCACGAAGTTCTCCGGCAGCCAGGCCTTCGCCGACGAGGTGCCGTTGACCTTGAGACCGCTGACGTACCGGTTGGTGTCCGAGCCGCCCTTGACCACGATCGGCGCCTTGCCGGGCCGGTTGATGGTGACCTCGGGGAACAGCGGACCGTTCAACGCCAGCTCGGCGCGACCGGGGACCACCGGATACATGCCCAGCGCCGCCCACACGTACCAGGAGGACATCTGGCCGAGGTCGTCGTTACCGACCAGGCCCTCCGGCTTGGCGTTGAACAGCTCGGTCATCGCCCGGCGCACGGTGGCCTGGGTCTTGGCCGGAGCTCCGGTCCAGTTGTACAGCCACGGCGTGTGCATGACCGGCTCGTTGCCCAGGAAGCAGTACGGCTCCTTGGGCCCGGCGTTGAACTTGCTGAAGAACTCGTCCAGCCGCTTGTTCACCGGCTCATTGCCGCCCAGCGCGGTGACCAGGCCCTTCACGTTGTGCGGCACCATCCACACGTACTGCGCGGCGTTGCCCTCCACGTAGTTGCTCGGGCTGGCCGGGTTGAACGGCTCGGTGAACGAACCGTCGGCGTTCCGGGTCTGCAGGTAGCCGGATCCCGGGTTGTACAGGTTCTGCCAGTACTGCGAGCGCTTGCTGAACTCCTTGTAGGAGGCGCTGTCCCCGAGTCGCCTGGCCAGGTCCGCGATCGCGAAGTCGGCACTGGTGTACTCCAGCGTGCTGGACGGCGGTCCCCACACGCTGTTCGCGCTGTAGGGGACGTAACCCAGCTTCATGTAGTCGACCAGGCCGGGCCGTTCCTCGTAGCCCTGGGTCGGCTGGGTCGCCCCGCGCAGCATGAGCAGCAGGGCCTTCTTCGCGTCGAAATCGGTGGCGCCCATGGCATAGGCCGAGGCCACCATCGCGTGGTAGGGATCGCCGACCATCACCCCGGTGAAGTCGTTGGCCACCGTCCACCGGTCCCAGGCGCCACCCTGTTCGGCGAAGGTGTACAGCGAGGTGATGATGTCCGACGTCTCCTTGGGCGCGAGCAGCGCCTGGAGGGCGATCTCCGAGCGGTACACGTCCCAGCCGGAGACGTTGGTGTAGATCGGGTGCTCGGGATCGGTCTCGTGGATCTTCCCGTCGAATCCGGGATAGCGGCCGTCCACATCGGAGAACACGTTCGGCTGCAACAGCGAGTGGTACAGCGCGGTGTAGAAGGTGGACCGGTGCTCCGGGCTGCCACCACCCACCTGGATCGCGCCGAGCCGCTGGTTCCACGCGGCCCGTCCGGCCGCGGCGATGTCCTCCAGGGACTTGCCGCCCTGCTCGGTCTGCGCGTTCTCCTCGGCGTTGTCCACCGAGACGAACGAGATGCCGATCCGGGTGTTCACCGTGGATCCCGGCGCGAAGGTCACGTAGGCCCCGGTGCCCGGGCCGGTGACGGTCGTGTCGTCGGTGGACTGCCGCTCCAGTTCACCCATCCGCCGCAGCTCCGGGGCGGGCAGTGAGCCGCCCTGTTCGCTGAGCTTGTCCGGGGTGACGGTGCCGTTGCGCCAGGTGCCCTTGCCGGCGAAGGGCTGGTCGAATTCGGCGTTGAAGTACAGGCGGTAGGTGTTCTTCTGGCCGCAGAAGTGCCCACTGGCCACCCAGCCGCTGATCCGCTTGTCCCCGATGGTCACCTGCGCGTCGTCGGCGCCGGAGACCGAGCCGGTGACATTCGCCAGCAGGGTGGCCGGGGAACCGGCCGGGAAGGTCAGCCTGCCGATCCCCGAGCGCTGGGTGGCGGCCAGGTCCACACCCGCGCCGCTGTCCAGCTTGACCTGGTAGCGACCGGGGCTCGCGGCCTCGTTCTGGTGCGAGAACGTGCTGACGTAGCGGGCCGGGTCGGTGGCGGGTGACGTGGTCACCTCGCTGGTCACCGGCATGAACGGGATGTCCTGATATGTCGAGCATCCCGCGCCGGACAGGTGGGTCAGGCTGAAGCCCTTGATTCGGTTGTCGTCATAGAAGTACCCGCCATCCTGGTGCTTCACCGTATCGGGACTCCACTGCATCATTCCGAATGGCACCACCGCGCCGGGAAACGTATTTCCGGCGCCACCACCGGTGCCGTGGTCCTCGCCGCCGGGCTTCGTGCCCACAAAGGGATTAACCGCGGAAGCCAGGTCGTCGAGATTGCTCCGTTGTGAAGCTGTTTGATTGGTGAAGTACCCGGTCGCCGATGCGGTGACGGCGGCATTTTCGCAGCTCATCATCAGCAGGGTGACACCGGCCAGTGCGAGTAGCCGGTGCCGGACACGGTGGCCGGAACAGGGTGAACCCACCCACCGTGATCTTTTCGAAATAGCCACGAAAGACTCCCCTCGTGATCTGGGACACCCTGATCCTGATACGAATGCCCTGCTTACCGCAATGCTCCGAACAGCGGTGCGTCAAACTTGACTACCCACCCAGCCCAGTGAACGGGCCGGATTGACCAGGAGAACGGGTCCCATGCGCCAGACAAACGCGCTATGCTGCCGTTGATCGGGATCGGTTCATCCGCACTCGAGAAAACCTGGGGAAAGAATTGAGTACGAGTGAAATCGCTCGCGCAGATTTCGCGAGCGTGACAACGTTGTCCGTACCGAAGCGCCGGGGCAGGCGCGCGACGATGAGCGACGTGGCCAGACTGGCTGGGGTCAGCATCAAGACGGTCTCCCGCGTGGTGAACGACGAGCTAGGGGTGCACCCGAGCACGGCGGACCGGGTGCTGGCGGCCATCGACCAGCTCGGTTTCCGCCGCAATCTGAGTGCCCGGAACCTGCGCAGCGGGCTGTCCACCGGGACGATCGGTCTGGTGCTGGAGGACGTGGGCAACCCGTTCTACTCCGCGCTGACCCGCGCGGTGGAAGAGGTCGCCCGCAGCCACGGCAGGCTGGTGCTCACCGGCTCCTCGGACGAGGACGCCGCCCGCGAACGCGATCTGGCACTGGAGTTCTGTGCCCGGCGGGTCGACGGGCTGCTGGTGATCCCCTCGGGGAACCAGCACGGCTTCCTGGTCCCGGAGATGCGCGCGGGCACGCCGGTCGTCTTCGTGGACCGGCCGCCGGGTGACGTCCTGGCGGACACCGTGCTGGTGGACAACCTGGGCGGCACCGCGAACGCGGTGGCCCACCTGGTCCGGGCCGGCCACACCTCCATCGGCTTCCTGGGCGACGCGCCCGGCATCTACACCGCGGGCGAGCGGCTGCGGGGTTACCGGGAGGGCCTGGTGCGGTGCGGGCTGCGCCAGCGCGACCGGCTGATCTCCATGGGACCGCACAGCCAGGCGTCGGTGGCGGTGGCCGTCAGCCAGATGCTGCGCGATCCGGAACCGCCCACCGCGATCATCGGTGGTAACAATCGGATCACTCTCTGGTTGCTGCGTGCTTTCAACGCGCTCGGCAGGCGGCTGGCGGTCGTCAGCTTCGACGACTTCGAGGTGGCCGACCTGCTGGACCCGCCGGTAACCGTGATCTCGCACGATGCGGCAGCTCTGGGCCGTGCGGCGGCGGAGGTGTTGTTCGCCCGGCTGGAGGGTGATGTTTCGCCTCCGCGTCGCATCACGCTGCCGACAAAGATCGTGCCAAGGGGTTCCGGTGAGGTATATCCATAGGACACCTGTGAGGTAGCGCTCAGGCGCCACCTCCCTACCTAGTCCTGCCGGGGGTGGTGCCATGAGCGTTCTTCTCGAAGCTCGGGAGCTGGTCAAACACTACGGCGCGGTACACGCGCTGCGGGGAGCCAGTTTCTCGGTCGATGCCGGTGAGGTCGTAGCCCTCATCGGCGACAACGGGGCGGGTAAGTCCACCCTGGTCAGACATCTGTCCGGGGTGGAGCAGCCGGAGAGCGGCCAGATCCTGCTCAACGGTGAGCCGATCACCCTGGGCTCGCCGACCGACGCGCGCGTCCAGGGGATCGAGACCGTCTACCAGGATCTGGCGATCGCGCCGGAACTGGATCCGGCGGCCAACCTGTTCCTCGGCCGGGAGATCCGGCGCAAGGGCCTGCTCGGCGCGCTCGGCATGCTGGACAACGGCGCCATGCGGGAGAAGGCCAAGGTCGAGTTCGACCGGCTGGGCGTCTCGCTGCAGTCGATGAGCACGCCGATCGGCTCGCTGTCCGGTGGCCAGCGGCAGTCCATCGCCGTGGCCCGCGCCGTGGCCTGGGCATCCAAGGTGGTGTTCATGGACGAGCCGACGGCCGCGCTGGGCGTCGTGCAGCGGGAACGCGTGCTGGACGTGATCAAGCGGGTGCGGGACACCGGCATCGGCGTGGTGCTGATCAGCCACAACATGCCCGAGGTGTTGTCCGTGGCCGACCGGGTCGAGGTACTGCGGCTGGGCCGCCGCGTCGCCGAGTTCCGGGCCGCCGACGCCACGATCGAGGACCTGGTCGGCGCGATGACCGGCGCCCTGGGCGATGGGGAGGCCGCCTGATGGTCGCGAAGCTGTCGAAGATCACCACGGTGTGGATCGCCCTGGTGCTGGTGCTGCTGTGCGTGGTGTTCAGCGTGATCAACCCCGCCGCGTTCCCCACCGCGTTCAACCTGAAGACCCTGCTCGTCGAGGCCGCCGTGCTGCTGGTGCTGTCGGTGGGCATGACCTTCGTGATCATCACCGCCGGCATCGACCTGTCGGTGGGATCGGTCCTGCTGTTCGCCAGCATGTGTTCGGCGCTGGCGATGAACTCCATGGCGGGCGGTGACTCCACCGCCGCGGGCGCGGACGTGGCCTTCGTCGGCCTGCTGGTCGCCCTGGTCGCGGGCGCCGCGTGGGGCGTGCTGAACGGCCTGCTGATCACCGTCGCGAAGGTGCCGCCGCTGATCGTCACCCTCGGTTCGTTCGGCGCGGCCCTCGGTGCGGCGCAGCTGGCGGGCGACGGCACCGACGTGGACACCGTGCCCGAGGGCATGCGGGAGTGGCTGGGCTTCGGCAACACCCTCGGCATCCCGAACATGGTGCTGGTGGCGTTGATCGTCACGCTGCTGGGCGGCTGGCTGCTGACCACCACCCGGTTCGGCCGCTACACCTTCGCCATCGGCTCCAACCCGGAGGCCGCGCGCCGGGTGGGCATCTCGGTCACCCGGCACCTGATCATGGTGTACACGCTGGTCGGTCTGCTGGCCGGGCTCGCGGGGTACATGTCCCTAGCGCAGTTCGGCGCCACCACGCTGTCCGGGCACACCACGGACAACCTGAACGCCATCGCCGGCGTCGTGCTCGGCGGCACCAGCCTGTTCGGCGGTGTCGGCAGCATCGCCGGCACGGTGATCGGCGTCTTCATCCCCGCCGTGCTCACCCGGGGATTCATCATCACCGGCGTGCAGGCCTACTGGCAGCCGATCGCGGTCGGCCTGGTGCTGGTGGCCGCGGTGTGGTTCGACCAGTCCCGCAGGCGCGCCCGGAACAACCGGTGAGAGGGGCACGCATGCGCAGGACGCGAGTGGCGGCCGTGCTCGTCGCACTATTGAGCGCTGTGTTGGTACTCACCGCGTGTCAGGGTGGAGCCAAGGGCGGCGATCACACGCTGTCCTTCATCCCGGGGACCAAGGGCGAGCCGTTCTACATCTCCATGCAGTGCGGCGCCCAGGCCAAGGCCGCCGAGCTGGGCTACACGCTCGACCCGCAGCCGCCGGACAAGTTCGACCCGAGCCTGCAGACGCCGATCGTCAGCGCGGTCACCGCCGCGAAGCCGGGGGCCATCCTCATCGCGCCCACCAGCCCGGTGGCGATGGGCGCGCCGTTGAAGGAGGCCAAGAGGGCAGGCATCCCGATCGTCGAGGTGGACACCGCGCTGAAGGACCGGTCGGTGGCGGTCTCCTCGGTGTCCTCGGACAACCCCAAGGGCGGCGGGCTGGGCGCGGACGCGCTGGCCAAGCTGGTCGGCGAGAAGGGCCCGGTGTTGATCATCGACACCACGGCGGGCACCTCGACGACCAACGCCAGGGCCAGAGGTTTCGCCGAGCAGCTGAAGAAGTACCCGGAGATGAAGAACCTGGGCACCCAGTACAACGAGAACGAGGCGTCCAAGGCGGCGACCATCGTGACCGCGACGCTGGCGGCCCATCCGGACCTGGCCGGCATCTTCGCCACCAACCTCAGCTCCACTGAGGGGGCGGCGACCGGCCTGCGCAACGCCGGGAAGACCGGGCAGGTGAAGCTCATCGGCTTCGACGCCAGCCCGAAACAGGTCGCCGACATGAAGGCGGGCGCCATCCAGGCGCTGATCGCACAGGACCCGGCGGCCATCGGCGCCAGCGGGGTGCAGCAGGCGGTGAACGCGCTACAGGGCAAGCCGGTGGAGCGCACACTGCTGCCCGACATGGTCACCATCACCGCCGATGACCAGGCCACACTGGCCAAGTACGCCTACAAGACGAAGTGCTGACCGACGGGTTGCCGCCCGATTATCGGGCGGCAACCTGTCAGTTTCGTGTGAACCGTAGGTAATGCGCACGACGGTCGATTACAACCAATGGAGTAACGCATCCCTGCTCCGAAGGTTGGTCTCATGCTCAAGCGCCTACTCCCTGCCGTGCTCGCACTCACCGCGCTCGCCATGGCCACCCCCGCCCAAGCGGAAGGCCGGCACGACACCTACGGCCCGGTCGCCCGGATGCTGGTCGACGGCGAAGGCCGCTGCACCGCCACGCTGATCGCCCCGGAGTGGATCCTCACCTCGAACATGTGCATCCCCGGCACCGGCCTCAGCGGGATGACCTTCGCCATCGGCAGCCACAGAACCAGCACGGCGAACGCCGTCTCGGTAAGCCACAGCCGGCAGGCCGACCTGGCCCTGATCAAACTGGACCGGGCGGTCGGCAACCCGGTCGCCAAGCTCGCCTCCAGCACCCCTGAAGTGGGCAGCACCGTCCGCACCTACAGCTGGAGCCACGCCTGCGAGACCGGCACCGAGCCGACCCACCGGACGACGACCCCGAAGGCCGTCGACCACAGCTACGACTACCTCGGCAGCGACTACTTCAGCGGCCCCGCCATGAACCTGACCGCCAAGACCGGCGAGATCACCTGCGGCGACTACGGCAGCCCGACCGTGCATGACGGCGAGCAGGTCGGCGTGATCTCGCTCAGCGACGGGAAGTGGACCATCGCCACCCTCGTGGCGGACCAGCGCCCCTGGATCCAGGAGATCGCCGGCGTCTGACCATTCCCTGGCGCCCCATTCCCTGGCGCCCCATTCCCTGGCGCCGCCGCAGAACCCGGTTCCGCGGCGGCGCTTTTTCCTGCCCCGGGGCAGCCGCCGAGCGGAAGAACCGGCTTCCGGCCAGTGAACCGGTACATGTCGAAGTTCTTCGAAGTAATGGCCATAGTGCCTGTTCACCACTGACGTGCATATGTGCGCATACTTCGGAGTTTTTCTCGAAGTCTGGTTAAACGCGCAACCTTTGAGCTAGAAATCGATTGGTAAGGATCCCCTGCGTGCAAGAAATTGCACTTCCTTACACCCTGCGAGGCCGGTCGAGCTCGTTTTCGGGCGACCGACCGCCTCCGAGACCGACGCCGTCGCGGCCCCTGCAACCGCGGCGGCGTCGCTTTGTCCCCAGCACGAACCTCAGACCGAACCCCCGCCCGCAGGCGCCCCCCTGGTGCGATAGGCCGATCGGCCGCCGGAAAGCGTTATCTCCAGCAGCGATGGGTGCTTCACTACGCAAGCAGTTACTGTCCGGTCAACGCGGACTTCATCGGCGATCGCACCCCTGCACAGCGGTCGGCAATTCCGATTGTGGGATCGGAAACCCCGATAAGTCCGTGTTATTCCGCGAGAAACCCTGCGCGCAATTCATTGCGCTTTCTTGATGATTGAGGTCCACCATGTTCTTGAAGCGTGTTCTCCCGGCCGCGGCCGTCGTGCTCGCCGCCGTCGCCGGCATCGGCTACCAGACCGACATGTTCTCCGTGCACCAGGTCGCGGGGCCGAAGCCGATCATCGGTGGCACCACCGGCACCTACGCGCCCGCCGCCCGGCTGACCAATGACTGGTACTGCACGGCCACGCTGATCTCCCCAGAGTGGATCCTCACCGCACGGCACTGCGTGACCACCGGCGCGCCGTACACCGAGCTGGTCAGCAGCCCCACGACCTTCTCCATTGGCAGCACCAGTGACACCGGCGGCATCCAGGCCACCGGCACGCAGATCACCATCCACCCGTCGGCCGACCTGGCCCTGGTCAAGCTGGACCACGCGGTGAGCAGCCCGGTCGCGCGGCTGGCCTCGGCCAACCCGGCGCTGGGCGCCTCGGTCTCCGTCTACGGCTGGGGCTCCATCGTCGACGACACCACCCAGAACGGCCAGCAGTCGCCGGTGTTGAAGACCGCGACCAGCACCTACCAGGGCCCCGGCGTGGACGTCGTCGGCGGCAGCTCGCTGACCCTGTGGGCGGGCAACGGCGCCGTCGCGGGCGGCGACTCCGGCGGCCCTGCCGTAGCGAACGGCGTGCAGGTGGGCGTGGCGTCCACCAGCAACCGGTCGACCACGTCGAACTACACCAGCGTGGCCACCTACCGGTCCTGGATCACGCAGGTCTCGGGCGTCTGATCCCGGCGACAGATTCCTCGGACCACAGATTTCTCGAACCAGAGAGTCGTCGAATCATTGCGGGGAACGTCGTAGCTGCTTGCTACCTACGGCCTAGGCGCATAACGACTCTGTATATGTCAAGTCTGGCAACCGTTTACGGCGTTCACTAGAAAGTCACTAATCAGGAATTCCCGCAAGCACCATCTGTTCCTGACCTGGCACTCACCAGACGACCGGCACGCCTCTCACCGGCTGCACCCTCCCCTCGTGTAGCGGCCGGATCCCTGCGGTCGTCCGAGTGCCTCCACAGCGGAGCTGCCGCCCCGCTGGCCAGGGCTCCGCCACCACCCCCTGCATGGTGGCGGAGCCCTTTGGCGTTCTCCCGATGGCGTGGCCCCGGATCCTGCGCTGCCCCAGCGGGAATCGGCCACCATCCCCGGAATCGGGATGGGCCCGGTCGTGCCGGGAGTTGCTCCTGATCGACACCGTCGGCAGTCGCAGTTCGACAGCCGCAGTTCGACAGCACAGTGAGGACGATCATGGGCACATTCGGAGTCTGGGCCTCCGGCTCCGCGTTCGAGGGACCGGAGGGCGTCGCCGCGATCCGCGAGGCGGAACAGCTCGGCTACGACACTTTCTGGATCAGCGACGCGCCGGACATGCTGTCCACCGCCCGCACCCTGCTGGACGCCACCAGCACGATCAGGGTCGGCACCAGCATCGTGAACATCTGGAACATGCCGGTCGCCGATGTGAACCGGCGATTCCCGGAGCTCGCCACCGATCGGTTCCTGCTGGGGGTAGGAGCGGGTCACCGCGAGCGCAACGACGGCTACACCTCACCCTTCGACGCGTTGACGTCCTTCGTCGACGAGCTGGTGGTGCCGAAGGAACGGAGGTTCCTGGCCGCCCTCGGCCCGAAGGTGCTGCAGCTGGCCGGCGAGCGGGCGGCGGGGGCGATCCCCTACCTGACGACTCCGGAGCACACCGCACGGGCGCGGGAGATCCTCGGCCCGGATCCGTTCCTCGGGCCCGAGCACGCGGTCATCCTGAACGAGGATCCGGTGCAGGCGCGGGCACTGGGCCGCCAGTTCGTGGGCATCTATCTGACGTTGCGCAACTACACCAACAACCTGCTGCGGCTCGGCTTCACCGAGGCCGACCTCGCCGACGGCGGCAGTGATCGCCTGGTGGACGAACTGGTCTACTGGGGCAGTCCACAGCAGGTGGCGGCGAAGCTGCGCAGGCATCACGAGGCCGGCGCCGATCACGTGGCGATCCAGTTCCTCACCCCGGACCGGGGCCTGGCCCCGGATCAGACCCGCCTGCTGGCTCCCGCGCTGTTCTGAAAACAGAGCTCTCCCAGGTCACCCGGCTAGCGCTGCTGGACGTCGGCCCGCATGGCGTCGCGCAGCGCGAAGATCGCCGTCACGTACGGCGGGTGCACTTCGCCCCAGGCCTTCGCCGCCGGAGCGTCATCCTCGTACCGGCTGGACGGATCGACCTCGGTGGCGATGATCGCCTCCCGGATGCCGCGGAGCGTCCGGTAGGCCTCATCGGCCGCCTGTGCCACGGCGTCCGGCGCTACCAGCGCGATCTGGTAGCGCCGGGCCAGCAGTCCGTGCGCGTTGAAGGCGGCCACCACGACCGGCCGGGGCACCGGCGCCCTGTGCTCCAGGGCCAGCGCCTGCAGGTCACCGTCCGTCGCGGTCAGCGCCGCCAGCAGCTCGGCGTAGGCCTCGCGCTTGTCCTTGTCCAGCTTGCCGATGCGTTCCCGCCGGGCGCGGGCGCGGTCCACCAGCAAGGTGGTGCTGACCCCCAGCAAGCCGCCACTCAAGGTGCCGACGACTGTTAACCACTCCGCTGCCATAGCGGTGATCTTACGGTTCCCCCTGCCAGGGGTCCCGAAGTCGGCGATGTTCGGGGCTCGTTCCTCGCCGCGAACATCGCCGACTTCGGTTCAGGATCAGAGGGACTCCAGGACCTTTTTCCAGTCGTCGGCAGTGGGCTCGGCGGCGAACATGTGGTGGGCGGCCTCCAGCCCCGGGGCGTAGCCACGCTGGAAGCGCAACATGCCGACGGCCGTGCGGAACCCGACGAAGGTGAATCCGTCGCGCACCGTCGACCAGTCGGCCACGGCGTCGATCGGGTCCAGCCCGGGCGGGGTCAGCCGTACCTGTTCGCCTGGCTGCGGATGGTGGTCCAGCCCCAGCGCGGTCAGCAGCCGGGACCAGATGTCGACGCCCTGCTCCACTGGCGGGCCGGCCACATAGACGTAGTGCCCTTCGCGGCCGGGGAAGTGCCGCAGCACCTCCTGCAGGGTGTGCAGGTACATGGTCCAGCCGTGACTGGTGCTGTCGACGAACTCGTCGCCCCAGTCATCGGACATGACTCCGCTGTGCACGAAGCGCAGTCCGACGGTGCCACCCTCCCGGGCCTCGATCAGGTACTCCATGGCGTGGAACTCGCCGGCCGGACTCGACTCGGTCCGGTAGGCCAGCTGCTTGCCGGGCTCCCAGGCGGTGATGGTGGACTGCTCCTGGAAGTCGCCGAGCGACATCCGGATCTGCCCGCCGACTCCGGGCTCCACCGTGTGCGGGCCCATGAACCAGGAGTCGATCCCCGGTCCGGTGGAGATCGCCGCCCACACCTGCTCGGGAGTGGCCTCCAGTTCGACTTCCTTGCGAATCTCGAACTCGCGTGGCATCAGGCAGTCCCTCCCGCGAAGTGGCCGTCGAACCAAGCCTGCCAAGCCTCCTGGGATTTCGCCTGGTCAACTCCCTCGGCGAACTGGTGCACGCTGTAGCCGACCCGGTCGCCGAACGCGTTGCGGCCGAAGATCCGGATGAGGCTGTCCGCGGAACGCAGACCGAGGAAGTTGGCGTTGCGGAAGTCCACCACCGCGTCCACCTGGCCGACGCCCGGCACATCGAGAGTCACCGGTGCGCCCGGCCCGCCCTGCATGACCCCCAACTGCACGCAGAACATGGCGAAAGCCTCGGGCGCACCGGCCGACTCCGGGCCGGAACCGGCGACATAGGTCGTCTCCCGGCCGGGGAAATACTTCACGTATTGGTTCAAAGTGTGCAGGTAGAACTCGGTGTGCTTGCCGGCGCCGTCGTACTGGGTGTCCCAGTCGTCGGTGAACACGCCGCTGTGCACGTAGCGCAGGGTCACCCCGCCGCCGTCCCGCGTCTCGATCACGTACTCCAGCGCGTTGAACCAGCCATCCGGGCCCTCCATCCGGTGAGCCACCTTGTTCGGCGGGTCGAACTCGACGAAGCCCTGGGCAGCCAGCTGCTCCGGATCGTCGGTGGGCTGGAATCCGGTGGGGAACATCCAGCCGGCGGCACCCTCGGTGACCGCCGCGAACACCTGCTCGGGAGTGGCCTCCAGGGCCACCTCACGGCGAATGTCGAAAGATTTGCCCATGGCTAGCTCTCCTTCTTCGAACCGGGGTTCTTGAGACTGGGGTGTAGTGCCAGGACGAACCGGTGCTTGCGCCCGCCCGTTGCCTTCTCGTCGTGGTAGCGGCTGACCAGGTCCTTGACGGTTTCGCTCAGCTCGGCGGCGAACTCCGCCCGCTCGGCGGCCGAGGCGAACGTGATCTCGCTGTCGATGGCGAACGTGGCTAACGGCTTGCGTGCCTTCGCCGCCCCGGCGATCAGCTCGCCGACCTCACGGACCAGCCGGGCGGCCAGCGCGATCAGCCAGCGCGCCGACACCTGGTCCGGCGCGCGATTGGGATCGGGCGCCACGGCGGACAACGCGTTCGGTGAGATGACGTAGGAGGCGGCGGTGGCCCGCATGATCCGCTCGGTGCAGTTGCCCCGGCGCCGCTCCTCGATCAGCTCGACCAGGCCGTGCTGTTCCAGGGTCTTCAGGTGATAGTTGATCTTCTGGCGGGGCCAGACGAAGTCCACGGCGAGCGCACTCGCCGACTGCGGCTTCCGCAGGGCGGCCAGCAGCCGGGAGCGCATCGGGTCGAGGGAGGCCTCGGCCGCAGCCGGGTCGTCGATCACTGCCACGTCCAACATGCCTCAACCAAACCACCGACAAATTTTTTTGTCAAGGCGATTCGAATTGTCGGCCATTCTGTGCTCGATCAGGGGACGAGGAGTCCCGAAGTCGACGATGTTCGGGGGCGAACATCGTCAACTTCGGAGTGGTTCCCGGCCGAGGAAGGCGAGTAGGTGCTCGCCCGGAGAGCCGCTGGGCAGCGGGATCGGGGCGGCGAAGCGGGCGGGGCGGTCCTGGGCGCTGACCAGCAGCGGAGCCACGTCCAGCAACGCCCGGCCGAGGGCGTCGGGCAGCGGCCGGGTCCGGCCGAGGGCGGCGGCGATGTCCCAGCCGTGGACCGCGACCTCCAGCGCACCGGCGGAGGCGACCATCACGGTCGCCAGTGGGCAGCAGCCGACCACCACCTCGGGCCGGGGCGAGCCGAGCCAGGCACCCAGCAGCCGGCAGGCCCGGTCCCGCAGGGCCGCCACCGGATCGGCCACCGGATCCAGTCGCACGTCCAACTGGACGTGACCGAACTCGGCCGCCTCCTGGAGGGCGGCCAAGCCGTCGTTCATGTGGGTCAGCAACCCGCGCAGGTCCCAGCGGGCACAGGGAGTCGGTCGCGTCATGGCCGCATCGGTGACCAGGTGCAGGCTGCCGAGCGTGTAGCCGACAGCCCGTTCCAGTAGCCCCACCGATCCGGCCGGCGCGACCGGGTTCATGTCAGCTCGGCGGGCAGGCCGAAGGTCTCGAACAGCTTCTCGTCCAGGAAGGCCACCACGTGTGAGATCACCGTGCCCTGGATGTGCAGCACGTGCAGCTGGAAAGGCCGGAAGACACCGTCCGCATGGCGTAAGTAGGTGGCCAGCGTCGGCTGACCATTGGCCGCGGCCGGGATGAGTCGCAGCTCGCCGGGGTGCTTGGCCGGGCACTTCTCCTCGGCCAGCGTGACGATGGCCGCCGGGCCCTGGAACCAGCCGGAGAAGGGCGGCATCTCCCAGATCGCGTCCTGGGTGAACAGCGAGGCCAGCAGCTTCGGGTCCTTCTCCTCGAAGGCCCGCACGTAGCGGTCCAGCAGCTCCCTGGTCTCGGCGGAGTCCGGTTCGACGATGTCGTCCTGGCTGAGCGCCACCGCCTTGAGCTGGGCATGGGCCCGCTGCAAGATGCTGTTCACCGCGGCCGTGCTCAGCTCCAGTGCCTCGGCGACCTCGGCCGCCTTCCACTTGAGCACGTCCCGCAGCACCAGCACCGCGCGTTGCCGGGGCGGTAAGTGCTGCAGGGCGGCGATGAACGCCAGCCGCACCGTGTGCCGGGCCTCGACGATCTCCGCCGGGTCGATCATGTCGTCGGAGATGGGCTCCAGCCACGCCACCTCGCCCTGCTCGATGAGGTCCCCGCCCGCGTCGGAGGCCGGCGCTCCCAGGCCGGTGGGCAGCGGTCTGCGCTTCTTGGTGTCCAGCGCGGTCAGGCAGGCCGTGGTGGCGATCCGGTGCAGCCAGGTGCGCAGCGAGGACCGGCCCTCGAAGTTGTCGTAGGCCTTCCAGGCACGCAGATAGGTCTCCTGCACCAGGTCCTCGGCGTCGTGGACCGAGCCCAGCATCCGATAGCAGTGCGCCAGCAGTTCCCGCCGGTACGGGTCGGCCTGCTGCATGAAGTCGGTCTCGGCCACCTGGGTGTTCACGACATCTCTCCTCGCGGGTGTGAGCTGCGGAACACCAGTCATAGACCAGGGCACCGACAAAAACTCATCGAACCGGCGATGGGTTTTTATCGGGGGTCAGGTCTATGCAGGTGAGAGCGTTGCAGCCGACGAGTCGCGGGGAATTCGTTATGAATCTGCCACCTGTGGTGTCCGCCGGGGAGTGGCAATCCGCGCTGGTGGCGGCTACCCGACGAGTACTGACGGTGTCCGCGCCTCCCGGCCGGCCACGATCGCCACGGCGGCGGCGAAGGTGGGTACCGCCAGGCACAGGAACAGCAGCGGAACGGCCAGGCCGAGGCCGAGGACGGCGCCGCCGACCAGCGAGCCGAGGATGGCGCCGAACCGGCCGATGCCGAGTGTCCACGCCGATCCGCTGGCGCGGCAGTCGGTCGGATAGCACCCGGGGATGAAGGCCAGCAGGCCGACCATCCCGCCGTTCAGGCAGGTCCCGGCGGCGAACACCAGCACGGCCAGCAGCGGTGAGCTCAGGCTGACCGCGCCCAGGCTCAGGATGAACACCCCGCTGAGCGCGCAGCTCACCCCGAGGACCCTGCCGGGTTCCCAGCGGCCCATCAGCCAGCCCGCCGCCGGGCCGCCGACGATGCCGCCCAGCTGGAACAGGCCGGCGACCATCGCGGCCGTGCCCAGTGGCAGGCCGCCGTCCCGCAACAGCGTCGGCAGCCAGCCGAGCACCAGGTAGACGACCAGCAGCAGCGCGAAACAGGTGATCCACAACGACAGCGTGCGGCGCCGGTACCGCGCCGTCAGCAGCTTGCCGACCGGTGTCCGGCGCGGGCCCGCGTCCTCGGTCAGCACAAAGGTGGCCGACGCGGGGAACCGTCCGCCGAGCCGCCGCAGCACCCGCGCGATCCGGTCCGGCGCGGCGCCGCGGGCCACCAGGAAACGCGGGGACTCCGGCAGCAGGAACCACAGCGCGGGCAGCAGCGCGAGCGGCAGCAGCCCACCCATCAACAGCACGGACCGCCAGCCGTAGCCGGGCAGCAGCGACGCGGTGACGAACCCACCGGAACCGGAGCCCACGGTGAAGCCGGTGATCATCACCGTGACCAGCAGCGCGCGGCGCCGCTCGGGCAGATACTCGGCGAGCAGCGTGCTGGTATTGGGCAGTACCGCGCCCAGGGCGATACCGGTCAGCAGGCGCAGCAGCACGAGTTCCAGTGGGCTGCGGGCGATGGCGGTCAGCACGCTGAACAGGCCGAATCCGGCGACGCCGAGCAGCAGCACGCTGCGGCGGCCCAGCCGGTCGGCGACGGGTCCGGCGGACAGCGAGCCGATGGCCAGGCCGATCATCCCGACCCCCAGGACCGGGCCGAACGCCACCTTGGAGATCCCGAACTCGTGCATCACCGCAGGGCCGACGAAACCCATCACGGCCACGTCGAATCCGTCGAACACGACGATCAGGAAGCAGGCCACCAGGATCAGCCACTGGAAGCGGCCCACCGGGCGGTCATCGATCCACGCCTTGACGTCGACGGTTGCCATCGGCCGACCCTATGGCGGATCGCCGATGACAACGTCCGACAGGTTTGTCCGGTAGCGGACTTCCGAACGCGGCCTTCACCGCGTCCGGAAGTCAGCGCGTCGTCAGGCCTCGACCAGCTTGAGGATGGTCGGCGGCTCGGTGAGCAGGCCGTCCAGCGCCGGGCCGATCTTCTGCAGGTGCGGGGTCTGGAAGTGCAGGTCCAGGTCCTCCTTGCTGCGCCACAGTTCGACGAGCACGACGTAGCTGTCGTCGGACGGGTCGATGTAGGGCCGGTACTCGATGCAGCCCTCTTCCTCCAGGGTGGGCGGGACCGCTTCGCGCAGCACCGCGAACACCTGGTCACGCTTGCCTTCCGCGACGCGGAACTTGGCAACGACGTGCAGCGTCATATCCATCCTCCGGTGATAGATCGTCTTCCAGCCTGCCAGGTGAGAGGACTTCCAGCGCGGCCTACTCAACGGTAACTTGCAGGGCATGAAACGGTCGATCTACGGATCCGAACACGAGCTGTTCCGGGCGAGCGTGCGCGAGTTCGCGCAGCGGCACCTGTTCCCCAACCGGGAGCGTTTCATCGCCGAGCACGGCCTCGACCGCGCCGTCTGGCTGGCCGCCGGCGAGCAGGGGCTGCTCGGGCTGGAGGTCCCGGAGGAGTTCGGCGGGGGCGGCGCCGAGGACTACCGATTCACCGCGATCCTGGCCGAGGAGCTGGGCCGGGTCAGCGCGGGTTTCGCCTCCTCGATCGGCATCCACCATTACGTGGTCGCGCCCTACCTGGTGCAGCTGACCAGCGATGAGCAGCGCACACGCTGGCTGCCGAAGTTCGTCACCGGCGAGATCGTCACCGCGCTGGCGATGACCGAGCCGTCCGGCGGTTCGGATGTGGCCGCGCTGCGCACGACGGCGGTGCGCAGCGGCGACGACTGGGTGATCAACGGATCCAAGACGTTCATCACCAACGGCTCCAGCGCGGACCTGGTGCTGGTCGCCGCGCGGACCGCGCCGGAGAAGAAGGCCAAGGGCATCAGCCTGTTCGCCGTGGAGGCGGGCACCGAGGGCTTCGACAACGGCCGGGTGCTGGACAAGATCGGCCAGATGGAGTCGGACACCGCGGAGCTGTTCTTCAAGGACGTGCGGGTACCCGCGGAGAACCTGATCGGCGAGCTGGACCGGGGCTTCATCCACATGATGGAGCGGCTGCCCGCCGAGCGGCTGGGCGTGGCGTTGAACAACCTGGGCAACACGGCGCAGATCCTCGCGGAGACCATCGAGTACGCGAAGGAACGGGCCGCCTTCGGGCAGGCGATCGGCTCGCACCAGCACAACAAGTTCCTGCTCGCCGACCTGGTGACCAGGCTGGACGTGACGACCGCGTTCGTGGACGCCTGCGTGGACGCCCGGGTGCGGGGCGAGCTGACCGCGGTGGACGCGGCGAAGGCGAAGCTGTGGACCTCGGACATCCAGAACGCGGTGATCGACGCCTGCGTACAGCTGCACGGCGGATACGGCTACATGAAGGAGTACCGGGTGGCGCAGGCCTGGGCCGATGCCCGGGTGACCCGGATCTGGGCCGGGTCCAACGAGATCATGAAGGAGATCATCGGGCGGGATCTGGGGTTCTAGCCGCTCCCTGGAGGCCTTCGAGAGCGGGAGCGTCGAAGGCCTCCAGGGCGATCTCCCCTAGCCGCGGCCGGCGGCCTTGATGTCGTTGAGGAACACCGTCATGGTGGCCGCACGGAATCTCAGTACGGGGCCGCTCGCGTTCTTGCTGTCCCGCAGGAGCTGGGTATTGCCGTCCCACGCCATTTCGACGCAGTTGGGCTGATCTCCTCCGGATCTTGAGCTTTTCCTCCAGATCGTCGCCATGATGCCTCCTAGCTCGCTAGACGCTCCTTGACCGTAGCAATCAGGCGGCGGCTCTCTTCGGCATTACTCGACAGGTCAGCGACCCTTTCGAAGGTGCGTTGATACTTCAACGTGAGGTCAGGGTCGGTCACTAGGTCGTTCGCCCTGTTCATCTCCAGGAACGCCACCTTGTAGGGCTCCCCCTCGGCCCCCAAATGCTGATCGAATTGCAACAATGTGCAGTACACGCCGAGGCCCGGATGGGCACCGATCCCGAACGGCAGGACCCGGATCTCCAGGGCGGGGTGCTCCCACAGCTCCAGCAGCCGGCACAGCTGCGCCAGTAGCACTTCCCGGCCGCCGACCATCCGGTGCAGTGCCGCCTCATTGATCACGAAGGTGATGCGCCGACCGGATTCGAGCATGGCTCGCTGCCGCTCGGCGCGAAGCTCCACCAGCCGCTCGACCACCCCGGCCACCGGGGGCTCAAGCCCCGCCGCGAGCAGCGCCCGCTGGTACTCGCGGGTCTGCAGCAGACCGGGGATGACCTCCGCCTCGTACGAGCTGATCTCCGAGCTCTCGGACTCCAGCCGCAGGTAGTCGGCGAACTCCTTGGGCGCGGCGGCGATGTAGCCGGCATCGCGCTTCTCCTTGGAGATCTCCTCGGCGAGCGCGACCAGCCTGCGGGCGGGTTCCGGCTCGCACCCGTACACCGCGGTCAGCGCGAGCACGGTCGTCGGCTTGGCCCGGTTCTTCACCGTCTCGATGAACCACAGGGCGGACGTCGTCAGGTGCGCGGCAGCGGCGGCCTCCTTGTAGGTCCTGAATCCCGCAGCCAGCCGCGCGGCCCGGAGATCGAGCGCGAGCGTGATCTGCTTCGCCGACACGCCAGTCATGCAATGAGTCCTTTGTTCTGTGTTGCACACAGTGTGCACGCTGCGTGCCCCATTGGTGTCACCGAGTCACCCTTCCGCGACTAGAGGCGCTAAATATTTAGTGGCTAGCCTTATAGCAGGGCTTGTCCCTGCGGGAGACGGCTCGCTAGACGCACCGACCGCCTCCCGTGCGGTGGCCCTGAACGCGGGCCATCCCACCGTTCAGCGCCACCGCACCACCGGCAAACAGGAAGACCACTTGACTACCAACTACCGAATTCGCTGGCGCTACCTGCCGGGCCAGCAGTGGGTCAAGGGCGGCCCGGAGCCCGTCGATCGACTGCCCGACATCGCCGAATTCGTGAAGGGCAAGGCCGCCGAACTGAACGCGCCGCGGACGGCCATCTGGTACGTGACCGCGTTGGTTCACCGCCCCGGCACCGCGACCGACGATCCGATCGGCTTCTGGGCCGCGACCCCGGGCCGGGACGACTCCTACGAGATCAAGGAGCTGCTGCCGCCGGACGAGTTCTCATGACCCGGGTGCTGATCGAGCAGCTGTCGGCGGTCACGCTGATCGGACTGCTCTACGCGGCGATCGCCGCGATCCGCCGGGCCGTCCAGCGCAGCCGGGAGCGGGCGACCGTGGAGCTGTACAACGCGATGCATCGGCTGGTCACCGCCCTGCCCCTGTCCGACTCCGACGAGCCGACCCCGAGCGGCACCGTCGAGGCTCGCACGCCGTCACCCCCGAACGTGCGAGTGCTGGGCCTGCCGCACCTCCCACCCCCCGGACACACCGAGGTGCGGCAGGCCGCCCTGCCGCGACAGCGTCAGCCGGGAGCGGAATCGGCCCACCCCGGGTAATCGGATAACGCGGCGGCCCTGCGACGACCCCGCAAAGAGATCCTCTTCCTGTCACACATTGGCCCGATCGGATGAGATTGCCGATATGGGTGATCGCTGTGGAAAACAAGTCGCAAGGCGGCACCGGGGAAGCGCTATCAAGCGGAAATGCCGAGTCGACTAATACGCATTTTACATTTGACATCGGTGTCATACACCAGTCCGCCGCACACCCTCGCCGGCCTGAGCTTGACAGATCAGCCACAGGGCTGTCAGCTGGCAATATGGCCCTGTTGACCATAGCGGGCAGGCTACATGTCGCACTATACGAATGCGCGCAAGCCATAGACAAAGCGAACCCTGGAAAAGTTTTCATATTCATCGGCGAGGCCGCCCGCCGGATATATTGGTTTCCGAATTACTGTACGCTTTTCCAGCAGGGGGACATTTCCCACATGGGAGGCGTATTGTGAGGCGTTTCGCCGAACGAATTCGGCGGTTCATGCAGCGACCGGGCACCGTGGATCTGGGCAGGGCCTGGCCGGTGGTCCGCGCGGCGACCGCCGCGGAGGATTCCTTCCGGGGGCTGACCGACGCGGCGATCCAGGCGGAGCTGGCCAGGCTGCGGCGGACGGACGGAGCGGCGCCCGCCCGGGACGAGTCGATCGCGTTCTGCGCACTCGCCAGGGAGGTCGCCCGCCGGACGCTGGGCCAGCGGCCGTTCGACGTGCAACTGCTGGCCGTGGCATCGATGCTCAGCGGGCGGGTAGTGGAGATGGCCACCGGCGAGGGCAAGACGCTCGTCGGCGCCATCACCGCGGCCGGATTCGTGCTGCGCGGCCGATCGGTGCACGTGGTCGCCATGAACGACTACCTGGCGCGGCGGGACGCGGAGTGGATGCGTCCCCTGCTGACGGCGCTCGGGGCGAGCGTGGCCTGGATCGACCAGCACTCCGATGACGACGCGCGGCGCACCGCCTACCGCGCCGACGTCACCTACGCACCCGTGGCCGAACTCGGGTTCGACGTGCTCCGTGACCGGATGCGGGTCGACCCCGCCGAGCTGGTGGTCCCCATTCCCGACGTGGCACTCGTCGACGAGGTGGACTCCGTCCTGGTCGACGAGGCCCGGGTCCCGCTGGTGCTCGCCGGCTCGACGGAGCTGCCCCGGCCGGATCCGGTGGTGACCGAGGTGGTGGCGGGGCTGCGCGAGCAGACGGACTACGAGGTCGACGACGAGCGGCGCAACGTCCACCTCACCGAGGCCGGGCTGGACCGCGTGGAGCAGGCGCTGGGCGGGGTCGACCTGTACCTCGGGGAGAACGTCGCCCTGCTGACCGAGGTGAACCTCGCGCTGCACGCACGGGCACTGCTGGTGCGGGACGTCGACTACCTGGTCCGGGACGACAGCGTCAAACTGATCAGCGCCAGCCGGGGCCGGATCGCCCGGCTCCAGCGATGGCCCGACGGCCTGCAGGCCGCGGTGGAGGCCAAGGAACGGGTGCCATCCAGCCCTGCGGGCGAGATCCTCGATTCGATGATCGTGCAGGCGCTCATCTCCCGCTACGCCACGATCTGCGGGATGAGCGGCACCGCGGTGGCCATCTCCGAGCAGCTCTGGGAGTTCTACGAACTGCACTGCGGGCGCATCGACACGAACGTGCCCTGCGTTCGGGACGATGAGCCCGACCGCCTCCACCTGACCGCGGCGGACAAGCTCGAGGCGCTGGTCCAGCACGTGCGCGAGCGGTATCAGGCCGGGCAACCGGTGCTGGTGGGCACGCGCAGCGTCGCCGAGTCCGAGGAGGTGGCCGGGGCCCTGGAGCTGGTGGGGGTTCCCGGCGTGGTGCTCAACGCCCGCAACGACGCCGAAGAGGCCCTGATCGTTTCCCGGGCGGGCGAGGCAGGGCGGGTCACGATCTCCACCCAGATGACCGGGCGCGGCACGGACATCCGGCTGGGCGGGGCGGACGGAGTGGACCACGACCGGGTAGCCGGACTCGGCGGATTGCGGGTCGTCGGCTTCGGCCGGTACCACACCGGCAGGCTGGACGATCAGCTCCGCGGCCGGGCGGGGCGGCAGGGGGATCCGGGCAGTTCCGTGTTCTTCACCAGTCTGGAGGACGAGATCGTGCGTGACTTCGTCCCCGGTCACCGGCCTCCCACCGTCGTCGACGGCGAGGGTGTCGTGCACGACGGTCTGGCCCAGATGACGGTGGATCACGCTCAGCGCGTCGCCGAGGGCGCGCACCTGGACACCCAGCGCACCACCTGGTGCTATCACCAGCTGATCGGAATCCAGCGGGCCGCCGTCCTGGAACACCGCGATGACGTGCTGCACCGCGACGCCGCGGTGGAACTGCTCCGCACCCGGCGCCCGGAGCGTTACGCGGAGGCCGTCGCCAGGGTCGGCGAGGCGGTGGTGGCCGGCGCCGCCCGGTCGATCGTGTTACACCATCTCGATCGGATCTGGGTCGATCACCTGGCATACCTGGACGAGATCCGCGAGGGCATCCACCTGCGCGCGCTGGCCAGGGAGGCCCCGCTGCACGAGTTCCATCGCATCGCCACCGAGGAGTTCCCCCGGCTGCTCCCGGCCGCACACGACGCGGCGGAGGCCACGTTCGCGGAGGCCGAGATCGGCCCGGACGGCGTCGATCTCGAGTCGCTCGGGCTGCGCAGGCCCAATTCGACCTGGACCTACATGATCACCGACAACCCCTATGGAACTCCGGAGGAACGATTCTTGGAATACATCGGAGCCGGTTTGCGTGACGGTGCCGTTCGACTCGGCCTTCGCCATTGACCATATGAGGAGTGAGGTCCTCGCGGGAGCGCGAGCGATGACCGAGATCGCCGTCGATCAGGAGGCCACGATCATCCGGGCCGACGTCCGGCGGCAGTGATGGTCAGGATCCCGACCACGCGTCGTAGTCCGACCACGCCTGCAGCACTCCGGGGGACACGAATCGCCGGTTCTCCCCGGTGACCGGATCCACGAACGACAGCTCCCTGGCCAGCAGCTGCAACGGCCGCCGGTAGTCGTCGAGTTCCGTGTCCTGGAGGACCGGGTAGAAGGTGTCGCCCAGGATCGGGATGCCGAGCCCACTCAGGTGCAGCCGCAGCTGGTGCGTGCGCCCGGTGGCGGGCACCAGCCGGTACCGCCCCAGATCACCACGGGATTCGAGCAGCGAGATGTGGGTCTCCGCGTTGGGCTCGCCGGGTTCCTCGAACGCGGCGATCACCCCGCGCTCCTTCATGATCCGGCTGCGGACGGTGCGCGGAAGTTCGAGGCCGGGCAGCACCGGGGCGATGGCCTCGTACTCCTTGTGCACGCGGCGGTCGCGGAACAGGGTCTGGTACCGGCCGCGCACGGTCGGTTCGACCACGAACATCAGCAGCCCGGCGGTGACCCGGTCCAGCCGGTGCGCGGGAGTGAGGTCGGGCAGGTCCAGCTGCGTGCGCAGCCGGACCAGGGCGGTCTCCAGGATGTGCCTGCCGCGCGGGATGGTGGCCAGGAAGTGTGGCTTGTGCACGACCAGCAGCAGCTCGTCGCGGTGCACGATCTCCATCTCGAACGGCACCGGCGGCTCGTCCGGCAGGTCGCGGTGGAACCAGATGTCGGCGCCGGGGACGAACTCGGCGTCCAGCCCGAGCGGTCCCTCGCGGGTGACGATCCGGCCTTCGGACAGCATCTCGGCGATCCGCGCCGGGTCGACCCGGGGCAGCCGCTCGATCAGGTGCTCGCGCACCGTCAGCCAGTGGCCGTCCTCGGGCATCCGCATCCGTACCGGGTCCAGCCCGTGCCGCTGTGGCAGCGGCGGCCGCTGCTTGCGTCGCACCCCCGAAGCCTAGTTAAAGGTCGACGCCGCGGACGCAGGCGGGAGGAGATCCGTCTGCGGCCACGGCGTCGTGGGGGCCGATAGGCAGTCTTCAGAGGCCGAGCTGGTTCTGGCCGATCGGGGTGATCTCGACCGGGACCATCTGCCCGGCGGGCGCGGTCTTCGCGGCGCGGATCATCCCGGCGGCGAAGAGTTTCTGGGCGGCCGTGTGGTCGCACCAGTGGCCGTCGATGCGGAGATCGCACGCACAGCCGGACACCATCTGTGCGGTTCCCGCGGCGATCGCTCGAAGAATTGCCCGCTCGCGGAAGCTGATCTCACTCACTAGCGCACTGGACATCGGTGTTGCTCCTTGCTGGAGGGTCTCACGGTGGAGAGACCCGGCACGCTCTGGGTTATGACGCGAACCACATCGTCGTATGTCCACTTCTAACGACATGGTTGGCGATGGTTTACGGCTTTGTCGTCACAATTTGGAGTTTATGACCCGTTTAGGTTACTCGCTTCGGGGGAAGACTCACCGTCCGGGGTGTCATACCAATCACATATAGCGACCGAACCCGCGCTTACCCTCGACACGAAAGTCATCGGATGGCGGCGCGGTAGCGTTAGCCGGGGACTTCCATTACGGCCAAGGGGGCACACGATCGTGCTGGTACTCCACGCTGTGTGGACGGCAGCGGGCAGGTGCGCTCTGTGGGCCGAGGACTCGGCACTGCCCCAGCGTGAGCGCGGTGCCAAGGCCAGCAGCAAGGCGGTCCCCCACCCGTTCGCACTATCCGGGGCTCAGCTGCGTGACAAACTCGGTTGGGGGATAGTCGCGGAGTTGGATCTACATCTCCCGTCCTATGCCACGGCGCCCACCAGTTCACCCGAACTGGTACGTGATCCGATCTCCTCCGGCCCGTCGCCGCGCGGTGCCGTGCGCCAACGGCGCTGGACGGTGCCGATCGTCTATCTGGACCTGCCCGGTGACCTTCCGGAGGACCTCCGCCTCGGCGCGAGCGCCCGTTATCTGTGTCTGCTGGCCGAGTTCGCCGACGACCTGGTGACGCGCGGCCGGGTCGTGCCCTCCGTGGAAGGTGGCCTCAGCGCGCGCTGGCTGCCGGTCCTCACCGGGCTGGACTCCACCCGGTTCGCCGATCTGGTCCGGCGGATGCCGCCCGCGTTCCGCGCCACCCAGCCCGGCACGTCCGCCGAGGACCTGCTGCTCACGGCGCTGCCGCACCTGGTCGACGGGCTGACCCGGGACACGCTGCGTGGCAGGCCGGACCGGGAGCCGACCACCATCACCGAGCGGTGGCTGTCCGCGCTGACCGGTGATCCCGCCCTGCCCGACGAGGCCGGTGAGCTGCGGCTTCCCCTCGAACAGTGGCGGGGCACGATCAACCAGCGCAGCCCGCTGCGCACCGTGCTGCGGCTGCGCAGTCCGCTGCAGTCGGTGCGCGAGGAGGACTGGCGGGTCGAATTCCTCATGCAGGCGATCGACGAGCCGAGCGTGCTGGTGCCCGCCGCCGAGGTGTGGCAGGGCGGGGTGCTGCATCGCTGGGTGGAGTTCCCGGAGGACCAGCTGCTGGCGGACCTCGGTCGCGCGGTGCGGATCTTCCCGGGACTGGACGCGGCGCTGTCCGGGAAGCGGCCCACGCACCTGATCACCGGCCTGGACGGCGCCTACGAGTTCCTGCGCGCGGCCGCGGAGCTGGAGCAGGCGGGGTTCGGCGTGCAGCTGCCGAGCTGGTGGAAGCAGGACCTGTCGCTGACGCTGACCGCGAGCAGCCCGCAGCAGGCGGGCACGGTCACCAAGGACGAGCACTTCCTGGGGTTGAAGGAGCTGGTCGACTACCGCTGGGAACTGGCGCTGGGCGACCGCGAGCTCACCGAGGCGGAGCTGACCGAGCTGGCCCAGGCGCAGGTGCCGCTGGTCCAGCTGCGTGGCCAGTGGGTCCACGTGGATCCGCAGCGGCTGGCCGCCGGGCTGCGGTTCCTGCGCAAGCAACGGGAGGGGCAGCTGACCGCGGGCGAGGTGCTGCAACGCGCCGGGCTGGTGCTGGACCTGCCGTGGGACGACGAGGGCATGCGGCTGCCGGTGAGCCGGGTGTACGCCGACGGCTGGCTGGGCGACCTGCTGTCCGGCACCGCGGAGCAGCAGCTGGAACCGATCGAGCCGCCCGCCGGATTCACGGCCGAGCTGCGGCCCTATCAGCAGCGCGGCCTGGCCTGGCTGGCGTTCATGGACGCGCTCGGGCTGGGTGCCTGCCTGGCCGATGACATGGGCCTCGGTAAGACCGTGCAGCTGCTGGCCCTCGAAGCCCACGTGCGCGCGCAGCGGTCTGATACCGGGCCGACGCTGGTGGTCTGCCCGATGTCGGTGGCCGGCAACTGGCAGCGGGAGGCGGCCCGGTTCGCGCCGATGCTGCGTACCCACGTGCACCACGGCAGCGAACGGGTCTCCGCAGGCCTGGCCGGGTATGACCTGGTGATCACCACCTATGCGCTCGCCACCCGGGACCGGGAGCTGCTGGCGGGCATCGGCTGGGAACGGGTGGTCCTGGACGAGGCGCAGAACATCAAGAACAGCGGAACCCAGCTGGCCGAGGCGGTACGCGAGTTCCCGGCGCGGCATCGGGTCGCGCTGACCGGCACCCCGGTGGAGAACCGGCTGGCCGAACTGTGGTCGATCATGGACTTCCTGAATCCCGGCCAGTTCGCCACGCTGAACACCTTCCGCGCGCGGTTCTCGGTGCCCATCGAGCGGCACGCCGATCAGAAGGCGGCCACCAGGCTGCGCCGGCTGACCGGCCCGTTCCTGCTGCGCAGGCTGAAGTCCGATCCGACGATCATCAGTGATCTGCCGGAGAAGGTGGAGATCACCCAGTACTGCCCGCTGACCACCGAGCAGGCCACGCTGTACCAGGCGGTGGTGTCCGACATGCTGACCAAGATCAGCGAGAGCGAGGGCATCCAGCGGCGCGGGCTGATCCTGGCCACGATGACCAAGCTCAAGCAGGTGTGCAACCACCCGGCCCAGCTGCTCGGCGACGGGTCCCGGATCGCCGGGCGCTCCGGGAAACTGGAGCGCCTCGAAGCGATCCTGACCGAGGTGGTCGCCGAGGGCGACAAGGCGTTGTGCTTCACCCAGTACGTGCAGTTCGGCGGGATGCTGGTGCCGCACCTCGCCGCCCGGCTCGGCGTCGAGGTGCTGTTCCTGCACGGTGGCACCTCCAAGACCGCGCGGGAGGAGATGGTGCAGCGGTTCCAGACCAGCACGAAGCCGATGGTGTTCCTGCTGTCCCTCAAGGCCGGTGGCACCGGGCTCAACCTGACGGCGGCCAACCACGTGATCCACCTGGACCGCTGGTGGAACCCGGCGGTGGAGGACCAGGCCAGCGACCGGGCACACCGGATCGGCGCGCGGCGGGATGTGCAGGTCCGCAAGCTCGTCTGCCTGGGCACGCTGGAGGAGAAGATCGACGCGATGATCTCCGACAAGCGGGCGCTGGCCGGGCTCGCGGTCGGCTCCGGCGAGGGCTGGCTGACCGAGCTGTCCACCGGCAGGCTGCGCGAACTGCTCACACTCACCGGGGAGAACGTGGAATGAGCCGGACCTGGTGGTCGGAGCGGTTCTTCGAGGCACTCGCCCGGTTCGGCATGGCCGACGGGCTCAAGCCCGGTCGGCTGCCCGCCAAACAGGGCGCGGTGCTGAGCCTGTCGCTGAGCACCGGCATCGTCACCGCGGCGGTCCAGGGCCTCGAGCGGACGCCGTACCGGTGCCGGATCGCGGTGAAGGCCTTCGAGCCCAACGACTGGGCGCGGCTGGAGCGGGCGCTGTCCGGCCAGGCCCGGTTCGCCGCCGCGCTGCTGTCCGGCAGGATGCCCCTGGAGATCGAGTCGGTGCTGGACGAGCTGGGGCTCACCCTGTTCCCGCAGTCGCAGCGGGAACTGACGATGGACTGCTCCTGCATCGACTGGCAGGTGCCGTGCAAACACCTGGCCGCCGCCTGCCATGTGCTGGCCGAGCGGTTCGACCAGGACCCGTTCCAGATCCTGGCCTGGCGGGGCCGTGGCCGGGACGAGCTGCTGGATCGGCTCCGGGAGCAGCGTTCCCGGCAACCGGCGCCGGCGCCCACCGCGCAGGCGGAGGATCCGGCCTCGTTCTGGCTGTTGCCGGAGGCGGACGGCGCACCTCCGCAACCCAGCGCCGCGACCCGGCCGGACGCCCTGCTCGACCAGCTGGGACCGCTGTCGCTGACCGCCTACGGACGGCCTGTCATCGAGGCATTGCGCCCGATGTACCGCACCCTCTCCCGAAGTTGACGATGTTCGGGGAACAGCGTTCCCGAACATCGTCAACTTCGGTAATCGACTAGCAGTCGAACTTGACCTCATCGACGATCATGTTGTTCAGGTACGGCGTGGTCGTGTTCGGGAAGATGAAGAAGCTGCGAGCCTCACTCCCCCAGTGACCGGACACGATGGCCGTCTCGTCGGTGTGGTTCTCCACGCCGGCCAGCTTGAACCGGCCGCCGACCTGGTGCGTACCACAGCGGCGGAATTGCCGGGTACGGTCGTCGGAGGAGTGGATACACAGCGAGTCATCGGCGCAGGCGAGTGCGGACGAGGGGGCTGCGGTGGCGGATGTAGCTGCGGAAACCACCAGAACAGGCAGGGCGAACACGGTCGCGGTGAGCGACCGGATGAGCTTGACGTACATGACACCTCACTCAAATAGCAGGGGTTACGTAGGTCGTACGGTTTTCCACCACGTCCCGCACTGGTTCACCCGGTCGAACTTCAGTGCGGCGAGTGTCCGATCGCCGTACTGTCGGTGGTCGGGCGTTCAATAGCCCCATGCCTCGCTGGGTGCTGCACATGGACATGGACGCGTTCTTCGCGTCCGTGGAACAACTCACCCGTCCCACGCTGCGGGCCAGGCCCGTGCTGGTCGGCGGCGCCGGGCTGCGCGGCACCGTGGCGGGGGCCAGTTATCAGGCGCGGGCCTATGGCGCCCGGTCGGCGATGCCGATGGCCCAGGCGCGCAGGCTCTGCCCGCCCGCCGTCGTGCTGCCGCCGCGCTTCCGGGTGTACCAGGAGGCGAGCCACCGGGTCTTCGAGATCGTCCAGCAGGTGGCGCCGGTGCTGGAACACATCTCCATCGACGAGGCGTTCATGGAGCCGCCGGTGCTGGAGGGCGCGTCGGTGGCGGACGTCGCCGAGTTCTGCGCGCACCTGCGGGCCAGGATCCGCGCGGAGGTGGGGCTGCCCGCCTCGGTGGGCGCCGGATCGGGCAAGCAACTGGCGAAGATCGCCTCCGAGCTGGCCAAGCCGGACGGGCTGCGGGTCATCGAGCACGGCACCGAACGGGCGATCCTGGACCCGCTGTCGGTGCGCGCGCTGTGGGGAATCGGCCCGGTGACCGCGGAGAAGCTGCACCGCATCGGCGTGGACACCGTCGGCCAGCTGGCCCGGCTACCCCTCACCGAGGTGGTCTCGTTGCTGGGCAAGGCGATCGGCACCGAGCTGCACCGACTGGCCCAGGGCGTGGACAACCGGCCGGTGTCCGCGCGCGGCGAGGCGAAACAGGTGTCGGCGGAGACCACGTTCGAGGTGGACATCCTGGACCCGATCCGGCTGGCGGTGATCACCGCCGAACAGGCCGAGCACGCGCATCGCCGGCTGCTGGCCTCGGCGCGGGCGGCCCGCACGGTGAGCGTGAAGATCCGCGACTCGGACTTCGCCACCATCAGCCGGTCGGAGACCATGCCCGCGGCCACCACCTCACTGGAACAGCTGACCGTGGTGGCGCAGCGGCTGGTGCGCACCGGAACCCCGTCCGGCACGGCGGTGCGGTTGATCGGGGTGTCGCTGTCCGGGCTGGCGACCACGGTGCAGGAGACGCTGTTCACCGAGGAGCAGCCCCTGGTAGAGGAGCGGCCGGTCAGCGTGGAGTCACCGCAGCCCAGCGTGACCCTGCGCGGGCCGGGACACTGGCGGGCCGGCGAGGACGTGCTGCATCCGGAGCTCGGCCACGGCTGGGTGCAGGGCGCGGGCAGTGGCCGGGTCACCGTGCGGTTCGAGACCGCGGACTCCGGGCCGGGTCAGGCGCAGACCTTCGGCATCGCGGATCCGTCGCTGACGCAGGCGGATCCGGTGGACTCGCTCCCTAGACGAACGGACGGCCCGTTGATCGCCGACGCTTGAAGTCGCGCAGATAGGCGTTCCCGGGGAAGCGGCGCAGCGGCTCGGGCAGGATCATCGTGGTGCGATAGATGATCCGGAAGAGCCGCTCGAACCGGCGCTGCCGCCGATCGTCCCAGTCCAGGCCGAGCAGGTCGCGGAACGACGGAGGCAGGAAGCCGGTGGTGACGAACCGGCCGAACGGGCGCATCAGCCACCCGGCGACCGGCAGGAACCGCAGGTCCACCATGTGGTTCCGCAGGTAGTCCCTGGTCAGCTCGTCGACCGCCATGGTCGGCAGCGTGCGGTCCCAGTAGACCTGGAACGCGGCGCGGTCGGCCGGCCACATCTCCGGCGGCACCTGAAGTGTGGTGGCGATCCGGCTGCTGTACCGGTAGATCGCGTCCTTGCGGTCCTCGGTGAGCGGTTCCCGGCGGTAGGCCAGCACATCGGAGAAGCCCTGGTAGATGCAGGCGGCCACCCACAGCTGGAGATCACGGCTGAACGCGTTGTACTTCACCTCGGCGCCGGGCTTGTTGCGCACCTGCCGGTGCTGGCCGTCCACCTCACTGCGCATCCAGCGGCGTTCCTCATCGGTGCCGAACAGGGCGACCGCGATGTAGCCCAGCGTGGTGCGCGCCCGCTTGATCGGGTGGTAGTCCAGCCGGCCACTGTCCACTGTCGACAAAGCGACCCCGTGCCCGATCGGCAACGCGGACAGCTGCATGATCACGTTGGCCGGGCCGGCCAGGGCGGCGGCCGCGGACACCACCTCCCAGATCTCCGGTGGCGCTTCGTCCAGGGTCGGTTCGGTGAACTGCTCGGGCAGGGCGGTCATCGGAGCTCCTCGATCTAGACGAACGCCTGCTGCTTGCGCATCCGGCGGCGGAAGTCCCACAGGTAGAAGTTCCACGGGAAGTACCGCAGCGGGCCGGGCAGGGCGAGGTTGAGGCGGCAGATGGCCCGCACGACCCGGTCGAAGCGGCGTTGGCTGCGGTCGTCCCACTCCAGGTCCAGCAGCTCGCGGAACGGCTGGTGCAGGAAGCCGACGCTGAAGAACCGGATCAGCGGGCGGGCCGGCCTGCGCAGGACCCACGGCAGGAAACCGGCGTCCACCACGATGTCCAGCAGGTATCGCTTCGAGATCTCGTCGACGGACATCCTGGGCAGCATGTCGTCCCAGTAGGCCCGGAACGCGGCGCGGTCGGCAGGCCACATCTCCGGGGTCACCTGCAGCGTGGTGGCCAGCCGGGCGCTGTACCGGTAGACGGCGTCCATCCGGCTCTCGGTGATGTCCGGCTGCACGTAGGGCGCGAGGTCCGCCGCTCCCTGGTAGAGGCAGGCGGCCACCCACAGCTGGAGATCGCGGCTGAACGCGTTGTACTTCACCGCGGCGCCGGGTTCGGAGTGCACGTGCCGGTGCTGCTTGTCGATCTCGGACCGCATCCAGGCGCGTTCCTCGTCGGTGCCCATCATCGCCACCGCGAGATAGCTCATCGTGGTGCGGGCACGCTTGATCGGCCGCTTGTCGATCCGGCCGCTGTCCACTGTGGACAGGGCGACACCGTGCCCGACGGGGAGCCAGGCCAGCTGCATGACGATGTTCGCCTGTGCGGCCAGCGTCGACGCGAGGATGAAGTTGTTGCGGATCTCGGCCGGCAACTCGTCCAGTGGCGGATCAACCTGTTCCCTGCGGCTCGCGGTCATGACCTGCACCTTCGTCGGCGGGTTGGACAGCCGTGCAACAATGCGTTCAAAATGTAACTCTGTCACTCACGCTCGGCAAGGCCTGATTCAGCTGGACGTCGATCGGTAGGATCACCGGTGATGAGCGAGGTACCTGAAGACCTGCTCGCGACCTCGGACGACCGGGTGGACGCGACCCAACGCAAGATCCTCGACGCGGCACGGACCGAGTTCGAGGCATTCGGCCTGCGCCGGGTCTCGATGGAGGACGTGGCCAAGCGGGCCGGTGTGCACCGGGTGACCGTCTACCGCCGGTTCGACAGCAAGAACACGCTGTTCAACGCGGTGATCACCCAACGGCTGCAGGAGTACCTGGTCGAGCTGGACGCCCGGCTCGACGCGACCGAGGGCGGGCTGGCCGAGGAGTTCGCCGAGGCCTTCGTGTTCGCGATGCACTTCGCCCGCACCGATCCGTTGATCACCCGGCTGCTGGCCAGCGAACCGGAGACCATCCTGCCGGTGGTCACCATGGACTCCGAGGCCCTGATGGGCATCGCGGTGACGATCCTGGCCGAGCGATTGCGGAATCACCCGGATGCGGCAGGCTGGCCCGCGGCTGAACCGGAGATCGTCGCCGAGCTGGCCATCCGGATCGGGTTGAGCCACGCGTTCAACCCGCACAGCGTGGCGTCACTGGCCACCGAGGAGGAACTGCGCGACTACGGCCGCCGATATCTGACCCGGCTCCTGCCCTGAACGACCCGGGCGGCGAGGACGATCAGCACCACCCCGAAGATCGCGGACACCGTGTTGCCGACCAGGTCGATGGGGTCGA
This sequence comes from Pseudonocardiaceae bacterium YIM PH 21723, assembly GCA_003600225.1. GTDB lineage: Bacteria > Actinomycetota > Actinomycetes > Mycobacteriales > Pseudonocardiaceae > QZFT01. The sequence goes on from QZFT01000100.1 coordinate 42,992, forward strand.
ATGCCGTTTCCACGACACCGCCGGGCCGATGGGGGAACGCGATCCAGAGGTAGGTCAGGAGCGCGCCGGCCGCCAGGCCGAGCCGGTGCGCGGCACCCCAGCCGGAGCACCGGGACCAGCGCGCGACCAGAGCGAGCAGCACAGCGGTCACGACGCACCAGGCCGCCACACTCACCCACTGGGACAGCCGGGCGGGCCAGAACATCACCAGGGCGAGCAGCAGGCTGGTCAGCACCAGTGTGAGAACACCGACCAGCCACGGACTCGGCGCCCTCCGATCCAGAGGCCGCGGGCGGTACCGGACCGTGAACGCGAGCGCGACCAGCGCGACGATCAGCACCACGGCACCGGCGTACTGGCCCGGGGTAGCCTCGAAATGGGACTCCATCCGCTTGCCCACAGACGCGATGACCACACCGAAGGCGAACAGCACGCCGGTGACCGCCAATCCGATGCGGCCCAGCCACGGCACCGTGCGGCGCTCCGGTACGAACGTCTCGACCAGGGCGATCGGCACGCAGATACTCCAGATGACGTGCAGGGACAGCACGGCCTGCACGATCGAGACATTGGTCCCGAGCGCCGGGAGGTACGCGTCGCCGGCGAGCGAGACCTGCGGGCTGAACGACGGGTTCCACAGCAGTAGATCGACCGGCCCCTCCTCCAGGAGTGCGTACGCCGTCGCGAGCAGCATGATCGCGGGCCAGCCCCGGCCGGCGCGCCGCACCGTCTCACGGATCAGCAGTGCGCCACCCCCGTACAGCGGTGCGTACGCCGGCAGTACGAAGAGGTAGTCGATCCGCAGGTTGCCGAGCAGGAACTCCCCCACGAGTGGCGCGAGCAGAAACAACCCCACCGCGGGCGCGACCCGACGCATCCGTTCCCCCATCTTCTCGACGCTAGCCCCCACAACAGCCAGGCACAACGAGGGGTATCTTTGACAGCACTGTCAAAGATGGAGGTGGTCATGAACTCGGTGGAGATCGTGGAGCGGTTCTGGGCGAGGGTGTGGCAGGCGCGGAATCCGGAGGCGATCGACGAGTTCGTCGCCGAGGACTTCGTGATCACCAACGCCGGACAGGACATCGTCGGCCGGGAGAACTTCAAGGCCTGGGTACGCGGCTTCCTCGGGCTGATCGAGGACCTGGAGTTCGAGGTGCAGGAGAGCTTCCAGAACGCCGACGGCAGCCGGGTGGCGTCCCGCTGGATCATCCGGGGCCGGAACAACGGCGTACTGGGCACCGAGCCCGACGGCCGGCCGATCGAGTTCTCCGGGACCGCGGTGTGGGCGGTCGCCCCGGACGGCACACTGCTGCACAACTGGGTGGAGCGGGCGTCCTGGGAGCTCTACCGGCGACTGACCGCCTGATGGCCGGCGTCCGGCAGTTCGACGAGGACGCCGTCTTCGCCCGGACCCTGCTGACGTTCGCCGAACGCGGCTACCGGGGAACGTCGATGCCCGACCTCGCGGCGGCGACCGGGGTGCAGCGCGGCTCGCTCTACCACGCGTACGGCGGCAAGGAGCAGCTGTTCCTGCGTGCCTTCGAGCGGCACACCCAGTCCTTTCTGGACAGTGCGGCCGGGGCCTTGGAAACGGGCGGGCTGACTGGGTTCTTCGAGTTCTGCGTCGACACCATCTGCCCGCGTGGCTGCCTGTCCACCCGCAGCGCGGTCGACGCGGACGGGGCCGAGGTCGGCGAGACAGTGCGCCGGTTCCTGGTGGCCCTGGAAGACGTGGTGCTGGCCGGCCTGGGCACCTCGCGGGAGGTGGCCCGGGTGGTGGTGACCACCACCCGGGGCCTCGCGGTGCTGCAACGACTGGGGCACTCCCCCGGGGAACTGAAGGCGATCGCGGCGACCCAGACGGCCCTGATCGAAGGGGCCCGGCTCAGCGACTGAAGTCGGGCGACCAGCTGCGCTGGTAGTGGCCGATCCAGACGCGCTTGCCGAAGTCGCGGATCGCCGACTCCAGCCGGGTGAACACCATGGTGCGGGCGGGCAGCGTGAACCGGTAGCAGGTCATCGGCAGCTCGGGCCGCGGCGGGAACTCGGTGTACCGCCAGCGTTCGAGCTCCGGGTGCCGCACGGCGAAGTCCTCGGTACGCGGGTAGATCTCCAGGGCGTACCGGTCGGACAGCCGGCGGGGCACCCCCGGCTGGCGGGTGTGGCCGATGCCGATCGCGGCGATGTCCCCCCAGGCCAGTTCGCGCCCCTGGGAGTCGGCGCCGGGCCAGTGGATCCCGGAACCGTCGACGACGAACCAGTGGCGCTGGGCGACGTTGCCGGCCAGCAGCAGCAAGCTGGCGGAGCCCGCGGCGACCAGCAGCAGCCAGCCGGACAGCCGAAGGGCGAGGTGATCTCCGATGGTCGCCAACAGGCCGACCACGGTCAGGGTGAGGGTGACCGGCAGAAACCGGTCACGCAATCCCGTCCAGTGAATGTTGATAGCTCCGGGGCCGAATCCGGCGGGGGCGGCCTCCTGGGTCGCCCAGTCTCCGTCGGCAAGACAGGCCCGGGCAGGTGCCGGGAACTGGAAATGCACGGCGCAGACGCTAACCGCGATTTCACAAGATCCACACCAGTGAAACGCTTACTAGGCGTGTTCAGGCGTGCACTCTGAATCGATAAGCACACCTGTGAGTGACCAACCGGCACCGCATACCGAACGTCCGCGTGAGCTCAGCGGCCCAGACTCAGCGGCGCAGCGCGGCGATGAGGTCGTCGGCGGCCGAGTACGGGTCGAGCTCGCCGGCGGCCACCCGCTTCGCCAGCGCGGTGATCGCCTGTCCGCCACGCACATCGCCCAGCCGCTCGCGCAAAGCGGCCACCGCGATGGCCTCGATCTCCCGCTCCGCACGGTGCTGCCGCCGCTGTTCGAGCTCGCCGTGATCGGCCATCCAGCCGCGGTGCTTGTCGATGGCGGCCACCACGTCGGTGACCCCCTCGCCCCGGTTGGCGATGGTGCGCACGATCTCCGGGCGCCAGAACGCGCCCGCGATCTCCCGGCGCCCCAGGGAGATCATGTATTTCAGGTCCCGGACGGTCTGGTCCGCGCCGTCGCGGTCAGCCTTGTTCACCACGAAGATGTCCGCGATCTCCAGGATCCCGGCCTTCGCCGCCTGGATCCCGTCGCCCATGCCGGGGGCCAGCAGCACCAGGGTGCTGTCCGCCAGGGACACGACGTCCACTTCGGACTGCCCGACCCCGACGGTCTCGATGAGGACCACGTCGAAGCCGGCCGCGTCCAGCACCCGCAGCGCCTGCGGGGTCGCCCAGGACAGGCCGCCCAGGTGCCCCCGGGTGGCCATGGACCGGATGAACACCCCGTCGTCGGTCGCGTGGTCCTGCATCCGCACCCGGTCGCCGAGCAGCGCGCCGCCGGAGAACGGTGACGACGGGTCGACCGCCAGCACGCCGACCCGCTTACCCGCGGCACGCAGCTCGCCGACCAGGGCCGAGGTGGAGGTGGACTTGCCGACGCCCGGGGAGCCGGTGAGGCCGACGACCTGCGCGCGGCCGGTGAACGGCGTCAGCGCGGTCGCCACCGCACGCAGCTGCGGACTCGCGTCCTCCACCAGGGAGATCAGCCGCGCGATGGCGCGCGGCTGACCGTCCCTGGCCCGGGCGATGAGCTCCGGTACGTCGGCCGTTCGGGGCACGGACTAGCTCTTGGGCACTCGGATGATCAGTGCGTCGCCCTGGCCACCGCCACCGCACAGCGCGGCGGCGCCCACGCCACCACCGCGGCGCTTGAGCTCCAGGGCCAGGTGCAGCGCGATGCGGGCGCCGGACATGCCGATCGGGTGACCCAGCGCGATGGCGCCGCCGTTGACGTTGACCTTGTCCGCGGAGATGCCCAGTTCCTTGGTGGACACGATGCCCACCGCGGCGAAGGCCTCGTTGATCTCGACCAGGTCGAGGTCCTCGGTGGACAGGTTCTCCTTGGCCAGCGCGGCCCGGATGGCGTTGGACGGCTGCTCGTGCAGGCTGGAGTCCGGTCCGGCCACGACGCCGTGCGCGCCGATCTCGGCCAGCCAGGTGAGGCCCAGTTCCTCGGCCTTGGCCTTGCTCATCACGACCACCGCGGCGGCGCCGTCGGAGATCTGCGAGGCCGAGCCGGCGGTGATGGTGCCGTCGGCGGCGAACGCCGGGCGCAGCTTGCCGAGGGACTCGGGGGTGGTGTCGCCCCGCACGCCCTCGTCGGTGCTGAACTGGATCGGGTCGCCCTTGCGCTGCGGGATGCTGACCGGGGCGATCTCCTCGGCGAAGACGCCGTTCGCGGCCGCGGCGGCGGCGCGCTGGTGGCTGGTCGCGGAGAACTCGTCCTGCGCCTCGCGGGTGACGTAGTCGTAGCGGCCGTTGACCTTCTCCGTGGCCGCGCCCATGGCCATCTGGTCGAAGGCGCAGAACAGGCCGTCGTAGGCCATGTGGTCCTGCATGGTCACGTCGCCGTACTTGAAGCCGCTACGCGACTTGGGCAGCAGGTGCGGGGCCTGGGTCATCGACTCCTGGCCACCGGCCACGACGATGTCGAACTCGCCGGCGCGGATCAGCTGATCGGCCAGCGCGATGGCGTCCAGGCCGGACAGACAGACCTTGTTGATGGACAGCGAGGGCACGGTCAGCGGGATGCCGGCGGCCGCGGCGGCCTGCCGGGCGGGCATCTGACCCGCGCCCGCGGTGAGCACCTGACCCATGATCACGTACTGCACGGCGTCCGGGGCGACGCCCGCGCGCTCCAGGGCCGCCTTGATGGCGACACCACCGAGCTGGGCGCCGGTGAAGTCCTTGAGCGAGCCGAGAAGTCGGCCCATAGGGGTACGGGCTCCGGCCACGATCACCGAACTTGTCACGGCTGCCTCCGCTTCGTCGCGTCTGAGGATTCGGACATTACCTGTGCAGAGAATCAGTGTGCTGTGACTGCTCGCACAGTGCCACTGTAGGTCGTTCGGTTAGTGTGCGACGCATGTCTGCTGAGGTGTTGGCGCCGTTCATCACGGCCATCGACCACGTCGGTATCGCGGTCCCGGATCTGGACGAGGCGATCGCGTTCTATACCGGGAGCCTCGGTCTTCAGGTGAACCACGTGGAGACCAATGAGGAGCAGGGCGTCCGGGAGGCCATGCTCGGCCCGGTGGGCGCCCCGGCGGGCGCGACCGCCCTGCAGCTGCTGGCGCCGCTGACCGAGGACAGCGCCATCGGCAAGTTCATCGCGAAGTCCGGGCCCGGCCTCCAGCAGCTCGCCTACCGCGTGACGGACATCGATGCCGCGTCCGAGGCGCTCCGGTCACAGGGCCTGCGCCTGCTGTACGAGCAGGCCCGCCGTGGCACCGCCGACTCCCGGATCAACTTCATCCACCCCAAGGACGCCGGCGGCGTGCTGGTGGAACTCGTCGAGCCGAGCGCCGACGGCGGCCACTGAGGCGTGCATCGGGGTCAGTCGTCGTCGTGGTCCTCGTCGTAGTCGACGATCTGACCGTTGTCGGCGTTGACCTCGATCTCGTACTCCACCCGGTCCTTGCGCAGCTCGATCTCCCAGACCGGCCGGCCGTCCTCGTGGTCCCGGTCGACCTCGGTGATCTGCGCGCCCGGCACCCGGTTCTGCGCGATCTCCCTGGCCTGAGCCTCGGAGACCGGCGAGTCCACGCTCTGGTCCGCCACCGGGGAGATGAGGTTCCCGCCGTCGGTGGCCATCGCGATGCCGCCGGCCAGGACCAGCAGGGCCGCTCCGATGATGGTGCCGCCGAGGATCTTGTGCTTGGTGCTCATGGGGTTCCGGCTCCTTCAAACAGGGATAACGCTTACCTGACGAAGACTGCCCGGCGCCGCACCAAGGCCGCGCTGTCGCAGGGTTAAGGCGCGGTTAAGCCGAATTCGACGGTCACCTGGGCGCCGCCACCGGGCGCGGTGCCCAGGGTCATGGCCCCGCCGGACGCGGCGGCGGTCCGGGACACGATGTCCAGGCCGAGGCCGGTGGAGCCCGCTCCACTGCTCCCGCGCCGGGCCGGATCCGCCCCGGCGAAGCCGGGACCCGAGTCGGACACGGTCAGGCGGCCGCCGCCCTCGGCGCGGCGCTCCAGCCGCACGCGCAGCGCGACGCCGTCCGGGGTATGCGCGAACACGTTGCCCAACAGGGCATCCACGCAGGCGGCGAGGTCCTCCCGGGACACGGCGACCGGGCAGGGGATCTCCGGCAGTTCCACCGTCACCTCTCGCTCGGTGTCCTCGGCCAGCACCGACCAGAACGCCACCCGGTCGGCCACCACCTTGGTGGCGTCGGTGCCGGGGACGCTCCCGGCGGCCGCCGTCCGGTGCCGGGCGGTGGCGATGATGTCGGTGACCGACCGCTCCAGGTCGTCCACGGCCGCCACGATCTCCGCCTGGTCCTCGGCAGCGAGCCGCAACGCGGTCAGCGGGGTACGCAGCCGGTGCGACAGGTCGGCGATCCGCTCCCGCTCCTCGGCGAGGAGCTCGCGGACCTGCCCGGCGAGATGGTTCACCGCCACCCCGACATCGCGGATCTCCGGCGGGCCGCCGGGGGTGATCCGCGCGGTCAGGTCACCCCTGGCCAGGCGATGGGACACCGCGGCGAGTTCCCGGGTGGGCCGCACGATCGAGACGGCCAGCCGGTCGGCGACCACGATTCCCAGCGCCAGCAGTCCGAGGCCGATCACCGCCAGCAGCAGCCAGGCGCGGTAGAGCCCGGCGGTCAACGCGGACTCGGGCACGAAGGCGCGGATCACGTACCGGGAACCGGCCGCGTCGCCGACGAAGGTGAGGATCTCCCGGCCGCCGTCCGCCTGCGCCGTCACGCTGCGCCCGGTCTCCGCGAGGCGCACCGCGGCCGACCGCTCGGCGGGCTCGCCGAGCACCCCGCCGTCGCCGAGGAACACGGTGATCACGGCGGGTCCGGCGGAGTTGAGCTGCTGCAGGCCCCGGCGCAGCGCCTCCCGGTCACCGGCCGAGACGACCGAGCCGAGGTACTGCGTCTTGGCCGTGGCACTCGCGACGGCCCGATCCTGGGCGACGTCCCGCAGCAGCAGCGCGAGGGGCACCAGGAACGCCAGCAGCACCAGGGACATGGTGGCGGTGACCAGCACCGCGAGCCGCAGCCTCATGACCCGGCGGGCGCGACGAGCTTGACCCCGACGCCGCGGACGGTGTGCAGATAACGCGGCTGCTGGGCGGACTCGTCCAGCTTGCGCCGCAGCCAGGACAGGTGGACGTCCACGGTCTTGTCCGCCCCGCCGTAGGGCACCTGCCAGACCTCGGTGAGCAGTTCCCGCCTGGTCACCACCTCACCGGGCCGCGCCGCCAGGTAGTGCAGCAGGTCGAACTCCTTCGGCGTCAGTTCCAGGCGCCTGCCCGCCAGGTCGGCCTCCCGGGACCGGGGATCCACCCGCAGCTCCCCCACGACCAACGGCTGCGCGGCGGTGTCCGTCGCGCCCCGGCGCAGCACCGCCCGGATGCGCGCGTCCAGCTGCGCGGCCCCGAAGGGCTTCACCACGTAGTCGTCGGCGCCCGCGTCCAGCACCGCGGTGATCACCGCTTCGTCGTCCCGGGCCGTCGTCACGATGACCGGAACGGAGCTGACCGCGCGGAGCATCCGCAGCAGGTCGGTGCCGTCCATGTCCGGCAGACCCAGGTCCAGCAACACCAGGTCAGGGCGCTCGGCGAGCGCGGTCTGCAACCCGGCCATCGCGGTCGGCGTCGAGGAGACCGCGTGCCCCCGCTCGGTCAGCGCACGCATGATGTTGGCGCGGATGGTCGGGTCGTCCTCGATGAGCAAGAGCTGGGCCACGGCCGCAATGCTAGTGCCCACTCGCGGTGTGACCAGGGCTTTAGCCCCGGCATAGGGTTCCGTTAACCGTGAGCGGGGGATAATGGCCGCCATGTTCACCCGCAGCGTGGTCGTCATCGCGGGGTGGCTCGCCGCCGCCACCGCGTCCGTCGCCGCAGGCCTGCTGGCCGTCGGCGCCCTCGGCGCCGGCATCGTGCCCAGCTCACCGGACCCGCTGACCGACGAGCAGGTGAAGGCGCAGCTCGCCGCAGCCCGCCCGCTCCCCGGACGGCCCTCGGGTGCCTCGGCACCCGGTGGGCAGGGGCACGTGCTGAACACCCCGGGCGGCACCATCGTGGCCTCCTGCTCCGGCGATCAGGTGAGCATCGCGTCGGTGTCCCCCGCCCAGGGCTTCAAGGTCGACGAGGCGGAGGGGAACAAGGTCGAGTTCGACGGGGACGACGTCGAGATCAAGGCCACCGTGCGGTGCGTGAACGGGGTGCCACAGGTCGCCGTGGAACAGGACCGGTAACTTCAGACAACGAGTGAACTCGCTGTCTACCGAAGGAAGAACCGTGAAAGCCGACAACAGCCCGCCCCGCGGAAACCGCGATCTCCTGCCAGCGGCGACGGCTGTTCGGGATCATGTGTTCAGCACGATCAAGGACGTGTACGCGAAGTACGGCTACGCGCGGATCGAGACCCCGGCGCTGGAGGACATCACCCGGCTCACCGGCGGCCAGGGCGGCGAGAACGAGAAGCTGATCTACCAGGTGCTCAAGCGTGGCCTAGAGGAGCCGATCACCGCGCAGTCGGCCAGGGAACTGGTGGACCTGGGGCTGCGCTTCGACCTGACGGTTCCGCTGACCCGGTTCTACGGCAACAACCACGCCACCCTGGGCACCCCGTTCCGCAGCTTCCAGTTCGGACCGGTGTGGCGCGCGGAGCGCCCGCAGAAGGGCCGCTACCGGCAGTTCTACCAGTGCGACATCGACCTGATCGGTGAGCAGAGCGTCCTCGCGGAGGCCGAGCTGATCGAGGCCACCACCGAGGCGATCAAGGCCGTCGGGCTGGCCGACGTCACCGTGCGGCTGTCCGACCGGCGCTTCCTGTCCGCGCTGGCCGAGGGCGTCGGCGTGCCCGCCGAGGCGTGGAACACCTTCTTCATCGGCCTGGACAAGCTGGACAAGATCGGCTGGGACGGCGTGCGCGCCGAGCTGGTCGACTCCCGTGGCCTGCCGGCGAGCGCGGTGGACTCCGCCCGCGAGCGGATCGAGAGCCTCGGCGGGCTGGGTGCCGACAAGATCGGCCAGGCGCTGGCCGACGCGTTGCCCGGGATGCCCGAGGAGGTCATCGCCGACCTGGCCACCACCACCGCGTGCGTGGACGCACTCGGCGACGTGCGCTGGGAGTTCGACCCGACGCTGGTGCGCGGCATGGGCTACTACACCGGGCAGATCTTCGAGCTGCACCACCCGGCGTCCGCCGGCTCCGTCGGCGGCGGTGGCCGCTACGACGGGCTGATCGGTCGCACCCTGGGCCGGGACGTCCCGGCCTGCGGGTTCTCCATCGGCTTCGAGCGCATCGTGGACCTGCTCGGCGCGGAGCCGAAGCAGGACAACATCGCGGTGCTGTTCGAGACCGACACCCCGCTGCCGCTGGTCCTCCAGGCGACCCGGGACCTGCGCGAACGGGGGCACGGCGCGACCGCGATCCGGCGCAGTGGCAAGTTCGGTGCCCAGCTCACCCGGCTGGAGACCGCGGGCTATACCCGGTTCACCGCGCTGAAGGCCGACTCCGACCCGGCCGCCCTGGAGATCCGTCCCCTGGGCTGAGGCTCATCGAGTAAGGGGCACCCATCCTGCGTTGAACGCAGGATGGGTGCCCCTTACTGCGTCCAGTGCAGGATGGGTGCCCTTCACTGCATGCGGACCCCGATGACCCGTGTCACAATGAGCCATTACTCGTCAGTAACTTCGGACTGAAGAGGTGGCTCGTGCAGAAGATCCTGGACGCGATTCTGGCCGGTGACTTCCAGGCGCTCGGCTCACTGGACGTGCCCGAGAGCTACCAGGGCATCACCGTGCACAAGGACGAGGCGGAGATGTTCGCCGGCCTCGACAGCCGGGACAAGGATCCGCGCACATCCCTGCACCTGGACGACATCCCCACCCCGGAACTCGGTCCCGGCGAGGCCCTCGTCGCCGTCATGGCGTCCGCGATCAACTACAACACCGTGTGGACCTCGATCTTCGAACCGGTGTCCACCTTCAGCTTCCTGGAGCGCTACGGCAAGACGTCTCCCCTCGCCAAGCGGCACGACCTGCCCTACCACGTGGTCGGCTCCGACCTGGCCGGCGTGGTGCTGCGCACCGGAACCGGCGTGCACGCGTGGAAACCGGGCGACCAGGTCGTCGCACACTGCCTGAGCGTGGAACTGGAACACCCGGACGGGCACAACGACACGATGCTCGACCCGGAGCAGCGGATCTGGGGCTTCGAGACCAACTTCGGTGGCCTGGCGCAGCTGGCCCTGGTCAAGGCGAACCAGCTGATGCCCAAGCCCGACCACCTGTCCTGGGAGGAGGCCGCCTCCCCCGGGCTGGTCAACTCCACCGCCTACCGGCAACTGGTCTCGCGCAACGGCGCGGGCATGAAGCAGGGCGACACCGTGCTCATCTGGGGCGCGTCCGGTGGCCTGGGCTCCTACGCCACCCAGTTCGCGTTGAACGGCGGCGCCACCCCGGTGTGCGTAGTTTCCAGCCCGGAGAAGGCGGAGATCTGCCGGAAGATGGGCGCGGAGCTGATCATCGACCGCACCGCCGAGGGCTACAAATTCTGGAAGAACGAACACGAGCAGGACCCCCGCGAGTGGAAGCGGTTCGGCGGGAAGATCCGCGAACTGACCGGCGGCGAGGACCCGGACATCGTGTTCGAGCACCCGGGCCGGGAGACCTTCGGCGCCTCGGTCTACGTGGCCAAGAAGGGCGGCACCATCGTCACCTGCGCCTCCACCTCCGGCTTCATGCACCAGTACGACAACCGCTACCTGTGGATGAACCTGAAGCGGATCGTCGGCTCGCACTTCGCCAACTACCGCGAGGCCTGGGAGGCCAACCGGCTGATCGCCAAGGGGAAGATCCACCCCACGCTGTCCCGGGTGTACCCGCTCGCCGAGACCGGTCACGCCGCGCTGGACGTGCACCGCAACGCCCACCAGGGCAAGGTCGGCGTGCTGACCCTCGCCCCCGAGGAGGGCATGGGCGTGACCAACCCGGAGAAGCGCGCCCAGTACGAGGACGCCATCAACCGCTTCCGCGGGATCTAGCCACCGCGAACCCCCGCAATCCGAGGGTCCACTGTGGACGGCGAGTACCTGAAGGCGTCCTTCCTTTACCCCAGGTAAACGAAGGACGCCTTCAGTGCGCCTAGGTAAACGATGGCGTCCTTCAGGTCCCCCGCGGAAGCGGCCCCCGACAACCAGACCGGCGTGCCCCCACCCTCGCGCGTTGGCAGGAAAGACGCGGCCCCCAGCCTGTCTCCCCCTCCAAAGCCCGCTTTCGACGACCACCAGAAGCACCCCAACCCCCCGAGGTAGTCCATCGGGTGACCCACGCTTGAGTAGATCTTCCGGCTGAGCACCGTCTGTGGCCGCCGGGCTTCGTATGGTTACTGATCGAAGCCAAGATTCGAAAGAAGCGTGATGGTCATGGCCACGCCGGACGGCAACGAAGCACACGGCTCTGTTCTGAAACTGGCCCGCCGGGGCTACGACCCCGCCCAGGTCGACGAGCATCTGGGCCGGGTGGACGGCGAGCTGCGCAGAATGGCCGCCGAGCGGGACGCGGCCATCGCCGACGTGCGCGAACTGGAGCGCCAGCTGGAGAAGGCGCAGTCCAGCAACAAGGAACTGTCCTCCCAGGTGAACCGGCTGTCGCAGGCGCCGACCACCATCGAGGGCCTGTCCGAGCGGCTGGAGCGGATGCTCAAGCTGGCCCAGGACGAGGCCGACGAGATCAAGGCCAGCGCCGCCGCCGAGTCCGAGGAGTTCGCGGCCAAGGTCGAGGCCGAGACCAAGTCGCTGAAGGAACGGCACGACCAGGCCGTCGCCGAGCTCACCGCCGCCCGCGCCTCGCACGACGGCGACCAGCGCAAGACGCTCATCGACGCCAAGGAACGCGCCGCAGCGCTGATGTCCGCCGTCGAGGAGCAGAGCAACCTCGCCGAGCTGGACTCCAAGGCACGCAGGCAGCAGGCCGAAGAGGACCTGGAGATCTCGCTGTCCAGCAGGCGCACCGAGATCATGCGCACGCTGGCCGAGGCCGAGGCCACCAGCAAGACCGAGGCGGAGCGCCGGCGCCGGGAGGCCACCGAGGAGTCCCGCCGGCTGGTACACGAGGCGAACGAGGCCGCCGAGCAGCGGCTGCGGGACGCCGCGGAGAAGGCGAACCGCCGGCTCCAGGAGGCCATGGACGAGGCGGGCAACCGGCTGCGTACCGCCACCGACGAGTCCAACAAGCGGGTGAACGAGGCTCAGCAGGCGGTCAACGACCTGATGCAGATCCGCGGTCAGCTGGCCGGACAGGTCCGGGTGGCGAAATCTCTGTTCTCCCAGGCCGAACCACTGCTCGAAGCACACGACGAGCAGTCGGCCGCGCAGGCCTCCGCCGACTGGGCCCAGCACCGGACAGAGGTACAGGACGCCGACGGCGCCGTGCCGGTACCGCGCGAAGCCAAGCACGCACAGCCGGTCACCACGGACTAGAACTCGCGGAAAACGATGCCGGTTGGATCTTGTCTGACCGGCATCGCCGCATGTCAGGGCCGATACATATAACTCTTTGGCAAACCGCAGGCGTAGCCGGGTCACGGGTCGGCCGAGCTATACCCCGACCCCCTGGCGAAGATCGGACCAATGACTCACGATGAGGCCTCGGACACAGGCAGTGGGGTGCAATGGTCCACCCCGGAGGGAGGCACTAAAGTCACAGCACGGTGTCACCCACTCGTGAATTGGTCCATTCCGTGCTTTTCAACCGGCGATAGGGCCAACCCCCTTGTGATAGTGACCACCAGAGAGGTAAACACTTCGCGTTGACTGCTCCAAGTGGCGCAATGGCTTCGTATCGTTGCGTGCCACGGCAGGTAGTCAGCATCCGGTTGGCCAACCGGTTGATTCGGCGCGACCGGCCAAGCCGTTACGGCGCAACTGAAGGTAGCGTGATGCCATGCCCCCCGCGGACGGAAACGACCTGCTCCCACTCGGCTCTGGATTCGAACTTGTGCGCCGCGGCTACGACCGCGCCCAGGTCGATGATCACCTAGAGCGGCTCGACGCCGATCTGCGAATCCTCGCAGCGGATCGGGACGCCGCGGTGGCCCAGGCCCGCGAACTCGCTCGCCAGCTCGAGACGGCGCGCGCCGAGAACGACCGGCTGAACCAGCAGGTCGACCGGCTCTCCGCACCGCCCACCAACATCGAAGGCCTGTCCGAGCGGCTGCAGCGCATGCTGAAGCTGGCCCAGGACGAGGCCGACGAGATCACCGCCCGCGCCGAGGCGGAGGCCGCCGAGCAGAAGACGGCCGCCGAGAACGAGGCCACCCAGCTGCGTACCCGGTACGAGAAGCTGATCGCCGAGGTCGACGCGAAGCGCACCGAGCAGGAAGCTCAGCACAAGAAGACCATCGCGGACGCCAAGGAGACGGCGACCAAGACGGTCTCCGACGCCGAGCAGGCCGCGAAGGCCCTCGAGATCGAGTCCAAGGCCCGCCGCACCAAGGTGGAAGAGGACTTCGAGATCGCGATGGCCACCCGTCGCAACGAGGCCATGCGCGAGCTGGCCGAGCAGGAGGCCACCAGCAAGTCGGAGGCCGAGAAGCGGTTGCGCGAGGCCACCGAGGAGTCCCAGCGCCGCGTGCGCGAGGCCACCGAGGAGTCCGAGAAGCGACTGCGGGAGGCCACCCAGGAGTCCAACCGCCGCGTGCAGGAGGCCACCGACGAGGCTTCCAAGCGACTGCGGGAGGCCACCGAGGAGTCCACGAAGCGGACCACCGAGGCCCAGCAGCGGGTCACCGACCTGGTGCAGCTGCGTGGCCAGATCGCCGGCCAGGTCCGGGTCGCACGTTCGCTGCTGCTGCAGGCCGAGCCGCTGCTCGAGCCGCTGCAGGACGAGCAGGGCACCATCACCGGCCCGAAGAAGCAGCAGGTGGTCGAGGCCCCGAAGCCGGCCCCGGCCGCCGAGAACGGCAAGCCCGCGGAGAACGCCCCGGCGTCCACCACGGCTGCCGACGCGACCACCCGGATCCAGCGCAGCACGCCGCAGCAGCCTGGCAAGCCGGAAGCCGCCGCGCGCAACTAGCTCGATCGCATCATCACGCTACGAAGGGCGCCCACTGTTCACAGTGGGCGCCCTTCGGTGTCTCGGTCAGTCGTTGACGATGACCGGCGTGCGGTTCTCGCAGTGGCCGTCCCAGGTGCTCGGCAGCGGGGTCGGCACCTCCGGGGTGATGGTGGCGACCAACGTGTCCAGCACCTGCTCGGCGTATCCGACGAACAGGTGCTTGGCGCCGGCGAACGGCACGATCTGCAGCTGCGGCAGTGCGGCGAAACGCTCCGGCGCGTCCTCGGGGCGCAGGTAGTCGTCGAACTCCGGGATGAACGCGTAGACCGGCTTACCGGTGTCCGCCCAGACCTTCAGCTGCTCGTCGGTGCTCCACCGGCGGGGCGGGGAGATCAGCACCGCGCCTTGCACGATCGGGTCGGCGGCATGCGCCAGGGTCAGGTCGGTGCCGAAGGACCAGCCGACCACCCACACGTTGGGCAGGTCGCGGAACTCGGCGAACTCCAGCGCGGCGGCCACGTCGAACCGCTCCTCGACGCCCTTGCTGAACTGCCCATCGCTGCGCCCGGCCTCGCTGATCGTGCCCCGGGTGTTGAACCGCAGCACCGCGTAGTCGGCCAGCGCGGGCAACCGGAATGCGGCCTTGCGGAACAGGTGCGAGTCCATCATGCCGCCGTGGGTGGGCAGCGGATGCAGGCAGATCAGGGTGGCGCGCGGCGGGTTCTCCGCAGGCAGGGCCAGCTCACCGATCAGGGAAAGCCCGTCGCAGGTGTCCAGCGTGATGGCCTCGCGGCGCGCGGGCAGCAGCGTGTTCGCTCGAATCTCGGTAGTCATCGCGCCCCCATTGTCCCACCGCGGCTTTCCGCGAGCCGCAGGTCGTGTCCAGGATTACCGTGCCGGTCTGCGGGTGTGCCTGCCGTTCCAGCAGCCGGTGTGCCAATGCCTGCGTTGCTCCGAGGAGCCGTACTCCTCCGCCGGCCAGGCGACCACATGCGAGATACCCGGCTGGATCTCGTGATCGCAGCCGGGGCAGCGGTAGGTCTTAGTCGCCTGGGAGCCGGGAACGTTGCGCACCAGGTAGTCGCCGCCGGGGCCGTCCTCGGTGCGCGCCCAGCCGGTGGCGCCGCCCACCGCGCGCGGCGGTGTACGGGGGACGCGGCGATCATGATTGCGGCGTGGCACGCACTAACGTTAACGAACCGGCCGGCCCATCTCATGGAGAGCCGTCCAGGTCACCAGGAGCAGCACGGCGCCGATGGCCGCGACCCACACCAGCCAGCTCACCCCCAGCAGCCCGCCGAGGATCGCGAGCGCGACACCGCCGACCAGGCCAGGGATCGGCGACCAGTTGTTCTCCGACATGTTCTGCGGATACCCGATACGCCACTCGATTAATCGCGTTGACGGGGTGACAAGGACGCGGGTTATGCTGGCGGAGCGACCGATTGAAGGAGAGAAATGCGTTATAACCGTGAACCCGAGCAGCGATATCGCTTCCTGATCTAGCGCGAGCGCGCACATCAGGAAGCCGCCTGGGCAATTCGCCCCCGGCGGCTTTTTTGTTGCCCAATGCCTGTTCGTCCAATGGCAGGACACCTGACTCTGACTCAGGCGATCGAGGTTCGAATCCTCGACAGGCAGCTTTCGTACACTGGAGGGAAATGATGGAGATTCTGCCCGGAACCAGGGCGCCGGTCCGGATCTGGACCGACCCGGCGACGGTCGAGCAGCAGGCGATGCAGCAGCTGCGGAACATCGCCTCGCTGCCGTGGGTGCACGGCGTCGCGGTCATGCCGGACGTGCACTACGGCAAGGGCGCCACGGTCGGCTCGGTCATCGCGATGAAGCAGGCGCTCGCGCCGGCCGCGGTCGGCGTGGACATCGGCTGCGGGATGACCGCGGTGCGCACCTCGCTCACCGCGTCGGACCTGCCCGACGACCTCGGCCCGCTGCGCAGGCGGATCGAGCGGTGGGTACCGGTCGGTTTCGGCAAGCACCGGGACGCGATCGACCCGGCGAGCCTGCGGGACCCGAACACCGGCAAGCACGACGTGCGGGTCGGCGGCTGGGGCGAGTTCTGGACCGGGTTCGGCGAGCTGCACGAGGGTGTCCAGGCACTGGAGACCAACGCGGGACGGCAGCTGGGTTCGCTGGGCGGCGGTAACCACTTCATCGAGGTCTGCCTGGAGCAGGGCGGTGACGACGAGGGCCGGGTCTGGCTGATGCTGCACTCCGGTTCGCGGAACATCGGCAAGGAGCTGGCCGAGCGGCACATGAGGATCGCCCGGACGCTGTCGCACAACGAGGGCCTGGTGGACCGCGACCTGTCGGTGTTCCTGGCGAACACCGCGGAGATGGACGCCTACCGGCGGGACCTGTACTGGGCGCAGGACTACGCGCGGCGGAACCGGGCGATCATGATGGCGCTGGTCAAGCGGGCCGTCCGGGAGGTCGTCGGCGAGCACGTGCGGTTCGAGGAGGACATCTCCGCGCACCACAACTACGTGTCCGAGGAGACCTACGACGGCGTCGAGGTGCTCGTGACCCGGAAGGGCGCGATCCGGGCGGGTTCCGGGGACCTGGGCATCATCCCGGGTTCGATGGGCACCGGCTCGTACATCGTGCGCGGCCTGGGCAACGAGGCCGCGTTCAACAGCGCCTCGCACGGCGCGGGCCGGCGGATGAGCCGGACCCGGGCGAAGAAGCTGTTCACCGCGGCCGACCTGGTCGAGCAGACGGCGGGCGTGGAGTGCCGGAAGGACGCGGGCGTGGTCGACGAGATCCCGGCCGCGTACAAGGACATCAACGAGGTCATCGCCCAGCAACGCGACCTGGTGGAGGTCCTGCACCACCTGCGGCAGGTCATCTGTGTGAAGGGCTGACGCCGAAGTCGGCGATATTCGAGCACTCTCCTCGAATATCGCCGACTTCGGGACCGGTCAGACACTGGAGATCCTGGCCCTCGGGGCTGCCGTGGGCAGAATTCGCTTGCGGAACATAGAAATCCTTCGCAGGAAACAGGGAATTCCTTACCCGGCCTGTATGACGAAGTATTCCAGGACGCACAATTGCCTGAAGAATTATCCCTTTGCAGTATTCCCTGGAAGGTTCACCTTGAACCCGGGTACTCCAACCCCGGATAATGACCTCGTGCCTACCTACGAGTTTCGGTGCCGGTCCTGCGGGGACACCTTCGAGGTGCAGCGGACCATGGCCGCGTCCGCCGACCCGGCCCTGTGCCCGATCGGCCACGAGGACACCGTGAAGCTGCTGAACACCGTGGGGATGACCGGCCGCGCGGGAGCGCCCACCCCTTCGGGCGGTGGCGGCTGCTGCGGCGGTGGTTGTTGCGGCTGACACGTTTTGGAACGACCAGTTCAAAACGTGTTACGGTTCCACCATGCCCAGACCACGCACCTTCGATGAGCAGCACGCCGTCCAGGCGGCCATGCGCGTCTTCTGGGAGCACGGCTACGAGGCCACCTCCACCCAGGACCTGTGCGACGCCACCGGCCTGGGCCGCAGCAGCATCTACAACACCTTCACCAGCAAGCACGACCTGTTCACCAGGGCGCTGGTCCACTACATGGACGACCGCAACGAGCGGCAGCTCACCATCCTGCGGGACGACAGCCGGTCGGCCCGGGAACGCATCGAGGCGTTCCTGACCCTGATGACCGAGGGCGAGGCGCAACTGGGCTGCTTCGTGGTGAACACCATCGCGGAACTGGCCCCGCACGACCCGGAGATCGCCACCCTGCTGGACCGCGACCGCACCCTGCGACTGGGCATCGTCGAACAGGTCATCGCCTGCGGCCAGCGGGACGGCACCATCACCGCCGCCCAGCCGCCGGCGGCCCTGGCCACCTACCTCAACGCGGTGATCGCCGGAATCCGCATCGCCGGCCAGGGTGGCGCCGACCAGCCCACCCGCCGGACGATCGCCGACACCGCCCTCCGCGCCTTCAACCCCGACTGATTATCCGTCTTCAAGCCGGATGTTGGCCCCAACATCCGGCTCGAAGACGGATAAAGCCCGACCATGTTTTGTACTGACCGTTCTAAAACTGGGGAGATCATGCCTCGAACCGTGTACCTGGTGGCGCTGAGCATTTTCGCGATGGTGAGCAGTGAGTTCGCCGTCGCGGGACTGCTCCAGCCGATCGGGGCCGACCTGCACGTGAGCATCCCGCAGGTGGGTTACCTGATCACCGCCTACGCCCTGGCGATGTCGCTGGGCGGCCCGGTGCTGTCCATCCTGCTGCTGCGGTTACCGCCGAAGACCGCGCTGGTGCTGCTGTCCGCCGCCTTCATCCTGGGCAACAGCCTGGCCGCGATCGCCCCCGGTTACGGGCTCATGCTGGTCGCCAGGGTGATCACCGGGGCCACGTCGGCCGCGTTCTTCGGCGTCTCCCTCTCCGTGTGCGGCCGGCTGGTCGCCGAGCGGATCCGCGGCCGGGCGGTCGGCACGGCGATGAACGGGTTCATGCTCGGCACCCTGCTCGGCCTGCCCCTGGCCACCCTGGTCGGCGATCAGCTCGGCTGGCGGATGGCCTTCTGGGTGATCACCGCGTTGAACCTGCTCGCCCTGATCGGCCTGCTGATCGGCGTGCCGAAGATCGAGGCGGAGGCACAGCAGGGCGGGCTGGCCGGGGAACTGCGGGTGTTCCGCAGCGGCCGGCTGTGGCTCGCGCTGTCCACCAGCATGCTGATCATCGGCGCCACCATGACCGCGTTCAGCTACTTCCGGCCGATCCTCATGCAGGTCACCGGGTTTTCCGAGGGCGCGGTTCCGGTGCTGCTGCTCGCCTACGGCAGCACGACCGTGCTGGGCAACCTGGTGGTGGGCCGGCTGGCCGACACGCACGCCATGCCGGTGCTGGCCGTCGGGCTGACGCTGAACATCGCCTTCCTGGCGGCATTCGCGCTGCTCGCTGACCTGCGGCTGCCCGCGGTCCTGTGCCTGCTCGGCATCGGCCTGGTCGGCATCACCCTCAACCCGGCGATGTTCACCCGGGTCCAGCGGGTGGGCAACACCGGTCCGCTGGTCAACACCGTGCACACCTCCTGCGTCACCTTCGGCATCGTCATCGGCTCGGCGATCGGCGGCCTGGCCATCGACGCCTTCGGCCTGCGCGCCCCGCTGTGGCTGGGCGCGGCGCTCGCCGCCCTCGGCCTGCTCAGCCTGCTTCCGGAAGTCACCCGCACCCGGGTTCCCGCCTAGAAAGGAACATCATCATGTCCACTCTCACCGGCAAGATCGCGCTGGTCACCGGCGGTAGCCGGGGCATCGGTGCCGCCGTCGCCCGCACCCTGGCCGCCAAGGGGGCCGATGTGGCGATCACCTACGCCCACAACAAGGACCAGGCCGAACAGGTCGCCACCGACCTGCGGGAGCAGGGCGTGCGCGCGTTGACCCTGCGGCTGGACGTCACGCAGGCCGACGAGATCACCGCCGTCGTGGACGAGACGGTCCGCGAACTCGGCAAGCTGGACATCCTGGTCAACAACGCCGGCTACATGACGCCCCGGGGCGACGAGCCGACGCTGGAGCAGGTGGACCAGCTGCTGGACACCAACACCCGGGGCGCCTACCTGGTCGCCCAGGCCGCGGCGAAGCACCTGGGCGACGGCGGGCGGATCATCAACCTGGGCAGCATCCTCGGCTCCCGCGTGCCGCGGGCGGGCGTGACGCTGTACGCGATGAGCAAGGCGGCGATCACCGGGCTGACCAAGGGCCTGTCCCGGGACCTGGGCGACCGGGGCATCACGGTGAACGAGGTGGCCCCCGGCCCGACGAACACCGACATGAACCCGGCCGACGGTCCGCAGGCGGACGGACAGCGGGCCCGGACCGCGCTGGGCCGCTACGGCGAGCCCGCCGAACTGGCCGCCACCGTCGCGTTCCTGGCCTCGCCCGAGGCCGCGTTCATCACCGGCAGCACGATCACCGTGGACGGCGGCACCAACGCGTAACCCAGGATAGGCCTCGATTTCGCGCGAAAGTCCCGGCGCGAAATCGAGGCCTGTTTTAGATTCGTCGCGGAATTTCCGTCCGCGAAAGGGAACTAGATGAAGCGCGCCTGCATCGCCTTCACCGCCGTCTTCGCCACCGCCGTCGCCGCCCTGCTGACCGGCCAGTCCGCCACCGTGAGCTCCGTGGCCACCGCCGCCGAGAGCGTGCCGAGTTACGAGCAGTGGCAGGCCGATGTCAAGCAGGTCATGGACCCGGCCATTCCGTGGCTGCAGAATCGCGCCGCCCAGGGTGGGAACAAGCTGGCGATCGTGTCGGACATCGACAACACCGCGCTGGAAACCGAATACCACCCCGGCAAGGCGAACAAGCCGGTGTTCGACGCGGTGAAGTGGGGCAAGGACCACGGTTACGCGATCCTGTTCGTCACCGCGCGCACCTCCGCCTCCAGCGCGCGCACCGATGTGCAGAAGGCCGGCTACCCGGTGGACGGCGTCTGCGTGCGCAAGTCCGGCGAGACCCTGGCGCAGGGCAAGCAGCGCTGCCGCAAGGACCTGACCGCGCAGGGATACACGATCACCGCGAACATCGGCAACCGCCCGACCGACTTCGAGGGCGGGGTCTACGAGAAGCAGTTCAAGCTCCCGGACTACGACGGCCAGCTGAGCTGAGACGGCCATCACTTCGGTGGGCTATCGCTCGTTATAGGAACGTTGTCGTGGAAAGGGGTTACAGCATGGGGTTCAAGGGCGCTGCCATCGCGCTGTTCACCGTGGCCGGGGTCGTGGCGACCAGCGGCACCGCCGAGGCCGCCGCACTGCCCAGCTATGAGCAGTGGCAGGCGGATGTGAAGCAGGTCATGGACCCGGCGATCCCGTGGCTGGAGCAGCGGGTGGCGCAGGGTGGCGAGAACCTGGCGATCGTGCTGGACATCGACAACACCTCGCTGGAGACCGAGTACCACAAGGGTGAGCCGAACAAGCCGGTGCTCGCGGTCGCCCGGTGGGCCAAGGACCACGACATGGCGGTGCTGTTCGTGACCGCGCGGTCGTTCTCCGGCAAGGCCCGCGGCGACCTGGCCAAGGCCGGGTACGAGGTGGACGAGATCTGCACCCGCGGCCTGATCGAGCGGTTCGGCAAGGCCAAGGCGCGCTGCCGCAAGGACCTCGCCGAGCAGGGCTACACGATCACCGCGAACATCGGCAACCGGGACACCGATTTCCAGGGCGGCGGCTTCGAGAAGGAGTACAAGCTGCCGGACTACGACGGCGAGCTCAGCTGAGAACGTCCCGAAGTTGACGATGTTCGGGCTCTGTCCGAACATCGTCAACTTCGGAGCCGGTCAGGTGTAGTCGCGGAAGCCCTTGCCGGTTTTGCGGCCCAGGCGGCCGGCGGTGACCAGGTGTTCCAGGAGTGGGGCCGGGGCGAAGCCGGGTTCGCGGAATTCGGCGAACAGGGTGCGCTGGATGGCCAGGGAGACGTCCAGGCCGACCACGTCCAGGAGTTCGAACGGGCCCATCGGCAGGCCGCAGCCGACCTTCATCGCGTTGTCGATGTCGTCGGCCTCGGCGTAGTGCGCCTCCAGCATCTTCACCGCGTCGTTCAGGTACGGGAACAGCAGCGCGTTCACGATGAAGCCCGCGCGGTCGCCGCAGTGCACCGGGACCTTGCCCAGTTTCTGGCAGACCGCCCGGGACGTGGCGACCACATCCGGCGCGGTGGAGATCGTCTGCACCACCTCGACCAGCTTCATGATCGGCGCCGGGTTGAAGAAGTGCAGGCCGATCACGTCGCCGGGGCGCGCGGTGGCGGCGGCGCACTCGATGACCGGCAGCGAGGACGTGGTGGTGGCCAGGATGGTGCCCGGTTTGCACACCTCGTCCAGCATCTCGAACACCGCGCGCTTGGTCTCCAGCTCCTCGGCGACGGCCTCGACGACCAGGTCCACATCGGCGAAGTCGTCGAACCGGGTGGTGCCGCTGATCCGGGCGACCGCCGCGTCCCGGTCGGCCTCGGCCAGCCTGCCTTTGAGCACCGCCTTCTCCAGCGAGCGGCGCACCGCCGACAGTGCGGCCTCGGCCTTCTGCTCGGTGCGGGCCCGGACGATCACCTCGTAGCCGGCCTTGGCGAACACCTCGACGATGCCGCTGGCCATGATGCCGGTGCCGACCACGCCGACCCGCTGAATGCGCCGCACCTCGGCGGCCGCGTCGTCGGTGCCGGTCGGGGTCGCCGCGTCGGGCACCACGGCGGGTGAGTCGGGACTCTCGTAGCGGTAGAAGCCGCGGCCGGACTTCCGGCCGAGCAGTCCCGCGGTGATCATCTGCTTGAAGATCGGCGCCGGGGCGTGCAGCCGGTTGCGCGACTGCCGGTACATGGTCTCCAGGATCTCGAACGCGGTGTCCAGGCCGATCAGGTCCAGCAACGCGAGCGGGCCCATCGGGTAGCCGCAGCCGAACCGCATAGCCGCGTCCAGGTCCTCCCGGGTGGCGTAGTTGGTCTCGAACATCTGCGCCGCGTGGTTGAGGTAGCCGAACAGCAGCGCGTTGGCGATGAAGCCCGCCCGGTCGCCGATGACCACCGGCACCTTGCCCAGCCGCGCGGCCAGCGCCTGCACGTCCACGATCACGTCCGGCTCGGTGACCACCGTGCGGATCACCTCGACCAGCTTCAGCACCGGGGCCGGGTTGAAGAAGTGCATGCCGACGACCTTGCCGGGCCTGCCGGTGTGCACGCCGATCTCGGTCACCGACAGCGAGGACGTGTTGGAGGCCAGGATGGCGTCCGGGTGGCAGATGCGGTCCAGCTCGGCGAAGACCGCGGCCTTCAGCTCGGGACGCTCGGGCACCGCCTCGACGACGAGATCCACCTCGGCGAGGTCGGCCAGCGCGGTGCTGTAGGTGATGCGGCCATGGAGCCGGGCCGCACCCTCCTCGTCCAGTTTGCCGCGGCTGACCGCTCGTGCGGTGGAGTTCTCGATGTGGCCACGCCCGCGGGCGAGCGCCTCATCGTTGATCTCCACCGCCACCACGGACAGTCCCGTGCGCGCGAACACCTCGGCGATACCGGCACCCATGGTGCCGAGTCCGACCACTCCGACCGTGCTGAACTCGCGTGCCACGGGGCCACCTCCATCGCTGGCTGGTGGCCCCAGTCTGGCCTAGAACTTGCCGTACCGCGCCTTGATGACCGTCAGCAGGTTCTTGACGGCGTTCTCCTTGCGGCCGTAGCCCAGCGGGTCGATGACCCCGGGGAACAGCTTCTTGGTGACCGCCCGCGGAGCTGAGAAGTCGCGCAGTCCCTCCTCGCCGTGCATGCGGCCGTAGCCGGACAGCCCGCGGCCGCCGAACGGCAGCGTCGGGATGGCGGCGAAGGTGAGGAAGGAGTTGATCGACACCATGCCCACGTTCAGCCGATCGGCGATCTTCTCGCCGAGGGACTTGGAGAACACGGCGGCGCCCAGGCCGTAACCGGTGTCGTTGGACTTGCGGATCGCCTCGTCCAGGTCGGCGACCCGGTTGATGATGACCACTGGGCCGAAGGTCTCCTCCTGCACCGCGGCCGAGGTCTCCGGCACGTCCACCAGGATGACCGGCTCGATGTAGGGGTCCTTGACCGAGTCGAGGCCACCGACCAGCGCCTTGCCGCCGTCGGCGAGGGCCGCCTCGATGTGCCGGCGCACGATCGGGATCTGCTTGGGCATACACATCGGGCCGATGGTGTCGTTCGCGCCGGGGCCGGCGGTGATCTTCTTGGTCTTCTCCACCACCAGCTCCAGCAGCCTGTCGGCGACCGAGTCGACCACGTAGGCCCGCTCGATACCGGCACAGGTCTGTCCGGAGTTGGCGATGGCGCCGAAGACGATCTGCTCGGCGGCGGCGTCCAGGTCGGCGTCGGCGGCCACGATCACGGCATCCTTGCCGCCGCACTCCATGGTCACCGGGGTGAGCGTTTCGGCGGCGGCCTTGGCCACCAGCTTGCCGGTGGCGGCGGATCCGGTGAACGCGAGCTTGTCCACGCCGGAGGTGGCCAGCGCCGCGCCGGTCGCGCCGAAGCCGGTGATCAGCGAGAACACCGGCTGCTCGGGAACGACCTCGTGGAAGCTGTCCACCAGCCAGCGGCCGACGGCCGGGGTGTACTCACTCGGCTTGAAGACCACGGCGTTGCCCGCCGCGATCGCGTAGACGAACATGCCGCCCGGCGTGTAGACGGGGTAGTTCCACGGCCCGATGGCACCGACCACTCCCCAGGGCCGGTATTCGACGGTGGCGCGGAAGTTGGACATCAACAGGCCGCTGGGGCGCTTCTTCTTGCCCAGCACCTTCTTGGCGTTGGCAGCCGCCCAGTGCACGTGGTCGATGAACAACGCGCACTCCAGGGTGGCGTCGTCCAGGCTCTTGCCGGTCTCCCGGCTGACCAGTGCGATCAGCTCGTCGAGGTGGGCGACCATGTGCTTACGCCAGGCGTCGATGCGCTTGGCGCGGCCGCTGAAGCCGAGCTCGTCCCACCACTTGGCGGCTTCACGTGCCCGGACAACGATGTCGCGGACCTCTTGGTCGCTGTGGATCGGGAAGGTGGCGATCACTTCACCGGTGCGCGGGTCCAGGGATTCGAGCACGTCGGTGCGAGGTTCGACGTGCACGGTGGTTTCGGTCATCGACGTCTCCTGCTATGGCCCGGGATATGACGACTGTGTTACCTCGAAGGCTAGCCCGCAAAGTTACCGAGCAGTACTTACTGGATCGAAACAGTACGCTCGTTTGGCAGCCTTTTAGCAACAAGTCGCAATATCTGTTGCACTGTAGTCGAGTTATACCAATTGGCATAGCGACTGTGCCACGGCGTCGAGCTCCGCGCGCGTCGCCCGCCGCTGGCCGGAACTCAGCCGGAAAGCGTCGCCCTTGAACCGGGGGAACACGTGCAGGTGCACGTGGAATACCTCCTGGCCGGCGGCCACCCCATCGGCCAGGAACAGGTTGATCCCCTCGGCCCGCAGCTCCGGCAGCGCGCGGATCCCCTCGGCCACCCGCTGCGCGAGATGGAACATCCGGCCACCGGTGTTCGACGGCAGATCGGCCAGCCCCACGGCGTGCAACCGGGGTACGACCAGGATGTGTCCGGGGTTGACGGGGTTCAGGTCGGCGAAGGCGATGACATCGCCCTCGGCCACCACCACGCTGGCCGGCTCGGTTCCGGCGACGATTCCGCAGAACACACACGATTCGTCATGCATCTCTCGAAGAATAGACGAACGAGCCAAAAGAGGCCATTGTTCCGGGAATCGGAAATCCCCGGAACAATGGCGCCCAGTACCATGGAATGTGCCTGATGCCTTACCCGCTAGATGATGCTCCTGCTCAGCCCTCCCGCGTAGCCGGCTGGACCATGTGCAGGTTCAGGATCTGGCTCGGCGCGAAGGTCAGCTTCTCCAGCTGGACCGGGCTGTTCGGCTCGGCGCCCAGGTCGATGACCCGCTGCGAGAACTGCGCGCTGCGCAGGATCGTCTGGTACTCGGACAGGTCGGAGGGCAGGAAGTTCTGCGACAGGTCGTACCGCGAACAGGTGTTCAGCACCAGCTGTCCCTCGAAGGGGTTCGGCGCGGACAGACAGAGCTGGCCGGCCTGGCCGACCACGCTGCGAGCCTTGTTCACCAGCGCGATCGCGCCGTTGCCCCGGTACTCGATCTGCCACTTCTGGGTCTCGGTGGCGGCGATCTGGTTGGTGACGACGCGGGCACCGGCCTTGACCTCGGCGCCGAGCACGTCCAGGGCGTGCTGCGGGTTCGCCTGGCTGGTGATCACCACGTACTGGCCGGTCTTCTCGGCGGTGGTCGCGGCGGAGGCGGCGACCGACGAGGCGAGCAGCCCCATGGCCGCGATACCGAGCAATGCGAGAGTCTTGCGTACCATAATGAGATGCCTTTCTGGCGAGGTATTTCGAACGGCCAGAAAGCTATGCAGACGAATTTAGTACGTAAAGGCCTTCGTTGGGAGGCCGATTATTTCGCGCTCAATGACGCAACCTCGTGAGCTCTGCTTTTCCGATAATCAGTCCTGATGCGGAATTCCGAAAGAAGTCAGAGTCGGGTCAACTTGCGGAAACCGTCGGTCCCGAAGTTGACGATGTTCGGGACCGTTCCTCGCCCGAACATCGTCAACGTCGGATTCCTAGGACATCGGGGTGCCCGCGGCGTCCTCCGGCACGATGATCGGCCGCAGCGACGCCCACAGGGCGAACAGGCCGGTCATGACGAGCATGCCGATCCCGCTCCACAGATTGATGTTCAGGCCACCGGCCTTGGCCAGGTCGGCCTCGGTGGTGAAGCCGATCCCCACCACGGTGAGCACCACGCCGTACACCCCGAACAGCAGGGCGATGATCCAGCGCAGGTCGAACAGTCCCGCTTTACCAGCCATGATCCCTCCCCTACCAGAAGATGATGTTCAGAGCGGCGGTCAGCACCAGGGCTCCGGTGCCGAGCAGCACCGGTGACCGGTACCAGGCGGCGTTCTCGCCGACCGCCAGCTGGGTGCGGTCCGCCTTCGGCGTCAGCGACCAGACCAGCCCGGCCAGCTCGCTGTCCGGTTTGGGCCGGGTGGCCAGCGAGACCACCACGCTGACCAGGATGTCCACCACGAACGCGGCGCTGGCACCGACGAACGCCGGACCCTGACCGGCCAGTTCCAGCACGCCCGCCCGGACCAGCAGGTCGATGGTGAGCGCGGCCAGGGTGCCCGCGACCAGACCGGCCCAGCCGGCGGCCGGGGTCATCCGCTTCCAGAACATGCCCAGGATGAAGGTGGCGAACAGCGGGGCGTTGAAGAAGGAGAACAGCGTCTGGACGTAGTCCATGATGTTGTTGTAGCCACCCGCGATGGCCGCGGTGCCCATCGCGATGAAGGTGCCGACCACCGTGACCCAGCGGCCCACCTTCAGGTAGTAGTCGTCCGGCTTGTCCTTCTTCACGTAGGACTGCCAGATGTCGTAGGTGAAGACGGTGTTCAGCGAGCTGATGTTCGCCGCCATACCCGCCATGAACGCGGCCAGCAGGCCGGTGATCGCGATGCCCAGCATGCCGTTGGGCAACAGGTCCCTGATCAACAGCTGCAACGCGTTGTTGAAGTTGACCTCGGTGTGTGCACCGGGATCCGCCAGCAGCGTCGCCTTGGCCTTGTCCAGCTCGGGCACCAGCACGGCGGCCAGCATGCCCGGGATGATCACGATCAACGCGATGAGCGCCTTCGGGTAGGCGCCGATCAACGGGGTGCGCCGGGCCGCGGACATGTCCTTGGCCGACAGCGCGCGCTGCACCTCGGCGAAGTTGGTCGTCCAGTAGCCGAAGGACAACACGAAGCCCAGGCCGAACACCAGCCCGATGACCGACAGCACGCTGTCGCCGAGGCCGGTGATGTTGTTGCCGGGCCAGCTGTTCAGCTGCTCGGCGGCGTTGGCGTTGTTGGCGGTGATCTTCTCCGTGAGCCCCTGCCAGCCACCGACCTTGTGCAGGCCGGCGATGGTCAGCGGCAGCAGCATCGCGACGATCACGAAGAACTGCAGCACCTCGTTGTAGATCGCCGCGGACAGGCCACCCAGCGTGGTGTAGGCCAGCACCACCAGGCCGGCCACGATGATGGACAGCGAGAGCGGCCAGCCCAGCAACACATTGACCACCGTGGCCAGCGCGAACAGGTTCACACCCGCGATGAGCACGGCGGCCAGCGCGAAGCTGATCGCGTTCACCAGATGTGCGCCTTTGCCGAACCGGCGCAGCAGGAACTCCGGAACGCTCCGCACCTTGGAGCCGTAGTAGAACGGCATCATCACCAGGCCGAGGAACACCATGGCCGGTACGGCGCCGATCCAGAAGTAGTGCATCGTCGGCAACCCGTACTGGGCGCCGCTGGCGCTCATGCCGAAGATCTCCAGCGCACCCAGGTTCGCCGAGATGAAGGCCAGACCCGTCACCCACGCGGGCAGCGAACGGCCGGACAGCAGGAAGTCCAGACTGGTGGACACCGAACGGCGCGCCATGTAGCCGATACCGAGTACGACCACGAAGTACAGGCCGAGCAAGGAATAGTCCAGCGCATCCGCGTGCAGACGCAGATCCGTTGCGCTCAACATCGGTTTACCTCCCCTTCAACCGAATGTCGCGATCGCATCGTTGCGATCGAGCCGCGCCACCGTAGGCACGCAAGACGGGTCTAGACCATCCCGCATGCTTAATCGGTTACGAAGTTGACACCTTCAGGGGTGGCAACGAGGCAATCCACCCGCTATGCGCGCGTGGCGGCGGTGTTCTTTCCCACGATCACCGTGCCCGCCGTCCGCCAGCCGAGCGACTCGTAGAGTGCCCGTCCCATGTCGGTGCCGATGAGCAATCCGGTGGCCGCCCCGGCTTCCCTGGCCGCGCTGACCAGGCCATCCATCACCTGGGCACCCAGCCCCCGGCGCCGGTGTCCGGGCTCGGTGCCGATCGCGTGCGGGACGGCGACCGAGCCGCGCAGACCGATCACCCCGAAGGCGGCCGGCTTCTCGTCGGCCGCGGTGATCTGCATGCGCAGCACGTCTCCCGTGCGGATCAACACCGAGGTGTAACCGGCGGCGGTCCTGCCGGGTAACTGGCGGTCCAGGTCCACGGTCATGAACCACTCCCGCGCATACGACCGGTCCAGCCCGGCCTCGATCATGACCTGCTCGGCCTCGTCCGGCTCCTCGGTGATCACCGTGTACCAGGTGCGCTCCGGCATGGCCATCACCCGATCCGCCCAGAACCGGACGGCCGCCGGATCACTGCCGGCCAGGAAGACCTCCCTGGTATGCGTCTCCCGGGTCAGCCGCGCCTGCGAGGTATCGCCGGCCCGGGTGGGCGCGGCCAGGCCGTCGGCCAGACAGAAGCCGTCGACCCAGCGGTGCACGAGATCGGACAGGTTGGTCATATACGCATCTGACCACAGGGGTCTGACACTCCGGTTTCAGGAGGCCAGCAGCACCCCACCGGCCAGCGCCCCGCCGCCGATACCCAGGTTGAACGCCGCGACGTACCAGGCGGAGGCGACATCGGCGGACCGGCCACTGACCCGGAGCACGCCGGTCTGCATGGACACCGGCACCGCCGAGAAGGCGAATCCCCAGGCGAAGAAGACGAGAACCAGCAGCGGCCATCGGACACCGAACACGAAGACCGCGATCGCCGTGACCAACAGGGTGACCGTGCCGAACAGCACGGCCCTCGGCCGGCCGTCGACCAGCATGCCGCTGAGCCAGGTGCCGCCGATGCCGGCCAGCCCGTAGACCGACAGCAGGATGCTCACCCGCGCCGGATCGGCGACACCCGAATCACGGAGCAGATCGGTGCAGTAGGTGTAGACGGTGAAGTTGCCGAGCACCAGCACCGCGGTGGTGATCACCAGCGAGGGCAGGCCGGGCAGCAGGAGCACCTTGGGCAGGTCACCGACCCGCTGGGTGGGCGATGACCCGGTGTCCGGCAGGACTCGCCAGGCGATCAACAGCATCACCAGGGCTACCGCGGAGACCAGCAGGAAGGCGTTGCGCCAGCCGGTTGCGGCGCCCAGCGCGGTGCCGAGCGGGACACCGAGCACCACCGCCGTGGAACCGCCGCCGAAGACCACGGCCGCCGCCCGTCCGGGACGTTCCGGGTCGGCGAGCGCCGCCGCGTAACCGGCGATGATCGACCAGAAGACGCCGTGCGCGGCGCCGCACACCAGCCGGGCGGCGGCCACCATCGGGAATCCGACGGCCAGTCCGGACAAGGCCGTTCCGAGCACGAACACCCCACACATCGCGAGGAAGACCCGGTGCCGCGGCCAGCGGGAGACGAGCGCGGTGAGGGGCGCCGCCGTGAGGGCGGCGGTGAACGCGTACGCGGTCACCAACAGCCCCGCCCGTGCGTCGCTGATACCGAGATCCCCGCTGATCTGCGGCAACAGGCCGACGGGGAGCAGTTCCGTGGTGACGACGACGAACGCGGTGACGGTGAGCACCGCCAAGGCTGCCGCCCTGCGGGTGATCATGCAGGCCACGGTAGGGCCCGACATCGATGTCAGGCCCGGCCGTTGTGAGAACGCGAACAGAAGGTTTACCGGCCGCCTAGAACAGGCGGAACTCGTCCGACTCGATGCCACGCAGCGCGTCGTAGTCCAGCACCAGGCAACGGATGCCGCGGTCCTCGGCCAGCGTGCGGGCCTGCGGCTTGATCTGCTGCGCGGCGAACACGCCGGTGACCGGGGCCAGCAGCGGGTCGCGGTTGAGCAGTTCCAGGTAGCGCGTCAGCTGCTCCACGCCGTCGATCTCCCCGCGGCGCTTGATCTCCACCGCGACCGAGGCGCCCTTGGCGTCCTTGCACATCAGGTCCACCGGACCGATGGGGGTCGGGAACTCGCGGCGGACCAGGGTGTAGCCCTCACCGAGGGTGGTCACGTGCTCGGCCAGCAGTTTCTGCAGGTCCGCCTCGACGCCGTCCTTGACCAGGCCGGGCTCGGGGCCGAGTTCGTGCTTGGAGTCCTCGAAGACCTCTTCCAGGGAGATGATCAGCTTCTCCCCGGCCTTGTTCTGCACGGTCCAGATGCCCGGGTCCTCGATCAGCCAGCAGGGCGGGCTCATCCAGTTCAGTGGCTTGTACGCCCGGTCGTCGGAGTGGATCGAGACGGAACCGTCCGCCTTGATCAGCAGCAACCGGTTGGCCATCGGGAGGTGGGCCGTCAGCCGGCCGACGTAGTCGACCTGACAGCGGGCAATGACAAGACGCACCCGGACACTGTAGAGAGCCCGGCAAATCGGGCGCAGCCGGGTCCGGCAGAGTATGCGGCCATGGAGACGGTAGACAGTCGAGACGTCTATACGAACGCGTGGATGACCGTCCGCGAGGACGACATCGTGCGGCCGGATGGCAGCGCCGGCATCTACGGCGTGGTGGACAAGCCGGACTACGCGTTGGTGATCGCCATGGACGGCGACCGGCTGCGGCTGGTCAACCAGTACCGCTACCCGCTCGGCCTGCGGCGCTGGGAGTTCCCGCAGGGCACCGCGCCGGACCGGGCGGAGCTGCCGCCGCTGGAGCTGGCCGCCCGGGAGCTGCGCGAGGAGACCGGCCTGACCGCCGAGCACTGGGTGGAGCTGGGGCTCATCGACGTAGCGGCGGGCATGTCCAGCCAGCGCGGGCGGGTGTTCCTGGCCTCCGGGCTGACCGAGGGCGCCGCCGAGCTGGAGCACGAGGAGCAGGACCTGATCTCCGCGTGGTTCTCCCGCGGCGAGTTCGAGGAACTGATCGCCAAGGGTGAGGTCACCGACGCCCAGTCACTCGCCGCGTACGCGTTGCTGTTGCTCCACGAGAGGTCATCAGGCTGACGGCTGTCCGGTTGCGGTCGCACTGCTCCGATCGGCCGCCGGATGCTCCTACGCTCGGCGGAGGCCGCACGGGGGTGTCTGGGGTTGTGCGGCAACATCCGAGAGGAGTGACCATGGCGCCGTTGTTCGCCGTGGCGGGCCTGGTGCTGTCCCTTGCCCAGCCCGTCACCGCCGCCGCTATCGACGCACCGCCGCCCGGTTCGATCACCGTCAACGTCGTCACCGTGAACGGCTCCGGCTGCCGGCCGGGCACCGCGACCGTCGCGGTCTCCGGCGACCGCAAGAGCTTCACCGTGACCTACAGCGAGTACCTCGCCAAGGCCGGCCGGGGCACCACCAGCACCGACCGGCGCAAGGACTGTCAGCTCAACCTCGAGGTCCACGTTCCGGAGGGCCACACCTACGCGATCCAGAAGGTGGACTATCGCGGGTTCGCCTCGCTGACGCGTGGGGCGAGCGGCAACCTGGACGCGAGCTACTACTTCGCCGGGCTCTCGCCGACCCAGCAACGCGGTCACCGGCTCACCGGTCCGAAATCGGACAATTGGCAGTTCACCGACCAGTCCGACATCGAGACGATGATCTACAAGCCATGCGGTGAGGACCGGAACTTCAACATCAAGACCGCACTGCGGGCGAACGCCAGGCAGACCGCGGAGCAGAGCTTCCTGTCCATCGACTCGACCGACGTGGACTTCAGCTCCCGCTACTACTTCGCCTGGAAACGCTGCTGATCGAGTGGGACATCCCGCTCCGACAGCCAGGTCCGCAGGCGCGTGACCTGGGACGGATCGGACACGGCGGCATGAACTGTGCAGGTCAGCTCCTCGGAGTCCAGCTCGATCCCGGAGGCGAACCGCACCCGGAACGGCCCGGACCAGTTCAGTTCATGCTCGCCGAGTCCGGCGACCACCACGGCCGCGATGATCGTGTCGGTGAGCAGGTTCGTCAGCACCGACCCGGACTCCGCCGCCGTCAGGTGCTCCGCAGCGGGCAGCCAGCTCGCGAGCCGGTGGACCTTGTCCGCTTCCAGACCGTCCAGGGTCTCGCCCAGCGTGCCGTTCCTGGCCACCCCGGACCGCCTGGCCAGGTCACGTAACCGCTCGGCGCCATCCATGGCCTGGAGGAAACCGGCCGTGCGGGCGATCTCCGGCCAGGACGCCCTCGGCAGGTTCCGTCCCCCGGTCAACCGGATCTCGATCGACGGCAGATCCGCCAGCAGCACCCACGCCTGCCGATCATCGGAGGGCACCTCCCGGACCCCGGCCGCGTCCGCCAGCGCGATCCGCTCACGCAGCGGCGGATGGCTGTCCCAGGTGGACACCGGTTCGACGTCCAGCCAGTCGTCCCAGAGCTCGGCCGAGTGCGCCGCCCGGACCGGATCGGTCAGCAGCGAGCGGAATCCGGCCACCAGCTCCGGATTGAGCCGGGCGGTGGCGGCCAGCTCCAGGTAGTCCTCATACTCCAGCATCGCACCAGCGAGGGCGGGCAGTCTGCGCAGCGCCGATCGGAGCGCGGCGGGTCCCGCCACCTGGACGGCGAGGCGGTCGGCCTGCAGTTCCTGCGCCCGGTTGACCGATCGCACGAACAGCCCGTACAGGTACGTGTACGCCTGGAGCGTCGCGCCCGCGATGCCGTGCACCTTGTGGCTGATCTGCTCCATCGCCACCGTGCCCCGGTAGGTGACGGCGGCGAGCCTGGTGTGCCCGTGGGAGTAGTGACCGAGCTCGTGGGCCAGCACCGCACGCAGCTCCGCGACGGAGAGCCCGGCCAGCAACGGCCAGCCGATCCGCAGGTACCGCCGGCCTGGCACCAGCCCCAGCAGCCGGCCCTCCTCCTGCACGTTCGCGTTCGCCTCGCCGATGAGGTGGATCTCGTCCGGTGCACGGGTGCCGACCTCGGCGGCGAGCTCGTCCACGATCCGCCACAGCTCCGGCTGCCCGGCCCGATCGATCTCGGCCTCCCGGACGAACCGGTAGCCCCGCGCGGAGAGCGCCAGCGACTCGGTGACCGCCCACGCGGTCGCCAGCCCGACGATCATCCAGTAGAGCCCGCTGATCGGATTGGTGTCCAGCCTCCAGACGCCGACCAGCAGCGGTGTGATGATCAACGCGGGGATCACGAGGAAGTACCCGCCGAGAAGTGCCACGCCACAGGCGGCACGCAACCGCAATCCCACCGCAGGCCCCCAGTGTCCTCGCTCAGGTGTCGACTCCTTGTCGGCGGAACCAGCCCCGGCGTTTCGCGAATGTGCTGTAACCAGGGCCACAGCTCGTAATGTCCGCCCACAGACGGCCGATAAGCGGGCAAACACCTGGGGGTTATGCCATGACAACACCACCGTTCAGCATGCCGCCGATGCCGTCGGCGCTGCCGCCTGGGCCACCGCCGCGGAAGAAGAACCGGCTGCTCGGAACCGGGATCGGCATCGCGATCGCGCTGGTCGCGTTCTTCGCCATGCGCTTCGTCGTACTGTCACTCGGCCACGCACTGGTGGAAACCGGGCACGAGGCGCAGATCGGTGAGTGCCTCGCCGAGAACGCTCAGCAGGAGAGCACGCCGAAGGCCGTCGACTGCGCTGGCGCCCGGTACAAGGTCGTCGGCTTCGACCAGCCCAGCGAGCCGGGGTACATCAGACTCGGCGGGGCCTGCGGTGACTTCGACACGGCCGACGCCAAGCTGACGCCCGCCGGATCCGAGCAGAACAAGGTCTACTGCCTGGAGGATCTGAAGGAACCGGGCCACCGGCTCCCGAAGGTCGACGACTGCCTGGCGGGCGACGCGGGCGACCAGGCCTCGCTGAAGACCGCCGACTGCGCGACGGCCGACTTCCGGGTGCTCGCCATCGAGAAGGGCATCTCGGTCGGCCTCGGAGGCTCGCCGGCCTGTAGCGAGCAGCCCAAGACCGGGCCGGTGCTGAAGTGGACTCGTGGGCTGGGGGCGCGCTCGGTGTGCCTGCAGGACCTCAAGAACCCGAACAACCACCTGCCCGCAGTGGGTGACTGCATGGCGGAGGCAGCGGACAAGACGCTGTCCATCGTGGACTGCTCGCAGGCGAAGTACCGGGTGCTCGGCACGAAACCGGCCGACGCGATCGACCTGGATTTCGAACCGTGCAAGGAGTTCCCGACCGCCGTCGCGTACGGCAGCTGGAGCTACAAGTCGAGCCCGCTCAACAAGATCAAGCTCTGCCTGGCCCGGCGCTAGAAGGCGGGCGGACGCTTCTCCAGGAAGGCGGCGATGCCCTCGCGGGCCTCCGGGGTCTGCGAGGCCGCCGCCATCGCCTCGATGGCCAGGCCATACGCGTCCTGCTCCGGCCGGT
Organism: Pseudonocardiaceae bacterium YIM PH 21723; assembly: GCA_003600225.1. GTDB lineage: Bacteria > Actinomycetota > Actinomycetes > Mycobacteriales > Pseudonocardiaceae > QZFT01. Next base: position 77,776 of record QZFT01000100.1, read on the forward strand.
CCAGCTGCGCGTACAGCACGCGCTTGCCGTAGGCCTTGGACTCCCGGCCGCCCCGGGTGGCCCTGGCCAGCAGCGAGTCGACCGCCTCGTCCAGTGACGCGTCCGGCACGGCGTGGTTGATCAGCCCCCAGTCCGCGGCGGTGGCCGCGTCGATGACGTCGCCGGTGAGCGCCAGTTCCATCAGCCGTTTCCGGCCGATCGACCGGGCCACCGGCACCGCGGGCGTGTGGCAGAACCAGCCGCCCTTGCCGCCCGGCAACGCGAACCCGGCCGACTCCCCGGCCACCGCCAGATCGCAGGAGGCCACCAGCTGGCAGCCGGCCGCGGTGGCCAGCGCGTGCACCCGGGCGATCACCACCTGCGGCACCGCGTGGATGGTGCGCATCAGCTCGGTGCAGACGTCCAGCAACGACCGCACGCCGGCCAGATCCCGCGCACCGACATCGGCGAAGTCGTGCCCGGCGGAGAACACCGGTCCATCGGCCGCGAGCACGATTCCGGTGGCGTCCGACTCCCCCGCCTGCTGGAACGCGGCGAGCAGCTCCCGCAGGTGCTCCTCGGACAGGGCGTTGCGTTTGGCCGCCCTGGTCATGGTGATCCGGACCGTGTCCCCGATGCGCGCGACGTCGACCATGCCCTCGACAGTAGCGCCGCCGGCCTATTCCCAGCGAAGGCCTTCGGGGCGCATCGCGGCCCGCAGCGCCGGGAACCCGCAGACCGTCGACAGCAACGCCACCACGACGGTGGCCAGGGTGAGCAGCGGAAGGTTGGGCCAGGTCACGCTGAGCGAAATCCCCATCAGCCCCACGCCGATGCCCAGCGCGACCGCCCAGGCGAGGACGACACCGATCAGCATGGCGATGGCGGTCTGCCAGAACAGCGAGAGCAACACGGTTCGTACCGGAATGCCGACGGCGCCGAGGGTGGCCACCGACAGCCGTCGTTCCTTGGCCTGTTCCACCGCCTGAAGTACCAGGGTCACCGCGCCCACCAGCAGCAACAACGCGAAGGCGAACAGCACCAGCGCCAGGAGCAGGTAGTGGCCCTCACCTCCCGGGCCGAAGCGAGCACCCTCCAGGTAGACGCCATAGGTCCGCGGCTCCAACGGAGCAATCGCGGTATGGACGGCGTCACTGGTGTCCAGCCGGCCACCGACATCGACCGTGATGCGCGCCGGCCGAGCGGCATCGGCCGCGGTGATCTGCTCGATACGCGCTCCGGGTATCGCGGTGATCCTGTCCTGAACCAGCCGCAGGTCCTGCGGCGAGGCATCGGCCACGGACACCGTGACGTATCTCTGGGGGTAGCCCGAGTCCGGTGCGGAAAGGACATTGACCAGCATTAGCAGACTCAGTCCCGCGGTCAGCTGGGCGGTGAGCGCGGTGGCCACGCGGGACGGCCCGGCCTGCTCGTATCGCATCCGGCGCAGCGCGAGCCCCCAGGACGGCGGGCCGAACGGCAGGGCAGTCGCCGCTCGCTCGAGCAACCACGGCATGACAGCGGGCACCACGGCCGACAGGACGAGCACACCCACCGCCGTTCCGGTGATCATCGACCCGGACAGATACACAGCCGTCGCGAGGAGACCCCCGAGCAGCAGTGGCACCACTCGCCACGACATCCTTCTCCGCACTTGCCGGGCCTGCACCCGGCGGACCGCGCGCAGCGAGGCGAGCACGGCGAACAGCGGCACCCCCACGGCGATCAAGATCACCGCCTGCCACGGTGGCCGTAGATCAGATCCGTAGAAGGAGCGCCCGGCGATGTTCAACGCGGATATCCAGGGCCTGCTGAGCCAGAAGACGGCCACACCCAAGGCCAGTCCGGCGAGCACGCCGAGCAGCGTCTCGGCACAGTCCATCCGCCTGATCTGGCCGGGGGTGGCACCCAGCAGGCGCAGGGCGGACAGCCGTCGCTGCCTGGCCAGGCCGCCGAATCGCAGGCTGACCGCGAGGAACACCAGCAGCGGCACCAGGACCTGACAGGCTCCCATGGTCAGCACCAGGTACGCGGCCTGGACCGACCCGGGATGCCGATCACCGAAGCCGTAGATCAAGGTGAAGTCCGGCTGGTTCCGCAAATCCTCGCTGTAGGCGTAGAACATGAGATCCTGCGGTCCGCCCAGTCCCTCGTCGCCGATGATCCCCACGAGTTTCTGCGGGAAACGACGGCGTAGCTGGTCGCCGTCGGATGCCTGCATCCGGTCACGCAGCGCCGGAGACATGGCGATCTCGCCGGGCCCGGGCAGCGCGGTCAGACCCGGCGGAATCGGCGCAGCGGGCCCGGTGGGCCAGAACCAGCGAGCGGAAATGTGTTCGCTGCGGAACGGGGATTCGAAGGCCTCGAACCGCAGCGGGTCGACCCCGGGCAGCACGATCCCGCTGTAGTCGGCCCGGACGGTGCCCTCCCGGGCCTTACGGGCCTCGAAGGCCGCCGCCAGTGCGACGGCGAGCAGGAGCGAGGCCACGCAGAAGGTGACGCCGATGGTGGTCAGGATGATCCTGCTCCTGGAGGTGCGGCCGCCCCCGACAGCCAGCCGCACCCCCAGCAACAGGTCGTACAGGAGCCGGCCGAGCCACCCCCGGGCCCGGTCGTTCTCCCCATGACGGATGTCCGTACCCCCAGTACCGACATCCATGTCAGCCCCCCAGTTCCGCGGGAATCCGGCCGTTCGTGCGGCCGTCCCGGACGATGACCTCGCGATCGGAGTACGCGGCGACCCTGGCGTCGTGCGTGACGAGCACGACGGCCGCTCCGGTCTCCTTGGCCGCCTCCAGCAGCAGGTGCAACACCTGCTCGCCGTTGAGCGAGTCGAGCGCACCGGTCGGTTCGTCGGCGAACACCACCCGGGGACGGGAGACCAGGGCTCGCGCCACCGCGACCCGTTGGGCCTGTCCCCCGGACATCTCGCCGGAACGTTTACCGGCGACCGTGGCGACCCCGAGCCGTTCCAGCCACTCGCCGGCCTCGCACCGGGCCCGCCGGGCACCCACCCTGGCCAGGAGCAGGGGCATCGCCACGTTCTCCTCGGCGGTCAGTTCCGGGACCAGCTGGCCGAACTGGAAGACGAAGCCGAAGTCCGACCGGCGCAACGCGCTACGCCGCTGTTCGGACAGGCCGGTGAGTTCCTGCCCCTGGTAGCGCACCGACCCGGAATCCGGCAGCAGAATGCCCGCCAGACAGTGCAGCAGCGTCGACTTGCCCGACCCGGACGGGCCCATGATCGCGACCACTTCACCGTCGTCGACATGCATGCCCGCGCCGGCCAGCGCCGGGGTGAACCCGAACGACCGGTGCAGATCGGTCGCCGTCAGCAGGGCGGTCACGGCGACACCACCGTGGCCAGGGCGGTGAGCCGGGCGGCGGTGAGTTCCAGCCAGCGCAGATCGGCTTCCAGGTGGAACAGCGCGTGATCGCAGATCAGTTGATCGGTCAGGTCACCGCCGGATTTGCGTTTCGTCAGTTCACGCATGAGAACCAGGTGCGCGGAGCGCTGGGTGTCCAGCAACTCCTCCGCGTCCCGGCCGGAGAGCAGGGCCAGCACGACCTTGGTGTACAGGGTGTTCTGCAGGTACGGCTCCGGTTTCTCCGGTGTGCGCAGCCACTGCTCGACGTCGGTGATGCCCTCGGCCGTCACCGCGTACCGCTTGCGCTCCGGTCCGTCGCCCGCCTCGACACCGTCGACCTCGACGAGGCCATCCCGCAGCAGCCGGGAGAGCGTGGAGTAGACCTGCCCGTAGTGCAGCGGCCGATCCTGCCCGAACCGGTCGTCATAGGCCCGCTTCAGGTCGTATCCGTGCTTCGGGCCGACTTCCAGCAGCCCCAGCAATGCGTGCCCCAATCCCATGAGCACGACTATACACCCGGCGTATACACCGTGTGTATAGCTGACCGGATCCTGTCCGGAACACGTCAAAGCCCTGAACAGTAGCGCCGCTGCCGGACATGCGGCAGCGGCGAATTGGGCCGGTGAGCACGGGTGAAAGGCCGATGCCTGCCGTACTTACTTCACAGGTCAACAATCCATCGAGGAGAAATCTATGGCGCCCCTGCTCGCCGTCGCCGGACTGATGATGTCCCTGATCACGCCCACCGCCCCCGCCGTCAATGCCCCGCCGCCCGGTGCGATCACCGTCAAGATCGTCACCGTGAACGGGACCGGGTGTAAGGCCGGCACCGCGGCGGTCGCCGTGTCCAATGACAAGACGACCTTCACCGTCACCTACTCGAACTACCTGGCGCAGGCCGGAAAGGGCACCCCGGCGACCGACTTCCGCAAGAACTGCCAGCTCAACCTCAAGGTGACCATCCCCGGCGGTTACACCTACGCGATCATCCAGGCCGACTACCGGGGCTTCGCCTCGCTCAAGAGCGGAGCGAGCGGGCTGCAGCAGGCCAACTACTACTTCGCCGGCCTGTCCCCGACCGAGTACCGCAAGCACACGATCAGCGGCCCGAAGGACGACAATTGGCAGTTCACCGACACCACGGACGTCGCGGCGGCGATCTACCGGCCGTGCGGTGAGGACCGCAACTTCAACATCAACACCGAGCTCCGGGTGACCGCCAAGGCCACCGACCCGGTCAGCTTCCTGGCCATGGACTCCACCGACGTGGACATCAACACCCGCTACCACTTCGCCTTCAAGAAGTGCTGATCGGGTAGCCGACAAAGAGGGCCGGCGGCGGCCGACGGCGATCCGGATCGGCTTTACCTTGGTGAGACGACTTACCTGGGGAGGGCGTCATGATCCAATTCCTGGCCGCGGCCGCACTGCTGGCGGGCACCGTTGTCCCGGTGGCGGCGGACGATCCGCCGCCACCGGGCAGGCTGACCGCGAACCTGATCACCGTGAACGGCAGCGGTTGTCCGGCGGGTGCCAGTTCCGTCGTGGTGCAGGAGGACAAGCTCGGTGTCTCGCTGCGCCACGACCCACCCCTGCTGGCGGTCCCGAGCTCCCCGACGACCACGAACTGCCATCTCGTCATCAAGCTGAACATTCCCGCGGACTACGCGTTCGCCATCCAGCCCATCACCCACCACGGCTCCGCCCAGCTGCCGAAAGGGGCGACAGCGCGGCTGAGCTCCCACGCGTGGTTGCCGGGCATGGCCGACACCATGACGACCCATCGCTTCGCCGGGCCCTACGACCAGCAGTTCGAGGTGACCGATCGGCACGATCCGGCGGCGCCGGTGTACGGCCCCTGCGGTGGCTCGCAGTTCACCGCGAAGTTCGAGCTGAGCGTGCAGGCCCCTGCCGGAAGCACCGCCCGGTTGCAGCTCGGCGTCGAGGACTTCGACCGGAGCACCGACTACCACCTGCGGTGGAAGAAGTGCCGATGATGTGGCTCGTCGCCGGGCTCCTGTTGTCCACCCTGACCTCGGTGGACGAGCCCCCGGTCAAGGCCGAACTGGTCCTCCGCAACGGGGACGGCACCGGGTGCGACAGGACAGCGACCCGGGTGGAACTGAGTCCGGCGAACGACTCGTTCACCGTCTACTACGAACGGCACGTGTCCACGTCCGCCGAGCCGCGCAAGAACTGCCAGCTGGGCCTGCGGATCACCAGTGTGTCGGACGCCCGCACCTGGGCGATCAGCGCCGTGCGGCACAGCGGCCGGGCCGAGCTGCCCGAGCAGGCCACGGGCAGGCTGCGGTCGACGTTCATCTGGGACAACATGGGCGGAACCGACATCCTGGACTACCGGTTCACCGGGCCCTCGCGGGAGCCGATCCGGACCAGGCACGAGGAGGTGCCCTTCTACGAGCCCTGCGGCGACGTGCACCACGTGACGCTGGTGACCGACACCTTGCTCGCCGGTGCCGCCCCAGCCACCCTCGCGCTGGACAGCACCACCTACGAACTCTCGTGGAAGAAGTGCCGCTAGCCGAGCTTATTGGCCTCGCGGACCACGGTGACGATCTCGTCCATGATCTCGGTCAGCGAGTAGTCCTTGGGCGTGAACACCCGGGCCACGCCCTTGGACCGCAACACCGCGGCGTCCTCCGGCGGCACGATGCCACCGACGATCACCGGGATGTCCCCGGCCCCCGCCGCGCGCAGGCCCTCCACCACGGCCGGCACCACTTCCAGGTGCGAGCCGGACAGGATGGACAGGCCGACCACGTGCACGTCCTCCTGCACCGCGGCCGCCACGATCTGCGCGGGCGTCAGCCGGATGCCCTGGTAGACCACCTCGAAACCGGTGTCCCTGGCCCGCACCGCGACCTGCTCCGCACCATTGGAGTGGCCGTCCAGGCCGGGCTTGCCGACCAGGATGCGCAGCCGCTCGCCGAGCTCCTCGCCGGTGGCCCGCACCCGCTCCCGCACCTTGGCCAGCTCGGCTCCCGCCTCACCGGAGGCCGACGCGCCGGACACCCCGGTGGGCGCGCGGTACTCGCCGAACTCGGCGCGCAGGGCGCCGGCCCATTCGCCGGTGGTGACGCCGGCCCGCGCCGCCTTGAGCGAGGCCTCCATCAGGTTCGCGTCGGTCTTGGCCGCGGCACGCAGCTCGTCGAGGGCCTCGGTCACCGCGGCCTGATCCCGCTGCGAGCGCCACCGCGCGAGGGCGTCGACGGCCTGCTGCTCGACGATCGGATCGATGGTCTCGATGGCCTTGGCGCCCTCGGCCTGCAACGGGGACGGCTCGGAGGTGTCGAATTTGTTGACCCCGACGAGGATGTCCTCGCCGGCCTCCAGCCGCCTGCGACGCTCGGCGAGCGAGGAGACCAGCTGCGACTTCATGTAGCCGCTCTCCAGCGCGACCACGGAGCCGCCCATGGCCTGCACCCGGTCGATCTCCGCCTTCGCGCCGGCCACGATCTCGTCCACCTTGGCCTTGACCACCGGTGAGCCGTCGAACAGATCCTCGTACTCCAGCAGGTCGGTCTCGAACGCCAGCACCTGCTGCATGCGCAGCGCCCACTGCTGGTCCCACGGCCGGGGCAGGCCGAGTGCCTCGTTCCAGGCGGGCAGCTGGATGGCGCGGGCCCGGGAGCCCTTGGACAGGGTGACGGCGAGCATCTCCAGCACGATGCGCTGCACGTTGTTCTCCGGCTGCGCCTCGGTCAGGCCTAGCGAGTTGACCTGCACGCCGTACCGGAACCGGCGGTGCTTGGGGTTCTGGATGCCATACCGCTCCAGGGTGATCTCGTCCCACAGCTGGGAGAAGGCGCGCATCTTGCACATCTCCTCGACGAACCGGACGCCCGCGTTCACGAAGAAGGAGATGCGTGCGACCACGTCGCCCCGGCGTTCCTCGGGCACCTGGCCGCTGGAGAACACCGAGTCCAGCACGGAGATCGCGGTGCACATCGCGTAGGCGACCTCCTGCACCGGCGTCGCCCCGGCCTCCTGGAGGTGGTAGCTGCAGATGTTGATCGGGTTCCACTTGGGGACCTCGCGCACCGTCCAGGCGATCATGTCGGTGATCAGCCGCAGCGAGGGGCCGGGCGGGAACACGTAGGTGCCCCGGGACAGGTACTCCTTGATGATGTCGTTCTGCGTGGTGCCCGCCAGCCCGGAGATGTCCGCGCCCTGTTCCTCGGCAGCCGTCACGTACATGGCCAGCAGCCACATGGCGGTCGCGTTGATGGTCATCGAGGTGTTGGCCTCGTCCAGCGGGATGCCGTCGAACAGTTGCCGCATGTCGCCGAGGTGGCTGATCGGCACGCCGACCTTGCCCACCTCGCCCTTGGCCAGCTCGTCGTCCGGGTCGTAGCCGGTCTGCGTCGGCAGGTCGAAGGCCACCGAGAGGCCGGTCTGTCCCTTGGCCAGGTTTCGCCGGTAGAGCGCGTTCGAGGCTGCGGCGGAGGAGTGCCCGGCGTAGGTTCGCATCACCCACGGACGGTCCCGATCGCGGTCATTGGGGTACGGCACGGCCACCTCCTGACGCAGATCAGCTCATACTACTGATGAGTAACATCATCGGCGCGGTGAATTGCTCACAGCGGGAGCAGACCGAGATCCACGGCACGACAGACCGCGCCCGCCCGGCCGCCTACGCCCAGCTTGGCGTGGATGTGACTGACGTGCTTGGCCACCGTGGCGGGCGAGACGAACAGCCGGTGGGCGATCTGCCGGTTGGTCAGCCCGGTCATCATCGCCCGCAGTACCCCGGCCTCCCGCGCACTCAGCCCGTGCGGCAACGGCTCCACCGACTCCACCACGACCACGGCGCCGCGGATGGGTGCGGTGATCACCCGGTGGAAGACCCCATCCGGGTCCTGCCACCAGAAGCTCCGGGGCAGCGCCCGGACCGCGGCCAGCGCCGCCACCTCACGGGACAGCCGGCCATACGGCACCAGCCACTCACCCGGTCCGTGCCCGGGCACCTCCCAGCAGTCGCCGTCGGGTAGCACCGCCGCGCGATGCCCCGGCAGGCCGGCCAGCGCGGAGCGGGGCGTCCGCCACGGATCGACCAGCCCGTGCACCATGCGGCCGAGGGCGTCGAGCAGTTCCAGATGCGCCGGCCGCAGATCGGCGGGGTCGGCGAAACAACAGATGATCATGCCTTGGACCAGGCCTCGATCATCGCGCACCATCGCGGTGGCGACCTGGTTCAACCCCGCAGGCACCACCACCTCGGTCACCAACGGCAGCTCACGGGCCCCGGGCACGTCATCGATGGTGGCCACGGACTCGTAGACCCGTTCCAAAGTTCTCAGCTCAGGTCGATCGCGGACCGTCATCAGGCCGTACGCGACCCGCAGTGGTTCCGGTGTGTCCGGCGCCGCCAGGCACTGAGCCTGCTCACCCAGTACCGGAATGCTGTTGATGCCCGCCGCGTCCCAGGGAATCACCTTGCGCAGCAGGTCGAGGACCTCCTCGGCTCGCTCCTCGTCCCCGGCGTGACTCCCCAGCACCGCCCCCACATTCACGATCACCTCGATCGCCGCGTCGTCCATGATCAGCACAACCCTTCAGTCCAGTGGCACGAACCCCAGTGCGGCGGCCTTGTTCACCGCTCCGGCACGTCCCGGGACACCGAGCTTGGTGAAGATCCGGGACAGGTGTTTGGCCACCGTCGCGGGGGCGATGAACAACGCCCGGCCGATCTGCTGGTTGGTGCGACCGGTCATCACCATCGCCAGCACCTGCGCCTCCCTGGCGCTGAGCCCGCCGGGCGGCTCCGCCACGGTCTCGATCACCACCACGCCACTCCCACCGGCAGCGGTGGTCACCCGGTGGAACTCCCCCACCGGATCCGGCCACCAGAACAGCCGGGGCAGCCGGCTGTCCCCCACCATCCGGGCCACCAACCGGGACAGCGGGGCGTGCGGACGCAGCCATTCACCCGCGTCCCGCTCCGGCACCGCCCGCGTCCCGCCGTCCGGGAGAACCTCGGCGGCGTGACCACCGCGGTGCCCCGGCACGCCGACCGGGTCGACCAGACCGCCCAGCATGCGGCACAGCAGCACCGCGAACTCGAGGTGCCTGTCGGTGAGATCATCCGGATCCCGGAAACCGGCGAACAGCACTCCACTCATCCGGCCGGACTTGGTCTGCAGCGGGACCACCAGAATCTCCCGGCCGGCTGCCACCGAACTCGTCCGCCAGCACTGCGATCGGTACCGGACGGGCAACTGCCAGAGCGCGTGCAGCACCCGGTCGGTGAATCCGTGCGCCAGGAAGATGCTGGACGGCGTGCCGTCCCGCACGCGGTTGCAGATGGCCACCGCGTCCCAGGGGATCACGGTGCCCAGCACCGCCACGATCTCCTCGGCACGGGCGACGGCGTTCTCCCCACCGCCGAGGATGGCGCCGACCTCGACCAGGACATCGATCTCCCGGTCATCCATAGGTGACCAGGCCCAGCGCCGAAGCCCTGGTCACCGCACCCGCCCTGTTCTGCGCACCCAGCTTGGCCAGGGCATGCGTGACGTGTTTGGCGACCGTCGCCGGTGACACGAACAACCGGGAGGCGATCTGCCGATTGGTCAGCCCCCAGGCCAGCAGCCGGAGCACCTGCGTCTCCCGCGAACTCAGCCCGCACGGCAGCGGCGGTGCGGTGTCCACCGCCAGCACTCCGCCGGTCAGCCTCGCGGTGACCACCCGGTGGAACCGGCCGTCGGGGTCCTGCCACCAGAAGAACGTCGGCGGTGCCCCCTCCGCCGCCACCTGCCGCGCCAGCGAACCGTGCGGCGCCAGCCATTCACCGGGAGGCCGATCCAGGGCGGGCCGGGTGTCCCCGTCGGGCAGCACCACCGCCGCGGGGACGCCCGGATTTCGGTCCAGCACGCCGCGCGCGGTCCGCCAGGGATCGGCCAGGCCACCGAGCATGAGCCGCAGCCGGTCCGCCAGCCACAGATGCTCCGGCCGCACATCGGCGATGTCGGCGACGCCGTAGAACAACACACCGGTCACCCGGCCGTCCCTGCACTGCAAGCCGGACGCGATGGCATCGGAGAAACCCGCGGGAAGCAGCACATCCTGCATCAGGGCGTACCCCTCCTGGGGGCGATGCTCGGAGGTCCGTTGGGTCAGGCGCGCGGTGTGGATGGCCCGCTCCAGTTCGGGGGCGTAGTCCACCTGCACCAGTTCCAGGTGGGACAGCACCTCCGTAGGAAACCCGGCGTCACCCAGGCGCAGCGATCGCCCACCTGCCTCGGTGAAGCTACTCAGCATCACGCCGTCCCACGGAATGGCCTGCCGGATCACCCGCAAGATCTCCGCCGCACGCTCCTGGTCTCCCGCCGAACTGCCCAGAATGGCGCCGACCTCGACGAGGGTCTCGATGGCGAGCTCATCCATGGGGAACCAGTCCCATCGCGGCGGCCTTGGTCACCGCGCCCGCCAGACCGCGAACCCGCAGCTTGGCGAAGATGGTGCGCACGTTCCCGGCCACCGACGCCAGGGACAGCACCAGCCGATAGGCGATCTGCTCGTCGGTGTGCCCACGCACCAGCAGCCGCAGCACCTCCACCTCGCGGGCGGTGAGCCCACAGGGCAGCGGCGGCTGCGTCTCCACCGCGACGATCGCACCGGGAACCCGGGCGGTGACCACCCGATGGAACCGGGCATCGGGGTCCTGCCACCAGAAGAAGGCAGGCAGCTCCCGGATCGCGGCCAGCGCGGCGATCTCCCGGGACAGCGCCCCGTGCGGCACCAGCCACTCCCCGGCACCGCTCTCCGGCACCGCACGCGTGTCCCCGTCCGGCAGCACGATCGCCGCCCGCCGCCCGCTGTAGGAACCCACCGCCCGCAGCGGCGCGCGCCAGGGATCGGTGAGCCCGCCGAGCATCAACCGCATCCGGTTGATCAGCAACAGGTGCTCGCCACGCACATCCCTGGCATCGGCGAAGCAGAGGTTGATCATTCCGGTGATCCGCCGGTCCCTGGTCTGCACGGTGGACCCGATGACCTGGTTGAACCCCTCGGGGACCAGCACGTCCTTGATCAGTGGGAGCTCCCAGGACCCCGGCATGCTGTCCAGCGTGTGCGCTCCACCGTTGCGCGCGGAGTAGTCGAACTGCGCGACGTTCTCCACCGAGGACTGGTCGAATCCGGCGGCCGCGCGCTCCGAGACGCCGTGCCCGGCGATGCGCCAGGACGGCTCACCGGTCCCGGTCATCGAGCTCAGCACGGCCGCGTCCCACGGGATGAATCTGCGGATCACCATCAGGATCTCCGCGGCCTTCTCCTCTACTCCGGCGGCACTGCCCAGGATCGCCCCCGCTTCGACGATCGTCTCCACGGCGGCGTGATCCACGGCCCGAGCGTAGGAGTACCGCCGAACGGTCCGCGCCCGGCGATCGGCGCAACGGCACTCCGCGCACTGGCCGATACCGGTCAGGCCGAAATACCAGGTTCTGGGTATCGCGCCCCGGAAGTGGCGGTGTCAGGCTGGTGACCAGGTGGAGCCGTGACCGCCCCCTCGGATCCGCTCCACCCGCCGGCGACTCTCCCCCTCGGTCGCCGTTGCCCAGCACAAAGAAGACGAGGCGCCTTTCTCTCAACCCACCGGTGAGAAAGGCGCCTCGTCGATCGTGCTCGATTGCTAGGCGGGTACCCGGATCACGGTGGCACCCAGCCGGTTCAGGTTCTCCACGAAACCGGGGTAACCGCGGTCGATGTGGAACACGTCGTACACCTCGGTGACGCCGTCGGCGCACAGCCCGGCGAGCACCAGGCCGGCACCGGCCCGGATGTCGGAGGCCCAGGTGGGCGCGCTGGACAGCCGCTCGATGCCGCGGACCACGGCGTGGTGGCCGTCGGTGCGCGCGTCGGCTCCGAGCCGGATCATCTCCTCCACGAAGCGGAACCGCGCCTCGTAGACGTTCTCGGTGATCATCGCGGTGCCGTCGGAGACGGCGGACAGCGCGATGGCGAACGGCTGCAGGTCGGTGGCGAATCCGGGGAAGGGCAGCGTCACGTAGTCGACCGCCTTGGGCCGTTCCGGCATGACGACCCGGAAGGACTCCTCCTCGACGGTGATCTCGGCGCCCGCGGTGCGCAGCTTCTCCAGCACCAGCTCGATGTGGTGCGGGTTCACCCCGCGCACGGTGATGTCGCCCCGGGTGGTCACCGCGGCGAACGCCCAGGTCGCGCCGACGATGCGGTCACCGATCACCCGGTGCTGGGTGGGCTGCAGGCTGCTCACGCCGTGCACGGTCAGCGTGGAGGTGCCGGCACCCTCGATCTTGGCGCCCATCTGCTGCAGCATCGTGCACAGGTCGACGATCTCCGGCTCGCGCGCGGCGTTGTCCAGGATCGTGGTGCCCTCGGCCAGCACCGCGGCCATCAGGATGTTCTCCGTGGCGCCGACGCTGGGGAAGTCCAGCCAGATCTGCGCGCCCTTGAGCTGCTCGGCCTCGGCGACCACGCAACCGTGCTCGATGGCGGCCGTGGCGCCCAGCTTGCGCAGGCCGCTCTGGTGCATGTCCAGCGGGCGCTGGCCGATGGCGTCGCCACCGGGGAGAGCGACCTTCGCCTTGCGCAACCGGCCGACGAGGGGGCCGAGGACACAGACGCTGGCCCGGAGCTTGCCCATCGCGGCGGAGTCCGCCAGGTGCGAGAGCTCTTCGGGCGTCTCGATGACGCAGGTGTCGCCGTCGATGTCGACCTGGCAGCCGAGGCCGCGCAGCACGTCACCCATCAACGGGACATCGAGGATCTGGGGGCAGTTGGTGATGGTGGTGGTTCCCGGCGCCAGCAGGGCGGCGGCCATCAGTTTCAACACGCTGTTCTTGGCGCCGACGACATCGACTTCGCCGACGAGGCGTGCGCCGCCGTGCACCTGAAAATGCTCACTCACGGAATACGACGGTACCCGCAGCGCTTAGGCTGGCTTCCATGGGCGTGCACTTGACGAAGATCTACACCAGGACCGGCGACGACGGCACCACCGGACTCGGCGACTTCTCCCGGGTGGCCAAGACCGACCCGCGGCTGGTGGCCTACGCGGACGTCGACGAGGCGAACTCGGTGATCGGCCTGGTACTGGCCGTCGGCAAGCCTGCCGCCGACATCGCCGGGGTACTGCAACAGGTGCAGAACGACCTGTTCGACGTGGGCGCCGACCTGTGCACGCCGATCGTGCCGGACCCCAAGTACCCGCCGCTGCGCGTGCAACCGTCCTATGTAGACCGACTTGAGGCGTGGTGCGACGAGTTCAACGAGCGGGTCGGCAAGCTCGACTCCTTCATCCTGCCCGGCGGCACCCCGGCGGCCGCCTTCCTGCATCAGGCGCGCACGGTGGCCCGGCGGGCGGAGCGCGCCGCGTGGGCGCTGCTGGAGGCGGACCCGGAGCGGACGAACGTGCTGACGGCGAAGTACCTGAACCGGCTGTCGGATCTGCTGTTCATCCTGGGCCGGGTGGCCAACCCGGACGGCGACATCCTGTGGAAGCCCGCCGGTAACGCCTGAGGGTTACGTCTGGCTTGTTGGCGAAAGACGGCTTTGGAGGAGGAGGCGCGCTCGGGGCTTCGTCTTTCCTTCCGGCGTGTCGGGTGGGGGCACGCCGGTCTGTGCTTTCGGGGCCACAAGGTGGCCTTCATCAGGCCGGTCAAGAGCCCTGAAAGACGCTTTCAGGGCGCCCAGCGACCCCAACTCCGCGTTGATCAAGGCTGCCCGGCGCGACACGGTGCAGAAATGGTGCGACACACCGTGCGGTCTCACAATGTGGCCGTCCATTATGGACGTACACAGTGGACAGTGACCGGCTATCGCACCAAGGCCCGACCACCCAGGCAGGCGTGCCGCCACCCGACACGCAGGCAGGAAAGACCCCACCCGCCACCCGTCTCCCCCTCCAAAGCCATCCTTCGACAACAGCCAGACCCAGCCCCCACCAACGCAAAAACCCCGGTCCACACAGGGAACCGGGGCAGTAAGCAGGGGACTAGCTGGCGAACGGGACGGACTGACCGGGTGGAGCCGACTCCAGCCAGGAGAGGAACCCGGTGAGGGCGTCGTCCTCCATGGCGAGCTCGAACTCCCCCAGTGAGCTGGTACATCGGAGTACCCGGGCGCCGCTGGGCACCGAGTAGGACTCGGGCCCGGTGACCTCCCGGCGACCGGTGATCTCCACTTCGGAGCGGGTGATCAACCGGTCCGGCCCGGAGCGGATGCTGAAGATGCGGTACCAGGCGAACTCGTCGCCGCGGTAGTGCCCGACACCCACATGCCAGCCGCGGATGCTGTGATCCGGACTCACCCGCAGGGCGACCTCGATGCCGCCCTTGCGGATGTGCCGCAGCCGCCGGAACGCGACCATGCACAGCGAAACGGTCGCAGCGGACAGGACCGCCCCCATCAGTTCAGCGATCCCCACGGCGCGACCCCGTCAGCTGCCGCGACTCAGACCGTCTGGCCTGCGGCGCGCAGCCGGCCGATGGCCCTGGTTCGCACCAGGTCGTCGGTGCTCTCGGCGTCGATCTTGGCAGCCTCGATGTCGATCTCGTGGGCGAGCTCGGCGCTCTCCGCGAGGATGCTCACGCCCTCGTGGCTGACGCTCAGGAAGCCGCCCTGCACCACGGCGGCGACGGTCTCGCCGTCGGTGGTGGTGATGCGCAGTACGCCGCCCTCGACGAGCTGGCCGAGCAGCGGCTGGTGGCCGGGCAGAATGCCGAGTTCGCCCTCGGTGGTCTTGGCGACGACCATGGTGGCCGTACCGGACCACAGCCGACGCTCAACGGCGACCAGCTGCACGGGGATACCGGCTGACGTCTCTGCCACGAAACTCTCCTTCGACTGCGCCCTGTCTCACGGGCCCATTCAACACGGGTCGGCGCTACAGGTGGATTCTAGTCGTCGCGGGATGCGGGCCTCATGCGCCGCCCGGTGGTGACCGGATACGACGGATGGGCACCCATGCCCTGACCCCCTGTAGGCATCGTACCTGCCCACCTGCGAGATACCGCAGGTGGGCAGGGCTCTGCGGGCTACTTGAGGTGCAACGCCCGGCTGATGATGTAGAACACGTCCGTCTGGTCGATCCGGCCCGACACATTGGCCGCCTGCGGACCCATGGCGGCGATACGCAGCTGGGTGCCGGTGTGCTCCATGTAGTCCTCGGTGGCACCGCTGGCGTAGCTGATGGTCAGCGGCCGCTTCTCCTTGGTGATCAGCGTCGCGGTGCGGCCGAGGCTGACCGGCTTGGGCACGATCTGGCTGGCGTGTGCGTGGTCGGCGGTAACGATGACCAGCGTGTTCCCGTCCTTCTTGGCGAAGTCGATCGCCTCGCCGACGGCCTTGTCGAAGGCGACGGTCTCACCGATCTGGCCACACGGGTCGCCCTTGTGGTCCTGCTTGTCGATCGAGGCACCCTCGACCTGGAGGAAGAAACCGGCCGACTTCTTGCCCTTGTTCAGCACGGAGAGGGCCTTGCGCTGCATGTCCACCAGCTGCGGCGCGGCGGCGGGCAGCTCCGGGTTGGCGGTGCACTCCTGCGGCTGGGTGCCGCCCTTCACCGCGAGCGGACCGGTCCACTGCACGGTCATGTCGTTCTTGGCGAACAGGCCGAGCAGCGGCTTGTTCTCGTCCGCCTTGGCCAGCCCGTCCTTGTCGGTGACCAGCTGGTAGCCGGCACCCTGGGCCTGCTCCAGCACGGTCTTGCCCTTGGCCGGGCCCGCCTGGGTCTTCTGGTCGAAGTACTGCTTGCCGCCGCCGAGGATGACGTCGGCCTTCGTGTCCAGGAACTGCTCGGCGATGGAACCGGCGCCGCCGTTGACCTTGTCGTTCTGCGCGCAGGCGGCCATCGACTCCGGGCCCTTACAGCTGCGGTCCACCACGTGCGCGCCGCCGCCGGCACCCGGCGTGGCGTCCTGCACCTCGGCGGTGGTCACGTTGCCGGTGCGGTAGCCCTGCTTGCGGGCGAGCTCCAGCAGCGCGGGCTTCGGCTTGCCGTTCGCGTCGACGCCGATCGCGCCGTTGTAGCTCTTGCTACCGGTGCTCCAGGCGGTCGCGGTGGCGGCGGAGTCCGGCACGTAGACCGGCTTGGTCGCGTCACCCTTCTCCACCGAGTAGGTGGTGTAGGCGCCGGTCAGCGGAAACTCGTCCATGGCGAGGCGACCGGCCGCGCCCTTCTCGTAGTTCCGGGCGATGGTGATCTCCGAGTCGCCCATGCCGTCACCGATCAGCAGGATGACGTTGCGGGCCATGCCACCGTCGATGGCGTCGGCGACCGTCTCGGTGTGGTCGGGGCGCTGGTCCCACGGGTTGCCGTCGGCGGCGACCGCGGGCATGGCCAGCACCGCGATCCCCAGCAGCGTGGCGGCCGACATGACCATCTTCTTACGCATTCGGTACTCCCCCTCGGGTAACAGTCCGGCCGCACCCTAAGCACCCAAGGTGAACACCAGGTGACCTGCCGAAATGTCTGCTTCCAGACAGCGGCAGGAGTGCTGTTCGGCGTTTGCGGGGGTCATGCTGTCACGTCCGGCGGCCACCACGTCCCGAAGTTGGCGATGTTCGGGCTCGTGCCTCCCCGAACATCGCCAACTTCGGAGTCCACGCTACTTCAGGTGCAACGCGCGGGAGATCGTGTAGAAGAGGTCGGTCTGGTTGGTGGTACCGACGATGTTGGCCGCCTGCGGGCCGTAGCCCACGATGCGCACCTCGGTGCCGGTGTGGCTCTGCGAGCTTCCGGTGGAGGTCGCGTAGTTGATGTGCATCGGCGAGCCCTCGTTGGTGATCAGGGTCGCGGTGTTACCCGGGGAGACCGGGCCCTCGATGATCTGGCTGGTGTGCCCGTGGTCGGCGGTGACGAACACCGAGGTGTTGCCGTCCTTCTTGGCGAAGTCCAGCGCGGCCTGCACGGCCTTGTCGAACGCGATGGTCTCGCCGATCTGGCCACACGGGTTCGAGGCGTGGTCCTGCTTGTCGATCGAGGCGCCCTCGACCTGGAGGAAGAAACCGGCCGAGCCCTTCTTCGAGTTCAGCAGCGAGATGGCCTTGTTCGCCATCTCGTCCAGTCGCGGCGCGGCGGCCGGGTACGCGTCGTTGACGGCGCAGCGGGACGACGCGGTGCCGCCCTTGACCGCCAGCGGACCGGTCCACTCCAGGTCCATGTTGTTCTTGGCGAACAGGCCGAGCAGCGGCTTCTTGTTGTCCGCGGCCGACAACGCGGTCTTGTCGGTGATCACGTTGTAGCCGTTCTCGGCGGCCTGCTGCAGCACGGTCTTGCCCTGGTACGGGCCGGCCTTCACGGTCTGGTCGAAGAAGGCCTTGCCGCCGCCCAGGATCACGTCCGCCTTGGAGTCGACGAACTGCTCGGCGATCGAGCCCGCGCCGCCGTTGACCTTGTCGTTCACCGCGCAGGTGGCCATGTTGTCCGGGCCCTTGCAGCCGCGGTCCACCACGTGCGCGCCGAGGACCGCGGGCGTGGCGTCCTCGATCTCGGCCGTGGTGACGTTGCCGGTCTGGTAGCCCTGCTTGCGGGCGAGCTCCAGCAGTGAGGACTGGGGCTTGCCGTTGGTGTCCACCGAGATGGCGCCGTTGTAGGACTTCTTCCCGGTCGCCCAGCCGGTGCCGGAGGCCGCCGAGTCGGTGACGTAGTCCGGCTTGTCGGTGCCCTTCTGCACGGCGTACGTGGTGTACGCGCCCTGCAGCGGCAACGTGTCCATCGCCAGCCGGCCGTTCGCGCCCTTCTCGTAGTTGCGCGCGATGGTGATCTCCGAATCACCCATGCCGTCGCCGATCAGCAGGATGACATTGCGGGCCATGCCGCCCTGGACGGCGTCACGCACAGCGGAAGTGCGGTCGGGCAGCAGGTCCCAGGGGTTGGTTCCGGCGGCGAGCGCGGGCACCGCCACGGCCACGGCGGCCACGGCGGCGGCGGCGGTGAGCAGCAGCCGGCGTCTGCCGGAGAGCAGGTTTCGCATCGTTTCTCCTATGAGGATGTCGAATACCTGCTCAGCTAACGCCGCGATTGTGGTGCTGGTGTCTCAGCCGACTGAACGGTTGACGTGCAGTGCCTGAAGCACCAGCAACCACAATGCGGGCTAGCGCTTCAGTTCGAGCGCGCGGCTGATCATGTAGAAGATGTCCGTCTGGTCGATCCGACCGACCACGTTGGCCGCCTGCGGGCCGTAGCCGGCGACGCGGACCTGGGTGCCGGTGTGGTCCTGGGACTCACCGTCGGAGGTCGCGTAGTTGACGTACATCTCGGAGCCCTCGTTGGTCACCAGGGTCGCGGTCTTACCCGGGGAGACGGCGTCGCTGATGATCTGGCTGGTGTGCGCGTGGTCCGCGGAAACCAGCACGGTGGTGTTTCCGTCGTACTTGGCGAAGTCCAGCGCGGCCTTGACGGCCTTGTCGAACGCAACGGTCTCACCGATCTGGCCGCACGGGTCGGCGGCGTGGTCACGCTTGTCGATCGAGGCGCCCTCGACCTGAAGGAAGAAGCCCTTGCCGCCGGGGCGGTTCAGCATCTTGATGGCCTTGTTGGCCATCTCGTCCAGGTGCGGGACGTTCTGCGGCAGCTTCGGGTTGGGGGTGCAGCGGGACGGCTGGGTGCCACCCTTGACGGCCAGCGGGCCGGTCCACTCCACCTCCATGTTGGAGTCGTGGAACATGCCGATGACCGGCTTGTCACCGCTCTGCTTGTCCAGACCGGCCTTGTCGGTGACGATCTGGTAGCCGTTCTCCTGCGCCTGCTGGGTGACGGTCTTGCCGGCGAACTTGCCCGCCTTGACCTTCTGCTCGAAGTAGCGCTTGCCGCCGCCCAGGATGACGTCGGTGCGGGTGTTCTCCACGAACTGCTCGGCGATCGAGCCGATGCCGCCGTTGACCTTGTCCTGCGCGGGGCAGTTCTTCATGTTGTCCGGGCCCTTGCAGTCCCGGCTGACCACGTGCGCGCCCTGGGCGGCCGGGGTCGCGTCCTGCACCTCGGCGGTGGTGACGTTGCCGGTGCGCAGGCCCTTCTTCTTGGCCAGCTCCATCATGGTCGCCTGCGGGACGCCGTGGGCGTCGACCGAGATGGCGCCGTTGTAGGTCTTCTTGCCGGTGGACCACGCGGAGGCGGTCGACGCGGACTCCGGGTTGTAGACGACCTTCGCCGGGTTGCCCTTCTCCACGGCGTAGGTGGTGTACGAGCCGGTCATCGGCAGCTCGTCCAGGCCGGGCAGCCGGCCGGCGGCGCCCTTCTCGTAGTTACGGGCCAAGGTGATCTCGGAGTCACCCATGCCGTCACCGATCAGCAGGATGACGTTGCGGGCCGGGCCGTTGCGGACCATGTCCCGGACGTACTCGGTGCGGTTGGGGCGTTCGTCCCCCGGCTTGCCCGCGGTCGCCGCGATGGCGGTGCCCGCCAGCAGGCCGACGCCCGCCACGGCCGCGATCGAGATCAGCGTCTTACGCATGTTGTGTTCTCCCCTGTGTGTGAACACCCGCATCTGACCGGATATCGGGGCGGATCCATCAAGCGGAAGGCGAACGGATCACCAGCCAGGGGTTAACAAAGGCCGAAGTAGACAACATGTAGGCAACGGATCCACCACTTGCAGTAACCCGTTGGTGCTGGTCAACACGGGTGCATAACGGTGAAAAACGGCCAGAGCCGGACACCCGGGCATCGGAAACGGCAGGCTTCGCCGTCCCCGGAACATGGCTACCCACAGCTTCGGCCGCAGGCCCTTACTCCAGGGCCTGCTCGCCACCGGCGGGCTGGCGATGTTGCCGGCCGGCGTCGCGGCAGCACCGGTCGCATTCCCGGACTGGGCGAGGTTCGCCCGGCTGGCCGACGCCACCTTCGACGAGGACGCCGACCCGGTCCGCGACATGCAGCCGAAGATCGACGCCCTTCGCAAGCAGAACGTCAGCGTGATCGAGCTGGACACGATCCTGACGAACTGGATCACCGAGGCGCAGTTCACCCAGCACATGACCAAGGTGAAACAGTTCTGCGAACTGGCGCACCAGGCCGGGATGCGGGTGGTCATGTACTACCCCTCCCTGGAAGTGATCAGCATCGGCGGGGAGAAGGGGCCGTCCTTCTACAAGAACTCCGACGGCGCCAAGTGGGTGCAACGCTCCCCGGACGGTAAGCCGAACGTGTTCTACGGAAGCCTGGTCGTCTGGGTGGACCCCGGGGACGAGAGCTGCTGGGTGAGCCCCGACTCCCCGTGGCGGGACTTCTACTTCGGCCGGATCAAGGCCCTGGCGGCGGCCGGGGTGGACGGGGTCTGGCCGGATGTGCCGATCTACTTCCAGGGGGCGTTGCCCTGGTGCGACGCGTCCTCCTGGGCCAAGGCCGCGTTCAAGGCCGACACCGGGCTGGAGATCCCGTCCACTGTGGACTTCAAGAACCCGGCCTTCCGCAGCTACGTGGAGTGGCGGCACCGGACCCTGGCGCGCTGGCAGCGGGACATCGCCGCGGCCGGCCGGTCGGTCAACCCGGAGATGGTGACCTTCGTCGAGACGGTGACCATGGACTACATGTACGGCACGCAGATCGGCCTGGACGGCGGTTATCTGCGCGCCGAGCCGACGGTCAGCCAGGTGTGGGAGGTGGACATCCTGGGCAACTACGACGGGATGCGGCACGCCACCGCCACCGACTGGACCTGCCTGATCTCCATGTACAAGTACGCCCGCGCGGCCAGCGGCGGCAAACCCGCCTGGGCCTTCAGTTATGGCTGGAAGGCCGACGACGCCTCGCACGTGATGGCCGAACTCCTCGCGGCGGGCTGCAATCCGTACGAGGTGAAGAGTCCGTACAAGTCGGACAGCACCGACATCGCCATGCGCACCCGGATGTACCGCTGGGTGGCCGCGAACCAGGACAAGCTGTTCGGCTCCCGCTCACTGGGGCAGGTCGGCGTCTACCACTCCAGCGCGTCCCGGGACTTCGTCGATCCCACCGAGGGCGCCGGCATGTACGCCAATGCCGCGGTGCCGCCGGACGTGACCGCGCCGGAGGACGGAGACCCCTGGTGGAGCAGCGGCAGCGCGCAGGAGAGCTGCGTCAACCAGCCCTGGGTCGGTGAGTTCCGGGGAACGGTGAAGGCCCTGGTCTACGCGCAGATCCCGTTCGACACGGTGACCAGCCCGGGGCTGACCGCCGCGGACCTGACCGGCTACCGGGCATTGCTGTTGCCGAACCTGCAGGCCGTGTCGGACGCGGAGGCCGCCATGCTGCGGAACTTCGTCTCCGGCGGCGGCACGATCGTGCTCACCGGACCGGCACCCACGGGTTTGGACCAGCTGGGCAGCAGCCGCGCCGACTTCGCGCTGGCCGACGTCCTCGGTCTGCACCGGACGGATGCCCTGCCCGCCAGCAAGAAGAACGCCTTCGGTCAGGGAACCTGCTGGTACTTCAAAGATCTACTGGGCAAGAGCTTCCTGGGCAACCAGTCCACTTCGGACCAACTGCTGGCACCGGTCCGCGCGGCGGCTCCGGCCTTCGTCACGGTCACCGGTGATCGCCGGATCCACCTGGAGGCACGGCAGCTCGGCCAGGACACCGTCCTGCACCTGGTCAACTTCACCAACTTCGGCGATACGCCCGCCCCTTACCGAGCCGCCTCGACGAGCTGCACGGTCTGGCTGGCGGTACCGGCCGGCAAACAGGTCGCGGCAGTGACGGTCAGCTCCCCGGACGCGACCAGCCCGGATCCGCAGCCGGTCCCCTACACCCCGCGCGACGGCGGCGTGGCGTTCACGCCGACCGTGGCGCAGTACTCGCTGTTCACCGTCACCGTGCGCTGAGCAGCGGCAGGTACACCTCGTCGACGATCTCCACGAGCACCTCGTCCGGCACCTCGGCCACCCCCCGGGCGAGGAACTCGTTGCGCAGCAAGGCCACCGGGACCGTCGCCACCCGGGGGTGCAGCACGCCCGAGGTGACCTCGCCCCGGTCCACTGCCCGCCGCAACACGCTCAGCCACAGCTCGCTGCTCCCGTCCCCGGCGGCCTCCCGGAACCGCGCCAGCTGCTCCGGATGAGCGGCCAGATCGGCGAGCAGATTCTGCAGAATCCGCCCCAGCGGCGAGGACCAGTGCCGGTTGGCGGCGCGCAGCAGCTCCAGGACGTCGGCACGCAGCGAACCGGTGTCCGGCAGCTCGGTCCTCGCCCGCGCCAGCGATCGATAGGCGTCCAGCCCGAGCGCCGCCCGGTTCGGCCAGCGCCGGTAGAGGGTGTTCTTGTTGGTGCCCGCCCGCGCCGCGACCCGTTCCATGGTCAGCCCCGGATAGCCGCGTTCCTCCAGTTCGGCCACCGCCGCGTCCAGGATCGCCCGCTCCAGCTCATCACCGCGTCGTCGCATCGACACCTCCAAGGTACGGAGCGTACCTTATTTGTATGTGCAGAAAAGGCATCACCTACGACACCGGCATCCATCAGGCGGGACACAGCACCCACGAGCCCTGGGACCCCGAGCGGGTGCGACGTGACCTGCTGACCATTCGCGACGAGCTCGGCGCCACTGCGGTCCGGGTTGTGGGCAGCGAACCCGACCGGCTGAACACGGCGGCCACGATCGCCGTCGAGCTGGGCATGGAGCTGTGGTTCTCCCTGTTCACCCTGGAGGCGGATCAGGAGGAGGAGCTGCGCCTGCTGGCCGAGTGCGCGGAACACGCCGAGCGGCTCCGCGTCGGCGGAGCCGGGATCGTGCTCACCACCGGCGCCGAACTGGGCCTGTTCCTGGAGGGCATCCTGCCCGGCACACTGGAGGAGCGCCTGGCGTTGCTCACCGAACCGGATCGGCTCCGGGCGGAGATCCCGCATGTCCCGGCGCGGATCAACGCGTTCCTGGCCAGGGCGGTCACCGTGGTGCGGGACCGGTTCGGCGGCCCGATCAGCTACGCGAGCATCCCGTTCGAAGGCGTGGACTGGACACCGTTCGACATCATCGGCGTCGACCTCTACCGCACGGCGCAGATCGCCGACCGGTTCGCCGAGGGGGTGCGTTCGCTGGTGGCGCGGGGCAAGCCGGTGGCGATCACCGAGTTCGGCTGCGCCACCTACGCGGGGGCCGGAGCCGACGGGGCCAGAGGCGGCGAGATCGTCGACTGGGACGGGCTCCGGCCGCTGGGCCTGCGCGGTGCGTATCGGCGGGACGAGCGGGAGCAGGTCACCGTCTTCACCGAGCTGATGGACATCTTCGAGGCGGAGGGCGTGGACATCGCCTTCTGCAACACCTACGTCAGCTACTTCCTGCCCGGCGAACTCGATCTGGCCTCCTACGGCCTGATCACCGCCGAGGGCAGCCGCAAACTGGCGTTCGACACGTTCGCGGCCAGGTAAAGGCTGTGACCGTCAGCCCCCGACGACTGACGGCCACAGCGGGAACCGGCTCAGGATGCCCCCATCCACTGCCGGAAGCGTGGTGCGTCGGCGAAGTACGCGGGCGAGGGTTCCCCACAGCCCTTGCCCGCGGTCTCCCCGGCGAAGCTGAACACGCCGACCAACCGCGGCCGGCCATGCCGGTACGCGACCAGTGGGCTGCCGCTGTCCCTGCCACACGCGGTGACCTTGGGTCCGCCCGCGCAGCGGACAGAGTCGCCGTCCACCACGGCCGGCGTGCCGGCCACGCAGTCCGGCGCGGGCAGCATGGTGAGTTCGCCGCGCTGCAACACATCGGTGGTCCACGGCGGCTTGGGTTCGCTCATGCCATGGCTGAAGAAACTCACCGGAGTCCCCGGCCGGGCAGCATGCGCGGCCACCGGCAGCGGGCGGATCCCGTCAGCCGGCCGGTCCAGGGTGAGCACGGCGAGATCCCGTTTCGCACTGGATCGGAACGGGTCGTCCGGATTGACCGGTGACGGCAGGATTTCGTAGCCCGGCAGCATGTCGGCCCTGGTGATTCGTCGCTGCTGCGCCGTGTGGCCGCTGAGCTGCCGCGCGTTCAGGTAGACCTCGCGGGTCTCGGAGACCTGCCCGTTGTACTTCGGATCAATACAGTGCGCGGCGGTCAGCACCCGGTCCGGCGCGATGAGCACCCCGCCGCAGAGCGTCCTGTCGGTCAGCGGCTGCTCGCCCCGATAGGCGATGGTCGCCACCCACGGCGCGGTCCGGTCCTCGGTGACCGGCGTTCCCCCGGTCATGGCCACCGCCGCCCCAGCACTCAACATCAGCATCGCGATCGCCACCGCGACGGTCCCCAGCGCTTTCCCCATGGCAACGATCTTGCCGTCCAGAACGGTGTTCAGGGATCCGGGAGACCCCGGATTAAACCCCGGGGTCCCCTCATCTTCAAGACGGATAAAGCCCCGGTTTGTGCTGAACCCGACAGAGGAATCCCCCGGTGGGTGTGAGTGGTAAGTGCCGTGGCCGGAGACCTGGGTGTGGGTCTCCGGCCACAGTGCTACCTGCAGGAACCCCCATCGAGCGGCGAACGTTCGGCTGGCATGAGGGATCGACTCTACGGATACCTCGCCGCGTCCTGGTGCGTGTTGTTCGCCGGTTTACACGTGTTCTGGGCTCTGGGCGGGACGTGGGGGCTGGCCACCTCCGCCGGGATCGTCCTGGCCACCCGGCGGCCGTTGTGGTTCACCCTGGCCGGCCTCTGGGGCGTGGCCCTGGTCCTGCTGATCGGCGCCTGGTTCGCCATCGGCCTCACCAGATGGCGGCGTTCCCGGGTGGCCACCGCGCTGGGACTGCTGGGCGGCGGATTGTTGCTGCTCCGGGGCGCATCCGTGGAGCTGATCCTGGCGACCGGTGCCGGCGGAGTCCGGGAAGCGGTCGGCCCGGATCAGACCCAGTGGTCCCTGATCCTCTGGAACCCCTGGTTCATCGCGGGCGGCACGCTGCTCCTGCTGGCCACCGCCACCTACGGGAGGGCAGTCCCGAAGTTGGCGATGTTCGGGGCTCGTTCCTCGCCGCGAACATCGCCAACTTCGGACCGGTGAAACGGCTGCGGCCAGACCTCCGCACAACGGAGATCCGGCCGCAGCAGGGGGCTGAGGGTTACTTGCCGCCCTTGAGCTTCTTGTAGTTCTCCTCGACGTCGTCCAGACCGCCACAGGAGAAGAACGCCTGCTCGGGGAAGTGGTCGAACTCGCCCTTGCAGACGCGGTCGAACGCCTCGATGGTGTCCTTGATCGGCACGAAGGAGCCCGGCTGGCCGGTGAACTTCTCCGCGACGAAGAAGTTCTGGCCCAGGAAGCGCTCCAGACGACGGGCGCGACCCACCAGGACCTTGTCCTCTTCGGACAGCTCGTCCATACCGAGGATGGCGATGATGTCCTGCAGTTCCTTGTACTTCTGCAGGATCCGGATGACCTCGCGGGCCACGCGGTAGTGCTCGTCGCCGACGATGGCCGGCTCGAGGATCCGCGAGGTGGAGGACAGCGGGTCCACCGCCGGGTAAATACCCTTCTGGGAGATCGGACGGGAAAGCTCCGTCGTCGCGTCCAGGTGGGCGAAGGTGGTGGCGGGCGCCGGGTCGGTGTAGTCGTCCGCGGGCACGTAGATCGCCTGCAGCGAGGTGATCGAGCGACCCTTGGTCGAGGTGATCCGCTCCTGCAGCTCACCCATCTCGTCGGCCAGCGTCGGCTGGTAACCCACGGCCGAAGGCATACGACCCAGCAGGGTCGAGACCTCGGAACCGGCCTGGGTGAACCGGAAGATGTTGTCGATGAACAGCAGCACGTCCTGGCCCTGCACATCGCGGAAGTACTCCGCCATGGTCAGCGCGGACAGCGCCACCCGCATACGCGTGCCCGGCGGCTCATCCATCTGGCCGAAGACAAGCGCGGTGTCCTGGAGCACGCCCATCTCATCCATTTCCAGGATGAGGTCGTTGCCCTCACGGGTGCGCTCACCGACGCCGGCGAACACCGACGTACCGGAGAACTCCCGGGCGATACGGGTGATCATTTCCTGGATAAGAACGGTCTTACCCACACCCGCGCCGCCGAACAGGCCGATCTTTCCACCCTTGACGTACGGGGTGAGCAGGTCGAGGACCTTGACGCCGGTCTCGAGGATCTCGGTCTTACCTTCGAGCTGGTCGAAGGCAGGGGCCTTGCGGTGGATACCCCACTGCTCGCCGTCCCGGCCGAGGCCGGGCTGGTCGAGGCAGTCGCCGAGGGCGTTGAAGACGTGGCCCTTGACGATGTCGCCGACCGGCACGGTGATGGCGGCACCGGTGTCACGAACCTCGGCACCACGCACCAGACCATCGGTGGGCTGCATGGAGATCGTGCGGACCAGGTTGTCACCCAGGTGCTGGGCGACCTCGAGGGTCAGCGTCTTCGCCACGGCCTTGAAGGTCACGTCGGCGTGCAACGCGTTGAACAGCTCGGGCACGGAGTCGCGCGGGAATTCCACGTCGACGACCGGGCCGATGACTCGCACCACACGGCCGGTGCGAGTGGTGGTGGCAGTAGCACTCATGTCACTCATCACTTCCTGCGCCAGCCAGCGCGTTGGCGCCGCCGACAATCTCGCTGATCTCCTGGGTGATCTGCGCCTGGCGAGCCTGGTTCATCTCCCGGGAGAGATTCTTGACCAGTTCACTGGCGTTGTCGGTGGCCGACTGCATCGCCTGCCGCTGTGCGGCGGAGAACGAGGCTGCCGACTCCAGCAACGCGGCGAAGATCCTTGTGTTGATGTACTTGGGCAGCAACGCGTTCAGCAGCTGTTCCGCACTCGGCTCGAACTCGTACGCCGACTGCAGCGTGTTGGTCTCGCCGGTGTACTCAACCTGCATCGGAGCGAGCTGCCGGGCGACCGCGTTCTGCGTGAGCATCGAGATGAACTCGGTGTACACGATGTGCAGCTCGTCGACGCCGAGGATACCGTCCGGACCCGGGTGGTCACCCTCGTCGTCCGCACCCGCGAGGAAGGCGTCCACCATGGCCGAACCGACCTTGGCGACATCCTCGTAGGTGGGCTTGTCGGCGAAGCCGGTCCACGCGCCCGCGACCGAACGGCCACGGAACGAGTAGTACGACGCACCACGGCGGCCGATGACGTACACCACCGGCGTCTTGCCCTGGCTGCGCAGCAGCTGGCACAGCTCCTCAGCGGTCTTCAGCGCGTTGGAGTTGTAGCCGCCACACAGGCCCTTGTCACCCGTCACCACGAGCACGCCGGCCCGCTTCGGCTCCGGCCGCGGCACCAGCAGCGGGCTGTCCAGGTTGGACGAACCGCTGGCCAGCGTGGTCAGCACGTCGGTGATCTCCACCGCGTACGGACGCGCCGCCGCCACCCGCGCCTGTGCTTTCGCGATGCGCGAGGTGGCGATCATCTGCATCGCCTTGGTGATCTTCTTCGTCGAGTTGACGGATTTGATCCGTACTCGAAGTTCCCGGATGGATGCCATGGGCTACTACTTCTTCGCCGGAGCGGGCCGGTTGACCTTCACCGACTCGTGCTCGACCTTGTCGGCGTCCAGCGCCTCGGCCTCGGCCTCGTTCACCAGAACGACGCCGTCGGAGGTGGTGAACTGCTTCTTGAACTCGTTGATCGCGTCAACGATGTTGCCCTCGTTGTCCTTGGACAGGACCTTGGACTCGCGGATGTCGGTCAGGATCGAGGCGTGCGTCCGGCGGAGGTAGTCGACAGCGTCCTTCTCGAAGCGACGGACATCGCCGATCGGCACGTTGTCCAGGTGACCCTGGGTACCGAGGAAGATCGCGACGACCTGCTCCTCGACGGCGACCGGGGAGTACGCACCCTGCTTGAGCAGCTCGACCAGGCGAGAGCCCTTGTCCAGCTGGGCCTTGGAGATCGGGTCCAGGTCGGAGGCGAAGGCGGAGAACGCCTCCAGCTCACGGTACTGGGACAGGTCCAGACGCAGCGAGCCGGAAACCGACTTCATCGCCTTGATCTGCGCGGAACCACCGACTCGGGAGACCGAGATACCGACGTTGATCGCCGGGCGGACACCCGCGTTGAACAGGTCGGACTCCAGGAAGACCTGGCCGTCGGTGATCGAGATGACGTTGGTCGGGATGTACGCCGACACGTCGTTGGCCTTGGTCTCGATGATCGGCAGACCGGTCATCGAGCCCGCACCCAGCTCGTCCGACAGCTTCGCGCAACGCTCCAGCAGACGCGAGTGCAAGTAGAAGACGTCACCGGGGTACGCCTCGCGGCCCGGCGGACGACGCAGCAGCAGCGAGATCGAGCGGTAGGCCTCGGCCTGCTTGGTCAGGTCGTCGAACACGATCAGGACGTGCTTGCCCTGGTACATCCAGTGCTGGCCGATGGCCGAGCCGGTGTACGGGGCCAGCCACTTGTAGCCTGCGGAGTCGGAGGCCGGGGCGGCGACGATCGTGGTGTACTCGAGGGCGCCGGAGTCCTCCAGCGCCTTCTTGACGGCCGCGATGGTCGAGCCCTTCTGGCCGATCGCGACGTACACGCAGCGCACCTGCTGCTTGGGGTCGCCGGTCGCCCAGTTGGCCTTCTGGTTGATGATCGTGTCGACGCAGACCGTGGTCTTACCGGTCTTACGGTCACCGATGATCAGCTGACGCTGGCCACGGCCGATCGGGGTCATCGAGTCGATCGCCTTGATGCCGGTCTGCATCGGCTCCTTCACCGGCTGGCGCTCCAGCACGGAGGCGGCCTGCAGCTCCAGGGCGCGGTTCTCCTCGGCGACGATGTCACCCAAGCCGTCGATCGGCTTGCCCAGCGGGTCGACGACGCGACCCAGGAAGCCATCGCCCACCGGCACGGAGAGAACCTGGCCGGTCCGCTTGACCTCCTGGCCCTCCTCGATGCCCTCGTAGGCACCCAGGATGACCGCACCGATCTCGCGGGCGTCGAGGTTCAGCGCGACACCCTGTACGCCGCCGGGGAACTCCAGCAGCTCGTTGGTCATCGCCGAGGGCAGGCCCTCGACATGGGCGATGCCGTCAGAGGTGTCGGTGACGAGCCCGACCTCTTCCCGGTCAACGGCCGGGGAGTAGTTCGAGACGTACTGGTCGATCGCACTGCGGATCTCGTCCGACGAGATCGTCAGCTCCGCCATGTCGTTCCTGCTCTCACTTCAGTAATGACGCTAAGTCTTGGTCAAGTACGGCTGAGCGTCAGCCGTGGCGGGCCTGTTAGGAGGCCAGCTCGCGGCGTAGGGCGTCCAGTCGCCCTGCCGCGCTGCCGTCGATGATCTCGTCGCCGATCTTGATGACGAGGCCACCCCGCAGCTCGGGGTCCAGCTCGATGTGCAGTGCGATCGGCCGGGAGTAGATCCGCTCCAGCGTCGCCGACAAGCGGTTCTGCTGCTGTTCGGTGAGCGCGACCGCGGTCGTCACGTGAGCCACGCTCCGCTGACGGCGCTTGGCGGCGACCTCGGCGAGTTCCTCCAGGCCACCCACCACGGTACGTCCGCGCAGCTGCGATACCAACTGCTCGACCAGCGTGGAGGTGATGGCCTCCACCTTGTCGCCCAGCAGCTTGCGGATCAGGGCGGTCTTGCCGTCGGCGCTTCCACTGACGTCGGTCAGCACCTGCTCCAGCTCCGGCGCACCCTCCACGATGCGACCGAGGCGGAACAGCTCGTCCTCCACGGCGTCCAGCCGGCCCTGCGCCTCGGCGCGGGACAGCAGCGCGGTACGAGCCAGGCTCTCCACGCCGTCCACCAGCTCACGCGGCGAAGACCACCGGGACTTGACCACGGCGGCCAGTACATCCAGGGTGGCCGCACCGAGCTTGCCGCCCAGCAGACCGCGAACAAGCTGTTCGCGGCCCGCCGGGTCGGTGGAAGCGTCGGAGACCGCCCTGCGCAGCGAGCCCTCCCGGGAGAGCAGGCCCACCACCGAGAACAGCTCGTTGCCCACGGCCGACAGATCGTCGGCCAGCGGCAGCGTCTGCTCGACGGCGGCCAGCGACTCCCGGCTCGCTGCGTGCAAGGTGTTCAGTCCCACGAGGTCAGCCCTACTTTCCGGCCGGAGCGGACACCGCGTCCAGCTCGTTCAGGAAGCGGTCGACCGTGCCACGCTTGCGGGTCTCGTCCTCCAGAGACTCACCGACCACCTTGGACGCGAGGTCGACGGAGAGGCGGCCGAGGTCGGCCCGCAACTCGGCGACGATCTGCGCCTTCTGGGTGGCCAGCTGCGACTGACCCGCGGCGATGATCCGGTCGGACTCGGCCTGCGCGTTGGCGCGCATCTCGTCCACGATCGCCTGGCCTTCGGCCCGCGCGTCGTCACGGATCTTGGCCGCCTCGGTGCGAGCCTCAGCCAGCTGCGCGCGGTACTGCTCCAGCGCGGCCTTGGCCTCTTCCTGCGCGGCCTTGGCCTTCTCGATCCCGCCTTCGATGGCCTCGGTCCGCTGCGCGTAGAGCGCCTCGAACTTCGGGGCCACCGTCTTCTGCACGATGAACAGCAGGATCAGGAAGGCGACGAGGCCAACACCGATCTCCCAGACATCGGGGAGGATCGGGTTGTTGCTCTTCTCAGCGGCCATGACGGCCGTGCTGTAGAGCTGCACCATGACGTCTCCTTAGGTGGGGCGGGAACTAGTTGGCGCCGCCGGCGACGAAGAAGAGCACCAGGCCGATCAGGGCGAGGACCTCGACCAGAACGAAGGTGATCCAGGCGGTGCTGAGCAGCTTGCCGCCGGCCTCGGGCTGGCGGGCGGTGCCGGAGATGACGGCGGCGAAGATCAGACCAACGCCGATGCCGGGGCCGATGGCGCCCAGTCCGTAGCCGATCAGTGCCAGGCCGTGGTTCAGAACTGCGATGTCGCCCACTGTGTTGTGCCTTTCAACTCGGTCCGCGGAGGTCGCGGATCGGTAGTCCTTGCGATTTGGAACGTATTGCTCTGGTCTTAGTGGTCTTCCGCCAGCGCGGCGCCAATGTAGTTGGCGGCGAGCAGGGCGAAGACGTAGGCCTGCAGAACCTGGATCAGCAACTCCAGGAAGCTCATGGCGACCGCGACGATCAGCGAGAACGGACCGACGATCGCGACGGCGCCGTCACCGTGCAGCAGCAGGAACTCACCGGCTCCGACGAACACCAGCAGGATCATGTGGCCGGCGAACATCGCGGCGAACACTCGGATCGCGTGGGTGATCGGCTGCATGATGAACTTCGAGAAGAACTCGATCGGCACCAGCAGGAAGTAGATCGGCCACGGCACCCCGGGAGGCGCGGTCTGGTTCTTCAGGTAACCGAAGAGACCGTGCCTGCGGATTCCGACGAAGTTGTACAAGAGGTACAACATGATCGTGAGGCCGATCGGGAAGCCGAAGTGCGAGAACGTCGGCAGCTGGAAGAACGGGATGAACCCGAACAGGTTGTTCACCAGGACGAAGGTGAACAGCGAGACGACCAGCGGCACGTACGGCCGGAAATCCTTGTTGCCGATCTGGCTCCGGGCGATGTCGTTGCGCAGGAAGGTGTAGGCCTCTTCCGCAGCGAACTGGAACTTCCCCGGCACGATCCGCAGGTTGCGCGAGGCGACCAGCCAGAACACGGCGACGATGATCGCGGACAGCACGATCTGCACCATCGGCTTCGTGATCCCGGTACCTGCGAAGATCTCCGGGAAATCGAAGCTCGACACACTAGGCGCCTGGAACTTATCCTCGCCGCCTTCGGCGAGAACCAGCATGCCCACAGTAGGGCTCCTTCCGGTTCACCCGATGGTCAAGCCATCGAGGGAATCGTTACGAACGGGGCAAACCTACCTGACGTGCTTGGCGGGACCTCCGGCGCCCAGCCTCTTGTCAAGGCAATCGCCAAATGTCCTATAGCCCCCACTAGGGGGCTCCGTGTCAGGGAGATCGAGAGCAGACCCTCCGGTTGTTCCCAGCCTTACCGCTGTAGCGGCAGGGGGATCGAACCGGAACCTTGCGCTCACGGTGACCATACCAGGAGTACGCGGCCAGTCGTACAGGCGTACTGCTTGGTTAATTCGGGTTATCCACGGCGGGAATGATCGTCGGGACCTTGGTCCTGGCGAATGCACGGGTCTCGGCAGCCGTCCAGACGACAATGGTCGCGAGCATCGTGTACGCGAGTGCCTTGGGATGCAATGCCGTGACATTTTTCAGGCTCATCATGACGATCAACAACAAAATCGTCTTACCGATGAATCCCATCAGCGCGATGCCCATGAGCATGCTGACCGGAACCCGCGAGGTGCTGCGCATCAGCACCAGGGTCAGCACGCCGGAGACGATGCCGACGACGCCACCGACGAGCGCGCCGAACACGCCATGCCCGCCGTACACCAGACCGGAGATCACCGCACCCAGCACCGCGACGCCGACACCCCACCAGATCGCGCCCCGCAACATCGCGTCGGCGAGTTTCAGCACTGTAGCGGCCTGTTCCGCGGGCAGACCCTGGGTCAGGGCGTCGGGCTGGGCGTCGGTCATGGCGTCCTCGTACCTCTACTGGGGGTGATGCCGCAACGGTAGCAACACGCAACACGCCTGGATTTGACGCGGGCGTCCCACCAGGCGGAACATCCTCTTGTGCAGTACTCCCGAATTGAGATCAACAACCCGACGATGGGTGGGGTGCCCTGCGTCAAAAGCGCCGGCATCCCCGTTTCCATGGTGACTGGTCAGATGGCCCAGGGGGCGAGCTCGGCCGAGGTGCTGAGCACCTACCCGCAGCTGTCCATCGAGGACCTGTTCGCCTGCTTCGCCTACGAAGCCCGTACTCACTAGAAGTACACCTGCAAGAGGGGCCCCGCGCGTGACACCACCGCGCCGGGGCCCTTCTTATTTTCAGAGATAACAGCATGATCACTTATTTGCGAACCGCAGGCGTCGCAACAATCCACTCCGGACATTCGCGGACGCGCTACCGGCATGAAACGCGAAGATCCACAAGACGGCTTTTCACCGCCGTTTATCACACCAAAATCACGCATTTGGCCGCATAGCCAGGTCCGTTGACCGGGAAAACTTCACACGTATTTACCAACCGAACAGGCGACGATCATGCCCAAAACGGATCCCGGCGCACGGAAGATCGTTAACCCAGACCTGGCACAGGCGGGCGGTCCGGCCGAACACCGGACCGTCGGCGGCGCCGCCGGGTATCGCACCCGGCGACGCGACGGGGGTGACCTTCGCCGCGAAGGCCACCCCGTCAGCACTCGATCTCGTCAGCAGGCGTGCAGCAGCCGCGCGGTCTCATTCGGTCCGAAATAGTTCAGCACGGTGCGCCCCGGCGGAACACACAACTCGGCACCCGCCCCCCCTGCGGCGAAATCATGGAAAATGTAATCGCCGTGATCCGAGCAGTTGTACCAGACAAGGGTGACACCGGCGACGCCCTCATAGGCCTGACCGCACGGATCGGCATTCGCGGCAGGCATGGTGAACAAAGTTGCAGCAGCGGCAAAGGCGATTGCCGAAACAGTACCCAGAACTCGACGGAAATTCATGTATACCCCAGGTTTCCCGGTCGACCCATCCCGGATGCGGTCGAATGACGAGTTGATTTCCAGAACCTTCTTCGATCCGAATGACGCGCCTCCGGGCGGCAGGCCCTGACGCGGGCGCATCAGCACGGCCGGACGTACCACGCGTCGGTGGCCCAGGTACCGAGGTCCGTCAGGCCAGGTCCGACGCACTTGTCCTCATGGTTGATCCCGTGTCCGTAGTCCACGGTGATGGTCACATTTCCGGTGCCGCAGTGGTTGTACATACCCACAAGCCGGGGTCCGCTCCAGAAAAAACCACACGGATCATCCTGAACCGTCGACGCAGACGCCGGAGCGGTGAACAAACAGGCCGCGAATACGGACATGACCGCAATGGACATCGCCTTACGAGCAGCAAGAATCATGAAAACTGACCTTTCCCCCAGAGAAATGCATCCGTGATTGATGCACAACTGAAATTACCGCTCCCGACCAATGATCGACATAGCTCAATAGGGTGAGCAGTCATCCATCACCCGTTCAGGAGAACCGGCACAGTTCAAGCCGGATATCGGTCATTGCGGACGCAAATAACGGTAGAGTCACGGGGTAGGTCAGATTCTCTGGGGGAACATTGACTACTGACGCTGTCGCCGTGGCCGGATCCGGCCCGGCACCACGAATCGAGTTGCTGTCCTCGTTCGCGTTGGGTGGGCGTCGCCGCCCGCTCGGCGGACTGGGCGAGATCCTGCTCGCCCGGCTGGCCCTGGCGGGCGGGCAACGGGTCCGGCGGGACACACTGATCACCGATCTCGGCCTGGCCGATCGGGCCGATCCCCGCGCCGGCCTGCGCACCCTCATCTGGCGCGCCAACTGCGCCGCCGGCTATCCGGCGGTGGCGGCCGATCGCAGCCACGCGTGGCTGGCCGCCGAAGTTGCGGTGGATCTGGGGCACTACTCCCGCTGGTGTCACCGGGTGATCACCGAGTCCGCAGCCGGCGAGTTCCTTGTCCAGGAACCGCCTTCGGCGATCTTCTCGCTGCACAAGCCGCTACTGCCCGACTGGTCAGCGGCATGGCTGGACGGGTACCAGGAGCACTGGGATGTGCTGCGGTACGAGTGCCTGGAACTGCTCACCGCGGCACTGCTGTCCGCGAACAACCCGGCCTCCGCGCTGGTGCACGCACACCGGCTCACTCAGCAGGATCCGCTGCGGGAGAGCGCATGGCGGTTGCTGATCACCGCCGAGATCAGGCACGGCAGGCCGGGGCGGGCGGCGGCCCGGCTGGACGCCTTGACCGCCGTGCTCGGCGCCGAACTGGGCGTGACACCCAGCTCGGCGCTGCGAGACCTGATCACCGGATCAAACGGCGGCCCGTCGCTGTAGCACCTGGTTCGCGCCGGCCACCAGTAGCGCGGTGGCCAGTGCGAACACCGCGTAGCCGAGGGCCGGTGACACGACGCCGGCCTTGTCGCTGTGCAGCACCACCTCGAATCCGGCGGCCGGCGGCCAGTACCGCTCCAGCCAGTCACCGGCCCACGGGACGAAGCCGATCACGTTGGGCAGCACGAACACCGACATCAGCATGATGGTGAACGTGGCGCCGGAACCCCGCACCACGGCGGCCACCGCGGCGCTGAACACCGCGAGCATCGGCAGGTAGAGAACGACCCCGAGCACCACGGCGGGCACCAGGCCGGTCAGCGGCACCTCGAATCCCTCCGCCTGGACGGCCGGCACGGATACCGCCAGCACCACGAGCGACAACAGCAGCCCGAAACCGGCCGAGAGCAGCGTGACCGCGAGCAGTTTCGCGGCGAGCAGCCTGCCTCGCCGGGGCATCGCGGTGATGCTGGACCGGATCATCCCGCTGTGGTACTCGCTGGTCAGCACGGTGGATCCGAGCATGATGACCGCCAGTTCGACGAGGAACACGGCGACCACCAGTGGGGTGAGCGCCAGGTGTTCCGGGTTCACCGGCCGGCCCGGCTCCGGATCCAGCCGGGTGGCCAGGAACAGGCCGGCGGCCAGGGCGGGGACGGTGAGGGCGATCAGGGTGATCACGGTGGAGCGCACCGTGCGCAGCTTGACGAACTCGGCTCGGACCAGCCGGGGGATCTCGATGAACGCGGTACTCACGCCGGCACCTCCTGATCGCGCGTGCTGAACTCCAGGCTGTTGCGGGACGCCCGCACATACGCCTCTTCCAGGGACACCAGGCAGTCCGCCAGTCCGTACACGGCGATCCGCTGCGCGACGGCGATCTCCCCCACCTGCCTGCGGGACAGGCCGTTGACCAGCAACGTTCCCGGCCGTTCCGGTTCGGTGACCGCGCCGCTCGCCCGCAGGGCGATGGCCAGCGCCGCCGGATCGGCGCACTCGACCCGCACCCGGTCGCCGGATGCCCGGTCGATGAACTCCCGGATGCCGGACTGCTCGATGAGCCTGCCCTGACCGATCACCACCACCTCGTCGGCCAGGTCCTCCACCTCGCTCATCAGGTGCGAGGACACCAGGACGGTCCGCCCTTCGGCGGCGAGGCCACGCATCAGGTCCCGGATCCACCGGATGCCGTCCACATCCAGGCCGTTGGTCGGCTCGTCGAACACCAGCGTGTGCGGGTCGCCCAGCAACGCGACGGCGATCCCCAGCCGCTGCGCCATCCCCAGCGAGTAACCGCCGGTGCGCTTGCCCGCCGCCGTCTCCAGGCCGACCTGGGCGAGCACCTCGTCGGCTCGGGACACCGGAATGCCGCCCATCAACGCCATCACCCGCAGGTGATCACGACCGCTGCGCCGGAGATCGGTACACCGCGCGTCCAGCAGGGCACCGACCTCCCGCAGCGGTTCGTCCAGCTGCGCGTACGGCCTGCCGTTGACGGTCGCGGTCCCGGAGTCCGCCCGCTCCAGGCCGAGGATGATCCGCATCGTGGTGGACTTGCCCGCCCCGTTCGGCCCGAGGAACCCGGTGACCTGTCCCGGCCGTGCGGTGAACTCGAGATCATCGACGGCCCGTCTGCCGCCGTAGCTCTTCACCAGCGATCTCACCTGGATCATCACGCCCCCATAAAGTTCGGTCTCAGCACGATATCGACCGCGCTTATCCACTCGAATCGACCTGCGGTGGTATTCCCCCGTCATCCGCAGGTATCGAATGAGAATTCAATTCACATTAGTTGCTGTTCCACACCGGCAACGCGGGCACCCCGCGAATGACCAGCACCGCCAGGCCGAACATGGCGAAGCGGTAGTACCACCGCCTGCCGATCCGCTCGCCACCGCCGAGCCAGGCGGCCAGCGCCAGGAACCCGATGCCCACGACCAGCGGGGACGCCCAGTAGAGCCAGTAGTCCATGGAGGTGTGCAGCTTCTTCAACGAGATGATGCCGACCAGCCCGGAGATGATCGCGGCGACCACCATGCCGATGGCCAGTGGTGTCCGGGGTGCCGCGGGTTCGGTTGTCATGACACATTCCCCTCAGTTCAACAGCAAAGTTCCCGGGCAATCTAGACAATGCCCAGACCGCCCGGGAAATTCACGCTGATTTATCAGCCGAACAGGTAGTCCCAGGCTTCCTGGAACCAATCCTGTACCTCACCCATTCCCATGCTCTCCAGCGTTCCCCGGAGGGTCCAGTGCAGACCGGCCCACCAGTTCTTGACCACATCGATGCCCTGCTTCATCACGCTGACGAACTCGTCGTAGTAGCTGCGCCAGTTGTTCCTCAGAAAGTCGATGGCGCAGCGGATCGGGCTGGTGCAGGCGGCGGCGTCCGGCGGCGGCTCGAAGGCGGCCACCTGCTGCACGACCGCCGCAGGGGCGGCGGGCAGCGCCGAGGCCTGGGCGATGGCGGCTCCGCCGGACAACATGGCTCCGGACAGCACCAGGCCACTGATGACGCGCTGATAGGTACGCATGATTTCCCTCCAGTGACTTCGCCGGTCACCGCTGACCGGCGAGCTGGGGAAACCATGACCGGCCGCCATCTCCGGCCCGCGTCACCACCGTCCGCCTACCGTCTCACGCGCGCATCGCCGGGGCCCTGAACAGCAGGAACAGGCGGAACGGGGGCAGTGAAGGTCACTCGGTCAGGTGCCGGCCCAGGATCGCCAGGGCGGTGTCCACCACGAGTTCGCGGAGCTGCTCGCGGGGCTCGTCGGCGAAATGGATCATCGTGTCCTGCAGGCCGCCGAGCGCCATCACCGCGCCGACCCGGGCGGCCAGCGTGGGCTCCGGTCCGGCCAGCAGCGCCGCCGTCCGGGCCTGCCAGCCCAGCGCGGTCTGGATCAGGCCGAGCTCCTGCAACGCGGCGAAGTCGGTGATCACCATCAGCAGCACCTGGCTGTGCCGGAACGAGAAGTCGAAGTAGTCGAGCAGCAACTGGCGCCGGTCCAGCGGGGTGCGGGTCTCCCAGGCCGCCAGGGACGCCGCGCCGTCCTCAAGGACCGGCATGACGATGCTGCGCACCAGGTCCTCCCGGGACGCGAAGTGGTAGTACAACGCGGCCTTGGTGATACTCAGCTCGTCGGCGATCTCCTGCAGGCTGGTGCCCCGGATGCCTTTGCGCGCGAACAACTCCCTGGTCACGTCGAGGATGCGATCACGAGTGTTCGACGGTCGGGGCATGCGGAGATCCTAACTTACTTAACAGACGGTAAGTTGCCGTGCTAGCTTTTACTTACCGTTTAGTAAGTAAGGGGGACTCCGATGCGAGTACTGATCTCCGGAGCCAGCATCGCCGGGCCGGTCACGGCCTACTGGCTCACCCGATACGGCTTCGACGTGACCGTGGTGGAGCGGGCGCCGGAGCTGCGCCAGACCCTCGGCCATGCGGTCGACCTGTTCACGCCGTCCTACGACATCACCGAGAAGATGGGCCTGCGGGACGCGGTGGAGAAGCTGGCCACCGGCACCGACCGGGTGCGCTTCGTCCGCGCGGACCGGCCGAAGCCGATCGAGATCGACATGACCAAGGTGTACGGCGCCCTGTCCGACCGGCACGTGGAGATCATGCGCAACGACCTGTCGCGGGTGTACTACGAGGCGACCCTGCGCGACGTGGAGTACCGGTTCGCCGACTCGATCACCGCGATCGGCGAGGACGGCACCGTCTCGTTCGAGCGGGCCCCCGATGAGCGGTTCGACCTGGTCATCGGCGCCGACGGGCTGCACTCCAACGTGCGGAACCTGACCTTCGACAAGTCGCAGGAGCACTACCTCGGCGCCTGCCTCGCGGTGTTCTCGGTACCGAAGTCGCTGTGCGAGAACGGCGTGATGGACACCCATTTCGACGTCGGCCGGCTGGCCGGTCTGTACACGGCAGAACCCCTGGACGACGGCCGTGCCGCGTTCATGTGGCGCACCCAGCCGCAGCCGGACGTGCACTACCGGGACACGGCCGCCCAGCGCAGGCTGGTGATCGAGGCGTTCCGCGGCATGACCCCCGCGGTGGACTCCTGGCTGGCCCGGTTCGACGAGAACACACCGCTCTACTACGACACGATCACCCAGCTGCGCCTGGACACCTGGTCGAAGGGCCGGGTCACCCTGGTCGGCGATGCCGGCTTCTGCCCCGGACCGGCGGTCGGCGGTAGCACGAGCCTGGCCGTGGTCGGCGCCTATGTGCTGGCCGGTGAGCTGGCCAAGGCCAAGGGCGACCACGCGGTGGCCTACCCGGCGTACGAGGCGATCATGCTGGACCACGTGCGGTTGAGCCGGCAGATCGCGCTCAACAACGGGAGCAGTCTGGTGCCTCGCTCCAAGCTGGCCCTGACCGTGATCCCGGCGCTGGCGCGGACCCTGTCCGCACTGCCTACCGGGATCGGCCGCACGATCGCCAGACTCACCCAGGGCCGGCTGCGTAAATACGATCAGCTGACCTACCCGGACTACGCGGACCTGCTGGTCAGGGCGTAGGTGCCCAGTTGCCGTGGAATCCGGCGGGCACCCGGTTGGGCAGCGCGACGGTGGCGATGTCCTCCAGGGTGCCCGCGTCCAGGATCCGCAGCTCGGCCCGGCCGTCCGCCGGATAGTCCACGAAACCCATCAGCACCCCGTCGTCCTCACCGGCGTCGGCCGCACGCGGCACGAACACGAACTCACCGTTCTGCCCGTCGCCGAAGTCCCGGATCACGCTGTCCTGCTTGTCCAGGTCGTGCTTGATCAGGCCCCTGCTCTCGGCGACCACCGTCTCGGCCGCCATGGTGTAGGCGTAGCGATGCCGCCTGCCGGTGAGCCGTTCGTCGATCCGCGGGAACTCCTGCGGCCGGTCATCGAGCCGCTGCTCCCGCACCTTGCCGGCGGCCAGATCGATGGTCCACCGGTCCAGGGTGGGCGACCCGCTCGGCCCGTGGATCTGCTTGTCGGCGAACATCCGCTCGAACCGGGCCAGCTCCAGCACGATCTCGCCGTCCTGCTCGTAGGCGTTGGCCGGGTGGAACACGTAGCACGGCTCCACGTCGAACCAGCGCACCGTCGGTTCGCCCTCCCGCGGCATGACGCCGACCCGGGCCGGATACTCCGGGTTCCACCGATACGGCAGCCCGCCGTTGCTCCCCGCCTTGCCGGCCATCGCCGCGATGGGGTCCGGGATCCGCACCTTGCCGATCACCGCGGACATCACCAGCCGGGCGGCCCAGCGCATCGGCGCGGGAGCGGACGCCGGCACCGCCTCGCGGACATCGAAGGTGACCGGCAGGTCGTAGAAGATCACGTAGTTCTCGGTGAGCGAGAAGTCGTGCATCATCGGGCTGCCGGTGACCTTGACGTCCACCACCCGTTTGACCAGGCCGTCGGCGCCGACCACCGAGTACTGCACGGAGTTACCCATGCTGAACGCGTAGGACACCGCGTGCAGGTCGCCGGTCACCGGATCCCGGTGCGGGTGCGCCGTGTAGCCGGGGCCGAAGCCGAAATCGCAGGCGCCGATGGTCTCCAGCTCGTCAGTCAGCTCGTAGTTCATCGCGCCGCCCTCGACCAGCGCGAGGGTACGGCCGTTGTGCTGCACGACGTTGGTGTTCGCGCCGAACCGCCCCACGCCGGGTAGCGGCTCCTCGCCCAGCGTCCGGCTGACGTGCTGCGAGCGCACCCAGCGGTTGCGGTACCACTCGGCCTTGCCGTCGCGCAGCCGCACGCCGTGCACCATGCCGTCGCCGGTGAACCAGTGGTAGGTGGCCGGATCCACCTCGCTCACCGGATTGGGGCCGTTGCGCAGGTACCGGCCGTCCAGCCAGTCCGGGATCGTGCCGGCCACCCGCAGATCGGTCAGGGTCCGCTCCTCGGCAACCGGTGCCAGGGTCCCCGCTAAGAACGCGTTGTCCATGCCCGCCTCCTATAACACTGTTACCAATGACGGTAACAGCGTTACGAAACGTGGGCAAGGCGCTGCCACCATCAGCGCAACGGAGGTCAGTCGGGGATGGAATCCTTGGAGCGCAGACGTGGCACCACGGAGACGATGAGCGCCATGGCCAGGCCGATACCGACGGTCCAGGCCACCACGACCGGGTCGAAGACCGCCATCGCCACCGCGCCGAAGGCCAGCACCGAGGCCCACAAGTAGATCAGCAGCACGGCTCGGCGGTGCGAGTGGCCGATGTCCAGCAGCCGGTGGTGCAGGTGCATCTTGTCCGCGGAGAACAGGTTCTGCCCGTTCCGCGTGCGCCGGATGATCGCCAGGATGAGGTCCAGCAGCGGGATGAACAAGACCGCGGCCACCACCACCAGCGGGGTGAGCAGACCGAGGGTGTCCTGCGGCCCGGTGGTGTCCGGATTCAGCTGACCGGAGGCCGTGGTGGACGCCGCGGCCAGCATCAGACCGATCAGCATGGAGCCCGAGTCGCCCATGAAGATCCGCGCGGGCTGGAAGTTGTGCGGCAGGAAGCCGAGGCAGGCGCCGGCCAGGGTCGCCGCGATCAGGGTGGGCGGATAGGCGGTGATCGCGCCGGAGGTGTTCAGCAGGCTGAGCGAGAACACGCAGGTGGCGCAGGCGGAGATCATGCCGATGCCCGAGGCCAGCCCGTCCAGGCCGTCCACGAAGTTCATCGCGTTGATCATGGTGACGGTGAGCAGCACGGTGAGCAGGCTGCCCTGGTCGCTACCGAGCACCAGGCTGCTGCCGACAGGACTGCCCCACGGCACCCAGAACACGCTCCACTGCACGCCGAACAACACCATCACCCCGGCCGCGGTGGTCTGCCCGGCCAGTTTGGTCAGGCCGTCCAGCTCGAACCGGTCGTCCAGCGCGCCGATCAGCACGATGATCGCGCCGGCCATCACCACGCCGCGGACCTGTGTCTGCTCGAAGGCGAAGGCGCTACGCAGCACCGGCAGCTGGTGGGCCAGGAACATGCCGGCCAGCACGCCACCGAAGATGGCCAGGCCGCCCATCCTGGCCATCGGCTTGGCGTGCACATCCCGCGCCCGGGGGACGGCGACCGCGCCGACCTTGAAGGCGAACAGTCGCACGGCCCCGGTCATCAGGAATGCCACCGCCGCCGAGATCAGCCCTACCAGCAAGAACTCTCGTACCGGAAGGATGATGCCTGAAGCGACGGCGGTGACACC
Organism: Pseudonocardiaceae bacterium YIM PH 21723; assembly: GCA_003600225.1. Classification (GTDB taxonomy): domain Bacteria; phylum Actinomycetota; class Actinomycetes; order Mycobacteriales; family Pseudonocardiaceae; genus QZFT01. Next base: position 120,058 of record QZFT01000100.1, read on the forward strand.
CGCATGCACGGTGATTCCCTTAGCTCGTGGATTACCTGGGGTATGCCGGGAACCTGGTGACGAGCTCGGTGACCTGCTCGGCCACCTTGGCCAGCTCGGCGTCGCCGTCCGTCGTTCCCAGCTCCGCACGCACCGCCCGCGAGATCAGCTTCGCCACGTCGGCCATCTCGGACTCGGTCATGCCCTGGGTGGTGAGGCAGGGCGAACCGATCCGGATACCGGAGGCGATCATCGGCTTCTGCGGGTCGTACGGAATCGCGTTCTTGTTCAAGGTGATCTTGGCAGCGTCGCTGCGAGCCTCGGCTTCGGCCCCCGTGACGCCCACCGGACGCAGGTCGATCAGCGCCAGGTGCGTGTCGGTGCCACCGGACACCGGGCGCATGCCCTCGGCCTCCAGACCCTTGGCCAGCGCGCCGGCGTTGGCCACGACCTGCTGGGCGTAGGCCTGGTAGTCGGCGCTGGCCGCTTCCTTCAGCGCGACGGCCTTGGCGGCCACCGAGTGCATCTGCGGGCCACCCTGGCTGAACGGGAACACGGCCTTGTCGATGGCCTTGGCGTGCTCCTCGCGGCAGACGATCATGCCGCCACGGGGTCCACGCAGCACCTTGTGCGTGGTGAAGGAGACGACGTCGGCGTACGGCACCGGCGAGGGGATCGCCTTACCGGCCACCAGGCCGATGAAGTGCGCGGCGTCCACCATCAGGATCGCGCCGACCTCGTCGGCGATCTCCCGGAAGGCGGCGAAGTCGATCAGGCGCGGGTACGCGGTGGCACCGGCGATGATCATCTTGGGCTGGTGCTGCTTGGCCAGATCCCGGACCTGGTCGTAGTCGATCAGCTCGTTGTCCTCGCGGACGCTGTACGGGATCGGGTTGAACCACTTGCCGGAGAAGTTGACCTTGGCGCCGTGGGTCAGGTGGCCACCGTGCGGCAGCGACATGGCCAGCACGTTGTCGCCCGGCTGCAGGAACGCGCCGTAGACGGCCAGGTTGGCGCTGGCACCGGAGTGCGGCTGCAGGTTGGCGTGCTCGGCGCCGAACAGCTCCTTGGCGCGCTCGATGCCGATGTTCTCGGCCTTGTCGACCTCGGCACAGCCACCGTAGTAGCGGCGGCCCGGGTAGCCCTCGGCGTACTTGTTGGACAGGGTGGATCCGAGCGCCGCCAGCACCGCAGGGCTGGTCAGGTTCTCACTGGCGATCAGCTGGAGCCCGCCGCGCAAGCGCTCGAGCTCACCGAGGATGACGTCCGAGATCTCGGGGTCAAAGGACTGCAGGGCGTCGAAATCGGGGCCCCAGAACGGCGTGCTCACTGCTTGACTCTCCTTTTGCCGGCCGACTACTCGGTCACGGTCGGCCACGTTACCCGCTGCGCTGCATCGCCCGACCGCGCGATGGGGCAGTATGGCCACGTGAGCCGCAGTACAAACGCATCCTTCCATCTGCTTGGACGTCACTTTAATGTGTCGTCTTCTGGGGTAGCTCGCAGGCTGTTGGCCGTCGTCACGCTGGTCGTACTGGCCGCGTGCAGTACCGCCACACTGGAGCCGGGCAAGCCCGAAGCAGCCAAACAGCTCTCCGCGCCACGAACGTCACACGTTCCGGAACCGGAGAAGACCCTGCCCGCCATCCCGGGCGCCCGTCCCGGCGCGCCGGTGGTGGTGTTCCAGGGCCCGGAGAAGGCCAAGGACAGCTGGGCGCTGACCCTGGACGACGGCGTGTGCCCCGAGTGCATCGCCGGCTACGTGAAGCTGGCCGAGCAGGGCATGCACCTGACGTTCTGCCCGAACGGGCAGTACGCGAAGAACTGGGAGCCGATGGCGGCCCGGATCAAGAAGCTCGTCGCCCAGGGGCGGGTCCAGGTGTGCAACCACACCATGAACCACAAGAACCTGCTGACGCTGAGCGACGCCCAGATCGAGCACGAGATCCAGTCCAACGAGGACTGGATCCAGCACACCTTCGGCACCACGTCCCGGCCGTGGCTGCGACCGCCGTTCGGCAACCACAACCCGAGGGTGGACGCCGTCGCCGCGCGGCTGGGCTTCACCCACATCGCGATCTGGAACGGCTCGTTCGGCGACTCGGGCAAGCTCGAACCGAACGTGCTGCTCGGCGAGGTCGACAAGTACCTCAAACCGCGGACGCTGATGCTGGCTCACGTGAACTACCCGACGGCGATCAACCACTTCGCGGAGATCCAGAAGATGGCCGACCAGCGTGGTCTGCGCGCCGTCACGCTCGACGAGATGTTCGGGACTTCGCGGATCATCGGCTGAGCGTGGCTGGTTCTTGGCTGTCGGCGAAAGCGGGCTTTGGAAGGGGAGACGGGCTCGGGGGCCGTCTTTCCTGCCGGCGTGTTGGGTGGGCGCACGCCTGACTGGCCGGTCGGCTGATGGGGCTGGGTTCGGTGCGATGGTCGGTCACTGTCCACTGTGTCCGTCCACAAAGGACGTCCACCTCGCGGGACCACACGGCGTGTCGCACCATTTCCGCACCGTGTCGCACCGAGCGACCTTGATCAAAGCGGAGTTTGGGCCGCTGAGAGCCCTGAAAGCGTCTTTCCGGGCGCCTAAAACCCTCGGACTCCGCGCAGCGGCCCCGACCGCCAGAACGGCGTGCGCCCAGCCGACCGCCAGAACGGCGTGCCCCCACCCAACACGAAGGCAGCAAAGACGCGGCCCCACGCCCGTCTCCCCCTCCAAAGCCATCATTCGCCGACAGCCAGACGCCCCAGAAACCACGTATAACAGCCGAGCAATAGCCCGTAGCGAAAGTCGGAATAGCTCGGTTCCCGCGAGCTATTCCGACTCATTCGCTAATACCACTCCCACCGGATTCCGTACTGGCCGGCAGTGGCCTCTGTTTCAATGAAGTGGACCGACGACCACACATCGGGATGCAGTCGCATGACGTCCACGGTTTCGGTGCTCCTGGTCCCCTTCCACGTGCGATAGGCACGCGCGGGGACCATCGCCGGGTCGAACTGCACGCGCAACGAGTACTGGTTGACCGGAAGCCGCAGGCCGCGCACCCAGTGGGTGCTCGGTGGGCCCTGCTGGGAGTATCCGATCTCGAACTCGAACAGGTGCGTCTGCCCGGCCATCAGCGGACGGCCGAACAGCAGCTCGACCGCGATGATGTTCGCCGAGGGGTGCGTACGCACCCGCCCCACGCGGCAATAGGACGCCGCGTGTACATCCGGGCGGATGGGTTGATCACCCCGGTAGAACAGGACGAATCGATCAGCGTTGTCCACCCTGGCCCGAACCGTCAGGCGCAGCCGGACCGACTTCTCGTCTCTGGCTCGGCCGATCATCACGTGTTCCTGGCATCCCAGCCAGTCCCACAGATGATCGACGGCGCCACCGACCGCCCGAGACAGCTGATCCAGCTGCTCGTGATAGTCGGTGACCAGGCGAAAATCCGTGGCACCCGCCGCCTGGTTGACCCACCGTCCACGCTTACGACGGGGACCAAGCAGCGCCACGAGCTCATCCGGGGCCAGGCCCAGGATGTTCTCCAGCTCGCGGACGGCGCGCATGGACTTCGCTTGCTCCGGCCGGGATCGGCCGCGTTGCCAGTAACTGAGGCTGGCCAGACTTACCTGCACGCCACGATTCAGCAGGTGGGCGTGCAGGCGCTCCAGACTGAGCCCGCGACTCTTGATCGCGAGCTGCAGCGCCCGGTGAAACGGTCCGGCTCGCAGGGCCACACTGAGTTCGTGGTCCACGATCCGGCCCGGGCTCGGTGCCTGATGCGATTGTGCAGGGTAGACCTCAGATCGCTGCGCCATGAAGGGCTCCTTACAGCGACGCCCACCGGGCGTGGTGGGCCTTTTCGCAAACTGAGGTTGCAATCGGCGTTGTGGAAATTAGTGTCTCTATACGGTTGAACGGCTATCGACGTTCAACTTTCACCATGGTGTCTCATCAAACGTCACACCAGAATCGTCGTATTGCCGTAACTTATGACTCCAAATGGTGCGGATCACACTACTGCAGGGTAACTCTGACGTCAGTGTGTCCTATCCCGCACCCAGTCCGCTACCAACTCACGCAGTACGCCGAGTGGCAGCGCCCCACCCCCGAGTAGTACGTCATGGAACTCCGCAATGGCGAATTGTTCACCCAACTGCCCGGCGGCCCACTCCCGCAGCCGGTGGATCTCCAACCTGCCGACCATGTACGACAGCGCCTGTCCGGGCATGGCCAGGTACCGATCCACCTCGACGGTGATGTCCACCAGATTTCCCGGGATGTTCGCGACCATGTAGTCGATGGCCTGCTGCCGGGTCCAGCCCTTGGCGTGCAGGCCGGTGTCCACCACCAGCCGCGCCGCCCGCAGCGAGTCCTCGGCGACCATGCCGATCCGCTGCAGGTCATCGCTGTACAGCCCCATCTCGTCGGCCAGCCGCTCGGCGTACAGCGCCCAGCCTTCGATGTAGGCGATGAAGAAGGCCCGCCGGCGCAGTTCCGGCAGCTCGGTCAGCTCCTGGGCCAGGCTCAGCTGGAAGTGGTGCCCGGGCACCGCCTCGTGGAAGGCGATCGCGTCCAGCACGAACGCGTCGCGGTCCTCCACCTTGTAGGTGTTGTGGAAGTAGCTGCCCGGCCGGGAACCGTCGGTGGACGGCGCGTAGTAGTAGGCACTCGCCGCGTTCGGCGCGAGGTCGGCGGGCACCGGTTCCACCGCGCACGGCGCGGCGGGGCGCCGGTTGAACCAGGCGGGCGCGACCGACTCGGCGCGGACGATCGACGCCCGGACGTGGTCCAGCACGCTCGCCTCGTCGGTGCACCGCAGGGCCGGATCGCTGCGCAGCCTGCCGATCACCTCGCCGGGGTCGGTGATCCCCCACAGCCGCCCGCCCAGCTCGGTGTACTCGGCGGCCAGCCGGTCGATCAGGTCCAGGCCGGTCCGATGCAGGTCATCCGGGGAGCGATCGGTGGTGGTGTACTTGCGGACCAGCTTGGCGTAGAGGGCGTCGCCCTCCGGCAGGTGACACAGGCCGCCCAGTTCCGCGGGCCTGCCGGTCGGCAGGACGTGCTGCGCGAGGCCGTCGCGGTACGCCGCGAACGCGGGCCGCACCACGTCGGCCAGCAGCTTCGCCCGGCGCACCCCGTGCTCCTCGCCGCCGTCCGGCTTGTCCAGCGGGTCACTGTTCGGATGACCCAGGTAGCGATCCAGCGAGTCGATGGCGGCCTGCACCAGGTGCGCGACCGGCACCCGGCCCGCGGCGATTCCGGCGCGGTGCCGCTGCAACGCGGTGCCGAGGAGGACCGGGATCGCGGCCAGCCGCTGCAGATAGGCCTCCGCGTGCGCGGGCTCGGTCAGCGTGGTCAGCGGCAACGAGGTCAGCAACCGCGCGGCGGGCGACCAGAATCCGGCGCTGATCAGGTACTCGATGCCGTGGGACTCGATGTGGTCCCGGTCGGCGTCGACCATCGCGCGGATCACGCTGCGGGTGGCCCGGTCCGTGCTGTCCAGGGTGGAGGGGTCGATGGCGTCGGCCCGCACCGCGATGTCCTCGGCCTTGGCCAGGTAGTCCTGCTGGGCCTCGGCACTGATCTCGGTCAGCAGGTGGTCCCGGTCGCGGACGCCGTAGAGCGTCGCGGACACCGGATCCCGGTCGAAGTCGAGTCGGTTCAGTTCGTCGGCCAGTCCCGCCAGTACCTGATCGCCCATTCCTCGATCATGGCCGCGTTGTCCAGCGGTGGCAACGGAAAAACGTCAGATCCGGCGGGCCGTCCAGACCTCCTCGACCGGCCACTGCCGGGCCCAGGCCGCGGGGGCGTAGTTGAAGGGCGAGTCGCCGGCGTCCTCCGGGGCGAAGATCTCGGTCAGGTTCTCCAGCTGGAACCCGCTGTCGTGCAGCAGCCGGATCATGTCGCCGTGCCCGAGGTGGAACTCCACCGAGCCCTCCGGCCAGGCGAGCCGGTGCAGTCCCCGCTGCGGACGCACCATCCGCTCGGTGGACGGCTCGGCCTCGTCGTCCGGGGCGCAGAGGATCGAGGCCACGCTGTTGCACAGGAAGATCAGCCGGCCACCGGGCCGCAGCAGCCGCGCCGCCTCCGGGATCCACACGTACGGATCGCACCAGATCGCGGCGCCGTACTCGCTCACCGCCAGGTCGAAGGAGGCATCCGGATACGGCACCTGTTCGGCGTTGCCGTGCAGCAACGGGAACTCGATGCCGTGCTCGGCCTGTAGCCGCCGGGCGGTCGCCAGCTGCGCCGCCGAGTTGTCGATGCCCACCGGCCTGGCGCCGCGCCGGGCCAGCCAGGCGCTGACATAGCCGGTACCGCAGCCGAGCTCGATCACGTCCAGCCCGGCCACGTCCTCGGGCAGCACGGGAACGTCGACCTGGAAGACGCCCCAGCTGGGCTTGTCCTGCGCCCACGACCGCTCGCCGGGCGCGACCCAGTTGGCGGCGGTCGCGTCCCAGTACTCACGGTTGGCCAGCACGTGCGGTGGCAGATCCATGCTCTCCATGAGAGCGGACCGGTCAACCGGATTTCTAGACTGACGGGGTGGAGATCGCGTTGAGCATGGACGAGTTGCGGGTGGTCGCGCGCTACGCCGTGGAGAGCGCCGAGGAGGTGCTCACCGTGTTCGAGCAGTGCCATCCCGGCGACCGGCGACCGCGCGCGGCCATCGAGGCGGCGCGGGCCTTCGCCGGCGGCGCCCGGCGGACGAACCTGCAACGCACCACCGCGCTGGACGCGCACCGGGCCGCCAAGGCCGCGGCCACCGAGGCCGCGAAGCACGCCGCGCACGCGGCGGGTGACGCCGCGGCCGCCGCGTACCTGCATCCGCTGGCCCAGCCGACCCAGGTCGGACACATCCTGCGGGCCGCCGCGCACGCGGCGCGGGTGGCCGAACTGCGCGCCGGCGACGATCCCGCCGTGGGCGACCGGCATATCGAGCAGGCCCGCGTGCGCGCGACTCCCACGCTGGTGGAGCTACTCGGTCGCTATCCCCTCGCACCCACCGGCGGGAGCCGCGTCGCACAGCTGATGACGGCCCTGGACGCCGCGCTGCGGAACGTCAGCCGCGAGACGCCCACGCGGTGACGACCTCGTCCAGCACGCCGAGCGGGAGCGGGCCGCCGCCGAGGACCACGTCGTGGAACGCGGACAGCGAGAAGGACTCGCCGAGCAGTTCCTTGGCCTTGGCCCGCAGCCGCAGGATCTCCAGCCTGCCGACCATGTAGGACAGCGCCTGGCCGGGCATCGCGATGTACCGGTCCACCTCGGTGATCATCTCGCCCTCGTTGGCGGGCACGTTGGCCAGCATGAAGTCGATGGCCTGCTGCCTGGTCCAGCCGAGCGCGTGCACCCCGGTGTCCACCACCAGGCGGCAGGCGCGCAGCGAGTCGTAGGTGAGGATGCCGAACCGGTCCAGGTCGCTGGTGTACAGACCCATCTCGTCGGCCAGCCGCTCGGTGTACAGGCCCCAGCCCTCGATGTAGGCGGTGAACTCGGGCTTGCGGCGCAGCAGCGGCAGCTCGGTCAGTTCCTGGGCGACGCTGATCTGGAAGTGGTGCCCGGGGATCGCCTCGTGGAAGGCGACGGCCTCCAGGCTGAACCGGTCGCGGCCGGTGGCGTTGTGCGTGTTCTGGAAGTACGTGCCCGGCCGGGAACCGTCGGCGGCGGGTGGCAGGTAGTAGGCCAGCGGGCTGCCGGGGGCGGAGTCCGCGGGCACCTCCTCGATGGCGCACGGGGCCTGTGGCAACCGGCCGAAGAACTGCGGGGCCGCGGCGACCGCGCGCTCCATCGCGGCCTTGGCCTTGTCCAGGATCTCCTCGGCGCTGCTGAACCGCAGCTCCGGGTCGGTGCGCAGCCGCTGGAAGATCTCCGGGACCTCGCTGACGCCGAAGATCCGCTGTCCCAGCTCGGAGTACTCCTTGGCCAGCTCGGCGACGATGTCCAGGCCGGTCTGGTGCAGCTCCTCCGGGGTGCGCTCGGTGGTGGTGAAGAACCGGGCCAGCCCGATGTAGAGCTGCCTGCCACCGGGCAGGTGGGTCAGGCCGGGCGCGTCCTCGGTGCGGCCGAAGGGCAGCACGTGCTCCCGCAGCCCGTCCCGGTAGGCGGCGAACGCCGGGCGGACCACGGTCTCCAGGACCTCGGCGCGCCGCTGCTCGAAGTCGTCGTCCGGGGTGACCGGCGCCGGGCGCAGCAGCGGGTCGCGGTCCGGGTTGTCCAGGTACCGGTCCAGCGCGTCGATCGCGTTCTGCACCAGGTAACCGACCGGGGCGAGGCCCTCGGTGATGCCGTCCCGGTGCCGCTGCAACGCCTGCTCCAGGTAACGCGGCACCTGCCCGAGCCGCTCCAGGTAGGCGGCCGGGTGCTGCGGCTCGGGCAGCGAGATCATCGACAGGCCCATGAGCAGCCCGGCGGCCGGGGCGTTGAACAGGTCGGTCACCGTGTACTCGGCGGTGCGCGCCTGGACGTATCCGGTCACGTTGCGCACCCAGTCCAGGATCACCGAACGGGTCACCCGATCCGTCTCGTCCACTGTGGACGGATCCACCGCCTCGGCCCGCGCCGCGATGTCCCAGCAGCGGCGCAGGAACTCGTCGTCGGCCGCCGTACTCGACTCGGGCAGCTGGTGATCGCGAGCCCGATCCCCGTAGAGGGTGGCCTCCAGCGGGTCGTGGTCGAACTGCACGGCGACCAGTTCATCGGCCAGGGCGTGGATGGTGCTGTCGGGCATGGACCTGCGGCTCCCGGATAGGTGTGCGGATTCGTCCGCTACTCAACCATCAAACGACCGGGACGTCGACGCCGAGCACCTCCGACACGCGCTCCCTGGTGATCGCGCCCTCCCGCAGGATGCGCGGCGCGCTGGTGGTCAGGTCGACGATGGTGGAGGCGACGGGCTCACCGCTCGGGCCGCCGTCCAGGTAGACCGAGACGGCCTCGGCGAGCTGGTCCTGCGCCTGCTGCGCGGTGGTCGCCGGCGGCTGCCCGGAGATGTTGGCGCTGGACACGGCCATCGGGCCGGTCTCCTTGAGCAGCTCGATGGCCACCGGGTGCAGCGGCATGCGGACCATCACGGTGCCCCGGGTGTCGCCCAGATCCATCGCGGTGGACAGCGCGGCGTCCAGCACGATGGACAGCCCACCCGGCCAGAAGGCCTCGATCAGTTTGCGCGCCTCGACCGGTACCCGCATGACCAGGCCGTCGATGGTGGACCAGGAACCGACCAGAACCGGCACCGGCATGTCCCGGCCGCGGCCCTTGGCCTGCAGCAACCGGTCGACCGCCGCGCCGTTGAAGGCATCGCAGCCCAGGCCGTAGACGGTGTCCGTGGGGAGCACGACCAGCTGGCCGGTCTGGACGGCGGCGACGGCGGCCTTGAGGCCCATGTCCCGGCTCTCGGGCTGGGAACAGTCGTAAACGGTACTCACCGGGTCATCCTGGCACGGCCGGTGAAACCGGCTGCGCGCGGCAGGGTTTCACCTGATCAGGGCGCTGGATAGTGAGGTAATCTACCTAAGGATGTGGTTGGCGTCACGCTGCGGCCCGGAGGGGAGGCGGGGTGGAGGAGCCCTTGGCCTGGCAGCCCTACCGGGATCAGCGGCACGCGTATCCGGGCCGGGCGATGCCCGGTCGCAACGTGCGCACCCTGTGCGGGATGCACATCGAGACCTACCTGGCCGGTCCCGGCGACTGGCTCTGGCCGGACTGCCATCAGTGCTGGCAGGCGGCGATCGGCGCCGACCGTTTACCGGCTCCGCGGCGGGAGGCCGTCACCCATCGGCCGGTGCCCCGGCCACCGGTGGAGTCCGTGGGCGGGAGGAGCGAGTAGGAGTCGCCCGATCCTCCCGGCCCTTCAGAGCAACGGGCGTCCGGGGTAGTGCGGGAACAGGGGTAGTTCCCCCATCGGCGTGCTCGGTGGGAGCACATCGTGTGCCGACGGTTCCACCCAGGCCTTGAAACGTTCCAGCCCCACGCCGACCTGGAGGGTGGCCAGCCCCAGGGCGGATTCGATCTTCTCGCCCAGGGTGTGCGGCTGGTGTTCGAGGTGCACGCTGACGCGGGTCGTGGTGTCGCTCACCGGCTCGAAGCTGACCTCGTTGCCGGGCTGCAGTCCGTCCATCACCGGGGGAAACCCGGTGAACCGTCCCCACTCGCCGAAGGCGGTGGAGGCCGGTACTCCCACGTCCACGGATTTCTCGATGGTCTTCATGACCTCGCTCCTTCCGCTGCGTGGGTCGGGTACCCGGCCTCCCCCGCCGTCAAAACCTCCACGCAGTAAGGGGCACCCACCCTGCGTTGAGTGCAGTGAAGGGCACCCACCCTGCGTTGAACGCAGTAAGGGGCACCCTTACTCCTCGTCGACGTCGATCGACCAGATGCGCACCGGGCGGGCGGGTTCGCCGTCGCCCTTGCCGTCCTTGATGCCCCGGGCCACGATGCGGTCCAGCGTGTCCAGGCCCTCGGTCACCTGGCCCAGCACGGTGTACGCGGGCTTGATGTTGGCGAAGCTGTGCACCAGGAAGAACTCGCTGCCATTGGTGCCCGGCCCCTGGTTGCCCATGGCCAGGGTGCCGCGCGGATAGGTCTCCTTGCCGGTCACCTCGTCGTCGAACCGGTATCCGGGCCCGCCGATCTCGGCTTTCACCAGGTCACCGCACTGCAGCACGCCCAGCCGGGTGTCGTTGGTCAGCCGCCAGCAGCGCGTCTCGTCGAAGAAGCCGCGGTCGATCAGGTGCAGGAAGCTGTGCACGGCACACGGGGCGTTCGCCCGGTCCAGCTTGACGGTGATGTCGCCGGCGTTCGTCTCCAGGGTCACCGTGGCGGTGCCCCTATTGGACGCCTTCGGCCTCGGTAACGGCTGCGGGCGGTCATCGGGATTCGGCGCGAGCCGGGTGTAGGTACAGGTGGCCCCAGTTGCGGTTTCCGCCTGTGCAGGGGCGGCGAGCAGTCCACCGAGCAGAGCGGTGGCCGTCGCCAGATGGATCCAACGGTTTCGCATGTCCATAACCTATGCGCTGCGGCAAGATCTGTACTGTCGTAGTCGAATCCGCCATCGGGAGGCCTGGGGTGATCCGCAAGACAGCCGTGCTGCTCACCGCGGTACTGGTCTGCGGCCTGGGAATCACCGGAACCGCGGGTGCGGAGCAGAACCTGGTCCGCACCGACGTGGTGGTGCCCGCCGCGGGCGGCGACCTGCACGGCGTGATCACGGCTCCGGCCGGCGCCACCGGGCTGCCCGGCGTGGTGCTCATCCCCGGCTCCGGCCCGAGCACGGCGGACGAACTTCGCGCCGAGGCCGAGGCATTCGCCCGGGGCGGCATCGTGGCGCTGACCTACGACAAGCGCACCGACGGCTACTCCCGCTTCCGCCGTGACTACCGGCAGCTGGCCACCGACGCCTCCTCCGCGCTGCGGGTGCTCAAGGCGCGGCCGGAGATCGACCCGGCCCGGCTGGGCCTGTGGGGTTTCTCCGAGGGCGGCTGGGTGGCTCCGCTGGTCGCGGCCGACTCGCCGGACGTGTCCTTCCTGATCACCGTCGGCGCCAGCGGCGTCTCGCCGCCCCGGCAGCAGGCGTGGTCCTATGTGAACTTCCTGCGATACGCGGGCATCATCGGCTCGATGGTGCAGCTGATGCAGGACACCGGCATGCGTCAGGTGGTCGCCGCGGGCCTGTTCCCGGAGGCCGGGTACGACCCGGCACCCGTCCTGCGCCGGGTCCGGGTTCCGGTGCTCGCCATCTGGGGCGCCGACGACCAGGTCACCCCGGTCGCCGAGTCGATGGACGTGTTCCGCACCAAGCTGGCCACCGGCAGCGCGACCCTGCGGGTGTTCCCAGACGCCAACCACCGGCTGCACAAGTCCAGGAACGGCTTCACCGACAGCGCCGAGTTCGCCCCGGGATACGTGGACGCGATGACGGCCTGGGTGCGCACGCTGGCCTCCGGCCGGCCGAGCTCCTACGCGGACACCGTGCCGGAGCAGAACCGCCGCACCCGGGATCTGTCCACTCCGGACTGGTACGAGGGCACGCTGTTCCAGCTGATCCTGGGCGCGGTGCTGGCCCTGACACTGCTGATCTACCTGTTCATCCCCACCGGCCTGAAGTCCAGCCGGGTGCTGGCGGCCACCGGCCTGCTGGGCATGGCGGGCGTGCCGCTGTGCTTCTACCTGATGGTCGTGCGTGGCCCGACCGGGCTGGGTCCGATCGTGCTGTCCCGGCCGCTGCTGTGGCTGGCCGCGCAGGTCATGGCGATCACCGCGCTGGTCTGCACGGTGTTCCTGATCTCGGTGTACGGCCGGCGGCCACCACTGGCCAAGACCCGCCTGCGCCCGATCATCGGCACAGGCGTGGCCTTGATCATCTGGTCCGCCTACTGGGGCTTGCTGCTGCCCTGATAGCCCTCGGGCGGCTTCGCGGAGAACCAGCCGCCCTTCAGCATGTGCGAGTACGGATCCGCGCAGCACCAGGGCTGGTCGAAGCTGTCCCGCGGCTTCTCCGGGTGATCGACCGCCCAGGGGTCGTACGGACTGTCCAGCGCCGGCCGTTCGTTGATCTTGTGCAGCTCCCGCGCGCTGGACTCCGGGTGTCCCGGCAGCAGCAACAGGGAACGGCGGTAGTCGTCATCGTCGAACAACACCGGGCCGGAGACCGGGAGATCCGGCCACGTCTTGGCGAAACTCCGCTCCACCGTGAACGCGATGACGGGCTGACCGGTGCTCGCATCACGTAACCGGACCCAGCCCTGGTCCAGGGTCCAGGGCGTGTAGGCGTTCGTCGGGTCCCACCAGGGCGACCGGCGATCCCACCGACCGAAATCGCCCAGATACTCCGTGAAAGCCATCAGCCACCCAACGCATCCATGATCGACCGACCACCCGAGGTCGGCTCCGCCGGCTGCTCGAAGGTGATCGAATTGGCAACCTGAGCAACCATGGTGCGGTATGCGGGTCCATGCGACACGAACGGGGTGGCGAACTCCACGACGGCCATCTTGCGGCCGTCCTTGGACGGGATGAGCACCTCGATCTGGTACACGTCACTGCTGGCGCCGGGCGGCGGCGGTTGCTGGCCGGGAAACTCCGGGGACGGGTAGGACTTGACCTGCTCGAAGAAGATCACCGGACGGTCGGCCTCGAAGTCGACCTTGGTGATCTCGGCCTTCTCCCCCGCCTCCGCCTTGCGGTTCAGGAACTCCTTCAGCACCAGCCGGGGGTTCTGCACCGGACCGGTGGCCTGGACGGTCAGGATCAAGGTCGAGGTGACCACCGATTCGTCGATCGGCGACAGGTGCCTGCCGACGCCGGCGTACACCAGGTTCCGGCTGCTGAGCTCCAGCAGCAGATCGGTCAGCGCGGCGACCACCGGGCCGACGGAGGACTTCAGCTCCGGTGGAGCGAGCTCGCCGACGGTCTCCTCGGCGCGCTGCATGTTCTCGGCGATGTTCTCGATCGGCAACGGGAAGTACCCGACCGGCGTCTCCCACCAGAAGACGAGTTCCTCGTCCGGCACAAGGAAGTTCTCGACGCTGGTCATGAGGTGACTTCTCCCTTGGCGTTGATGATGCCGGTGACCGCGCCGCGAGTCTTCCAGAGGAACTCGACGCCCCGCTGGGTGGCCTGGGCGGCCTGCGTGGCGACCCCGGCGGCATCGGTGGCCACCGCGCGCCCGGCGGTGGCCACGTCGTGCATGGTCTGCACCGCGCCCCGGACCGGCGCCACCTCGGTCACCGCGGTCACCACCTTGCCCACACCGGGGATCTTCGCGATGCCCTTCGAGACCAGCCCCGGCTGGTGCGCCACCTCGGAGGCGGCCTGCACGAGCTTGGGCATACCCGCGGCCATGCCCTCGGCCGCCCCTTCGACACCCTTGATCGCGCCCTTCGCCGCGCCGATACCGGGCAGCAGTGTCAACCCGTCCAGACCGACCGAGGCGGCCTTCATCAGGTTGTCCTTGCTGAAGTCACCGTGCAGCAGGCCGCCGATGGCGGCGCGCGTCTCGGGGTTGGCCAGGTTGACGGCCAACGCGCCCGCCCCGGCGACGACCGAGACGCCGAGCGCGATCGCGTCGATCGGCGGCGGGGTCACCAGAGCGATCAGGCCGGCGACAGCCGAGATGCTGGACAGCACGGAGTGGATGTCGTCCAGGTGGTCGCCGATCCAGTCACCGACGTCCTTGAGGGCGCCGGTGAAGCTGTCCCACATCTTGGAGAACATGCCGGGCTCGCTCGGGGCCAGCTTCTCGGTGGCCGCCTTGAGCTCCTCGGCGGCGCGCTTGGCGACCTTGGTGTGCTCCTCGCCCAGCTCCTTGGCCCGCTTCATCACCGAGTCCAGCTGTCCCTGGAAGTCCTCGACCTTGGCGCCCGCGGTGCGGATCCCGTCCTGCGCGGCGTTCAGTGCGCGCTGCGCCTGCTGCAGGGCGGCGTCGGTGTCGAAGTGCTTGCCGGCCAGCCCCAGGTCCGGGTTCTTCCTGGCGGTCTCGTAGGCCTGCCTGGCCTTCTCCAGGCCTTCCTTGATCAGCCCGGCCTCCTCGTCCAGCCGTTTGGCGTTCTGCTTGAAGTCGATCAGGTTGCCGCCCCAGCCCTTGACCACGTCGACGGCCTTGTTCAGCGACTTGTTCGCGTTCTCCAGTTCCTTGGCCAGGTCACCGTTGAACTTCTCGCGGAACTTGTCGCCCGCCTCGCCCTGCCAGACCGAGTCGCCCGCGTTGCGCAGCCGCCCCATCAGGGAGTTCGCCTCGGTCATCGAGTCGACGGCCTTCTTGATCTTCGCGCCGAGGTCGTCCACGCTCTCCGGGGTGCCGGGAACCGGGTCGAAGCCCAGGTGTGGGTAGCTCCATGTCGTCATCGCCGCGTCTCCCCTAGTTCCCCGGCAGCAGCGTCTGGATCTGGTTCCAGGCGGCCTTCGCGTCGTCCTCGACCTGCTTGTAGACCTTGTGCGCGGCGTCGACGCCCTTGTTGGTGTCGTCGATCTTCTTGCCGAGCTCCCCCAGCCCGTACTCCCAGGTCTCCTGGAACTCGCCCGCGGCGTCGTTCAACGCGTCCGATCCCACCGCGCCCGCGATGCCGCCCCCCAGCGACTTCAGCGCCGAGTCCATCCGTTCCTTGGACTGCGTCAGCGAACTGACGAATTGCTGGAGGACGCCGAGGTCCACCTGAAAAAAGTCAGCCACGGACTAGCTCCGTTCCCACCCTCTGCCGGACAACGTCGTCACTCAGATGTCGGGAATCCCGCATCCGGTTCCCATCGCAGCATAAGGGCACCCGAACGGCCTAACAGTTCGATCAGGTGCGAACGGCCGTGGCGAAGCGGGGACGGCCGGTGAGGTCGTCGCGGGCCTGCACGTCGGTGAGCACCCGGCGGGCCCGGAGCAGCTCCGGGACGGCGTCGCCGTGCGTGTCGTCGTGTTCGATGGCCACCGCGCCGCCGGACTTGAGCAGCCGGGCGGCGCAGGTGATCACGTGCCGGATGATGTCGAGGCCGTCGGCGCCGCCGAACACCGCCTGCGGCGGGTCGTACCCGGCCACCTCCGGCGGGACATCGGTGCTGGTCGGCACGTATGGCGGGTTGCACACGACCAGGTCGACGGTGAAGTCCAGCTCGGACAGCAGGGTGAAGTCGGCGACGTCGCCGGCGTGCAGCCGGATGGGGGTGTCGCCCGCGCCCGCGCGGGCGTCGGCGTTGCGCCGGGACCAGACCAGGGCGGTGGAGTCCTTCTCGACCGCGTGCACCTGCGCGTCCGGCCGCTCGTGGGCCAGCGCCAGGGCGAGCGCGCCGCTGCCGGTGCAGAGATCGACGATGACCGGAGCGGGCTTGCCCTTGATCGCGGCGAGCCCGAACTCCAGGAGCATTTCGGTCTCCGGGCGAGGTATGAACACCCCAGGTCCGACGTCCACCGAAATGTTGCCCAGCGGGGCCCAGCCGGTCAGGTGCTGCAGCGGGATGCGCTTGGCGCGCTGCTGGACGAGCCGGTGCAGCGTGTCCAGCTGCACCGAGTCGATCAGGGCGGCGGCGTGCAACCGCGACCGTTCCAACCCGAGCACGTGTGCCGCCAGCAGTTCAGCGTCCACCCGTGGCGAAGCGATCCCAGCGGTCACGAGGATCTTCTCCGCCTCCATCACCGCCAACCGCAACGGATGCCGCTGGACCATGTGCTCCCCTTCCCGGGGCCAATAACCTGCTCAGATAAAGATCAACTGTAGCGACCGGACGTTAGGCGGTGGCGCCGGCGGCGGCTTGTTCGAGGCGCTCGGCGCGGTCGGCGGTCTGGAGGGCGTCCAGGACTCCGTCGAGTTCGCCGGCGATGACCTGGTCCAGGTTGTACGCCTTGTAGCCCACCCGGTGATCGGAGATCCGGTTCTCCGGGAAGTTGTACGTACGAACCCGTTCGGACCGGTCCACCGTGCGCACCTGGCTCTTGCGGCCGGCCATCGCCTGAGCGGCCTGCTCCTCCTCGGCCTGCGCCTGGATGCGCGCCTGGAGCACCTGCATGGCCCTGGCCTTGTTCTGCAGCTGGGACCGCTCGTTCTGGCAGCTCACCACGATGCCGGTGGGCAGGTGGGTGATCCGCACGGCGGAGTCGGTGGTGTTGACGCTCTGGCCACCCTTGCCGCCGGACCGGAACACGTCGATCCGCAGGTCCTTGTCCTCGATCTCGACCTCGATGTCCTCGAGCTCGGGATACACCAGGACACCCGCGGCGGAGGTGTGGATCCGGCCCTGGGTCTCGGTGGCCGGCACCCGCTGCACGCGGTGCACTCCGCCCTCGAACTTCAGCCGGGCCCAGACGCCGTCCGCGGCGGCCTGCTTGGCCTTCACCGTCAGCGTGACGTCCTTGACGCCGCCCATGTCGGTGTCGATGGCGTCCAGGATCTCCACGTTCCAGCCCTGCCGCTCGGCGTAGCGCTGGTACATGCGCAG
This sequence comes from Pseudonocardiaceae bacterium YIM PH 21723, assembly GCA_003600225.1. GTDB lineage: Bacteria > Actinomycetota > Actinomycetes > Mycobacteriales > Pseudonocardiaceae > QZFT01. Next base: position 136,952 of record QZFT01000100.1, read on the forward strand.
CAGGTCGTGCGCGAACAGCGCGGACTCCTCGCCGCCTTCACCGGACTTGATCTCCATGACCACGTCGGAGGCGTCGTGCGGGTCGCGCGGCAGCAGCAGCTCGGTGAGCTTGGCCTCCAGCTCGGGGATGCGCTCCCGCAGCTCGGCGGCCTCAGCGGCGAAGGACTCGTCCTCATCGGCGAACTCGGCGGCGGCTTCCAGGTCCGAGGTGGCCTGGTCGAGCTCGCGGGCGGCCTTGATGATCGGAGTGAGCTGGGCATAGCGGCGCCCCAGCTTGCGCGCGGTGGCCTGGTCGGCGTGCACCGACGGGTCGGCCAGCCGCCGCTCCAGCTCGGCGTACTCGGCCATCAAACCGTCCAGCGACCCGGACTCACTCATGACTTCTCCTTGTGAACGGTTGCTCCGAACATGACAACGGCGTCCATCCCCCAGTGTTGAATTCCCTGGGGGAATGGACGCCGATAAGTCAGCTACTTCGAGCGCTTGCCGTAGCGCGCCTCGAAGCGAGCAACCCGGCCACCGGTGTCCAGAATCTTCTGCTTACCGGTGTAGAAGGGGTGGCAGTTCGAGCAGACCTCGACGTGGATAGCACCCTTCTTGTTGGTGCTCCGCGTGGTGAACTCGTTGCCGCAGCCGCAGGTGACGCTGGTGGTCACGTACTCCGGGTGAATGCCGCTCTTCATGTGTTCCTCGCTGCCTGTGTTCGGTGGCCGCCGGATCCCCGATGTTTCGGGGTGAACCGGAGCCTGGCTCAAGGGGTCATTCTGCCAGACCGTGCCTGACAGCTCGCACAACACCCCTGGTCGGCAGTTCATTCCCGGCAACCGACTAGCCCTGTGAGGTGAATCCTCCGACCGCACGGACGGTCGATTCGGGCAGGTCATCAAGGGAAGATAGATACGGACCCGTAACTAGACGTCTCCGCAGGTCAGAAGTCATTTGGATCACGTGGCCACCAGCGGAACCCATTCTCCGGTAGATATGAGTCATGGGCACCGATCTCGAAGCGCTGTACCGCGATCTGCACGCGAACCCGGAGCTGTCCTTCCAGGAGCACCGGACGGCGAACATCTGCGCGGAACACCTGGCCAAGGCCGGATTCGAGGTGCTCACCGGAATCGGCGGCACCGGCGTGGTCGGTGTGCTGCGCAACGGCGACGGCCCGGTGGTGCTGCTGCGCGCGGACATGGACGCGCTGCCGGTCCAGGAGGCGACCGGGCTGGACTACGCCAGCACCGCGACCGGCACCGATCCCGAGGGCAACACCGTCCCGGTGATGCACGCCTGCGGCCATGACATGCACGTGACCTGCCTGATCGGCGCCGGCTACCAGCTGGCCGATCGCCTCGCCGACTGGACGGGCACGGTGATCGCGTTGTTCCAGCCGGCCGAGGAGATCGGCGCGGGCGCCCAGGCGATGGTCGACGACGGACTGTTCGACAAGATCCCGAAGCCGGACGTGGTGCTGGGCCAGCACGTGTTCCCGGTGCCCGCCGGCGCGCTCTACTACCGGCCGGGCGTGCTCGCGGCGGCCTCCGACAGCCTGCGGATCCGGCTGTTCGGCCGGGGTGGTCACGGCTCGCGGCCGGAGACCACCGTCGACCCGGTGGTGATGGCGGCCTCGGTGGTGCTGAAGCTCCAGACGATCGTGTCCCGCCGGCTGATTCCGACCACGCCCGCCGTGGTGACCGTCGGCCAGATCCACGCGGGCAGCAAGGAGAACGTGATCCCGGACGAGGCGGAGCTGGGCGTCAGCGTGCGCAGCTTCGACGAGGAGTCCCGGGCGACGATCCTGGCCGCGATCACCCAGATCGTGGAGGCCGAGGCCCAGTCAGCCGGGGCACCCCGGAAGCCGGAGATCGAGACGCTGTCCTCCACCCCGGCGACCAACAACGACCCGGTGGCCACCGAACGCCTGGTGGCCGCGTTCGCCGACGTGGTGGGCAGGGACCTGGTGGTCGAGGTGCCACCGCAGACCGGCAGCGAGGACTTCGGCAGGCTCGGCGCCGCGATCGGCGTGCCCTCGGTGTACTGGGCCTTCGGCGGCTGTGAGCCCACCGAGTTCTGGAAGGCGGTCGGCGCGGGCCGGATGAACGAGGACATCCCGTCCAACCACTCACCGCACTTCGCACCGGCCGTGCAACCCACCCTTGACGTGGGAGTTCGGGCTCTGGTGGCCGCCGCGCTGGCCTGGGTCGGCACGACGAACGGCTAGCAATATCCCGATCTTCGCCCGTTCAGGGGAGTGCTCCGCCGCTCGTCAGACGGTAGGAACCACCCGTCGCAGACCTTCTACCGCCCGGCGCAGATGGCCCGGAATCGGCAACGCGGAGCCGGGTTTCGGGTCACCATATTTCTCGTGCTGTGCGTGACGAACCGACAGATTCCGGTGCTGTGCTGGCTGAGCCTGCCAGTGCTGTTCCTGTCTGCCGTCGTCGGCGTGGCCGGGCTCATCCTGTCCGGCTGGAACGGCGACATCGCCGTCCCCAGCACCCTGTTCGGCGTCACCGCCGCCATCACCCTCATCGTGGGTGGCGGCGTTGTCTGGCGCTCCGAACTGCAGCGTCACCTGTTGCGGTGGCCCTACGGCCTGATCTTCTTGATCGCCGGGGTCACGCTCGACGGGGTGCGCATCCCGGTGTCCCTAGCCGTCAGCCTCGGGCTCCCCGCGGCGCTCATGCTGACGTTGGCCGTGACCTGGCTCGCCCGGGAAGACGTCGACTGCCGAACCAGCGCAGGAGTCGACGCAGCCGCACCCGTACAGGAGAAGGCGGCGGTACCTTCGGCTTCCTGAGCAGCCGAGGTACCGCCGCCATCCATTCACAGCTCCAGTAGTGGCCCGAGTTCCTGACGGACGTCGTCCAGCGGACCCGAGTCCCGCTGCGCGCGGCACAGGATGATGGCGCCCTCCACCGCGGAAATCAGCAGGGTGGCCCGCCGGCGAGCGGTGTCCGCCGGAAATCCGTGCCGGACCATGGAGTCCCGCAGCGCCTCCCGCCAGCGGTCGAAGGTCTCCCGCACCACATCGGCGAGCTCTTCCCGGGTGTCCACCGCGACCGCGACGATCGGGCAGCCGGCCAGGTGATCCGAGGCCACCATGGCCTGCTTCCAGAAGCCGACGAACTGGTCGAACGCCGCCTGCGGACTGCCCTCCACGGCGACCTTCTCCAGCAGCCCGGAGATGAAGTCACCGGCCAGCAGCACGGCGGAGGACAGCATCTCCGCCCGGCCGCCGGGAAAGTGGTGGTAGACCGACCCGCGCGGCGCGCCACTGTGCTCCAGGACGGCCTCCACGGTCACCCCGGAGACCCCGCGCTCGCGCAGCAGGACCACCGCGCTGTTCACCATTCGCCGCTTCGTGTCGCGCATCGCCACCTCCCCTTGACTATGGATTATGCCATATCCCATAGTTACTCACGAGTAGCCGAATTGGGAGGTTCTCCGTGAGCGTGGTGTCCGTCGACTTACAGGGCCATGTGCTGCTGATCGGGCTCGACCGGGTGGCGAAGCGCAACGCCTTCGATCTCCAGCTGCTGAACGAGCTGGCCGACGCCTACGCCCGGCTGGAGGACGATCCGGAGGCCTGGGTGGGGGTGCTGTACGCCCATGGCGAGCACTTCACCGCCGGGCTGGATCTCGCCAAGGTCGCCGGACGGCTGATGGAGGGCAACCCGGTCTACGACTCGCCGGACGCGATCGACCCCTGGGGAATCGTCGGCCGGAAGCTCAGCAAACCACTCATCGCCGGAGCTCAGGGCATCTGCCTCACGCTGGGCATCGAACTGCTGCTGAACGCGGACATCCGGATCGCCGCGGAGGGCACCCGGTTCTCCCAGCTGGAGGTGCAGCGCGGCATCTACCCGTTCGGCGGCGCCACGCTGCGCTTCCCCTTCGAGGCCGGCTGGGGCAACGCCATGCGCTGGCTGCTCACCGGCGACGAGTTCGACGCCGCCGAGGCGTTGCGCATCGGCCTGGTGCAGGAGGTCGTCCCGGAGGGCGCCCAGCTGGAACGGGCCGTCGCACTGGCCACCTCCATCACCGAGAAGGCAGCGCCGCTGGGCGTGCGCGCCACGCTCGCCTCCGCCCGGCGGGCCGTCGACCCGGTCCGCGCGGCCGCCGCCGAGCGGCTCCAGCCCGATGTCGTCACCCTGTTCACCAGCAAGGACGCCGCAGAAGGCGTGCAGTCGTTCGTCGAGCGCAGGCCCGCCCGATTCGTAGGAGCTTGATCATGACCGAGACCTGGGCGAAGACCGCCTGCATCCTCTGCGAGTGCAACTGCGGGCTGGAGGTCCTCGCGAAGGACCGCACGCTGCTGAAGATCCGCGGCGACAAGGAGCACCCCGGCTCCGCCGGCTACACCTGCGAGAAGCCGCTGCGGCTGGAGCGCTACCAGAACGGCAGCCACCGGATCAGTTCGCCGATGCGGCGCCGCGAGGACGGCACGTACGAGGAGATCGACTGGGACACCGCGATCACCGAGATCGCCGCCAAGCTAGCGCAGATCAAGGAGACGCACGGCGGCGACAAGATCTTCTTCTACGGCGGAGGCGGGCAGGGCAACCACCTGGGTGGTGCACACAGCCGCGCGTTGATGTCCGCCCTCGGCGTCCGGTACATCTCCAACGCGCTCGCCCAGGAGAAGACCGGCGAGATGTGGGTGGACGGCAAGCTCTACGGCGGGCACACCAAGGGCGACTTCGAGCACTCCGAGGTGGTCCTGTTCCTGGGCAAGAACCCCTGGCAGTCGCACAGCTTCCCGCGTACCCGCCCCACTCTGCGGGAGATCGCCAAGGACCCGGCGCGCAGCATGATCGTGGTCGACCCGCGCCGCTCGGAGACCGCCGAGATGGCCGACTTCCACCTCCAGGTCAGGCCGGGCACCGACGCCTGGTGCCTGGCCGCGCTGCTGGGCATCCTGGTCGAGGAGGAGCTGCTGGACCAGGAGTTCATCGCCGAGCACACGACCGGCACCGACCCCGTGCTCGACCTGCTGCGCCAGGTCCCGATCAGTGACTACGCCGCGCGCTGCGGGGTGGCCGAGGAGCTGCTGCGAGCCACCGCCCGGCGGATCGGCGCGGCGAAGTCGGTCACCACCTACGAGGACCTCGGCATCCAGCAGGCGCCGAACAGCACGCTGGTGTCCTACCTGAACAAGCTGACCTGGATCCTGACCGGCAACTTCGGCAAGCCCGGCGCCATGTACCTGCACAGTGCCTTCGCGGCTGTCGCGGGAGGCGGCGCCAAGCCGAAGAAGGTCACCCCGGTCACCGGAGCCCGGATCATCGCCGGGCTCATCCCGTGCAACTCGATCACCGAGGAGATCCTCACCGATCACCCGGACCGGTTCCGGGCCATGTGGATGGACAGCGTCAACCCGGCGCACTCGCTGGCCGACTCCCAGCGCTTCCGCGAGGCCATGCGTAGCCTGGAGCTGACCGTGGTGATCGATGTGGCCTTCACCGAGACCGCGCGGAATGCCGACTACGTGCTGCCGGCGTCCAGCCAGTTCGAGAAGTGGGAGGCCACGTTCTTCAACGTGGAGTTCCCGGTGAACACCTTCCAGCTGCGCCCGCCGGTCTTCGACCCGCTGCCCGGCACCCTGCCGGAGGCGGAGATCTACGCCCGGCTCCTCCGCGAGCTGCAGGCCGCCGACCAGGAACTGCTGGACTCGCTGACCGCGGCGGCGCACGCCGGGCGGGCCGAGTTCACCGCCGCGTTCTTCACCGCCCTCGGGCAGAACCCGAAGCTCATGGGTCTGTCCCCGTACCTGTTGCACGAGACCCTCGGCACCGCGCTGCCCGAGGGACAGCGGGGTGCGGCGATCGTCTGGGGCCTGGCACAGATCTGCGCCATGACCAACGCGGACGCCGTCCGCCGGGCCGGATTCGCCGATGGCAACGCCCTGTTCGACGGCATCATCGCCGCTCCGCAGGGCGTGAAGTTCACCGTGGACGAGTGGGAACACGTGTGGAACTACGTGCGCCGCCCCGACCGCCGGTTCACCGTCGAGATCCCCGAACTGCTGGAGAAGCTCGACGAGCTGCGCACCGCGCCAGTTCCCGGAGTCAGCACCGAGTTCCCGCTGGTGCTGTCCGCGGGCGAGCGGCGGGCGTTCACCGCCAACACCATCATCCGCGACCCCGAATGGCGCCGCCGGGACGCGGGCGGGGCCCTGCGGATCAGCCCGCAGGACGCGGAGGAACTCGGTCTGACCAGCGGAGACAGCGTCCGGGTGATCACCGAGGCGGGCAGCGCGGAAACCGGCATCGAGATCACCGACATGATGCGGGCCGGGCACATCTCACTGCCCAACGGCATGGGCGTCGACCACCCGGACCACGGCCTGGTCGGCGTGCCGCTGAATGAGCTGACCAGCCTGCGGCACAAGGACGAGTTCGCGGGTACCCCGTGGCACAAGTACGTCCCCGCGCGGGTGGAGAAGGTGTAGTGACGGTCGGCGACGCGATGATCCACTTTCCGGAGGTGTTCCCGCCGGAGGCGACGGTCGGGCAGGTCCGCGAGCGGTTCACCGACGACCACCAGCACGCCGTGCTCATCGTGCGGGACGGCGAGCTGCTGGCCGTGCTGGAGCGCCCGGACCTGGCCGGACTGCCCGATGACCTGCCCGCCGCGCGGTTCGGCAGGCTCACCGATCGCGTCGTGCCGCCGGACACCGATCTGGAGTCCACCCGGCTGACCATGGTCGCCGAGCGGCGGCGCAGGCTGGCCGTCGTCGACCCGGACGGCGGTCTGCTCGGCCTGCTGTGCCTCAAGCGAACCGGGCTCGGTTTCTGCTCGGACGAGGGTGTGCGGGCCAGGAAAGCGGACCGCGCACATCCTGTGTGCGGAAAGGTGTAACACCGGAGCGTTCGTGAGCGGTTCACTACGGTGCGTCCTTTCCGCCGCGAACCGCCCCTGATCCCTGGCGAACCGGCTGACCAGCGACGACACTTTTCCGGTCACGCCTTTTCCGAGGGGGTTCGTGTGCGTCGCAGGGCCACGCTTCTGGTGCTCGTCCTGGCCTTGTCCGGGCTGCCGGTGACGGCGGGCGCGCAGGCGTTGGACTGGCATCCGTGCAAGGAACTCGCCGCCGGCTGGCCGGGCACCGACCCGGCCACCGAGTGCGCCCTGCTCACCGTTCCGCTGAACCACGATGACCCGTCGGGCCGCCGGATCGAGATCGCGGTCAGCAGGCTCAAGGCGAGCGAACCGGCCAAGCGGCGCGGCGTGCTGCTGATGAACCCCGGCGGCCCCGGTCTGCCGGGTACCACCATGCCCGAGCGTGGTCTCGGTACCGGGCTGGGACGGCTCGCCCAGGAGTACGACCTGATCGGGTTCGACCTGCGCGGCTCCGGCTACAGCAGCAAGGTCACCTGCCCCGTGCTGGACGAGGTGCGGCCCGCCGCCACCGAGGACGACGCGTACGCCCAGGAACAGGAACGGGTCGGCCGCGCGATGGAACAGTGCGCCGACCAGGACCGGGACCTGGTGGGCTCGATGACCACGCTGACCATGGCCAGGGACATGGACGCCATCCGGCGGGCGCTCGGCGAGAAGACGATCAGCTACTACGGCATCTCCTGGGGCAGCGCGCTGGGCCTGACCTACCGCGGTGTGTTCGACTCCCAGGTGGACCGGATGCTGCTGGACTCGGTCACCGTGCCCGGCCAGTACTTCGACCGGGCCAGGGACCGCTCGGCGGCCGTGGAGGAACTGGCGACCGAGTTCTTCGGCTGGCTCGCCCAGCGGGACGCCGGCTACCACTTCGGCGGCTCGGCGGCCGCGGTGCGCACGGCTCTGCTGGACCTGCGCGGCAGGACCGACGGCGACCGGGTCGACCAGCTGCTCGGCAGCGCGCAGCCCAACTGGTCCGCCGCGGCGGACGAACTGGCCGCGATCCGGGACGGCAAGGCGGGCAAGGCGGTCACCGTGACCTCGCCGGGCAACCTGTTCGTGCACTACGCGGTCTACTGCAACGACTCCTCGGCGCAGCGCTCCCCGGCGAAGGACCCGTCGGCCACCCGCCGCTGGCGCACCGAGTTCCCGGTCGCCGGCTACCGCTCGTTCCCGCCCGAGACGGGTGGCGTGTGCGGGCACTGGCCGTTCGCGAGCAGGCCGGTCACCCCGGGCAAGGGGTACAGCTCGCTGCAACTGGTCGGGCACCGCTGGGAGAGCATCACCCCGTTCGGCTGGGCCCGGTCGGCCCAGCAGGCGGTGGGCGGCGCGCTGCTGACGGTGCCGGACGCCCAGCACGGATCCTTCGGCAACCTGGACTGCGCCCAGCGCGGCGTCGACTTCCTCACCGGCGGCGCGGCCGTGTCCGGCGACTGCTGACCCCCTCCGGCAACGACGAAGGGCGCCTCCCCCGTTTCCGGGGAAGGCGCCCTTCACGGCACTACGACCTAGTCGTCGTTGCCGGGGGTGTTCTTGGCGACCTGCATCAGGAACTCGATGTTCGTGCGGGTCTTGCGCAGCCGGTCGAGCACCAGCTCGATGGCCTGCTGCGGCTCCAGGGCGTGCAGCACGCGACGCAGCTTGTGCGTCACCGCCGCCTCGTCCGGGGACAGCAGCAGCTCGTCCTTACGCGTACCGGAGCTGTCCACATCCACGGCCGGGAAGGTGCGCTTGTCGGCGATCTTCCTGGACAGGATGAGCTCGGCGTTGCCGGTGCCCTTGAACTCCTCGAAGATCACCGTGTCACCCGCGGAACCGGTCTCCACCAAGGAGGTGGCGAAGATGGTCAGCGAGCCACCGTTCTCGATGTTCCGCGCCGCGCCGAGGAACCGCTTCGGCGGGTACAGCGCGGTGGAGTCCACACCACCGGACAGGATGCGGCCCGAAGCCGGGGCGGCCAGGTTGTAGGCACGGCCCAGACGGGTGATCGAGTCCAGCAGCACGACCACGTCGTGGCCCAGCTCCACCAGGCGCTTGGCGCGCTCGATGGACAGCTCGGCGACGGTGGTGTGGTCTGACGGCGGCCGGTCGAAGGTGGAGGCGATGACCTCACCCTTCACCGAGCGCTGCATGTCGGTGACCTCTTCAGGCCGCTCGTCCACCAGCACGACCATCAGATAGCACTCGGGGTTGTTGGTGGTGATCGCGTTGGCGATCGCCTGCAGCACCGAGGTCTTACCGGCCTTCGGCGGGGACACGATCAGTGCACGCTGGCCCTTGCCGACCGGCATCACCAGGTCGATGACACGGGTGGTCAGGATGTGCGGCTCGGTCTCCAGGCGGAGGCGCTCGTTCGGGTACAGCGGGGTCAGCTTGGTGAACTCGGGACGGTTCCGCGAGGTCTCCGGGTCCTGACCGTTGACGCTGTCCACCCGGACGAGGGGGTTGAACTTCTGCCGCTGCTGCTCACCGTCGCGGGCCTGACGCACGACACCGGTGAGCGCGTCACCGCGACGCAGGCCGTAACGACGCACCAGGGACAGCGAGACGTAGACGTCGCTGGGCCCGGACAGGTAACCGGAGGTACGCACGAACGCGTAGTTCTCCAGCACGTCCAGGATGCCGGCCACCGGCAGCAACACGTCGTCGTCGCGGACGTCGGTGTTCTCGCGTCCGCCACCGCCGCCCTCGCCGTCGCGCTGGCCACGGCCACGACGACGGTCCCGGAACCGGCGGCCACGGCCGCGGCCGTCGCCATCCTCGTCGTCGTCCATGACGTTGTTCCGGTCGTTGTTCCGGTCGTTCCGCTCATTGCGGTCGTTCCGGTCGTTGCGGTCCTGACGCTCCTGGCGCTCACCACGCTCCGGACGCTCTCCGCGTTCGGGACGCTCGCCACGCTCCTGGCCCTGGTTGCTCTGCCGGTTGCGGTCGCCATCGCCGCCGCCAGAACGGGAGCCGGAACGGCGGCGACGGCTGCGACGCGGAGCGCCGTCACCATCGTCACCATCTGCGGCGTTGTGACGCTCCGCGTTCTCAGACGGACGGGCGTCACCGTCGGACTCGACGCGCGGGGCGGGCGCGGCCGTCGCGGTGGTGCTTTCGACGGTGTCCACTGAACCTCCAGCGGGTTCACTTGGTGCGGCGCTCTTCTGCTCCGCACCACTCGACTTCTCGGTTTCCGAATCAGGTTTCGCAGGCGCGGCGTCCGAGCTACGGCTGGGCGCCCCGCCCTGCCGCTCCTTGATGGCAGCGATGAGGTCGCCCTTGCGCATCTTCGAGGTGTCCGAAATCCCCAGCTCACCAGCGAGGTTGCGAAGATCCGCGAGCACCATTCCAGAAAGGCCGCCCCTTCGACGGGTCGTACCGTTGGTGCCTGTCTCCTCGGCAGCTCTGGCGGTGTCGGTCACGCCAGCCGAATCGCTGCTCAGCAAATCGGTATCGCTCACAAATGTCCTTCCTAACCGGTCCAGGCCTCCAACGCGGACCAGCGGACTTACCCACCCGACGGAATGCGGGTGGAAATACAACCCGGCTGGCCCATGAGTCGAACTCTGTGCCCGGCACGGGGGTCTGTGCAGCCACGAGCGCCGCAATGTCTTCGGCTTCGCCCATACGCCTGTCGACCCTGTGCGGGAAGAACCGGATATTGAGCGAGAGAGAGACCCCGGAGATGAACCGGGAACTGCACCGGAGACATGCGCGCGGTGACTGATCGACCCTGAGCGTAGACGTACGGCAGGCATGGTGCAACAACCGACCCCCGTGTGGCGTTCACAGTGCCCGTATCCAGCCGAAACACCGTGACACGCCGGGTCAGCCGAGCAGCTCGGCCGTCGCGCCCGTCCGGTCGACGGCCAGCGGGGTCACGGTGAACCCCTCGGTGGAGATCTCCGCAGGTAGCGAGTGGTCGGTCGGCAGCGCGATCACCGTCGGGCCGGCACCGGAGATGGCGGCGGCGATGCCCAGGGTGCGCAACTGGGCGACCAACTCGGCGGACTCCGGCCACGCGGGCACCCGGTACCGCTGGTGAATCCGATCAGCGGTGGCCGGAAGCAGCAGGTCAGGGCGCTGGGTCAACGCGTGCACGGCGAGCGCCGAGCGGCCCGCCGCAAAGGCGGCGTCCGCATGCGGAACCTGGGCGGGCAGCAGCCCGCGGGTGGTCGAGGTGGCCGACTCGGTCGCCGGGATGAGCACGACCGGCGCGAGATCACGATGTGGTTCCAGCCGGACGGCGCGGAACCGTTCGTGTTGCTGCCAGGCGATGACCAGGCCACCGAGCAGGCTCGCCGCGGCGTTGTCGGCGTGCCCCTCGAAGCCGGCGGCCAGCTGCAACGCGAGGTCGTCGGTCTGCCGCCCCGCGAGTGCGTAGGCACCCAGCACACCGGCCACGGCGGCCGCGGCACTGGAGCCAAGTCCACGCGAATGGGGGATCTGATTCTTGCAGCGCAACGCGATACCGGGCAGCTCCAGCCCGATCTCCTGGGCTGTCTTCTGGAACGCCTGCACCACCAGGTGTCGCTCGTCGGTGGGCACCGCGCCGGCGCCCTCCCCCTCGACCTGGACCTCGACGCCGCCGTCGGTCACCTCGAACTCGACGGTGTCGTGCAGGGCGAGCGCCATGCCCAGCGCGTCGAACCCGGAACCCAGATTCGCCGTGGAGGCGGGAACCACCACCGACACCGCGTCAGCCACCGGCCGCTGCATCGCACACGCCCTTTCGTCCTGTTAGCCGGTCATCCTCACCGACGGCCACCGTTATCGCTTAACCAGGGGTCCCTCACCGGTACACCGGATGCTCACATGGGCGCTTTACTCCCATTGGACGGGAGCAAAGCGCTCATGCTCGCATTAGGCGGGGTGACGTCAGGTGAGGTCCAGCGCGTGGGCTACGGCGCCGGGGTCCACCGGAAGGGGTTCGACCTCGATGGTGTTGCGCAGCGCCGTGTCCGGGTCCTTGAGGCCGTGGCCGGTGACCGTGCAGACCACCAGCGAGCCCTCGGGGACCTGGGCGCGGTCCAGTTTCAGCAGGCCGGCCACGCTCGCCGCGGAAGCGGGCTCCACGAACACGCCCTCGCGGCTGGACAGCAGGTGGTAGGCCTCCAGCAGCTCGTCGTCGGTCCGCGACTGGAACAGGCCGGCCGACTCCTCGCGCGCGGTGACCGCGCCCTTCCACGAGGCCGGGTTACCGATCCGGATCGCGGTGGCGATGGTCTCCGGCTGGAGCACCGGCTCGCCCTTGACCAGCGGCGCGGCGCCGGCGGCCTGGAAGCCGTACATCTTGGGCAGCGCCTGGATCAGGCCGTCGCGGTGGTACTCGCGGTAGCCCTTCCAGTAGGCGGTGATGTTGCCCGCGTTGCCCACCGGCAGGCAGTGGATGTCCGGCGCCCGGCCCAGCACGTCGCAGATCTCGAACGAGGCGGTCTTCTGCCCCTCGATGCGCACCGGGTTCACCGAGTTGACCAGGGTGATCGGGTGCTCGGCGGCGGTCTTGGACGCCAGCTCCAGGCAGTCGTCGAAGTTGCCGTCCACCTGCAGCAGCCGGGCTCCGTAGGCGATCGCCTGGGCCAGCTTGCCCAGCGCGATCTTGCCGCGCGGCACCAGCACCGCGCAGGTCAGGCCCGCCCGCGCGGCGTACGCGGCGGCCGAGGCCGACGTGTTGCCGGTGGACGCGCAGATGACCGCCTGGCTGCCGGAGGCCTTCGCGTAGGTGATGGCCACCGCCAGCCCACGGTCCTTGAACGAGCCGGTCGGGTTGGCCCCCTCCACCTTGAGGTAGACCTGCGCGCCGGTGCGCTCGGACAGGTACGGCGCGGGCAGCAGCGGAGTGCCACCCTCGCCGAGGGTGATCACTTCCGCGCCGTCGGGGATCTGGACCCGGTCCGGATAAGCGTTGATAACGCCAGGCCAGGCACGCATCGACATCAGTCGTCGCCTTCCACTCTCATCACCGAGACCACCTCGCGCACCGCGGCCAGTCCGGCCACCTTGTCCACCGTGGACCGGAGGGCTGCGTCGGGCGCGCCGTGCGTGACGATGACCAGACTGGCGTCTTCCGCGCGTCCCTGCTGCCGCACTGCGGCGATGCTCACATCGTGTTCGGCGAATATCGTCGCCACCTGGGCGAGCACACCCGCGACATCGGCCACGTCGAGGCTGACGTGGTACCGCGTCGGGGTCTGTCCCATGGTGCGCGCGGGCAGGTCCGCGTACGCCGATTCTCGGGGACCGAGCCCGCCGAGCACCATGTTTCGGGCCACGGCGACGAGATCGCCGAGCACCGCGCTGGCCGTCGGCGCGCCGCCCGCGCCCTGGCCGTAGAACATCAGCTGGCCGGCGGCGTCGGCTTCCACGAACACCGCGTTGAACGCCCCGCCGACGCTGGCCAGCGGGTGGCTCTTGGGGATCATCGCCGGGTGCACCCGCACCGCGACCGATTCGGAGCCGTCCTCGTCGGTCACCCGTTCACAGATGCACAGCAGCTTGACCACCCGGTTGATCTGGGTGGCGCTGGCGATGTCCGACGCGCTGACCTGGGCGATGCCCTCCCGATGCACCTGGGAGGCGGTGACCCGGGTGTGGAAGGCCAGCGAGGCCAGGATGGCCGCCTTGGCCGCAGCGTCGAAGCCGTCCACGTCGGCGGTCGGGTCGGCCTCGGCGTAGCCCAGCCGGGACGCCTCCTCCAGGGCCTCGCTGTAGCCGGCGCCGGTGGCCGACATGGAGGACAGGATGTAGTTGGTGGTGCCGTTGACGATGCCGATGACCCGGTTGATCCGGTCCCCGGCGAGGGACTCGCGCAGCGGCCGCAGCAGCGGGATGGCGCCGGCCACGGCGGCCTCGAAGTACAGGTCGGCCCCGGAGGCGTCGGCGGCGGTGAACAGCTCGCCGCCGTGCTCGGCCAGCAGCGCCTTGTTCGCGGTGACCACCGACTTGCCCGCGTTCAACGCGGACAGCAGCAGCGTGCGGGTGGGCTCGATGCCGCCGATCACCTCGACGACCAGGTCCACGTCGCTGCCGACCAGGCCCTCGGCGTCGGTGGTGAGCAGCTCGGCGGGTACCCCGGGCCTCGGCTTGTTGTTGCGGCGCACCGCGATCCCGGCCAGCTCGACCGGGCGGCCGATCCGCGCGGTCAGCTCATCCGCCTGCTCGGTCAGCAGCCGGGCCACCTCGGTGCCCACGGTGCCGCAACCCAGCAATGCCACGCGGATCGGTTTGGCCTCGTCAGTCACGGTGCTTCCTCGCTAGCGCTCGTCAGCCCCGCCAAAGGCTGAGTGTTGAATGGTTCGCTCGCAAGCTCGCTCACTGTGCACTTACCTCCAGCCTGAGCAGGTCCTCATCGGTTTCCCGGCGCAGCAGCAGCCGCGATTCCCCGTCGCGCACGGCGACCACCGCGGGCCGGGGCAGCCGGTTGTAGTTGCTGGCCATCGAGTAGCAGTACGCGCCGGTCGCGGCCACCGCCAGGATGTCACCTGGAGCGATGTCGGTGGGCAGCCACGAGTCACGCACCACAACATCACCCGACTCGCAGTGCTTGCCGACCACCCGGGACAGCACCGCGGTGCCTGCACCGGAACGGGACACCAGGCGGCAGTCGTAGACCGCGTCGTACAGCGCGGTGCGGATGTTGTCGCTCATCCCGCCGTCCACGCTGACGTACCGACGGCCGACGCCCTGGCCGAGCGCCACCTCCTTGATGGTGCCGACCTCGTACAGCGTCACGGTGCCCGGTCCGGCGATGGCCCGGCCCGGCTCCACCGCGATGCGCGGCACCTCCAGCCCGGCCTGGCCGCACTCCCGCTCGACGATCTCCCGCAGGCTGTCGGCGATCTGCTTGATCGGCGGCGGGTCGTCATCCGGCATGTAGGCGATACCCAGGCCGCCGCCCAGGTCCACGATGTTCAGGTCGGCCAGCTTGTCGCCGTGCTCGGCGCGCAGCTGCTTCAGCAGGCCGATGACCCGGTGCGCCGCGACCTCGAAGCCGGCCGTGTCGAAGATCTGCGAACCGATGTGGCTGTGCAGGCCGACGATCTTCAGCCCGGAGCTGCGCACCACCCGGCGCACCGCCTCGGCCGCGTCGCCGGACTTCAGCGAGAAGCCGAACTTCTGGTCCTCGTGCGCGGTGGCGATGAACTCGTGGGTGTGCGCCTCGACGCCGACGGTCACCCGGACCATGACCTTCTGCAGGATCTTCTTCTCCCGCGCCAGCTGGTCCAGCCGGGCGATCTCGTGGAAGGAGTCGACCACGATGATGTCCACGCCCGCGTCCAGCGCGGTGGCCAGGTCGGCGACCGACTTGTTGTTGCCGTGGAAGGTGATCCGTTCCGCCGGGAAGTCGGCGCGCAGCGCGACGGCCAGTTCGCCGGAGCTGCAGACGTCCAGCGAGAGCCCCTCCTGGGCCACCCAGCGGGCGATCTCCACGGACAGGAAGGCCTTGGACGCGTAGTGCACCAGCGTCGGGTCGCCGAAGGCGGACGCGTACTCGGCGCAGCGGGCGCGGAAGTCGTCCTCGTCGATGACGAACAGCGGGCTGCCGTACTGCTCGACCAGCTCACGCACGTCGTTGCCGGCCAGCTTGACGACACCATCACCGGTCCGCTCAGCGCCACGCGGCCACACCAGCGGATGCAGCGCGGCCTGCTCATCCGGAGTCTCCGGGCGCGGCCCGGCGGTGTTCGCCGGCAGCACGACATCGTTGTGCCGGGGACCGGCGGGATGGGCTCTCACAGAAACACTCTCTCCTAGATTCGTTCCGGGGCGTCGATGCCCAGGGCATGACATCCGGCGGTCAGCACGGTGATGGCCGGGCCGACCAGCGCCAGCCTGGCCCGATGTCCGTCCTGCACCGCAGCGTGCCCGACGGGTACGACAGAACAGGCGGGCTCGTCGGCCCAGGCGTGCACGGCCTCAGCGACTCTGCTGAGCCGGGCGAGCAGTCCGGGCCCCGGCCGAAGCCGCTGGGTGAGCTGCCGGATCACCTGCACGTCACACCGATGTTCGGCCAGTTCTAGCAGCTCAGGCGCTGCTTGCACATCAATTTGTGCGCTATGCCGTGCCAGCCGGTGCATTCGGGCGCAGGCCAGTTGGACCAGGTAGTAGGGATTGGTCGCCACGCGATCCGGCCAATTCACCAAATCAGGTAAGGAATCGGCCGGCGGAAGCTCCGGACGGGTCAACCCGCGGATCAAACCGGCTCTGGCGCCCGGGGTGAGCCGGAAGTTCACGAACCCCGGCGCAGCGACGTCGACCTGCGCAAATGTCGGGTCATCGAGAAGTTGATCAGCGATTCTCCGGGCCAGCGACAGCGGTGCGGTGGCCGTGACACCCGCGATACTCAACGCCAGCGGAGTGGCATACTCACTGCGATCCAGATCGTGGACGAGTTCGACCGGAACCGTGCCGGGTAGCGACGCCGAGTCAAGGCCCGCCCGCCCGGCAGCGGCGCGGATGAGCTCGCCGAGCACGACTGGGGTCACCCGCTCATGGTAGAGATGCCGGTCAGCGGGTGTGCGACACCCGCAGCGCACCAAGAGGAGCCGCGCGGTAGGCATAGCCCTATTCGCGGGACCTCTGGGTCTTTACACTCGCTGCACCCTCGCCCCTCGAGTAGTCAAGGACCTCGCAGGTATGTCGTCCAGTGACAAGAGCATGAAGGCGCTGCGAGCCGCACGGATCGCCGGCGGCTCCGTGGTCGCCAAAAAGCCCACGCCCTGGGGACTGATCGCCGCCATCGCCGCGGTCGTCGTCTTCGCAGGCACCGTGTTCGGCTTCGCGTACACACAGTTCTCCGACAAGGCCAGTGCCAAGGCCGCTTTGTCCGCGTTCCTCCCGAGCGAGGGCAACCAGGATCCGTCCACCAAGCTGGCGGGCGTCACCGTGAAGACCTACACCGGTGGCAGGCACGTCAAGCCGAACGAGCGGGTCGCGTACGACCAGTCTCCGCCGTTCGGTGGCCCGCACGACGGCTTCTGGGCGGCCTGCAACGGCATCGTCTACGAGAAGGCCGTGCGCAACGAGAACATGGTGCACGCGCTGGAACACGGCGCCGTGTGGATCGCCTACAACCCGGACAAGGTCAAGGGCAACGACCTGGAGGCTCTGGAGGAGAAGGTCAAGGGCGAGGAGTACATGCTCATGTCTCCGTACCCGAACCTCGACCGGCCGGTCTCGCTGCAGTCCTGGGGCCACCAGCTGAAGCTGGACTCGGCGACCGACCCGCGAGTCGACCAGTTCATCTCCGCCCTGCGCGCGAACCGCTGGAAGGTCCCGGAGCCCGGTGGCCGCTGCGACGCCCTGGGCAAGGGCGCCTTCAACCCGGACGACCCGCCGGCGTTCGTCGGTGACAAGCCGGGCAAGGACGCCATCCCGATGGACGGCGGCGTGGACATCAGCGCGAAGTCGACGACCCCCAGCTCCTCGAGCGCCAAGCCCTCGTCCAGCTCCAGCGCCGTACCGGCCGCGCCGAACAACGGCAACCAGCCGCAACGCCCGGCCCCGCGCCCGCAGCCGCAGAACCCGCCGCCGGCGCAGGAGCCCGCCCCGCAGCCGCCGCCCGCGCCGGCCCCGGAGCCGAAGCCGACCTGCATCCCGTTCATCACGTGCAAGCACTGATGGACAACGATCAGCACGTGCCCTCGCCGAACTGGGTCAAGTACCTGGTCGCGGCGGGGGCAGTGATCGCTCTGCTGCTGCTCGGTGCGGCCGGTGGCCTGCTCGTCGGGCTGCCGGAGAAGTCCGGCTCGTCCGCCGCACCCGAGCGGGAGTCGGTGGACGTCGGATTCGCCCAGGACATGTCGCACCACCACGACCAGGCCGTGACCATGGCGACCTGGCTGGTACAGCACACCGCGGACAACGAGATCAAGCAGCTGGCCTTCGATATCGAGACCGGCCAGCTGGAACAGATCGGCCGGATGCGTGGCTGGCTCGCCCTGTGGGACCAGCCGGAACTGCCGTCCGGCGGCAAGTACATGGCGTGGATGTCCGGCGGCGGCCACGCACACGGTGGCGAGCAGCAGTCGGGCACGAAGGACATGCCCGGCATGGCCACCCAGGAAGAACTGACCAAGCTGCGGTCGCTGTCCGGCAAGGACCTGGACGTGTACTTCCTGCAGCTCATGCTGCGGCATCACGTCGGCGGCGGTCCGATGATCGAGTACGGCGCGAAGCACGCAGCCCTGCCCGCGGTGCGCACCCTGGCCCAGGCCATGGAGCGCACGCAGGGCCCGGAGATCGAGCTGATGCGCAAGCTCCTCGCCGAGCGCGGCGCCCAGCCCCTCCCCGACGGCAACTGACCCGAACTTGACGAGTTTCGGCACGTTCTTCGCCGAAACTCGTCAAGTTCGGGACGTCTTAGCTGCTCAGCACCAGTTCCGGCTGAATCTGCAGCGTGGTGTTGCCGATCCGGTACTGCTCGGCCAGCAAGCGCTTGGCCCGGTGCAGCACATCCTCGTAGTCGGAGCCCCGTTCCACCGTGAGGTGGGCGGAGGCCACATCCATTCCCGAGGTCAGCGTCCAGACGTGCAGATCGCTGACCGAGCGCACCCCGGGCAGCAGCCCGAGATCCCGGGCGACCTGCCCGACGTCCAGGTGCTGCGGAGCCTGCTGGATCAGGATGCGCAGCGCGTCCCTGCCCAGTGACCACGCCCTGGGGAGCACGAACAGGCCGATGGTGACCGCGATCAGCGGATCGGCCCAGTGCCAATGCAGCGTCCAGATCAGCAGGCCGCTGATCAACACACCCAGCGAGCCGAGCATGTCGGACATGACCTCCAGGCAGGCCCCCTGCACATTGAGGCTCTCGCCGGCCCCCTCCCGCAGGATGAGGAAGGCGATCCCGTTGCCGAGCAGGCTGATCGCGCCGACCAGCAGGACCGGCAGGCCGGGCACGGCCCTGGGGTCGTGGATCCGGCTGAGTGCCTCGTAGAGCACCCAGAAGCCGGCGCCGAACAGCAGCACGGTGTTGGCCAGTGCGGCCATCACCTCCGCCCGGTACAGGCCGTAGGTCTGGCCGGGCGAGCGCACCGCCCGGTGGGCCACCACGATGGCCACGATCGTCATGGACACACCGAACACATCCGTGAACACATGCGCCGAGTCGGAGAGCAATGCCAGAGAATTGGTATAGAGAGCCGTAATGAATTGAATGACCAAGGTGGCGGTTCCCAGGAGTACCGCCAGAATGAGCTTTTTCAGGTACTTACTCGACGCGCTGTTCGCTACTTCAGCGGCGGAACCGTGTCCATGCGAGTGCCCGTGTCCATGTCCCATCGCCCAAACTCCTTTCAGGCCATGAAGATATAACGGCATTCACATTTCCTGATAGATACTGTCGCTCTGCGAAGCGGTCATGCACCCCATCTGACCAGCGGACCATCACTTTCAGTCACATAACGTGACAATCACAAGCCGGTCAAGCCGCTCATGTCGGTGATCTGGGAAAAAGATCCACACCCACTTCCGCAGCGAGCACATAATTCGTTTGGCAACAAGTGCGACCGGCAAGCGTTATCCGCTCGGGTCATGCCCGGCTCTTACTCCAAAATTCCCCCGGTCACCACAACAGAGGCGGTAAGTACACCCGTACTGCTTTCGTCGGCAAACACATTCCCGGGTACACCCACACGTACGCGAGGTGCGATACGACCAACGAAGATCGCCACCAAGAACGCCGCCGGCGATCTGGCTCACAGCCCGAAAATCAGGGCTGGCGCACCCGCCAAGAATGTGTGTAAAGTCGTCACCACTGGATCGGAAATAAGGAGTAACCGCCATGGGCCCGCGAATCGACAGTGCGAACGAGATGCGCTCGCGCATCATCGTCGCCGCGTCGTGTCGCGCCTGTGGCTGCCGTTGCCAGTGTTCCACCCGGCAGGAAACCTGCTGTTCAGCGGGTTTTAGCGGGAGATGGCCCTTGATGTAGCGACTGGAGACGTCGTCACAGGGAGCCGCCCCCGCAGCCAATCGGATGCGCCGGGGCGGTTTCCTTTTTGACACCGAATACCCCGGCGCGCATTCGGCGTATTAATGCTGCCGATAAACAATTCAATATGGCCGCGGATGAATATCCCAAATTTATCGGCGGCCACACCCTGGCGGGGTGACCGAGTGGCTTAGGTAACGGTCTGCAAAGCCGTGTACGCGGGTTCGAATCCCGTCCCTGCCTCCAAGAACATGGGAAGCAGTCGGCTGATCATCGATAAGGCCTGGTAGCAGGGCGCTTCGGTTGTTAACTGACTCCTGACCAGCATGCCCGACACGGCCGGCGACCGCATCAACCATGCCGTCAAGGCTGTCCACCGCGTCCGCGCTGATCGGCACGCTCAGCGCGGCGGGGTGGCGCTCCTGGTTGTAGACGATCTTCAACTGGAACGCGTCGTAGAGCTCCCGTTGCAGCTCGTCGGATGCGTCCGCCAGCTCGATCGCCAAGATCGGCAGTTCATCCAGCAGATTCAACACCGAGGCCGCTGTCTTCGGTGCCAGCTCGGCAAAGCGATGCTGGATCTGCCGACGAAACTCCCAAGGTGTCCCAGCATTCCGCGCCGCAACCACAGCCCTTCGGCCGGACGCTCCGATGCCTCGCACCGATCGCTGCGACGACCGTCGCGGTGCCGGCGATCTGCCGGGACGGTCTGAACCTGCACGAGCTGCTCCTGGTCGACGTCGGTGCCCCCTTCATCCCGCCGCAGCTCGCGGGTCGGCACCGGCAGGAGCAGACCGCGTGAACACGCCACAACTCCCCCATGGCCACGTGTGGATCACCGAACCGCGGCGCGCGGAGCCGCTGCTCGCCGACGGCGTCCTGCCGCTCTTGATACCCGGCGACCAACACCGCGTGGAGCGCCGGGCCGGGATTCCGACGAGCTACGGGGACCTGAAGGACTTCGCGCCACTGCCCTTCGACCAGAACCGCATGGCATCAGCGTCGGCGAGTTTCGCGAGCTGAGCTGACGGCGGCACAAGCCCTGGGGCGGGTCCACCGCCACAGCGATGATCCGCCGTCAGCTCAGCCTCGGTTGTCTCCTTTGGGTGGTTCGCCGGCCCAGGACTGTGCATCGGAACGCACCTTCGACCCCCTTACCCCAGCTTGGGAAGGGCGGCCGCTGCTGTGGGCGGCCGCCTGTGTCCGTGTCAGTGTCGCCATTCAGGTCGGCTGGAACCGCGGGGCACCAGGACGGTCTCGTACCGTCCGGGTGTGCGGGACATGTGGACCTGATCGGTCACCCCCTGGTAGTGCCCGAGTGGGGTCTCCGCGGTGAAGGTCTCCGGGTCCAGGTAGGCGTGCTGCTCACCGCGCCCGGCGATCTCGGTCGCGTAGGCCTTGTCGAACACCCCCATGCTGAGGATCCACAAGGCGGCCCTGGTCAGGGACACGTGCACGCGGTAGCTACCGCCGTCCGCCGCGCGCCGGGCGAGTGCTTCGGCGATGCCCGCGGCCATCAGCCAGGACGCGATGTAGTCGTTGACCACCATGACCGGCGGCAGGGCGGGCGTGTCGCCGTCGCCTTCCAGGTTCATCATGCCGGTCAGACTGCCCGCGGTCTGGTCGAAGCCGATCCGGTCCGCCCACGGGCCGCGCTCGCCGTTGAGCGAGAAGGTGCCGTGGATGATGCCGGGCCGGATCTCGGCGGCCTGCTCGGCGGACAGGCCGATCGTCCGCAGGTAACCGGGCCTGCGGTTGGCGTAGAACACGTCAGCTCCGGTGAGCAGCCGCCGGATCCGTTCGGCGCCTTCGGCCTGATAGGCGTCGATGGTGCTCGACCTGACCCCCACATTGGCGCTCAGATAGGCGACGTCGTGCTCGAGCTCGTCGGGCCGCCAGATGTTGAGCACGTCCGCGCCGTGCAGGGCGAGTGCCCGCCCGGCTCCCGCGCCCGCGATGACGTGACCCATGCCCAACGCGCGGATGCCGCTCAGCGGCTGGTCTCCACTCGTCGGCAGCGGTTCCGGGGCGCTGTCGGCGATCTTGGTGATCTCGATCAGCGGGAGGTCGGCGAGGACGTCGCGGTAGTGCGGTTCGCGCATCAGTTCCTCGGTGCTGCGCAGCATCGGCATCACCACTCCGGCGGCCGCTCCGGCGTCTTCGAGGTCCTTCCCCGTCCACCGGGCGATGGCGGCGGCCACCGCGTCGGTGTCGTCCGGTGTGCCCAGCAGGACCTGGGCGCCGATCTTGATTTTGGGGTACAGGTTGAGCGGCAGCACCCAGCGGTTGTCGGCGGTGCGGTAAAACTGGAGCCCGAAGGCCCGGCTGGGGTTGGCCGGCGTGCCCGCCGGATAGCCGTTGAGCAGTTCCCACCGGCGGTCGTAGAACGGGCACAGCCGGTGCGGCGCACTACGCAGGTCGGCGGTGATGTCCTGGCCCTCTCCGGTGCGCAGCCGCCACAGCTTGGCCATGGCCGCCGATTTCGCGGCCAGCGCGATCGCGGTCGCGCCGCCCAGCCGCAGCGTGCTGGGCACCACGGGGTCCGCGCCGAGGAACCGGGTCGTTCCGCCGGTGTCCTCCGGGGTCATGCCGATCCCGGCGAGCACCTCGGCGTACTCGGCGTACGGGTCGAAGCCGTCGTCGACGGCGGGGTTCGCCATCGCCTTCTCCAGGCGTCCGGTGAGTGACATGTCAGTTCGCCTCCTGGGTGAGCAGCTCTTCGGGAACCGGGACGTACTTGGTGCGGACGAACTCGCCAACGGCCTTACCGACCTGGTCGACCCGCAGGTTGGCGGAGCCACCGGTGCCCAGCAGCCCACGCAGGACGAAGTGCACGGCCCGCAGGTTCGGGAACTCGTGGCGGATGATCTCCAGGTCCTTGGCCTCGGGCATCAGCAGGCGCAGTTGGTCGGTGGACAGATAGTCGCGCAGCCACTCCCACGCCCGCGGGTCGGGAGTCCAGATACCCAGGTTGCTGTTGCCGCCCTTGTCGCCGCTGCGGGCGTAGGCGACGGTGCCCAGCGGCACCTGCCGGACGTCGGCCGCCCGGTGTGTGGTTCTCGGCTCGTCGTGCACCGGCTGGCTTGGTGCCTCGAACTGGGTGGCCGGTGCGATGTCGAGTTGCCGCCCATCGGCGAAGACGACCCGGTGGGGCACCGCGGTGACCGGGAGCAGCGCGGGCCAGTAGTCGATCCGCGGGTTGAGCGTGCTCTGCAAGATCGAGGCCCCATCGGTGAAGAACCCGGGAATGGACTGCAGGTAGAGGCAGCGCAGCCGGGCTGCGGAGTCGAACTCGCGCAACGCCTCCATGTCCTTGGCCACCGCCATGACCCGCAGGGCGACCGTCGCGTCCCACTGGGTGTCCGGATCGGCACCGACCTCGCCGATCCGGGTGAACTCCACCTCGACCCCTACCGGAAGATCCCTGGTGACCTGGGCACGCAGCAGATCGATCTTCTCCGATACCTGTAGTCCGGTGACGTAGACGGTGTTCACCGAGGAGTAGCCGATCTGCCCGAACACCGCGACCTTGGTGGTCGGCGGGGGCGGCGACCCGATCACTCCGGACACCGCCACCCGGTCCGGTCCGAGCTGAGCGAGCCGGACATCGTCGAGGTGCACGGTGACGTCGGAGTTGAGGTAGCGCGGCCCCTGGATCTCGTAGACCAGCTGCGCGGTGACGGTGTCGACGGTGACTGCGCCGCCGTCGGCGGTGTGTTTGGTGATCACGCTCGTGCCGTCGGCGGCGACCTCGGCGATGGGGAATCCGGGGACCAGCATCCCGGGGATCTCGGTGAAGCCCGAGAAGTTCCCGCCCACGGCCTGCGGCCCGCATTCGATGATGTGTCCCGCGACGACGCCGCCGGCCACGGCATCCCAGTCGGTCGGCGCCCAGCCATGCCACCAGGCGGCGGGCCCGAGCACCAGCGAGGCGTCGCTGACCCGGCCGCAGACCACGATGTCGGCGCCGCCGGACAGCGCGGCCGCGATGCCCCAGCCGCCGAGATAGGCGTTCGCCGTCATCGGCTCCACGTCCCAGGACGACAGCGGCCTGCCGGTGTCGAGGTGCTCGAACCGGTGACCGGCGGCCAGCAGGGCGGGGAGGTCGGCCAGGACGTTGTCACCCTCGACATGGGCGACCCGGAGCTTCAGGCCGGCGTCCCCGATCTCCCGCCGCAGCGCGGCGGCGAGCCCCGCGGGATTGAACCCGCCGGCGTTGGTCACGACCTTCATGCCGCGCCGCGCGATCTCCGCCAGGTTCGGCCGGAGCTGCTCGACGAAGGAGCGGACGTATCCCCCGTCGTGGTTGTGCCGGTGCTCGGCGACGAGCCCGGCCAGCGTGATCTCGGCCAGATAGTCCCCGATGATCACGTCCACCGGGTCCCCGGCGAGTACCTCGTCGATGGCGGTGTACCGATCACCGAGGTAGCCCGAGAAGTTCGCGATGCGAATCGGTGTGCTGCTCATTTCTGTCACCTCAATCGTTCCCGTTTGGTTCCCCCGCCTTCGACGCTAGGCTCGTTCTAGGCCGCTGACCAGGACCGATGGGCGAACGTGGACGTGACCACAGCGGTCACGTCGGCTGCCGGATACGGTGCTCGGGTGGAGATGTTGCATCTGCGTTATTTCGTCGCCGTGGCCGGTGAACTCAACTTCACCCGGGCAGCGGCGGGCCTGCACATGGCGACCTCGCCACTGAGCCAGCGGATCAAGGACCTCGAGCGGGAACTCGGGACGACGCTGTTCGTGCGCAGCCACCACAAGCTCGAACTCACCACGGCAGGCGAGACCCTGCTACCGGCGGCTAGAGAGATCATCGACCGGTTCGACTCCGTCCCGCAGCTCGTCCGCGAGAGCACCGGCGGTCCGCGCACGGTCACCCTCGGACTCGCCCCCGAGGTATCTCCCGAGCTGCGGAGCACGGTGCTGCAGGCCTTGGCCACCAGGCACGCGGACGTCACGGTGCGCCTGACGCCCGCGAGCAGCGGCCCGCTGGTGCAGGCCCTGCTGTCCGGGGAACTCGACCTGGCGTTGATCCACGGACCGGTCACCTCCGGGCGGATCAGCACCGTTCTGCTGGAGAGCCGACCGGCGCGGGTGGCCGTCGCCCGTGCTGCCGGGTTCGACGATCGGACCTCGGTCGGCTATGCGGAGCTCGCCCACCTGCCATACGCGTCCATCGAGCACGACGCGGCCCCGGAGATCTACCGGCAGCTGGACAACCACCTCACCAAGGCCGGGGTACGCCAGCGGATCATCGTCGAGGGCCACAACCTCGGCGGCCTGGCACACGTCGTGGCCAGCGGACAGGCCTTCACCATCGTCGGCGGCGCCCACGGGACCCTCAGCAAGGTCTTCGCCGGCGAGGCGGTCACCTTCCTCGACCTCGAACCGAGCCCGCAGATCACGACCTCCGCCACCTGGTGCCACGACCGGGCTCAGCCCGGTGGCCCACTGGCCGATCTCGTAGCGACCATGCACGACATCGCCCATGGATGACGGCTCTGGCAAGGGATAACTCCTACGTGCGCAAGCCATCACGGCTCACCCCGGATGTGATCCTGGACAGAAGCGCCGGTTGGTCGGTCCTGGTGGCCAGGGAGGTGACGATATGCCAAACGAGACCCACGCGACGTTGTTCGACGATCTTGAATGAATATTCGCAAGATCCGGTGGTGCCAGACCAGCGATGACCGCTACTTGATGGGAATGCTCATGGGGTGGTGGAACAGATTGTCCGGGTCGTAGGTGCGTGTGACGGACTGAAGTCTCGGTAGATGCTCCCCGTAATAGCGGCCGTAGAGATCGCGCCTCTGGGTGGCCTCGTCGAGGTCGTCCTGAACGGGCCAGGGCCTATCGGACGCTGTGCAGCGGCGTCGAAGGATCCAACGGCCTGCTCAAGTCCCGCCCTACATGAACCTGGAGTCCGCCGGAACCCGTCGAGTCCGGGGCATGGCCGCGACGCACTTCCTGGGCTGACGACGAAATTAGCCTGCTCGGAGTGGCGAAACCGTAAACGTTGGTGAACCTCCTCGCCCGCCGCATTGCAGGCTGTGGTCGCGCCGCAGCCGGCCGACCCCGCACAGCGGACGGTGATGGCGGACAAGGCCCGGAGCCTGGGGCGGCCTGATGCCGCAGAACGGCTGGTCGATGTGCTGCCGGCTGCCGCCGGCGACATGCGCTAAGCGCCGGTGGACACCCGCTTCGGAGGGGGCCCGAGGCGTTCGTCATGGGTCCGTTGAGCTGCGGTTCCCGCGCTGAGGATGGTCATTTCCCGGATTGGCCGGATCGCCTGGAAGTGGTCCGGGCGACCATCGCGGGAGACAACGGAACCCAGCCGCTCGGCACGATGTCTGGGCAACAGTTCTACCCGGCCACCGGGGTGGCGCAGGACGCAAGAGTGCCAGGGCGTGGTCCACACGTCGGGGGTGTCAAGCAGCCTGATACCGAACTTGGCCGAGCCCGCCGGTTGGGGATGGATGGAGAGCCGGAGGGCATCCGGGTGGTGGCGTTGCACGACGCGGCCCCAGGCGATGCTGCGGCGCACGACGCTGTAGGCGCGGTCGCGGCAGCGGCGTTGCAGCGCTGAGCGGGTGCCGTCGAAGTCTGCGGTGTCCTCGAACAGGAACCGGGTGATCCCCAGATACAGGCGCCGGGCTTGCTCGTCTCCCCTGGCCTGGGCGCGGACCTCATCCAGCGTGGGTGCGTACTCGGCGTCGATCCGGCCGCGTTTGTCCGCGCAGGAGGTCGCACCCAGGACATCGCGCAGGTCGAACAGGCCGAGCGAGTCCAGCCGCTCGGTGTGGATAAGCGCGTGCAGTTCGGCCGCGTACTCGTCGATGTGGTCGTCGGGGACGCCGATGAGGTCGCCGAAGACGTGGCCGTCCGAGCAGATGAGCATCCGGGCGCCGGGCGGGTACACCTCGGCGATGCGGGTGCAGAGGTCGTGCAGGAAACGGAGCGCGAGGCGTTCTCCGGCGTCGGGCAGCCGGCCCAGGACTTTGGCGGGATTCGGGGATTTACACGGGAATCCGGGCAGGGTGAACACAATCGGTTGCCCAGCGTCGACGAGTGCGTGGAGCCGGTCCAGCTGTGGCCCGAACGCCTGCGGTGGCGCGTGATCGGTGGCGCGGCGGTGCGGTAACAGCAGGCCGAGGATGTGCTCGGGGCTCATCGGGTGTGGACCGGGAGGGAGCGCACACCACGGCCCAGGACCGCGGGGATCCAGCTCAGCTCGTCCTCGCTGACCGCGAGGCGGAGTGTGGGGAACCGGTCGAGCAGGGTACGCAGGGCGATCTGCAGTTCGACGCGGGCCAGGGCGGCGGCTGGGCAGAAGTGGATGCCGTGGCCGAAGGCGAGGTGTGGGTTCGGGCTGCGGTCGAGGTCGAGCCGGTCGGCGTCGGGGAACCGCTCGGGATCCCGGTTCGCCGCGCACAGCGAGACGATGATCGAGTCGCCTGCCGGGACGCGGTGGCCGTGCAGGTCGGCGTCCTGCGCCAGGAATCGCCAGGTGGTCAGTTCGAAGGCGCTGTCGTAGCGCAGCAGCTCCTCGACGGCCTGCGGTAGCAGGTCCGGTTCCCTGCGCAAGCGGGCGAGCTGGTCGGGGTGGCGGAACAGCGCGATGAGGGCGGTGGTGATCTGGTTGGTGACCGGGTCCTGCCCGGCGACCAGCAGCTGGAAGATCATCGAGTCGAGCTCTTCCTGGCTGAGCGTGTCCGCCGCGACGAGCTGGGCGAGCAGGTCGTCCCCACCGGTCTTCCGTTTGTCGGCGATGACGTCGGCGATGTAGGTCTGCAGCTCGTGCAGCAGGCGTTCGTACTCCGGTCGCTGTGGGTCCTGCGGTCCCACCGGGGCCACGACCTTGCCCCACTCCCGCCGGAAACGGGCCGTCAGTTCCGGCGGCAGGCCGATCACCTCGGCCAGCACGAGCAGCGGGAACCTGGCTGCGAAGTGTTCGACGAGGTCGATCGGCCCGGTTGCCGGAAATCCGCCGACCAGGGCGTCGGCGATCTCTTGGAACCGGGGGCGCAGCGCCTCGACCCGGCGGGGTGCGAAGTGGTCGAGGATGAGCCGGCGCATGGTGGTGTGCTTCGGCGGGTCTTGGTGGAGCAGGTGCACCTGGAGCTGGGAATGCTGGGGGTCGGGCATGATCGAGGCCAGCGCGCGCCAGTCGTCGTTGCCGAGGGTGTGGTTCTTGCCCAGTCGCCGGTCGTTCAGGGTCGCGTGCGCGGCCTGGTAGCCGGTGACCAGCCAGGCGTTGACGCCGCTGGGGAACTCGACCCGGTGCACCGGGCATCTGTCACGCATCTCGGTGTAGAGCGGGTAGGGGTCGCGCTTGTAGTCGGGGCCGTACAGCGGGACGGGTTCTTCGGGCAGGGCCATGGGTGTTTCCCCCTTGGTGTTCAGGATCTGACGAGCAGCAGGACGGCTGAGCAGGCAGCGGCGGCTGCCAGGGCAAGCCCGGCGAGCACGTTCGGGCCGTGGCCACTCCACGCCCAGGCCGTCGTGGCCAGGGCCGGGCCGACGGTGAAGCCGAGGGAACGGCCGAGCTGGACCACGGCACCGGCGGTGTTCATCCGTTCGGCGGGCGCCGAGGTGAGGGCGAGGAGCTGGACGGGGCCGCCGTACAGGCCCATGCCTGCGCCGGCGATGACCAGCCGCCACGCCACGTCGGCGGGCCGCCACTCGGTGCCCAGCGGAAGTAGCAGGAGCAGGCCGGTCGCGGTCAGCACCGCTCCGGTGATCGCCGACCGGCGGGGTCCCCACCGGTCGGCCAGCCTCCCGCCGATCGGCCCGAACGCGGCCATCGCCGCGGAGAAGGCGAGCACGGTCAGGCCCGTGCCGGTCGCACTGATCCCGTCGGCGCGTTGCAGGTGCTGCACGACGAGGTAGCTCATCGCGCCGAACGCGGCGGCAAGGGCCAGCACGGCCAGCACCACCCGGCCCGGTCCGGGAGCGCGCACCAGCTCACGCACCGGTCGGCTGCCGGATCCCCTGAGCCACAGGGTGAACGCCGCGATCGCGAGGGGAAGCAGGAACCACCAGCCGAAGGTCAGTGCGAGCAGCACCGGAGTGAGAGTCGCTGCCGCCAGGACGCCGTCGAGCAGGGTCCGGCGGTCCGGTGCGCGCAGGGCCCCGGCAGCTGCGGCGTGCCGCCAGGTGAGCAGGAACGCCACGGCACAGAACGGGATGGTGACCAGGAAGATCGATCGCCAGCCGAACGCGTCCAGCAGTGGGCCACCGACCGAGGGACCCACCACGGCGCCGAGTGGGCCGAGCGTCGCGGGCACGCTCATCGCCCGGCCACGGGACTGCGGCCGCACAGCCCGGGCGGCGACCACCGGCATCAGCACGAACAGCACCGCGGCGAAGATCCCCTGCGCCACCCGGGATCCGATCAGCCAGGCCAGTGACGGGGACAGCGCCGACGACAGGCCGGTCACGGTGAACCCGGTCAGGGCGGCCAGGAGCGCCGCGCGCGGGCCGACCTGGTCCAGCCACCGCCCGACGGGTACGAGCAGCGCGACCACCGACAGCTGGTAGCCGAGCGCGACCCACTGGGCGGATCCCGGCGACACGGCGAAGCTGCGGGCGATGTCCGGCAGTCCCAGGTTGACGATGTTCATGGTGAGCATGGCGACGAACGAGGCGAGCCCCGCGACCGCGACCAGCGGCCAACGATCCACAGTGGACATTCGTGGGTCCTCCCAGTCCTGCTCCGGACGAGCAGGTTCGGACCCAGAAGTCGGTCGCCGCAGCGAGTGAGTTCCACGCCGGTGGCATGACCTGTCTCACCGCTGCTGTCGGGAACCAGACAACTGGCGGGCACGACAACTGGTCCATGCGAACACTGAGCTGGACGGCGCTGGCCGTTGCCGTCCTCATCGGACTGTCGGGCTGCGGAAGCGCGGACCCGGCCAAGCCGGCCACCACCTCGTCCGCGATGAAGGGCGGGCACCAGGCTCCGCCCTGCCCGGCACCGCCTGCCCTGTCCGCGCCGCCCCGCCGGGTGGTCACCATGGACGGCGGGGCCGCCGCGATCCTGGTTCGCCTTGGCCTGGCCGACCGGATCGTCGGGACCGCCGCGCCGGACTTCTTCAAGGCCTTCACCGGGGACGAGGCGGCGACGCTGGCGAAGATCCCGGTGCTGGACCCCGGGCAGGGCAATGCCGAGGCGGTGATCGCGGCCCAGCCGGACCTGGTGATCGGCATCTCGCGGTACAGCTTCGGTGGGTTCGACGGCACGCCATCGGTCGATCAGCTGGCCAAAGCGGGGGCCAAGGCGCTCGTAGCCTGCGACGCGGGTGGTGTGGTGCGGGACCTGTCGCGGACGATCGGCTTCATCCAGCAGGTCGCGCAAGCCCTCGAGGTGCAGCAGCGTGGCACCGAGTTGATCGCGCAGCTCACCGCCTCGATCGACAAGGCGAAAGACCTCCCGCCGGTGCGGGTGCTGGCGCTGTCCACCCCGCCCGGCGCCGGGCAACCGGTGCGGGCCCAGGGCGGCACCGGGCTGGCCAACGGTGTGCTCACCCTGGCAGGCGGCCGGAACATTGCCGAGGACGCCGGGCAGGACTTCGCCAGTCTGAGCGCCGAGGAGGTCGTCAAGCGGGATCCGCAGGCCATCGTGGTGATCTCCGGGTTCGCCAGGACCAATGACGAGGAGCTGCTGAACGCGGTCCGCAACAGTCCGGTGTTGGCCGGGACCACGGCGGTCCGCGAAGGCCGGTTCGTCGTGGTCCCGCAGAGCATCCTGCTGTCGCCGAGTGTGCTGAACGGTGAGGCCGTGGCGACGATCGCCGAAACGATTCACCGATGACCGCCCGTGGCAGTGGCCTGTTCGGCGGGATTCCGCTGTTCCTGATCCTGCTCGTGCTGTCCGCCGCCCTGCTGGTCTCCGCCGTGGTCGCCGTCGGCCTCGGGCCGGTGTCCATCCCACCCGGCGAGGTCACCTCCATCGTGGGTGCCCACCTCACCGGGCCGAGCACAGCGGGACCGTTCGACTTCATCGTGTGGGAGCTGCGTCTGCCCCGGGTGACGCAGGGCGTGTTCGTCGGCGCCGGGCTGGCCGTGGCCGGGTTGCTGACCCAGGCGATGGTGCGCAATCCGCTCGGGGATCCCTTCATCCTCGGGATCACCTCCGGCTCCGGCGCCGGGGCGGTGCTGGTGCTGACCACCCTCGGTGCCGGTGTGGCCGGGTTGCTCACCCTGCCGCTGGCCGCGTTCGGTGGAGCGGTGGTCAGTGCGTTGGTGGTGTTCGGTTTCGCCCGCACGGCGGGCCGGATCCAGATCGGCAGGCTGGTGATGACCGGCATCGCCGTCGGTCAGCTGCTGGGCGGGCTCATCTCGTTCCTGTTGCTGAGCACGAGGAATGTCGACGCGCAGCAGCAGATCCTGTTCTGGATCCTGGGTAGCCTGGCGGGCGCCCAGTGGCCCCTCGCCCTGACCTGCGCGGCCGTGGTGCTGGTGCTGGTGGTGCTGGTGGCCCTGCGGGCGGGGCGGCTGAACCTGCTGGTGCTCGGCGACGACGGCGCGGCCGCACTCGGCCTGGACGCCGCGCGGGCCCGCACGGTGCTGCTGATCGTGGTGGCGCTGCTGACCGGGACCGTCGTCGCGGTGTCCGGCAGCATCGGGTTCATCGGGCTGATCGTGCCCAACCTGGCCCGGCTGCTGGTCGGCGCGGACCACCGGCGGGCACTGCCGGTCACCGCCCTGCTCGGCGCGCTGGTGATCGTCTGGTCGGACGCCGCCGCCCGGCTGGTGCTGGCGCCGACCGAGTTGCCGATCGGCATCCTGACCGCAGCGGTCGGCGTGCCGCTGTTCCTAGTGGTGCTGCGTCGCAGTGCGGCGGGAACGGTGGGTCTGTCATGAAACTCGTCTTTGACGGCGTCACCGCCGGATACACCGCACTGCTCGCCGTCCGCGACGTGACGCTGACGATCGCCCCGGGCGAGTTCGTGGCCGTGGTCGGCCCGAACGGCAGCGGAAAGTCCACCCTGCTCAAGACCATCTACCGGACACTGCGTCCGCACGCGGGAGCCGTGTTGCTCGGCGACGAGGACGTCTGGACGGCTCGGCACCGCGATGTCGCACGGCGGGTCGGAGTGCTCGGTCAGGATCAGGTGGGTGGGTTCGACTTCACCGGCCGCGAGCTGGTCCGGCTCGGCCGGTACCCGCATCTGGGCGCCTTCGACCGGCTCTCCACCGCCGACGAGCAGGTGGTCACCCGGTCCCTGGAACGCGTCGGCGCACTCGGGCTCGCGGACCGGACGCTGTCCACCTTGTCCGGTGGTGAGCGTCAGCGCGTGCTGCTGGCCAGGGCCCTGGCCCAGGAGCCGGAACTGCTGGTGCTGGACGAGCCGACCAACCACCTCGACCCGGAGCACCAGATCTCCGCACTGAGCCTGGTGGCCTCGCTCGGGGTGACCGTCGTGGCCGCACTGCACACCCTGGACCTCGCGGCCCGGTACGCCAGCACGATCGTCGCCCTCAAAGCCGGCACCATCGCTGCAGCCGGGCCGGCCGAAGAGGTACTGACCCCGGAACTCCTCCGGGACGTGTTCGCGGTGGACGGCAGCGTCATACCCGACCCGGTCGACGGGCGCCCCCGCGTGCTGCTGCGGGAGCTCAGGAGTCGAACGGGGCGTTGCGCCACATGACATCGAACAAGGGCCTCTTGCACGCGATCCTGCCCAGCGGGTGCTTGTCCGCTTCCTCGTCCATGGTCGCGATGGCCTCGTTCTTGCAGTCGAGCCGGGGAGCGTAGTCGAGGATCCGCCGAACCTGTCGGGCATCGAGGAACTCCACCCCGACTCCGTTGAAGTCACAGACCGCGCCCAGCTCGACGATCTGCACCTCGGGTCGCGGGTCGAGAGCGCCGATATCGGTGTGATTGATAATGGCGGTCTGGACGACTTTGATGTCCGCGACACCTACCCCATTGGCACTGAGGAATTCTCCAGCCATATTCGCTCCCCGGTACATGAACTCCTCGGGGCCTTTGAATTTGGGTGTCCACGCCAGGTCATGAAGAATGCAGCCGAGATAGGCCAGCTCTCGGTCGAAACTTCGAATGCCAGCCTTCTTCAGCAGCAATGCCCCGAACTGGTAGACCCGCTGGCTGTGATTGGTAAACACAGGCGATCCACCGGACTCCATCAGCGCTGTAGCAGCCTTCACCAGCCGCGAATCCGGAACGGGAAAAAGGTCGGGCACCGCCGCCAACGCTTGTCGAGGCAGACCCAGAACACCAATTCCTGCCACACCCAACGCCGAGCCGATCACATTACGCCGAGAGATCATTATCGCTCCATCACATTCTGAAATCGACCTATCAATGGTCAGCGTCATTTCAACAGGAGCTATTGTCAAGACGGGTTTCACCCAGGGGTAAATAGTTAATACCGACGTAACGAATCAGACGGCGCTGTCCCGCTGGTCCCGTGCGGCGAGCAAGTCCTCCCTGGCCCGGGCGACGCGGGACCGGACGGTCCCGATCGGGCACCCGCAGACCTCGGCGGCCTCCGCGTAGGAGTAGCCGAGGATCTGGGTCAGCACGATGGCCTCCCGGCGTTCCGGGTCGAGCTGATCGAGCAGCAGACCCAGCTCGACGACATCCTCGAAACCTCGGCCTGCCCGGCGCGCGGAGGCGGTCTCAGCGGCGTGCTCCCAGTGGCCGCCAGAAGTCCGGGGCCGGACGGAGCGGGCCCGGAGGTGGTCAATGGCGACATGCCGGGCGATGGACAGCAGCCAGGTTCGCGCACTGGATCGGCCGGCGAACCGGGGCAGCGCGGTGACCGCGCGGACGTAGGTCTCCTGGGTGAGATCGTCCGCGCTCGCGGTGTCGGTGAGGTGCGCGACGAAGCGCCACACATCGGCCTGGGACGCACGAACCCACGCCTCGAAAGCGCGCTCATCGCCGCGGGCGGCGGCCAGCGCGAGCGCGGTGGTCCGCTCGTCGTCGCGGTCCCTGCCAGTGGTCACGGACGAATACGGTAATCGACAGTCTCGCTAATTCGGGCCACACGTTCGCTGGAACCCGGCAGGCCCGGTAAGCGACTATGGAGAGTGTGAACTGCTCCGAAGCACACGAATCGATCTCCGCGCGGATCGACGGCGAGCGGCCGTCGGTGCCGGACGAGGTCCTCGACCGGCACCTTGCCGGCTGCCCGGCGTGCCAGGCCTGGCAGGAGCAGGCGATCGCCTTGCGGCGGGCCACCATGCTCCGGGAGGCGCCGCGAGTGCCGGACCTCACAGCGCGCATCCTCGCCGAGGTGACCGCCCCGTGCACCCCGCGCAGGGGTGCGCGGTTGGCGCTGGGCCTCGTCGCACTCGCGCAGAGCGTCCTCGGGCTGGCCGCGTTGGCCGGCCTCCAGTTCGAGCCCATGGACCACATGAGTCATGGCGGGCTCGCAGCTGTCCACCTCAGCAATGAGAGCGCGGCGTGGAACGTCGCCGTGGGCATCGGTCTGCTGTGGGCGGCGATGCGCCCGGCCAAGGCTGCGGGGCTGTTGCCCGCGCTGACCGGGTTCGTCGTGGTGCTCGGCGTCATCTGCGGAATCGACCTGCTGGCCGGGCAGGTCGCCATGGATCGGGTGACCTCGCACGGATTGGTCGTCGTGGGTCTCGTGCTGCTCTTCGTGGTGCACCGGCAACACACCCGCCTGACCGCGCCGCCGCCGGCCGGACAACACCTGCCGGTCCCGGGCGAGACCGGAATGCCGGGATCTGGCATGTCGGCGACCGGCCATCACGCGGCCTGAACCACATCGAGGCCTGTCCCAAACTGGCAGACAAGATGTCCCAGAGATGCATTCATCCTGCCCGTCCTTCGCTCATAACCTTCTCGTATGGCGATCGCAGAATTCGGGACCCTCGCCTGGGCCCAGGCTCGAAACGGCCACATGACCAACGGGGAACGCCTGCGCCAGCTCAGGGCGTCCACGCGGGTACTGCCCGCGATGGTGCTGGGTCGCGCGGCGGGCTTGGTGGGCATTCCCGCCCGGAACACGGTGCGCATCGACCTCGACTCGATCCCGTTCCCCGACTCGGCGATCGCGAAGGAAGCCGAGCAGGAGTGCCGGGACACCGTCTCCCCCGTGCTCTACAACCACTCGATGCGGACCTACGTCTTCGGCATGGTGCTGGCCCGGCGCGACGGCCTGGAACCCGACCCCGAACTGTTCTTCCTGGCGTCGATGTTGCACGACCTGACGCTGGGCGAGACCCACCGGGCCCACGCCCCGATGGACTGCTTCGCGGCCAGGGGCGGCCTGC
This sequence comes from Pseudonocardiaceae bacterium YIM PH 21723, assembly GCA_003600225.1. Taxonomy (GTDB): domain Bacteria; phylum Actinomycetota; class Actinomycetes; order Mycobacteriales; family Pseudonocardiaceae; genus QZFT01. Next base: position 172,035 of record QZFT01000100.1, read on the forward strand.
TTGCCGAGGAATGGACGGCGGCGCGCGGCCTGGAACCGGACCGGCGGGCGACGGTGTCCAACGCGATCAGCATGCACTTGAACACCGTGGTCGATCCCCGGTTCGGCGGCGAGGCGGTGGCGCTCCGGGCCGGCGCGGGCGTCGACACCGTCGGGATGCGCTACCGGGAGCTCGATCCGGCCTCGGTGGCCAAGGTGGTCGAGCGATACCCACGCTGTGCGCTGAAATCCGACGCTGCGCTGAAGTTCGCGGCCGAGCCACCGGGAACGCGGGCGCGCTTCCTGAGAATGTGTGGCTTCGGCCTGATGCTGCGTTTCTCCCCGTTCGCGGAATGAGGGCACCCATGACAGCACAGGGCACATCGATCGCCGTGGCGGTCGGCATCGTGGTGGCCTTCGGCTTCGACCGGCTGGTCCAGCGCGTCGCCCCACGGCACGCGACCCGGCTGGACGCACTCGCCCTCGTCGTGGCCGCCGCGATCTACCCCGCTCTGCGCTCGGGCGAGTTCCGCGAGGCCGGCGGTCTCCGGGAGTTCGCCGGGCTCGGAGCCTACGGGGCCCTGGGGCTGGTGACCGCGTGCAAGCCCACCCGGCCGCTCAGCGAGCTGGTCGCGGCCGCGTGGGCCTCACACGCACTGTTCGACCTGCTGCACGACAAGGGTCACCAGTCCCGGCTGCCCGCCTGGTACCCCGCCTTCTGCGCCGGGTTCGACATCGCGCTAGCCGCGCTCATGCGCCGCGATAGGTGCAGATGACCGCGCAGCGGTGGGGCATCGCGCCAGGCGACACCAGCGGGAGGTCCACAAAGGACTCGCCGCCGAGTTGCAGCCGGTACTTCCCGCCCGCCAGTTCCGAGTACTGCTTCAGGCTGGGCAGCGTCATCGGGAAGTCGGCCGTGCCGATGGTGACCCGGATGCGGTGCCCGGACTTGATCCTGGCCAGCGCCGGATAGACCTCCACCACGTACTCGGTGAGCTCGCCCGGGCTGACCGGGCGCTCCGAAGCGGCGGTGTGATCGCGATACGGCAGCACCACCGCACCGTTCGCCGCCTGCCAGGTACGCCCGGGGTTCAGGTCCCGCTGCCTGCCGTCCAGGCCACCTCTGGTCAGCATCAGTGAACTCCCGTCAGGCGAGATGTCCTGCACCGTGACCAGGAAGGCGGTGTTCGTCGTCGTCGCGGTGGCCTTGACGGTCGCGGACATCGGGCCGGCCAGCATCCGGTCCTCGGCGAGCGGTGCGGTGGTGTAGGTCAGCGCACCGATCTGGCTGATCTGGTCATCGCGGGAACACTGGTCAACGGCCTTGGTGAGCGCCTCGCCGCCGAGCACGTTGGTGGGCAGCGCCGCGGTCCCGATGCTCCACTGCCGAACGCCACGGCCACAGCCGACGTTGAACGGGCTGTAGGCCAGGGAATCCGAGCCCGGCTTTCCGGGGGTTGCGCTGAGCCCGCCGTGGTTCAGGTAGTACCGCGCCGGATCCTCGGCGGCCAGCGGGTAGGTGGCGGTACTGATCCACTGGTCGGTGTGGTCGACGTTCAGGTGCAGCGGGGTCTGCGTCTCGTCGATCCCGTTGTGCTCGTTCTTCAGCCAGCGGTCGAACCAGGCCAGTTCGATGCGCAGCAGATCCAGTGGGCCGGTGGGGTTCAGATGATCCCCCGGTCCATAGATCAGCTGGTAGCGGCCGGTGACGGGCTGCCCAGGTGTCATCGGAGCGTGGATCGGACGTCCGGTGGCGGCGTTCTGGAAGGCGGCGTAGTTCTGCAGGGCGCCGCGTTGCATGACGTCCAGCCAGCCGCTGTACATGAGTGCGGGGATGCCGTTGTCCACCACCTGCCGCACCTGGTCGCCAGGGGCGAACGCCTTCCAGAACTCCCCGTCGAAGTTACGGTCACCGGTGCCGCTGATCAGGTCCTGCAGCAACGGCGGGATGTATCCGGTGGCGGTACGCAGGTGGTCGGCGAACCGCTGGAGCGCGGCGGGGTAGTCCACCTGGCCGCCGTGCAGTTGATCCCAGCCCGCGTTCAGCAGTGCGCTGGCGGCGGCCTGGTTCGGCACCCAGCCCAGCAGGGTGGCCACCGCCGGGAGGTGCGAGAGCCCGCCCATGACCGCCACATCGCGGAACCAGTCGGTGGCGGCGGCCCCGGGGATCATCGCCTTCAGTGGGGAGTCCTTGCCGATGTTCGCGCCGGTGAAGAGCTGGTTCATCCCCATGTACGACAAGCCGTAGGTGCCCACGGTTCCCGTGGAGTTCGGCAGCTTCGCCGACCAGTTCACCAGGTCGACGCCGTCCAGGGTCTGCTTCTCGCCGAAGAACTCGAACTCCCCACCCGATGCGCCGGAGCCGCGGACATCCGACACCACCTCGATGTACCCACGCCGCACGAAATACTCCGGTGCGCCCGTGTCGATGTTCGGCGCGAACCGGCCCGCGGTGTTCATCGGCAGCCACTTGCCGTAAGGGATCTGGGTGACCAGCACCGGGAACGGCCCCGGCACCCGGTCCTTGCCGCCAGGGACGGTCGGGTAGTACACGTCGACCTTGAGCACGACGCCGTCTCGCATGGTCACCGGCACGTCCCGTTGGACGCCCACGCCGTAGCGGGCCGGTTTGTCCGGCAGTGCCGACGCGTCCGCTGCGGCGGTGCCGGGCAGGCCCGCCGCCAGCATGAGCAAGGCGGCGACCAGGGTGCTGAGCTTCCGCATAGGCCATCTACCTGACTGTTCGGGAGTTCGATGCCTGTCAGACTCACCGGTCACCAAACACAAAGCTATGGCACAGGTCACGAAGTTATGACCGGCGGAATTGGCGGAATCTCCAAACGGTCCGCGAGGCCTGCCTATGCGCGCCGGGCGGGCAACTGAACACCGAACCGTTCGGCGAACGCGGCGCGGGCCTGCTGCCGGTCGCCGTGGATGTGCTCGGCGAACCAGGTCAGCGCCTCGCCCCATGACCTCGCCTCGGCGTCCCCGCTGCCGGCGAGCACCTGCGCGACGGCGGTCGCCTCGTCCCGAATCCGGGTCCGGGTGTCCGGTGACTTTTCGGTTCGCGGCAGATGACGGCTGGGGGGACTCCCTGCCCACCGGGTGTAGGCGTGGGTGAAGGCCGAGGCGGTGGCATAGCCGAGCCGCTGGGCCGTTTCCTCGACGCTGAGGTGCAGCACGGTGAGCATTTCGGCGGCGAGGCCGTGCAGGGTCTCCTCGCGCAGCGCACGGAAGCTGGTCTCCTCGTCCGCCAGGCGCCGGTGCAGGGTGCGCCGGTCGACGTGCAGTTCGGCCGCGATGTCGGTGGCGCTGGGCATACTGCCCGGGTCACGGAGCAGCCTGCCGCGCACCTGGGCGGCCAGTCCGTGCCGCTCCCTTCGGTGCTGCACCACCTCGTGACACTGCCGCTCACACAGCCGGGCCGTCGCGTCATCCGGCATCGGCGCGGGCGCGGAGAGCAGGTCTGCGGGGAAGGTGAGCACGGACCGAGGGCGCCCGTACGAAACGGATAGCGGGGACAACTGCTCCCCCAACGGCCTGCCGCGTTCCGCGCCGAGGCTGAGCTCCAGTTGTATGTCGGGCCCCCGGGTCACGGCCTCAGTCCCGAAGATCCCTGCCATCAGCACGCCGATGATGATCGCCAGATCGCGCTCGACCAGGAACGGCCTGACGTCCTCGGGCAGGTCATCGTCATCGAAGGCCACCCGCACGCCATTCAGGCCTACCGTGACAGACACGGTGACGAACACATGGCACAGGTTCAGATAGCGCAGGCCGATGCGGGCGGCGTCACCGACGGTGGGGCTGCTCAGCAAGGCGAAGCCGAGTAGCCCGAAGCTGTTGAGACCCAGGCCGGTCGCGACCTCCAGACCCAAACCCGGTCGGTCGCCCAGTTCGCCGACCAGATTGCGCGCGACAGCCAGTTCCTGACTGGCTTCGACCGCGTCATCGGCCCTGTCCAGCTCGTCGACGGTCAGTCCGGTGCCGACCAGCAGCCGCTCCCCGGCGACCTCGTGGTCCAGCCCGACCCGGACCATCTCCCGGATGGCGAGAGTGCTGCGGATGTGATCCCAGCGCGGTACTGATCGTCTCGACCTCACCGCCCCAAACTAGCAAGCAATACGTCCCAACGACGCATTCAGTCGCCGGTACTCGGCCCATAGCTTTGTGACATGAATGAGTCCGACCAGGCAGCCATCCGCCGGCTCAGTATCGCTCTGCGCCTGACCTCCATCGTCACGTTGATCATTTTCGTCCCCTGGCATATCGGCCTGCTCTTCGACTGGGACTACGCGTACACCGGTCATCCGATCGGCCAGTTGTTCGCCTGGGGCCCGCACGACGGTGGCCGCCTCTACGCGCAGATGATCACCGCCATCTACATCGTGTGGGGCATCTTCATCTGGCTCGCCGCCAAGGACCCGGTCCGCAATCGCCTCTTCGTCGACTTCACCATCTTCGGCAACCTCATCCACGGCCTGGTCATGCTCATCCAGGGCGTCCTGGTGCACTCCGAACACGTCCACCTGATGGGCGACGTTCCGCTCTGCTTCGCGGTGTTGCTCCTGCTGGGCCCGTTGCACTGGCCGTTGCAACGTCGTCTGGCACGGGCGTAACCGTGGACCGGTCGGCGGACGTGGTGGTGATCGGCGCCGGGATCGCCGGGCTCGTCGCGGCCCGTGACCTGGTCGCGGCGGGCACAGAGGTGCTGGTACTGGAGGCCAGGGACCGGGTCGGCGGGCGATTACTGAACGAGGAGCTGCCCGGCGGCGAGTCGATCGAGATGGGCGGTCAGTGGGTCGGGCCGGGTCAGGACCGGATCCTGGCACTGATCGACGAGCTCGGGCTGACGACGTATCCCACGTTCGACAAGGGCAGGCGGATCATCGAGCTCGGCCGATCCCGGTCGGAGTACACCGGGTGGATCCCCCGGCTGAATCCGCTGACGCTGGCCGATCTCGGGCAGATCCAGCTACGGCTGGACCGGATCGCCCGCAGGGTCAACACGGTCGGCGATCCGTGGCGGGCCGGCCTGGCCGATGAACTGGACGAGCAGACCTTCGCGACCTGGCTGCGGCGCACCGCGTACACCGCACGAGGCCGGTCCCTGTTCCGGGTGCTGACCGAGGCGGTGTTCGCCGCCGAACCGGAGGACATCTCGGCGCTGTGGGCGGCGCACTACATCGGCGCCGCCGGTGGCCTGGACGCGGTGATCGCCACCGCGGGTGGGGCCCAGCAGGACCGGATCGTCGGCGGATCACAGCGCATCGCACTGGCCCTGGCCGACCGGCTCCGCGACCGGCTGGTGCTTAACGCGGCGGTGACCGATGTCGGCTGGACCTCGTACGGCGTCGAGGTCCGTGCGGGCGGCACCTCGGTGCGGGCCCGGCGCGCGGTGTTCGCGGTGCCGCCACCACTCGCGGCGCGGATCCGGTTCACCCCCGGACTGCCCGGCGACCGGGACCACCTCGTGCAGCGGATGCCGATGGGCCGGGTGATCAAGGTGAACGTGGTCTACGCCGAGCCGTTCTGGCGCCGGGCCGGATTCAACGGTCAGGCCGTCAGCGATCAGCGGGCGCTGGGCACCGTCTTCGACAACACCCCGCAGGACAGCTCCGCCGCGGTCCTGCTCGGCTTCTTCGAAGGCAGGCACGCCGACACCGCCGCCCGCCTGAGCTTCGAGGACCGCCGCGCCCAGGCGATCAACGACCTGGCCGGCTACTTCGGCCCCGCCGCCCGCAAGCCCATCGCCTACCTCGAACACGACTGGGCCGCCGAGGAGTTCAGCCGTGGCTGTTACGGCGCGTTCACCGCACCCGGCACCCTCACCCGCTTCGGCCCGGCCCTGCGCACCCCGATCGGTCCGCTGCACTGGGCAGGCACCGAAACCGCGACCAGGTGGCCTGGATACATGGATGGCGCTGTCGAATCGGGCCACCGCGCCGCCAGGGAGGTTCTCCGATGACCGACACCATCGTGCTCATCCACGGGTTATGGATGACCCCACTCAGCTGGCAACCCTGGGTCGAGCGGTTCGAGCAGCGCGGCTACCGCGTGCCGGCGTCGTCCTGGCCGGGCCTGGAATCCGGAGTGGATGCCCTCCGCCGGGACCCGTCTCCGTTGGCGGGCCTGGGAATCCGGACGATCGTGGCCCACTACGAGCGGATCATCCGGGCCCTGGACAGGCCGCCGATCATCATCGGCCACTCCTTCGGTGGGGTGTTCACCCAACTCCTGCTCGGCCGTGGACTGGGTGCAGCCGGGGTGGCGCTGCACTCCGCGCCGGTCAAGGGAGGCAGCTCAACCGACTGCTACAGAGAGCCGAAGCCGACAGCGATCTTCATGACCGCGCTATTTCCCAGCCGGACAGGCTGGAGAACCCCCGCCGCAGTGGTCCACGGATCTTTCGCACGGTTCCCGAGCTGGATCCTCCGGTCAAGTGGGAGGGATTCGGAGTCCGGCCCGGCGACGTCGTCGAGCGTGCCTGCCCCGCCCCGGGGTACCGGCCGGCTGAATCGTTTGTGGATCGATTTCGGTATAAAATCCGCTCAGATCGCAGCAGCCGCGGCGTGTGGAATGGGTGAGCATGACGAGTCCAGGGGAGCCGAAGTGGACCCCTGGCGCGCTGGCGCGGATGCTGGGCATCTCACCGAACACGTTGCGTACCTGGGATCGTCGCTACGGCCTCGGGCCGACGGTCCGGAAAGACGGCCATCACCGCCGATACAGTGACCACGATCTGCACCGGTTGCGCCGCATGGTGACGCTGACCGGCAACGGCATGAGCACAGCGGCCGCCGCCGAGGCCGCCAAGTCCGGGAACGCGGAACCGGCACCCGCGATCACCCTGCCCGCAGACACCGCATCGCACTCGACCCAGGCGTCGATCCGCGGCCTGGCAAACGCGGCAGCGCGGCTGGACGCTCCGCTGATGCGAGAACTCAGCCGCGATCTCATCGATCAGCACGGCGTGACAATGGCCTGGGAAGAGGTGTTCGCCCCCCTGCTGATCGAGCTGGGCGGTCGCTCGGATGTGGAGATCGAGCACATGGCCAGCGCGAGCCTCCAACACGCACTGCGACAGGTGCCTCTCGCCGAAGAGCGTGGCAGGTTGCCCGTCCTGCTGGCCTGCGCGCCCGATGAGCAGCACACCCTCGCCATGGACGCCCTGGCCGCGGCACTGTCCGAGCGTGGCTGCGCCTACCGGAGCCTGGGCGCCCGGGTACCGGCGGCGGCGTTGCTCAACACCGTGCGACGGCTCCGGCCCGCGGCAACGGTCATCTGGGCACACACCGCGGAGCTGGCCCGCGATGTACCGGTCACCGACCTGCGGGAGACCGGTCAGACCACGCTGGTGGTGGCCGGGCCGGGATGGATGCCGGGGGTCGTCCTGGACGACGTCCGCAGGGTGACCTCCTTGCAGCAGGCGGTGGACACCGTGCTGGAGATCTGCGGCTGACTCCCGGCCTCCGCGTCGGTCCTCAGCGCCTGATCGACCCGGCCCAGCAACTCGATCACCGCCCCGCAGGCCTGACTCCGCTGCGATGGCAGCACATCCGCAGCGGCGTTCATCCGGTCGATGAGCAGACGTTCCTCAGCAGCCAGCAGCGAGAATTCGTCGAGGATCACTCCACGACGCAGCAGGCGCTCGCCCTCCTCAGCCGGTACCACGTCGTCGAGCACCGCGCGCAGCGCGGCGATGGTGCGCTCGCGGAGCTCTTCGGCCGGCGCACTGGTCAGCCGGAGCACGACCGCGTCGGCGAGATCGCGCCGGCCGACCTGGCCCAGCACCCGCCAGACCAGCCGCGCCATCCGTCCGGCGAGCATCTCGGTCGTCTCAGGCAAGTCAGCCTCCCTGGCGGTTCGGTGGACACCAGCCTAGAATCGATTCAAAATCGTTTCAACTCTTGGAGGATTCATGGCCACCCTTCCGGTGCGACGACAGGCCGGTGCCGGAGCTGTGTTCGCGGTCGCGGTGATCCTGGCCGCCACGATCGGTTCGCTGGCCAGCGTGCGTACGGCGCAGGACTACGCCCAGCTCAACCAGCCATCCTGGGCGCCACCCTCCTGGCTTTTCGGTCCGGTATGGACCGTGCTGTACGCGATGATCGCCGTTGCCGGGTGGCTGGTGTGGCGGCGATCCGGAGTGAGCGGTGCGCGCTGGGCGTTGACGGCCTACGGCACGCAGCTGGTGCTCAACGCCGCATGGACGCCGATCTTCTTCGGTGCACGTCAGTTCGGGCTGGCCTTCGCCGAGATCCTGCTGCTCTGGTCGGCCATCGCGGTGACCGTCTGGCTGTTCGCACGGATCCACCGGGGCGCGGCGGCGCTCCTGCTGCCGTACTGGGTATGGACGACCTTTGCCGCGGCACTCAACTTCGCGGTCTGGCAACTCAACTGATCAGGGCGATGGGAGCGGGTTCATGAGGGGTGAGGATCCCGATGTCCTGGTGGTCGGAGCCGGTATCGCCGGCCTGGTCGCCGCAGGGGAACTACACCGGGCGGGAAGATCTGTCGCGGTTCACGAGGCCGCCGACGCGGTCGGCGGCCGGGTCAGGACAGATCTCATCGACGGCTTCCGGCTCGATCGGGGGTTCCAGGTACTGCTGCCCGCCTATCCACAGGTCAAGCGGCAGCTGGACCTGGATGCCCTGCGACCACACCGGCTGGTCCGCGGCGCACTGATCGACACCGATCGCGGACGGCGGCTGTTCGCGCCGCCGGGCACGCACCCCGTGCTGGACACCGGTGTGCCATCCACGCTGCTGGGCTGGCTGCGGGAGCACCCCGCCGATGCCGCGAAGATCGCGGCCTGGACCGCCCGTGACCTGCTGAGCCCCGCGCTGGTCCGGCGGGCGCACGATACCTCGGTGGCCCACTACCTGTCGTCGGCGCGGATCTCACCGTGGACCGTGGACCAACTGCTGCGCCCTTTCCTGGCCGGGGTGTTCCTCGATCCGGAGCTGGCGGTGTCCAACCGGCTGTTCCATCTGGTGTGGCGCAGTTTCGTGTTGGGCGGCGCGGTGCTGCCGGAGCAGGGCATGCAGGCGGTACCCGACCAGCTGGCAGCTGGGCTGCCGGCGGGAACCATCACCCTCTCCAGCAGGGTCGAAGCCATCGAGCCGCCGACGGGTACCGCGGGAGACTGGCTGGTCCGCCTGGCCGGTGGAGACGTTCTCCGGCCGCGTGCGGTCGTGGTCGCCACTGATGGCGACACGGCCGCCACGCTGCTCCCCGAGGTCACGGCTCCGCGGTGGTCGGCGCAGGCCACCTACTACTTCCGGGTACCGGAGCCACCGGCGACGGCGCCCGTGCTGGCTTTGGACGGCACGGATTCACTGCTGCTGAACGCCATCGTGAACTCTGCCATCGTCCCCGGCTACGCACCACCGGGCAGCGCGCTGGTCGCGGCGACCGTGCCGGGACGCGCCGCGAGCGCGGAAATCGAGCGCAGGGTCCTCGAACGGCTGGCCCGCCTGTACGACACGCAGACCCGCGACTGGGAACTGATCACCACCTACGACCTGCCGCAGGCGCTACCGCGGCTGGCACCCGCAGAGCCGTTCCGCCGACCCATCCGGCTCGCCAACGGGTGTTACGTCTGCGGTGATCATCGCGACACCCCCAGCCTGCAGGGCGCGATGGCCTCCGGCGAGCGAGTCGCCCGGGCCGTGTCGCGCGATCTCGCCCGGGTCACATATCCACCCAGGGATTCGTCGACGGTGTGAAAGCCGATCCGGCTGGCAACGGTGATGCTCACGGTGCCAGCCGGATGCGGAAAGTTGGTCAGCGTTGTGCGCGGTGTTCGGCGTTGAGTCGCTGAGCCTCGGCGAGCTGGTCTTCCAGGATGATGATGCGCACCGCCGCAGGCACGGGTGTGCCCTGGTCGACGAGTTCGCGGGCACGGGCTGCCAGCCGGAGCTGGTAGCGGGAGTAGCGGCGGTGCCCACCCTCTGAGCGCTGCGGGGTGAGCAGCTTCGCCTCATCCAGGCTGCGCAGGAAACCGGGAGTGGAGCCGATCATCTCGGCGGCCCGGCCCATGGTGTAAGCGGGGTAGTCCTCATCATCGAACTTATCGGCCGCGGTGGATTCTTTCGCGGCTGCGTTGTCTGGCCTCAGGGTCATATAACCTCCATGACGCAAGGGACCCCGGTGCGTACGGCGCACCGGGGTCCCTTGTCTGCTCTTCCTATCTGAGATGTCATTTCGAGCGTCACCTGCCGGAACCCCTTACCGATATCGGTCCCAGCACGCTTGGCGCCGCTGGTCAGCGCCGGAACCCCTTCTGCCGCTTGGCCCCGGGCACCTGACCGTCTACTGCTGAACTTCTTCATTTCACGTACTGCTGGGTCTTGCCTACTTCTGGTCGATCCTTACCTCTGCAGAACATTGCTACTACTGACTTCACGTACTGCGTGGACGCCCTTTCGCCGTCCCCGACGGTGCCTGTGTCACTTCGGGACCGCTACTGCTGGGGCTTGCGGTACTGCCTGGTCCCGGTACTGCTCGGTCATCCCCTGGAAACCCCTGTCGTGATCGGCTACAGGTCGGGTGACCGTGGTGTCTCACTTCGCGGGTAGTTCCGTAATCTCCCGCGCCGTTTGACCGTTCCTTTTTGGTATGAGCAGAACAGTACACACAGCCGAAGGCGAATGTCTACTCCGGCGAACGCAGATTTCCTCTATCGAGTGAGGGGCATTGTCGGAGTTTGAGGGAGCAGGGAAATTCCGAAAGAAAGTTCGATCACGGGTCTCTCGGATGGCGGGTCTGTGCGGGAGGGCGCTGAGCACCGGTCTGCGCGCGAGAGCGGGCCGGGCGCGCCGTCAGGCCCGTGTACCTGCTGTTTCCCGGCGGGCGGGCCGGTCCCTGTTCGGGTGTTTTCGCCGGGCTGGGCGAGCGCGATGGAGGCGGCGTTCCTAACGTCGGGAAGGCCGTGGCGTATGGCCCAGCTCACGTGGGCGGGGTCGTGACGTCCGGCGAATCGGTGGGTCCTATCCGATACCGATTCACCTTCACCCAGAGATCAGGGAGCATGACGATGACCGCAGCGGCCACCACTGACAAGAACGGCACCTCCCGCACTCCCTCCCGGCAGGAGAACACCGGTAAGGGCAGCCCGTTGGTGACCGACAAGGGCACCACCAGCATCGCCGACTCGGTGGTGCAGAAGATCGCCGGAACCGCCACCCGCGAGATCGCCGGTGTGCACGACCTGGGCGGCGGCGCAGCACGGGCCTTCGGCGCCATCCGTGAGCGCATCCCCGGCGCCAGCGCGAGCGTCGGCCAGGGCGTGTCGGTCGAGGTCGGCGAGACCCAGGCTGCCGTGGACCTGGAGCTGGTCGTCGAGTACGGCGTCCCGATCGCCGAGCTCGCCAACAAGGTGCGCCGCAACGTGACCACCTCGATCGAGCGGATGACCGGCCTTGAGGTCGTGGAGGTCAACATCTCGGTCAACGACGTCAACCTGCCCGACGACGGCTCCGAGCAGGACGACCAGCAGGAAGCCCGGGTGAAGTAATGACCAGGACACAGCAGGGGCTTCTCGTCGGCCTGGCCTTAGGTCTGGCAGCGGCGTTCGGCGGGTTCGGCGCGTTCGTGATCGTCCTCATCTTCGCCGCCCTCGGCACCGCCGCGGGTCTGGCCCTGGATGGGCGCCTGGACCTCTCGCAGTTCACCGACCAGGGACTCAAGCGGTGACCGCTGTCCTGCACGCAGGGGATCTGGGCCGCACCACCGTCTCCGAGACGGTGGTGCGGGCCCTGGCCACCCGGGCCCTGCGTGAAATCGGACTCGCCGACGCCAAGGTCGACGTGCAGATCCGGGGGCAGCGGATTTTCCTGGCCACCCGGCTGCGGGTCCCTTATCCCCAGTCGGTGAGCCGCACCGCGACCAAAGCCCGCGGCCACCTCACCGAACGGGTGGGAGCCCTGGCCGGGATTCCGGTGCAGCGAGTCGACGTGCTGGTCACCGCGCTGGCGCGGCCCGAACGAGAGAAAGGAAGGGTGCGATGATCCGCCGTAGCCGGCGCACCATCGTCGCCGCCGTGACCGCATTGCTCCTGCTCGCCGCTGCCGCATTCGTGGCGACCTGGGGAATCCAGCTGCTGGCGAACAAGCCACCACTGATCGCCCCCGCACAGGTAGCCCGGCAGCTGCACGCCACCACCTGGGACTCACCCCGGGTGCTGGCCGCCGCCGCGATCCTCGCGGTGCTGGCGCTGATCCTCGCGGTCAAGGCAATGCTGCCCGGCCGGGCGCTGGTTCTGCCCCTGGATGCCGGGGACAACGCGGAGATCTCCGCCGGTGTCACCCGCCGCGGCATGGGCAACGCGCTACGCGCGGCCGCAGCCCAGGTGCCCGGCACCGACAGCGCGACCGTCGCCGCCGGCAGCACCCGGGTCACAGCCTTGGTGCGCACCTCGCTGGGCGCACCCAAACAGGTCGCCGACGAGGTCAAGGCCGCGCTGGCCGAAAGGTTGACCACCATCGCCCCGCAGCGGATGCCACGGGTGCGGGTACGAGTCCGGGAGCAACGATGACGACCGCCTTGAACCGGCCCGCCCGCCTCAACCGCAGCCTCTTGGCCCTGCTGGCGATCCTGCTCGGCGGCGCAGCCGCCTTCCTGGTCCTGGCCGCACGCGGCCGAATCCCGAACCTGGATGCCCGCGCACCCTTGGTGCCGGGGCAGGACCTGCCGCCGCAGTGGGTGCTGATCGTCGCGGTGGCCGCCGCGATCGTGGTGGGTCTGCTGTGTCTGCGCTGGCTCGCCGCCCAGTTGATCCCGCATGCCAAACCCGTCACCGCCCGCTGGGCGATCCACAACGACACCGGCGGGCACACCCAGCTCGACACCAGCGGCGCCGCGGCGCCACTGGCCGAGGAGGTCGCCGAACTACCTGGCGTCACCGGCGCCTCCGCCACCCTGGGCGGACGGCGCAGCGCGCCGGTGCTCTCGCTGGTGATCGACACCGAACCGGACGCCGACATCAGCAGCATCCGCCGGGAGATCGGCAGCAGACTGCTGCCCCGGCTGCGCGGCGCCGTAGATCTCGACGAGTTGCCCACCGCGATCGAGTTCCGGGTCACCTCCCACACCGCCTCCCGAGTCAGCTGAGTATCAGGAGCCCTGACATGACCGCAGCACAACGCCCCCGCACGACCGTGAAAAAGCCTCCTGCGCAAGAACCTGCGGTGGAGCTGACCGCCGAGCAGTGGGTGCAGCAGATCGCCGGCACCGCCGCCCGGCAGACGCCTGGGGTCATCGACCTGGGCGATACCGCGACCCGGGCCTTCGGCGTCCTGCGGCAACGGATCACCGGGTCCGCCCGTGCCATGAGCGACGGGGTCTCGGTCGAGGTCGGCGACCGGGAAGCCGCCATCGACCTCCAAGTAGTGCTGCAGTACGGGGTGAACCTGACAGACCTGGCGAACTTGGTGCGCACCAATGTCTCCGCCGCGGTGGAGAAGGCCACCGGCCTGCGGGTGATCGAGGCCAACGTCGAGGTCCTGGACATCCAGCACGCTGGTTGACCAGCCAGCTGATCGATCATGAAGAGAGGCCCCGGCCCATCCCCCTCCGCTAAAGACGAGGGATGGGCTGCCAGGTGCCGTCCCGAAGGGGCTCACTCAAGATTACTGCTGAGGTACCTCATGACCTTGGTCTTCGGCGCACGGCGCACGGCCATCTCGCCGCCCACGAACCACAGGTAGAGGCGGTCCGTGGGCTTGTAACCCAGAGCCCGGGCCTCCTCGGTATCGACTCCGGTCATGTTGCCGAACCAGAGTGCGCTGTTGTCGCTGTTGGTGTCGATCAGGAATTCTTTGAGTTGGTCCCAGTCGACCATGGGGAAGTCATCCGGTCCGCCCACCTGGTCGCCTTTCAGCGGCAGCACACCGGTGACGGTGATCAGCTCCTGCCCGCGGTCGATATCCGCGTCCTTGACGGCAAAATCAAACGTCGTCGCCTTCGTGCTGACAGACCATTCACGGCGCGGCATCGGCTGTCCTTCCCATCACAGTTGCCTGGACCACCACGATCCTCACCGATTCGGCAGCGGACGTCTACGCCGCGTCACCTTCGTCCGCAGCGCCGTGACCGAGCAGCAGCTCACCGCATTGCAGCAGGCGATCAAGAACGCCGCCCGCGGTTCATCGCCTGCTCGGCACGGGCACGCAAGGGCTCCTGAATACGTTGTTCGTCTGCTTTGCCGGTGAATTGGGCGGTCCAGCGCCAAACGTGCTCTTCGGGCAACGGCAGTCCAGGACCACGGAGCGTTGCACGAAGTCAGCGGAGAACCCACCTCGGGAGTACCCAAGACTGAGGCCTCCACAGGCACCATCAGCCTGCCGCCCTTCCTCATCACCCTCCCGAGGTGGCACCTCAATACCCACACTCACCCGCACGTTTTCGTCTCCGCCGAACACGAACCCCTGCGGCGATCGAACTTCAGCCGACGAGCCATGCGACAGCCTGCGAACGAATCCGGCCAGCAAACGGCGGTTCCGCAACCGGAATATCAAGGTGTGAGCCCTGCCCACCTGGGTAATCAGGAAGTGGTGCAAGGCGTGGTCAGGCTGACTGGTCTGCGCAGGCCACGCTGTAGCGCCCCTCCAGCAGCGCCCCGGTGTATGTGAACTCGGCAGTCACCCGCACCGGGGCGTTCCCATGCCGTGGACCCGGTGTCAGCGGCGGCCCAAGGCCTCACGCTTGATGAACCCGACGATCCCGGTGGCCACGAACAGCACCGCCCCAATGATCACCAGCCAGAACAAGCCCTTCACCACAAAGCCGATCACCACGAACGCCAGCCAGATCAGCAGCAATACGATCAACAGACCCATCGAGACTCACTCCCGTTCACCTGTGCGGCCATAGGCGCCTTTGCCCACGCCAACGGGCTGACGATAAGCCTTCACCGATCATGGTCAGTCCCCGGAGTGCTTTTCCGGGTGTGGTCTGGCGCTTCAATGCGCGTAGACAGCAGGCTCCGGAAGTCCGGACAGATGACACTTACTCCAGTGCATGAAATAACAGCATGTAGTGTCGTTCGCCATCGTGGTGAACAACCCCGGAGCGGCGAGGCGGTCGGTGGCCTGGTCGATGGTCTCCACCTTGACACCGCGATGGTCCGAAGGTCTCCCGGCCGGCGCGTCCGGGCCGCACTTCTCCACCCCGCCGACCAAGATCGAGTCTAGAAGACGTCACGCTCCGCCTCCTGCTCGGCCACAGCCGCGATGTCATCGAGTCTGCGCAGCGACTGAACGGCCCTGGCCATCCGGTGGTTTCCCGCCACCAACTGTTCGTGCCGGTCCAGCCAAGCCCAGTAACCCGCGGTGAACGGGCAGGCCCGGTCGCCGCGACGCAGCTTCGGATTGAACCAACAGCCACGGCAATGATCGGTCATTCGATTGAGGTAGGCGCCACCACTCAGGTAAGGCTTGGTGGCGATGCGCCCTCCGTCGGCGTGCTGGCTCATCCCGATCACGTTCACCGGCATGACCCAGGGAGTCCCGTCGACGAAGGCCGTGGCGAACCAGTCATTGAGTGCCTTTGGGTCATAGCCACGCTGCAGCGCGTGATTGCCCAGCACCATCAACCGCTGGATGTGATGTACCCAGCCACGCTCACGAACGCCCTCCAGGGCGGTGCGCAGACAGGCAGCGCGGATGTGTCCCGGCCGCAACTCCATCCACCAATCCGGGAGTGGCATGCTCGCGCCAAAACGATTGTGCTCGAGGTAATCGGGTCCGTAATGCCAGTACAGGTGCCATACGTACTCCCGCCAGCCGAGTACCTGGCGGACGAATCCCTCGACGCCTGCCAACGGAAGTCCGGTCTCCCGGTGAGCCTGCTCGGCTGCGCGCACCACTTCCAGAGGTTGAAGCAGACCATGATTCAACGGCACGGACAGCAGGGAGTGCGCCATCGTCCAATCACGGGCCAGCACCGCGTCTTCATAGGGACCGAATGACCGGAGTCTTTCGTCGATGAACCGGCGCAAGGCCTGCACGGCCTCCTGCCGAGTGATCACGAACAGTCTGGGACCGTCACGTCCCACCGTGGGCAGTGACCAGGCATCGAGGTCCCGCCTGACCGAGGCGTCGATAGCGTCCTCCTCCGGCCACCACGGTTCGGGCATGCCCAATCGAGTGGTGCCGGACGGCGGAGCTTCACGGTTGTCGGCGTCGAAGTTCCAGCGGCCCCCCACGGGCTCTCCTGCGTCCATCAGTACGTCGAACCGGCGCCGCTGATCTCGGTAGAAGTCCTCCATGAGGAATCGTTCACGCCCCCGGGCCCACCGGGCGAACTCGGCACGAGACAAGGCGAAAGCGGGCGACGGCAGCACTTCCGCCACCAGTCCCTCGGCCTGCATGCGATCGACAAGGGCCTGTGCCGCATGGGAACTGGGCTCGAAGACCACAACTGGACGCCCGAGGTCACGCAACGCCTGCCGGTACGTGCCGGAGGTCAGCACCACAGCCCGATCCCCCAACTCGGCGGCCAGGTGACGCAGTCCAGAGAGCACCAGATGCAGTTTCTGCCGGTGATAGGGCTTGCGGCGCAACGCGGCCATCGACTCGACGAGCACCACCTGCCGATGCTCGTGCCCGGTACGGAAGTGCGGACCGAGCTGATCTCCGAAGAGCAGCAGCGGCAGGTCGTTGTGTGACACCCGCCGAGCTAAGCAGCCAGGTCAGCGCCGCGCACAACCCGTCCACTCCATAGGGCGAGGCCGGCATGCCGCACCGCGTGATCTGGCCACTGGTCACTCACGACGAGCCGGGTGATCACCGGTGTTCGGGGGACGACTCCGGTACTCAGATGTTCCCCAGTGCGTTTCAGGGGTTCAAGCAGATCCGGCCAGCGGCTCGGCGTCCGGTTCTCGGGCGCTTTGTGGCAGATCACTGAGCACCTCGGCCCGATGCAGGTGGGATCTTTCTGATGTCCATACCGGCGTGTTGCGGGCGGTGCGGGTCAGTAACCTCAGCAGTGCCGCCTCGGTACCGGCCTCTCGTAGATGCGGCCGGGTCGGACAGCGGGCAGGCGAGCGCTCGGAGAGGTCGCTGATAAAGCGGGCCACGCGGTGGGCCGACGGCGCCACGGTCTTTCCACCGAGGTACGCGAGAACGACCATGGCTCCACTGGACCGGGACTCTGTGACCTCGGCCCACCCGGCTTCCTCATCCCACAGCAACGCCAGATCCAAGTCCGGGTCGCCTCCGGTTCGCTGATCCAAGGCCAGGTAAGCGGAGACCGGAGTCTCCTGATCGATGGTGCATGACTCCGGTCCAGCACCCAATGCCTCCGCCACGGCATCCAGATAGATGCGGAGCGCCGGCATCGCGGCGTGATACTCGTCGGGCGTGAACTGAACCGCGGACATGAGGCGCGCCCTTTATCGGGTACTTCTGGCGTACCGCCAAGGCGGTGGTACCTCGGCTACCCGTACGGGTGGGCCCGAAACGCGATACACCCACCGGCCCGAGAAGCGGATCTCGGTCCGGCTTTCAGGTCATGGTCAGATCGAGCGGCAGCCCAAGGAACGCAGGACCGCTCTGCTCAAGGCATCCGCGGCGACCAGATCGGTGCGGGAATGGTTTCGCTGAAGCCGTACGGTCCCTTCTCTGCTGGACAACTCGATCACACCACCAGGGCGGACGGTGTATCCCTGGTCGGGATCGAACCGGCTTCCTGGAAGACAGCCACCACCGAACTCGGCCAGCTGAACGCGCAGCGGCGGAAACATCCAGTGCTTGACGGCCACACCGGCCTGCGCCGCCACCAGGACCAGGAACACGGAGGCCGTCAGGTGCGTCCAGTAGGGCAGCCTCGGGCCCTGGACTGGGCGGAAGTAGATCCGATCAGCGATCACCAGGGTGACGACCCCGGCCAAGGCCGACAACACTGCGGTCACCAACCACCCGGAATCCGGCCAGAACCGGTTTATCGAGCCACTACCGAACAAGGCGGTGGATAAGAGGGCCGCAACCGACCACACAATAGGCGGTCGAGTTCTTGTCCGAAGTCGGCTGTCCGGCACCGAGACGTCACTGGAGGGCACGTCCAGGGAAGTACCCGGACGCGCGCCGGACGATGAGCAGCAGTGAGCCCTTCCCCCGAAAGTGTGCCGGGCGGGCACCGTGCATCTGCACGCGGATGTGGACGGCTTCACCGACTTCGGTTCAGCGCCGGCCTGTGGGCGCACCCCTGAGCGCCCATATCTGCTGCTCGGCCAGAGGACGACGTCCGAACCGACCCGCCCACCCAAGGGCACCGAAGCCGCCTGGGCATACACCCACATCCCGCGCGGCGTGCACTGGAACCGGGACGCGACCCTGCGCTACGCCGACCGCATCCAGCTGGTGACCGAGACCCACGCGCCCGGATTCACTGCCGGCAGAACAGTGCCGGCCATCAACGGTCTCATCTATTCCCGACGATCCCCGGACAGCGCGAAGCCATACATGTTCAGCAGCACCGGGGCCTATGGCCCGCCACGCCGGCGGCGCTCAGGAAGGCGAGCCGGCAAACGCACAGCCCTCTCGGTGCTCAACCCGACAACGCTCGCGCAATCAGAGTGACATCGTGCGGATTCTCCCAATGCTCGACGATCAATCCTTGGCTGAACCGCCACACACCGCAGAACGGCATGGAGATCGCGGTCGGGCGGGTCGCGCGAATTGTTCCCAGCACCGCACCGAAATAGTCATTGGCGATGATCTCTTCCGCGTCCATCACCAGGGTGTCCTCCGTGGCGCGGACAAAAGCCTGCACGTGAGCGATGACCACGTCACGACCGCGGCGCGGCTGAGGATCCGTGGCGTGACCTGCGGGGTGCAGTACCGCGTCCTCGTGGAGGTACGACGCCATGCGGCTCAGGTCGGCGTAGATCTCCCGCAGCATCTCCACGTGTCGGTGCACCCTGTCTCCTTTGAGTCCGATATGCAGCGGCTTTCGAACCACTCTACGGCCGCTGAACACAGTTCAGCCGCGTCCATCAGCAATCCGGTCCGCAAGCTCTTGAGCTTCGTCGACCAGGTGCATGAAAGTGTCCCGCGACGAGCTCAGCACGTGGCGGATGCCAGCCGGCCGGCAGGGTGCCGAGCAGGACTAGTCCCCCAGATACGGGCCGACCGCCGTGTCAGTGCGGACAGATCACCGCCCAGCATCCCGATTTCGGTACGGCCGAGCTCGAAGTCCACCGACCTCGCCGTGACCGCTGCGGCCGCGTTTCACGGTGTCCTGCTGGCGCTGTGTGTCCTGCTGGTGTGGAAGCTTGCCACCGGGCGGCCGTGGACCCGGCGACTGGCCACGGTCTCCCAGTTGCTCTCCGTTGCGTTCAGCCTCGTTTCCCGATCGTCATCACCGATGTTCCACGCGATCATCCCGGTCATCGGCGCCGCACAGATACTTCTCGTCACCCTGCTCTGGGGATCCCGATCTGCCCGCGACTTCTTCGCCAAGCCGAGGGCGGTGGAAAGGGTGGTCCATAACGCGTGAAACACCGGCCCGTGGGGCGTCTACCGAAAAGCAGTGATGCACTACACGCGCCTACAACGCCTGGCCTGATTGGAACTCACATTTATGAATATTGTCATGTATAGGTCATGCTAGTTCAACGCAGTATTAAATTGAGTATTATTCAGCACGGATTGACTATTCACTGGGTTGGTATAACCGTTTTCAACGCTAAAAGGAACGGTCATGACTGGCGTTGTCATCGATGCCCTGGTCGAGGCTGGGGCGGTTCTAGGTAGCACTGCGAGCGTGCAGACTCGCGTGGAGGAGATTCTCGCTGTTCTGTGTCCTGTCGTCCGGTGGCAGGCCGCCGGCGTTGTGGTACTGCCCTCGGGGAGAAGAGCGGCGGTGCCGGTTGTCGCAGACCGAATGCCAGAACGCACTCTGCAGATGGTGTGCCAGGCGGCGGACCTGTTTCCCGAATCCCTGGAAGTCAGTCTCGCTCAGCGACGTGCGCTGACCGCGAGTGAGGCGATGGCGCCGAATAATGCCGAGTTGTTCTCCCAAGCCTGGCTACAGCAGGGATTCAGCGATGGATTGGGCACACCGGTACTGACCGCCGATGGCCGCCTTATCGGCCTGGCGGGTTGCTGCTTCGAAGACCGCGGTCAGGTGACCGAGAACGCCATCACTATTATCAGCGCGATGCAGCGAATGCTGGGGCCGCTGCTCGATCCACTGGGCACCACCGCTGGGGCGATCATGGAAGCGGACTACGCCGCTGCGGTACTGCCTGACGCGACAGTCCGTTGCATCCCCGGAATCTCCGCAGGGCCGTGGCTGAGCACGGGTGGAGAACTGCCGCGACGGGTCGCCGAACTCATGGCAACGGGTCGCTTGCCTAAACAATGGTGGTGGCGCGATCCGTACGGCGCGTTCCACCGGTTGATCACATGCAAGGAGCTGAACTCCGTGGTGATTGCCGGAAGCGAACAGCCGTTGCCTTCCGGTCTGTCCAACCGGGAGGGCGAGATCATCGAATTGGTCATTCAAGGCCGAACCAATCACCAGGTCGCCCGCGCGCTGTTCATCTCACCGGCAACAGTGGGCAAACACATGTCCCACATCTTCGCGAAACTCGCGGTCAACAGCCGCACCAGCCTGGTCAGCCGCGCAGTAGACCTGGGCTTTATGACCCGATCCGGCGACTGAACCAAGCCGATTCATATCCGCAGCTTCACGGGGCTTGCACGGAAGGCCGTCGCCACAGGAAGGCCGAAATGGCGACATGCCGCACCACTGAACTTCTGTCACGAACATGCCCCGGCTGGCGACCGCCTCCGTGTCGACGCATGGCGCAACGCCCTCATGCTGAAGACGAAGAACGGCGCGTCGAGGGTGTCACCCAGGAACAGCCGACGGGAGAACACACCGAGCGGGCTTTCGGACACCTGCATCTGCACGTCTTCGGCCGACAGGAGTGCACAACGCTCCGCTTTTATCGTCAAGACGTTGCGGTCCACGCCCAGTTCGATCACTTTCGGGTCGACGCAGGCGAGCCGGTCCAATTCGCGGAGGGATCGGTGCGCATCACCGGAGAGTTCCCACCTCCAGGTTGGAATTCGGGCTATGTCAACATCCGACCCCTGGCGTAGAATGTCGTCAGTATGACGACAAACACTCAGTCATTGAGAGGACGACATGGAGGATTCCGTCGCCGCGGCACGCACTGTCCAGCAGGCTTTGGCCGCGGTTCGTGGCGGCACCGAAACGGATCTGCTCCACGCTCTCGAGACACTTCGCCTCCTGCGTACGACCCTCGCGGAGTGGGAGCCGGAGCTGATCACCGCCGCACGAGCCGAGGGCATCAGCTGGGCGGCGCTCGCCGGGCCGCTCGGGGTAGCCAGCAGACAAGCCGCCGAACGCCGGCACCTGCGACTCCAGCCATCGAGCACCGGCGAAGCGAACGGGGAGGACCGAGTCGACGCACAACGCGACCGGCGTGCCGTTGATCGCGCGATCAACGGCTGGGCACGTGAGAACTCCGCCACGCTACGCAAGCTCGCCGGGCAGATCAGCGGCCTGGACGGACTGAGCCCGGACGGGCGCCATCATGCCGAACAGCTCGGCGAGGCGCTAGGCGGCGACGACGCCTCGTCCCTGCTGCGCCCGCTTGCCGACACCCATCAATACCTCCGCCAGGACCACGGCGAGCTGGCCCGCCAGGTCCAAGCAATCACCGACCACACCGATGACCTGCGCAGTGAGGTACTCGAACAACGCAGGCACAGCCGCTGACCCACGGAGGCGATAGTGTTCGAACACCACGTCGGAGGGGGTCAGCTTTCCCATCATCAGCGTGGGATAGGGAGCGGACTGATTCCTGGCGGGCACCCGTTCCCGTGACTGGGGCGCACACTGGGCCCAGGCCCAGTAGTTCGTGACCATTGACTATTCGCGTTCCGCGGAAGGCCTGCTGATCGTTGACGGCGGCGGGAAGTTCAGCTCTTGGCGGAGCCCCGGTCCTCGCCGGCACGCCGATGTCGTTCCTGGCGCTCCCGCTCGCGGCGACCGTAGGTCGCGCTGCGCACTGTCTCCTCGTCCTCCAGGCTCGATCCCAGCGCGCCGGCGACGATGCCGACCGAGGTACACAACCACACCAGGTTCAGATACGTACCCACCCCGACCCGGTGCCCCAGCGCCTGGGCGAAATAACCGCTGTCGATCAGAACCGCGGCCGCGAGCAACGCGAGGACGAACAGGACCGCGTACATGCACGTGACGCCGATCGCCAGGGTGGTCGCGGTGGACACGTTGTACAGCAGCGCCGTGCGTCGCTCGGTGGACCCGGAGGGCCGGTCCCAGAGGTGGTTGTACACCGTCAGCCACACCGTCATGATCAGGACGGTGACCACCATGATCGCCGCCAGCCGCAGCGAGGGGAGCGCGTCCGCTAGCTTCCAGAACGAACTGGTGATGATGCCGTAGGCCGCGGTGCCCGCCGCAGCCGCGGTGGCGCCGGCGAGGTGCGGGACGAGCCGCCACGGACGGTTGTCCCGCACCATCCCGGCCAGCAGGCGCAGCCTGCCGCGCAGCCCGACCAGGGCAACTCGGGTCGTGGACGACCTGCGCTGATCGGTCAGGAGCTTCGTGGGGACCAGCGCCTCACGCAGCCGTTCCGCGGGTCCCACGTCGTGCTCGCCGTCGATCCCGGACCGAGACAGCAGCGACCGGACAACGCGCACCAGTAATGCCCGCACCCGGCGTCGCACCAGAACAGCACCAAGCGCAGGCAGCGAGATCAGCGCGACGCCCTCCTCCACATCGACGCCGGCGACGACGGGTCTCGTCCCCGCCCGCTGAGGCAGGTCCGTGACCAGCACCAGCAGGTCCCAGCCACGGTGCCGACGGTGCTGCTCCGAGAGCGTGCGCATCGGGATGTCACCGTCCTCGTCCAACGGCAGCTGGACGGCATCGTGCTCCACCCGCCACCGCGTCCGCCCGCTCACCAGGCTGGCGAAGGTGTCCGGTAACTCCTCGGCGATCGACCTGATCACCTGATGCGGCAACCCCTCGTCGGCGAGCACGCCAACAGTCACCTCGCGTGGCGCGTCCACAGGTTCACCTCATTCTTCGACGCCCTGCCGGGCAGGACAGGTGAGCTCGGTTACCACCGGGCACCCCGGCCAAACCTGATCGACGCGCCGAAGCCCCCTCGATCGCCATGGCCGATTGATGTCATCATTTCGGTGACGTTGGCCTTGTCATCGTTTAGATGACGTGATACAAAGATGGGGCGTGTTAACGACGACCAAGATTCATGGAGGTAGAACTGCCATGTTGATGCGCACCGACACCCGCGACCTCGACCGTGTCGCCAGCACTCTGCTGCGCGGCGGGAACGGCACCTGGAGCAGCCCGGCGACGATCCCGCTGGACGCCTACCGCTCCGGTGACCAGTACGTGGTGTGCCTGGACCTTCCTGGGGTGGAGCCCGAGGCCATCGACCTGGAAGTGCAGCGCAATATGCTGACGATCAAGGCCGAACGCCGTCCGCAGCTGGTGGGCGACGACGTGCGGGTACAGGTCAGCGAACGGCCACAGGGGGCTTTCCACCGGCAGCTGTTCCTGGCCGACTCACTGGACGCCGAGCAGATCACCGCGGACTACCAGGACGGTGTGCTGACGGTGACGATCCCGGTGGCGGACAAGGCCAAACCACGACGCATCGCCATCAGCGGGAAGCGCCAGCAGATCGAGGCCTGAAGAGGCCATCATGTCGCCGGCACACACGGGAACGCAGTGGGTGCTCGACCTGGATGACCAGGAGATCCGCGCACTGTTCGACGCGCTGATCTCTACCTCGTGGGGCCCGGACTTCCCGGGATCGTCGCGGCAGATGGGGACAGTCCCGCCGGAAGGGGCGCCGGGTGCGCAGGCGGTGGCGCTGGACTCCCAGCAGCGTCCCACCGTGCACACGGTGACCACAGACAGCGGGTGGCGCGGGTGGCGCTCACCGCCCGCGCCACCCCGGCAGCGCTCGCCCCCGGGCGGCACCCTGTCACTGGACAGCTGAGTGAGGAGGTGATCACTCCCGTCTTTCCTCTCGTTGTTCCCTTCCTGTTCAGTCGGGCTGGTGGTGCCCGCCGTCCATCCCTCCGGCGGGCACCACCCACCGTCCTTCAGATTCGTTGCCCCGAGAAAGGATTGTTCGGCCCATGGGTGCCGTGATGTCCCTGAGCGCTGATCAGCTGCCTGCGACCCGGGCTGTGGAAGGCTACGTGGCAGAAGTCGCCCGAGCGGTGGGTGTGGGGCCCGAGGCCTGCACCTTCGACTACGACAGCCCGGTGTCGGCGTACATCGCCGTGGACTACCGGTTACCGATGTTCCCTTCCAGGGATTTCGCCCTGATGTGGGACGAGGAGACCGGCTGGGCGGGCGTGGTCGAGAGCGCCTGCGGCATGGACCTGATCAACGTCGGCTACCTCGGCGGCACCATCGCCCCGCCGGCGCGGCGGGTGGCGCAGTTCGTCGCCCAGCTGCGCGGCGCTGAGCACCTTGGGCCTACCGACCCGCCCACTCTGCGGCTCGCCTCGGGACTCGAGGACCTGCACCGTGAACTCGACTCCAGGTGCGCGGCATGACCCTGTCACTGGTCAGCCCGCGTCCGCAGCCAGCCAGCGGTCCAGCGCCGTGTCGTAGTAGGCCAGGCCATCCCGCTCGAACCTCTCCAGCCATCCGGTCATCGGCCACCACCCCCATCTGCTGTGGAACAGGGTCGCGTTGCGGAGGATGTCCCGCAGGTGCCCGACGGGTGGGTCCTGAACCGGATGGTGCTGGTGGAACGCGGACGCCCCGCCCACCCACACCAGCTCGATCCCGGCCTCGTGGGCCAGTTGACCGAAGTCGGTGTCCTCACCGCCGTAGCCCTCGTACCGTTCGCAGAACCCGCCGATGCGCTGCCACACCGGTGTGCGGACCGCGAAGGACAGCGACCAGAACAGACGGTGATCGCCCTGCCGGAGAACCTGGTCGTGCGTGGGTGCCGGCCGGACGGGGTGCGGGTCCGCCAGCAGCTGGAGATCCTGTGCCGGGTAACCCCCGGGCGGCGGGGGCGGCAGGTAGCTGACCGGTCCGCACAGCAGCGATGGTTCGACCACCTCGCAGGCGGTCTGCCGGTATCTGCGGACCAGATCGGGGCCGGGGATGCAGTCCACGTCCAGGAAGATCAGCAGGTCGACCCCTGCCTCGATGGCATGCTCAGCGCCCACGTTGCGCGCGCGGGCGAGAGGCAGCCGGTCACCATGCGCAGGCAGGTCCACGACCTGCGGGCGGCCGGACCATCCGGCCACGACACCGGACAGCGCGGGATCCCCCATCGCGACCACCAGGTAGAGCTGCGGGCGTTCGGAACCGGCCAGGACGCCCTCGTGTTGCCGGCGCAGGTGGTCGTGCCGGCCGGCGGTGACGGTGATCATCGCGGTGCGCACGTCAGCTCCCGCGCCTGGAAGTCGATGAAGCGGGCGGCACGCTCGGCGCCGTCGCCGGGGGCCCACTCCCGCCAGCGCCGTCCACCGAGGGCCACCGCCTGGCTCAGCAGCCCGGGCCAGTCCCGGGACGCGGGCCACCGTTGCTGCACCACAGCCAACCGGCCTCGGCGCAGTGCCCGCGCGGTGGCCGCCTGCTCGCCGTGCGGCCGGGTCTGGGCGATCAGCACCGCGGGCCTGCGGGCCGCCGCGATCTCGGCCACGATGTTGTTGCCGCAGTGACCGATCACCACATCGGCCGTGCTGAGAACCGGCCAGGGGTCCGCTGTCCAGCGGTCGGCGCCGAGGAAGGTCCATCGCCAGTCCGGGACCGCTCGCACCGCCTCGTCCATGGCCTGCGGATCGATGTCGGAGCCGCCCGTGCCGAGCAGGACCACCGCGGTGGGCCGATCGCCCGGCTCACGCTTCGGTACCGGGCGGCCATCGAACCGGGAGAACGCTCCGACGTGCACCGACTTGTTCCGCCAGCGGTCCGGCCACTGCGGTTCGGGGAAGGCGCTCGACCACGGCAGCAGCAACCGGTCCGCCAGGTCGTAGCCCAGCTGGTGCGCCGCGTCGGATCGATCTCCGCGCATGCCGACGGCGATCACGGGCACCCCCATCAACCGGGCGAAAGCGGTCACCTCCACCGAGACATCGCTGATCAGCAACGCGGGCCGATGCGTGTCGATCCACCTGCTCAGCAGTGCCATCCGGGAGCGCAGTCCCGGGTGGTGCCGGGGCACCCAGTGCAGCCGTCCATACCCGGTGACATCGCTGTCCGACGCCGGCTGGTCATCCCGGGGAAGGTCCACCCAGGGCCCGCTCCAGGAGGCAGCACGCGGCAGGGAGGACAGGATGGTCACCGGCGCGTCCAGATGGCACGCGATGCTGAGGGCCCGATGCAGGTGTCCATGGCCCTGATGGTGAACGTAGTAGCCGATCATGAGATCAACTCCCGGAACAGGTGTTCGTAGCGGTCGACCATCGTGGACAGGGAACAGGTGCGCTCCGCGTGTGCCCGGGCATCCAGCCGGGACAGCATCCGGACCTCACCGATGGCCGCGGCCAGCGCCTCGACATCATCCGCTGGCACGAGCCGGGCGCACCGTTCGGTGACCAGTTCCGCCAATGCGCCACGGTCGAAGCCGCACACCGGCGTACCGCACGCCAGTGATTCGGCCACGACCAGGCCGTACGGCTCCTCCCAGCACGGCGTGACCAGGCTGGCCCTGGCCCGGCCCACCAGCTCGGCCAGCTGCCGTTGGCCGAGATGACCGACGTACTGGATCTCCCCGCCGAGCAGGGGCCGGACCTCATCGTCGAAGTAGGTACGGTCGCCGATCGGGCCGGCCAGCCGCAGCGGGACTCCAGCGAGCCGAGCGGCACGTACCGCCAGCGCGGGTCCCTTCTCCGGCACCATGCGGCCGGTCCACACCAGCGGTCCGTCACCCGGACCGAGCGGCCAGGCGCGCAGGTCGATGCCGTTGTGCACCACCGTCGATTCGGGAACCCTGTGCCGCCATGCCCGAGCGGTGTGCTCGCTGACCGCCACGAACGTCACAGGGCAGCGGGCCGGGGCGGCGATCGCCGACTCCAGCCACGGCGTGGGCGGGGTGTGCAGGGTGGTCACCACGGGCTGCGGGACCGACGAGGCCATCGCCACCGGCAGGTAGTGCAGGCTGTTGTTGTGCACCAGGTCGAACTCCTGCGACCCGGCCAGCGACAGCATCAGCTCCAGGTAGGCGTGGTGCTCGTTCAGCCAGGACTCCGAACTCATGCTGACATCCGACCTCGCCTGGTCGCTGATCACCGGCACGCTGCCCAGTTCCCGCACATCCAGCGCGGGATCGCTACCGGGCCCGGCGAAGACGGTGACCCGGTGACCGCGCCTGCGCAGTTCCTGGGCCAGCGACCAGGTGTGCGCCTCCAGTCCACCGGCGAACGGCTCACGGATCGGGAACCGCGCGGAGGCGATGATCGCCAGCCGGAGTACGCGGCTCACGACAGCAGTTCCTCGTAGAGAAACCGATGCGCTGCGGCGATCAGGCGGCGCTCCTTCACCCGCTCATCGGGGTCGGCCTGCCACACCGGACGATCCTGGTACGCCGTGTGTACCGCCCGGACCAGCGAGCAGGCATCCAGTCCGTCGTCGTTGTGCCCGTAGACCAGGCAGGGACGTTGTTCCCGGTAGTGCCCGCAGTCGGGCGCCAGCACGGGGGTGCCCACGTCAAAGCAGGCCTCCAGCCACCCGGAATGCGTCCCGGACCAGTACGGCAGCACCGACAGGTCCAGCCCGGACAGGTACGCCCACAGTTCGTCGTCGGAGAAGAAGTCGTGCACCCGTAAGTCGATCCGGCCCTGTTCCGCGGCGGATCGCAGGGCGCCGACGACGCCCTCGTCGTGCCAGTAGTTGTCCGGATCCAGCACCTCGGTGTGCAGATCCACCCGCACGCGTGCCCCAGGCAGACAGGAGATCGCCTCGATCAGCGCATCGATGACCGGCACCGGCGCCATGTTCGGCCGCAAACTCTTCGCATGTACCCCGACGACGAAGTCGTGCCGGTCCGGCCGGGAACGGCCGAGTTCGGCGGCAGGCAGTACATGGGGATGGGGCAGCACGATCGCCTCGCGACCCCAGCCCCGGGCGATCTCCTGCGCCGCCCCGGGCGTCAGCGTGATCACCGCGTCCGCCGCCGGGATCAGCACATCCAGCTGCCCGCGATGCGGCCCCTGGTCCCGGTGATGCGGATTGCGCAGGTCGTGCGCGGTGTACACCAGGGGTTTGCCGTACCGGCGCAGCGCGGCGGCCAGGTCGGCGAGGTCGGCGGGCGACTGCGCGTCGAAGCCGAAGTGCAGGTGGAAGACGTCGAACTCGCCGTGGTGGGCGGCGACCCAGTCCGAATCCAGCATGACCGGTGGCCACCACCGCGCCGATCCACTCGGGGCGCCACACGGTTTCGGGTCGATCAACCGGGTCACGGCGTCATCGCCATCGGGATCGGACAGGTGATCGACATAGACATGCCCGGCCGGAACGGACGCGATCCTGATTGGTCGATCTCCGGTCCTCATCACGAAAAAGCCTGGTCAGAAAAGCAGACAACTGCGAATAACCTCATGCCGGGGACATACCCCGCATGAGGCGGTTCACTCCATGTTCGCTGGGGGCAGCCGACCGGGCCGCCCACGCCGGTGGCTGGCTCAATCCGGGATTCCCGCAGCTCTCGATGTGCACCGCCGTCGAGGAGGAACTCCTCCTCGCCGCCCATCGTGCGAGCGTCGCGCATCAACTCTGCGGATCCGTCGGTCTGGTGCCCCGGCTGGGCGCGGTGAACCCTCTTACCTTGTGGGTGCCGTCGCAGAACGGTTTCGTCGCCGAATAACTACACCGGCAAAGAGCCACCACTGGTCGGCGTGCATCGATTCTCTGGCCATCTTGATCTACGATTTCCACCGGCCCTCGCACAATCAAAGGACCATTTTCATACGGGGTAATCGTCACCGGAGCAACAGCCTCATTCATGGTTTCGGATACCCGCAATCGACGATTTCACGCCGCAGCATTGTGCTGGAGCAGTGTGCTCGTGTCCGATGCCCAGCTACCCAAGAGGTATCGGGCGAATTCGGCCTCTACCGCAAGGCCACAAGCGGCTCCGAACAGCACATCCGCGGCGCGGTCTGGATGACGCAGCGCGAACGCACCGCACAGATCGTGAGAGGCGATCTGCTCATGCACGGCGTCCGCTTCGACGTGCTCGTCGTAGAACAGCGTTGCGACCTGATCACCACCCAGGCGCCGCAGGCCGTTGCCATAGCGTCGATTGGGCAGCGAGGAGGTCATCTCGAAGATGGCGAGCTGGCCGATCGCGGCGCCGACCCATCGGCGGTTAAGGCCGAAGAAGGACATCATGTTGCTGACCGCGAGGGTTTGCGCAGGCACGCGGCTCACATAGTGCCCGTAAGTATCGTTCAGGCCCAAGGCTCGCATCGTGGCACGGAACAGTTCGGAGTGCATGCGCTCCGGGCGGCCCTGACCGTATTCGTCGGCCTGGATCTCGATCAACGCGGCCTTCACCGGGCCGTTGAGACGCGGAATGGCCCAGCTGTGCGGATCGGCCTCCTTGAGGTGGTAAACCGAGCGGTGGATCACGAACTCCCGGAACTGTTCCCGGGTAGCCCGGCCCTGGAGGAACTTGGCCAGCGGCGGCCCGTCGTCCTGCAGCGCGAGCCGTTCGAGTTCCTGGGGCACGAACCGGGGCTGTACCTCGGCCTGCGTAACCAGGTCACGCAGGCCGGCAAGCCAGCGTCTCTCCAGCTCGCGTCGCACTCCGACCAGCGCCGGATGCCATTCCCATCCGTCATCGACGCCGTCGAACCCCTGGTAGGACAGCTCGTAACACACCCACAAGGCGAGCTGGAGGTCCTCGTCGGCCACCGGGGGCACGGCCGCGCAATCCGGCACCGAGACCGGGGTCGCGGACACGTCATCGGGACTCAACCGCACCAGGCCGGACACCAGCTCGCTGATCGGGCCGCGGGAATGGGGAACGAACACGGGTGACTCCTTGACTAGGTGCACCGCGAATACGAGTCGCGTTGATTCACTACCGATGAGATACCCCGAATTTCGCCGTCTACTCTTCGGGCCGGCACCGAAGATCGAATAGCGCTGCTTCACACCATTCTGAAAGCGTCTTTTCGACTAATGGACAACGTAAACCGGACAAGGCGCATGCTGGATGGCTGCTCTGGTCACCAAACCCAAACGTGTCGAGTTGGTGTCGGTTCGGGCCACAACCACTACGTCCGCGCCCGTGCACCGGGCTACCACTTCGTGCGGCTGAATCAGGTCACTCTGGCGGTCCGGACCCGGCAGAATCCCCACCGAGCCACGGCGAGGGGGAATGGGTTCCAGGCACTCCACGTGCAGGCCGCTGTGCTGAACCCTGGCCAGCTCGGTGGCCACGCTCCGGACTGTGCCGGCGCGCGGACCACGACCAGGCAGCGCCAGCACGCACCGGTTCTCGCCGCGGACCGCCGCGTGCCTGCCGCGCACGATCACCACGTCGCACTCCGCAGCGGCGACCAGCGGCTGCACCATGCCGCCGATCTCCAACGGCCCCCTGCGCAGACCCCGGTGACCGAGTACCAGCAGGTCGCCGCTCCGCGTTGCCAGCAGCAGGTCCGCCATCGGATTGCCGGCCCGCCGGACATCGAAGCCCACCCCGGGATAGCCGTGCGTGGCGTGGCTGAGCCCGAGGTCGGCCGGCAGATCGGGGCCGGCCGGACCACGCAGAACGCGCACCCGGGAGCCCGAGGTCCAGGCGTGCCGGGCGGCCCACATCAACGCCTCATGTCCCCAGGTGGAGCCGTCCACGCCCACCACGACAACGCCGACGGGTGTACTGACCCGAGGCAGCGGGATCTCTGAGCCGACCGTGCTGTACATGGCGCACCTCCTGCCCATGAATACCCCGGTTCGCGTCACCCAGACAGAGCGCCCACCAGCCCGGACGCCGTGGAGGCAGGTCCGGCCGTCACCATGCCTCGGTGACGGCCGGATCGTCGTTACAGCTGCTCGCCCGAGGGGGCCGTGGACAACAGGTCCTCCTGGTAGTCCGCCGGCAACCGCGACACGAGGCCGTCGAACGTCGCCTCGCCCACCTCATCCTTGAGCACGGCGACAACGGCACGAGCGTGCTCCCGGGCGCCGTCCGCCGTCACATCCCCGCCTTCGGTCTCCGCGACCCGGCGATAGAACTCCTCCACCCCGAACTCCTCGCCGCCACCGGTGCTCGGCAACGCCTCGGCGATCCCCGGGGGCAGCTGGTCCGCGAGCTCCTGGATTCCGTCGCCGGGCAGCCGCTGCCCGAGCACGGACAAGGTGGCCCGGGTGGCGTCCGCCGCCCGATCAGCGTCGTCCAACCCGGTGAGCTCGCGAACCGCTGCCACGATTTCCTGTTCCTGCATGATGTCCTCCATTCGGCGAAACATGTCCTGTCCAGTGGCTCGTTACCGGCCCATGATCCTGTCGGCGCGTGCCCATACCCGATGCCTGCCGACGGCCTGCAGCAGCTTCGTGGCGTAGGTCTTGGTCATCGAGTCACCGTGCAGGACGCCTTCGGCTTCGGTATCGATGCCGGCCTC
>QZFT01000090.1 GCA_003600225.1 Pseudonocardiaceae bacterium YIM PH 21723
GTGAATTCGGTCATGCGGTAGATTCACAGCGGTTGCCGGATGGCCGAGGGGACATCGAACAGTCTTGAGGGGTCCCGAAGTTGACGATGTTCGGGCTTCGCCGCGAACATCGTCAACTTCGGGGTCAGGTCAGGAGTGCGTGCGCCACCAGGTCTGGCCGGCGGCGGGCAGGGTGGAGATCGGGTCGTAGTAGGGGTAGTGCCTGGTCAACGCCTCGTCATCGGCGGTCTCGATGCCGGTCCGGTAGTTCTTGGTCCAGTAGGAGATGCCGCGCTCACGGTCGTACTCGGCGATCTGGTGCACCCAGCGCTTGCCCACATACGGCACGTCGCAGACGATCCGCGGGGTCGCGTAGCCGGGCAGGTAACCCATGATCCCGTGTTGCAGGGCCTGGGCCTCCCAGACGGCGACCCGCCAGTGCTCGGCGTTCGGGATCATGTCGCACATGTAGAAGTAGTATGGCAGGATCCCCGCCTCACCCTGGAGGGCGAAGCACAGGTCCAGCAGCTGGTGCACGTCGGCGTTCACCCCGCGCATCAGTACGCCCTGGTTCCGCACGTCGCGGACGCCGACGGCCAGCATGGTGCGGGCGGCCTCGGCGACCAGGGGAGTGACCGACTGGGCGTGGTTCACGTGCGTGTGAATCGCCAGGTTGACGCCCCGGCGGGACGCGGTCCGGGCGACGCGTTCCATGCCTTCGACCACCGTGGGCTGCAACCAGTGCTGGGGCAGGCCCGCCAAGGCCTTGGTGGCGAGGCGGATGTCCCGGACGGAGTCGATGTCCAGTAGCCGCATGAGGAACAATTCCAGCTGCTTCCACGGCACGTTGGCCACATCGCCGCCGGAGACCACGACATCCCGCACGCCGGGGGAGCGCTTCAGGTAGTCGATCATCTGGTCCTGGCGGTCGACCGGCTTCAGCGTCAGTTTGTGCTTGTCGATCTGCGGGGTCGAGTTGCCGACCAGGTCCATCCGGGTGCAGTGGCCGCAGTACTGGGGGCAGGTGGACAGGAGTTCCGCCAGCACCTTCGTGGGGTACCGGTGGGTGAGCCCCTCGACAGCCCACATCTCCGCTTCGTGCAGCGAGTCGCGCTCGGAGTGCGGGTGGCTGGGCCATGCCTGGTCGCGGTCACTGGCCACCGGGATCATGTACCGGCGGATCGGGTCGGCGTAGAAGGCCTCGGTCAGGGCACCGGTCTCGGCCGGCGCCATGGTGTTGATCATCTGGGGTGGCACCAGCATGGACATGGTCGCCAGATTTTCCTGGTCCTCCGCCATGTCGGCGAAGAATTTCTCGTCCAGCTTGTCGCCGACCACCTTGCGCAGCTGGTTCGCGTTCTTCACGCAGTTCACCCGCTGCCACTGGGCATTGCGCCACTGCGCCTCGGTGACATGGGACCAGCCGGGGAACCGGCGCCAGTCCGGCTCGACCAGTTCCCGCCGCTCATAGGTATAGGGCTGGCCATGGCCGGCGCTGTCGGCAACTGGGTGAACTTCCGGCATCGCGGTCATGTTTTTGCTCCTCGACCTCAGGGTTGCATAAAGATATGCTGCCATAGAGTCAGTTCGCCGTAAAACTTCCTGGAGGTGATGGGGTGTCGGCCTACGGGTTGTCCCGCGTCGTAGAGCCGCGTGGCGTGCTGCCACAGCAGGCGCAGGTCCTGGACGCCGATCCACGCCCGCGTACCGACGAGGTGCTCATCGATGTGGAGCGCCTCAACCTGGACGCCGCCTCGTTCCGGCAGCTGCGGGAAGCCCACGGTTCTCCCGACGCGGTCCGCGCCGCCGTGCTGGAGATCGTCGGCCGGCGGGGCAAGATGCAGAACCCGGTCACCGGGTCCGGCGGAATGCTGCTCGGCCGGGTCCGCGAGGTCGGCCCGGACTCCGCGCTGGGGCTCAAGCCCGGGGACCGGGTGGCCACCCTGGTCTCGCTGACGCTCACCCCGCTGCGGATCTCCGATGAGCTGCGTGACTGGGACGGCCGCTCCGAGCAGGTTCCCTGTCAGGGCACCGCCATCCTGTTCGGCCGCTCCATCGCCGCCGTGTTGCCCGGTGACCTGCCCGAGGAACTGTCGCTGTCGGTGCTGGACGTCTGCGGCGCCCCCGCGCTTACCGCGCGCGTGGTCGCCCGCAAGGCCACTGAACTGGGTCGATCGGTGCACGTCGCCGTGCTCGGCGCCGCCGGGAAGTCCGGCTCGCTGTCCATGGCCGCC
Source organism: Pseudonocardiaceae bacterium YIM PH 21723 (assembly GCA_003600225.1). Taxonomy (GTDB): domain Bacteria; phylum Actinomycetota; class Actinomycetes; order Mycobacteriales; family Pseudonocardiaceae; genus QZFT01. The sequence continues at coordinate 2,214 of QZFT01000090.1, forward strand.
GCCGTCGAGGCGGGTGCCGCGACGGTCACCGCGTTGGTGCCCACCGAGGCCGAGGCAGCCGCCGCGAAGCAGCTCAAGCTGGCGGACAGGGTGGTGATCGCCGACGCCCGCAATCCCCTCGCGGTGGCCAAGGCGGTGGGTGATCAGGTTGACGTCACCGTCGTGTGCGTGGACGTCCCCGGCTGCGAACACGGCGCCGTGCTGGTCACCGCCGACGGCGGCACGGTGATCTTCTTCTCCATGGCCACCTCGTTCGCCGCCGCCGCGCTCGGCGCTGAGGGCCTGGCCGCCGACGTGGAGATGCTCATCGGCAACGGCTACGTGCCGGGGCACGCGGACTATGCGCTTGACCTCATTCGGCGCCACAAGGCGGTGCGTGCTCTGTTCTCCGAGCGGCACCGGCAGACTGCACGGCTATGACCACCACCTTGCTCCTCGGCGGGCACATCCATACCCCGGCGGACCCGGAGGCCACCGCGATGGCCGTGGCCAGCAATGAGATCGTCTGGGTCGGCCAGGACCGCGTCGGCCGCACCCTGTACGACGACGCCGACCACGTGGTGCAGCTCGACGGCGCCTTCGTCGCGCCCGGGTTCGTAGACGCCCACGTGCACGCCACCTCCGCCGGCCTGCTCATCACCGGCTTGGACCTGACTTCCTGCACGTCCCTGCACGAGTTGCTGGCCGCCGTGCGGGAACGCCGGACCACCGGCGTGCTGTGGGGACACGGCTGGGACGAGACCCGCTGGACCGAGAACCGGCCACCTACCCGCGCCGAACTGGACGAGGCCGCGGGCGGCACACCGGTCTACCTGTCCCGGATCGACGTGCACTCCGCACTCGCCAGCTCCGCGTTGATCGATCTCGCCCCGCAGGCTCGTGGAGAAGACGGCTGGTCTGAGACCGGCTCGCTGACCCGCGCCGCGCACCACGCCGTGCGTGCCGCCGCCAAGAACGCGATGCCGGACGCCGATCGCCGGAACGCCCAGCTGGCCTTCCTGCGGCACGCCGCCGCTCAGGGCGTGGTGTCGGTGCACGAGTGCGCCGGTCCGGACATCTCCAGCGCCGCCGACCTGGCCGAGGTCCTCGCGCTCGGCGGCGACGGGACGCTGCCGCACACCGTCGGCTACTGGGGCGAGCTGGGCAACCTGGAACTGGTGCGCACAGTCGGCGCCCGTGGCCTGGCCGGTGACCTGTTCATCGATGGCGCGCTCGGCTCCCGCACCGCCGCGCTGTGCGATCCGTACGCCGACGACCTGCGGAACAGTGGAGCGTTGTACCTGGACAGCGCACAGATCGCCGAGCATCTCGTGGCGTGCACCCGGGCGGGTGTGCAGGCCGGATTCCATGTTATCGGGGACGCCGCCGTCGCCGCGATGATCGACGGTTTCCAGCTGGCCGAACAGCAGGTCGGCTCGGTTGAACTGGCGGCCGCCCGGCATCGGCTGGAACATCTGGAGATGGTCACCGAGGACCAGGCCAAGCAGCTGGCCGCCTGGGGCGTCATCGCCAGCGTGCAGCCGCAGTTCGACGCGACCTGGGGTGGCCCGGATGGCATGTACGTCCAGCGGCTGGGCGCTGAGCGTGGTGTCGCGTTGAACCCGCTGTCCGCGCTCGCCGCCGCCGGGGTCGGCCTGGCCTTCGGCTCCGACGCACCCGTCTGCCCGGTGAACCCGTGGGCCGCCGTGCGCGCCGCCGTCCACCACCGCACCCCCGGCCACGGCCTGTCCCCGCGCGCCGCGTTCACCGCGCACACCCGCGGCGGCTGGCGAGCCGCCGGCATCGACGACGGCCAGACCGGCCTGCTGGTGCCCGGCGCCCCGGCCCACTACGCGATCTGGCAGGTCGAGAGCTTCGCCCAGGCCAACGCCGGACAGTCCGCGAAGGCCACCCGCTGGTCCACCGACCCGCGTTCCCGGGTCCCCGTACTGCCGAACCTGGAGCCGGGCACCGCACTGCCGCAGTGCCTGCGCACCGTGCGCGACGGCGTGATCATCCACCACAGGGAGGGAGCCCTCACATGACGCTGCTGCACCTCGATCCACAAGTGGTCAAGCAGGCCAGAGGATTGGCGGCACGCGCCTGCGAGCCGGTGATCGAGATGGCGAAGGCGCACACCACGGTCGCGGTCGAGCGTGCAACCCTGCGGCTGGCCGGGATCACCGGCGCCGACACCGGCCACCGGGCGGGCGACGTGCCCTGGGTGAACCGGGTGGTGGACAGCATCCGCGAGCAGTGCGGCCTGGAACACGGCAGCGCGCTGCCCGCTTTCCACGCACTACGCAGCCACAACCTGGGCTCGCTCACCGAACTGGCCGAGGCCACCGCCGCCGGGATGATCCAGTACAGCGTGCCCACCGGTAAGGACCGCACGGCGGCGGCGAAGGCCGCCCGGGTCGCCATCTCCGCCGGGATCCGGAAAGTCGACAGGTCCCGTGCCCAGCGGGACAAGCTGATCACCAAACTCGGCGACCCGGCGCAGCGGCCGTGGATCTACCTCATCGTGGCTACCGGGGATATCGATGAGGACGTCGTGCAAGCCTGCAACGCCGCCCGTGCCGGGGCGGACATCATCGCGGTGATCCGGTCCACTGGACAGTCCCTGCTGGACTACGTGCCCGAGGGCGCCACCCACCACGGATTCGCCGGCACCTACGCCACCCAGGAGAACTTCCGCATCATGCGGGCCGCCCTGGACACCGTGTCCGCCGAGGTCGGCCGCTACGTCCGGCTCACCAATTACGCCTCCGGGCTGTGTATGCCGGAGATCGCGGTCCTAGCGGGGCTGCAGCGGCTGGACATGATGCTCAACGACTCCATGTACGGGATCCTGTTCCGCGACATCAACCCGATCCGGACGTTCGTCGACCAGCGGTTCTCCCGGCAGGTGCACGCCCGCGCCGGGATCATCATCAACACCGGTGAGGACAACTACCTCACCACCGCCGACGCCGTCGACGCCGCGCACACGGTCACCGTCTCCCAGCTGATCAACGAACGCTTCGCGCACGAGGCGGGCCTGGCGGACTGGCAGCTGGGCCTCGGCCACGCCTTCGAGATCAACCCGGACGTCCCGGAATCCTTCCGCCTGGAGCTGGCGCACGCGCTGCTGGCCCGCGAGCTGTTCCCGGACGCGCCGCTCAAATGGATGCCGCCCACGAAGCACATGACCGGCAACGTCTTCCACGGCTACCTGCTGGACGGCTTCTTCAACCTGGCGGGCATGCTCACCGGCCAGAGCATCCTCCTCGTCGGCATGATGACCGAGGCCGTGGTGACCCCGTTCCTGTCCGACCGGGACCTCGCGCTGGCCAATGTCCGATATGTGCTGAACGCGGCGGGCAAGTTGGCCGAGGACTTCCAGCCCAGCCCGGACGGCTTCATCGTCAAACGCGCCCACCAGGTACTCGGCGAGGCCGTGGACCTGCTGGAACGCGTCGTGGACGACGGCCTGCTGAAGGCCATCTCCGTCGGCACCTTCGGCCTGATGAAACGCCCACCGGACAAGGGCAAGGGCGCCGACGGCGTGATCGCCATCGCCGAGGACTACCTCAACCCGGCCGTCGAGCTGCTGGAGACGGGAGCGACCCGATGACCACCACCGACAAGAAGGTCGTCCGGCCCTACGGCGACACCACCGGCGACGGCATGGTCCAGCTGTCCTTCACCGTCCCGGTGCCCCACGGTCCCCTCGCGGAGGGCGCGGCACAGCAGCTCGCGTTCAAGATGGGCATCGACCCGGCGATGGTCGTGCACAGCCACGCGATCGGCGCCGACTTCACCTTCGTCGTGGTCTACGGCTCGGTCCGGCACCTCATCGACCTCACCGAGGTCCAGGTCGTCGAGCGCGAATACCCGCTGCTCAGCCCCACCGAGGTGAACGCGACGCTGAAGCGCTCGCTGCGCCGCAAGATGGTCATCGTCGGCGCCTGCATCGGCACCGACGCGCACACCGTGGGCATCGACGCGATCCTGAACATCAAGGGCTTCGCCGGCGAAAAAGGTCTGGAGTACTACCGCGAACTGAAGGTGATCAACCTCGGCGCCCAGGTCTCGGTGCCCGAACTGGTCAAACAGGCCAAGACGGAGAAGGCCGACGCCGTGCTGATCTCCCAGGTGGTCACCCAGCGGGACGCGCACATCCTGAACACGCAGGAAATGGCCGCCGCCTTCAACGAGTCCATGGGCGAGCGCCGGCCGCTGCTGGTCGCCGGTGGCCCCCGGTTCGACCCGCTGATGGCCCCCACGCTCGGTGTGGACCGGGTGTTCGGCCGCGGCACCACCCCCGGAGAAGTGGCCAGCTACCTGGTCCACGCCGTATCGCACAGGAAGGTCGTCGCAGCGTGACCCTCGAACCCGGATTCACCGTCGTGCACCGCCGGTACGTGTCCCACTCGCACGCGCACTACGGCGGCAGCCTGGTCGACGGCGCGTTCAGCCTCGGCCTGTTCGGCGACGTGGCCACCGAACTGTGCATCCGCACCGATGGCGACGAGGGCCTGTTCGCCGGATACGACCAGGTGGAGTTCCTGGCCCCGGTGATCGCCGGGGACGTCATCGAGGCCGAGGCGAAACTGGTCCGCGTCGGCACCCGGTCCCGGGGCATCGCCTTCGAGGCCCGCGTGGTCTGCCGGGCCACCCCGCAGACCGGGCCGTCCGCCGCCCAGGTACTGCCGGAACCCCTGGTGGTGACCCGCGCCGCCGGTACGGTGGTCGTTCCGAAGGCCTGACCGGGAGGACCCCTCATGCGCAGCGTGACCTACTCGATGAACGTCTCGGCCGACGGTTACATCGTCGATCCGGACGGCGGGATCGACTGGGGCGCACCGGAGCCGGAGGTCTTCCGCTACTGGATCGACGAGATCCGGCAGATCGGCGTGCACCTGATGGGCCGGCGGCTGTACGAGACGATGCTGTTCTGGGAAACCGCCGAACAGGAGCAGACGCTCGACGCCGCGGAACTGGAGTGGACCGCGCTGTGGAACCCGCTGCCCAAGGTGGTGTTCTCCAGGACGCTGTCGGAGGTGCGTGGCAACGCCCGGCTGGCCACCGGTGACGTCGGTGCCGAGATCCAGCGGTTGCGCGCCGAACCGGGGGAGGGCGAGATCGCCATCGGTGGGGCCACCCTCGCCGCGGAGGCGGCCGCGCTGGGGCTGATCGACGAGTACCGGATCATGGTCTACCCGGTCCTGGTCGGCGGCGGCATCCCCTACTTTTCCCGTGCCGAGCGCCGGGTGGACCTCGACCTCGTGGAGACCCGCCCCGTCGGATCGCGTGTCGTCTACCAGTCCTACCGCGTTCGGCGTTGAGCCGGACGGCCTATTCGGTTGAACCAACCGGGCCGCTGATCCGTACCCGAACTTGTGAAGCATGCCAAGACGCCACGGGCAGGCCTGATGACGCTTGCCCGGCTCATCCCCCGGCGGGAGAACAGTTCGCCGACCGCACAGGGGATGGCCGCCGCGTTGCGGGATGCGATCGGCCTGCGCCGACCGGTGATCGCCGGCATGCCGAACACCGAGGGGCAGGGAGATCACCGGATGACGCGGGAGATCGGCTTCACCGTCGCGCACCGCCGCTATGTCGCGCACACCCAGGCGCACTACGGCGGCAGCCTGGTCGACGGCGCGTTCATCCTGGCCGTGTTCGGTGAGGTCGCCGCGGAGATGTGCATCCGCACGGACGGGGACTGCGGCCTGTTCGCCGGATACGACCAGGTGGAGTTCCGGGCCCCGGTGTTCGCGGGCGACATCCTGGAGGCGCAGGCGACCCTGGTGCGCATCGGTTCCCGGTCCCGGGGCTTGGCCTTCGAGGCCAGGGTGCTCTGCCGGGCGACCCCGCAGTTCGGCCCCACCCGGGCGATGGCGCTGCTGGAACCGGTGGTGGTCACCCGCGCGGCGGGCACGATCGTGCTGCCGAAACGCGGTTAGAGGTCGCGCGGGTAGGGCATGCCTACTGCGCGGCGCCTCGCGGCGTTGTCGTCGGTCGCCATGGCTCCGCCATGTCTCCCTCCTCCGCCTTGCGATGCATCCACCTGGATCACCGCTCGCTACGGCAGCCCCACCCGCGCGACCTCTAAAGAAAACGGAATGTGATTTCCCGGGAAATTATTCCCCGGATCGGCATCGATCATTTCGCCTAAGCGCGAATGGTGATCCGTCTGCGTTATTTCACCGCGAATCAAGGTATCGATACTGTATCGGACCGTCATGATGAGCGTGACGCAAGGGGGGCCGACAAAGAATGCTCGAATTCCGTGTTCTGGGGCCGATCGAGGTATGGCACGGCGACGATCTGATCGCGGTCGGGGGACCGAAGCCCAGGGCGCTGCTGGCCGCGCTGGTGCTGGCCAAGGGCGCGGTCGTCGCCTTGGACCGCCTCGTCGACTCGCTGTGGGGTGAACGGCCGCCGGAGCGGGCCGTGCCCCTGGTGCACACCTACGTGTCCGCGCTGCGCCGGGCGCTGGCCCCGGTCTGTGGAACCCAGGTCATCCAGACCCGGTCACCGGGATACGCGCTGGACATCTCACAGGTGGGCATCGATCTCCTGGAGATGCAGCGGCTGGCCGAGCAGGGCCGCTCGGCGCTGCGCCGCGGTGAGTACGCTCGCGCGGGCCGGGACCTGCGCACCGCGCTGGAGCTGTGGCGCGGCCCCGCCTTCGGCGGCCTGGACCGTCCCGAGGCGATCGGCCTCGAAGAGGTGCGGCTCGGCCTGCTCGAAGACGCCATCGAGGCCGAACTGGGGCTGGGCGCCGACAGCGCGCTCGCCGGCACGCTCACCGCGCTGACCTGCGATCATCCGCTCCGCGAGCGCTTCCGCGCGCAGTTGATGCAGGTGCTGCACCAGCTGGGCCGGCAGGCCGAGGCGCTGCGCAGCTTCGACGAGTACCGCGCCCTGCTGGTCGAGGAATACGGCCTGGAACCCGGCCCGGAGCTCACCGCGCTGCACGACCGCGTACTGCGCTGCGAACAGCCACCCGTCGTCGCTGATCCGGGCCCGTCGACGCTGCCCCCGATGGCCGCCTACCGCGCACTGGACGAGCGCAGCCGCGCCGCCTTCCACCGGCTCGGCCTGCTGTCCGCGGCCAGCGTGCCGGTGTGGGTCCTCGCCGCGCTGCTGGACTCCGACGAGGCCACCGCCCGGCAGGTGGTCGACACGCTCTGCGCGGCAGGCCTGATCACCCCGGCCGGGGTGGATGATCTGGGACAACGCCGCTTCCGGCAGACCGAGCCCGCCCAGCTGTTCGCCGCCGAGCAGGCCAGGGCGGCCGAACCGTTCGCCGACCAGCGCGCCGCCGTCCAGCGGGTCGCGGGCGCCCTCGTGGTCCTGGCCGGGGAGGCGCACCGCGCCCTGCCCACCGGGGTGCTGAGCCTGCCGTATCCGGTGATCCCGCCCTGGCGGCTGCCCGCCGAGGAGGCGGAGCAGCTGCTCACCGACCCGCACGCCTGGCTGTGCAGTGAGCACGACCTGGTGTCCGCCGTCGTGCAGGCCGCGGCAGATCACGACGCCGACGAGCTGTGCTGCGCGCTGGCCGTGGCGGTCATCGGATCCTCCTACCTGCGGTGCACCGCGTTCAGCGGCGGCAAGCGCACCCATCTGGCGGCCCTGGACTGCGCGCGGCGGACCGGCAACCGGCACGCCGAGGCCGTCCTGCTCAGCGGGCTGGCCCAGCTGTCCTACGAGCAGGACCGCTTCCATCCGGCACTGGAGCTCTACCGGCAGGCCGCCGCCGCGGCCGCGCAGGTGGCCGATGACCACGGGTACGCCGCGATCATCGCCAGCCTGGGCACGGTGCACCGTGAACTGGGGCAGTACCGGGACGCCGAGGTACTCCAGTTGCACGCGCTCCAGGTCTTCGACCGGGTCGGCGACCGGCGGGGCAGCGGCTACGCCCTCTACGGGCTGGGTTACCTGGACCTGGAGCAGGGCCGGTACGCGCTGGCCCTGCGCCGGTTCAGCCAGGCCGCCGAGCACTACCGCGCCTGTGGTGCCCGCCGGGGCCAGCGGATCACCCTGCGCGCGATAGCGCTGGTGCACCGGGCGCTGGGCCGGCTGGAGACGGCCGAGGAACTGTGCACGCAGGCACTGGGCCTGTGCCGGACCATCCAGGACCGGATCGGCGAGGCCTACGTCGAGCAATCACTGGGCAAGGTGTGGCTGCGGATGGGCCGGTTCGCCGAGGCCCGCAATGTCCTCGCGGACGCGATGGCCACCTGCCGTGACCTGGACGATCTGTACGGGCAGGCCCTGGTGCACCGGACGCTCGGCGAGCTGTACGCCGCGCAGGGCCTCGATGACCGGGCCGCCGATCACCTGCGGCAGGCCCTGGAACTGTGGACGAGCCTGGAGGTCCCGGTCTGGCGGGCCCGGACGCTGCGGGATCTGGCGCGGGTATCCGATGAACAGGCAGCGGGTCCGTTACTGCGGGAGGCGATGCGAATCGTCACCGAGACCGGTTCCAGAGAAGCGCAGGAATGGCGGGACTGTATGCCATTGCTGCCGATTTCCGCCTGACAGAAGAATTGCATCGGCGAACTTTCGGGCACAGTGCGATTTGAAGATTGCTTGGAGGTTTTTTGAAGGTGCGCATTACAGAGTCAACGTTGTCAGCACCACCGACTCTGGAGGGACACATCATGCGTACCCGTTTGGTCAAGGTGGCCGGAGCCATCGCCCTGAGCCTCGCCGTTCTGCCGATCGCCGCCGTCGGTGCCACCGCTCACCCCGCCGTGGACGTCACCAACATCCAGCAGGTCCTCGCCGCCGATGACGACGACCTGCCGATCCCGGCGGAGGACACCGACACCACCCCGCCCGCCGGTGAGGCCGCCGACGCCCCGGATCACATCAACGGCAAGGTGGACGCCGCCGCGGCCAAGCCCAGCCGCGACGAGGCCATCAACCGTGGCCGCGTCTGGCTGACCGCCAACGGTGGCAAGCCGGTTCCGTACAGCCAGAGCAAGAACTGGAAGGACGGCTACCGCCAGGACTGCTCCGGCTTCGTCTCCATGGCGTGGAAGATCAAGGCCCCCGGCCTGAACACCGTCGGCCTCAAGGGCGTCACCACGCCGATCACCAAGGCCCAGCTGCTCAAGGGTGACGCGCTGCTGGACGCCAACGGCACCAGCAACACCCGCCACGTGGTGCTGTTCGTGAAGTGGGCCGACGCCGCCAAGACCAAGTACGTGGCCCTGGAGCAGCGCGGTGGCGCCGGCACCAGCTACCGGACCATCTCCTACCCGTACCCGAGCACCCCGAGCGAGTACAAGCCGGTCCGCTACCTGTAACCACCCCTGAAGTCCGTGCCCCCGGTCCCCAGGCCGGGGGCACCGGCGTATTCGGCCCAGTATTCGGCCAGAACACGGTTTAGAGGTTTCTTGGAGCGCCGGGTTCCACAGTGGACCGGTCAGCTTCGGCTCTGGGGGAGCGCCCCTGTTCTGGAAGGACGATCGAGCATGTCAGTACGCAACTCCACCGGTGCGACCCTGATCGCACTGGCCCTGTTGCTCGGCGCGGCCCCGGCGGCGATGGCCTTGCCGCTGTCGGCCACCGCCGTGGTGACGGTGGCCGACGAGGACGAGAACGTGGTCCCGGCGGACAACGAGGAGATCGAGGGGGAGAGCCCGGCCGCGCTGCGGGACGCCGCGCTGAACGAGGCCGACGGGTTCGCCGTGGCCTCGGTGCAGTCGGAGTTCATCAAGTCCGCGGTGCCCGGCGCCAAGGCCAACCAGAAGGCCACCAAGGTGCCCGCGTCGGTGGCCATCGGCCAGGCCGCGCTGGAGTCCAACTGGGGCCGCAGCAAGCTGGCCAAGAACGACCGGAACTACTTCGGCTTCAAGTGCTCCAAGGGCAAGCCTGGCCCGATCGCGACCGGCTGCCACAAGTACACGACCAAGGAGTGCACGCCGAAGTGCCACACCACCACGGCGTACTTCCGGGTGTACAAGAGCTTCGCCGACTCGCTGCGTGACTACGGCCGCCTGCTGTCCACCAGCAAGGTCTACCAGCCGGCGTTCAAGTACACCGGCGACCCGGACCGGTTCATCAAGGAGGTCGGCAAGCACTACGCCACCGACCCGCAGTACGCGGCCAAGGTCATCTCGGTGATGAAGAAGCACAACCTGTACCAGTACAACAAGTAACCCCCCGAGGCCGGCGCCCTGAATTGAACGTGTTCAATTCAGGGCGTACGGTCGTAGTGGACAACATGGGGGTAGGCAATGAAGATCGTGATTCCTGGGGGAACCGGACAGGTCGGCGGCGTCCTCAGCCGCGCGCTGGGCGAACTCGGCCACGAGGTCGTGGTGCTGAGCCGTAACGGCGGACCGGCCACGGCCGGTGTTCGGCACGCGCGCTGGGATGGCCGCTCGCAGGGCGCGTGGACCGGGGAGATCGACGGCGCCGACGCGGTGATCAACCTGGCCGGGCGCAGTGTGAGCTGCCGTTACACCAAAGCCAACCTGGACGAGATGATGGCCTCCCGGGTGGACTCCACCCGCGCGGTCGGCACGGCCATCGAACAGGCGAGCACGCCACCGCGGGTCTGGCTGCAGATGAGCACCGCGACCATCTACGCCCACCGCTTCGACGCCGCCAACGACGAGGCGAGCGGGATCATCGGCGGCGCCGAGCCCGATGTCCCCGGGTACTGGGAGTTCAGCGTCCGGATCGCCAAGAACTGGGAACTCGCCCAGCAGCAGGCGGCCACCCCACAAACCCGCAAGGTCGCCCTGCGCTCGGCGATGGTGATGAGTCCCGACCCGGGCGGCGTCTTCGACGTGATGCGGCGCATGGCCCGGCTCGGCTTGGGCGGTCCGGTGGCGGGTGGGGCGCAGTACGTCTCGTGGATCCACGCTCAGGACATGGTCCGAGCCGTCTGTCTGCTCTTGGACCGAGACGATCTTTCCGGTCCGATCAATCTGGCGGCGCCGAATCCCTTACCGCACCGCGACTTCATCCGCGCGCTGCGCGCCGCTCAAGGAGTCCCGTTCGGGTTGCCCGCCACCGCCTGGATGGCCGAGCTCGGTGCCCTGGTTCTACGCACCGACACCGAGTTGCTGCTCAAGAGCCGACGGGTGATTCCGGGGCGTCTGCTCGACGCCGGGTTCACCTTTGAGTTCGCGGACTGGCCCACGGCTGCCAGGGACCTGGTGGGTACCGCGCGGTAGCCTGGGCACGCGTCAACGGCGGTGGGGCCCGCCGGCACCCAACCGCGACCGGCTCAACCGGCTGCTAAGCCACGTTCAGGCTGATCCAGACGCACGAAGGTGCGGAACTCGCGTGGTGGCCGACCGGTGATCAGCCGCACGGTGTCGGTGACCCGGTCCTCGGAACCGCGCGAGATGGCCAGATCCATCTCGGCCAGCATCGTGGCGAACTCCGGTGGCACGATCGTCGACAGCCGGGCCCGCAGTTGCTCCGCCGTCACCTCTCGATGCTCGACCAGCCGGCCTGTCTCCTCGGTGAGGATGGTGGCGACGTCCCGGTAGCTCAGGGTCTGTGGCCCGGTCAGCACGAGGTCGGTGTTGGGGGCGCCTTCCCCGGTGAGAATCGCCGCGGCCACGGCGGCGATGTCGTCGGCGTCCACGAACCCGACCCGTCCGCTACCCGTCGCGCTCAGGATGGTCCCGTCTGCTCTGATGCTGTCGGCGTGCGCGTGTTCTCCGGTGAAGTTCTGCATGAACCAGGACGGCCGCAGTACCGCCCACTCCTCGAATATCCCCGGCAGGGCCTGATGTACCGCCCCGATGCCGGGGCCGCCTGCGGGGATGGCCGATGAACTGAGCAGCACCGCACGGCGCATACCCCGTTCCCCGGCGAGCCGGAGAAACGGCAGCATGACCGCGGCCGGTGCCGGATCGCCGATCGGTGGGACCAGGTAGGCGCGATCGGCTCCATCCAGGACCGCGTCGAAGGTGGACGGGTCGTACCAGTCGAAGCGCACCGTCCCGTGACGGCTCGCGGCTGTGACCGGATGCCCGGTCAGGTGCCGGAGGAGCCGGCTGCCGGTTGTTCCGGTGGCACCGGTGACGAGGATGCTCATCGGACGAACCTCACCCCGGGCTGCTCCACTGCCAGGGGGCTCCAGTAGTCGCGGTAGCCGGTGAACAGTCCGTCGCGCGTGGTGGCCACGACGATGTAGGTCATGTCGAAGGGAGCACCGGTGGCCAGGATTCGGCCGAGGCCACGCGTTTCGGCCACGACCGTGTCCGGATCGGTGGTCTGGTGCAGATGCAGGAACTGGATCTCGTGCAGATCGATGTGGTCCGGATAGTCCCGCATGTAATCGGCGATGGCGCTCCGGCCCTCCAGGCGTGTCGGCCAGCCCGGGGGAGCGAAGGGGAACTCCATCACCCCGTCCTCGGCCCACAAGTCGAGCCAGCTCTGGATGTCCTTCGCCAGCATGAGATCCATGCTGTGCCGGAAGAGTTCGCTGCCGCGCATTGGTGTCCTCCCTGGGTTAGTATTCGGACCGCCGGTCCACTTCTGTCGAAGATACGGACCGCCGGTCCGTTTTGCAAGGAGGATTCGGTGACCGAGCGCAAGCCACGCAAGGACGCGACGCGTAACAGGGACGTGGTGTTCGCCGCGGCCGACGCGTTGTTCGCGAACGACAGCGGGGCCGAGGAGGTGACGATGGCCGACATCGCGGCGGCGGCCGGCGTCGGCAAGGGCACGCTCTTCCGGGCCTTCGGTGATCGGACCGGTCTGATCCGCGCGCTCTACGCCGCACGGCTGGAGCCGCTCAACTCCGCCGTCGAAACAGGCGATCCCCCGTTGGGCCCCGGCACCCCGCCGCGCGAGCGGATCTCCGCACTGCTGGATGCCATGCTGTGCTTCAAGCTCGACAACCGGCACCTCGCGCTCGCCCTGGAACAGGGCAGTGCGAACAGCCCGTATGGCACGGCCAACTACGAGGACTGGCATCTGCTGATCCGCGAACTCCTCGGCGATCGTCCCGCGGCCGACTTCACCGCGCACGCGTTACTCGCCGCCGTGCGCGCCGACCTGGTCGAATACCTCACCGATGTGCGGGGTCTGTCCCGCGCCGAGCTCCGGGAGCAGCTGTCGGCGTTCGCCGATTCGGTGTTGTAGGCTGACGACGCGTCAACGGCGGTGGGGCCCGCCGTACCCAACCGCGACCGGCAGGCCGCCAACGGTCCCTACCTGATCCGTGTTTCCTCAGGTAGGAGCGTGCGTGCGACCCACCCCGATCGATCCGGACATCGCCGTTGATCCCCCGGTCCCCAGCCAGGCCAAGATCCTGCTGGCCATCGCGCTGGGCGGCGCTCTCGGCTCGTGTGCCCGCTACGGCGCCACCCTGATCTGGCCCGGCTCGCTGTGGACCACGTTCTGGGTCAACGTCACCGGCTGCGCCGCGATGGGCGTGCTGATGGTGCTGATCACCGAGCGGTACTCCGTGCATCCCCTGGTGCGGCCGTTCCTGGGCACCGGGATCCTGGGCGGCTACACCACCTTCTCCACCTACGCCGTGGACGCCCAGCACCTGATCGCCCAGCACCGGGCGTGCGCCGCCGTGACCTACCTGGCGGTGACCCTGGTATCGGCGGTGCTCGCGGTGTGGGCGGCGGCCGCGCTCACCAGGAGGTGTGTCCGATGAGCTGGCTGCTGGTGATCGCCGGGGCGGTGATCGGCGCGCCGCTGCGTTACCTGATCGACCGGGCGATCCAGGCCCGGCACGGTGGCCCGATGCCGTGGGGGACGTTCACCGTCAACATGATCGCCTGCCTGGTGCTGGGCTTCCTGACCGCGGCCGCGTTGCCGCCGACCTGGGTGTACCTGATCGGCCCGGGCCTGTGCGCCTCGCTGAGCACCTACTCGACCTTCTCCTACGAGACGGTCCGGCTCGGCGCCTCCCGGTGGGCCCTGGTCAACGCCCTGGGCAGCGTGATCGCCGGGCTGGCCGCGGCGTTTACCGGAGTGTGGCTGGCCCAGGTCGTGATCTAGCCTTCTCCGGTGACCACTGGGGAGATCAACGCCTATGACCTGCACGCCCACGCCTATGCCCGGCACAACGAGACCAGCGCGTGGAACGCCCTCTACGAGCGCCCGGAGATCCTGAAGCTCGCCGGTGAGGTGGCCGGGCTCCGGGTACTGGACGCCGGCTGCGGATCCGGCCTGCACGCGGCCGAGCTCATCGACCGGGGCGCCGTGGTCACCGGGATCGATCGCAGCGCGGGCCTGCTGGAGATCGCCCGCGAGCGGCTGGGCGCCACGGCGGTGCTGCGGCACGCGGACCTCGCCGAGCCGTTGCCGTTCCCCTCCGATGGCTTCGAGCTGGTGCTCAGCTCGCTGGTGCTGCACTACCTGGAGGACTGGGAGCCCACGCTGCGCGAGTTCCACCGCGTCCTGGTGCCCGGCGGCCGGCTGGTGCTGTCCACCCACCACCCGTTCCTCGACGAGCAGGTCAGCGGAAACGACCGGTACCTGTCCCGCTACGAGTTCGACGACGAGTGGACCGTGGACGGCCGGCCGATGCGCATGCGTTACTGGCACCGCCCGCTGCGCGACATGACCAGCGCGTTCGCCGCGGCGGGCTTCGCCATCCAGACGATCGAGGAGCCGGGCCCGGACCCGGCGATCGCCTCGGTTGATCCGCGGGCCTACGGGCTGCTCAGCCGCCGGGCCCAGTTCCTGTTCTTCGAGCTCAGCGCCACCACTGGTCGAACGGGGTGACCGGAACGGCGCGCTTGTGCCGGGTCAGGTAGAAGATCCGCTCCACCTTCTCGGCCAGTTCCGCGGAGACGTCTACGCCCTCCAGGTAGTCGTCGATCTGGGCGTAGGTCATGCCGAGCGCGACCTCGTCCGGCAGCGCGGGCCGGTCGTCCTCCAGGTCGGCGGTGGGCACCTTCTCCCACACACTCGACGGCGCGCCCAGCTCCCGCAGCAGCGCGGCGCCCTGGCGCTTGGTCAGGCCGGTCAGCGGGGTGACGTCCACGCCGCCGTCGCCGTACTTGGTGAAGAACCCGGTGACGGCTTCGGCGGCGTGATCGGTGCCCACGACCAGCAGATTCAGCTGACCGGCCACCGAGTACTGGATCACCATCCGCTCGCGCGCCTTGATGTTGCCGCGCACGAAGTCCCGCAGCTGCGGCGTCTCACCCAGCAGTTCGCGCAGCGCCAGCGCCGACTCGGCGGCGACGGCGTCCGCGCTGGGCTTCACGTTGACGGTGATCGTCTGGTCGGGCTCGATGAACTCCAGGGCGACCTGCGCGTCCTGCTCGTCGGCCTGCACGCCGTAGGGCAGCCGGACCGCGACGAACGTCGCGTCCCCGCCCTCGGCGCGCAGCTCGTCGGCCGCGAGCTGGCAGAGCCTGCCGGTCAGTGTGCTGTCCTGGCCGCCGCTGATGCCCAGCACGAACCCCTTGGCCGGCGTCGAGCGTAGGTAGTCCTTGAGGAAGTCGACCCGGCGGCGGATCTCCGCGGCGGGATCGATCGTCGGCTGGACCGCGAGTTCGGCCAAGATCTGGTCTCGTAGGTTCCCCATTCACGAACCCTATACAGCATGGCCGGGGTTGCTACTGGGTGGTTGGAGCCGCCGTCCCTTCCCAGTCGCCTGAAAGTGGCCTTCACCAAGTTAAACGGCCTGAAAGCCACCTTCAGCATGATCAACCAAGGTGACACGGTTCGGAAATGGCGCGACACGCCGCCTCCTCCCATGATGTGGACGTTCACTGTGGATGGTGAGTACCTGAAGGCGTCCTTCAGGTACCCGAGGTAAACGAAGGACGCCTTCAGCGCGCTCAAGTAAAGGAAGGCGTCCTTCAGGTCCACCGCGGCAGCGGCCCCACCAGGAAAGACCGGCGTGCCCGTTACCTTTCTCGTGGCTCGTTGATCGAGCTCTGGTCGCCAGGCCCGGTATGACTCTCGTGCCCCTGTCGTTTCCATGATCCGGTGGGTGGTGTCGCCGGGTCTGGTGGTGTCGATGGACC
>QZFT01000091.1 GCA_003600225.1 Pseudonocardiaceae bacterium YIM PH 21723
CATGTCCGCCCGGGGCCTTCGTCTATGTCGGCATCCCGGAAATTGATCTTAGATCGTGATCTTCCCTGTTAAGCCCGAAACCCGGTCTCAGCAGGTCAATCAGCAGGATGAAACAGGCTCTGTGGATAGCAGGGCTGGGTGTGGATGACCTGGTGCTGTTGTCCGGGACTTGCGGACAGGTACGTCGTTTCGCGGACAGGCGCGTCTGGCAGGGCGGGTCGGGATCGCGGGTATGTCCGGATAGGTCGGACACGTCCGGGGCGTGGTCTCCGAGCCGATCGGGGTGTTGGTTGTCCGGGATATGCGGACAGCTCCCGGCGGCTTGGGTGGAGTGCAAGATCAGAACGGTGGGGTGTCCGGGTTTTGCGGACAGCTCAGCGGCTCCGCCTTGTCCAGGTAGGTGCGACCGGTCGGGGTGTGCCAGAGCGCGTCACCATTGGGTAGGAGCTGGTAGCCCCAGCCGGGCATGTCTTTCAACGCGTGGTCGCACTTACACAGGTCCGCGAGGTTCCGATCCGCGGTGGGGCCGTTTTTGCTCCAGTCCTGGACATGGTCGATGTCGCACTTGTCCGCGTCTCGCAGACAACCCGCCATCCGGCACACCCGGTCTCGGACTTTGACCCGCTCGGCCATCGCCGCCGGAGGACGGCGCATCGTGCGACCCACATCCACCGGCAGTCCCGAAATCGGATCGGTGATCACTCGTTTCCACAGGGAGTCGGCGAAAATCTCTCGCGCCAGCTCATCCGGAATCGGACCGTAGCCGGCGAGCTCGGCGCATTCTGGGGTTGGTAGTCCCATCAACATCGCCATCGGCATGTACGCGTAGACCATCGTCTGCACCGCACAACCGGTCTCCTTGCCCAGGAGCAGATCCACGGCGATGTCGGCGCGGAGTTGATCCATCGTCCGTGTCTCGCAACCGGCCGCTTTCAGAGCCCGCGCGCGTTGATCAAGACGCGCATACGCGGCAACCAGCTTGTGTCCCTCGGCGTTGAGCCAGAACTGGCCCATCCCGTCGTCATCGTGGGTGACCGCGACTCGACGGGTCTTGCGGCCTTCCTGACGACGCCGCTCCGCGCCTTCGGGGTCGGCTTTGATCTTTGCCCGCGCCAATGCTCGTTGCAGTGATTGCACAGTCAGATCCGGGAGCCGATCGATGATCCGATCCTCGACGTCCCGGGCTTGTTCATCGGACAGATGCACTACGGCATCCACGACTGTCCGCGCTTTACGGACATCGACCCGGCCGTCTCGCAACAACCCCAACACCTGAGGCAACCGATCTACCAAGCCCAAGGCGTACCGGATCTCCATCTCCGCACTACCTCGGGACATGTTGCATTCCAACGCGATCTCACTCGCGGTCCCCATGACGGGCTTCCCGGAGTCGTCGAAACGGCAATGCGCAAACCCCGCGATCGCCTCAATACGGGCAGCCTCAGCCGCAGCAATGATCTCGTCTTGCCGAGTGATCTCATCAAGAAAAGCCTCAGCATCAATAGCGTGACTCACGCCACTATTCTACCTAAATAACCAAGCTATTTCGCTCAAGTATTCGACCAGTGAACACGTCAAAAGAACCCGGCAGTCAGAGCCCAAAAACACCCCAACCCCCCTCCAAAGCCGCTTTCCCCCAAAAGAAAAAACTCAACGCACCAGATGACAGGCCAAATGCAGCGGCAGCCGCTGCCGGGGATCCGTCGGATCCACCCCCAGCTCGCGCAACCGCTCCAACCGGGTGGCCACGGTATTCCGATGCACCCCCAGAGCCGCCGCCGCGTCCTTCGCCGACCCGCCCAGGTCCAGCACGCTGGTCAGCGTCGCCAGCAGCGTGCCGTCCGTGTCGGCGGCCAGTACCGGTGCCAGGACGTCCCGGGCGGTTCCGGACAGCTCGGCCGGCAACGCGGCCAGTAAGCGGGCCGGGCCCAGTTCGCCGGCTCGGACCAGGGTGCCCGGTCCATGGGAGCGGGCGACCACCGCGGCCGCGCCGGCCTGGGTGAGCAGCCGGCGCAGGTCGCGGTCCGGGCCGGCCACGCCCGCCGCCAGGCCGGTGATCGCGTTCAGCCGGTTCAGGGCCGGGTCCCAGGAGATGGGGTCGCGGCACCAGGACACCCAGCCTTCGCCGTGCGCCACCAGGGGACCGGGGAGGTCCCAGGCCGCGGTCAGGGCCCCGGTCAACGCCGCAGTCAGGTCCTGCGCCGGGCCGGTGCGGAGCAACGCGATGCCGACCAGCGGGCCGTCCAGCGGCCAGCCCAGGGCGGTGGCCTCGACGAGGGTTTCCGGGGTCTCCTCGGTCAGCAGCCGATCCAGTAACGCGGTGGCCAGTCGTGGGGCGCGGTCGGTGCGCAGCCGTTCGGTGGCCGCCCAGGCGGTGAGCGGGGCGAGCGCGATGCTGAGCACGGCGGTGATCGTGGTGTGCCAGGCCTTGGCCCGCCCGGTGACGGCGGCGATCAGCTGTCCGAGTTCGAGGCCGTCCGGGCCGGGGATCGGGGTGCTCAGCACGGTGATCGCCGGGTCCGGGGTCTGCCAGGCCTCCAGGGCGGCGGCCCGGCCGGCGAGCAGCGTGCCGGAGCCGGTGATCAGGGCGACGTGCACGCCGGGCAGCTCCGCGTTGAGTGTTCCCAGCACCGCGCGGGCGTTCTCCCCGGACTCGGCCAGCCGCAGCGCGCAGCGGGCGATCAACGCCGAGCGGGTGGCCTCCGGGCGGGCGATGGCCGCCGCGACCCGGAGCGCCGCGCTGTGTGGATCGTCGGGGACGGCCAGCAGCGGCACGCCGAGCCGGGTCGCCACCTGGTCGGCGATCGGCGAGGTGACCACCGACTCGTGCGCGATCACGCAGGCGGCGGCGCGTTCCCACGCCTGCCGCAGGGTGACCTCGACCGCCCAGCCGCCGCGCGCCGCCTGCTCGGTGAGCACCAGCGCGGTGTGCGGCGGGCAGCTGATCGCGGCGGCCGCGTCGTCCAGCAGCCGCACCTCGGCGACCGGCCGGTCCAGCGGCACGTCGCAGGCCAGACGCGCGGTGTTCAGCGGCCCGCCGCAGAGCAGCTCGGCGACCGTCAGCGGTTCGAGCCCGGGTATGCCAGTCACCGGGGCAGGCCGGTCGGAACGTGGTGGGCCAGGCCGAACGCCGCCGGTCCGGCCACCGCCATGCCCGCCTCGGACCGCCAGGCGGACGCGGCGGGCAGCACGAGTACCTCCACCCGCATGCCCAGCTGGAGCTGTTCCACGTCCACCGGTTGCCGGTCGATGCCGCTGACCAGGCAGATGCCGTCGGGCACCGAGGCGATCACGCCACCGTCGGCGAGCGCCAGCAGGATGTCGTTGTGGATCTCCAGGCGGATCATCCGGCCGTGGCCACCGGACTCGCCGATGATCACGCTGGACGGTCCGGCGGGGAAGGATCCGTCCGTCCAGGTCCGGTCGGTCTGGTGCCGTTCCACGTCCACGATCTGCCCGACGGCCAGGGACCGGCCGCCGAGCTGCCGGGCGAAACCGTCCTCGGCCAGGCCGTGTTCCCGGCGCAGCACCCGGCCGGCGTGCAGTACCCGGCTGACCGAGCCGGGGATGCCGGTGGCCGCGAACTGGCCGATGGTGCCGGGGTAGCTCGCGCAGCAGGCCCAGCCGCCGCAGCCGAGCAGCGCGGGCCGCAGCTGGCCTTCCAGCCTGCCGGCCGGGCCGTCGAGCAGGATGACCTCGCCCGCGGTGCCGGTGAGGGTGATCGGGGTGGGGGCCAGTCCGCCGAGCGCGTACGTGGTCATGTCGACGAGCGGGAAGATGCGGCCCATGCCGTCCAGGTCGAGCAGCGGCAGCCCGAGTTCGGCGGCCGCGATCATCGGGATGAGCGCGTTGGGCCCGGCGGCGTTGAGCGGGGCGATGGCGGTCAGTTCCCGGCCGGTCCACCGCTGCAGCGCCTCGATGGCCAGGCGCAGCTCGCCGCCGGTCGGCAGCTGTTCCTCCATCAGCATCGGCGAGCCGACCATGTGCACGGCGGCGCAGGCGCCTTCCGGGTCCAGGTCCTCCGGCTGGGCGACGGTGAGCGGGCCGTTCCGCTCGATCACCACGCGCAGCCATTCGCTGAGCACCAGCCAGTCGCCGCCGCCGGTGCCGCAGGCCAGCAGCTGCGCGCCCGCCTGCAGGGTCGGGATGTGCTCGGCCTCGATCCGGGTGATGGGGGCGGTCATCGGCGGCCTCCCGACTGTTCGATCCGGCCGGTGGCCCGCACCCGCAGCCGGAACACGCTGCCCGGCAGGTACGAGATGTGCGTCGCGGAGGATTCGGTCACCTCGACGCCCGCCGGATCGGCACCGGCGCTGATCACGCCCGCCATGGCCTGTTCGGTGGCCAGGGTGAGGCTGCGGTCCAGGTCGGTGCGGTTGCCGGTGACGACCACCCGCTCCACCTCGGCAGCCGGTTCGGCCATGGCCGCGCCGATGGCCGGGGCGCACGAGGCGTGGTCCGGCAGCGTCACGTCCAGGCCGGTGATCGCCGGTCCGAGGTCGGCGGCCGGGCCGACGACCACGATGGGGGTGCGGTCACCGGCGACGCCTGCCGCCAGCCTGCGCAGCTGTTCCGTCGCGGTGCGCACCGCCTTGCGCGCGGCCAGCGCGGACATCTGCACCCGGTTGGGCGCGGTGGCCAGGCCGAGGAACACCGCCGCGTCGAACACGGTCTCCGAGGGACCGCCGCCGATGGACACCGGCGGGTTGTGCGCGTCCAGGAGTTCACCGGTGCGGCAGTCGATGGTGCGGGCGCCGCCGATCGGCGTGCTCAGCGTGCGCGGCAGCTGCAACGCCACCCGCAGGCCGGGCACCTGCATGCCTTCGGAGTGCCGGGTGAGCAGCGGCCTGCCGTTCTCCACGAAGCCGATCCGGCTGCTGCGGGCGCCGATCTCCATGACCATGGCCCGGTTCGTCCCGGCCAGCACGGCGGCGCCGCGCAACGCGACCGCCGCGCCGCTCTCCAGCGCGGTGACCGGGAAACGGCGCAGCCGCTCGGCGTTGCACAGGGTGGCGTCGTGCCGGGCGAACATCAGCGGGGCGGTGAGCCCGTAGTCGTTGAGCACGTCCCGCAGTTCGTCGATGCTGCGTTCCGCGAGGGGACGCAGCGCCGCGTTGAGCAGCGCGGTGTTCTCCCGTTCGAGCAGGCCCAGCCCGGCGATCTCGTGGGACAGGGTGATCGGCAGGCCGGGGACCTGGCTGGAGATGATCCCGGCGGCGACCAGTTCGTGTTCCGGAGCGGCCGGGGAGGATGACGCCGTGATGGCGATGCCCCGGGCGCCACGCGCGGCGGCCGTGGTGGCGAACCGGGCTATGGCATCGTTGTCGAGCGGCGCTAGTTGCCGCATGGCCAGGTCGTGTCCGCCGGTGAGCACGGCGCTGCCGCAGTCCACGGCGGCGCGCAGCGCGGCGGGCCAGCCGGTGAACGGGCCGAGGGCGTGCCCGCCGGACTGGGTGAGCCGCAGCGCCGCGATCGGGGCCAGGCCGAGGCCCGCGCGCACGGCGTCGGTCAGCCAGCCCGCGGACACGGTGATCGAGTCCACGGGGTATTCACGCAGGTGGGGCAGGGAATCCAGCGAGGTGCGCAGGTCGCTGGTGAGCAGGCCGGTCGTCGGGCATTTGCTGCTGGCCAGCACGGTGTCCCCGTGCATCAGCGCCAGATCGAGGCAGGCACTGCCGACGGCGATGCCGAGTCGCATGCGGCCTCCAGTGCTATGGGTGTGGTGGATGCTGAGAGTAGTCGACGGCGTACCCATGGTGGGTGCCACGGTGGGAACACCGACACCTGGTTAACCGGCCCTCGTTGTGCCTGGTTGCGGCGTTCGGATTGCCGAGCCGGGTGCGCCGATCGACAATGAATGAGGTTGATCGTTTGACGGACCGGAGGAGGGCGATCATGGGATCCTGGGGAACCGACCTCCGGAGGCTGGGCACGGCGCTGCTGGCAGGCGTGCTGGTACTGAGCCTGACGCAGTGCACGGGTGGGCGTGAGGCCGGCAGCGACGACGCGATGGGTCCGCTGCGGGTCAGCGAGCGGAACTCCCGCTACTTCCAGCGGCCCGACGGTACGACCGTGTACCTGACCGGCTCCCACACCTGGGCGAGTTTTCAGGACAACGGCTCCGCGTCATTCGACTACCCACAGTATTTGAATTTCCTGCGCGCGAACGGCCACAACTTCTTCCGGTTGTGGACATGGGAGCAGACCCGGTGGACCAATGAGACCGGGGACGACAACTACCGGTTCAGCCCGGACTCGCCGTTCCGGCGGGTCGGGCCGGGGAAGGCCATGGACGGCGGGCAGAAGTTCGACCTCACCCAGTTCGACGACGGTTACTTCCAGCGGCTGCGGGACCGGGTGGTGCAGGCGCAGCAGAACGGCATCTACGTCTCGGTGATGCTGTTCAACGGCTGGAGCGTCGAGCGCTGCAAGGCGGAGTTCTGCGACAACAACCCGTGGAAGGGCCACCCGCTCAACGGGAACAACAACGTCAACGGGATCAACGGCGACCGCAACGGTGACGGCAGCGGCGCCGAGGTGCACCAGCTGGCGAACGGCCAGGTCACCCAGGTGCAGGACAACTACGTGCGCCGGGTGATCCAGGCAGTCGGCGACCTGGGCAACGTGCTGTACGAGGTCAGCAACGAGAGCTCGGCGCAGTCCGTGGCGTGGCAGTACCACATGATCGACCTGGTGAAGGCCACCGACAGCAGGCATCCGGTCGGCATGACGACGCCGCATCCGTTCGGCGACAACAACGCGCTGTACGGCTCGCGGGCCGACTGGATCTCGCCCACCGGCGGCGTGGACGACGACACCGTCGCCCCCGGCGGCAAGGTGTCCATCCTGGATACCGATCACCTGTGCGGCGTGTGCGGCAACCCCGACTGGGTCTGGCGCTCGTTCACCAGGGGGCACAACCCGATCCTGATGGACGACTACGACGGCTCCGGGTACGGCGTCGGCGCGACCGGCCCGCACCTGCAGGACAACGGCTGGAACGGCACCCGGGCGGCCATGGGCCAGGCCCGCACGCTGGCCGACCGGATCGACCTGGGCGGGATGGAGCCGCGGCCGGACAGCGCCTCCAGCGGGCACCTGCTGGCCAAGAACACCGAATACGTCGCCTACACCGGGGACAGCTGGGTGTCGGTGGACCTGTCCCGCAGCGCGGGCATGACCCTCGGCGCGGAGTGGTTGCGCCCCGATCAGCGTTCCGGGCCGCAGCAGGTGGACGCGGTGACGCCGGATCAGGGCAGCACCGGGGTGATCTTCAACAGTCCCTGGGGTGGGCCCGGCGTGTTGCATCTGTGGCAGAAGTAGGTCCCGGTTGTTGTTGTGGCTGCGGCGATTTGGGTGAAAGGTGCGGCTGAATGCCGTGCTGCGTAAGGGCCATCCGGTAGTAATCAGGTTCCGCCATTCGACGTCATGCCGGAACGTGGGGAGTGCTCATGCGGGCCCGGGGACCTCTGGTCGCCATACCTCCGTGGTTGTGGCTGTGGCTCGCGCTGTGCGCGGCCGGGCTGCCCGCCGCGGTGACCCGCTGGACCTCGATGGCCGGCGCGTTCCTGGGCGGTCCCGGGGGCGGTCTCGCCGGGTGGACGGTCCGGCTGCTGGCCGTGGTCGAGTCGCTGCCCGCGCTGATGCTGCCCGCCGCGCTGGGCACGCTGCTACTGCCCTGGCTGCGGGCTCGCCGGGTACACCGCCGGCATGCGCCGGTGGAGGTTCCCGAGCAGATCCTCGAGTTCACCCGTCGCTATGCGCCCGGGGTGGCGGTGCGCGGGCACGCGTTGCCCGCCGGCCGGCTGGCCGCCGTCTATCCGCTCGGCTGGCGGCGTCCGGTGATCGCGGTGTCCCCGGCGCTGGTGCGGTTGTGGCACACCGATCGGGCCGCGGCGCGCATCGTGCTGGCGCACCAGCTGGCGCACTGCCGGTCCGGTGATCACCTGCTGCTCGGTCTGGCCAGCCCGTTCGTCCTGTCGTCCAGGCTGGCCCCGGTGCTGGTGCCCGCGCTCGGGCTGCCGGGACTGGCGCTGCTGGCGGCCTCGCGCACGGTGCCGGGCGACCTGGTCGTCGTGCACGCCGGGCTGCTGCTGGCCGCGCTGGCCCAGCTGCTGCTGCCCGTCGCCGCGCTGTGGTCCGCCGAGCTGGCCGCCGACCGGTTCGCGGTGGAGACCCAGGGCAGTGCGGGGATGCTCACGCTGAGCCCGAGCCGGTCCTCACCGCTGGGCATCACCCGGCCGCCGGTGCGGCTGCGCCGCAGGCTGGCCACGGTCTGGGCGTCTCCGGCGGGCACGGCGGCGATGCTGGCCGGCTGGCCGCTGGTGTACCTGCTGCTGCTTCCCCTCGCAGTGGCGATCGGTGTCATCGGCCGGCTGCTACTGGGAGACGAGGTGCGTGGCGTGTGGTCGGTCGCCGCCCACTACCTGGTGATGTCCTGGCCGATGTGGCTGGCGGCGCTGGTGCTGATCGGCGGCTGGCCGCTGCTCGCGCACACGTGGACCCGGTTGTGGACCGGGCAGCGCACCGGCGCCCTGGGCACCCCCGCCCGCGCCTACTGGACCGCGGCGGCGCTGCCCGGCCTGTGCCTCTTGCTCAGCCTCACCCTCTGACCTCGCTCCGAAGTTGACGATGTTCGCGGTGAGGAACGAGCCCCGAACATCGTCAACTTCGGGACGGCTTTCGCAGCGATCAGAGCACCCATGACGTGGGGGAATCGGGGGAGTAGCAGCACTGGGCGCCGGTGGTGACCGAGGATCGCAGGTGCTCGGCCAGTTCCGGGTGTGCCGCGTCGATCTTGCGCAGTACATCGGTGATCCGCGCGGTGACCGCGGTGCGGGCCCGCTCCGCCGGGTTGCCCGCCACCGGGGTGAGCCCGCCGCCGTACAGGTCCGTCGCCGGAACCGGGACGCCCGGCGCGGCCAACAGGAAGGCCAGGTCCCGCAGCCCCTTGACCTCGCGCAGCCGCACCGTGCGGCCCCGGTAGCCGAGCGTCCACATCTGGTCCTCGCCGCGGAACACGTTCGCGGGGACGTGCCGGGGCACCTGCCAGCCGAGTTCCCGGTACTCCTGTTCCGCCTCGCGCATCAGCGCCGGATCGGCCAGCGCCACCGCCGCGTCGAACCGGGCCCTGGCCGCCGCGCCGGGCAGGTTCCGGCCGGCGCAGGCGTGCCACGCGTAGTCGAAGTGCTTCCGGGCCCGATCGGTCTCGCCCAGCATGGCGAACAGGATCCCGGCGTGCCTGCTCGTCGAGGCGTGGCTGCCCGCGCCCGGACCCTCGATCGCCACCTGCTGCCGGTACGGCTTGATCGCCTCCAGGCACCACGGGGCGACCGGATGCGGACCGACGAGTTGGAGCAGCTCGACCACCCGGCACACGATCGGCAACCAGTCCCCGTTCTGCGGCAGGCCGGGTAACTGCGGCGCGATGCCGTCGAGCATCGCCCTGGCCTGGTCCAGTTCACCCAGCTGCGCGCGGATCAGGGCCAGCATGACCGTCGGCTCCAATCCGGAACCGGGCAGCGTCTCCAGCTCACCGGCCAGCTCGGCCAGGGTCTCCAGGTCGGACAGCTCGGCGGCCATCATCCAGCGGGCCCGGGTGGTCATCCGGTACGCGGTGATCGAACCCGCCTGCTCGCCCAGCGCGATCGCCTTCCGCAGCTGCTCCCCGGCGAAGCCGGCCTCGCCGGCCGCGAGGGCCCGTAAGGCCCGCCAGAGCGGCACGTGCCAGCCGTAACCGGGTTGGTGCAGCGGGGCCGAGGTGCGCGCGAAGGAGAGGGCGGCGGCCTCCACCCCGTCGTGTTCGCCGACCTCCAGCTGGGTCACGACGCGCAGCCGCAGCCCGGTGAGCTGGATGTGCGGGTCCCCGGCCTGCCCGCCCAGCCGGGTGATCGCGACGCCCATGCGGAGCCGCTCCCGCACGTGTGCCGGTCCGGACAACACCTCGGCGCGGGCGATCAGCGCGGCGGCGTGCGCGACCGGGTCGTCGGTCTGCGTGGCCAGCTGGCGCGCGGTGTCGCTCAACCGGCGCGCCCGCTCCAGCTCACCCAGGTCGGCGTGTGCGGTGGCCAGCCGGGCGGTGATCAGCACCCGCAGCGACCGGTCCCGGTCGGCGAGGGCCTCGGCGGCCTCGGTGAGCAGGGCGATCTGCTCGGCGTCGACCGGTGGCCGCTCCACCGCGACCGGTCCGGCACACAGGCTCAGCGCGGCCCTGGCCAGCAGGTCGGGCCTGCGGGCGATCCGGGCGCAGCCGGCGGCCGCCAGCAGCGACGACCGGGCGGACGGCGCGGCCGTGGCCTGCTCGGCCTCGCCCAGCGACAGCCGGATCAGCGCCTCGCCGAGCGGATCCTCGCCGAGCCCGGCCAGCGCGCGGCGGTAGTGCGTGGCCGCGTCCTCGTAGGCCAGTGCGGCCAGCGCCCGATCCCCGGCGTGCCTGGCCTGGGTGGCCGCCCGCGCCGCGTGCTCCGGCCCGGCGTGCCGCAGGTGGTGGGCCAGTTCGGCCGGGTGCACCCGGCCGCCGTCGCGGGCCAGGTCCTCCAGCATGGTGGCGGCCCGGAGATGCAGCTCGGCGCGCTCGGCGGCCGGGATGGCGCCGTACACCGCGGCCCGGATCTCCTGATGGCCGAACAGGTCGGTGTCGGCCCGCTCACCGAGTACGGCGGCGGTGTGCAGCAGCGCCCGATCCCCGGTGGGCGGTGTCCACACCGGCTCCGCGGGCCGGGGGAGCGGCAACAGCTCGGCGGCGGGTGGCAGCGGTCCGGGCTCGTCCTGCCAGGTGGCGACCAGCAGCACCGGCAGCCCGGCCACTCCTCTGGCCAGGTGATGGAGCAGGACCCGGGCGGACTCGTCGGCCCACTGGAGATCCTCGAGGCAGATCAACGCAGGCCGGTGCCCGGCGATACCCGCGATCAGCGCGATGACCTGGTCGAACAGCAGCGCGCGGGTGCCGCAGGGCTCCTCGTCGGAATCGTCCGGCTCTGCCAGCGCGGCGGCGCACTGCAACCGCCAGCGCACGCTCGGCACCCCGGGCGGTTCGGCTGCGAGGAGGCCACGCAGGACCTGGGTCCATAGCCAGAAGGAGGGGTGCACCGGATCCGGGTCGCACCTGCCGGACACCGCGATCATCCCGGTCTCGGCGGCGTACTCGGCCAGCTCGGCGACCAGGGTGGACTTACCGGAAC
Source organism: Pseudonocardiaceae bacterium YIM PH 21723 (assembly GCA_003600225.1). GTDB lineage: Bacteria > Actinomycetota > Actinomycetes > Mycobacteriales > Pseudonocardiaceae > QZFT01. The sequence goes on from QZFT01000091.1 coordinate 11,181, forward strand.
CGGGAGCCCCGGCGAGCACGATCAGCCGCCCCCGGCCGCTGGCGGCGTCGGCCGCGGCGGCGTGCAGCAGGGCGCGTGGCGCGGCCAGGACCGTCGAGGTCATGTCCGGCACCCGTCACCTCCGCCCTGTCACGCCCCAGCGGTTCCCCGGTGGCCGGATCGCGACGCTGCGACGCACAGCGCGGCGAGGCAACCGAGGGTGGCGATCACGATACCCATAGGAAGGCTGTTGGTCTCGCCACCGGCACCGACTATCGGTGCCACGACGCCACCGATGCCCATCTGAATCGCGCCCAGCAGTGCGGAGGCGCTACCTGCGGAATGTCCGTATTCGGCCATCGCCAGCACGGTGGCGTTCGGTGAGGTGATGCCGATCGGCGCGACCACGAAGAACAGCGGAACGGCCACGGCCAGCAGCCCGCTGCCCGGGATCAGCAGCGCGATGAGCACACCGATTCCGGCCGCCGCGGTGATCGTCACGCCCGTCAGCAGCACCCGGCGCGGTTCGAAGCGGTGCAGCAGAACCCGGTTGAGCTGGCCAAAGGCCATGATGCCCAGCGCGTTGACCCCGAACAGCACGGCGAACTGCTGCGGGGACAGGCCGAAGCCCACCTGGAAGACGAAGGGGGAACCGGAGATGTAGCCGAACATGGCGCCGAAGCAGCAGGCGCCGCCGATCGCGTAGGCCATGAAGACCCGGTCGGTGAGGCAGCCACGCATGGCCCGCAACGCCTGGCCGACGCCGCCGGTGTGCCGCCGCTCTGTGGGCAAGGTCTCCGGCAGGAGCAGCGCGCAGGCCAGCAGCAGGGTGAGGCCGACGAAGGTCAGCACCAGGAACACCCAGTGCCAGCTGACGAAGCGGACGATTTGACCGCCCAGCAGCGGCGCCGCGATCGGCGCCAGGCCGTTGATCAGCATCATGCTTGTCAGGAACCGGGCGGCGGCCTTGCCGACGTAGAGATCGCGGATGATCGCCCGGGTGATCACGATGCCGATGGATCCGGACGCACCCTGGATCAGCCGCAGCACGACCAGCGCGCCGATACCCGGGGCGAAAGCGCAGGCCAGCGAGCTCAGCGTGTAGACGACCAGGCCGAACATGATCGGCTTACGCCTGCCGATGGAGTCGCTCCACGGACCGGCCACCAGCTGACCGGCCGCCATGCCCACCAGGTACGCGGTCAGGGTGAGCTGCACGGCGGAGGTGCTCGCGTGCAGGTCCTGGGCGATGCGCGGCAGCGAGGGCAGGTACATGTCGATGGACAGCGGCGCGAACGCGGTGAGGCCACCGAGCAGGAACACCAGCGTCAGGTGTTGGCGATGGCGGGGCGAGGTTTCCAAGACCGCGTCAGACACGTTAGCCAGGCTAAGGGGCTACCGCTTTCCAGGCGAAGCCATTGTGCGCAAACGCATGGCCATACGTTCTGTGTGGCAGGTGTAACTCGATCGGGTGATATGTCGTTGGGTGGAAGGAATGACCGACCTCCGAGGGGAGCTGGACTGGTGGCGTTTCTGGGATGGGCACCGCAGCGCGGCTGGTTGTGGTTGGCCGCGCGGATCTCGGCCGGTCTGCTGGGCGTGTTCGCGTTGTTGATCACGCTGCTGTTCACCGGGCTGTCGCCCTTCGGCACCACGAAGACGGTCAGCGCGGGCGTCGACACGCCCCGGTCGGCGCCGACCATCACGACCACCAGCACGGCGCCGTCGCCGACGACGAGCAACCCGGTGGTGCTGTTGCCCGTACCCGCGTCCACGACGACGGTGGAGGAGACGACGGGGACCACCGTGCACCGGCCGGGACACCGGCCGCGGCCCAACGAGCGCGACCGGCCGGACCCGACGACCACCCGGACGACCCCGCCGCCTGCCCCGCAGTTCCCGCCGGTGTTGCCCTGTGTGCCGATCTTCTGCCGCTAGCCCCCTTTGACGGCATTTCCGAAGTTGACGATGTTCGGGGCTCGTTCCTCGCCGCGAACATCGTCAACTTCGGAGTGGCTGGTTACTCCGGCATGGCGGGGACCATGACGTTGAAGACGGCGCCCGCCGGGTCCATGATCCCGGCCATCCGGCCGTAGGGGGTGTCGAACGGCGGCGCGATGATGGTGGCGCCCAGTTCGCTGGCCTTGGCGACGGTGGCGTCCACGTCCTGCACCGCGAAGTAGGTGGCCCAGTGGTGGGGCACCGAGTCGGGCAGGTGGCCCTTGATGTCGAAGATGCCGCCCACGCCGTCGGTCAGCCCGGTGGGCATGTAGATCGAGTAGTCGATGCCCTCGTCGGGGATCCGGTGACTGGTCACGCCGAGGATGTCGGCGTAGAACTCCCGGGCCCGCTCCGCGTCCCGGCTGAGGTGCTCGGTCCAGACCACGGACACCGGGTCGCCCTTGAGCTGGTAGCCGATGTGCTCGCCGGCCTGCCACAGACCGAACACGCAGCCCAGCGGGTCGTTCACGATGGCCATCCGGCCCGCGGTCATCACGTCCATGGCGTCGACGACGACCTCACCACCCGCCTTCCGCACCCGCTCCAGGGTGTCGTCCAGGTCGTCGGTGGCCAGATAGGTGGTCCAGCGGGGAGGGGTCGTCTCCTCCGGCGAGTTCTGCGAGAGCGCGGCGACGTTGCGGCCGTCCACGGTCAGCATCGTGTAGTGGCCCATCTCGGCGGGGCCGATCTCGGGGGCGTCCCAGCCGAACAGGCCCTGGTAGAAGGCCAGGCCCTGGTGGATGTCCGGTACGCCGAGGTCGACCCAACAGGGGGCACCGTGGACATGGTTGGAGAACTGCGGCATCGCTGTGGCTCCTGTCGTGGTGAGGGAATCCCGACCCTGGCAGCGGGGTCTGACAATTCCGGTCCACCCTGGCCCGAACCGGCCGTGATCGCCGCAGGAGCTACCCGATCGTGACTTGATCAGCGGAAATGAGTGAAGGACGCCTTCCCGGAGGAAAGCGCCCTTCACGATGCGTGGCTACCGGGGTCAGCCGGCGGCGGACTGGTTTCGCGACTCCTGGAACTCCCGCCGACGGGCCGCGAACTCCTCCAGGTACTGCTGGCGGAACGCGTCCGAGTCAGGCTGCTGGGGGAGCTGGATGGGCGTGGTCGGCGGCTCGCCCTCGTACTCCTGAGGTTCTTCCGGAGTAACGGGTTCGGCCGACTCGGCGACCACCGGCGAGGGTGGAAGCACGATGGGTCCCGTGGGGGGATCGGCCTCGATCTGGTGCTGGTCTTCCCGCTCGAGCGGGGAGGAGGGTGCTTCCTGAGCCCGTAGCACTGCCGTCTCCTCGGTGCTGTCGTTGGCCGGCTGTCTCTGCGATCTTCCGATCACCGGCATGACGGTAGTCGTTTCGGACTCACGGGTGGCCGACATCGGACCCGTGTGTTGCACCTGGGTTGAATTCTTTTCGGATTCAACGGAACTCATCGATATCTCCGCACTCTCCACCGGTTCCACCGGAGGCAAAGGTGGCGGGCCGGCCGGAACCGGTTCCCGCCGGCGGGCCAAGGAGGCCCGCATGGCCCGGGAGGCTCTGGCCAGCACCCGTGCCCGGGACGCGACGCCGGAGTTGCCTCCGGCGAGGGCCGAGGGCATCCGCTCGCCCGGTTGGTGCATCGCCAGCCACATCAGGACGCCACCGGCGACGAACGACACCGCACTGCACAGGAAGATCACAAAAAAGGTCATGCCCACGACCCGTTCTCCTCGAGGGGTGCTAAGCCACCTGGACGGCGGTCTCCGGGCCAGGGGCCTGGTCCTTCTTCCAGTTGGTGTCGCCGATCACCCGGTTCGCGATCTTGTCCGCGGCCACTCCCTGGGAGATCAGGTAGTTGCGCAGGTCCTCGCCCCGCTGACCCGCCAGCAGCTCACAGGTCATGTCCTTGGTCTCGCCGATCCACGCGTGCGCGATCAGCGTGACGCTGGCACCGGGAGCCGCCCGCAGCATGTCGGCCATCTTCTGCTGCAGTTCCGCGCCGGGACCGGCCAGCGTGCGGGTGCCCATGTTGTAGGTGATGCCCTTGACGCCCGCGGTGTTGAACAGGGCGCCCAGGTCCGCCGCCAGCGCGGCGGTGTTCACCGTCTTGCCGTCGTAGTACGGCGACACGGCGAGCTTGTCGCTGACCGCGCCGGCGTCCGCCTCCTGCGCGGCGTGCACCAGGCGCTGCTTCTGCGCCTCGCCATAGGCCATGCCGGTCAGCGTGATGCCCTGCTCGGTCCACTCGAAGCCGACGCCACCGGTGTCCTCGGCCAGCACGTTCTTGATCAACGCGGCGGTCTTGGCGGAGTCGCCCGGCAGCCGGTCGGTGGACTCGGCGGTGACCGAGTCGACCACTGTGCGTCCCCGGGCCGCGTCCTTGGCCGCGGTCAGGATGCGCTGGCGGGAGGTGTCCCCGTCGGTCTTGCCCGCCACGGTGATGGTGTTGTTCTTGATGGACAGGCTCAGCGGCTTGACCTGGCCGGTCGACGCGTTGCTGAGTGCCACCGAGTCGAGACGGAAGGTCTGTGCGACCTTGTCGCCGAACATGCCGAGACCCGCGGCCGCCAGGGCCAGCGGGATGACGGCGAGGCCGGCGATCAGCAGTGGCCAGCGTACGGGGCCTCTGGCCCCAGCGTTCTGACCGTTTTCCGTGCTCACTGATTCCTCCATGTACTGCTACCTGTGGATCTGAGGCGAGCGCGAAGGCTCGCCATCCCCGGCCGGAGGTCCCGGCCGAAGTCCCCTAGGGCCGGGAACCCCCCTGTGGTTCCCGGCCGGAATTACCCCTGTTAAAGCGCCGCTGCCTCGTGCTCCTGGACGACCTCGCCGTCCACCGACGCCGGTCGCTGCTCCGGCAGGTCCTCACTCCTGCGGGGCTCCGGTGCGGTGATGAGCGCGGTCACCTTCTTGGCGGCGACCTCGTTGCCGGAATCGATCAGCTGATCGGTGAGCAGCTGCCCGGCGGCGGTGGTCAGCGCGGAGTGCGCTGCCTGGAACTGGCCCGCCACGAATCCCTGCAGCTGACGCAGTTCGTCCATCTTCTGCTGCGCCTGGCCGATCCGGCGGTTGGCCTCCTTGGCCGCCATCCGGATGAGGAACTCACCGCGCTTGGCGGCGACCGCCTCCTGTTCGGCGATGTTGCGGGCGGCGGTGTCCTTGAGCTCGTTGATGCCCGATTCGGCGTTGCGCCAGGCCTGTTCCCAGCGTGCTTCGGACTCGGACTCCAGCCGGTTGCACTGCTCGGCCGTCTCCTGCAGCAACCGGTTGGCGTCGGACTGCGCCTGGTTCATGCTGGTCTCGTAGTCGGCGTTGGCCTTGGTCATCAGCTGCTGGTGCTCGGAGGTCAGCCGGGCGGAGCGCTCGGAGTGCTCCTGGTCGAGCCCGGTGCGCCTGGCCTCGACCTCGCGGATGAGCTGCGAGCACTCCTCGCGGATCGCGGCCGCCTCCTCGTTGGTGGCCTGCCGCAGCGAGTCGGTCTCCTTCTTCGCCTGGTCCCGCAGGCCCGCCGTCTCCCGCTCGGCGCGCTCCCACAGGGCGGCGACATCCTTCTCGGTCCGCTCGCGCAAGGCGGCGGTCTCGTCCTCGGCGAGCACCATCATCCGGTGCAGCCGTTCGCTGGTGCCCGCGATGGTGTCCGGGAAGGTCTCCATGCGGTTGAGCTTGGCCTTGGTCTCCTCAAGGTCCTTCATGGTCATTTCGAGCAGCTTGCGCAAATCCGCCACCTGCGCGAGGGCTTCTGCCCGATCGGCCGTGGCAACCTTGAGCTGATCTTCGACGGTTTCGATGTATTCGATCACCTGACCGCGATGAAAACCGCGATAGGTGACGTCAAACCCCGGGTGTAGAGGTACGACCCCTTCATTTTTGCCACGCATGTCGCGACCTTACTAAGCAAGGTCAACCATCCCTATAGATGCGTTGATCAACTCGTGACTATCACGCATACCGTCCATTTTTTCCGCTAATGGGAGAAAGAGTGGTGGGGTAGTGATCACCGTCTGTGATGTGCTTAGGCGTGGCCATGGGGCTGGTCACGGTCGTGGCGCGCTATGGCCTTACCGTGAGCTGAGTGACGATGGCACTCTGGGTAGTGGCCAATGATCGGATGTTCGGGAAACCTGTTACATGTTCGGGATGAATTACTCACTCGGTCCCGTGAACCTGTCCCGATTGCCGTAACGCTCTTGGCCTAGTGCAATTCTGCACAATCGGCTACTTCAGTAACCATCCGTGCCCGGGAATCCCGGCCTTGTGCGATTACCGGTCGCGCTGGGGGTTTGTTTGGCCGCGTCTGGCGGTTGGCGAAAGACGCTTTGGAGGGGGAGACGGGTGGGTGGGGGCGTCTTTCCTGCCGGGCCGTTGGGTGGGGGCACGCCTGTCTAGGCCTTCGGGCTGGCGGACCGGGGGCTTTGATCGCCTCGGCCTGGTTCGGCCTCGATCACCGCTAGCCCGAACCTGCGCGTGACTGAAGTGGCCACTGTGCCTAGTGGTGCCCCTGTGGGTGAACAGGGTGGGGTTGTGCATGGTTAAAGACAGTTCTGGGCCTGGATTCTGTCTTTAACCTGCAAAAACGCAACAGTCCACAGTGGATGGTATTACCTGAAGGCGTCCTTCGTTTACCCGAGGTAAACGAAGGAC
>QZFT01000092.1 GCA_003600225.1 Pseudonocardiaceae bacterium YIM PH 21723
CGGCGAACGCGCCAACGCCACCCTCAAAAACTGGCGCATCCTGCGCCACCACCACTACCACCCACACCTACTCACCACACTGATCTGGGCCATCTTCACCCTCACCCAAACAGGATGAAACAGGCTCTGTGGCCCCATCAGTCACGCGCAGATCCGCGCCGGAAGTGATCAGGTCCCCAGTCCGCCGAACGGCCAGTCCGGCGTGCCCCCACCCAACGCGAAGGCAGGAAAGACGGGGCAACCCCACCCGTCTCCTCCTCCAAAGCCCTCTTTCGACAAACGTCGGACGCAACCAGCGACCGGGCCCCCAGGGCTCCGGCCGACCCCCATCGGCCGGAACCCGAACTTCAGTACTGACCTACTGAGGAACGACTGTACCCAAGTTTGTGATACTCGTGCCAGTGTTTTGCTATTCTCTGTACCTGGACACGGTCGGGGGGATCGGGATGACAGACCCAACTGGGGCGCGCAGCTTCGCGGAGAAGCTGAACCGTCTGTTCGAGGTCATCCTCGACGGGCGCCTGGCGCGGCCCTACCGCAATGCCGAGGTGGCCTCGGCGATCACCGCGCGCGGTACGACGATCTCCGACACCTACATCGGTCAGTTGCGCAGCGGCCGGAAGGACAATCCGACGCTCCGGCATGTCGAGGCGCTGGCGGAGTTCTTCGGAGTACCCGCCGCATATTTCTTGAACGACAACGATTCTGGCCGGATCGAACAACAGCTAAGGTCGCTGGAAGAGGCTCAGGGGAGAGCCAAGGGCAGCGAGGCGAAGCTGATGGCGTTGCGCGCCGCCGAACTGTCCACCCAGGGCCGTAAACAGGTGATGGACATGCTCGATACCGTCTATCAGCTGGAGCAGATCCGGAAGCAGCAGGGAGACGCCTAGGCGCTCGGCTCGGCCTGGGGGACGGACGAGGGGGTCCGCTGTGTCTGACAGGTCGCTACGCCGTCGATGCCGACGATTGCTCCGGGAGCTGGATGTCCGGCCACCGCTGGACGTGGAGTTGCTCTGCCGGCAGCTGGGGGAGCGACGCGGGCGGCCCATCCAGCTGGTGCCGCACCCCATCCCGGTACCGGGTCCCTTCGGCGCCTGGATCGCGACGGACTCCACCGACTACATCTTCTTCCAGCAGGAGACCAGCAAGTCCCATCAGGACCACATCGTGCTGCACGAACTCGGCCACATCCTCGCCGGGCACGGCAGTGACGAGCAGGACGACGCGCTGACCGGTGAGTTTCCCGATCTCGCACCGGACGCGGTGCGCCGGGCGCTCCGCCGGACCTCCTATGACACCGCGCAGGAACGTGAGGCGGAGACCGTCGCGTCGATCATCCTCGAATGGGCGTCGGTCCTCGATCACGTCGCGCCCCGGCTGTCCGAATCGGACACCCCCGTGGGCCGGTACGGCGACGCGCTGGCCGATCGGATCGGCTGGCTGTGAACACCGCACAGGCGATCCGCGGCATCACCTACTTCGCGCTGCTGGCCTGGTTGCTGTACCTCATGGCCCGGGATCCGAAGAACCTTCCGCTGCGCGCCATTACCGGCCTGATCGCGGCCTGGGCGATCGGATTCCCGTTCGGGCTGGCTTCCAACACCGGGCAGGGCTTCCTGGTCGGCGATCCGCTGATCTCCGAACTGATCCAGTTCATCCTCACCGCGTTCGGCGAGTACAGCCTGGTCTGCTTCTTCCTGTTCACCCTGTACGAGGCGCCCAGCGCGGCGCGGCGGGCCTGGCGGCAGCTGCCGGTCCCGATCCTCGCGTCGATCATCCTGACCATCAGCGCGCTGACCACACCGCCCGGGCTGCGCGCCGAAGCGGCCCGGGTGCCGATGGACGCGCTGAAACCGGGGTTCGTGTCGAACGTCCCGGACATCGCGGTCTTCTACTTCACCGGCAACGCCTACATGCTCTACGCCTGCGGCTACGCGTTGCTCGTGACCCTGCGATACGTCCGGCTCGGCCGTGACCGGAAGCTGCGCCAGGGCATGTTGCTCACCGCGATCGGTCTGTTCGGCCTGGTCTCCGGGGTGTCCACGTTCCTGGTCGCCAACGTGTTCCTCTGGCTGGGCAGATCCGCCGATCTGCCGCACGTCATCCTCATTGTGGGCACCATCGCGGTGTTCATCGGCATCCCGTTCTTCCTCATCGGGCTGGGCTACCGGTCGGCCGCTACCCGGCTGGCCTCGATCGGCGTGTGGTGGCGGCACCGTCGCGCCTACCTCGCACTGGAACCGCTGTGGACAGCCTTGCACCGGGAGTTTCCCGAGGATGCCCTGGACCGGGTACCCGCCGGCGGGTTGAGTTTCGGCGGCGTGCATCGCCGCTACTACCGCCGGGTCATCGAATGCCGTGACGGCCTCGTCCGGGTCAGCCCGTATCTGGCCCAGGTGCAGGGCACTGGCGACGGCGAGTCGCTCGCCGATCAGCTGACGGCGGCGTTGCGCGCCCATGCCGCCGACGCGGCGGTGCCGAGCCGGGCGATGCCGGTGGCCATGCCGTCGGCGCACGGGTTGGATGCCGATGTCGAGGAACTCGTCGCGTTGTCGCAGGCGATGCGCACCACCCGGGAAGCGGGGACATGAGCCGGACTTCGATCGGTGTGCTGCTGGAGGCGTTCGCCGAGCACGACCAGCGGGTGGCGATCACCCACGCACAGGGCGACTGGAGCTACGCCGAACTGCTGACCCGGATCCACCGGATGGCGCGGGCACTGCGATCCCAGGGAGTTCGCCGAGGTCAGGTGATCGCCCTGCTGACTGGGAACCGCCCGGAGACCTTCGTGCTGCGCTGCGCGACCCATGTCCTCGGGGCCACGGCCGCCGTGCTGTACGAGCGGCTCACCGATGAGCAGCTGATCGAACTGCTGCGTGCCGCCGAGGTGGCGACACTGGTGTTCCCCACCGGTCCGGAGGCGGAGAGGGCCCTGGCCGCTCTCCGTGCGGTGCCGGGCGCCGCCGGGCTGACGCTCGGCCCACAGCCGGGCGTCGTCGACCTGGCCGCGCTGGCCGAGGCCGAATCGGCTGAGCCGGTACCCGTCGACGCCCAGGTGACCGATGTGGCCACGATCCGGCTGACCGGTGGCAGTACCGGAACGCCCAAGCGGGTGCCGTACGACTTCCGGGTGCCCGGCTACTTCGCACCCGCCGCGCTCGCCGCGTGGCAGGACGCCACCCAGCTGCTGTGCACACCGGTGGGGCACCTCGCCGGAACCCTCGCCGACGTGTTGCTCGCCGCGGGCGGTCGCGTGGTACTGCAGGAACGGTTCGACCCGGTCGCGGTGCTGGAGGCGATCGAGCGCGAGCGGGTGACCTACCTGTGGCTGCCCGCGAACCTGCTGCCGCCGCTGCTGGACGTCCCCGGCATGGATGCGATCGACGTGTCCGGCCTGCGGGCGATCACCCTGGGCGGCGGCGCCAGCTCGGCCCGGCAGCTGGCCAGGGCGGTCGACCGGTTCGGCGCGATCATCGCCCAGGGTTACGGGGCCAACGAGATCGGCCAGGTCACCATGTTGACCGCCGAGGAACACCGCAAACCCGAGCTGCTCACCACCGCGGGCCGGCCGGTGCCCGGCATCGAGTTGAGCATCCGCGACGCGGAGGGCGAGCCGGTGGACACCGGTGTCGCCGGCGAGATCTGGGTACGCGGACCCCAGATGATGCCCGGCTATTTCAAGGATCCAGAGCGCACCGCGAAGGCACTGCGGGATGGCTGGTTCCACAGCGGCGATCTGGGCTTCCGGGACGCCGCCGGCTACCTCACCGTCGTGGGCCGCAGCACGGACGGCCCGTGCGCACGGGCCGTCGAGCAGGCGCTGACGGCGAGCCCGGATGTCCAGTCCGCGCTGGCCTTCGAGATCGCCGATCCAGAGGGCGGCGAACAGGTGTGCGTCGCCGTGGTGCCTGCTCCGGGCAGCGAGCTGTCCGAACAGGACATCCAGAGCCGGGTCGCGGATGACCACGGCTTCGTCAGCGTGCTGATCCTCGACGCGCTGCCCACGAGCGGGAGCGGTAAGCCGGACCGCGTCGCCCTTCAGCGGCTGTACAGGAGCATCTCCTGACCGTCGTTGGTGACCGTCTCCCGGTGGATCATGCCCAGCCGCTCCATCAGCCTGCGGGACGAGGTGTTCCCAATGGTGGTCACGCCCACCACCGGCTCGTCCGGCAGGTGCTGCCCCGCCCACTCGACGGCGGCCAGGGACATCTCGGTGGCGTACCCGGTTCCCCAGGTACTCGGCGCGAACCGGGCGTACAGGTTCAGCGCGGGCCAGGACTCCCACTGTTTGGTCTGCACGCCACCGATCCCGACGAGCTCACCGGTCGTGATCTCCTCCACCGCCCAGTAGCCGAACCCGCGTCGCCGCCAGTGCTCCTGATAGTCGCGCAGATCGGCGGTGACCAGTTCCGCGTCCCGATTGCGCCAACTCAGGTGCCTGTTGGTCTCCGGGTCGGCGATGAGCTCGATCAACCGCGGATATCGCTCCTCAGTGATGCGGTGCAGCCGCAGCCGTCCGGTCTCCATGATGTCCGGCATGATCCCCATGCGATCCACCGTAATCCCGATAGCAGGCTAGGGGACCGTGGCCGAGGTCGACATCGATGTCCTGGGTCAGGCCTAACCGGACCGCCAGCCGGATGGCGGGCTCGTTGTCCGGCGCGGTGATCACCACGATCGGCTCCGCCGGCCGTTCCCGGCGCGCCCACTCGGCGGCCGCCCGGGCCATCTCCAGCGCATAGCCCTTGCCCCAGGCCGACGGCCGGAACCGGTAGTACAGGTTCAGCGCCGGCTCGCCGTCCAGCAGGCGCCGGGTGACGCCACCCGAGCCGATGGTCGCTCCGGTGGCCGCCTCCAGCACGGTCCAGTAGCCGAAGCCGTGCTCCCGCCAGTGCTCCACGTATCCGTGGACCTCGCGGGTCACCTTCTCCGCGTCGCGTATCCCGGATCTGGTGAACCTGTTGGTCGCCGGATCGGCGCAGATGTCGATCAGATCCGGCAGATCCCCGGTGGTGGTCCGCCGCAGGATCAGCCGCTCGGTACGCATTTCGTCGGGCATTGTCCCCATAACGCGGCACGCTAGACCCGACCCCTGACAGAATTGATCGCATGCTGCAGGGATGCCTGAACGGTTCGCGTCACCAGATGGATCACCCCCGGTTGCCGGTCACCCCGCGTGAACTGGCCGCCGATGCGCGCGACGTGGTCCTCGCGGGCGCGGGCTCGCTGCACATCCATCCGCGGGACGCGGCGGGCAACCAGACGCTGGCCGGACCCGAGCTGGCCGTCTCGGTGGCCGCCGTGCGCACGGCCGTGCCGGGCACCGAGATCAGCGTGTCCACCGGCGCCTGGATCCAGCCGGATCCGGTGCGGCGGGTCGAACTGGTCCGTGGCTGGGCCGGCCTCGCCGCCGGCCGGCCCGATCTGGCGTCGGTGAACGTGCACGAGGACGGCTGGCAACCGCTGTGCACCGCGTTGTACGAGGCCAGGATCGGTGTCGAGCTGGGGATCTGGTCCCTGGCTGACGCGCACCGGGTGACCGAGCTGGGGCTGCCGCCCGGGCTGCGGCGGGTGCTGATCGAGCTGCCGGACATCCACGGGGAGACCGCCGTCGACGAGGCGGGTCGCATCCTGGACACCCTCCGGCTGCCCGAGGAGCTGCCCGTCCTGCTGCACGGCGCGGATCGCTCCGCCTGGCCCGTCCTGGAGGAGGCCGTCCGCCGTGGCCTGGACAGCCGGATCGGCCTGGAGGACGCGCTGCTGCTGCCCGACGGTAGTCCGGCGGAGGGCAATTCCGACCTGTTCCGGACAGCGGTCAGCCTGGCCGAGGCCCGCTGGGCGTGAAGGTACCGGGTTAGTTTCGAATTCCGACGCTATGGCCTTCGGCGTGATGAGATGTCCCGATCGGGAGGGAGCGACGCGTGCCGATCGACATCCTGACGGAAATCCTGATCAGGGTGCCGCGCGATCAGGTCGCGGATTTCGCCGCGGATCCGTCCAACGCTCCGGAGTGGAGCGCGTTCATCTCCTCGGTGAAGTGGCAGACCCGTCCGCCACTGTCCGTCGGTTCCCGGCTGGGATTCGTCGCGAGCCTGTTGGGCAGGCACCTGGAGTACACCTACGAGATCGTCGACTACCAGCCCGGCGAGCGCCTCGTCATGGCCACCCGGAACCTGGAGACCACCTACGCCTGGTTCCCGGAGAACGGCGCCACCCGGATGACCTTGCGCAACCGGGGTGAACTGCCCGGGCTGGCCAGGGTCACCGCACCGATGCTGTCGGTGGCGTTGCGCCGGACCAACCGGAAGGACCTGGTCGCGCTGAAGGCGTTGCTGGAACGCACCATCGCCTGAGCCGTTGTCATCGAGATCCAGCAGCTCTACGCCCGCCAGGTACATCTGCTGGACGCCGGTGACGCCCACGGCTGGGCGGCCACGTTCACCCCGGACGGCAGCTTCTCCTCGCCGACCTACGGCGAGCCGGTCTCCGGTCCCGACGGGCTGGCGGGCATCGTCCGGCAGTATCGGGAGAACGCCGGCAAGGTGGGCGAAATCTGGCGGCACATCACCAGCGACCTGGAGGTCGGCGTGCTCGACGAGCACACGGTCCGGGTACGCGCGCATCAGCTGATCGTGGCCTCCGCGGTGGGCGAGCAGTCGAGGATCAGCCGGGTCGTCGCGCTGGACGACGTCGTGACCCTGACCGAGGACGGCTGGCGGACCAGGTCCAAGACCATCACCCGGGACGACCTCGCCTGATCCACAGCCTGCCGGGTTGTCCAGAATTGTTTGTCCGGTCGCCGGCCGCCGAACACGGACAACCGGAATGCGTTAGACAGGAGACGTCACCTGTGCCGGTCGTAAGGGGGGAGCGGCACCAGTGGCACTGGGGGTGTACGGCCCGTCGGGGATTTCCCCGGCGGGCCGTCCCCCCGTCTAGGGCTTCCGGCGGTCCAGGGTGATCTGCTCGGCCTCCAGGACCACGGCCACGATCCCGGCCAGGTGGACCAGGCGGGCCAGTTCGGCGGCGCGGAACGCGGGGCCACCGGGACGCCCGACCAGCAGCACCCGGTCCTCGGTGCCCACCGGCGTGGCGGCCAGTTCGGTGCCCAGCTCGCGCCAGGTCTCCGGTACCCAGTCCTCGTCGCCGTCGAAGATGGTGGCCCGCTTCAACGGGAACCAATCCACCTGCGCCTTCGCCGCACGCGTCTCCGGGGCGGCCGAGCTCTGCGCCATCCGGTAGATATCGCGTCCATCATGTCCGATGACCAGGGCCCACCCGGCACGAACGATCCGCGGCACGCCCTCCGCGAACACGTTCAGACCCTGCTTGGGGTTCGGCATCGCGGCGATCTCTTCGACCAGCTCGAGTTCGCGATGCGTGTCCAGCACACCCGCATACGGGCGTACGGTGTCCACTTCCACCCCGTCCACCGACTCCGCGGCGGTGATCAGCACGTCCGGCAACCGGCCGGAGGGCAGCTCGACGACAAGGTCGTCCACCGCCAGACCGGTGCCGCGTTCCACCACGTCCACACTCAGTATGTCGGCTCCGACGGAGCCCAGGGCGGTGGCCACCGCGCCGAGCATGCCGGGTCGGTCCGGGAGTTGCACCCGGATCAGGAAAGACACCGTGAAGCTCCTAGTCTGAGAAGTGTGGAGTCGGGGTCGGCCGCAGATTGTGGCAGACGTGCCAAGGTCGCCCGTATACCGGCATACGCGATCATCAGCCGGAGGCAACGCTGCTCTTCCGCCCCGCAACAGGGAGAATAGCTCCAGCACCTCCCTGGAGCGCACCGAATTCACACGCTCGCAATGGAACCTGAACAACCCATTCGGGTCTACAACCGCGCGCATCCTAGACTTCTCGAAGCCTCACCCTGCCTTGTCGGTAATAAGGAGCTTGAACCCGTGTCCACCGAGCCGCCCAGCATCACCCGCGACGAAGTCGCGCATCTAGCCCGACTCGCACGGCTTACCGTGTCCGAGAATGAGCTGGACGTCTTCGCCGGCCAGCTGGGTGACATTCTGAACGCGGTCGCCAAGGTCAGTGAGGTCGCCGGTGCGGACATCCCGCCGACCTCGCACGCCTTGCCGCTGACCAACGTCTTCCGCGAGGACGTCGTGCGCCCTGGCCTCACCCAGGAGCAGGCACTGTCCGGCGCGCCGAAGTCCGAAGACGGCCGGTTCGCCGTGCCGCGCATTCTGGGGGAGGAAGCCTGATGAGCATCATCCGGCAGACCGCGGCCGACCTCGCCGCCAAGATCCACTCTGGTGAGCTGAGCTCCGTCGAGGTCACCCAGGCCCACCTGGACCGCATCGCCGAGGTCGACTCCTCGGTGCACGCCTTCCTGCACGTCAACGCCGAAGGCGCCCTTAAGGCGGCCAAGGCCGTCGACGACGACATCGCCGCGGGCAAGGCCCCGGCCTCGCCGCTCGCCGGCGTGCCGCTCGCGCTCAAGGACGTGTTCACCACCAAGGACATGCCCACCACCTGCGGTTCCAAGATGCTGGAGGGCTGGCGCCCGCCGTACGACGCCACGCTGACCCGCAAGCTGCGCGAGGCCGGGATCGTCATCCTGGGCAAGACCAACATGGACGAGTTCGCGATGGGCTCCTCCACCGAGAACTCCGCCTACGGCCCGACCCGCAACCCGTGGGACCTGGACCGGATCCCCGGCGGCTCCGGCGGTGGCTCCAGTGCCGCGCTGGCCGCCTTCGAGGCGCCGTTGTCCATCGGCACCGACACCGGTGGCTCCATCCGCCAGCCCGGCGCCGTGACCGGCACCGTCGGCGTGAAGCCCACCTACGGCGGCGTGTCCCGCTACGGCCTGGTGGCGTTCTCCAGCTCGCTGGACCAGGGTGGCCCGTGTGCCCGCACGGTGCTGGACGCCGCGCTGCTGCACGAGATCATCGGCGGCCACGACCCCCTGGACTCCACCTCCATCGACGCGCCGGTTCCGGCCGTCGTCGAGGCCGCGCGGCTGGGTGCGCAGGGTGACCTCACCGGCGTCCGCGTGGGTGTCGTGCGCGAGTTCTCCGGCGACGGCTACGCGGGTGGCGTCGAGCGTGCCTTCCAGGCCGCCGTGTCCCAGCTGAAAGCGCTGGGCGCCGAGGTCATCGAGGTCAGCTGCCCCAACTTCGTCTATGCGCTGCCCGCGTACTACCTGATCGCGCCGTCCGAGTGCTCCTCGAACCTGGCCCGGTTCGACGCCATGCGCTACGGCCTGCGGGTCGCCGACGACGGCGCGCACAGCGCCGAAGAGGTCATGTCGCTGACCCGGGAGGCCGGCTTCGGCGCCGAGGTCAAGCGGCGCATCATGCTCGGCACCTACGCGCTGTCCGCCGGGTACTACGACGCCTACTACGGCTCGGCGCAGAAGGTGCGCACGCTGATCACCCAGGACTTCACCAAGGCCTTCGAGCAGGTCGACGTGCTGGTCTCGCCGACCACCCCGACCACCGCGTTCAAGATCGGTGAGCGGGCGGACGACCCGATGGCCATGTACCTGGCGGACCTGTGCACCATCCCGTCCAACCTGGCGGGCAACGCCGGTATGAGCGTCCCCTGTGGACTGTCCGATGAGGACGGCCTGCCGGTGGGCCTGCAGATCATGGCCCCGGCCATGGCCGACGACCGGATGTACCGCGTCGCCGCCGCCTACGAGGCCGCCGCCGGTGGCGTCATCGAAAGGGCACCCCAGCTGTGAGCGACAAGAAGAAGGACGTTCGCGCTGAGGCGGGCGAGGTCATGCGCGGCCTGGAGCTCCAGCCGCTGCCCGAGGGCTGGACGCCCCTGGAGGCCCTCACCGTGATCAAGTGCCTGGACGCCGAGGGCGAGGCACGCTGGTGCACCCGCTGGACGACCGGGATCAACTCCGAGGAACTGCTGGGCGTGATGGTCTTCCAGACCGAGCTGCTCAAGCACGACATGCTCGCCGACTGGGACGAAGAGGACGACGACGAAGATGACGACTAACACCGTCGACCTGGTCGATTACGACGAGGTCCTGGAGAAGTTCGACCCGGTCATGGGCCTTGAGGTGCACGTCGAGCTGCACACGAACACCAAGATGTTCTGTGGCTGCCCGACGACCTTCGGCGGCGAGCCGAACACCCAGGTGTGCCCGACCTGCCTCGGCCTGCCCGGCGCGCTGCCGGTGGTGAACAAGATCGGCGTGGAGTCGGCCATCCGGATCGGCCTGGCGCTGAACTGTGAGATCGCCGAGTGGTGCCGCTTCGCCCGGAAGAACTACTTCTACCCGGACCAGCCGAAGAACTTCCAGACCTCCCAGTACGACGAGCCGATCGCGTTCAACGGCTACCTCGACGTGGAGCTGGACGACGGCGAGATCTTCCGGGTGGAGATCGAGCGCGCGCACATGGAAGAGGACACCGGCAAGTCGCTGCACGTCGGTGGCGCGGACGGTCGCATCCACGGTGCGGACTACTCGCTGCTGGACTACAACCGCGCCGGTGTGCCGCTGATCGAGATCGTCACCAAGACCATCGAGGGCACCGGCGAGCGCGCCCCCGAGGTAGCGCGGGCGTACGTCACCGCGCTGCGTGATCTGCTGCGGGCGCTGGACGTCTCCGATGTGCGGATGGACCAGGGTTCGATGCGTTGTGACGTCAACCTGTCGCTGATGCCCAAGGGTGCCACCGTTTTCGGTACCCGCAGCGAGACCAAGAACGTCAACTCGCTGCGCAGCGTCGAGCGCGCCGTCCGCTACGAGATGAGCAGGCACGCCGGTGTGCTGCTGTCCGGCGGTTCGGTGGTGCAGGAGACCCGGCACTTCGACGAGTCCGACGGCTCCACCCGGTCCGGCCGGCTCAAGGAGACCTCCGAGGACTACCGGTACTTCCCGGAGCCCGACCTGGTCCCGGTCGCCCCGTCCCGCGAGTGGGTCGAGGAGCTGCGTGGAACGCTGCCCGAATTGCCGTGGCAGATGCGCAACCGGGTCCAGAAAGAGTGGAACCTGTCCGACGCCGAGCTGCGTGACCTGGTCAACGCCGGTGCGCTCGACCTGATCGCCGCGACCGTCAAGGCGGGTGCCCCCTCCGGTGAGGCCCGCTCCTGGTGGGTCGCGTACCTGACCCAGCAGGCCAACACCCAGGGCGTGGACCTGGCCGACCTGGCCATCACCCCGGCCCAGGTGGCCCGGGTGATCGCGCTGGTCGCCGCCGGTGACCTGACCAACAAGCTGGCCCGCCAGGTCGTCGACGGCGTGCTGGCCGGCGAGGGCGAGCCGGACGCGGTCGTCGAGTCCCGCGGTCTGAAGGTCGTGTCCGATGACGGCGCACTGCTCGCCGCCATCGACGAGGCCCTCGCGGCGCAGCCGGACGTGGCGGACAAGATCCGCGACGGCAAGGTCGCCGCCGCCGGTGCCATCGTGGGCGCGGTCATGAAGACCACCAAGGGTCAGGCCGACGCCAAGCGGGTCCGCGAACTCATCATCCAGCGCTGCAGCTGACCCCATGAAGTAAGGGGCACCCACCCTGCGTTCAACGCAGTATGGGGCACCCATAGTGCGTTCAACGCAGTATGGGTGCCCCTTACTGCGTGGGGTCAGTCGATGCCGCCGGAGGGGTTCTTGTCCCGCTGGATCACGACGACGCGGTCGTCGGAGGAGACCTTCTTCTCGGCGCCCTTGTTGACGGTGCCCGCCAGCGCGGAGTCCTTGGACAGCCTTTCCAGGGGAGCCAGCCGCCCGTAGACGTCCTTGAGATAGGGGTTGGGCTGCCCGCCGAACGAACCGTCCGGCTGCACCGGCAGGCTCAGGATCGAGTTCGTGTTCACCGAGGTGATCATGATCAGGTCGCCCCATGCGGCGCAGCCGCCGAGACCGGGTTTGTCGGTCCAGTTCCAGGCCGGCGCGCCGAGCGGCTTACCGGGCGTGATCCGGTAGAGCGCCTCGCGTTCGCCGCCGTCGGTCACCCAGGTCACGTTGGTCTCCGGGGTGTGGCAGAGCCCGCCGGGGGACTGCAGCCCACTGGCCAGCACGGGGTTGCCGGGCAGCGGGTTGTCCGCCGCCGGCTTGCCGAAACCGTCCACCCGCAGCACCTTCCCGGCCAGCGAGGCCGGATCGGCGACCGCCGCGGGATTGCCCGCGTCGCCGGTGGCCACCAGCAGCGAGCCGTCCTTGTCCAGGGCCAGGGCGCCGCGGTTGTGCGTCGCGCCCTTGGGAATGCCGGTCAGCACGGGCTTCGGGGTGTCGCCGGGCACGAAGCGCACCACGCGATTGTCCTCGCCGGTGGTGATGTACGCGTAGACGATCTTGTCCTGCTCGTAGCTGCCGGAGCGGATCAGCGCGGTGAGGCCGCCGTCTCCGGTCGCCTCGACGCCGAGGGTGGTGAGCAGTTTGACCGGCTGATCGGGCACCACGATCAGTACCCGGCCGGTGGTGCGTTCGCCCGCCAGGGCCGATTCGCCGCCGGGCATGGCGGTCACCGCGGTGACCTGGTCCAGACAGGTGGCCAGCACCGCGGGGTCGAAGTCCTTGCAGCCCTCAGGCGGTTTGATCTTGTTGGACTGGCTGCGGTCGCCGGTGCGCCCGCCGATTCCCGAGTCGGCGCGCTCGCCGGGGATGCGGGGCTGGGGCTCGCGAGCGGGTCCGACCGAGGGCTTGTCCTCCCACGACCCACCAGGGGACTGGGGCACGGAGCATCCGGCCAGGACCGCGCCGCCCACGAGCACGGCGGTCAGGGAACGCAGCGACATCACGCCAACCAGCCTAGCTGGCGTATCGCTTCGGGTCAGGTGTTCTCCAGCGCCCGATGCACGGCGTCGACCCGTTCGACGAGCTCTTCCAGCTCCTCGGAGATCACCTCGGGCGCTTCCAAGGGCACGAAGTGTGACGCCGCGAGCACCCGCAGTTTGGCCTGGGGCAGCGTCGCGGTCGGCCGGGTCATGCTGTCCAGGCTGACCAGGGCGTCGTACTTGCCCGCGATCACCGTCGTCGGGCAGCTGATGCCGGACAGGTCCTGTCGTGGGATGTCCGCCAGCGCCAGGGCCAGGGTGAAGTACCAGCGCCAGTCGTGGGTGCGGAACCGGTCGAGGGTCTTGCGCACGTCCGCCTGCCCCGCGCCGGGCAGCAGGAAACCGCTGTGCCTGGCCAGGAACGTGGTCACGTCGTTGATCGGCACGTTGTGCAGCAGCAGGTTGCCCAGGCCGCCGCCGACCTTCAACGCCGTGGTGCCCGCCACCGCGAAGGTCCGGCGGACCGACTCGGGAATGCCGGGGACGCCGAAGATCGCGCCGAACAGGTCACCGGGCGCACCCGCGACCAGCATCAGGCCGCTGACCCGGTCCGGGTAGCGCAGCGCGAGTTCGCAGGCGACCGTGACGCCGAACGACCAGCCCATCACGATGCACCGGTCGATGCCCGCGTCGTCCAGCACGGCGATCGCGTCCGCCACGTGGTCGGCCAGCTTGATCCGCTTCGGATCCGCCGGGCGCTGCGACCCCATCGTGCCGCGGTGGTACCAGCTCAGCGTGCGGACGCCGCTCTCCGGCAGCAATAACGCCGGCCACGCCTCGGGGATGGTGCCCAGACCTGGGCACAACAGGACTGTGGGACCCTCGCGGTCCGTGCGCCACACGCGAATCCGGGTTCCGTCGGCGCTCGTGACATCGTGCTCGTCCACGAGCAGCACATTACTGTGTTCGGATGACTTGGTAGGCGGAAGGTAGCGTGCGTCTCGTGACGATTTCTGTGCTCGTTCCCTACGAGGTGGCAGTCCCGCTCTTCGCCCAGATGCCGGGGGTCACCCCGATCGTCTACACGCCCGATCCGGCCGCTCCGCTGCCGGACGGCGCGCAGGACGCGGAGATCTTCATCCCGCCGCTGCTGACCGGCCCCGTGTGGCGCGATGTGCTGCACTCGCTGCCGAAGCTGCGCATGGTGCACACGCTGACCGCGGGCTACGAATCCTTCGTCGGCGACCAGGTGCCCGAGGGCGTGATCCTGTGCAACGCCCGGGGCGCGCACGGCGGCAGCACCGCCGAGTGGGCACTGGGCGCGCTGCTCACGATCTACCGCGAGTTCCTCCAGTTCGAGGATTCCCGGCGGGCGGTCAGCTGGGACTACCGGGGCACGGACACCCTGCAGGACAAGAAGGTCCTGGTGGTCGGAGCCGGTGATCTGGGGCAACAGATGGAGCGCAGGCTGCTGGCCTGCGACGCCGTGCCGACACTGGTCGGCCGCACCGCGCGCGACGGCGTGCGTGGCCAGGACGAGTTGCCCGCCCTGCTGCCCGAAGCCGATGCCGTGGTCATCATGGTGCCGCTGTCCGAGGAGACCCGGCACCTGGTCGACGCGAAGTTCCTGGCCGCGATGCCCGACGGCGCGATCCTGGTCAACGCCGGGCGCGGCCCCATCGTGCACACCGACGCCCTGGTGGCCGAGCTGTCCACCAAACGCCTCCGTGCCGCATTGGATGTCACGGACCCCGAACCCCTGCCCACCGGCCATCCGTTGTGGTCTGTGCCGAACCTGTTGCTCACCCCGCATGTCGGCGGCAGCGTCTCCGGGGGTGCCGAGCGCGCATTCCGGGTGATAGCGCGATCAATCGAGCAATTGCTGGCCGGAAAGAAACCGGAAAACCAGGTTTCGTAACGGTATCGGCTGGGAACTAAGGGCAAATGCAGTCACACTACATAGTTGAATCCGACGTTCGATGGAATAGGGTCTACAGGCCGTGAGCAAGAGGGATGATCGGTTCGGCGACCCTGATTACGCCGATGAGCTTCGTGGCGGCTCCAGCCGGCGCGGCGGAGACAGCTTTTTCGACGACGCCGGCTTCACGGCCGACCCGCCGACGCGCACGTCCACGCGGATGACTCCGCTGGGCGGTCGTCTCGAAGACGAGGATGACGTCTTCGACGAGATCGAGCGCGAACGGGCGCCGTGGCACACCGGGGCCGACATCGGCCTGTTGCTCCTGCGCCTGGTGCTCGGCGGTGGTTTCATCGCGCACGGCCTGCAGCAGCTGTTCGGCTTCGTCGGTGGCCAGGGGCAGACCCAGTTCATCGCCCAGCTGGTGCGGCTGGGGTACCGCGAGTCCCACCTGCTCTCCTGGGTGGCCGGCGTCACCGAGATCGCGGGCGGCGCGCTGCTGGTACTCGGCCTGTTCACCCCCTTCGCTGCGGCGGCCCTGCTGGCCGTGCTGGCGAACGTGCTGCGTTTCAGCTGGCATGGCGGGGTGTCCAAGGCGTTCGGCGAGGACACCGAGTTCAAGCTGCTGGCGCTGATCGCCCTGGTACTGGTGACGATCCTGTTCGCCGGCGCGGGCCGGATCTCCCTGGACGGCGGCCGACCGTGGTACCGGCATCCGTTGGCCAGTGCCTTTGTCGCTATTCTGCTTGGCGCCAGCGCGACTTTTGCCGCGCTGTTCGTCTACCACAACTAGTACTTCCCTGAAGGGCACCCTTGCAGGTCTGCAAGGGTGCCCTTCAGGGCGTTTTCACCCGAGGGGACACCGTGACCAGCCAAGCCGAGACCTTGGAGTTCCAGACCGAGGCGCGCCAGCTGCTCCAGCTGGTGATTCATTCGATCTATTCGAACAAGGACACCTTCCTGCGGGAGCTGGTGTCCAACGCCTCCGACGCGCTGGACAAGCTGAAGCTCGCCGCCTTCCAGGACAAGGACCTGGGGGTGGACACCGATGATCTGCACATCTCGCTGGAAACCGACGCCGAGGCACGCACGCTGACCGTGCGCGACAACGGCATCGGCATGACCCGGGACGAGGTCATCGGGCTGATCGGCACCATCGCCAAGTCGGGCACCGCCGAGTTCATCAGGGAACTCAAGGCGAACAAGGACGCCGCGGGCGACACCGATCTCATCGGCCAGTTCGGCATCGGCTTCTACTCCAGCTTCATGGTCGCGGACAAGGTCACCATCGTGACCCGGCACGCGGGCACCGATGAAGGCGTGCGGTGGGAGTCCACCGGCGAGAGCACCTACACCATCGAGGAGGTCGCCGACGCTCCACAGGGGACGGCGGTGACCCTGCACCTCAAGCCGGCCAACGAGGAGGAGCACCTCTTCGACTACACCGACTCGGCGAAGCTCACCCAGATCGTCAAGCGGTACAGCGATTTCATCACCTGGCCGGTGCGCCTGGGCGAGGACACGATCAACTCGCGCAAGGCGCTGTGGGCGCGGCCGCAGAGCGAGGTGTCCACAGAGGAATACGCCGAGTTCTACAAGCACGTCGCACACGACTGGACCGACCCGCTGGAGACCATCCGGCTCCAGGCCGAGGGCACCTTCGAATACCAGGCCCTGCTGTTCATTCCGTCCCGCGCGCCGATGGATCTGTTCATGCGCGACGGAAAGCGTGGCGTGCAGCTCTACGTCAAGCGCGTGTTCATCATGGACGACTGCGAAGCGCTGGTCCCCGAATACCTGCGATTCATCAAGGGTGTGGTGGACGCGCAGGACCTGTCGCTGAACGTGTCGCGGGAGATCCTGCAGCAGGACCGGCAGATCCAGCTCATGCGCCGGCGACTGGTCAAGAAGGTGCTGTCCAGCATCAAGGCCCTGGATGCCGAGAAGTACAAGACGTTCTGGGCCGAATTCGGCCGCGCGGTCAAGGAAGGCCTGCTGCAGGACGTCGACAACCGCGAGGCCATCCTGGAGATCTCCTCGTTCGAGTCCACCGCCTCGGCGGAGGACCTGACCACGCTGAAGCAGTACGTGGAGCGGATGACCGAGGGCCAGGAGCACATCTACTTCATGACCGGTGACAACCGGTCCACGATCGAGAACTCTCCGCACCTGGAGGCCTTCAAGGCCAAGGGCTACGAGGTGCTCATCCTCACCGACCCGGTGGACGAGATGTGGGTGGAGGCCGTCGGCCAGTTCGACGGCAAGCAGCTGCAGTCCATCGCCAAGGGCGAGGTGGATCTGTCCACCGAGGAGGAGAAGTCCGAGGCCGCGCAGCGGGAGACGGACTTCGCCGAGCTGCTGACCTGGCTGGGCTCCGCGCTGAACGACCAGGTCAAGGCGGTGCGGCTGTCCACCCGGCTGACCACCTCCCCGGCGTGCATCGTGGGCGACAGCTTCGACCTGAGCCCGCAGCTGGAGAAGATGTACCGGGCCATGGGCCAGCCGCTGCCGGACATCAAGCGGGTGCTGGAGCTCAACCCCACCCACCCATTGGTCGCCAAGCTGCACGAGTCCTTCGGCGCCGGCGCGGACAAGGCCGGGCTGGCCGAGACCGCGGAGCTGATCTACGGCATGGCGCTCCTGGCCGAGGGCGGCGAGCTCGTCGACCCGGCCCGCTTCACCAAGCTGCTCAGCGAGAAGCTCACGGCGGCTCTGTAGCCAGTACTCCGGAGTTGGCGATGTTCGCGGCGAGGAACGAGCCCCCAGCAGACCGACGATCACCTCGCCGATCATGAAGACGACGATCAGTGCGAGCGCACCGGAC
>QZFT01000093.1 GCA_003600225.1 Pseudonocardiaceae bacterium YIM PH 21723
GGCTTTTTCCCACGACAAGTGGCACTTGTCGTGGGAAAAAGCCACGACAAGTGGGGCGACACGGCGCAGAAACGGCGCGACACGCCGTGGTTCCCGCGATGCGGTCGTCCACTGTGGACTGCAGGTACCTGAAGGCGTCCTTTGTTTACCCGAGGTAAATGAAGGACGCCTTCAGCGCACTCAAGTAAACGATGGCGTCCTTCAGGTCCCCCACGGAAGCGGCCCATCCCCACCAGACAGCCAGGCAGGAAAGACGCGACCCCAGCAAGATGGCGGCGGGGGTGCAGGGGGCCGCAGGCCGCCCTGCCTTGGGGCGTGGGGCGAGAGCCCCACAGGCATAACGCGAGAGCCCTCTAGCTGCGCGTTATGCAGATAGAGGGCTCTCAGCGATTGTGTGGCAGGTGTAGGATTCGAACCTACGAAGGCTAAGCCGACGGATTTACAGTCCGCTCCCATTGGCCGCTCGGGCAACCTGCCGGTAGACCGGGTGTCACCCGGACGGACATAAGAATACATAGGCCCTGGGGCGCCTCTGCACGGGGGTATCCACGCGGTAGCGTGGAGCCAACGAAACAGGAGGTGCAACGGTGGCGGACCCGTCATTTGACGTGGTGAGCAAGGTGGATCGGCAGGAAGTCGACAACGCCTTGAACCAGGCGAGCAAGGAACTGGCGCAGCGCTTCGACTTCCGGGGGACGAACTCTGAGATCTCCTGGTCCGGGGAAGAGGCCATCACCCTGCAATCCGACACCGAGGAGCGGTGCACTGCCGCCATCGAGGTGTTCAAGGAGAAGCTGGTCAAGCGGAACATCTCGCTGAAGGCCTTCGAGATCGGCGAGCCGGCGATCTCCGGCAAGACCTACCGGGTCACCGGAACGCTGGTGCAGGGCATCTCCTCGGAGAACGCCAAGAAGATCGCCAAGAAGATCCGGGACGAGGGCCCCAAGGGTGTGCAGGCGCAGATCCAGGGTGAGCAGCTGCGGGTGTCCGGCAAGAAGAAGGACCAGCTGCAGGAGGTCATCGCGCTGCTGAAGGGCAATGACTTCGGGATCGCGCTCCAGTTCACCAATTACCGGTGATGAAGGGCATCATCCTGGCCGGTGGCAGCGGCACCCGGCTGCACCCGATCACGCAGGCCGTGTCGAAGCAGCTGCTGCCGGTCTACGACAAGCCGATGGTCTACTACCCGCTGTCGGTGCTGATGCTGGCCGGCGTGCGGGAGATCCTGGTGATCTCCACCCCGCAGGACCTGCCCCAGTTCCAGCGCCTGCTGGGCGACGGCAGCCAGTTCGGCCTGCGGCTGGAGTACGCGGAGCAGCCGCAGCCCAACGGCCTGGCCGAGGCGTTCATCATCGGTGCCGACTTCGTCGGGGATGACGATGTCGCGCTGGTGCTGGGCGACAACATCTTCTACGGCCTCGGTTTCTCCAGCCTGCTCCAGCAGCAGGTGGCCACGATCGCGGCCGACGGCGGCTGCGTGCTGTTCGGCTACCCGGTGAAGGACCCGGAGCGGTACGGCGTCGGCGAGATGGACGCGGACGGCAATCTGCTGTCCATCGAGGAGAAGCCCGCGGTACCGAAGTCGAACAAGGCCATCACCGGCCTCTACTTCTACGACAACGACGTGCTGAAGATCGCCGCCCACCTCACGCCGTCCGCGCGGGGCGAGCTGGAGATCACCGACGTCAACAAGGTGTACCTGGAGCGCGGCAAGGCGCGACTGGTGAGCCTGAGCCGCGGCTTCGCCTGGTTGGACACCGGCACACACGACTCGCTGCTGGAGGCCGGTCAGTTCGTCCAGGTGCTGGAGCACCGGACCGGCGTGCGCATCGCCAGCCCGGAGGAGATCGGCCTGCGGATGGGCTTCATCCAGCCCGACGAGTGTTACGCCCTCGGCGCCAAGCTCGCCAAGTCCGGCTACGGGCAGTACCTGATGGACGTCGCCAAGGCCCACGGCGCCACCGGCTGACCCACGTTCCACCGTCTTCAAGACGTATGAACCCGGAGTTCATACGTCTTGAAGACGTGCCTACTGCCGGATGGCCTGAACGTCGAGCTCGATCTTGATGGTGGAGCCGATGACGTTGATGCCCTTGCCGAGTAGTTGCCGGTAGTTGAGCGTGTAGTCCTCGCGGTGCAGCTCCGTCGAAGCGCAGATCGCCGTGCGCGAACCGTTCCACTCCTGCAGCCCCAGATAACGCGTGTCCAGCAGCGCGGTGCCGGTGACCCCGCGGATGGTCAGCGAGCCCTTGATCACCCAGTGATCGCCACGCAGGTAGCCGAACTGGCTGCTGACGAAGTGCAGTCGCGGGTAGCGGGCCACGTCCAGGAAGTCGGGCGAGCGCAGGTGCGCGTCCCGCTGCGTGTTGCCGGTGGTGATGGAGGCCGCGTCCATGGTCACCTCGACCTCGGAGTCCTCCATCCGCTTGCCCACCTTGATCCGCCCGTGGAAACCGGCGAACTGTCCGTGTACCCGGGACAGGCCGATGTGCCGGGCGACGAACCGGATCGACGAGTGGTCCTGGTCGATCAGCCACTCGCCCTGCTCGGGCAGCGCCATCTCCTCGTCCGGGCGCAGGGTCACCGTGTCCAGCGTGGTGTGCCTGCCCGCCTGCACCTCGAACGGGATCACCCGGCGCTGGTAACCACCGGCGTGCACGATGAACCGGTGTTCGCCGCCCGGCAGGGTGGCGGCGAAGAATCCGTACGTGTCCGCCTCGCCGTGCGCCAGGGTGCGGCCGAGACGATCGAGTACCTCGATCTCGGCGCCGCTGAACGGGCGGGCCTGCGGGTCGGCCACCTTCACGCTGAACAGGCCGCCGCCCAACGGGATCCCGTCGATGCCGCTCGCACCGGGCCGACCGGTGGCCGGCTGCCGGCCTAACAACTTTCCGAGAACCATCATGCTCCGAACCCCCCAGGAATGAACGTCGAACCATGGGTCCAACGGTCCGTTCCGGGGAGCGGATTCCATCCGAGACCGATTGGTTGTGGGATGGCAACCTGCCCGCGAGGACCGTCGCGGTGCGGCGGTGAATCCGCGACGGTCCCCGGCCGGCCTGATCACGAGAGCCGGAGCAGGCCGTGTCCGGATGCGGGTTCCGGAGTCACGGCGAGGGTCAGGGGACGACCGTCGGCTCGGCCAGCTGGAACGAGATGGTGTTGCCCGGGCCGGTGATGGTGGAGTTGATCAGCGGGGTGATGATCAGGCCACAGCCGCTGAACTCCGGGATCGTGTACGTGCCGGAGACCGTCCCGCCCGTCAGCGGGTTGAAGCCGGGCTCGGAGTTCATCGTGATGGTCGCGACGCTCGCGCTCTGACACGCCGGGCCGACCGGCACCGGCAGCCCGGACACCGACATCTCGACGACGCGCAGCTTGACCTTCGACGTGGTGGTCACGCCACCGGTGTTCACGTCCAGCTTGCCGGTGGTCTGGCCGATCTGCACCAGCTCGGTGACCGCGCTGACCGGGATCAGGCCGAACTGCTTGAAGGACATGGTGGTGACCGGGATCTTCAGGTTGGCCGTCAGCTCGGCCTTGTCCAGGTTCACCGTGGACAGCAGCTCGCCGGGGCCGAGCTTGGCCGTGGCGTCCACCGCCTTGATGTGCGTGGTGCCGGTCAGCGGGTAGCTGACCTTGAGAATCGTGTCGTCGGCCTGGGCCGCCGGGGCGAACAGGCATAACCCGGTGATCAGTCCGATCGCCGTGGCGATGGCGGTGCGTCTCATATGGATTTCCTTCACTCGGCGTGAATCTGGGTGATGATCCATTTCGTTCCTTGCTGCCGAGCCGTGATCTCCAGCTGCGCCGCGGTGGCGGTAGGGGCTCCGCCGCCGCGTACCGCCCACTGGTCGGCGAAAACGACCAGCTGGGCACGATCTGCGTCCAGCCTGGTGACCCCGGCCCGGACGACCCGGGTGGTCAGCGTGAGCTTCTGCTCCGCCGACTTGGCTTCCACGTCCTTGAACAGTTCGCGGTATTCCTGCTTGGCCTGGTCTGCCAGGAGGCTGTCGGCCGCCTTGCTGGTGGCGGCCAGATCCGCGTGGTCGTAGGAGAACAGCCGGTTGACCGCCTCGCTGACGGCGGCGATCGCCTGGTCGGTGCGGGCGGTGTCCAGCAGCGCCGTGTTGTCGGCGGACGCCTGACCGGCCAGCTGTGCGGCGACGCCGCCACAGACCAGCACCGCGACGGCCGCCCAGACCGCGATCAGCCGCTTCATCCCTTGTGCCCTTCGCCGGCCGGAATGGCGGTCAGCGTGCGCACTTTCCAGCCCTCGCCGGTGCGTTGCAGCGCGGCGTGGAACCGGTTGCGGGCGGTGCTGGCCGGACCGGCCTGGGGCTTCCTGGTCAGCGAGATCGAGGCGATGACCTGGGCACTGCCCGCGCGGCGGTCCAGCTGGATGACCGCGACCTGCTGCACGGTGGCCGCCGAGGACACCCGCTGCTGCTGGAGGTTCTGCCGGTTACCGCTCTCCGCCTGCCGCAGCGAGTCGCGCAGCGGACCGGTCGCGGCGTCCTGCCAGGCGCGCAGCCCGGAGTCCACTTGGGACGCATCGATCGAGTTGAGCACGGCGATCTCACTGGTCGCCGCGGCCAGCACCTGGTCCCGCTCCTGTTCGAAGGCGAGTGGGCCGTCGTGCCGCGCATCCACATAGGACCAGGCCGACCAGGACGCGAAAGCCATGGCCAGCGCGAGGATCACCAGCGAGAACGTCCACTGTGCACGACTGGGCATCAGCGCACCCCCAGGAGTCCGGCCAGCCCGCCGGATGCGGGCGGCAATACGGGCAGGGCGAGGGCGCTGTCCAGTGGCCGGGGCGCCACCGGCTCGGGTACCCCGCCACCCCACGGCGCGTTCTGCGAGCCACGCACGTTGATCCCGCTGCCGGGCGGGGCCTGGCATCGGCTCTCCACGTTCAAGGGCCGCTGCGGACCGAGGTCGGTGCCGTTGCGGTACGGGTTCAGGTAGCCCTTGGTGCACGGCGGCGGGTTGAAGAAGGTCGGTGCCAGGCCGAGGGTGTTGTCGTTGCCCCGGAACACCTTCGTCACCACGTCGACGGCGAGGGGCACCTGGGTGAGGAACTGCCCCAGCCCGGCCTGCCGGGTCTCACCGATCTTCGCGGTGGTGGTCAGGTTCGCCAGCAGGATCGCCAGTCCCGGATTGGTCTCGCGCAGTCCGGCGGTGACCTGTTCGGCCAGCCCGGGTGCCGCCGTCACGACGCCGCGCAGGTCGGCGTCGGACTGCCGCAGCGTCTCGGCGAACTGCTGGGCGTTCTGCGCGAACTGGAGCAGCGAGGTCGAGGAGTCCTGCTGGGTACGCAGCACGATCTGGCCGGAGTTCAGCAGATCCACGGTCTGCGGCAGGTTCTCGTCGGCGGCCTGGGTGAAGTCGTGTCCGGCGTCCAGCAGCGCCTGGAGGTTCTCCGCCTGGCCTCGGGTGGCCGTGCCGAGTTCGCCGATCACCGTGCGCAGGGCGTCCGGTGGCACCGAGTCCACCAGGGTGTCCAAATTGGACAGCACGTCCTGAACGGGCAGCGGGGTCTCGGTCTGCGCCTCGGAGATCGTGGATCCGTCGGCCAGGTAGGGCCCGGAATCCTCAGCGGGTTGCAGGTCCAGGTACTGCTCGCCGACGGCCGACCGGTTGGTCACCACCGCCCTGGTGGCGGCCGGGATGGCGGGCGCCGCGTGGTCGATCTCCAGGTGCGCCCGGACCCCGGAGTCCACAAGGGACAGGCCGGCGACCTTGCCGACGTGCACGCCGCGGAAGGTCACCTCGGAGCCGGCGAACAGCCCGCCGGACCGGGCGAGTGCCACGGTGACCTCGTAGTGGCCGGGGAGCCCGACCAGCGGGCCGAGCGCGGCGTATCGCAGGCCGACGAACGCGATGGTGGTCAGGCCGACCACCAGGAAGGCCAGCAGCCTGATGCGTACCGCCCTGGTCAGCATGATCAGCCTCCTGGTCTCAGCGGGAATGCGGGCGGCGGGGTCAGCGGTGGGATGACCGTGGTGCCGGGTTGCGCGATGAACTGCAAATATGTGTTCAGGTAGTCGCCCTTGATGCCGTCGGTCACGGCATCGGTGAACGGGAAACTGGCCAGGATCTGCAGGGATTTGGGCAGGTTGTCCCCGGCCGCGACCAGGCCGTCCAGCACCGGCTGGATGGCGCGCAGCGAGGCGACCATGTTGTCCTTGCTCGCGTTCACCGTGCTGGTGGTGATGTCGGAGAGCCGGTGCAGCGAGTCGAGCATGCCGACGAGCCGGCCGCGCT
Source organism: Pseudonocardiaceae bacterium YIM PH 21723 (assembly GCA_003600225.1). GTDB lineage: Bacteria > Actinomycetota > Actinomycetes > Mycobacteriales > Pseudonocardiaceae > QZFT01. The sequence continues at coordinate 6,271 of QZFT01000093.1, forward strand.
GGGCTTCCAGTTCGGCCAGGCCCTTGGGCAGTTCGTCCAATCCGGACCGGAGTTTCTGCCTGCGGTCCGCGACCCTGGTGGACAGTGCGTTCAGGCCGTCCAGCGCCCGGCCGATGTCCTCCTTGTGCGCGTCCACTGTGGACGCCAGGCTGTTCAGCTGCCCCAGCAGGGATTTCAGCTCCGGCTCGTTGCCGGCCAGGGCCTTGTTCAGCTCCTTGCTGATGGTGTTCACCTGTTCCAGGCCACCGCCGTTCAGCAGCAGCGCCATGGCGCCCAGCACCTCTTCCACCTCGGCGCTGCGGGTGGTGTGGGTGAGCGGCACCTGGGCTCCGTCGGCCAGGCGGCCGGCCGGGTCCTTGTCCGGGGCGGCCAGTTCGACGTACTTCTCGCCCAGCAGGCTGGACTGGCGCAGCGTCGCCCGGGCGTTGGCCGGCAGCTCGACGTCCCCGTTGACCTGCAACGTGACCCGCGCGGTCCACGCGTCCTTGGGCAGGCTGATGTTGGCGACCCGGCCGACGGCGATGTCGTTCACCTTCACCGCCGCCTGTGGCACCAGGTCCAGCACGTTGGCGAACTCGGCGGTCACCGTGAACGGGTGCGCGCCCAGGTCGGCTCCGCCGGGCAGTGGCAGGTCGTAGACGCCGCGAAACTCCCCCGTCGAACACCCCGCCAACAGCACTCCCACGAGGACCACCACTCCGAACTTGGCGATGTTCGGGCACGCCCTTCGCCCGAACATCGCCAAGTTCGGGACGCTTTCGCTTCTCATCTGAAAGCACCCCCACCCAGCGGTAGCGGCAGCGGCAGGTCGGGTAGTGGGCTGCGGCCGTCGAGGGTGCCGGTCTGCGGGTTGTAGCTGCGCAGCAGGTTGTCCACGGCGAGGGGCCCGGCGTCGAGGGCTTCGGCCAGCGAGGCGCGTTGGTCCACCAGGGACTGGGTGACCGAGGCGAGCTTGTCCACATTGGACTTGATGGCGGCCCGGTTGTCGGCGATGAACTGCCGCAGCTCATCGAGGGCGGTGGCCAGTTTGTTCAGCCCGGCCGCGAGTTCGCCGCGGTTCTCGGACAGCACCCGGGACACGTCCGCCAGCTGGGTGGTCACCTGTCGCACGGCGCCGTCGTTCTGCGCCAGCATTCCGGTGAATTTCCGCAGGTAGTCGATGGTGCCGAACAGGTCACCCGAGGAGCCGGAGAGCGTCTTGGCCGCCTTGCCCAGTTCGGCGACCAGGGTGTTCAGCTCGGCACCGTTGCCCCGCAGGTTGTCGGCGCCGACGGTGAGCAGCCGGGACAGCGCGCCGTCCTTATTGGCCCCGTTCGGGCCGAGCGCGGTGACCAGGTCGTTCAGGCTGGAGTACAGCTGGTCCAGTTCCACCGGGGTGGCCGTGCGTTCCCGGGGAATGGTGGCACCGGTCTCCAGTTCGGCCCCGTCGGTGTACGCGGGCACCAGCTGCACGTACCGGTCGCTGACCACGCTGGGCGCCACGGACACGGCGCCGGCACTGGCCGGGATCTGCACGTCGTGGTCCACGGTGAGCTCCACCCGGACCTGTGTCCCCTGTGGACTGACCTCGTCCACCCGGCCCACCTTCACCCCGAGCACCCGCACATCGGAGCCGGCGAAGACGCCGACTGCCCGGTCGAAGTAGGCGGTGATGTGCTTGTCCCGGCTGCCGATCGCGGTGAGCCAGAAGGCGTTCGCGAAGACCAGGACGAGCACCACGATCAAGGCCCAGGTACGTGGGCGCATCACTTGCCTCCCGGTCGCGCGGGCAGGCAGCTGCCCGAGTTCTTCTCGTCCGGGATCAGCCCGCACAGGTAGGTGTCCAGCCAGCGACCGCTGCCCAGGGTGTTCCCGACCAGGCGGTAGTAGGGCCCGGCCAGCTTCAATGCCTCGGTGAGCTTGTCCCGATTGGCCTGGAGGACATCGGTGACCTCGTCCAGCGCGGCCAGCGTCGGTCCGAGCTGGGCCTTGTTGTCGCTGACCAGTCCGGACAGTTGCTCGGACAGTTCCCGCGTTCCCTTGAGCAGCGCGGCGATCGCGTCCCGGCGGGCCTGTAGCTCGGACAGCAGCCGGCCGCCGTCGTCGATCAGCTTCTGGATGGTCTCGGCGTCCTGCGCCAGGGTCTGCGCCACCTGTTTGGCGTTGCCCAGCAGGGAACTCAGCTGGGTGTCCCGGTCGGAGATCGCCTTCGACAGGGCGGACAGGCCGGTGAGCGTGCCCCGGACATTGCCCGCGGTGCCCGAGAAGGTGTCGGACAGCGTCTGGAAGCTCTGCGCCAGCTTGGCCGTGTCGATCTGGCCCACGGTGTCGGAGAGCTGGTTGAACGCGGCGGTCACGTCCAGGGGCGTCACCGTTCGTTCCCGGGGAAAGTCCTGGTCAGGATCCTGATCGGCGTTGCCCAGCGGATCGAGAGCCAGGTGTTTGGCGCCGAGGGTGGTGCGGATGCGGATGGACGCCGTGCTGCGGTCGCCGACCCAGGTGTCATGCACCCGGAACGCGACCCGTACCTGATTCCGGTCCAGCGCAACGGATTCCACCCGGCCCACGTTCACCCCGGCCACCTCTACCGGGTCGCCGGTTCGCAGCCCGGCCGCTTCGGCGAACAGCCCGGTGTACCGGGTTCCGCCCGCCAGGAACGGGATGTCGTCGGCGAAGGCGATGCCGGCTCCGACGAGCAGGGCGACCAGCAGGCCGATGAGTCCTAATCGGACGGAGCGTCGTTCACTGATCCTCATCGGCCGCACCTGCCGCCCGGGAGGACCGGCAGACCCATCGGCGGCGGCGACCCGTCATCGGTCTTCACCCCGGTGACGAGGGCCTCGCACAGGTACAGGTTCAGCCAGGAGCCGTACGAGGCCAGCGTGCCGATCTTCTGGTACTTGGCCGGCAGATTCTGCAGAAACTGCTCCACCTGGGGTTTGTCCTTGTTGAGGTTCTGGGACAGGGCACCGAGTCCGGCGATGTCGGCTTGCAGGGGTTGACGGGCCTCGCTCAGCAGGCCGGTGGCGGTGCCGGTGAACTGGGACAGCGAGCCGACGGCGCCGCCGATGGCCTGCCGGTCGGCGGCGAGCCCGGAGACCAGCTGTTGCAGGGTCCCGGTGAGCTCGCCGAGGGCATCGCCGCGTTCGGTCACCGTGCTCAGCACCGCGTTCAGGTTCTGGATCACCGAGCCGATCACCTGGTCCTTGGCGGCCAGGGTGGTGGCCAGCGACGCGGTGTGCGCGACGAGGCTGTCCACTGTGGAGCCCTCACCCTGCAGCACCGCGATGATCTCGCCGGACAGCTGGTTCACGTCCTTCGGCGAGAGTGCCTGGAACAGCGGCTGGAACCCGTTGAACAGCTCGGTCAGGTCCAGCGCCGGCTTGGTGTGCTCCACCGGAATGGTGTCGCCGGGCTTCAGCGTCTCGCCCATCCGACCGGCTCCGGTGGACAGTTCGATGTACCGCTGGCCCACCAGGTTCCGGTAACGCACCACGGCCAGGACCGAGGCGGGCAGCGTGCGCTCGGCCTCCAGGGAGAAGGCCACCTCGGCCACCCGGCGATCGACCACCTCGATCGAGTCGACCTTGCCGATCCGCACCCCGGCGATGCGGATGTCGTCGCCGACCACCAGGCCGGAGACATTGGTGAACCGAGCCCGGTACTCGGTGTCCACGCCCACCTGGGAGTTGGCGATGGTCAACGCCAGCGCCGCCGTGGCCGCGCAGGTGACCAGCACGAAGATCAGGCTGCCGACGAGGGCCGGCCAGATCCTCCGGTCGTCGGGCCTCATCGGACGGTCACCTCCGCCCCGCGGTAGAGCGGCCCGACCAGCACACTGCTCCAGTCCGGTGTGGACGATGCGCCCTGGGTCTTCAGCAGCTCGCCGACGAACTGGTTCTCCGCGGGCGAGTTGGCCGCACTCTGCGGGCCGATCGCGGTCGCCCCCTGCGGGCAGGCCTTGACCGGCCCCGGCTGGTACGACGGCTGGTCGGCGGGGAACTTGTACGGTCCCCGGTCGGGCACCGACTTGATCGTCACCCGCAGGCCGGGGCGATCGGTGCCCTTGCCGAGGGCCTTGTCCATGTCCGGGATGAACCTGGTGAGCGCCTCCAGGGTGCAGGAGTAGCTGGGCGCGTACCGGGCGAAGGTCTCCAGGGTGGGCCGGCCGGCGGCGGCCAGCTGGATGAGGGTGTCCGAGTTGTTCCGCAGGAACTCGGTGGCCAGATCGCTGGAGGAGCCGACGGCGGAGTAGAAGGTGCCGAACTGCTGCCGCTGCTCCACGATGGTCCGCGTGGTGGTCAGGAAATCGTCCACCGCGTCCACCAGCTGCGGGGCGGCCGTGCTGTAGGTCTGCGCCACGTCGGCGAACGAGTTGATGTTCGCTTCCACTGTGGACAGATGCGGGTTGAACTTGTCCAAATAGGACCCGAGCTGCCGCAGGGTGTCGCCGAACTGCTGGCCCCGGCCGCGCAGGGCCTGGGAGAGCGCGGACAGGGTGGTGGCCAGATCCTCGGGTTTCACGGCGTGCAGCAACGGAAGCAGGTCGTCCAGGACCTGCTGCACCTTGATCCCCGTGCTGGTCCGGTCCTGGCCGATGACGTCCCCGGCCTTCAACCGCGCGGAGCCGGCATCCGCCGGGCGGACCAGATTCACGTAGCGCTGGCCGAACAGGCTGGTGGGCAGCAGTTGTGCGCTGACATTGGCCGGCAGCTGGGCCAGCATCTCCGGCCACAGTGCCAGGCGCAGCTCTGCGGTGCTGCCGGTGGCACGCAGCTCGGCGACCTCACCGACGATCACCCCGCTGGACTTCACGTCGGCGTGCACCGGCAGCTGCCCGCCGGTGCTGTCCGCGCGCACGGTGACGACGGCGCTGGTGGTGAACTCCTTGTCGTAGACGGCGATCGCCAGCCGCACCAGCAGCGCGCAGATCACCAGGAACACCAGTCCGGCCAGCCGATAGCCGATCTTCGCCGTCATCCCGCCACCCGCACCGTGGTCGTCGCACCCCAGATGGCCAGGGACAGCAGGAAGTCGGCCAGGCTGATGGTGACGATCGCGGTGCGCACCGACCGTCCTACCGCGACACCCACGCCCGCCGGGCCGCCGGAGGCGGTGTAGCCGTAATAGCAGTGGGTGAGGATGACCAGCACCGAGAAGACGAGGACCTTGAAGAAGGCCCAGAGCACGTCCTCGGCGGGCAGGAACAGGTCGAAGTAGTGGTCATAGGTGCCCGCGGACTGGCCATTGATCCACACGGTGATCTGCCGGGAGGCCACATAGGAGCTGACCAGGCCGATGCCGAACAGCGGGATGATGGCCACCGCGCCGGCGAAGATCCGGGTGGCCACCAGGTAGGGCAGGCTGCGGATCGCCATGACCTGGAGGGCGTCGATCTCCCCGGACACCCGCATGGCGCCCAGCTGCGCGGTGAATCCGGCGCCGATGGTGGCGGACAACGCGAGCCCGGCGACCAGCGGCGCGATCTCCCGGGTATTGAAGTAGGCGGAGATGAATCCGGTGAACGCGGCGGTCCCGATCTGGTTCATCGCCGCGTAGCCCTGGAGCCCGACCACGATGCCGGTGAACAGTGTTAAACCCACCATCACCCCGACGGTGCCGCCGATGATGCCGAGTGCCCCGCTGCCGAAGGACACCTCGGACAGCAGCCGCAGGATCTCCCGCGGATACCGCAGCACCGCAACCGGAATCTGCGCCACGGCCCGCACGTAGAACACGAGCTGCCGGCCCAGCGTGTCCAACCAGGACAGTGACCTGTCCGCATCCAGCGCGGCCATCACCGGTCCCCCCATGCGTCCCCGAAGTTGGCGATGTTCGGGCTCGTTCCTCGCGCGAACATCGCCAACTTCGGAACTACGAATACCCCCATGTCACATGCCCTTCGGTGGGACGATCTGCAGATAGACGGCGGTGATCAGGAAGTTGACGAAGAACAGCAGCAGGAAGGTGATCACCACCGCCTGGTTCACCGCGTCGCCGACGCCCTTGGGCCCACCCGCCGGATTGAGCCCCCGATAGGCCGCCACGATCCCGGCGATGAAGCCGAAGATGGCCGCCTTGATCTCCCCCACCCACAGGTCGGGCAGCTGGGCCAGCGCGGAGAAGCTGGCCAGGTACGCGCCGGGGGTGCCGCCCTGCACCAGCACGCTGAACGTGTAGCCGCCGACCACTCCGACGACGCTGACCATGCCGTTGAGCAGCACCGCGACCATGACCATCGCGAGCACCCGGGGCGCGATCAGCCGGTGCACCACCGGAACGGCGAGCACCTCCATCGCGTCGATCTCCTCGCGGATGGTGCGCGCGCCGAGATCCGCGCAGATGGCGCTGCCACCGGCTCCGGCCACCAGCAGGACGGTGACGAGGGGACTGGCCTGCTGGATGACCGCGAGCACGCTGGCCCCGCCGGTCAGCGACTCCGCGCCGATCTGCTGGGCCAGCGAGCCGATGTGCAGCGCGATGACCGCGCCGAACGGGATGGTGACCAGGGCCGTGGGGAGCACGGTCACCGTGGTGATGAACCAGAACTGGCGGACGATCTCCCGCCACTGGACGGGAAGGGTGAAGACCGCCTTCACCACGCCGCCGGTGAGGGCGAGTACCCGGCCCGCCTGCTTCAACGCTCCGACCATGGCTATTTCTCCGGTTTCGGAACGAGGGGCGGGCAGCCGAAACCGTTGGCGGGCGTACACAACCGCCCCTGGGTCAGCTTGGTGTAGTTGCCCTTGCCGGTGATGGAGTAGGTGAGCAGTGGACTGAGGTCCTCGGTCACCCCGCACCCGGTGAACGGCGGGTAGTCCACGTAGCCACTGAGCGGTCCGCCGTCGTTGACCGTCCACGGTGGAAACTCGCCTTTCACCGTGAGGTCCACCGGAGTGGCGGTGTGGCAGTGCGGCCCGAGATCCAGTGGCTGGCCGTTGACGCTGGCGTCGAAAATCCGGACGTCCACCGAGGCCTTGGCGGTGACCTCGCCCTTGAACGTCTCGATCCACGCCCAGGCACTGACGTTCACCGGGCCGGTGGGGGTGACCTCCATGGTCGCGGTGACCGGGACGAACCCGAAGTTCAGGAACGTCGCGGTGGACCGCATCGGCTCCATCTTCCCGGGCAGGGTGATCCAGATCCGGTCGTCGTGCACCTCGGCCGGAACGGACATGTCCAGGGTCATCAGGCCCGGCCCGAGCAGGGCCGCACCGTGTTGCTTGTTCACGTTGGAATAGCCCATGACATAGGCCAGTCCGAGTTCCTCCTCGGTGGTGCCGAGGAGTCGCTGCTTGAGTGTGGCGGCGGTGGCCTTCTCGGGTCCGGCGGATGCCGGGCCGGTCAGACCGGCCACCAGTAGGAGCACTCCGAGCAGCGCCGCGAATCTGAACAACACGATGCGGCCCCCCAATCTCGTTATGGGCTGGTGATCGCGCCCTCGGTCAGCGAGGTCGTGTAGACACCGCGGAACTCGACCTCGTCGCCGTCCTTCATCAGGCCGAAGCAGCCCTTGACCCCGGTGACGACGGCCTTCACGCCGTACTTGGCGTTGAGTTCCGGCTTCACCGTGAGGGTGCGCTTCACGTTGGAGATCTCGCCCGCGGCGGAACCGCTGCCGTCGGCGTTGCAGTTCGGGCCCTTGATCGAGGCCTTGACCTCGCTCAACGTGCCTTCGACGATGTCCTTGCCGTCGTAGGCCTTCGCGTTCAGCAGCCAGCTGCCGACGTGCGTGACCTCGAAGGTGATGCCCAGCGGGCCGGAGCACTGTTGCCAGGTGCTCTGCGACACGGTGGCGATCCCGTCCCCGGCCTGGCCGGAGCCGTTCTTCGCGTGTGCCGTCACGGTGGAGGTCTTGCAGGACAGCTTGGTGCCGTTCCGGACGACCGTCAGGGTGGTGTCCGGGGCGCTTCCGGTGATCAGGCCCGAGTCGGGCAGCCCGGCGACCGTCCAGGTGTCCGCGGCCTGAGCAGGGACACTCAGCGCGACGGCGACCACAGTGGACAGACCGGCGATCAGCAGCCCGCGCATCACGGGCTCGTCAGCTTGGCGGTGTTCGGGGTGATGTCGTAGACGCCGCTGAAGGTGACCTCGTCACCGCTGGCGAGCAGGCCGAAGCAGCCCTTCACATTGGACAACAGGATCTTGGTGCTGTACTTCGCGTTCAGCGCCGGGTCGATGGTCAGCTTCGCGGTGGAGTTGTTGTAGGTACCCGCGGCGGAGCCGGCCACGTCGCCGGAGCAGTTCGGGCCGGTGATGGCGGCGGTGGCCTCGGTGATGGTGCCCTCGGTGATCGCCGTGCCGTCGTAGGACTTGGCGTTGACCAGCCAGACACCCTTGTGGACCACGTTGAACGTGATGCCGAGCGGACCGCTGCAGCTGGTCCAGGTGGTGTTGTTGATCTTCGCCAGGCCATCGCCGGACTGGCCGGAGCCGTCCTGCGTGGTTCCGTTGACCGCCGACGACTGACACGTCAGCTTGGTGTTGTTGCGGGTGTTCGTCAGGGTGGTCAGCCCGGCCTTGCCGTCGAGCTTGCCGCCGGTGCCGGCCACGGTCCAGGTGGCGGGGGCAGCGTGGGCGGTGATACCGAGCACCAGGGAACCCACCGCGATGGCGGGCACGAGCAGACGGACGAGTCGGTTACGCATCAGGGATACTCCTCGTTTCGACTTTTTACCTGAACCTATTCGCGGAATGCCAGGCGTTAATGCGAAATTCAAAGCATGCCGAACTCGGCTATAAACAGGGGATGATTCACTACTCCGCGGGGGCTGCCAGCAAACTACCCAGCAGTAGCCAACGGCGACAAGGAGGTGATAAGTAATACAGCCGTAATACACCCGTCTGCCGAGTCGACTGTCACACAGGTGACAACCCGGCGGGTTGCTCCTGTCATGCACATGCTGATCAGCAGGGTTCCAACGGCGGCAGAGGGCTAGGGTATAGCTTCTCGGCATAGCAGGGATTAGGCTGTACGCAGTGCGCCATTAGGGCGACCGGGCTATCCACATAAGGGCGAATGGGGTGCAGGATTTGAAAGCAAGAGAATGGCCGGTGCCGGTCCGTTCAAAATACTGAAAGACTTGCCGCCATGACCGAGCTCGCACCCGCACCGCTGCGGGCTGTAGCACGCATTCCTCGCCGCTTGACCGATCTTCTCAAGGCCCGGCTCGGCAATCTCGCCGAGGAAATCATCCGGGAGATCAGGCAGGCCATCCCGGAGTACGCCTGGGCCATCGACGGCGGCCGCGCCACCGGCACCCGGCTGGCCGTGGAACAGGCCATCGCGACCTACCTGGACCAGCTCACCGACCCCGGCGCGGACACCCGGCTGCGGGACGCCATGTGCCGCCGCCTCGGCCGCGGCGAGGCCTATCAGGGGCGCAGCCTGGACGTGTTGCAGTCCGCGTACCGGCTGGCCGGGCGGATCGCCTGGCGCCAGGTGATGGCCCTGCGCGCCGAGGGCAAGCTGCCCGCGGAGGGCATCGCGGAGCTGGCCGACGCGCTGATGGAGTACGTGGACGAGATCACCGCGGTCTCCCAGTGGGGCTACAACGAGGCACAACTGCGGCTGCGCGGCACCCGGCTCACCGCCCGGCGCCGGCTGCTGCACCTGCTCCTGGAACGCCCGGCTCCCTCGGCGGAGACGATGGCCGGCGAGGCACGGGCCCTGGGCTGGACGGTGCCCAACGAGGTCACCCTGATCGCCGTGCACAACCCGGACGGGATGCTGCGCGACGAACAGGTGCCGCTGGACGAGCCGGTCCTGGTGGACCTGCGGCCCGGCGCGTCGATGATCCTGGTGCCCGGCCAGGTGCACCCGGACACCGTGCGCTGGCTCGGCCGGGTACTGCACGGCGCGCAGCTGGCCGTCGGCGCCACGGTGCCGCCGAGCGCCGCCTGGGCCTCGCTGCGCTGGGCGAACCGGGCGTTGCAGCTGGTCAGGGATGGCGCGCTGCCGGACCGGGCGGTGACCTGGGTGGACGAGAACCTGGCCGCGTTGTGGTTGCACGCCGACCCGCTGCTGACCGGGCGGCTGGCCGATCGGCGGCTGGCTCCGTTATTGAGTGTCCCGGTGGCTCAGCGGGAGAAGCTGGCGGAGACGTTGCTGGCGTGGTTGCAGACGCATGGGAGTGCGCCGGAGCTGAGCGTGGTGCTGGCGGTGCATCCGCAGACGGTGCGGCATCGGTTACGGCGGCTGAAGCAGCTGTTCGGGGCCGCGGTGTATGAGCCGCAGGCGGCTTTTGAGCTGTTGATCGCGTTGCGGGCCCGGGGGGTTTAGGGGGCTGTCGGGGTTGGGTCTGGCCTTTTGTCGAAGGAGGGCTTTGGAGGGGGAGTTGGGCTGGGGGGCGCGTCTTTCCTGCCTTCGTGTTGGGTGGGGGCACGCCGGTTTGGGTTGTTGTGGCGGGTGGTGTTTGGGGCTGGTTGGGACGCTGCGCGGGGCTGGTGGGGTTGTTGTGGCGGGTGGTGTTCTTGTGGGTGAAGGGGGCGGGGTTGTTCCTGGTTAAAGACAGAATTGGGGGCTGATTTTGTCTTTAACCAGGAACAACCGCATTGTCCACAGTGGACTTGAGGTCGATTTTTTGTTCT
>QZFT01000094.1 GCA_003600225.1 Pseudonocardiaceae bacterium YIM PH 21723
GACCACCCGGACAGGCGTGCCCCCACCCAACACGTCGGCAGGAAAGACACGGCCCCGATCCCGTCTCGCCCTCCAAAGCCGCTTTCGCCGACCGCCAGAAGCAAGCCGGCAGGTCAGCGTTTCAACGAGGTCATCGCGGACTCGGCCACCCGCTGCGCGCCTTTGCACAGGGTTTCCTGGCTGGGGGCGGGGTTGTTGCCGTCGTTGCGGTAGAGCACGTCCAGGAACTGGCCGTCGGCCACGTCCACCTCGACGTTGCAGAAGTCGGGCTGGTTGGGGTTCGTCACGGTCAGCGCGCCGAAGCCGCCGACGGTGATCGCCCTGGCCTCCACGCCCGCCTGCTCGCTGAGCCACACGTCCGCGCCGGACACGGTGACCAGGGCCAGCCGGGCGCCGAACCGGCCCACGGAATTGCGATAGCTGCAGGTGGGCGCGTTGCCGAAGCCCTTCTCGGCGTCCGGCAGCGGTCCCCGGTCAAGGCTCAGCTGGCTGAGCTGCTCCTGCTTGAGGATCTTGCAGGCGTTCCGGCCGGCCAGCGGGATGTTCGACGGCCGCGGCGGCAGTGAGACGGTGGTGACCGGCGGCAGCGGCGGCAGGGTCCTGCGGACCGGCGCCCCCGCGGTCTCCTTGTAGCCCAGCGAGGTGCAGCTTGCGCAGAGCGTGAGCGTGGTCAGGAGAAGCACTAGCCATCGGCGCATGCCGTGCAGGCTAGTCGGTCGCCAGCCGGGACCACAGCAACAGGTCATGCCGGGCGCCGTCGACGACCATCGCCTCGCGCAGCCTGCCGTCCAGGCTGAACCCGCATTTGCGGGCCACCCGCTCCGACGAGACATTGCCGGCGGCGTGCCGGTATTCGATCCGGTGCAACTCCAGGCCACCGAAGCCGAAGCGCAGGGCGGCGCCCAGGGACGTGGTCATCAGGCCCTTGCCGCGCAGGTCGTACCGGGTCCAGCAGCCCACCTCGGCGGTGCGGCCGATCGGGTCGATCACCTTCAGCCCGACCTCACCGATCAGTTCGCCGGTGGTGGGTTCGGCGATGGCCCAGCTGAACCGCTGCTCGGTGTGCCACTGCTGCGTGCGCTCGGCCACGAACCGGGTGGCTCCGTCGAAGTCGAGGATCGCGTTGCCGATCAACCATCGGCGTAGCTCCGGGTCCGCGTAACCGTCGACGAGGGCCTTCCGGTCGTCGATGCGATCGTCGGCACGCAGCTGCCTCAGGTAGTACGCTCCCGCGTTGATCTCGACCGGCTCCATGCCCCCGAGGTTAATGCACGACACTGACGAAGCCATCGTGCTCCTCGGCACGACCGACAAGATCGTCATAGCGGTCGGCCGCCACCGAACCGCGGTCGTCGTACTCGAGCCGGACGACCCAGTCCACGTCCTCGGCGTCGTCCTCACCGGACAGCATGTCCCGGTGCACGGTTCCCGGTCGCCAGCCCTCGGCCCGCAGTTCCCCGGCGAGTTCCTCCGCCGCGTCCCGATCCGGCAGCACCAGATGGATCGCGGTCTCCTGCACGTCGTTCAGTACAGGCCCCTCCGTCGCCGGCGACCGTCCTCGATCCGCCGGGGGAAGTCCTGCTCGCCGTACATGCTGCGCGCGATCCCGGCGATCGCGCCGGGGATCAGGAACACGATCCAGGCCCAGGCGAAGCCGCCGGGCAGCAGCATCCCGAGGACGAAGAACGCCGGCAGACTGAGCGCCCCCGCGATGCCCATCGCCACCTGGACCTTGCGCTTGTGGTGGTGCTCGGTACGCACGGGTATCGGCTGCTGGAGCGTCGCCGGAACCGACACCGTCGGGTTCAGGCAGCGCGGGTGTGGCTGCGGCAGGTCGGTGAACAGCGGCTGCAGCTCGGCCAGTGTGCGGGCCGTGGTGACCCGTGCGCTGCGGTCGCCGTACTCCTCGATGTCCAGCCGTCCGGCGGACATGTGCTCGCCGAGCGCGACGATGCTCTCCTCGCGCTCCTCGGTGCCGATACGCAGCTCACCGCTGCCCCCATCAATCACGGCCTCCATGGTAGGCCGTGCCCTGTCCGTTTCAGGCCCATAAACGCTCACAACTGCACGTTAAGCCCAACACGGTGGCTGATACCCATGACAGTTGTCAGCGAATGTGAGCATGGTGGCCTTACTCGCGTCAGACGCGCACAAGGCCACCATGCTCGCCTAAAAGTGCCGTCAGTCTTTCAGCTCGCACAACACGGTGCCCTGGGTGACCGTGCTACCCGGCTCGGCGGCCAGGCCGGTCACCGTGCCCGCCTTGTGCGCGGTCACCGGGTTCTCCATCTTCATCGCCTCCAGCACCAGGACGAGCTCGCCCGCCTCGACGTGCTGCCCTTCCTCGACGGCGACCTTGACGATGGTGCCCTGCATGGGCGCGGCGACCGCGTCGCCGGAGACCGCGGCGCCCGCCTTGCCACCGCCACGCTTGCGCGGCTTCTTCGCAGCGCCACCAGCGGCCGGATCGGCGGAACCGAAGGACAGACCGCCGGGCAGCGTGACCTCGAGCCGGCGACCGCCGACCTCGACGACCACGGACTGCCGCTCGTCGGCTTCTTCCAGCTCAGCGGCTCCGGTGAACGGCTCGATGTCGTTGTCGAACTCGGTCTCGATCCACCGGGTGTGCACGGAGAAGCCGTCCACCCCGGTGAACTCCGGGTCGCGGACGATCTTGCGGTGGAAGGGCAGCACGGTCGCCATGCCCTCGACCACGAACTCGTCCAGCGCGCGCCGGGCGCGGGCCAGCGCCTGCTGCCGGTCCTCACCGGTGACGATCAGCTTGGCCAGCAGCGAGTCGAACTGCCCGCCGATGACGCTGCCGGTCTCCACGCCGTCGTCGACGCGGACGCCCGGACCGGAGGGAGCCTTGTAGAGAGAAACAGTGCCCGGAGCGGGCAGGAAGCCACGACCGGCGTCCTCACCGTTGATCCGGAACTCGATGCTGTGCCCGCGCGGCTCCGGGTCCTCGGTGAACCGCAGGTGCTCGCCCTCGGCGATGCGGAACTGCTCCAGCACCAGGTCGATGCCGGAGGTCTCCTCGGACACCGGGTGCTCGACCTGCAGCCGGGTGTTGACCTCCAGGAAGGAGATCGTGCCGTCCTTGCCGACCAGGAACTCCACGGTGCCGGCGCCGTAGTAGCCGGCCTCCTTGCAGATGGCCCGGGCGGCGGCGTGCAGTTCCTTGCGCTGTGCCTCGGTGAGGAACGGCGCGGGCGCCTCCTCGACCAGCTTCTGGTGCCGGCGCTGCAGCGAACAGTCCCGGGTGCCGACCACCACGACGTTGCCGTGCTTGTCCGCGATGACCTGGGCTTCCACGTGCCGCGGCTTGTCCAGGTAGCGCTCCACGAAGCACTCGCCGCGACCGAAGGCGGTGACCGCCTCGCGGGTGGCGGACTCGAACAGCTCCGGGATCTCCTCGAGGGTGCGGGCCACCTTCAGGCCACGGCCACCGCCGCCGAACGCCGCCTTGATCGCGACCGGCAGGCCGTGTTCCTTGGCGAACTCGATGATCTCGTCGGGCCCGGCGACCGGGTCCTTGGTGCCGGGCACCAGCGGCGCGCCGGCGCGCATGGCGATGTGCCGCGCGGTGACCTTGTCACCCAGGTCCCGAATGGCCTGCGGGGACGGCCCGATCCAGGTCAGCCCGGCGTCCAGCACGGCCTGGGCGAACTCTGCGTTCTCGGAGAGGAAGCCGTAGCCGGGGTGCACCGCGTCGGCGCCCGCCCGTTTGGCCACGTCGAGCACCTTGTCGATGCTGAGGTAGGACTCGCCCGGCGTGCTGCCGCCCAGGGCGAACGCCTCGTCGGCGAGGCGGACGAAAGGAGCATCGCGATCGGGGTCCGCGTAGATCGCGACGCTGGCGAGGCCTGCGTCCCGGGTCGCGCGAATCACTCGGACGGCGATCTCACCCCTGTTGGCGATGAGCACCTTGCGCACGTCCAACCTCCCCTATGGTCCACCGTTGGCCAGAGCTATTTCGTGTGAGTGTATGACTGCTTACACCACTTGGGCGGGGAGAGCCCGCTCACGTTGACGCACCGACAACAACGGCAGGGCGATCTGACCGGCCACATTGGCCGCCGATCTTGCCTTGTCCAGCAGCGGATCAAGGCCGTACACAAGGACAAGGCCGACCGCCATCGCCTTGGCATCGAAGCCGGTCAGCGTCATGGCCAGCAGCAACCCGGGCAGCCAGCCGACCACCCCTTCGGTGGCGATCGCGGCGAACATCGCCGCGCCTACCACGAGCAGGTAATGACCGAGGCTCGGCTGTAGTCCGAACAGGTGAGCCAGCACCAGCGCCGCGGCCGCGGGGTACACCGCGCCACAGCCGTCCATGCTGGCCCGGGAGGCGTGCCGCAGTGCACCTTCGGCGTGATCCTCCGGAACACCGAGCCGCACGGCGGCCTCGGTGGTGAACGGCAGCGCGGCGCCGGAGGAACTCGTGCGGAAGGCGGTCCAGACGGCGGGACGGGACACCTTGAGGAAGTCGGCGGGCCGTACCCCGGCGGCGCGCAGCGCCAGCGGGTAGCCGACGAAGATCAGCAGCAGGCAGCAGGCGAACACCCCGCCCAGCAACACCAGCAGCGGCACGGCCAGCCGCAGGCCGTAGTGCGCGAACAGCCCGCCCGCCATGCCGAAGATGCCCAGCGGGGCGAACTTGAGCAGCCAGCCGAACAGCCGGTCCACGCCGCCGCGCAGCCGCCGGTGCAACTCGATGGCGCCCTCGCCGCCCGCGATCAGCAGCACGCCGACCAGCAGCGCGGCCAGCACGGTGACCGCGGGGGCGTGCCTGCTCCAGGTGCTCAGGTAGCTGATCTCCTCGATCGGCAGCCGCATCCCGGAGTCCGGGCTGCCCGCCGCCAGGCCGAGCAGCGCGGCGATCCCGGCGCTCACGGTGAACGCCAGCACCGCGCGCGGATCGTGCCGCACCCGCAGGCTCAGCACGGCGGTGACGATCGCGGTGAACAGCACCGGCAGCACCAGGAACTGGATCAACACCGTGTAGACGGCGCCGAGCATGTCCAGGAAGCCGTGGGTGAGGTGCCCGAAGAGCAGCCCGACGACTATGCCGCCGACGAGCCCGATGCTCAGGCGAACGGGATGGCTCAGGTGGCGCAGCATGACGGTTTCCTCGGCGGCAGGGAGATGAATGACGTCCGTTCATCTCATCAGTTCCGGGGTGGGTAAGCGTTATCCAATGCCGCTAGAGGTGACCGGTTGCACGCTCCGCAGGAGTTCCAGGGTTCGGATCACGGCGGGATGCGCCGCCGCCGTCTCGCGGACGTGCACCGAGATGCTGCGTTGCGGAGTCGGATTCACGATCGGCACCGCCACCGCCGAGTCCGGCAGTGAGCCGATGCCGAGCCTGGGCACCACGGTGATGCCCATGCCCTCCGCCACGAACCTGATCGCGCTGGCGTAGTCGTGCGCCTCCACCCGGAAATCCGGGCTGTACCCGGCCGTCGCGCAGGCGTCGATCAACCGCTGCCTGCAGTGATCCCTGGACAGGCCGTTGTCGACCCAGACCTGTTCCCGGAGTTCGATCAGGTCGATCTCCGTGCGGCCGGCCAGTTCCGAGGTCACCGGGACGACGGCGAGGTAGGGCTCGGTGAGCAGCGGATGCACGCGGTATCCGGCGGTGGGTCGCCAGCCGTCCACGGAGATCTCGATGTCCGAGGGGGAGGAGTCGGCGGCGAGCAGTTCGATGAGCCGCAGGTCCAGCCGGAGCTGGGGGAACTCCCGGCTGATGGCCGCGACCACCGACGGTATCCAGGCGGAGCCCGCGGAGGAGAAGTAGCTGATGGACAGCGTGCCCAGGTGCCCGGATCGCAGGTCGGCGACCAGCGATTCCAGCCCGGCGAGCCGGTCGAAGACCCGGCCTGCCTCGCGGGCGACCAGCCGACCGGCCTCGGTCGGCTCGATTCCCCGGCCGGACCGTTCGACCAGCCGTAGTCCGGTCTCCTTCTGCAGGGTGGCCAGGTGCTGGCTGATCGCGGACGGCGTGTACTTCAGGCTCGCCGCCGCGCCGCGGATCGAGCCGTCGGCGATGACCGCGCGCAGGACGCGGAGCCGGTGGATGTCCATGGATTCGACTGTACAGCTGGGCTGAACATTCGATGGCGAAAACTCGCTTGTCCTTATGTATTCGGCGCGGCACGGTTGATCCATGTCCGAGAAACAGTTAGCCGGCCTGGCGGCCGCGGTCACCGTGGTCGCGTGGGCGTCGTCGTTCGTGGTGATCCGGTCGGCAGGCGAGGTGTTCTCGCCGGGGGCCATGGCCTTCGCCCGGATATTCGTCGCGTGTCTGGCGCTGCTGCCGCTCGCGTTGCGGCACCGGCTGCCGCTGCCCAGGGGGCGGGCGCTGGGGTTCGTCCTCGGGTACGGGGCGCTGTGGTTCGGCGCCTACGCGGTGCTGATCGCCTGGGCCGAGCGGCACCTGGACGCGGGTACCGCCGCGTTGCTGGTGAACATCGCGCCGATTCTGGTCACCGTGGTGGCGGGGTTCGTCTTCCGGGACGGTTTCCCCCGGCCGGTGATCATCGGCATGCTCGTCGCCTTCACCGGGGTCGTGATCATCGCCTTCGGCAGCGAGGGCAGTGGCGCCGTCGACTCGCTGGGCGTCGTCCTCGGCCTGGCGACCGCGATGCTGTACGCCGCCGCGGTGTTGTTGCAGAAGGTCGCGCTGCGCACGGTGGACTCGGTCACGACCACCTGGCTCGGCTGCGTGGCCGGGCTGGTCGCCACCACGCCGTTCGCGCCACAGGCCGTCGGCGAGCTGTCCCGCGCGTCCGGCAGCGCGATCGCCGGCCTCGTCTACCTGGGGCTCGTGCCCACCGCCCTCGGCTTCATCACCTGGGGTTACGCGCTGGCCAGGACCGACGCCGGCCGGATGGCGTCCACCACGCTGGCCGTCCCCGCCCTCGCGGTCCTGATGTCCTGGGCCACCCTCGGCGAGACCCCCACCCTGCTCGGCCTCCTCGGCGGCACCCTCTGCCTGCTCGGCGTCGCGATCAGCCGCCGCACTCAGGCTCCGAAGTTGGCGAGTTTCGGAAAGAGCCCGAAACTCGCCAACTTCGGGACGAAGTAACCGTCAGGCGGCGCGCAGTTCCGGTTCGCCCGATGGGCCGTCGTCGGTGCCGAGCAGGTTCTCGGTGCCGGCGACGACGACCGGGATGGCGATCTGCCCCGCGACATTGGTGGCGGTGCGCATCATGTCCAGGATCGGGTCGATGCTGATCACGATGGCCAGCCCGGCCGCGGCGATCTTCGGGTCGATTCCGCTGAAGCTGAGCGTGATGGTGAGCATGGAGAACCAGCCGGTGGTGCCCGCGGTGGCGAGCGCGCCGAAGACCGCCGTGGCCACGATCGCGACGTACTGCCAGACGGACAGCTGCTGACCGAACAGGTTCGCGATGAAGATCGTCGCGATCGCGGGGTAAACCGCCGCGCAGCCGTCCATCTTGGTGGTGGTGCCCAGCGGCACCGCGAAGCCCGCGTACGCCTGCGGCACGCCGAGATCCACGGCCGCCTGCCTGCTCAGCGGCAGCGTGGCGCCGGAGGACCGGGACACGAAGGCGAACTGGATCGCGTTCCACGACTTGGCGAAGAACTGCAGCGGGCTGACCCCGCCGACGAAGCGCAGCAGGATCGGGTAGACCACGAACAGCACGATCGCGCAGCCCAGATACACCGCGACGATCAGCGAGAACAGCGGCTTCACGAACTGGGTGCCGTACTGCGCGAACGCGTTGCCCAGCAGACCGAGCACGCCGATCGGCGCCAGCTTGATCACCCAGCTGACGATCTTCTGCACGATGTCGAACAACGCCTGGTTGACCGCGACGAACGGCTTCGCCTTCTCGCCGAGCGCGTAGGCCGCGGCACCGATCAGCAGGGCGAGCAGTACCACCTGCAACACGTTGCCCTCGGATAGCGCGGCGAAGAAGTTCTCCGGCACGAGGTCCTTCAGGAAGGTCAGCCAGTCGCCCGGCTTCTTCTTGGCGACCTTCGCGATGTTGGCCGCCGTGGCTTCGACCGTGATGCCGGAACCCGGTCGCAGCAGGGCGCCGACCCCGATTCCGATGAGTACCGCGATCA
The DNA here is from genome assembly GCA_003600225.1 of Pseudonocardiaceae bacterium YIM PH 21723. Classification (GTDB taxonomy): domain Bacteria; phylum Actinomycetota; class Actinomycetes; order Mycobacteriales; family Pseudonocardiaceae; genus QZFT01. Next base: position 8,104 of record QZFT01000094.1, read on the forward strand.
GCGACGTGCTCGCGAACCCGACGACCGTCTTGATCCCCAGCCGGGCGGCCGTGCGCGGGCCGCCGAGGCCGTGCAGGCTGGAGATGCCCACGATGATCGCGGTGAACACCAGCGGCAGCACCAGGACCTGCAGCAGGTTGGTGAAGATCGTGGCGATGATGGACAGGGTCTCGGCCAGCCACTTCGCGTCGGTGCTCCGGGCGACCAGGCCCAGCACGACACCCAGTACCAGTCCGGCCAAGACCTGCAGGGCTAACGGAAATCTGCGCGACACGACGTACCCCCATTGACGTAGATCACTCGTCAGAGTGAACGCCGTGGGGGCCGGGGCACATCCCCTATAACTGGATCGTTATCCGCGGTTCCAGAGTGTGGACACCGCTACGCCGACCGCCGAAAGGAGTCGTCTGGTCAGCGGCAGGCTGATACCGATGACGCTGCCGTGATCACCGTCGATCCCGTCCACGAACCAGCCGCCGAACCCGTCCAGGGTGAACCCGCCGGCGACGTGCAGCGACTCCTCGGTGGCCAGATAGGCGTCCAGTTCGGCCTCGGTGATCTTGCTGAACCGCACGGTGGTGCTCTTGTGCTCGGCGGCCTCGCCGACCACGGCGCCGTTCTCGATCCGGATCACCGCGTGCCCGGTCAGCAGGTCCCCGGTGCCGCCCGCCATGGACAGCCAGCGCTCGCGCGCCACCGCCAGGCTCTTCGGCTTCCCGACGATCTCCCCGCCGGCCATCAGCAGCATGGAGTCGCAGCCGACGATCACCGCGTCCGGATGGTTCTCGGCGACCCAGTCCACGACCGCGGCCGCCTTGGCCGCGGCGAGCGCGGTCACCACGTGCTCCGGGGTTGGGTTTTCGAGGGAGGCGTGCACCGCGTCCTCGTCGACGCCGGACACCCGGACGACGGGGTCGATGCCCGCCGTACGCAGGACTTGGAGCCGGGCGGGGGATTGGGAAGCCAGAACGAATCGCACGATCGGAGCCTATCCGCCGCATCCGTGGTCCCGAAGTTGACGATGTTCGGGGCTCGTTCCTCGCCGCGAACATCGTCAACTTCGGAGGCCTGGTTACCGGCGGAAGGACTCCGCGGGGGCGAAGTGGGCTCGCTCGGAACCCATCTCCTGCGCCCACCAGAAGTCGCGTTGCCATCGGGCGAACCGGTCGTGGAGCCGATCCGCCCACGGGAACAGCCGGCGCGCCGTCTCGAAGGCGAACACGATCGGCCACCACAGCAGCGGGAACACCATCCAGGGAAAGGGATTCGGCAGGTTGTGCCGCCGATAGGTGGTGGGCAGCAGCCAGAATCCGGTGTAGCCCAGCTGCACCCGGTAGTGCAGCTCCTCGTAGATCCGCCGCCGCAGCGAGGTTCCCGGTTTCGGCCGGAACGCCACCGGATACGACTCGACCAGCTCCTTGCCGTCCCGGCCGGCTTTGAACGCCCGCTTGAGCATGGTCGCCGCCATGATCTGCACGCCGCCGCGGAAGTCGTCCGGATACCAGTCCGGCTGCACGCCGACCAGGTGGCCGATGTACTTCCAGAAGTGTTGCAGCGCCTCGATTTCCCGGATCGTGGTCTGGTAGCCGTGCGTCCACAGCATCAGCCCGGCGGGTACCGCGCCGGCCAGCAGCGTGGTGGTGGCGTCGCCGACGCTGATCGGCACCCCCCACGCCTCCAGGTTCCACTCCGGGTGTTCGACCAGGTGGCGCCGTAGGAAGACGTGCATCACCCGCACCCGCATCGCCGTCGCCCGCCCCGGCCCGCCGGGCTCCAGGCCACCGGGTTCGGAGATGTCGATCCAGAACTTCACCGTCTCCATGAACCGGCGTCGCGCGGTCTCGCCCGCGTAGCTGCCGGTCAGCGACAGCGGCTTGACGATCGAGTTCTCCGAGTACATCTCCAGCGTGCTGACCCCGGCCAGGGAGAACACCGTCGGCCCGTAGTTGCGCCAGATCTTCGCGCCCTGCAACACCCGGTCCATGTCCACCCAGTCCGGGATCTGCTCGAACTCGTCGAACAGCCTGCGCATGGATTCCGGCGCGTCCGGGATCGAGTCGACGCCGTGCTCGATGGCCCGGTCCAGCATCCGGCGGCCCTCGGCCGCGCCGCGGACCAGGTAGACCTCGTCCACGAAGGCCTCGGCGACCGGATCGGCCTGGTAGTAGGAATCGGCGAATTTGCGGACCACCTCGTCGGAGGGCAGCAGGTCCCAGCCCATGATCCGTGTGAAGATCGACCGGACCAGCTTGATCCGACGGGATTCCAGTTTTTCCCAGTACATGAATTCGCTTGGTGTGCGGGTCATGCTCGGCCTCCAGTTCAGCGACGGAAGGTTTCTGCTGGGGCGAAACGGGCCTGCTCGGTGCCCATCTCCTGGCGGTACCAGAACTCTCGGAACCGGCGGGCCTGCCGGTAGGCGAGCCGATCGGCTCCGGGAACGAATCGGCGGATGGTCTCGGCGACAAAGACGAATGGCCAGCTGAGCACCGGGATCAGCAGCCAGGGAAAGGGATTGGGCAGGTCGTATCTGCGATAGGTCCACGGCGGCAGCCAGAAGCCGGTGTAGCCGAGCTGAACTCGGTAGTGGATCTCGTCGTAGAGCCGGCGCTTCCAGCCGGTTCCCGGCCTGGGCCGGAAGGCCACCGGGTAGGACTCGATCAGGTCCCGCCCGTCCTGGCCGGACCGGTGGGCCCGGCGCAGCAGGGTGGCGGCCAGCAGTTGCACGCCGCTGCGGACGTCCTCCGGATACCAGTCGGGCTGCACGCCCATCAGGTAGCCGATGTACTTCCAGAAGTGCTGGAGGTCCTCGATTTCCTTGATCGTGGTCTGGAAGCCGTGGGTCCACAGCACCAGGCCCGGCGACACGGAGCCGCCCATCAACGTGGTGGTCGCGTCGCTCATGCTGATCGGCACGCCCCACGCCGCCAGGTCCCACTCCGGGTGCTGGAGCAGCCTGCGGCGGATGAACACGTGCATGATCCGCACCCGCATGGCCGCCTTGCGTCCGGCGCCACCCGGTTCCAGTCCGCCCGGCTCGGACACGTCGATCCAGAACCGGGAGGTCTCCAGGAAGCGGTGCCGCGCGCTGTCACCCGCGTAGCCGCCACTCAAGGCCAGGGGTTTCGCGAGGGAGTTCTCCGAGTACATCTCCAGCGTGGTGACCCCGCCCAGCGCGAAGGCGACGGGCCCGTACCGGCACCAGGTCCTCGCGCCCGCCCGCACGCGGTCCATGTCCAGCCACTCCGGTGGCGTCTCGAACTCGGCGAACAACGTGCGCATCGATTCCGGTGCGTCCGGGATCGAGTCGACGCCGTGCTCGATGGCCCGGTCGAGCAGCGCGCGTCCCTCAGCGGCGCCCCGGCCCAGGTACACCTCGTCGACGAAGGCCTCGGCCACGGGATCGGCGTCGTAGAAGCCGTCGGCGAATTTGTGCACAACCTCATCGGGTGGAAAAAGATCCCAGCCCATGATCTTTGTGAAGGCCGATCGCAGTCGTCTGACCTTAGGGGATCGCAGTTTCTCCCAGTACAGGAATTCCGTGGGAACGCGTGACACCGGTAACCTCCGAGAGTAACCGACACCCCTGTTGGTCAATCAGAGAGTAACCTACAGGGGTGTCGGAAACCAAGGGTCGATTGAGCGGGCCAGAGCGAAGAGAGCGCATCGTCGAGGCCGCGCGCGAGGTCTTCACCGAGCACGACTACGACCTGGCGTCGATGGGTGAGATCGCCCAGCGGGCCGGGGTGTCGAGGCCGGTGCTGTACGACTACTTCCCCTCCAAGAAGGCGCTGCTGCTCTCCCTGCTGGCGCTGGAGATGACCGAGCTGGCCGGGTTCGTCGCGGAGACCATCGGCGCCGACGGTGAGCCCCTCGACCGGCTGCGGGAGACCATCGACGTGTTCCTGCGCTTCGTGCAGGAGCGCCCCTTCGGCTGGCGGACGCTGTACCTGGATTCGGCGCTGGACGAGGAGATCGCCGCGGCCGGTCGCGGGCTGCGGGCGACCGCGGTGGAGCAGATCGGCCAGTGGCTGGAACCGGATGCCGACCGGGCCGGGTTGCCCCCGGGCATCTACCGGGACCTCAGCGTCACCATGATCATGGCCGCGCTGCGTGGCGCGGTGGAGTGGTGGCAGGAGAACCCGTCCCACACCCGGGAGGAGGTCGCCACCGTCGCCCTGGAACTCACCTGGCTGGGCGGCGACCGTCTCTCCCGGGGAGAACGCCTGACCTAGGTCTGAGTTGTCCCGAAGTTGACGATGTTCGCGGCTCTTTCCCAACGCCCGCATCGGCCTACGTGGCGCGTCTTCTCCCCATGACAAGTGCCACTTGTCATGGGAAAAAGCCACGACAGGTGCGAAACATCCCGTGCCCGGAGTTGTCGTCTAGGGCCGGTCCAGTCCCTTCGGCGCGGTGGCGGGCGTTAGGGCCCGTTCACCGCGGATCGGGGTGTCCACAGTGGACGCCTTGATGGCGCCCGCGATGGGCAGCACCAGTTTCGAGCCGGTCAGCGAGACGTCCACCTTGCCGGGCGTCTTCGCCGCGACGACGGTCTGCTCGCTGCCGCCGATGATCAGGCCCAGCTTGTGGCCCTTGGGCACCACGTGGTCCATGGTGGCCAGCCGGAAGGTGATCGTGTAAGCCTTGCCCGGCGTGATCGTCTGCTCGGAACGCAGCGACTGGTAGTTGCGCAGATCGGTCCAGCCGCGGCCGAACACGTCCAGGTCCACAGTGGACACATCCGCCTTGGTGTCCTTGTAGCAGGCGTCATCCCCGGTGCGGCTCTCGCCCCAGCAGGACTCGGTGCTCAGCGTGGTGATGCCCTCGCCGCTGCCCGTGTAGTTCCGGATCGTCTGCGGGCCGTAGTCCACCAGCGCCGCGGACAGGTGCGAGGTGGGCGTGGACGTGGTCACCGTCAGCGTGATCGAGCCGGTTCCGGACAGCCGCACGTCCTGGTCCAGCGTCGGGGTGCTGAACAGCAACCGGTTCGCGTTTGTGCCGGTCTTCGCCCAGGCGGGAAAGCCGCCCCGCTTCTCGGTGAAGGACTGGCTGCCGGTGCCCGCAGTCGGGCCGAGGACGCCGCCGGTACCCAGCTTCAGCTCGGTGGGCTTGGCCCCCGGCGCCGGCCAGGAGGCCTCGTCGGTCCAGCTGTCCGGTGCACGTTCCACAGTGGACAGTGGCTGGTTCTCGATGCCGTTCTGCACGTTCAGCAGCCAGCGGTCGAACCAGCGGTTGAGGGTGTCCACATAGGTCGCCCGGCGCAGGTCGAACGGGTCGACGTGCCCGGCCCCGGAGAGCCAGGTCTTCTTCGTCGTGGTGATCTTGTCCCACCACTGGCCGAAGTTGATCGTCTTGACGTTCTGGTCGTTGATGCCGTGGATGGCGAACACGGTCGCCTTGACCTTCGACGCGTCCGGCACGTAGTCGCGGGCATCCCAGAAGGCGTTCTGGTCACCGTTCGCGGTGGCGCCCTGGCTCAGTTCGGTCTTGACCGGGGTGCACAGCGGCTTCTTGCCCTCGTCCACGGTGGTGGACAGGCCCAGTGGATCGAAGCCGAACGACACGCCGTCGCTGCGGTAGTAGTCGTACCAGGAGCTGATCGCGCCGACCGGGACGATGGTCTTCAGACCGTCCACACCGGACGCCGCGACGCCGTTGGCGATGGTGCCGTCATACGACTTGCCGATCATGCCGACGGCGCCGGTCGACCAGCTCGCACTGACCTCGCTGCCGCCGCTGAGTGAGGAGTAGGCCTTCACCCGGCCGTTCAGCCAGTCCACCGCCCGGCGGGCGGAGTCGATGTCCGACCGGCCGCCGACGTCCACGCAGCCACTGGACCGGTTGGTGCCGGCCAGGTCGACGAGCACGACGGCATAGCCGCGCGGCACGAAGTAGTTGTCCAGGAACAGCGGGAACTTCACCGGTTTCCCGGCGGAGTCGTAGGTCTTCTTCTCGCTCTCGTTGCCGCGCCCGCAGCAGGAGTAGTACGGGCTGGCATCCATGATCACCGGCACCTTGGCGGTGGTGTCCGGGCGAATGATGTCGGTGGCGACCCGGTCGGTCTTGCCGTCTTTGTCCAGGTCGAGGCCGGTGTCCACGTACACGGTCTCGCGGATCGCGTCGGCGAAGCTGTGAATCGGTGTGCTCACACCGTTGTCGAGTTCGAATGCCGGGGTGGCCTGTGCGGGAATGACCAGTCCGGCGGATAAGGCGGTCGCGCTCAGCAGGGTTAAGAGCGCGCGGATCTTGTTTCGTGACAAGACGAAACCCCCTCCCTCTTCAACCTCGAAACCTAATCGAGACCGAAGAGTTCTGGGGGCTCCGTTCGGGCTTAGTTCCTATAGGCCAAAAGAATTCCGCTCAGCGGTGGGCGGCGGCTCGAACGCTGTCACCGGGGGCGGATCGTCGTATCGCTCCACCTGCACAAGGCAGGTCTGCGCGGCCGGTCCCTGAGCCAGCTGCGAGGTTCCCTTGTCCGTGGTGACCACGTTGGGATTGCCGTGTTTCTCCAGCCCACCCGGCGTGACCGGGTCGTACCAGGCGCCGGTGGGCACCTGCACGACCCCGGGCAGCAGGGTGTCGGTGATCCGTACGCCGGCCAGGAATTCGCCGCGGTCGTTGAACACCCGCACCACATCGCCGTCCCGCAGGCCGCGCTGCCTCGCGTCCTGCGCGCCGATCAGGATCGGCTCCCGGTCCGCGACCTTCGCCGCCCGGCTGAGCGGCGCGTTGTCCAGCTGGCTGTGCAGCCGGTGCGCCGGCTGGTTGGACAGCAGGTGCAAGGGGTACCGCGAGGCGTTGCCCAGCCACTCGACCGGTTCCAGCCAGGTGGGATGCGCGGGGCAGTCGTCGTAGTCGTAGGACCTGATCGTCTCGCTGACCAGCTCGATCCGGCCGGATGGTGTGTCCAGCGGATTCATTTCCGGATCGGCGCGGAATTCGCTGAGCACCACCGGATGTTCCGCGGCACCGGTGAATTCGTACTTCCCGGTCGCCCAGAACTCGTCGAATCCCGGCGGGTCGAAACCGCGTTGCGCGGCGACGGTCCGCGCCTCCTCGTACATGTGCCGCAGCCAGCCGAGTTCGTCGCGATCCTGGTGGTAGGCGGAGCCGAAACCGAGCCGGTCGGCGAGTTCGGCGAAGATGTCGAAGTCGTTGCGGGCCTGCCCGTGCGGGGGAATGACCTGGTGCATGGCGATCCAGTGGCTGCCGGTCTGCGGCGCCATGATGTCGTTGCGTTCCATGGTCGTCGTGGACGGCAGCACGATGTCGGCGTACCTGGCGGGCGGTGTCCACCAGGGTTCGTGCACGATCACCGCGCCCGGCCGCCGCCATCCCTCCAGGAACCGGTTGAGGTTCTGATTGTGGTGGAACGGATTCCCGCCCGCGCTGTAGATCAGGTCGATCTGCGGCAGGGTGATCGTCTCGCCGTTGTAGGGCAGTGTCCCGCCGGGGCGGAGGTAGAGTTCGGCGATCCGGCCGACCGGGATGACGGTACGCACCGGATTCGGGCCCAGGGGCAAGGTCGGCCGGGGAATGCCCGCCGGGCGGGCCAGGGTCATGCCGTTGACCGCGCCGAAGCCGAGGCTGAAGCCGCCGCCGGGCAGGCCGATCTGACCGAGCATCGAGGCCAGGGCGACGGTCGCCCACACCGGTTGTTCGCCGTGGTCCGCGCGTTGCACCGACCAGCTGGTGTTCACCAGGGTCCGGGTTTCCGCCATCGCCGCTGCCAGCCGTTCGATCTCCGCAGCGGGGATGCCGGTGATCTCCGCCGCCCACCGCGCGTCCTTATCGGCCAGGTAGCGCTCGAATTCGGCGTAACCGGAGCAGTGGCTCGCCACGAATTCCCGGTCCACCAGTCCTTTCGCGACCAGCGTTCCGGCCAGGCCGAGCAGCAGAGCCGTGTCCGTGCCAGGCCGGATCGGTAGCCACTCCGGCGCCGCATCCTCCGGAACATCCATTTTGGACGGACTGACGCAGATGATCCGCACGCCTGCCTCGTGCGCGGCCCGGAACCACCCGGCGTTGTCGTGGCTGACCGTGCCACCGGAATCCAGCTGCGCGTTCTTCAGCGCCGCCCCGCCGATCAGCACCATCAGCCGGGTGTGCGCCACCACCTCCGGCCAGCGCACGGCGAGTCCGTAGATATCGGACCGGCCCAGGACATACGGCATGATCCCGAGGGCCGCACCGAAGCTGTGGTTGCCGATCCGGTCGACGAAGCCACCGAACAGCCCCAGGAACCGCTTCATCGTGCTCTGCGTGTGGTGCAGCCTGCCCGCGCTGGCCCAGCCGTACGAGCCGCCGTAGATCGACTCATTGCCCAGCCGCTGCCTGGTGTCCTGCAACGCCTCGGTGACCAGGTCCAGGGCGGTGTCCCAGTCGACCGGGACGAATGGTTCCGCGCCGCGGTCCGCGCGGGAGGCACCCCTGGAGCGCAGGTAGCCCTCGCGGACATACGGTCGGTCGATCCGTAACGGGTCGCGGACCACGGCGGGCAGGCTCGCCTGGATCGGCGAGGGGTCGGCGTCGAACGGGACGCCCGTGGTCGACAGGATGCCGCCGGCCTCGTCGGTCTCCACCCGGTAGACGCCCCAGTGCGATGCCGTCTGCGTGAACTTGGACATGGCTCTCCCCCTGATCCTGCTGCTCCGGAGTTGACGATGTTCGGGGCTCCGCCCGAACATCGTC
>QZFT01000095.1 GCA_003600225.1 Pseudonocardiaceae bacterium YIM PH 21723
GTTGGCGATGTTCGGGCAGCGCCCGAACATCGCCAACTTCGGGACAACGGTCATTTCACCGGCTTGGCGTTCAGGCCCTTCGAGATCAGGCTGACCGCTTTGTCCAGGGGCTCGTGCCGGTTGATCGGCTCCGGGGCTTGCGCCTCGTCCGGGTGGTCCTCCACGGCGTAACCGGGCGGTGGCGGCGCGGCCTCGTCCCAGGGCGGCGGCTCGGGCGGCAGGTCCGGCTCCGGGGGCGGCGGGATGTCGCCCGCCGGGGCGGACTCGGGCTCAGGCGCCGGTTTGGGGGCCGGGGCGGGTGCTGCCACGGGTTGCGGGGCCTGGCGCTGCGGCGGAGCCGGGGGCGCGGGCGGGGCTGCCGCGTGGCCGTTGCCGGCGGTCGCGTTCCCATTGCCCGCGGTGGCGTTGCCGTTGCCCGCGGTGGCGTTGCCGTTGCCCGCGGTGGCGTTGCCGTTGCCCGCGGTGGCGGAGCCGACCTCGTTGGCCGGGACACACCGCACCTGCCAGTGGCCACCGACCAGTTCGCCGACCGCCTTGGCGATCACTTCACCGTTGCGGGCGTCGGACAGGCGGCGGGCCAGCGGCGCGGCCGCGTGGGTGAGGATCAGCGTGTTGCCCTCGATGGCATGCACGCCCGCGTTGGACAGCATCGCCTCGGTGCTGCGGCTCTGCGCCCGCACCTTGGTCAGCAGTTCCGGCCAGATGCGCCGGATCCCGGCGGCGTCCATCACGCCACTCGCCGCAGGCGCGGCGGGCTCGGGAACGGACGCGGCCGGAGCAGCCGGAGCGGGGGCGGGCGGCGGGGTCGCCGGAGTGGGTGTCGGTGCTGGCGCGGGCGCAGGTGCGGCCGGAGCCGGGGCGGCCTGCGCCGGAACCGGGCCGGAGCTGGGCCGGGAGAACGTCTTCCCACCGGCCGCCGGTGTGGTGGCCGGCGCGGGGGCACTGGCCGGGGCGGGCGCCGCGGCCGGGACTCCACCGGCGGGCGCGGGGCCACCGTGGATGACCCGGCGTTCCAGCTGTTCCAGGCGGTGCAGCACGGCGGCCTCGGACTCCGATGCGGCGGGCAGCAGCATCCGGGCGCACAGCAGTTCCAGCAGCAGCCGGGGCGCGGTGGCGCCTCGCATCTCGGTGAGCCCGGTGTGCACGATCTCGGCGAACCGGGTCAGCGTGGCCGCGCCCATCCGCTGGACCTGGGCGGACATCCGCTCCAGTGCCTCGCCGGGCAGGTCGATCAGGCCACGTTTGGCCGCGTCCGGCACGGCCTGCAACAGCACCAGGTCACGCAGCCGGTCGAGGAGGTCGGAGGCGAACCGGCGAGGCTCGTGCCCCGCCTCCACCAGGCGGTTGATCGCGTCGAAGACGGCGGCGCCGTCCCCGGCGGCCAGCGCGTCGATCGTGTCGTCGATCAGCGCCGAATCGGTGACCCCGAGCAGCGAGATCGCCCGCTCGTAGGTGACACCATCGGGCCCGGCGCCGGACAGCAGCTGGTCCATCACCGACTGGGTGTCCCGGGCGGACCCGCCACCGGCCCGGATGACCAGCGGGAACACCGGCGACTCGACGGCGACGCCCTCGGCGGCACAGTTCCGTTCCAGCAGCCCACGCATCACGCCCGGCGGGATCAGCCGGAACGGGTAGTGGTGGGTCCGGGAGCGGATGGTCGCCAGGACCTTCTCCGGCTCGGTGGTGGCGAAGATGAAGATGAGGTGCTCTGGCGGCTCTTCGACGATCTTCAGCAGGGCGTTGAAGCCCTGCGTGGTGACCATGTGCGCCTCATCGATGATGAACACGCGGTACTTCGACTCGGCGGGCGAGTAGAACGCCCGGTCACGCAGCTCACGGGCGTCGTCCACACCACCGTGCGAGGCCGCGTCCAGCTCGACCACATCCACGCTGCCGCCGCCCTCGGGCGCGAGCGCGATGCAGGAGTTGCAGGTGCCGCAGGGATCGGGCGTCGGCCCGTTCACACAGTTCAGCGACCTGGCCAGAATCCGGGCGGAGGAGGTCTTGCCACAACCACGCGGACCGGAGAACAGATAGGCGTGATTGACCCGCCCCGCCGCGAGCGCGGTACGCAGCGGATCAGTGACGTGCTCCTGCCCCACCACCTCCGCGAAGGTGGCAGGCCGGTACTTGCGATACAGAGCGAGGGCCACACCCCGACTCTATTGGGTCCCCCCGACAATGCCCGCAGCAGCCTGGACCCGCTACACTGACCGTGGACCTCGTGCGGTGTCCATCCTGTGAACCTCCCCAGGGCCGGAAGGCAGCAAGGATAAGCGGGCTCTGACAGGTGCGCGGGGTCCCCGAAACCTTTGGGACCGCCATGCTCGCTGAGAAGCGCGAGCATGGCGGTTTCGTTTTTTACACTGGGGCTCTCGCCCCAGACCCCAAGGCAGGGCGGCCTGCGGCCCCCTGCACCCCCGCCGCCATCTTGGTGGGGGTCCGCCCCTCTCGCTCGCTTCGCTCGCTTTGGGGGCTGCTTCTGGCTTTTTTTGGGGGTCTGAACGTGGCTTTCAGCTAGTTAAACCGACTGAAGGCCACTTTCAGGCGGTCGCTTTCCTTGTTGGAGGCGGTGGGCGGCGCGCGCCCGGTGGGGCAGGCCGCGCAGCGCCTGCCCCTTAGGGCGTGCCCTTTGGGCCGCCGAGGCTCAGGGGTCAAGGGCCGGGCGCAGCCCGGTCGGCGAAGCCGACGCGCAGCGCCCTTGAGGCCTGAGAAGCGGCCCAACACAATGCGCGCCGACCACCGCCACCGGCTAGGCGGCGTTGTCTGGAAGTGGACAGGTTTGGGTGTTCGGGGCCGCCGGTCGGCGTAACGCAATACGGTTCGTTCGACGGATTGAACGGGTACATCTGGGGGTTTTGTGATCAAGCGACTGGCAGTGACTCTGGCTCTGGTGGCGGGTGCGCTGGCGCCGACGGCGACCGCGGCGACGGCGCAGGCACCGGCGCCCGGTTGCTCGGACGGCCTGATGTGCCTCTGGGCCGACGTGCGGAACAACCCGTCGTACTACGCGCCCAACGCTCCCGGCTGCTTCGCCGTCCCGGACGCCGCCGTCTACGTGGAGAACCACAGCCGGTCGACGTACCGGCTGTACCCCTACGGCGACCAGGGCTGCAACCAGTACCCGGAGGCGACCGTGCTGCCCGGCCAGGCCAAGGCCGCGGGTGAACTGCCGTACTTCTGGGTCAGCCGCGCCTGACCCACGCGTCCACAGCGCGCCGTTCCCCGCAATGGGGGACGGCGCGCTGTCGTCTGCGGTGATCCGCTAGCCTGTGGCGCGCGCAACACCCGGGATGTGAGCTGCGCCCCTCGCGGGAGGTGGCGGCGGCCATATCCGGCAACGAAGCTGCAGCTCAGCAGCCATGCCACTCGCTCGCCCGAGTGACAGTGCCGGCGATTCGACACGTCACCCCTGCTCGCGTTGACTCGTATACATCCGGGAGCTTGCAGGGAGCTCCCGGACCTTGACTTAGGGAATCTCCGATGCGCATCGGCACCCGCAGTGCTCTGCTCGCCCTCGGCATGAGTTTCGCGTTCGGCGGCCACGCCATGGCCGGAATCGGTGACACTGTTCAGGTGAACGAGAACCACAAGAACGACCTGCGGCCGGTACGCACCCAGGAACTGCCGGACGGGAAGATCGTCCGCTACCAGCAGTACTTCGACGATGTCCCGGTCTTCGCCGGCGAGGAGACCCGGTTCGTGGACGGCACCGGCGCCGAGTCGGTCGGCGTGAGCAAGCTGTCCGCGAAGGCGAACGGGCACTTCCCTGCCGACCTGCGCGCCGCGGAGCAGAAGGCCACCCGCGCCGTGCACGGCGGACACGTCAAGGAAGTCCAGGCGTACTGGTACGACGAGTCGCTGTGGGAGACCCCCGGAGCCGAGGGTGCGGTCCCCGCCTTCCTGGTGAAGCAGGAGAGCGGCCAGTGGACGATCGTGTCCGCGACCGATAATTCCGTGCTCAAGACCTGGCGGCAGTTTCCGCAGTCCTGAATTCCGCGTATTTCGACGGGTCCGATTGAACCGATCCGTCAGCCACCCGTTGACCTGGGCGTATAGCCCATTGTCCTCGGGTTATCCGGCCTTGACATGTATGCGTCGTAGCTCATAAATCTCAAAACTGCACCTCATCGGGCTTCTGTGTCGCCCAGTTCCCTCACCGAAGGAATTCCGATGAGTCCTGCATCATCACTGCGCCGTCCCGCGTTGTACGCCGGGTTGGCGGCTGCCCTGCTCGCCGCCGTCGTGCTGTATCCGACGGCGGCGGACAACTTCGTCTCCACCCAGTCCGTCGCGGCCGGCACCGACATGAAGGACGTTCGCACCGTCACCGTCGGCGGCGTGACCGTCAAACGCACCCAGCAGTACATCGACGGCGTCCCCGTGTACGGCGGTGAGCTGGTCACCTTGGGGAACACCCAGCCCCTCGGCAAGGTCGCCAAGGCATCCCAGGGCCGGTTCCCGGCAACCGCCAAGGTCACCTCCGGGAAGCAGGTGTGGTTCGACCCGAGCCTGTTCGGCAAGCCCGGCGCCGCCGCCGTGCCCGCCTACCAGATGGAGACCTCGGAGGGCACCGCGATCGTCGACGCCGCCTCCGGGGCCGTGCTGCTGAAGGCCCCCAAGGAGAAGGAAGCCGTCAACCGTGCGATCTGCGACCTGAACAACCAGACGATCCAGAGCGAGGCGGACTACGCCTGCGGCGGCGCGCTGGAACCGGTGCTCACCGAGGAGGGCGGGCAGGGCGAGGCGGACGCGAGCGCGGTCTTCAAGTTCTTCGGCAGCACCTCCGAGTTCTACGAGAAGGAGGCCAAGTTCGACCTCACGCAGAACATCGGCGCCAACGGAGCACTGCGCGGCACCGTACGGATCTGCGTCCCGGACTCCGAGTGCCCGTTCGCCAACGCGTTCTGGGACGGTACCCAGATGGCCTTCGGTCAGGGCCTGAGCACCATCGACATCACCGCGCACGAGCTCACGCACGGCGTCACCGAGCACACCAGCAACCTGGTCTACCAGGGCGAATCCGGTGCGTTGAACGAGGCGATGTCCGACATCTTCGGCGCGTTCGTGAACCAGGCCAACGGTGCCACCGGCGCGTCGAAGTGGGCGATCGGCGAGGGCTCCGCGCTGGGCGTCATCCGGGACATGGCCAATCCGCCCGCGCACCAGCAGCCGGACACCTACAGCAAGTTCGTGCAGACCACCGGCGACAACGGCGGCGTGCACACCAACTCCGGTATCGCGAACAAGCTGGCCTTCCTGGTCACCGACGGCGAGAACTTCGGCGGCCAGGACATCAAGGGCATCGGCAGCGCGAAGGCCATCCAGCTGTTCTGGCTGGTGGAGAACACGCTGACCTCCTCGTCCGACTACAAGGCCTTCGGTCAGACGGTGAACGCCGCCTGCAAGCAGCTGGCCGGCAGCGGCACGCTGACCGAGGAGGACTGCACCCAGGTGGCGAACGCCACCAAGGCCGTGGAGATCGCCTGATAGGCCCCGGCAGCGGCCTCGGACAGCTCTCCGGGGCCGCTCACATTTCACAAAAAATCTTTGATTTGGATTGAACCGTTTGGCGGCAGCCAAGGTGACCAGTGGCTATAGGCCATAACACCAGAGTTATTTCAGCTCGATATGTACCGCTATGACGCATAACAGCGCAAAACTGCACGTCATCGGGCTGGAGACCCCACCATTCCCTTGCACCGAAGGAAGTTCGATGAGTCCTGCATCATCGCTTCGCCGACCGGCGTTCATCGCCGGGTTGGCCGCGGCCGTCGTTGCCGCCGTCATTCTGTACCCCAGCGCCAAGGACAACTCCGTCTCCACCGAGTCGGTCGCCTACCGCGCCGCAGGCATCTCGTTCGGCGCCGCAGGCAAGGACATGCGGGTCACCAAGACCCTCAACGCCAGCGGCGTGACGATCAAGCGGAGCCAGCAGTACATCAACGGCATGCCGGTCTTCGGCGGCGAGATCGTCGAATTCGTCGGCGCCGACGGCACCACGACCGCGGCGCTCGGCAAGGTGGCCAAGGAATCCCAGGGACAGCACCCGGCCGACGACCAGAACACCCAGAACCGGGTCAGGCGCTCCGGCGTCGCGACCTTCCCCGGCCAGGACAACAAGGCGACCTCGGCCAAGCAGGTCTGGTTCGACCCGGCCCTGTTCGGCATGAAGGGTGCCGCCGCGGTGCCCGCCTACCAGGTGGAGACCACCGCGGGCACCTCCGTGGTGGAGGCCGCCTCCGGCACCGTGCTGTGGAAGTCGCCGAAGGAGAAGGAAGCCCTGAACCGCGCGGTCTGCGACCTGAACAACAAGTCGGTCGAAGGCCGGCTGCAGGACTACGCCTGCGGTGTCGCGGTCAAGCCGGGCAAGACGGAGAACGGCGGCAACTCGCAGCAGAAGGACGTCAACAACGTCTTCAAGTTCTTCGACCAGTCATCCACGTTCTACAACGGTGAACTGAAGTTCGACCTCACCCAGAACATCGGCGCCGACTACGGCGACGGTGTCGGCAAGGCGCTGCGCGGCACCGTCCGGGTCTGCTTCAACGGCCAGGCCTGCCCGCTGACCAACGCCTTCTGGGACGGCACCCAGATGACCTTCGGTGAGGGCGTCACCACCCTCGACGTCACCGGTCACGAGCTCACCCACGGCGTCTCCCAGGCCGTCAACGGCCTCGGTGGCCAGGGCGAGCCGGGCGCGTTGAACGAGGGCATGTCCGACATCTTCGGCGCGTTCATCAACCAGGCCAACGGCGCCGCAGGCGCGGACAAGTGGCTGATCGGCAAGGGCACCGCGCTCGGTGTCATCCGGGACATGGCCAACCCGGGCGCCCACCAGCAGCCGGACAAGTTCAGCCAGAAGGTGAACACCCAGCAGGACAACGGTGGCGTGCACATCAACAACGGCATCGTGAACAAGACCGCGTTCCTGGTCACCGACGGCCAGAACTTCAACGGCCAGAACATCAAGGGCATCGGCAGCAAGAAGGCCATCCAGCTGTTCTGGCTCGTGGAGAACAGCCTCACCTCCTCCTCCGGTCTGCAGGACTGGGGCAAGACGGTGAACGCGGCCTGCAAGCAGCTGTCGGGCTCCGGCACGCTCAGCGCGGCCGACTGCGCCGAGGTCGCCAAGGCGACCAAGGCGACCGAGGTCGGCTGACCTCCGCACCACCCAGCGGCCCCGGATCACTCCGGGGCCGCTTCGCCATGTCTTCAGGACATGGGTAGCCACATCACAGACGGGTCACAAACTTGTGCCGTGTCTCGGAACACATCCCACCTGAACAGCGGTTATGGACATGTCGGCTAACGAGCTATGCCTGCTTCATATATAGCCAAGTCACTCTTTCGGGTTAAAACTTCTGGTTATCGGGATCCTGACCCGACATTCCCTGCACAGAAGGACCAACGCGATGAGCTCTACGTCATCGATGCGCCGCCCTGCCCTGCTGGCCGCTCTGGCCGCTGCAGCAGTCGCCGCCGTCACCCTGTACCCGACCGCCGCCGACAACTCCGTCTCCAGCCGGACCGTCGCGTCCGGCACCGAGATGAAGGACGTGCGCACGGTCAACGTCGGCGGGATCACCGTCAAGCGCACCCAGCAGTTCATCCAGGACATCCCCGTCTACGGCGGCGAGCTCATCAGCCTGGGCGACGCGGAGACCCTCGGCGAGGTCGCCCGGGAGTCGAAGGGTGCGTTCCCGGCCAAGGCCGCCGCCGGGGAGAAGGTCTGGTTCGACCCGAGCCTCTTCGGCCAGGCCGGCACCGGCGCGGTCCCGGCCTACAAGGTGGAGTCCGAGGAGGACACCAAGATCGTCGACGCCGGCAGCGGCAAGACGCTGCTGACGGTGGGCAAGCACCAGCACGCGGTGAACCGCGCGGTGTGCGACGCCAACAACACGGACGTCGTCGCCAGCCTGGAGAAGGCGGCGTGTGGCACCGCGTTCAAGGTGCTGCGCTCGGACAAGAACAACGTCTCGTCGTCCATCCCGGACGTGAACAACGTGTTCAAGTTCTTCGGTGACGCACAGAACTTCTACCAGAACGAGCTCAAGTACGACCTGTCGCAGAACATCGGCGCCGACTACAGCGACGGCCTCGGCAAGGCCCTGCGCGGCACGACCCATGTCTGTGCCACCGGCCTCGCCGACGGCTGTCCAATGGAGAACGCCTTCTGGGACGGCACCCAGATGGTCTTCGGTCAGGGTGTCACCACCGAGGACATCACCGGCCACGAGCTCACCCACGGCGTCACGCAGAACACCAGCAACCTGACCTACGCGGCCGAGTCCGGTGCGTTGAACGAGGGCCTGTCCGACATCTTCGGCGCGTTCATCAACCAGACCGCCGGCGCCACCGGTGCGGCGAAGTGGCAGATCGGCGCCGGCTCCACCCTCGGTGTCATCCGCGACATGGCCAACCCGGGTGCGCACCGGCAGCCGGACACCTACCTGGGTGCCAACTGGGGCCAGACCACCAACACCACCCCGGCCGGTGACTACGGCAGCGTGCACACCAACTCGGGTGTGGCCAACAAGATCGCGTTCCTGATCACCGACGGCCAGACCTTCGGCGGTCAGACCGTCAAGGGCATCGGCCTGAAGAAGTCCTCCCAGCTGTTCTGGCTGGTGCAGAACTCGCTGACCGCGTCCTCCGGTTACCTGGCGTTCGGCAAGGCGCTGAACACCGCCTGCAAGCAGCTGACCACCGCGGGCACCGTCACCGCCGACGACTGCACCCAGGTCGGCAACGCGGTCAAGGCCGTCAAGATCGGCTGATCTGAGCCCTTTGTCCGGGTTCGGTAACAGCATTGGTTCACCGCTCAACGTCTCCCCCGGATGCGGCGTCTCCTTTACGAGAACACCGCATTTGGGGGAGACATGAAGACTCGACGCACGATCGCCGCGATCGCGCTCGTGGTGCTGGCCGGGGTGATCACCGGCTGTTCCACGGGGGGCGGATCCCTGGCCGGCGCCGGGCCCGTCGCCGAGCAGCAGGCGCTGGTCACCGCCGATCCGGCGGACGGCACCCAGGACGTCAACCCGGCCGCACCGGTCACCCTGCGCACCGGCATCGGCCAGATCACCGAGGTGCAGTTCAGCAAGCCGGACGGCGGCCGGCTGGACGGCGTGCTCAGCGAGGACAAGACCAGCTGGAAGCTGGGCGTGGACCTCGGATTCGGCAAGACCTACAGCTGGACCGCGAAGGCCAAGAACGACAAGGGCACCGTCACCGAGTCCAAGGGCTCGCTGACCACGCTGGCTCCCGGCCGCACCGTGCAGGCGCGGATGGACATGGGCGACGGCGGCACCTACGGCGTCGGCCAGACCTTCGGCATCAAGTTCCCGTCCCCGGTGCAGGACAAGGCCGCGGTGCAGAAGCGGCTCACCGTGACCGCCACCCCGGCGCCCGTCGAAGGCTCGTGGGCCTGGGTGAGCGACACCGAGGTGCGTTACCGCCCCGCCGCCTACTGGCCGGCCAACACCCACGTGCACGTGGCGGCCAAGCTGTACGCCGCTCCCGTGGCACCCGGTGCCTACGGCGCCAACGACCTCACCCTGGACTTCGACATCGGCCGCTCCCGCATCATGCGGGGCAACACCCAGACGCACCGGTTCCTCGTCGAGGACAACGGCGTGCAGACCGCCGACTACCCAGCCAGCTACGGCGCGGAGAACGACCCGGGCAAGGTCACCCCTAACGGCAACTACGTGATCATGTCCAAGCACGAGACCGAGCGGATGAAGAACGACAAGTACAACTACGACGTCATGGTCAACAAGGCCATGCGGTTCAGCTCCAACGGTGAATACACCCACGCGTACTCGCAGAACCCCAACATCGGCCGGTCCAACAGCTCGCACGGCTGCGTGAACCTGCGGGACGCCGACGCGGCCGCGTTGTTCGGTTCCTCGCTGGTCGGCGACCCCGTCATCATCACCGGCAGCTCGGTGGAGATGCCCGCGTACGCCACCAACCGGGACTGGCAGCTGCCCTACGCGCAGTGGAAGGCCAAGTCCGCCCTGTAGATCATCATGCGAAGGTGATCGTCAGTCGCTAATTTCGGCTCATGAACAAGGCGCGCGCGGCCATCACGACGTTGTTCCTCTCGACGTCGCTGGTGGCCGCGTTCGCCGTTCCGGCCACCGGTGAGACCCAGGCGCAACCGCTGAACCGGGTGGTCTGCGACGCCGCGCAGGAGAGCGTGGGCGAGGTCCCGTGGCGGTGTGGCGTGGAGGTCGGCCCCACCCGCTGGGACGGCGGCGGCCGGCTCGGCGACACAGAGGTCGACAAGGCCTACACCTTCCTGGCCAGCACCTCCCGGTTCTACAAGGACCGGTTCGGGGTGAGCCTGACCGAGCTCATCGGGGTCGATCACCACGACGGCCGGGGCAAGGCGATCCGCGCGGCGGTGCGTGTCTGCCGGCCGAACGAGTGCCCGCAGGCCGACGCCTTCTGGGAAGTGGAGAAGCAGGCCAACTTCGGCGACGGCTCCCTGGCGGACGATCTGGCCGCGCACGAACTCACCCACGGGGTGATCGAGGCGGTTTCCCAGCTGGGCCGCCAGGGCGAGTCGGAGTCGCTGCGGGAGGCGTTCGCGGACATCTTCGGCGAGTTCGCAGACCTGACCGACGGCAGCGCCGACGACACCCCGGACGTGCGCTGGCAGTTCGGCGACGGGCTGCCCGGCGGCACGTTCCGGAACCTGAAGAACCCGGAGCAGTTCGGCCAGCCGAGCACCTATCAGGGCAAGGGCTGGTGGTTCGGCGGCTACGACTACCACGGGGTGCACGTGAACGCCGGGCCTGCCGGAAAGCTGGCCTACCTGATCACCGACGGCGACACCTTCAATGGGCAGACGGTGCGCGGTATCGGGCTGAGCAAGGCGATCCAGTTGTGGTGGGCGGCGCTGAAACTGCTGCCGAGGGACGCCGGCTACCGCGAATTGGGTAACGCGTTGCGGGATGCGTGTAAAGAGAAGGCCAAACAGCGTCGCTCAACCGGATTCACCGCCGGTGACTGTGTGCAGACGGCGACCGCGATCAAGGCCGTGCAACTGCCCTAAAGCGGACACCTGACAACGCTGTCCCCTGGGTTTATTCGGTGAAAGCTATGCCGCCGTGCACCGAATTTACTAGTCCGGACAGCGCATAGCTGCCGGATACTGTGGCTAGTCGATATCCCCCTTGCTCAGGAGTGGATTCCGCATGCGCACAAACAGGTTAGTGCTCCTTGCTGCCCTTTTCGCCCTCGTCGCGGCACCGACAGCCGTCGCCCAGTCCGAGGATCTGCGAGTCACCCAGGTCATCCCGGCTCCGGGCGGCGACGTCGTCCGGCTCACCCAGTACTTCCAGGGCATCCCGGTGTTCGGCGGCGAACTGGTCCGCGACGCGCGGGGACAGGACCAGCTGGGCAAGCTCACGCAGAGCGCCGCCGGGGTGTTCCCGCCGAACGGCGCCGAGGCCGCCAAGCAGGTCTTCGGGTCCACTCAGGAGATCAAGGCCGAGCCGTACTGGTACGACGCCACGCTGCTCGGCGACGCGGGCACCGGCCACGCCGTGCCGGCCTTCGTGGTGACCACGCCGCAGCGGACCGCCATCGTCCGCGCGGCCGACAACGCCGTGGTGGCGTCCTGGGACAACCAGCACGAGGCGCTCAATCGCGTGCTGTGCGACGCGGACAGCGCCCGGTTCGACGTGACGAACGGCGCCTGGAACACCTGGCGTTGCGGCCCGGCGGTCGCGGTCACCAGGGCCGAGGCCGATCCGGCGGCGGGCATCGCCGACGTGGACCTGATCCACCAGTACTTCGGCGACACCAGCGAGTACTACCGCAAGCTCGGGCTGGATCTGACCGGCACCATCGGCGTCGACTACGCCGACGGCCGGGGCAAGGCGCTGCGGGCGACCGTCCGGGGTTGCAGCAACGAGCAGTGCCCGTACGTCAACGCGTTCTGGGACGGCAGGCAGATGTTCTTCGGCAGCGGGCTGTCCACCGACGACATCACCGCGCACGAGCTCACCCACGGCGTCACCCAGCACTTCTCGAAGCTGGTCTACCGGGGCGAATCCGGGGCGATCAACGAGGCGCTGTCCGATATCAACGGCGAGTTCGTGGACCTGACCAACGGCAGCGCCGACGACACCGCCGCGAATCGGTGGAAGCTGGGCGAAGGCTCGTCGATCGGGGTCATCCGGGACATGAAGACGCCGGAGAACCACAAGCAGCCGAGTACGTACAAGGGCCGCTACTGGTACACCGGCACCGCCGACAACGGCGGCGTGCACACCAATTCCGGCGTGGGCAACAAGGTCGCCTACCTGATCGCCGACCCGGGCAAGCTCGGGATCACCAAGTCCGGGTTCCTGTGGGCCAGGGTGCAGGCCACGCTGACCAGCACCAGCAACTACGCCGACCTGGGCAAGGCGTTGAACAACGGCTGCGCCGTACTGGCCCGCAACGGCACCGCCGGCATCACCACCGCCGACTGCACGGAGGTGTCCAAAGCGGTGAAGGCCGTCAAGATCGGGTGATCTCGCGTCCCGAAGTCGGCGATGTTCGCGGCGAACCCGAACATCGCCGACTTCGGGGACCTTTTACATTCCCCTCACGGAAGATGCCACAACCGGAATCCCTCGTCATACCGTGCGTGAGCTGCATAGATAACGGTCTGCTCAAGTCAACGGAAAAAAGTTCATTGCCGCTCATGCATACCTCAAGCAAATACTGACCTCATCGACCTTTTCCCTGCGTAGAAACGAAGGTCAACAGATGAGAATTTCCGGACAACGCGCTTTGGTCGCCGCAGCGGTGCTTGCGGCCGGAGCACTCCTGGTGAGCCCGGCTGCTGCCGCCCCGCAGCCGGTGGCGATCGGTGAGAGCGGCCAGGTTCGGGCGCTGCTGCCCAATGAACCCGCGGCGGTCTCGGCCGACACCATCGCCTCCGCGTTCCGCACCGGCGCCCGTGATCTGCGGGCGACGAGCACCGGTGCGGACACGGTGCGGCTCACCCAGTACATCGACGGCGTCCCGGTCTACGGCGGCCAGGTCGTGCAGAACCTGGACGGCCAGGGCCGGACGATCAACGCGGTCGGCAAGCTGGCCAAGGGCAGCACAGGCTCGTTCGCCGGCACCAGCGCCGAGCGGGCGAAGCAGGCCGTGCCGGAGGCCACCAAGGCCGAGAAGTACTGGTACGACGCCACCCTGGTGGACGAGAAGGGCGACGGCCAGGCCGTGCCCGCCTACCTGGTCACCGCCGAGGAGACGACCGCGATCGTGCGGGCCTCGGACAACGCGGTCGTGTTGTCGTGGGACAACCACCACCACGCGCTGAACCGGGTCGTCTGCGACGCGAACAGCAAGAAGTTCAACACCAACACCTCGAGCAACACCGCCTGGCGCTGCGGCACCTCGGTGAAGTCCACCCGCGCCGAGGGCCAGGCCGCATCCAGCGTCGCCGACGTGAACAAGGTCTACGACTTCTTCGGCGACACCTCGAAGCTGTACAGCGGACTGAGCTACGACATCTCCAGCAACATCGGGGTGGACTACGGCGACGGCAAGGGCAAGGCGCTGCGGGCCACCGTGCGCGCCTGCGACACGGCCGCGTGCCCGTACCGCAACGCCTTCTGGGACGGTCAGCAGATGTTCTTCGGTGACGGCCTGACCACCGACGACATCGCGGCGCACGAGCTCACCCACGGTGTCACCCAGCACAACTCCGGGCTGATCTACAGCAAGGAGTCCGGTGCGATCAACGAGTCGCTGTCGGACATCTTCGGCGAGTTCGTGGACCTGACCAACGGCAGCGCCGACGACACCGCGGCGAACCGGTGGAAGATGGGCGAGGGCTCCAGCTTCGGGGTCATCCGCGACGCCAAGAACCCGGAGAGCTACTCGCAGCCGAGCAGCTACAAGGGCCAGTACTGGTACACCGGCTCCGGTGACAACGGCGGCGTGCACACCAACTCCGGCGTCGGCAACAAGGTCGCCTACCTGATCGCCGACGGCGCCACCTTCGGCGGCCAGACCATCAAGGGCCTGGGCCTGCCCAAGTCGATCCAGCTGTGGTGGAAGGTGCAGAAGACACTGACCTCCACGTCCAACTACGCCGACCTGGGCCGCGCGCTGAACGCCGGCTGCAAGGCACTGGCGCAGGCGGGCACCGCGGGCATCACGACCGCCGACTGCACCGAGGTCGGCAAGGCAGTGAAGGCCGTGAAGATCGGCTAGCCCGGCTCGGTATCAGGTTCCCGGTGCCCGGATCTCGCCCCCGGACACCGGGAACCTCCCGTTTCACCGGACGGCGCCTGGGGGTTCGTCCGGCGGCCGCGGGTTGGCGCGGGGTGCGTCTGGCGGTCGTCGAAGGATGGCTTTGGAGGAGGAGACGGGAGGCGGGTGGGGTCTTTCCTGCCTGCGTGTCGGGTGGGGGCACGCCTGTCTGGGCCTTCGGGTCCGCTACGCGGGGCTCCGCCGGGTTCCCGTCTTTCTGCCCTCCCAGACCGACCAGCCACCACCCAGTCCACTGTGGACCAAGGGTCTGTTCCATCTTCAAGATGGATTCGGGGCCCCGAATCCATCTTGAAGATGGAACAAAGCGGACCGGTTAACCCACAAGGGCACCATCAGCCCCACTAAGCCCACCAGCAACGCGCAGGTCCGCACCGGGAGTGATCAGGGCCTGAAACCCCGAACCAGACCTGCCCCGAAGGACCGAACCCGCCCGACAGGACAGGCTGGCGTGCCCCCACCCAACACGCCGACAGGAAAGACCGGCGGGCCCCCACCCGTCTCCCCCTCCAAAGCCGCTTTCCCCAACAACCCAAGCCGGCGAACCACCCCAATATAATTACCTTATTCACCGCTTCGGTCGATTGCTGAGCCATTCAGCCGTTACCCACATGGCCGCACAACTGGTAAATTTGCCAGTAACACCCGAATACAGTGAAAACGGTTGCCCGCCAACTGTGAATACTTAATTCAGATTTTAGTGAATAGATATCAATACTTGCTCATCGGTCTCACAGCCGACCTTTCCCCTGCGATTGATTGAAGGTCATCTGATGAGCAACATCCGCATACCCTTGTTAGCCGCTGCCGCCGCCGTGGCTGTCGTGGCGCCGTTGACCTACGGCTCCGACCTGTCCATCGGCTCGGTCAGCAACGATCTGCGGGTCGTCAACACCGCCCACCTGCCGGGCGGTGACGTGGTCCGTCTCCAGCAGTACATCGACGGAGTGAAGGTCTTCGGTGGCGACGTCACCCGGACCCAGGTCAACGGCAAGACCGTCGAACTCGGCCACACCACCAAGCGCGGTATCGGGTCCTTCCCTGCCCCGAAGACCGACCAGGTCCGCAGCGCGGCCGCCAAGGCCGTGCAGAAGGCCGAGCCGAAGGCCTCGCAGATCAAGGCCAGCAAGGTCGAGTCCATCTGGTTCGACCCCACCCTGTGGGACATGTCGGGCGACAACACCGCCGTCCCGGCCTACCTGGTGCAGGTCGGCGGCCGTGAGTCCGCCACCGAGCAGGGTGCCTGGGCCGCCGTCGTGCGCGCCTCGGACAACCAGACCCTGGCGCAGTGGGAGACCCACAACGACGCGTTGAGCCGCACCATCTGCGACGCCAACAGCCAGGCGTTCGACACCAGCTACGGCCAGCCATCCGACTGGCAGTGCGGTACCGCCGTGCGCGAGACCCGCAAGGAAGGCCAGGCGGCCACCGGCGTCGCCGACGTGGACAAGATCTACGACTACTTCGGCAACACCTCCGCGCTGTACGCCAAGGTGAACTGGGACCTGACCGACCACATCGGCCTGAACGGTGCGCTGCGCGCGACCGTGCGTGGCTGTGACACCCAGCAGTGCCCGTACACCAACGCCTTCTGGGACGGCCAGCAGATGTTCTTCGGTGACGGCCTGTCCACCGACGACATCACCGGCCACGAGCTGACCCACGGCGTCACCCAGGCGACCAACGGCCTGCAGTACCTGAACGAGTCCGGTGCGATCAACGAGTCCATGTCCGACATCATGGGCATGTTCGTGCACATCGGTAACTCCTCGGCCAACCGCTGGAAGCTGGGTGCCGGCTCCTCGATCGGCGTCATCCGCGACATGCAGACCCCGGAGAACTACCGCCAGCCGAGCTCCTACAAGGGCGCGAACTGGTACAGCGGCTCCTCCGACAACGGTGGCGTGCACACCAACTCCGGTGTGGGCAACAAGGCGGACTTCCTGATCACCGACGGTGGCACCTTCGGCGGCCAGACCATCAAGGGCCTGGGCGTGGACAAGTCCTTCCAGATCTGGTGGCGGGTGGAGAACACCCTGACCTCCAGCTCCAACTACGCCGCTCTGGGCAAGGCCCTGAACACCAGCTGCACCGCGCTGGTCGGTACCGCGGGCATCACCACGGCCGACTGCGCCGAGGTGGCCAAGGTCGTCAAGGCCACCAAGATCGGCTAAGCCTCATGCAGTGAGGGGCGCCCTTACAGCGTTGAACGCTGTAAGGGC
>QZFT01000096.1 GCA_003600225.1 Pseudonocardiaceae bacterium YIM PH 21723
CGATCAAAGCCGTCAAGATCCCCTGACCGCTGCTCCCGAAGTCGGCGATGTTCGGAAAGAGCCCGAACATCGCCGACTTCGGGTCACTGAAGGCCGGGGCGGCCGCAGCACTTCTTGTACTTGGCGGCGGAGCCGCACCAGCAGGCGTCGTTCCGGCCAGGTGGCCAGGCGATCGAGCCGGCCTTACCGGCGAACTCGGCCAGGTAGGCCTCGCGGGCCTCCTCGGTCGTCGGTTCGATGCCCGATTCCCGTACCCGGGCCACGGTCAGCGGCACCAGGGTCACCCGGGAGACGCCGGCCTCCGACAGCTGGCGGCAGGCCACCTCCAGGTCGATCATCACCTGGTCGGCGTCGGTACGCAGGTCCGCCTCCGGCCACAGCCGGTGCGCCTCGGCGATCTCGGCCCGCGGCCAGAACAGCAGGTCCATCGCGTCGGAGGACACCGCGGGCCCGGACTCGTCCTCGTCCAGCCACTGCTCCGCGATCTCGTCCAGCTCATCGGGCAGCATTTCCAGCGCCTGCCGCGCCCGCAACCGGCCGATGGCCAGGTCGACTCCCCGCTGCTCGCCGTCGGCGACCATGTAGAGGGTGTCCAGCTCTTCCCTGGTCAGCTCGGCGATGCCCGCGTCGAACCAGGTCAGCGCTTCCGTCAGCTCGGCATCGGCCTCAGCCTCGCGCTGCAGCTCGTCGTACACCTCGGCGAGAAGCAGCCGCTGGTAGCCGACTGCGTCTCCGCCGGCAGCGATCGCCTCGGTCAGCAGACCGGCCGCGCGATCGGGCTCGCCTGCCTCCAGCAGATCGAAAGCCTCGCGGAACAACGCCTCACTCGTCATGGCTGGAACGGTAGTCCCGGGTGCAGACACCAAGAGGCGCCGGCCTCCCTGCAAGGCCGACGCCTCTTGTGCTGCTTCCCCCAGTCGAAGGTCGGGCTCCTCCCTGCAAGGAGAACCTTTCCTCCGCCGCGGAATAGTTTTCCGCCTAGTCAGTCCGACTCGTACCGCCACTTGAGTTAAGGGCCCTGTAAGCCTCGTCACCAGCGAAAATGAAACTGAGACCCAACTTTGAGCGCTCGTGTTATGCCGCCGTGCGGCACACCTGCGGGTAAGGGTTTACCGCAGTTGACTATGTGACGGCGACCACCGGTATTACTCGGTGGCCGCATCCGGCCGGACGGTCGAAACGAAGTATTGGAAGTCCGGCAGGACCCCCTCCAGCTGCCCCGGAGTGGAGGTCAGCACGAGCTCGATGACCGCCCGGTTGGCCGGGTTCTCCCGGTCGGGCATGGACAGCAGGGTCTGGCACTGCACCAGGTCGGTGTCGGACCCGTTCACCTCGGCGGTGAGCTCCACGACCTGCACCAGGCCGGGGGCCTGCGGCGAGCCGATCTCGGTGCGGTTGCGCACGTCCACCGAACCGACGGCCTCCTGCAGCCGCTCCACCACCTCGTCGGCCACCGTGGTCAGCGCGATCTCCGGGTCCTTGAGGTAGCCACCGATGGTGATGTTCGCGACGAACGTGTCACCGGGGCGCGGGCGCCGCGCCACGAAGGCCGAATCGGGCGCGCCGACGGCGTCGGGCTGCACCGCTTCCCACCCGTCGGGCAGGCGGAACTCGAGCGGGACCGGCAACGAAGTCGCCATGTTCATTTCTCCCAAAATTAGTTACGGCTAATCGAATGGATTGAGCCGGTGAAAACCTTCGCTGATCGCGTGCCCGGTCGCTTCGGCCGCGTTTCCGATGCCACGCCCCACGTCCTGGGCGGCATGCCCGATCGCCGTGGCCGCTTCCTCCGCGGTGTGGATGACCTCGTTGGGATCGATGGTGATCTGACCGCCCACCTTCGCCCCCACACCCAGGGTGGCACTGACCTCGAAGCCGATGTGCCAGGCGCCATCCTTGTCCTTGCCCACGACCGCGTTGGCCTCGGCGCCGATTCCGGCCCGGACCTCGGCCGTGCCACCCGCGCCGATACCGCCCACCGAAGCGCCACCGGATACCCCGGCCTTCGCGCCGGCAAACGCGCCGACCTTCGCGTTGACGCCGTCCTTGCCTGCGGTGATACCCGCTTCGGCCTCGGCGCCCGCCATGGCGTCCGCCTTGGCCTCGGCCTTGAGAATCCCGTACTGCATCGAGCCACTGGCGGAGGCGGTGATACCCGCCGTGGCCTTCGCCTGGGCGGCGAACCCGTCCTGGGTGAGCGCCGCGCTCAGTGAGCCCGCGACGCCGATCTTGACGTTCGCGTCACCCTTGACCTTGACCCCGTTGATGTCCGTCTCGCCCTTTGCCCCTGCCTCCCAGAGGTTCGACTCGCCCTTGAGCTCGGCGAGCTGCACGCTCCACTTGGTCTTGGCCCCCTTCGCGTCGGGATTCTCTTTCTTGTCCTTCTTCCAGCCGCTGGTGTTGTTCTTCTTCCACTCGTTCTTGGGCTTGAGCTTGTCCAGCTCGGTTTTGATCTTCGTCTTGCCGATGCCGTATTCCTTGATGGCGTCCTTGGCGGTGGCCGCCGACTTGGCCAGCCAGCTGGGCGCGTCCGGCCCGGAACCGTCCACCTTCTTGATCGCGGCCGCCGCCAGGCTCCCGGCGTCCTTGAGCTGGCCGCGGGCCCGGTTCAGCAGGTCCTCGGCCTCTTTGCGCTTACCGGCACCGGGGTCCTGGAACGGCGGCGGCGCCTGTCCCTGCCCAGCGTTGGCCTTGTCGACCTGCGCGTTGTGCGCGTCCACGGCCTGATTGGTCTGGCTCTTGCCCTCTTCCCAGAGGTCGATGGCGGACTGGGCGCTGATCTGTGCCGACCGCAGGGATTCCGCGTAACCGGACAGGGCCTTTCCCGCGCCGGACATCGAGTCACTGGCGAAATGCCAGTCCTTCTTCTCGTTGCCGAACTGCTGCCAGAAGACATCGTTCGCCTGACCGCCCCAGCCGTCGGTGCGCACCTTGCCCAGATCGGCGCCGATGTTCTCGAAGGTGGTGGTGAACGTCCCCAGATTGCGGACCGAGTTCTCCAGCGACTCGGGATTGCCCGGGATGAGTGCCCGGGGATCCTTGGTCTGTCCGAGTTCGGCGGCCATCAGCGCTGCGCCCCCTCGATCATCTTCTGGGCGTCCTCGTCGGAGAGGGAGTAGGTCTCCGCGCACTGCACCAGGCCGTCCGACGCGGATTCGGCGCGCATCCCCAGTGCGCTGGCCCCCACCTGCCAGGTGGTGCAGAACGTGGCGAACGCCCCGAAGAGCTCGTCGTTGCCGTACGCGCCACCGTCGCCGGCCTGGCTCTCAATGTCCAGGTCGTTCACTGGAGCGGCGAAATCAGAGATCTGCTTGGCCGCGTTCGTCAGCGTGTCGACCGTGACCCCGTAGTCGTCCGGCATGACTGTCCCCTCATACCCCGCATGTGCCTGCCGATCGATTCTGACGAGACCCGGGCAGGTCGGGTTCCCCGAGCAGAGTCCTATCCACCATTCGTGTGATGGCTAGGGTCAGCGTTATGACGGGTAAGGGCACGGTCGATGACGCCACCAAGGCGCTGATCCAGCAGAACGGCTGGGGCTTCTACGAGCACTCGGAACGTCCGCAGATCGGCAAGTTCCAGGACAAGCGCCCCGGGGAACTGTCGCCGGAGGACAGCTGTCCGGTGTGGGACCTGATCACGGGCACCTATCGTGGCCAGGAGTTCTTCAGCTACGTGCAGCGGGAGAGCGACGGCGACGGCGACATCAGCACGGACAGCAGCCTGTGGCGGTACACCGGGCTGCGGACGCCCGGCTGGCACCCGCGGACCCTGCTCACCAGGGCGGATTTCTTCCTGAAACTGGCCAGGGTGTTCGGTGTCCGCGGCGTGCGCTTCGACGACCCGGAGTTCACCAAGGTCTTTCAGCTGACCAGCACGGACACCGAGGTCGCATCGGCCACCTTCTCCCCTGATGTGCGGCGCTGGCTGCTGGCGGATGGGCGGGCCCGGAAGCAGGACGTGCGGATCCTGCGCGACGAGATGATCGTCTACGACTTCCTCCGGGGTAAGGGCCTGGCCCCGGACCGGCTACTCGCGGACCTGGACTTCCTGGTGGATCTGCGCGAGCGCCTCCCCGCCGGGGTCTGGCGCTGACCACGGCTGCCCGTGACCGGCGGGCCCACAGTGGCCGACGGCGCCCCTGTGGGTGAACCGGCGGCAGTTCCTCCGTCTTCAAGACGTATGAACTCCGGGTTCATACGTCTTGAAGACGGATAAACCCCTTCGTCCACAGTGGACGGTGAGTACCTGAAGGACGCCTCCGTTTACCCGAGGTAAACGAAGGACGCCTTCAGTGCACTCAGGTAAACGATGGCGTCCTTCAGGTCCCCCGCGGAAGCGGCCCAGACCGGCGAGTCCCACCCGTGCCGCCCCGCGCAGCGGCCCATTCCCGCCAGACCGGCGTGCCCCCACCGACACGCCGGCCGCAAAGACCCCAC
Source organism: Pseudonocardiaceae bacterium YIM PH 21723 (assembly GCA_003600225.1). Taxonomy (GTDB): domain Bacteria; phylum Actinomycetota; class Actinomycetes; order Mycobacteriales; family Pseudonocardiaceae; genus QZFT01. The sequence continues at coordinate 4,440 of QZFT01000096.1, forward strand.
CCCCAACCCATCTCCCCCTCCAAAGCCGCCTTCCCCAACCACCAGACCCCGCCACACCAATTCATCCATTCCCCATGGATTGAAAGTGCATCGGATAACTACACCTCGTTCGAGTGACTGGAAAAGTGGGAATTTCAGCAAGAACGGTGCAATTTGTCCGGCATTCGGTGAAGTCAGGCCTTTTTGGCGGAGTCCATTCCATCAGGTGACGTGGCAAACGTCGGCAAACGGCGGTCTCGGGCTTAGTGTCCGCTGTCGACGTATGGAGGAGAGCAACCGAGCTGGGGATGACGGAGGTCCCATGACTGTGTGGCGTAAGTCCAGCCGCAGCACGGCCAATGGCAGCGATGTCGCGTGTGTGGAAGTTTCGTTCGGCGAGTCGGACGAGAACACTGTGGCGGTACGTGATTCGAAGAACCCGGAGGGACCACGACTGGCGGTCAGCGACCTTAGCTGGCAGACGTTCCTGCGTTCGGTCCGATAACGGGGTCGACCGGGCACCCGGCGATGCCGCTAGCCTGACGGTGCCGCGCTGGAATCAAGATCGAAGGTTGACCGTGACTGCGACAAGTCTTGTGAGCAGGAAGCTGGCTCGTCGGTTCCGTTCCTGGGACGACGACGGCAACGGGATCATCGAACAGATCGACTTCGTGCGTCGGGCCCGCAGGCTGGCGGTAGCGCTGGGCTTCGTGGTCGGGTCGCCGGAACACCAGGTGATTCACGAGAACTTCGTCCGGCAGTGGGACGCCCTCGCGGGTGTCGCCGACGCGGACAAGGACGGGCAGGTCACCGAGGCCGAATACCTGGAGGCGTTCGCGAAGCTCATCGCCGAGCGACCGGAGGCGTTCGATGAGCTGTACGCCCCGATCCTGCGGCTGACCATGCGGCTCGCCGACGCCGACGCCGATGGCGAACTCAACGAGGCGGAGTGGCTGAACTGGTTCACCGCCTACATGGGCCAGCAGGCCGAACAGGCACAGCGGACCTTCCAGCTGCTGGACGCCAACGGGGACGGCAAGGTGACCGCCGACGAGGTGATGGCCGCCGTCCGCGAGTTCTACCTGGGTGACAACCCGGACGCGGACGCGAACCTGCTGCTCGGCCCGATCAGCTAGGTGTCCGCCCCGGTCACCCAGCGGGTAGCCGTACTGGATGTCCTACGCGGGTTCGCGTTGTTCGGCATTCTGCTGGCGAATATCTGGTTCTTCGCCCAGCTGGATGCCGTACCGCGCACCGAGTCGTGGCATGCGGTGCACCTGGCGATCCTGCTGGTGGTGGACGCGAAGTTCTACACCCTCTTCGCGTTCCTGTTCGGCTATGGCTTCGGACTCCAGCTGACCCGGCTGGAGTCGGTGGCGCCGCTGCGCAGGCGGTACACGGCGTTGCTGGTGATCGGGTTGCTGCACGGCTGCCTGCTGTACGACGGGGACGTGCTGGTCTCCTACGCGATCACCGGCTTCCTGCTGCTGACGGTCCGCCGGGCCTCGGACGCGCGGGCGCTGCGGCTGGCGTTGTTCGGTTACCTGCTGGGCACCGGCCTGCTCCTGCTGATCACCGGGCTGGCCGATCCCGATGACCGGGCGGATGTCATGACCTCGGTGCAGGCGATGAACGCCTCGGTGGGTTCGGCCATCGGCGAGCGCACGGTGAGCTACCTGACCGAGGTGGTCGCCGGCCTGGTGACCGGCTACCCGTTCATCTTCCTGTCCCTGTTCCTGGCCGGCATGGTCGCGGCCCGGCGCAAGGTACTGGAGACCGAGTTGCCCGCCGCGCTGCTGCGCCGGGTGGCCCTGGCCGGCCTGGGCATCGGCCTGCCGCTGGTGCTCGCCCTCTCCTGGTTCTGGTCGGACGGTGAGCTCGACGGATCGGTTCCGGCCCAGGCGACCGCCCCGCTGATCACCGCCGGGTACGTGGCGCTGCTCCTGCTGGCCTGGCGGACGGGCGCCGGACGAAGGGCACTGTCCTACCTGGCCCCGATGGGCCGGCTGTCGCTGACCAACTACCTGACTCAGTCGCTGATCTGCGCGTTCCTATTCACCGCCTACGGCTTCCGGCTCGGCGGGAACGTGCAGCCGACGGAGGCCATGGGGATCGCCTGCGGCATTTTCGGCGCGCAACTGGTGCTGTCCAACCTGTACCTGCGGTGGTTCCGGATCGGCCCGGTGGAGTGGGTGCTCCGCTCGATTACCTACTGGCGCGTGCAGCCATTCCGCCGGGCCGGGGTCACAACCGGCTGAATGTGGCTCCCTTTCGGTCTTACCGACATGGAGCCACATTCACCGACTTCAACCGAAGTAAAGCCACATTCAGCGGGTTACCACTGGGGGCCGGGGTCGATTCGCGGCGTGGTGATAGGCCTGGGTGAGCCGGGCGAGCACAGCTCTGGGTTCCTTTCGGATCGTGCTGGGGACGGTGTGCACGACGAAGATCCCGGCGGCAACCAGCCGGGAACCCCGATCGACTGTGTGTACGTAGTCCCGCTCGGCGAAGTGGAACTCCACCGAGTCGATTTCCCAGGCAAGGGCCACGTCATCCCACCAAGCATCGACGACGCCTAGGAGCTCACCGCCAGGTGAGTGGACCGGAACATTCCAGCTGGGAGCGGGGAGATCGGAACGCAATACAAGATCGCGTGCCCAGGCCTCGGCGGGCGATCGAATGCCGTCCTCTATCTCGTTGAGCACCCGCCGTGCCAGGCGAGTTCGTCGATTACTGCCACGCTCCAACTCGGTACTCAGATCCGCGATCGTCGTCTTCCCCGCCTGAATGACCCTGGTCAACAGACCGCGCACCTCATCGACGGTGGAAAAGCGCCGACAGGCGTCCAGCGCAGCACGATGCGGTGGTGCGGTGGGAAAGCCCAGCCGGATGAACGGCTGGGGCAATCGGACCGTTCGCTCCACCAGCGTGGCTTCTATCGCCCGGATCTGACGACTCGCAGGTACGAGCAGATGTGGTGGTCCGGACAACGAGATCTGGCGCAGGCCTTGCAGGCACAGGGCGTCCAATCCGGTTATCACCGCGCCGTCACCCGCGTACCGCAAGGCTGCCGCGAGTCGCTGTTCTCGAGTCGGCTCGGAATTGCTCAGCAGGATCACACCTGGTTGGAGGCGTTTCCAGGGCCCGCCCTGGTCACAGCGGGCATAGATCGTCTCACTGGACAGACCGAGTTCCATCAGTTCGGCGACCTTGGCGACCCGGTGTGGAAATCGATCGGCGATGGTGGACAGATCCACCAGTGATTTTCGTGGGCTCATACCGACCAGAGGACTCCGGCGCCGAATCCGGACCACCCGATCCGCTGAATGTGGCTCCCTTTCGGTCTTAGCGACCGGAAGCCACATTCACCGACCTCTACCGAAGTAAAGCCACATTCAGCGGGGTCAGCACTTGCCTAGCGGGGTGGCGGCCAGCCAGGCGGTGCCCTGGGCGTCCAGGTGCACGTCGCCCGCGGTGGCGCCCGGCGCGAGCTGCCCGGTGTAGGTGCGGATCACCTTCAGCTGCGGCGGGTCACCTTCGAGCCGCTCCACGGTCAGGATCGCGCTCGGATTGGCCGGGTTCTTGTCGTAGCGGGCATACGCGCCGGGGCTGCCCGGGGAGTTGGAACTCCAGCAGGGACGGGCGTCCGCGTAGAGCACCAGGTTGCCGTCCTTCTGCATGACCAGCGAATAGGGCGCCTTCGAGAGGGCCTGGCCGGATTCCAGCCGCGCGGTGAAGTTCTCGCCGACCGGGGTGGCGCCGTCCGGTAGCGCCGGTGGCGGCGCGAGGCTGAACACGAGGGCCGTGACCAGGGCATTCAGTGCTGGAGTCATCTCTCCATCGTGGCAACGCGGAGGCAGCTCGCAACCCGATCACGCCTATCGGGTGCACGCACTCACCGGAAACCTCTTGACGCAACAATCCCCCACCCGGTGATACTCCGGTGCATCGGCGCCGCCGCCGACCTTCATCCCCTGCACGGAAGGTCAACCCGATGAGGCTTCCACGCATCCTGCTCGCGTCCGCGTTGGTGCTCGGTTTCCAGGTGACAGATTCCCAGGCGGCCACCGCGGCCGAACTCCGCACGGTGAGCACCATCGGGTTACCCGACGGCGGCACCATCGTGCGTCAGCAGCAGTACATCGACGGGGTCCCGGTCCTGGGCGGTCAGCTCGTCCGCAGCCGGGACACCGTACTGGGCAAGATCACCGGAGGCGTGCCGGCCGGCGGGTTCCCGGCGGGCGGCGAGAGCAGCGCCGGGCGGACGGCCGCCGCGAGGTTCCCCGGAACGGCGGCGAGCGTGGACCGGGTCTGGTTCGACCCCGCACTGGCCGGGTTACCGGGAGCGGCCGGGCCGCAGCCCGCCTACCGGGTGACGATGGCCGGCGCCGAGGACCGGACGACGGCGATCGTGCTGGCCGCGGACAACTCCATCCCGTTCTTCTGGTCGCTGCGGCACGACGCGCAGAACCGACTGGTCTGCGACGCCAACCGGCAGCGGTTCAACACGGTCGACTCCGACTCCTACAAATGCGGCACCAAGGTGCCCGTGACCAGGAACGAGACCGGCGCGGAGTCCACCGTCGGCGATGTGAACGCGGTACACGGCTTCTTCGGCGACACGGTGACCACCTACGCCAAGCTCGGCTACGACCTGACCTCGGAGATCGGCGCCGACTACGGCGACGGCAACGGCAAAGCGCTGCGGGCCACCGTGCGCGGATGCAGCACCTCGTCGTGCCCGTACACCAACGCCTTCTGGGACGGCGAGCAGATGTTCTTCGGTGAGGGCGTGACCACCGACGACGTGGCCGCGCACGAGCTCACCCACGGCGTCACGCAGCACAACTCGAACCTGACCTACGCGAGCGAGTCCGGGGCGATCAACGAGGCGCTGTCCGACATCTTCGGCGAGTTCACCGACCTGACCAACGACAGCGCGGACGACACCCCGGCGAACCGCTGGAAGATCGGCGAGGGCTCCAGTCTCGGGGTCATCCGGGACATGGCGGACCCGGAGAGCAAGGACGACCCGGGCACGTACAAGGGCAAGAACTGGAAGTCGACCATCAACCTGGGCCCGCTGAACGACAACGGCGGGGTGCACTCCAACTCCGGCGTGGCCAACAAGCTGGCCTTCCTGATCGCCGACGGCGGCACCTACAACGGGGTGACCAACACCGGTGTCGGCCTGGAGAAGTCGCTGCACCTGTGGTGGATCACCCAGCTGTCGCTGACCTCGACGAGCAACTACAAGGACCTGGGCAAAGCGATCAACGCCGGGTGCTCCCGGTACGCCCAGTCCGGCACCGCGGGCATCACCACGGCCGACTGCACCGAGGTGGCCAAAGCCGTCAAGGCGGTCAAAATCGGCTGATCAGTGTCGTCGGCGTGAGCTCCTTCGTTACTGTGAAGGAGCTCACGTTTCCACAGACATATTCATGCCCGAATACTTCACCCATCGGCCCTGCAGCCGACCTTCACCTCCCTGCACAGAAGGTCAGAAACCGATGACTACTCGCGCATATCCGCGCCATGCGTTGAAGGCCCTGCTGGCGACCGCCGTTGTCGCCGCAGCCGTCCTGTCCTACCAGGCTCCCGAGCTGATCAGCACCGACAACGTCGCGGTCACCGCGACCGGTGACGTCCGCGGCCTCATCCCGGCCCAGCCCATCGAGGCCGACAAGGACAAGATCGTCAAGTCCTTCAAGACCGACGAGACCGACGTCCGCACCGTCGACACCAACACGCTGCCCGACGGCAGCACCATCGTCCGGCAGCAGCAGTACATCGACGGCGTTCCGGTGTACGGCGGCCAGATCGTGGAGAACCGCACCAAGGACGGCAAGCTGTCCGCCGCGCTCGGCAAGGTGACCAAAGCGAGCGACGAGGGCACCTTCCCCGCCGACGGCGAGGAGAAGGCCAAGCAGGCCGCCGTCGCCAAGTTCGGCGGCCAGGCCACCAAGGCCGAGAAGGTCTGGTTCGACCCGACCCTCGCCGACAAGGCGGGCGACGGCCGCGCCTACCCGGCCTACCAGGTGACCACCGCGGGCACCGAGCACGGCATCGTCGCCATCGTCCGGGCCGCGGACAACAGCGTCCCGCTGAGCTGGGCCACGCACCACGAGGCGCAGAACCGGGTCGTCTGCGACGCGAACCGGAAGAAGTTCAACACCTCGACCGCCACCGACTCCTCCCCCTGGCGCTGTGGCACGGTCGTGAAGGCCACCCGCTCCGAGGGCGGCGCCGCCTCCTCGGTCGCCGACGTGAACAACGTCTACGACTTCTTCGGCGACACCACCAACACCTACGCCAAGCTGGCCTACGACCTGACCGCCAAGATCGGCGCGGACTGGGGCGACGGCAAGGGCAAGGCGCTGCGCGCCACGGTGCGCGGCTGCGACACCCAGGAGTGCCCGTACGTCAACGCCTTCTGGTTCGACGGCCAGATGTTCTTCGGTGAGGGCGTGACCACCGACGACGTGGCCGCACACGAGCTGACCCACGGCGTCACCGAGAACACCTCGAACCTGAACTACCAGAGCGAGTCCGGCGCGATCAACGAGGCGCTGTCGGACATCTTCGGCGAGTTCACCGACCTGGCCAACGGCAGCAGCGACGACACCGCCGCCAACCGCTGGCTGATCGGTGAGGGCTCCAGCCTCGGCGCCATCCGGGACATGAAGACCCCGGAGAACAAGGGACAGCCGGGCTACTACAAGGGTCCGAACTGGTACACCGGCTCCGGTGACAACGGCGGCGTGCACTACAACTCCGGCGTGGGCAACAAGCTGGCCTTCCTGATCGCCGATGGCGGCAGCTACAACAGCCAGACCGTGAAGGGCCTGGGCCTGGACAAGTCGCTGCAGCTCTGGTGGGCGACGCAGCTGTCGCTGACCGCGACGTCGAACTACGCCGACCTGGGCCGCGCGGTCAACGCGAGCTGCACCAAGTACGCGCAGGCCGGCACCGCGGGCATCACCACGGCCGACTGCGCCGAGGTGGCCAAGGCCGTCAAGGCCGTCAAAATCGGCTAAACAGTGTCGCTGACGTGAGGTCCTTCCTGACTGTGAAGGACCTCACGTTTCCACAGACATAGCCCTTAACAAATACTTCACCCATCGGCCCTGCAGCCGACCTTCACCCCCTGCAAAGAAGGTCACCACACCGATGAGCAAGCGCGCATACCCACGTCACGCGATAAAAACCCTGGTCGCCACCGCCGCCGTCGCCGCGGCCGTGCTCTCCTACCAGGCCCCGGAACTCGTCAGCACGGACAACGTCGCGGTGACCGCGACCGGTGATGTCCGCGGCCTGCTCCCCGAAGAGCCGATCGACGCCGACCAGAACAAGATCGTCCAGTCGTTCAAGACCGACGAGGCCGACGTCCGCACGGTCGCCACCCACCAGCTGCCGGACGGCAGCAGCATCGTGCGCCAGCAGCAGTACATCGACGGCGTTCCGGTGTACGGCGGCCAGATCGTGCAGAACCGCACCCAGGACGGCAAGCTGTCCGCCGCCCTCGGCAAGGTCACCAAGGCGAGCAACGACGGCACCTTCCCAGCCGGCGGCGAGGAGCAGGCCAAACAGGCCGCGGCCGGCAAATTCGGCGGCAGGGCGACCAAGGTCGAGAAGGTCTGGTTCGACCCGACGCTCGCCGACAAGGCGGGCGACGGCACCGCGTACCCGGCGTACCAGGTGACGACCGCGGGCAACAAGGACGGCCGGATCGCCATCGTCCGCGCGTCGGACCGCAGCATCCCGCTGAGCTGGGCCACGCACCACCAGGCGGTGAACCGGGTCGTCTGCGACGCCGGCGAGCAGCGGTACGACGTCTACAACAGCGCCGACTCCTCCCCGTGGCGGTGTGGAACGGCGGTGCCGGCCACCCGCAACGAGGGCGAGGCCGCCTCCACGGTGGCCGACGTGAACAAGGTCTACGACTTCTTCGGCGACACCTCGTCCACGTACGCCAAGCTGGCCTACGACCTGACCGCGAAGGTGGGCTCGGACTGGGGCGACGGCAGGGGCACCGCGCTGCGGGCCACCGTGCGCGGCTGCGAGACCAGCGAGTGCCCGTACCTGAACGCGTTCTGGTACGACGGCCAGATGTTCTTCGGTGAGGGTCTGACCACCGACGACATCTCCGCGCACGAGGTGACCCACGGCGTCACCGAGAAGACCTCCAACCTGAACTACGAGGAGGAGTCGGGCGCGATCAACGAGGCGCTGTCCGACATCTTCGGCGAGTTCACCGACCTGGCCAACGGCAGCGCCGACGACACCGCCGCGAACCGCTGGAAGATCGGCGAGGGCTCCACCTACACCGTGCTGTCCCCGGACGGCACCATCCGCGACATGAAGACCCCGGAGACCTTCCAGAACCCGGGCACCTACCAGGGCGAGTACTGGTACACCGGCTCCGACCAGAACACCAAGGTGCACACCAACTCCGGCGTGGCCAACAAGCTGGCCTACCTGATCGCCGACGGCGGCACCTACAACCGCATCACCAGCAAGGGCATCGGCCTGGACAAGTCCTTGCAGCTCTGGTGGGCCACCCAGCTGTCGCTGACCCCGACCTCCAACTACGCCGACCTGGGCCGGGCGCTGAAGGCGAACTGCTTCAAGTACGCCCGGAGCCGGACCTCGGGCTTCACCACGGCCAATTGCGTGGACGTGGTCAAGGCCATCAAGTCCGTCAAGATCGGCTAGTTCCCCTTCTCCCCTGCAAGAAGGAACACCCATGAACAAGCGAGCACTGGCGAAAGCGGTTGCCGCCGCGGCCGTGGTGGCCACCGCGGTCATCGGCTACCAGGCACCCCAGTCGGTCAGCACCGAGCAGGTCGCCGTCACCGCGAACGGCGACGTGCGCGGCCTGATCCCGGACCGGCCCATCGAGGCGGACCAGGACAAGGTCACCCAGGCCTTCAAGACCCAGGAGACCGACCTGCGCACGGTGTCCACCGTGGACACGGCGGACGGCTCGGTCGTCCGGCAGCAGCAGTACATCGACGGCGTCAAGGTCTTCGGCGGCCAGATCGTGCAGTCCAGGACCAAGGACGGCAAGCTGTCCTCCGCCCTCGGCAAGGTCACCAAGGTAGGCACCGACGCCGGCTTCCCGGCCGGCGGCGAGGAAAAGGCCAAGCAGGTCTTTCCCGGTCAGGCCACAAGCGTGGAGCGGGTCTGGTTCGACCCGACGCTGGCCGGCAAGGCGGGCGAGTCGCGGGCGGTCCCGGCCTACCACGTGAAGCAGGAGGGCGGCGAGGCCATCGTCCGCGCCTCGGACAACGCCCCGGCGCTGTCCTGGGCGACCCACCAGGACGTGGTGAACCGGGTGGTCTGCGACGCGGAGAGCAAGATCATGACCAGCTCCCAGGGCAAGTGCGGGACCACGGTCCCGGCCGGTCGCTGGGAGGGCAGCGAGGCGCATCCGCAAAAGGATGTGAACTCGGTCTTCGACTTCTTCGGCGAGACCTCCGCGCTGTACGCCCGGCTGGACTACGACCTGACGAGCCAGATCGGCGTCGACCGCGGTGACGGCAAAGGCAAGGCGCTGCGCGGAACGGTGCGCGAGTGCCGGGCGCCGAGCGCGTCCGGTGCGAGCAACTGCCCGTGGCGCAACGCCACCTGGGACGGCAGCCAGATGCACTTCGGCGAGGGCGTGACCACCGACGACGTCACCGCGCACGAGCTGACCCACGGCGTCACCCAGCACACCTCCGGGCTGATCTACGCCGCCGAGTCGGGCGCCATCAACGAGGCGCTGTCCGACATCTTCGGCGAGTTCATGGACCAGACGAACGGCAGCGCCGACGACACCGCCGAGACCAAGTGGCGGCTCGCCGAGGGGTCCAGCTTCACCAAGGCCCCGGACGGCGCGATCCGCAGCATGAAGCGGCCGGAGGACTTCAACCACCCGAGCAGCTACGAGGGTCCCGGCTGGAAGAGCACCGCGAACCCGGGTCCGGACAACGACCAGGGTGGCGTGCACACCAACTCCGGCGTGGCCAACAAGCTCGCCTACCTGATCGCCGACGGCGACACGCACAACGGCGAGACCGTCCGCGGCCTCGGCCTGGACAAGTCCCTGCAGCTCTGGTGGAAGACGCAGAACCTGCTCACCGAGAGCTCCAACTACTCCGACCTCGGCCGGGCGATCACCACCGCCTGCACCAGCCTTGCCGGTGCGGGCGTCGCGGGTATCGACACCGCGGATTGTGCCGAGGTCGGTAAGGCGGTCAAGGCCGTCAAGATCGGTTAGAGGTCGCGCGGGTGGGGGCTGCCGTAGCGAGCGGTGATCCAGGTGGATGCATCGCAAGGCGGAGGAGGGAGACATGGCGGAGCCATGGCGACCGACGACAACGCCGCGAGGCGCCGCCTGGGCACCGCGCAGTAGGCATGCCCTACCCGCGCGACCTCTTAGTTCGACAACCTTCACTTCCCTGCACAGAAGGTAGTTCGTCCATGAAGAAGCACTCCCTGCTCAAAGCCGTAGCAGCGGCGGCCGTGGTGGCCACCGCCGTCCTCGGCTACCAGTCCCCCGAATTCGTCAACACCGACCAGGTCGCGGTCACCTCGACCGGTGACGTCCGCGGCCTGATCCCGGCGCAGCCCATCGAGGCCGACCAGGACAAGGTCACCAAGGCGTTCAAGACCCAGGAGACCGACCTGCGTACGGTCTCCACCACGGAGATGGCCGACGGCAGCGTCGTCCGCCAGCAGCAGTTCATCGACGACGTCCCGGTGTTCGGCGGCGAGATCATCCAGCAGCGCACCAAGGACGGCAAGCTGTCCTCCGCCCTCGGCAAGGTCACCAAGGCGGGCACCGACGCCACCTTCCCGGCCGGCGGCGAGGAGAAGGCCAAGGAGGCCGCCACCAAGGTCTTCCTGGGTAAGGCCACCTCGGCCGACAAGGTGTGGTTCGACCCGACGCTGGCCGACAAGGCCGGCGAGTCGAAGGCCTTCCCGGCCTACCGGGTCAAGGTCGAGGGTGGCGACGACAGCGGCGAGAGCATCGTCCGCGCGTCGGACAACACCCCCGTGCTGAACTGGTCGCTGCACAACGACGCGTTGAACCGCGTGGTCTGCGACGCCAACAAGAAGGTCATCGACAGCAACTCGCAGGCCCGCTGCGGCACCAACATCGCGGCCAGCCGGGCCGAGGGTGGCGCCGCGTCCGGCGTGGCCGACGTGAACTCGGTGTTCGGCTTCTTCGGTGACACCCAGACCCTCTACAGCAAGATCAACTATGACCTGACCGCGCAGATCGGCGTCGACCACGGCGACGGCAAGGGCAAGGCGCTGCGCGGCACCGTCCGGCTGTGCAAGTCCACGGGCTGCCCGTGGACCAACGCGCAGTGGTCCCCGAGCGACAGCCAGATGTACTTCGGCGAGGGCGTGTCCACCGACGACGTCACCGGCCACGAGCTGACCCACGGCGTCACCGGCAAGATCTCCAAGCTGGTCTACTCGAACGAGTCCGGCGCGATCAACGAGTCGCTGTCCGACATCTTCGGCGAGTTCATGGACCTGACCAACGGCAGCAGCGACGACACCGCCGCCAACCGCTGGGCGATCGGTGAAGGCTCCAGCCTGGGCGTCATCCGCAGCATGTCCAACCCGGAGAGCAAGAAGCACCCGGGGACCTACAAGGGCACCAACTGGTACGCGGGCACCGGCGACAACGGCGGCGTGCACACCAACTCCGGTGTCGGCAACAAGCTGGCCTTCCTGACCGTCGACGGCGGCACCTACAACAGCCAGACCGTCAAGGGCCTCGGCCTGGACAAGGGCATCCAGCTGTGGTGGAAGGTGCAGAACCTGCTCACCGCGTCCAGTAACTACGCCGACCTGGGCCGCGCGATCAACTCGGGCTGCACCAGCCTGGCGACCGCCGGCACCGCCGGCTTCACCACCGCCGACTGCACCGAGGTCGGTAAGGCCGTCAAGGCCGTCAAGATCGGCTAGTCACACCTGACCCGGAGTTGACGATGTTCGCGGCGAGGAACGAGCCCCGAACATCGTCAACT
>QZFT01000097.1 GCA_003600225.1 Pseudonocardiaceae bacterium YIM PH 21723
GGGCGGATTTGGTGCGTTAGATGCACCAAATCCGCCCACGATCATGAGGAATCCGGTCGACACGGTGCAGAAACGGGGCGACACGCCGCGAACTCCCGCACTGTGGACGTCCACTGTGGACGGTAAGTACCTGAAGGACGCCTCCGTTTACCCCAGGTAAACGAAGGACGCCTTCAGTGCGCTCAAGTAAACGATGGCGTCCTTCAGGTCCCCCGCGGAAGCGGCCCATCCCCACCAGACCGGCGTGCCCCCACCCAACACGCCGGCAGCAAAGACCCATGCCCCGAACCCATCCCCCCTCCAAAGCCATCCTTCGCCAACACGCCATACCTACACACCACCCCGACAAAATCGCCGGATGGCGGGGCCGCCGGCGGCAGCGGCCCCGCATCGGGTCAACAGGTGACTTCCCCCGGGGCGGCCGCGACGCTGACCGCGTCCCAGGCGGCCTTCACCGCCGCGCAGTTGGCCGGATAGCTGGCCTTGGCGACCTGGAGCGTCGCCTTGCGCGCGTTGGCGAAGTTCCACGAGCTGGTCTTGAGCTGAAGCGCGGCGTGGAAGATCTTGCCCGCGGTCTGGATGCCGATTCCGCTGAGCGTGGAGTTGTTGCAGGTCGGCGAGACGGGCTGGCCGTTGGTCGGGTTGGTGCCCTCCGCCAGGAGGTAGAACCAGTGGTTCTGCACCCCGCCGGCCAGGTGGATCTCGGTACTGGGAATGCTGCTGGAATAGCAGTCCGGGCTGCGGCCGTCATTGCTCGGCTTGTACAGAATTCGCATCGGCTTGCCATTGCCGAAGAAATCGGCCATTTCACTGAAATCGTAATCCGGCTTGTCATGCGGGTCATTGGCGTAATGCTCGGTGAGCGTTCCCATGATGTCGCCGGTCGACTCGTTCAGGGCGCCGGACTCGGCGAAGTAGCGGTAGCCGCCGACGCTGCTGCCCGACCACTGGAACACGCCGTGTCCCAGCTCGTGGCCTGCGATGTCGAAGGCGGTCAGGTCCTTGGTCTTGGGCATGTTGTAGCCGTAGTTGGCGTAGCTGCCGTTCCACATGGCGTTGGCCGTCGCCATCCCGACCCGCTGCGGCGCACTGCGGCCCTTGCCGTCGAGGCCCTCGCGACCGAACCAGGCCTTGAGCATGTCATTCTCTTTGCCCGCCGAGTACAACGCGTCCACGCAGGCGGTTTCCAGATCCCGGGCGACACCGGTGCCGAAGCTGTTGACGTTCTTGCTGTAGGGCTGGCCGGTCTGCGGACCGCACTGGCCGCCCGGATGCGCGCTGTCCACCAGCGTCCAGTTGGCGCCGGACTGCGTGGTGGGCAGGTCGACGTCCCCGTAGTAGTAGCCCTTGCCGTTGGCGTCCGCGCTCAGGTCGAACTCGAAGGTGACCCGGCCGGTGTGCGCGTCCAGGAAGGTGTGCCTGCTGCCGTCGACCCGTTCCCAGGCCAGTTTCGGCCGGTTGTCGTAGGCCTCGACGACCAGCCGGGCACCGGCGACCCGCGTCGTCGGCACGGTGCTCAGCCGGAGCGGCACATCGAAGGCCTCACTGCGGCTGACGGTCCGCCCGGCGGCGTCCTGCACGGCGTCGGCGCCGACGACCGGCAGGTCCCCGTAGGTCCGCTGCACCGCCGTGTAGCCGCTGATCGTCTGGCCGCGCAGTTCGCCGCTGACCACGGGCGCGGCACCGGCGGGGGCGGCGGTGGCGACCAGGGTCAGGGCGGATAACGCACCAAGAATGGTTCGATTCACAACTTTCTCCTTCTGAAAGTCAGGGAATAAGGAGACAGCTGCGGACGGTAATGCCCATAACAACAGGAAAGGGAAATTGCCTTTTACCCGATAACAGTATGCGCCGCCGAAATAACCCGATCGCACTCCGCCCGGGAGGCCTCCACCACCAGGGCATTGGGCCGGTCGGTCGCGGCGATCCACCGCCAGGCCTCCTCGTGCTCCTTCCCATGCGAGACATGCCGGGCATGCAGCCGCGCCTCCCGGACGGCCGAGGGCACGTCCAGGTACCACAACTCGGTCAGCAGCGCCCGGACATCCGTCCACCCGGGATGCGCCAGATAGTTCCCCTCGGTGACGACGATCCGCGCCGAGGCGGGGATCAGCAGGGCGCCGGCGATGGGCTCGTGCAGCGCCCGGTCATAGTCGGGCGCGTATATGTCGCCATCCTCCGCACGCACCCGGCGCAGCAGGGCGCGGTAGCCCGCTCGGTCGAACGTGTCCGGTGCCCCCTTGCGGCCGCGTAGCCCCTGGGCGTCCAGCTGCGCGTTGGCCAGATGGAACCCGTCCATGGGCAGATACGCGGCAGCCGGCAGAGCGGCCACCAAAGCCCGAGCCAGGGTGGATTTACCGGCCGCCGGCGGTCCGGTGAGGCCGATGATCACCCGGTCGTCACCGACCAATTCACGAACGTTCGTCACGAGTTGGCCCATCGGAGCGTTATGACTCTGAGCACTCACATCCGTCACCCATCCTCTGAGCGGATTAACCCGCATGGGTTATCGAGACCCATAGGGGCTGTAACTACGCTCACAGCGGCAGTTACGCCTGGCTACACATTGCATCAATCACAGTGTTCGGCGGCCCCCCGAGGTAACCCGGCCGAATGACAATCGTTAACTGTGTTGACCGTCACTAAGCCCCGCTGGGCGGTCACCTCGGCCGCGACAGGAGGACGATGCGCAGCACGGTGCAGGGCGTCAAAGAAGGCCTATCCCCGGCGGTGTCGCCGGTAGGCCAGCTGTACGCGTTCTTCATGGACACCCTGGTCGGCTTCGGCCGGGCCATCGCGCGTCGCCGGTTCGAGGTCCGCGACACCGTCGACCAGACGTGGTTCCTGGCCAGCGTCACCACGCTGCCCGCCGTGCTGGTGATGATCCCGCTCGGCGTGGTCGTCTCGGTCGGCATCGGCGGCCCCACCACGCAGCTCGGCGCGCAGGCCTACGGCGGCGCCATCACCGCGTTCGTGGTCATCGGCCAGGCGGCCCCCATGGTGTGCGCGTTGATGATCGCCGGTGTCGGTGGCTCCGCGATGACCGCGGACCTCGGCGCGCGGAAGATTCGTGAGGAGACCGACGCGCTGGAGGTCATGGGCATCTCCACGATCGAGCGCCTCGTCGTCCCCCGGGTCGCCGCCGCCATCCTGGTGACCCTGCTGCTGGACGCGCTGGTCATGGCGGTCGGCATCCTGGTCAGCTTCGCCTTCCAGGTCTTCGTCTTCGACGTCACCGCGGGCGCCTTCCTGGAGACCATGACCCGCTTCGCCCGCACCGAGGACTTCGGCGTCTCGCTGGTGAAGGCGGGCGCCTTCGCCCTGCTGTCCGCGATCGTGGCCTGCCACAAGGGACTCACCGCCAAGGGCGGCCCCGGCGGTGTCGGTCAGGCCGTGAACGAGGCCGTCGTCGTCTCGTTCATCCTGGTCTTCGTCGCCAACGTGGGCATCAGCCAGCTGTACCAGTTGTTCATTCCGGCGCAGGGAACCTACTGACATGGCGATCCCCACCAAAACCAGAGCACCGTCCCGGTTCTCCGTCCTGATCGCCGAGATCGGCGCGCAGGCCACCTTCTACGTGCGCGCTCTGGCCCACATTCCGCACACGCTCAAGCACTACGGCAAACACGTGGTCAAGCTGATCACCGAGATCAGCTTCGGCACCGCGGCGCTGATCTCCACCGGCGGCACCATCGGCGTGGTCTTCGCGCTGTCCTTCGCCTCCGGTTCGCAGATCGGCCTCGAGGGCTTCCGCGGTCTGGACCTGGTCGGCCTCTCGCCCATCTCCGGCGTGGTCTCCGCGATCGCGAACACGAGAGAGCTCGCGCCGATCGTCGCGAGCATCGCTCTGGCCGCCAAGGTGGGCACCGGCTTCACCGCCCAGCTGGGCGCCATGCGCATCGCCGAGGAGATCGACGCGCTGGAGACCATGGCGGTGCCGAGCCTGCCGTTCCTGGTCACCACCCGGATGATCGCCGCGATGCTGGCGGTCATCCCGCTGTACCTGATCGGCCTGTTCGCCTCGTACATCGCGACGGCGTTCGTGGTGGTGGACCTCAACGGGCAGTCGCAGGGCACCTACGACTTCTTCTTCCATCTGTTCCTGCCGACCATCGACATCTTCTACTCGCTGCTCAAGGCGCTGATCCTGGCCGTGCTGATCACGCTCATCCACTGCTACTACGGCTTCCACGCCAGCGGTGGACCCGAGGGTGTCGGCCGGGCCGCGGGCCGGGCGCTGCGTACCTCTCTCGTATCGATCATGGTCGCCGACATGGTGCTCACCCTGCTGTTCTGGGGTGTCAACCAGCAGGTGCCCGGAATGGGGCCAGGATGATGCCGCACGAGGCGCTCACCGAGGGGCGCCTGGACCACACGGTATTGGTGAAGCGGGGAATCATCGCCACGGCGACGGTCCTCGCGGTCGGCCTGCTGATCGCGTCGATCCGCGGCCTGGCCCTGCTCACCGATCCCACCGTCACCGCGGTCGTGCCGTCCAACGGCGGACCGGTGAAACTGCTGTCCGCCGTGCAGTACAAGGGTGTGGTCGTCGGAAACGTCATCGGCGTCAAGTCCGACCCGGAGAACCAGCGGGTCACGATGTCCATCAAGGGCAGCGAGGCCGAGCAGATCAGCCAGAGCGTGAAGGCCCGCATCCTCCCGCGCACGCTGTTCGGTGACACCTACATCGACCTGGTCGGCGACACCGGTAGCGGTGGTTCGCGACTGGACTCCGACACGGTCCTGGCGGCGGACACCTCCCAGGAGACCTTCCAGTTCTACGACGCGTTCAACCGGCTGTCCACGCTGCTCACCGCGATCGAGCCCGCGCAGCTGACCGCCGCGCTGACCGCGGTGGCCGGGGCGCTGAAGGGCAACGGCGAGAAGATCGGCAAGACCATCGACGGGTTCGGCCGGCTGACCGAGTACTGGGAGCCCAAGGTGGACTCCACCCTGGACCTGACCACGCCGGTCGCCACGCTCACCGAGCGGGTCGCGCAGGCCTCCCCCGATCTGATGGGCACGTTCCGGAACGCGGTGAACCTGTCGCACACCATGGTGGAGAAGAAGGAGAGCATCAAGGGCCTCTTCGCCGGCAGCGTGAACCTCACCGGAATGGGCAACGCAGTCGTCCTCGACAACAAGGACCGGGTCATCCACCTGGTCAAGTACGGCAAGCCCGCCACCGACGCACTGGCCGCGCATCCGGACGGGCTGCCCGGGGTCGCCGACGGAATCATGGCCTGGTTCAACAGCTGGGGCGCGTTCCTCGGCAACAAGGGCAAGGACGGCAACGCGGACGCCGACTTCACCGCGTCCCGGATGCTGCCGTACGGGCCCAGTGACTGCGTCAAGTACGAGGGCGCGGCCTGCGGCAACTACGAGATGACCTCCAATCCGGAACACGGCGGGACCGTCGGTCCGGTCGGCAGCCCGGAGGAGAAGTCCACCCTCGGCAAACTCGCCGACAAGATCCACCCCGGTAGCGGGGACGCGAAGAGCCGCAAATCCGGCGTGATGGGACTGGTGCTGGGCCCGATGGTGCGTGGTGCGCAGGTGGTGACCAAATGAGCCGGGCTCTGGATCGCCGCGCTTTCGACAAGTCGACTCTGATCAAACTGGGCGTGTTCAGCGGGATCTCGCTGCTGTGCGGGCTGGTCGTGTTCAACACGCTGGCCCAGCCGGTGGCCGGGTCCACCAAGGACTACAGCGCCGAGTTCACCGACGTCATGGGCCTGACCCCGGGCAGCGATGTGCGCATCGCCGGCATCCGGGTCGGCCGGGTGACGCACGTGAAGATGACCGGTTCCCACCCCACGGTGGACTTCGAGGTCACCGAGGACCAGTTCATCCCGTCCAACGCCGAGGCCGCCGTCCGGTACGCCGACATGCTCGGCGCCCGGTACATCACGATCACCAGGCCGCCCGGTCAGGCACCCGGTGAGCTGGAGGAGGACGCGGTCATCCCCCTGGCCAGGACCCAGCCGGCGCTGGACCTGACCGACCTGCTCAACGGCTTCAAGCCACTGTTCACCACGCTGGACCGCAAGCAGGTCAACCAGCTGGCGGGACGGATCACCGCGGTGTTCCAGGGCGAGGGCGGCAACATCAACTCGCTGATGACCCACCTCGCCTCGGTGATGGGCACCCTGAAGAACAAGGACCAGGTCATCGGCGATGTGGTGACCAACCTGAACACCGTGATCGGCACCACCGCCCAGTACCGCGAGGACCTGAAGAAGCTGATCGGCAGCATGGGCACGCTGGCCCACGAGGCCTCGGCCAACCGGGAACAGATCGGTCAGGCCATCGACAACACCAACCAGCTGACGCTGACGATCAACGACCTGTTCCGCAAGATCCACCCGAACCTGAACAACGAGATCCGCTCGCTGAACACGGTGACCGAGACGCTGATCGGCAATCAGGACAAGCTGAACGTGGCGCTCAAGGACTTCCCGGAACTGCTGAAGAACGCCAACCGCAAGACCGACTACGGCTCCTGGATGAACATCTACATCTGCAGCCTCACGATCCACACCCCGAACGGCAAGAGCTGGACCCCGGGTTCCGACAAGCAGTCGGGAGCATGCCAATGAGCAAGCGCGAGGAATTCAAAGAGAAGCTCCTGGAGCTGAAGTCCTTCCGCGAGCGGGACCCGTTCCGGATGGGTCTGTACGGCGTCGCGGTGTTCGCGGTGTTCGTCGCGCTCTCCATCGTGGTGCCGCAGGTCGTGTTCTACGTGCAGACCGGCACCTACCACGCGGAGTTCGCCAACGCCTCCGGCCTCAAGCCCGGTGACCAGGTGTTCATCGCCGGCATCCCGTCCGGCCGGGTCAGCAAGGTGGAACTGGGCGAGGACAACAAGGTCATCGCCACCTTCCGCCTGGACACCCAGCGGGAACTCGGTGACAGCACCAAGGCCGGGGTCCGGGTGCAGACGGTCCTCGGCAAGCGCTACCTGGACATCAAGCCCTCGGGCACGCTGATGATGGACTACGGCAGCACCATCCCGCTGTCGCACACCAGCGTCCCGTTCACCCTGGACGACCTGGGCCGGGCGGCGACCGACCCGAACCGGGACGAGCTGGACATCGACGCGATCCGCACCATGATCGCGACGCTGAACAAGAACATGCCGGAGCCGGACCTGACCAGCCAGACCCTCACCGGGGTGGCCGCGGTGTCCAAGGCGCTGGGCGAGCGCAGCCAGCAGATCAAGAGCCTGCTGACCGGCACCCAGCAGGTGACCGGGGCCCTCGTCGAGCAGCAGGACACGCTGGTCGCCCTGGTCCGGGACGCGGACCTGATCGTCAAGGTGCTCAACGAGCGCCGGGAGACGGTGCGCAGCCTGCTGAACCAGCTGGCCACGCTCTCCACCCAGCTGAACTCGTTCAGCAAGGAGAACAAGGACCAGATCGACCCGCTGCTGACCAGGCTGCACACGTTGACCAACACGCTCAACGAGAACGACAAGAACCTCGGCGACTGGCTCACCCAGCTGGCCGGATTCACCAAGAGCTACGGCAACATCGCCGGCAACGGCCCGTGGTTCGACGGCACCTCCCCCACGGTGATCATCCCGGACAACATGCTCTGCCAGGCACATCTGATCAAGGGGTGCAGCTGATGAGCACCGGACGCAAGCTCGGCATTCTCTTCATGGCGCTGCTGCTCGGCGCGGTCACCTACGGCGCGTTCGGCGCCAGCAAGTACAAGACGGTCAGCGCCGACTTCATCAGCGTGGACAACGTGTTCCCCGGCATCCGGGTCAGCGTCCTCGGCGTGCCGGTCGGTCAGGTGACCGAGGTGACGCCGCAGGGCAAGACGGTGCGGGTCACCATGCAGGTGCCCGCGGACATGCAGATCCCGGACAACGCCCAGGCGTTCGTGATGAGCCCGGAGCTGGTCTCCGACTTCTTCATCGACATCGGCCCGGCGTGGAAGAACGGCGACCGGGAGCTGGGTGGCCCGATCCCGGTGGAGCGGACGCACTCGCCGGTCCGCTGGGACAAGCTGATGAAGCAGATGGACGACGTGCTGGTGGAACTCGGCCCGGAGGGCAAGTTCGGCAAGGACGGCACCATCGGTGAGGGCCTGAAGGGCACCGCGAAGCAGCTGGACGGCAACGGCTCGAAGCTGCGGGACACCATCAAGGGCCTGTCGCAGGTCACCGAGGTGACCACCGACGGCAGCGAGGACATCACCAAGCTCGTCGGGAACCTGGACACGCTGGTGAGCACCCTCGCGAAGAACCGGGACTCGGTGAACTCCCTGGCCGACGGGATCAACCGCGGCGCGGCGGACCTGAACCAGGAGCAGCAGGCGGTCGGTACCGCGCTGGAGCAGCTGTCCGGGTTGCTGGTCGACCTGTCCAAGCTGGTGCAGGACCACGGCGACAAGCTCGGGGTGGACGTCAGCAAGCTGGCGCAGACCGCGAAGACGCTGAACGCCAAGCAGGACTCGCTGAAGGACATCCTGAACAACTTCCCGGTACTCACGCAGAACGTGCAGAACGCCATCGACGACAAGGGCAACCTGCGCATCCGGTTCATTCCGACGGCGAACGTGCTGCACGACGCCAAGACCAAGGCGCTGTGCGACAAGATGCCGCTCCCGCTGTGCGGGATGATGGGAGGCGGGAAGTGAAAAGGCCACTTCTGACCATCACCACTGTGCTGACTGTCGGCCTGTGCACCACCGGCTGCGGCGCGCTGCGCATGCAGAACATCCCGGCAGGCGAGATCATCTCCGGCTCCGGCTACCGGCTGAACGCCGAGTTCCAGGACGCCGGCGGCCTGCCGCAGGGTGGCCAGGTGAAGATCGGCCAGGCCGTCATCGGCCGGGTCGTGGAACTGGAGAGCAAGGACTTCACCGCCAAGGTGGTGCTGTCCATCAAGGACGACATCACGCTGCCCAAGGGCACCACCGCCAGCCTGGAACAGTCCAGCGTGCTCGGTGAGGAGTACGTGGCGCTGCACCGGCCGAACGTCGAGGCCTCCGCCGATCACCTGGTGGAGGGCGACACCATCGGGCTGGACAAGACCCGCCGCGGGCCGGACGTGGAGTCCACCCTGGTCGCGCTGGGTGGCCTGGTCGGCGGCAACGGCATCGACCAGGTGCAGACGATCGTCACCGAGCTGAACACCGCCCTGGGCGGTCGCGAGCAGACCGTGCGCGACACCCTGGAGCGGATGAACACGGTGGCGGCGTCGCTGGACAGCCACAAGGGTGAGCTGAGCCGCACGCTGGACGCGTTGAACGGCGCGACCAAGTCGATGGCCGCCGACAAGGAGACGCTGCAGGCGGCGCTCACCGACCTCAGCCCGGCCATCAATGTGCTGAACCAGGAGTCGGCGCAGTTCAAGACGCTGCTCACCAACACCAACAACCTGGCGGCCAACACCAACGCCATGCTCGGTGAGAGCAAGGACAACGCGCAGGCCGTGGTGCAGAACCTGGACCCGGTGCTGGGCAAGCTGGCCGCCTACGACCAGCGGATCGGCCAGGTGCTGGACGCGATCCACTTCATGACGAAGGGCCTGGCCATCAACGGCGGCGGCGACTACATCAACGTGCGGGCCAACCTGGACGCGCCCGAGGGCCTGATGAAGATGTACGCGGCCGGCCAGAAGCTGATGGAACCGTTCGAGGGCGTCGCGGGCCTGGTCAAGCGAGGTGCCAAGTGAGCAGACCAGATCGAGCGGCCACCCACGTGATGGCCGATCAGGAACCGTTCTTCCAGCGCAATCGCACCATGGTCCGGCTGGCGCTGTTCATCATCGTCGGCCTGGCGTGCGCGTCCTACGTGTTCGTCGAGGTGATCGGCAAGGGCCTATACACCGGGCGCTACGAGGTCACCGTGGACATGCCGGACGGCGGCGGCATCACCAGCCTGGCCCAGGTGACCTACCGCGGTCACCAGGTGGGCAAGGTGGACTCGGTGCAGCTGAAGCCGGACGGCAATGGCGTCTCGGTGAAGTTGTTGCTGGACAACGGGATCGACATCCCGGCGAGCAGCAAGGCGGTAGTCGCGCAGCGCGCGCCGATCGCCATGATGAGCGTGGCGCTCGAGCCGGAGACCGATCAGGGTCCGTTCCTGGCCGAGGGCTCGCACATCAGCCCGGAGAACACCGGCAAGCCCATTCCGATGGAGACGGTGCTCGTTCATCTGATGAAGATGACCGACAACATCGACCCCAAGGACGTGCGGACGATCAGCCACGAGCTGGGCCTGGCGCTGGGCACCAACGGCGATGAGCTGCGGGAACTGGTGAACGACTCCACCAAGCTGGTGCCGCTGCTGGAGCAGCTGTCCCCGAAGATCTACAACATCAGCACCAACGCGCACACCGTGTTCGGCACCGACTCCAGCGGCAAGTCCCTGTTGAAGGGCACGGACAAGCTGCCCCAGGTCGCCGAGCAGATCCGCGGGCTGACCGATCAACTGCGGACGCACGACGGCAACATCCGGACCGTCCTGGACGTCACGCCGGACTTCACCCAGCGGGTGGCCGAACTGCTGGCCCGCAGCCAGAACGACCTCGCGGTGATGCTGGCCAACATCGCGTCCCCGGTGCAGATCGCCGGCGTGCGCAACCCCGCCATCAAGGAGGCCCTGGTGCAGGGCCCGAAGTCACTGCAGAAGCTGGCCACCGCGGTCCACGACAACAAGATCCACATTGTCATCGTGACCACCCTCGGCCCCAGCTGCCAGTACAACACCACGCGGCGTCCGCCGACGGACATGAGCCCGCGTGACCCGAACCTGGACACCCAGTGCAAGCCGGGCTTCGGCAAGGGCCAGCGCAGCGTGGCGACCGCGCCCAAGCCCCCGGCATCCGCGGATCCGGCACCCGGCGAACCGCAGGTGACCTTGCACAGCCCCGACAACGGCCAGGCCACGTCGACCGGCCAGGGCGGTTCCGCACAGCCCCGGCCGGTGCGCGACAACTCGTGGACCTCGATCTACCAGCAGGGAGTGAGCTAAATGGCACAGCTGACCGACCAGCGGAAGGCTGACGGCGAAGAGGTTTCGGACGAGGCCACCGTGGCAGAGACTGACGCGGTGACCACGACCGAAGAGCCGCAGACCGCCACCTCCGAGCAGGTGGACGAGCCGCAGAAGCCGAAGCGCACGCTGTTCTCCACGCGCAACCTGGTCGCCTTCGGCGCCCTGCTGGTGCTGCTGGCCACGGTGCTGTTCCTCGGCTACCAGACCTACCAGGCCAACCACACCGAGCGGCTGCGCTCCGAGGCCCTGGCCGTAGGCAACGAGGTCGCCGTCGACCTGGGCACCTACGACTACAAGGACCCGAAGGCGTTCGGCAAGAAGACGCTGAGCATGTCCACCGAGTCGTTCAGCAAGGCGGTCAACGACCTGCAGGGTGACATCACCCAGGCGCTGAGCGCGGCTCAGGGCACCTCCAAGGGCAAGGTCGTCGGCATCGGCGTCGGCTCGCTCAACGAGGAGAAGGCGCAGGTCCTGGTGTTCCTGAACATGGAGGTCACCAACAATGTGACCGCCCAGCAGGGACGCGTCGACCCGAGCCGGATGATCTTCGACCTGGTCCGCCAGGACGGCGCCTGGAAGCTGGACCGCATCCAGGCGGTCTGATCCCCTTTCCAGCTCCGAAGTCGACGATGTTCGGGCACGCCTTTCGCCCGAACATCGTCACCTTCGGGACCACTGCCCGTCGACTGGGCGACCTGGGCTAATGGTTCCCTCGGGACATGAGGCATGGGCAGTGCCCCGCCGTCCGTCTTTGTTGGCTACCAATGGCCGACCGACCGGCTGCCGAGGACACTGACCCACCTGGGCCGGCGTCGAGCGCTGCGGGGATTCCACTGATTTATGACACTGCCTTAGACGACGAGGCCCTGGTCCGGGTGCGCTGGGACGTCCTGCGCGGGCGCTGGCTGGCGGCCAGGGACCTGTTCGCGCACACCGGTGACGACTGGGATCTGCGCACCCATCGGATGCAGGTGCTGGCGCAGGCCGGGGCCGAGTACCGCGCGGCGGACGAGTGGCATCGGGCCGAGCCACGCAACCGGGACGCCCGCGCCCTGCTCACCTACACCGAGGTGGCCCGCTGCTTCCTGGCGACGGAGGCGGACCAGCCGGGGGCGGACGTCCAGGTCCAGCGGACCCGCAAGCGTGGTCTGGAACTGGCCGGGGAGGGCGGCGGCGATCCGGTGCCGCTGGTCGCGCTGCTCACCCTGGCCCGGCTGTTGCCCGTCGACCAGCACGCGGAACTGTGGAGCTGGCTGGCGGAGCTGCGCCACCGGGACCGGTACAACCGCGAGGGCCACCTTCAGGTGCTGATCCACCTGTTCGCCCGATGTCATGGCTCCCACCAGCAGATGTACGCGTTCGCCGCGGAGACCGCAGCCGCCGCGCCGTCCGGAGATCCGCTGCACGTACTGCCGCTGCTCGCGCACACCGAGAACTTCGCGGCGACCGGCCCGCTGGCCTGGCCCGCGCTGTCCTTCCACTGGAGCGGCCCGGACGGACTGCGGTACCTGAACCAGGCCTACGACCGGTGGTGGCTGCCCGCGCAGGAACGACTGCGGACCGGGCTGAGCTCGCCACACGCCCAGCTGATGATCGACTGTAATTACCTGGCGCATGGACTGAGCCGGGCGGGCTACTCGGAGAAGGCGGCGGGCCTGTTCCGGCAGATCGGGTCACACGCGACCCGGCTGCCGTGGGCACACAGCGGCCCGGATGCCCTGCGCACCTTCGAGGAATGCCGGAATCGCGCATTCGTAGGGGCATGACGTGTCGTACACCGCAGGACTTCGGAAGAACAAACTCGGCACGAGCTCGGTGGCCTTCTTCGTGATCGCGGCCGCGGCGCCGCTGACCGTGGTGGCAGGCGGGCTGCCCACGGCCTACGCGATCACCGGCCTGCCCGCACTGCCGCTGGTGTATCTCGTGGTCGGCCTCGTACTGGCACTGTTCACCGTGGGCTACGCGGCGCTGTCCCACCACGTGGCCAACGCCGGAGCCTTCTACTCCTACGTGGCGCGCGGACTCGGCCCGGCGGTGGGCGTCGGCGCCGCGCTGGTCGCGGTGGTGGCGTACAACGCGCTGCAGATCTCGCTGTACGGCTTCCTCGGAGTCGCCGGCTCGGCACTGATGCGCCAGCTCGGCTGGGGAACGGTCCCCTGGTTCGTACCCGCGTTCGCCTGCATCGGCGTGGTGTTCTTCCTCGGCATGCTGCGCATCGAACTGAACGCCCAGGTCCTAGCTGTGCTGCTGGCGATGGAGTGCCTGATCATCGTGGCCTTCGACGTGTTCGCCATCAGCACGCCGGCGGACGGCGTGCTCTCGGCCGCGCCGCTGCTCCCGCGTTCCCTGGACACCAACGCGTTCGTTCCGGCGATCTGCCTGGCCGTCGCCTCCTACTCGGGATTCGAGTCGGCGGCACTGTATTCGGAGGAGTGCCGCAGGCCGCGCCGCACCGTCGCCATGGCCACCTACGTCGCACTCGCGCTGGTCGGGCTGTTCTACGCGGGCACCGCGTGGGCGATGGCGATGGCCACCGGCCCGGACCGGATCGTGACGGTGTCCCGGAGCGAGGGCCCGGACCTGTTGTTCCACCTTGGACAGCAACTGGCCGGCGGGCTGTTCGGCCAGGTCGCGCCGTGGTTCTACCTGAGCAGCGTGTTCGCCGCGCTGCTGGCCTTCCACAACGCCGTCTCCCGCTACCTGTTCGCGCTGGGCCGCGAGGGCGTGCTGCCCAGGACGCTGGGCCGGGTGAGCAACGGCAGCGGTGCGCCGGTGGTCGGCGCGCTGGCCCAGTCGCTGGTGGCGGGCACCGTGGTCACCTGCTTCGCGCTCGGCAGGCTCGACCCGATCCTGAACCTGTCGGTCTGGCTGGCAGGCCTGGGCGCGCTGGGGATCCTGCTGCTGATCGCGCTCACCTCGGCCGCGGTGGTGCGCTTCTTCTGGTACCGCAATCCGGACCAGGACCGGGAGAGCCGATGGGCCAGGCTGCTGGCCCCCGCGCTGTCCACGCTGCTGCTCACGGCGATGACCGTGCTGGTCACCGCGCGGTTCGACGTGTTGATCGGCGACCGGAGATCCGCGTTGGGCTGGATCATCCCGGCGCTGGTGTTCGGGGCAATGGTGCTGGGCATCGCCTGGGGCCTGGTGCTGCGTTCCCGGCGACCGGTCGTCTACCAGCAGATCGGTCACGGCGCCGAGGAACTGCCCGGCCAACGCTCACTACCCGGATTCGCCGACGCGTGAAGGAGGCGGGCGATGCACCCGCTGGACCCGTTGACCGAGCAGGAGATCCGCACGGTCGCCGATGTCGCCAGGCACCGCCTGCCGGACGCCGTGTTCTCCGTGATCCGCACGTCCACTGTGGACAAGGAGCAGGTCAGATCGGGCGAGCGGGCACCCCGGCGGGCCAGTGCCGTGCTGGCCGAGCGGGCAGACCGGTCGGTGTACGAGATCGTGGTGGACCTGCCGGACGGCGGTATCCGCTCCTGGCAACGGATTCCCGGGATGCAGGCCACCCTGACCATCGGCGAGATCATGTCGCTCGGCGAGATCGTGCTGGCCGAACCGGCCGCTCGGGAGGCGTTGCTCAGACATGGGGTGACCGAACCGGAACTGGTGCAGTTCGACCCGTGGCCGATCGGCGAGCAGGCCGATGACCGGCGCCTGGTGCGGGTGGTCTCCTACGTCCGGGAGTTCGAGCAGGACAACGGCTACGCCCGCCCCATCGGCAACCTGATCTTCGTGGTGGACCTGGACCTGCGCCGGGTGGTGACCATCTCGGACGGTCCGGTGCTGCCACTACCCCCGGAACCGGGCAACTACGACGCCGCCCTGCCGAAGCGGGAGGGCCTGCGCCCCCTGGAGATCAGCCAGCCTGCCGGTCCCAGCTTCACGATGGACGGCAACGTGATCAGCTGGCAGCACTGGCGGCTGCACGCGCACATCGATCCGGTGGAGGGCCTGGTGATCGGCGACGTCCGCTATCAGGATCGGTCCATCATGTACCGGGCCGCCCTGGCCGAGATGGTGGTGCCCTATGGCGATCCACACCCGGACTTCCGGTTCCGGGCCGCCTTCGACGCCCGGGACTACCACCTGGGCCGATGCATCGCGCCGCTCGAACCGGGCTGCGACTGCCTCGGCGAGATCCGCTACCTGGACGCGGTGATCGCGGACGAACTCGGGGATCCGCAGCGCATCCGCAACGCCATCTGCGTGCACGAAGAGGACGCGGGCATCGCCTGGAAACACTGGAACTTCCGCTGGAACGACCGGGCCGAGGTGCGGCGCGGCAGGCGGCTGGTGGTGTCCACGATCTGCACCGTCGGCAACTACGAGTACGGCTTCTACTGGTACTTCCACACCGACGGCCGGATCGAGCACGAGGTGAAGCTGACCGGCATCGTGCAGACCAGGGCGCTGGACGTCGACGAGGAGGCCACCCACGGCACCCTCGTCGCCCCCGGGTTGTCCGCCCCACTGCACCAGCACCTGTTCTGTATGCGCCTGGACATGGAGGTGGACGGCCCGCACAACACGGTGTCCGAGGTGGACTTCGTCCCGCTGCCGCCCGGTCCGGACAATCCGACCGGCACGGCGTTCACTACCCGCAGCACCCCGATCACCTCGGAAGCCGAATCCGCCCGGCGATGCCATCCCGGAGTGGGCCGTCGCTGGACGATCAGCAACCCGGGCAGCCGCAATCGGCTGGGCCACGCCTGCGGCTACACCCTGATCCCGACGCCGGCCCCGACGCTGCTGGCCCACCCGACCAGCGAGGTGGCCCGCCGAGCCGTGTTCGCCACCGCGCACCTGTGGGTGACCCGGTACTCCGCCACGCAGCTGCACCCCGCAGGCGAGTACCTGAACCAGCCAGCGGGGCTGCCGCAGTGGATCGACGCGGACCGGGCGCTGGAGGACACCGATGTGGTGCTGTGGCACACCTTCGGGCCCACCCATGAGGTGCGCTCGGAAGATTGGCCGGTGATGCCGGTGGACTCCACCGGTTTCACGCTGCGGCCTACCCACTTTTTTGATCGGAATCCTGGGTTGGATTTGCCCTGATTTCTGGGTGGTTCGTCTCGGGGCGGTGGGGCGGGCGCATGATATTTGCGCCTCCTCACGCCTCAAGGGCGCTTCGCGTCCGGCTTCGCCGGATGTCGCTGCGCTCCACCCTTGACCCGTGAGCCTCTGGCGCAAAAACGGG
>QZFT01000098.1 GCA_003600225.1 Pseudonocardiaceae bacterium YIM PH 21723
ACGATCTACACAGTGACAGACCCGCCCGTTCGGGTGATACGTCGGCTCATCCCGACGGTCCGGATAGGCGGCGTAGGGCTAGACGTATCGATTATGGTGCTGTTGCTGGTCGTATTCATTCTGATGCGAGTGGCGTTGCCCGGGTGACGGGGTACCTGGGGGAATACAGCCATGGAGTGCGTGAGGTGATCTGATGCCTTTGACCCCAGCTGACGTGCACAACGTTGCGTTCAGCAAGCCGCCGATCGGCAAGCGCGGCTACAACGAGGATGAGGTGGATGCGTTCCTTGACCTGGTCGAGGCCGAACTGGCCCGGCTGATCGAGGAGAACAACGACCTGCGTCAACAGTTGGAGCAGCTCGACGCACAACTGGACTCCGCCCGTGCCGACCTCGATGACGCGCGCAACAAGGCCGTTACCAGCGGTCCGCGTGCGCTGGAGGAGCCCCGTCGACTGGCACCGGTTCCACCGCCCACGGCGGCAGAACTGACCTCGCCAGGTGGAGACCACCACGTACAGGCGGCGAAGGTGCTCGGGCTGGCCCAGGAAATGGCCGACCGGCTCACCGGTGAGGCCAAGGCCGAGTCGGACGGCATGCTGTCCGAGGCCCGCACGAAGTCCGAGCAGCTGCTCTCGGAGGCCCGTTCCAAGGCCGACAGCATGGTGAACGAGGCGCGCTCGCGTGCCGAGACGATGCTCAACGACGCCCGTACGCGGTCGGAGACGCTGGAACGCCAGGCCCGGGAGAAGGCCACCGCTCTGGAGCGCGACGCCCAGCGCAAGCACGCTGAGGTGATGGGCAACATCACCCAGGAGAAGAACACCCTCGAGAAGAAGATCGACGAACTGCGTACGTTCGAGCGCGAGTACCGCACCCGCCTCAAGACGTACCTGGAGTCGCAGCTGCGTGAGCTGGAGGGCCGCGGTTCCGCCGCGCCGTCCGACGGACGCTCGGGCGGTGGCTACAACTTCGGCCAGCGCGCCGAGGCCGGCTGACCTTCTTCCGACTGAATCAGACCCAAGCCGGTGGACCTCCCACCTGCCGGCTGTAGCTCGCTCATGCGCCTAGCCCGGCCGGGCCGGACGCGGACGTCTTCCCGTCGACGGAATTCGTACGCGACCGGCCCGGCTAAAGCCCGTGTACAGGGCCATTCATGAAATAGGGTGCAAGGGTGTTGCTCGTCGTCGTCGCGCTGATCCTGGTCTCGTTCGGGTTCATGGTGGCCGTGCTGATCACCGGCACGTCGCTATTCGCCTGGATCTCGGTGGGAGTCAGTCTGCTGGCCTTCACCCTGCTGGTCACCGAGTGGATCCTCACCCGGCGGCGCAGACGGGCCGAGTCCGACCAGGCCAAGATCATTACCGCGGAGCAGGCCGCCGAGGCCACCGCGGAACGCCCCGCCGTGCCCGAGGACGGTGAGGCCGACCCGGAGGATCCCGGCGAGGAGGACACCGACGCCGCCGATGCCCTGCTGATCCCGCAGATCGACGCCGAGGTGCGGGTGGTCGACGAATACCCGCGCTATCACCTCGCCCGGTGCCCATGGCTGTCCGGCCGGGAGACCCTGCCGCTCCAGCTGTCCGAGGCCCGTGAACTGGGCTTCACCCCCTGCGACCGGTGCAGGCCGGATGCCAACCTGGCCACGCTGGCGCGGGCCCAGCACCCCAAGGCCACCGCACTGGAGGACTACCCCGAGGACTGAGCCGCCGGCGAACCGCGGTCAGGCCGACTTCCGGCGCAGCTCCCTGTTCTCCGCCTCCAGCTCGTCCAGCCGGGCGCGCAACCCGGCGAGGGCCGGTTCCAGCTCGGCCTCGCTGTACCTCGGGGTGATGTGCTGGTGGCAGTTCCACGCGTGCGCCTCGACGGCGATGGACATGATCCGTTCCACCCGGCCGTCGGTCCGCGACTGTCGCACCAGGTCCGCCAGGCCGGCGTTCTGTTCCGGATCGAGCAGGGTCATCCGGCCGAAGATCTTCAGCCTGCTGCGGCTGGGGTAGTCCATGAGGAACAGGGCGACCCGGTCGTTGTGCCGCACATTGCCGGTCGAGATGTACTGCCGGTTCCCCCGGACGTCGGCGAACGCGATCGTGTTCCCGTCCACCACGTGCAGGAATCCGGGCGGGCCGCCCCGGTACTGGATGTACGGCCAGCCGGTCTCGCTGGTCGTGCCGAGGTAGAAGCCGTCCCTGGTCTCCACGAACAGCCGTTCGTCCGCGGTCAGCGGCGTCCGTCCGGCCGGCTCCGGGGATAGCCTGCGTCCCACCGGGCTGTTCAGCTCCTCCTGCACCGCGCGGACCGAGTCGGTGTAGGCGATGTCCGCGTAGCGTGTCATGTCCCCTCCAGCAGTCGTTCGGCGATGGCTCGTACCTGGGTCGCGGGTGCGGCGGACCGGGTGCGCAGCGCGGCGACGTGCGCTCCGTCGATCAGCAGCAGGAACTGCTCAGCCAGCTGTTCCGCGCCGGCGTGGCCGGCGGAGCGCAGCAGCGTGGTCAGGTACCCGGCGACCCACTCCTTGTGCTCGGTGGCGAGCCGGTGCACCGGGTTGCCGGGATCGGCGTCCTCGACCATCGCGTTGATGAAGGCGCAGCCGCGGAACTCGGCCGCGGAGAACCGGTCCCCGAGCTCGTCGAAGATCGCCAGCGGGTCACCGCCCCCGGCGGCCACGACCGCCTGGATCCACTCCCGGAACTGGTCGTGCCGCTCGCGCAGCACGGCGAGGACGAGGTCCTCCTTGCCGGCGAAGTGCCGGTAGAAGGAGGCCCGGCCCACCCCGGAGACCTCCAGCAGCCGCTCGACGCCGACCGCCCTGATCCCCTCGGTGTAGAAGAGTTCGTCGGCGGTGGCGAGCAGCCGCTCGCGAGCTCGGGTGGCCATGGCAAAACGGTATCGAACGGTTCCCTTTTTGGCAAGACGGTATCGAACAGTGCCGATTTACCCCTCGGGAATAACGGTTGCGCCGCCGCGTTACTCTTGGATTCACAGGCATTGAACCGGCCATCACCGGGGAGCCTCCGGAAGAACGGACCGCCAGGTCTCAGTAGAACCGGACGGGATCGGCCCGTCACAGCCGATCAATGAGCGGCACATGCGTCCTGTATGTGCAAGCGGGGTGGTACCGCGGCGCCGGCAGGCGTCGTCCCCGTGGCAGCAGCAACACCCACGCCACGAGGAGCACCCCGATGACCTACCCACGGGTCACCTTCGCCGCCACCGCCGAGACCGCGGTCGCCGCGCAGCCCGCCTTCCCAGAGCTCGAGCAGCAGGTGCTCGCCTACTGGGAGGCCGACAAGACCTTCCAGGCCAGCATCGACCAGCGTGACGCGGGTGCCAAGGGCGACAATGAGTTCGTCTTCTACGACGGCCCGCCGTTCGCCAACGGCCTGCCGCACTACGGCCACCTGCTCACCGGGTACGCCAAGGACACCGTGCCGCGCTACCAGACCATGCGCGGCCGCAAGGTGGAGCGCCGCTTCGGTTGGGACACCCACGGCCTGCCCGCCGAGGTCGAGGCGGAGAAGCAGCTGGGCATCACGCACAAGTCCGAGATCGAGGCGATGGGGGTCGCCGAGTTCAACCAGGCCTGTCGCACCTCGGTGCTGCGTTACACCGACGCCTGGCGGGACTACGTCACCCGGCAGGCCCGCTGGGTGGACTTCGACAACGACTACAAGACCCTCGACCTGCCCTACATGGAGTCGGTCATCTGGGCGTTCAAGTCCCTGTACGACAAGGGACTGATCTACTTCGGCCACCGGGTGCTGGCCTACTGCTGGCGGTGTGAGACCACGCTGTCCAACACCGAGACCCGGATGGACGACGTCTACGCCGACCGGCAGGATCCGGCGCTGACCGTGGGCTTCGAGCTCACCGACGGCGAGTTCGCCGGCGCGAAGGTCCTCGCCTGGACGACCACGCCGTGGACCCTGCCGTCCAACCTGGCCCTCGCGGTCGGCCCGGACATCGACTACGTCGTGGTCGAACACGAGGGCACCCGGTACGTCCTGGCCCAGTCCCGGCTCGGCGCCTACTCCCGCGAGCTGGGCGACGAGCCGGCCGTGCTGGCCACGGTCAAGGGTTCCGCGCTGGCGGGCATGCACTACGCCCCGCTGTTCCCGTACCTCACCGACGCGGAGAAGTACGGCACCGAGAACGCCTACCAGATCCTGGCCGCCGAGTACGTGTCCACCGAGGACGGCACGGGCGTCGTGCATCAGGCGCCCGCCTTCGGTGAGGACGACCAGCTGGTCTGTGCCGCCGCGGGCATCCCCGTCGTGGAGACGGTCAACGGCCGCGGCGAGTTCATGGGCCTGGTCACCGACTTCGCCGGGCAGCACGTGTTCGAGGCGAACAAGCCGATCATCGCGCTGCTCAAGGAACGCGGTGTCGTGCTGCGGCACGAGACCTACAACCACAGCTACCCGCACTGCTGGCGCTGCGACAACCCGCTGATCTACAAGGCGGCGCAGTCGGTGTTCGTCAAGGTCACCGCGATCAAGGACCGGATGATCGAGCTCAACGAGCAGATCAACTGGGTCCCGGGTCACGTGGGTGAGTCCCAGTTCCGCAAGTGGCTGGAAGGCGCCCGCGACTGGTCGATCTCCCGTACCCGGTACTGGGGTTCGCCGATCCCGGTGTGGGTCTCGGACAACCCGGACTACCCGCGCATCGACGTGTACGGCTCCCTCGACGAGCTGGAGCGCGACTTCGGCGTGCGGCCCACCGACCTGCACCGGCCGGTGGTCGACGAGCTGACCCGGCCCAACCCGGACGACCCGACCGGCCAGTCCACCATGCGGCGGATGCCCGAGGTGCTGGACTGCTGGTTCGACTCCGGGTCGATGCCGTACGCCCAGGTGCACTACCCGTTCGAGAACCAGGACTGGTTCGAGAACCACTTCCCGGGCGACTTCATCGTCGAGTACACCGCGCAGACGCGTGGCTGGTTCTACCTGCTGCACGTCATGTCCACCGCGTTGTTCGACCGGCCGGCGTTCCGCAACTGCATGGTGCACGGCGTGGTACTGGGCGACGACGGCAACAAGATGTCCAAGTCCAAGCGCAACTACCCGGACGTCAACGAGGTCTTCGACCGCGACGGCGCCGACGCCATGCGGTGGTTCCTGCAGTCCAGCCCGGTACTGCGCGGCGGCAACCTCTCGGTCACCGAGCGCGGCATCCGGGAAGGCGTCCGGCAGGCCATCCTGCCGCTGTGGAACACCTACTACTTCCTGGCGCTGTACGCGAACGCCGACGGTAAGCAGGGCAACCTGCGCACCGACTCGCAGCACGTCCTGGACCGGTACATCCTGGCCAAGACCCGGGACCTGGTCGTCGACGTGCAGGCCGAGCTGGACAACTACGAGCTGGCCGAGGCCTGCGGCACGCTCACCGGCTACCTGGAGGTGCTGACCAACTGGTACGTGCGCCGCAGCCGGGACCGGTTCTGGTCCGGCGACCAGGACGCCATCGACACGCTGCACACCGTGCTGGAAACGGTCTGCCGGGTGGCCGCGCCGCTGTTGCCGCTGGTCAGTGAGGTCGTCTGGCGCGGGCTCACCGGCGAGCGCTCGGTGCACCTCACCGACTGGCCCGCCGCGGGCTCGTTGCCGGCCGACGACGCGCTGGTGTCCGCGATGGACGAGGTGCGTCAGGTCTGCTCCACGGCGCAGGCGCTGCGCAAGGCGAACAAGCTGCGCGTGCGGCTGCCGCTGCCGAAGCTGGTCGTCGCCGCACACGACGCCGAGGCGCTGCGTCCGTTCGTCGACATCATCGCCGACGAGGTCAACGTGAAGCAGGTCGAGCTGACCACCGATGTGGCCGCGCACGGTCACTTCGAGCTGACCGTCAACGCCCGCGCCTGTGGTCCCCGCCTGGGCAAGGCCGTCCAGTCGGTGATCAAGGCGGTCAAGGCAGGCGAGTGGACCACCAACGCCGACGGCCAGATCGAGGCGGCCGGTGTGGTGCTGCTGGAGAACGAGTACGAGCAGCGCCTGGTGTCCGCCGACCCGGGCGCGGCCAGCGCACTGCCCGGCGGGGCCGGACTGGTCGTCCTGGACACCGAGGTCACCCCGGAGCTGGCGGCCGAGGGCCTGGCCAGGGACGTGGTCCGCGCCGTGCAGCAGGCCCGGC
This sequence comes from Pseudonocardiaceae bacterium YIM PH 21723, assembly GCA_003600225.1. Classification (GTDB taxonomy): domain Bacteria; phylum Actinomycetota; class Actinomycetes; order Mycobacteriales; family Pseudonocardiaceae; genus QZFT01. The sequence goes on from QZFT01000098.1 coordinate 6,132, forward strand.
GGGCCGAGGACCTGGACGTGGCCGACCGGATCGAGCTGACGGTGGACGGCACGCCCGGCACGATCGCCGCGGTGCGCACCCACCAGGAGTTCGTGGCCGGGGAGACCCTGGCGACGACGGTGCACTACGCGACGGTGGCGGACACCCCGCACACCGCCTCGGTGGGCGACGGCGACGAGGTCCGCCTGAAGGTCACCCGCGCCTAGCAGCAAGATCAACGGACCCGGGGTTCCACCGTCTTCAAGACGGTAGAACCCCGGGTTCATCTGTCTTGAAGACGGTAGAACCAGGGGAGAGGGTGCCGGGCGTGCGGGTGACGGTCAGGGTGAAGCCGGGGGCGCGGAAGGATTCCGTGGGCGGGACCTGGGCCGGGCCTGGGGGACCCGCTCGCCTGCTGGAGTTGATCGGCGGCTGAGCCACCTTTGTCGGGGTTCTTTCTGGCGGTCGTCGAAGGATGGCTTTGGAGGGGGAGACGGGTGGGGGCACGCCTGTCTTTCCTGCCGGGCTGTCGGGTGGGGGCACGCCGTTCTGGTGGGGATGGGCCGCTTCCGCGGGGGACCTGAAGGACGCCATCGTTTACTTGAGTGCACTGAAGGCGTCCTTTGTTTACCTCTGGTAAACGGAGGACGCCTTCAGGTACCTGCGGTCCACAGTGGACGTCCGTATCGTGGGAGACGACGGCGTGTCGCGCTGTTTCCGCACCGTGTCGCCCGGATTCCTCAAGATCATGGGCGGATTCGTCGCATCCAACGCGACTAATCCGCCCATGATCTTGGAACGCCCCGCGCAGCGGCCCTGACCGCCCAGACAGGCGTGCCCCCGCCCAACACGCGAGCAGGAAAGACGCAGCCCGAGGCCGTCTCCTCCTCCAAAGCCCTCCTTCGACGACCGCCAGACCCAGCTGCCCGGCCGGCGCACCCCGGCCAAGTCCCGCGCCAACCCCCAGCCGCCCCGCCACCGGGGGTTCCCCCGTCTTCAAGGCCGTAGGACCCGGGGTCCATCCGTCTTGAGGACGGCCGAACGCTGGACCGGGGGATTGTTTCGACACTGATTAGTATCGATTTAAATGCTCGCTTGACTCCATTTCTGACTGTTGCGAATAGTTAGTTGAGAGTTTTAGCAATCACTCACAAGGGTCACAGGAGTGCGTTTTTACGCGTTGCTGATACTCACTGTGGCGCTACGCACAGTAAAACTGTCTAAGAACGGCGACACTTTTGTCTCCTCGAATGGTCTAGTTGCTGTTACCTAAACGAGACGCAACTGCTCCCAGGGCGCGTCGAACAGCAGCAACAACCCCACTAAGAGGTGATCAGAAGTGCGGAACTACGGAAATCTGCGTACAGCAGTGGTTCGGCTACTGACCGTGGTCACGTTGGCGGCAAGTGGCAGCGTTGTCACCCCAATGGCGGCCCAGGCGGAAGGGCTTTTCGCATTCCCTTTCGCGACCGGACAGTCGACTTATGCGGCCGGAACGCATACCGACACCGGCCGGGACGGTGGCGTGCAGAACGCCATCGACTTCACTCCCAGCGACTACACCGTGCGTGCTTCGATGCCAGGCACCGTGCACATGACCTACTGCTCCGGTGGACCGTGGGTGCGGATCGACCACGCCGACGGCTGGAACACCGGCTACTACCACCTGGAGAACATCCAGGTCAGTGACGGCCAGTGGGTCAACACCGGTCAGGTGCTGGGCAAGGTCGGCAACGCGTTGCCCTGCGGCGGCTACACCACCGGCCCGCACGTGCACTTCACCGTGTGGCGCTACGGCAACCCGGTCGACCTGAACGGTCTCTGGCTGTCCAGCTGGCGCATCGAGACCAGCAACGGCCAGTACGGCGGCAGCCTCACCAAGAACGACGGTCACCGCGTAGGTATGCCGTCCCGATTCCAGGCGTACTGACCATGACCGGATACTCGAGCCCCGCAGCGGGTAACCGGCTCTTCCGCAGGCTGTTCTCCCTGGTCCTGGCCATCGGACTCGCGGTGACCGGCCTCCCGCAGGCCACCGCGGCCCCCGCCCCGCCGCCGAGCATGGAGTTCCCGTTCGCCAGGGGTCAGTGGGCCTACTCCGGTGGCATCCACACCGACACCGGGGAGAACGGCGGCGTGCAGAACGCCATCGACCTGCTGCCCACCGATCGACGTGTCCGCGCCGCCGCAGCCGGCACGGCCCGTCGCATCGACTGCCCCGGGAAGCAGGGCGTGCCCTGGCTGAAGATCGATCACGGCAACGGCTGGGCCACCGGCTACTACCAGACCAAGGACATCTCGGTCTACGACGGCCAGTGGATCAACGCTGGTCAGGAGGTCGGCTGGGTCGGCACGGCACTGGATGCCTGTGGTGGCGCGAACGTGGGCGAGCACCTGCATCTCACCTTGTGGAAGGACGGCCGGCCGAATTCCTGGCACGACATGTGGCTGTCCGGCTACAAGATCACCACCGAGCCACGCCAGTGGAGTGGGCGGTTCGACACCCCGGACGGCCGGATCATCTGGCTGCCGGCGGACTTCCGCTACTCGTAACGGCTTGTGACCGGTCCCCATCGCGCCGGGGGCCGGTCACATCACAAAAGAACCCCCTTGCGTCCCAACGCGAATCTCGGTTAATTTCGAAGCCAAGGTCATGAGTGCCAGCGCGAAGCCCCGGCTTGCTGGCCGGCAACCCTCCAACCGCGGTGGGGTGCCCCGGGTGAAGACCTGGTCCATCGCTGCACTCCTCGGACAGGTGCGATGGGCAAGCGCGGACACCCTGACGCCCAGGGGTCCCAGAGGCCCCTGGAGGAGCCTTGTCTCTCGCCGTCAGCATCCCGGTCCAGTCGACCGCCTCCTGCCTGGACATCCCCACCGTCGTCGGCGCTGACCTGCGGGTTCCGCTGGTCAATGGCCGGCAGATCGGTTACGCCAACCTGGACCACGCGGCCAGCGCCCCCTGCCTGGGCGCGGTGAAGGACGCCGTCGACGAGCTGCTGCCCTGGTACGCCAGCGTGCACCGCGGCGCGGGCTTCGCCTCCCAGGTGTGCACCCGGATCTACGAGCAGGCCCGCCAGGTCGTCGGTGAGTTCGTCGGCGCCGACAAGGGCGACGCGGTCGTGTTCACCCGCAACACCACCGACTCGCTGAACCTCCTCGCGACCGCGCTGCCCAAGGGCACCTCGGTGATCGTCTTCGGCTCCGAGCACCACGCCGCCCTGCTGCCCTGGCGTGGTGCCGAGGTGCATCGGCTGCCGGTGCCCGCGAGCATCCAGGAGGCGAAGGCCGAGCTGACCGCCGCGCTGCAGAGCTGCCCGGAGGGCCCGCGCCTGGTCGTGTTGTGTGGAGCCTCCAACGTCACCGGTGAGGTGTGGCCGGTCGCCGAGTTCGCCGCCATCGCCCGCCGGCACGGTGCCCGCACCGTGCTGGACGCCGCGCAGCTGGCCCCGCACCGCCCGGTCGACCTGCACGGACTCGGCGTCGACTACGTCGCGTTGTCCGCGCACAAGCTGTACGCCCCGCTCGGCTGCGGCGCGCTCATCGGCCGCGCCGACTGGCTGCGGGCGGCCGCCCCCTACCTGCGTGGCGGCGGCGCCACCAAGCAGGTCAGCTCCTACGGCCACGAACTGTCGGTGAGCTGGTCGGCCGGACCCGAACGGCACGAGGCCGGCACCCCGAACCTGGTGGGGGCGCACGCCCTCGCCGTCGCCTGCCGGACCCTGGCCGCCAACTGGGACTCGGTCATCGAGCACGAGCAGCGGCTCCTCGCCCGGCTGCAGGCCGGCCTGGCCGGACTGCCGGGCGTGAAGCAGCTCTCCTTCTTCGGCGCGGACCACGACAAGGTCGGCGTCGTCAGCCTCGTCGCCCCCGGGCACGACATCGGCCTGCTCGCCGCGGCGCTGTCCGCCGAGTACGGCATCGGCGTCCGGGACGGCAAGTTCTGTGCGCACGTCGCGGTGTCCGACCTAGTAAGCCGGGCCGGCGGCTGCGGACCGGCGCTGCGCGCCAGCCTGGGCCTGGGCACCACCGCCGAGCACATCGACCGCTTCGTCGACGCCCTCGGTGACCTGCTCACCCACGGTCCGACCTGGACCTACCAGCTGGTCGACGGCCGCTGGCAGCCCACCACCGACCACCGTGCGGTGCCCTCCTTCCTGAGGTAGGCAGCCCATCACCGACAATGGTGGGTATGACAGAAGAAGTACAGCGGCCGAAACGCACCACCGGGCTGCTGGTGATCGCGGCCGTGCTCACCCTCGGCCTCGATGTGCTCACCAAGGTGCTGGTGGTGGCCGACCTGGAGGGGAAGCCCCCGGTCCGGTTGCTCGGCGGACTGCTGTACCTGGACGTCTTCCGCAACCCCGGCGCCGCGTTCTCGATGGCCACCGGCATGACCTGGCTGCTGACCCTCGTCGCGCTCGGCGTGGTGGTGGCGATCCTGCGCTGGGCGCCGAAGCTGCGGTCGGTCGGCTGGGCACTCGGCCTGGGCCTGGTCCTGGGCGGCGCGCTGGGCAACCTGGGGGACCGGTTCTTCCGCGCGCCGGGGCCGATGCGCGGGCACGTGGTCGACTTCATCTCGGTGTTCGCCCCGCGCGGTGAGGTGTTCGCGGTGTTCAACATCGCCGACTCCGGCATCTGCGTCGGCGGCGCGATCCTCATTCTGATGGCTGTGTTCGGTATCGAGTTCGACGGCACTCGTACCTCCGACAAGAAAGACAAGGAGGCGACGGCCAGTGACTGACACCCGGAGTTTGCCGGTACCCGACGGCCTGGACGGCATGCGGGTCGACGCGGGCCTGTCCAAGATGCTCGGCCTGTCCCGTACCGCCGTGGCGGGCATGGTGGAGACCGGCGACGTGTACATCGACGGCCACACCGCCATCAAGTCCGACCGGCTCACCGCGGGCAGCTGGCTGGAGGTCACCCTGCCCGCCCCGGAGCGGCCCCTGGAGGTCGTGCCGATTCCGGTCGACGGCCTCGTGGTGATCTACCAGGACGACGACATCGCCGTGGTGAACAAGCCGGTCGGCGTCGCCGTGCACCCCAGCCCCGGCTGGAACGGACCCACCGTGGTCGGCGGCCTGGCCGCCGCGGGCCTGCGGATCTCCACCTCCGGCGCCGCCGAGCGGCAGGGGGTCGTGCACCGGCTCGACGCGGGCACCACCGGGGTGATGGTGGTGGCCAAGAGCGAGCACGCGTACACCGTGCTCAAGCGGGCGTTCAAGGAACGCACCGTGGACAAGGGCTACCACGCCGTCGTCCAGGGCCACCCGGATCCGATCCGCGGCACCATCGACGCGCCGATCGACCGGCACCCCAAGCACGACTACAAGTTCGCGGTGATCCAGGACGGCCGGCCCAGCGTCACGCACTACGAGGTGATCGAGGCCTTCCGCGCCGCGTCCCTGGTGGACATCAAGCTGGAGACCGGGCGCACCCACCAGATCCGGGTGCACTTCTCCGCGCTGAAGCACCCTTGCGCCGGCGACCTGACCTACGGCGCCGACCCGACCCTGGCCAAGCGCCTCGGGCTGAGCAGGCAGTGGCTGCACGCGCGGACCCTGGGCTTCCACCACCCGGCCGACGACCGCTGGGTCTCCTTCGAGTCCCCGTACCCGGCCGACCTGGCGGACGCCCTGGAACGCCTGCGCGACGAAAGCTAGCGAACAGATTCTGCAGAAACTGCGTTCTGTGCAGTTTCTGCAGAATCTGTTCCGCCGCATCGGCGGCCGAAGCTGTGTTGATGTCCTGTTCGGCCGAACGGATCAGCGCGGTGATGTCCGGTCACTAGCGTCCGGTGCATGCCCCGGATACTCCTCCTGCTCTGCACGGCCGTCCTGTTCGGCGTCCTCCCGGCCTCGGCCGACCCGCAGGGCACCCCGGCCTACCGGCAGCTGGCCGGCACCGGTTCGCCGGTGACCGAGCTGGTGCTGGACCGGTTGTCCGAGTCGGTCACTGACGACACCGGGAACAAGGTGATCGCCTCCTACGGCTCGACCGGTTCGGCGTCCATCACCACCAAGCAGGCCGGCTGTGTGGTGTCCCGCTCCCATACCCTGGCCCAGTCAGTGTCCGCGGCGGACGGCTGTGTGCAGTTCCAGCGGGCCGGCGCCGTTCCCGCGGGTTCGGGCGGCGCCTACCTGCCGTTCGCGGTGGAGCGGATCGGTTACCTCACCCGCAACGACAGCGGCATCAGCCGCGCCCTCACCACCGCCCAGCTCACCGCCATCTACACGTGTCAGGCCGGTACCGCGTACCGGCCACTGCTGCCGAGGTTCGGTTCCGAGGTCCGCGCGCGGTTCCTGCAACGGCTGGGCATCGCCGATTCGGCGGCGTACACCGGCCTGCACCCGTGCGTCGCGGACACGGCGGCCGACGGGCAGCCGGTGCTGGAGAACGTCGGCGCGCAGCTCACCGATCCCTGGCAGCTGGTGCCGCACTCGGTGTCCGCGTTCCTCAACCAGACCCAGCAGCAGGCGCCGAACCGGACCGGAACCACCCGGCTGGACGTCGGCAGCGCGGCAGTGCCGGGGTTGCAGCCGAACACCAATCTCCCGGCGGACGCGGTGGACTACGTGCTCCGGCGGGACAGCCCGCTGTCGGCGAAGCTCACCCCGCAGCAGCTGGGCCTGATCTACAGCTGCCAGGCCGCTGCCGCGTACCGGCCGCTGCTGCCCCAGTTCGGCGCGGTCACCCGGACGGCGTTCCTGCGCGCCCTCGGACTGACCGACACCGTCGATTTCACCAGCAGATTCCCCTGTGTGCACGACACCACCGCGACCGGCGCACCGATCGGCGAGAACACCGGATCGGCGCTGGTCAGCCCACAGGAGCTGATGCCGCACTCGATCGACGCGTACCTGCGGCAGCTCAACCAGGCGGCCGTCGACCTGCGGGGGAAGTCCCGGCTGGCGAACTGGGCCGGGACGCCACCCATCGCCCTGGGCTCGGGGCCGGACCAGCTGGCCACGCGGGTCAGCTACGAGGTCTACAACGAGGTGCCGATGTCCGCGATCGGCAGCGAACCGGTGGCATCGGTGTTCGTCGGCGGTCAGTCGAAGATCTGCGCCCAGGCCCGGCTGATCCGGGACTACGGGCTGGCCCCGGCCACCGGCTGCGGCCAGGTCGTGGAGGGCGCGCTCGCGGCGCCCGCCACCGGATCCGGCTGGTGGCAGCCCGCACCCGGGATGAGCTGGCAGTGGCAGCTGACCGGCACCCTCGACCTGTCGGTCGGTGCTGAGGTGTACGACGTGGACTTCGAGATGACCAGCGCCGCACAGGTGGCCGCGCTGCACGCCCAGGGGCGGAAGGCCGTGTGTTACGTCGACGTCGGCGCGGTGGAGTTGTCCCGGCCGGACGCCGCCAGTTTCCCCGCCGCGGTGCGCGGCGCGGTGGTCGACGGCTGGCCCGACGAGCGGTGGCTGGACATCCGGCAGCTCAGCGTGCTGGAACCGCTGATGGCCCGCCGTTTCCAGCTGTGCCGGGACAAGGGATTCGACGCCGTCGAGGCCGACCAGGACGACGCGTTCGCGGAGAACAGCGGCTTCCCGCTGACGGCGGCCGACCAGCTGGCCTACAACCGGATGCTGGCCGAGCTGGCGCATTCCCGGGGCATGGCCATCGGCCTGAAGAACGATCTCGCGCAGATCCCGCAGCTGCTCGGCGAGTTCGACTTCGCCATCAACGAGGAGTGCGCCCAGTACGCCGAGTGCGGTGCGTTGTCCGCGTTCATCCACGCGGGCAAGGCGGTCTTCCACGCCGAGTACACGCTACCGGCCAGTAGGTTCTGCCCGATCACCCGGCCGCTGGGGCTGTCCAGCATCAAGAAGAACCTCGGCCTCGACGCCTACCGGGAGACCTGCGGGTGAGGTCCGGCCGCAAGGACGGCACCATCGGTGAGGGCCTGAAGGGCACCGCG
>QZFT01000099.1 GCA_003600225.1 Pseudonocardiaceae bacterium YIM PH 21723
CACGACAAGTGCCACTTGTCGTGGGAAAACCCCACGACAAGTCAGCGAGAGCCCCGCGCAGCGGCCCCGACCACCAGACCGGCGTGCCCCCACCCAACAGCCAGGCAGGAAAGACCCCGCCCCAAGCCCGTCTCCCCTTCCAAAGCCCTCTTTCGACAACAGGCCAGAAGCAACCCAGGTCGCCGGGAAGAAGGGCCCGCGCCGAGCGGCCAGCGCGGGCCCCCATCCCCCCTCGGCAGGGTGCTCAGCCGGTCCTGCGGCGCGAGGTCAGGCAGCCGTCCGGATCCTGGATTCCAGTCATGACAGGTGATCCCCCCCCAGATGTTGTCGCTGGTCGACCACATCTGTAGCACCTGCCATTGATCGCCGTCGGACTGTCCGGCGCCGAACGACAAACACCGGACAACCGCCGCCGCTGACAACGAAGGTCAAGCCGGGCAGGGAGCCTCGAAGCCGACGTTGGGGAAGTACTTCGACCATTCCTCGGCGGTGATCGGTGGCGTCGCGTTCTCGCACATCTTCCCCGCCACCCGCTCGATATCGGTGTCCCACAGCCGTGCGGTGCCGTCCTCGCTGCCCGTCGCCACGAGGTTCCCGTCCGAGCTGAACGCGACCGACCGCACCGCCTTCGCGTGTCCGGACAGCACCGCGTGCACGGTGGGCCGCCGAGGGTCGGCGACCTCCCACAGCCGGGTGCTGCCGTCGCCGCTCGCGGTCGCGACCCGGTGGCCGTCCGGGGCGAAGGCCACCGCGTTGACCACACCGGTGTGCCCGGTGAGCGTGCTCAGCGTGGCGGGGTGCCGCGGATCGGTCACGTCCCACAGCCGCGCGGTGTTGTCCCCGCTGCCGCTGATCAACGTCCGGCCGTCCGGGCCGAACGCCACCGAGTAGACGCCGTCGGTGTGCCCGTCGAGCGTCGCCAGCTCCACCGGGCGCTCCGGGGTACGCACATCCCACAGCCGCACCCGGCTGTCGCCACCCGCGGTGGCCACGGTGTGCCCGTCCGGGCTGAACGCGATGCCCAGCACGGTCATGGTGTGCCCGGTCAGCCGCGCCAGGTCCCGGGGCGCCGTCGGATCGGAGATGTCCCGCAGCAGCACGAGGCGATCGTTGTCCGTGCTGGCCAGCAGCCTGCCGTCCGGGCTGATCGCGGTGGCGAACACGGTGTCCGCCTGGGCGATGTTGGTGTGTCCCGGCAGGTCCGCCCGCTGTTGCGGCGTCCCGCTCATCTCCCACAGCCGGGTGCGGTTGTCGTTGCCCGCGCTGGCCAGGAGCCGGCCGCCGGGGCCGAACGCCACGCCGCGCACCGGTCCGGTGTGGCCGTCCGGCCAGGCCGCCGGGCGTGGCATCCCGGGTTTCGCCGGGTCCCAGAGCCGGAGCCGGTGATCACTGCTGCCGGTCACCAGGGTGTGCCCGCCGGGCCGGAAGGCCAGGCTCATCACCACGCCGTTGTGCCCGGTCAGCGGCAAACCGTCCAGTCGCCACAACCGGACGCTGCGGTCCCAGCCGGCGCTGCTCAGCGTGCGGCCATCGGGTCCGAACGCCAGCGAGACGACCTGGTTGGCGTGCCCGTTCAACGTGGTCAGCGCCAGCGGGGCCGCCGGGTCGCCGACGTCGAACAGCCGCACGGTGCTGTCCGCGCCGCCGATGGCCAGCAGCCTGCCGTCGGGGGAGAACGCCACGGCGCTCGCCTGGTTCAGCTGCGGGATCGTGGCCAGTTGCCGGGGCGCGGCGGGATCGGTGAGCTCCCACAGCCGCGTGCTGTTGTCATTGCCGGCGCTGGCCAGTACCCGGCCGCCGGGCGCGAAGGCCAACTGCCGGACGTCCCCGCTGTGCCGCAGCACGCCGTCCAGCCTGCGTGGTTCCCGGGGATTGCCGATGTCCCACAGCGACACGGTGTCGTCCCAGCTGCCGACGGCCAGCAGCGTCCCACCCGCGTCGATGGCCACCGAGCTGATCCGCCCCTCGTGGCCGGGGAGCACCGCCAGCTGCCGGGGGTGTTCCCGATCGGACAGGTCCCACAGCCGGGCGGTGTGGTCCTCGGAACCGGTCGCCAGCAGCCGTCCGTCCCGGTGCAGCGCGACGGCGTACACCCCGCCGGTGTGCTCGGCGGCGACGGCGAGCTCCTGCGGGTGCTCCGGGCTGCGCACGTCCCACAGCCGCACGGCGTGGTCGTTGCCGCCGATGATCAGCGTGTGGCTGTCCGGGCTGAACACGGCCGCGTTCACGCCCTGCCCGTAGCCGGTCAGCGTGGCCACCTGCCGTGGGGATCCGCTGACGTCCCACAGCCGCGCCGTGTTGTCCTCGCCGCCGCTGACCACCAGCCTGCCGTCGGGGCTGTACGCCGTGGTCAGCACGTATCCGGTGTGGCCGAGCAGCCGGTTGGCCCGCGTCGCGGTGCCCGCGCTGAGCAGCCCGGATCGGGCCTCGGTGGTGGGTGCCAGCCGGTAGGCGGCCACGCTCAGCTGGGCCGCCAGGGCCGGGTTCACGGTGCGCAGCGCGGTGGCCTCGCTCGCCACCTTCTGTGAGAGCGCCAGGTCCCGCTGGTTACCTGCCTCGCTGCCCGCGTGGATCGCGTAGCCGGTCGCGGTGACGGCGATCAGCAACAGCACCGTCAGCAGGCCGACCAGTTGCCGCAGCCGCCTGGCCCGCTGCCCGGCGACCCGCAGTTCGTCCTGCTCGGCATCCGCGCCCGCCTGCAGGAACTGGTGTTCCCTGCTGGTCAGCGCGCCGTTCTGGGTCGCCGCCCAGTCGCGGGCGGCGGCCAGCCGGGGACCCCGGTACAGGGCCTCGGGTTCGCAGCCGCGCTCGTACCAGCCGGTCGCCGCCTGGGTCAGCCGGCGATGGACCCGCAGGTCCTCCCGGTTGTCGGCCAGCCATTCCCGGAGCCGGGGCCAGCTGCGGATCAACGCCTCGTGGGTGATCTCCACCGAACCGCCGTCCACCGTGAGCAGCCGCTGCTCCACCAGGCGGTGCAGCACGACGGCCACGTCGGGATCCTCGGCGTCCACCTCGTCCCGGCCGATCCGCCGCTTGGTGTCCTCGGTGCCGTCGCCCAGCGCGATCAGCCGCAGCAGCAGGTCCCGGAGCAGCTCCTGCTGCCGGGGTTCGAGGTCCGTGTACACCGCCTCCGCGGTGCGGGCCAGCGCGCCGTCGATGCCACCCGCCAGCTGGTACGCGGTCAGCGTCAGCGTGTTCCCGCGCCTGCGGCCCCAGGTCTCGCGCAACGCGTGGGACAGCAGCGGCAGCCCGCCGACCCGCCCGTGCAGGTGGGCGACCAGTTCGGCGAGCAACGCGCCCTCGACCGTGCAGCCCGCTTTGGCGGCGGGGCCGGTGATGGCCTGCCGCAGCTCGTCCACCGTCATCGGGCCGACGGCGATCTGCGCGTCCCGCAGTGCCTCGACCAGCCCGGCGTGCCCGGTGCAGTGCCCGTAGAAGTCGGCCCGCACGCTGAGCACCACCCGGCCCGTCCGGGCGATGGCGACCAGCCGGTCCAGGAACTCGGTGCGCTCCGCCTCGTCCGCGCAGAGGGTGAAGATCTCCTCGAACTGGTCGACGACCAGCAGCAGCGGTCCTTCGCCCGGCTCGCCGAGCGCGGCCGGCGGGTGGGCGCCGGGGGTGATCACGACGACCCGCAGGTCCGGGTGCAGCTCGCGCAGCCGGGGGATGACACCGGCCCGCAGCAGCGAGGATTTTCCGGCACCCGAGGCGCCGAACACGCCGACCAGGCGGTTCTGGTCCAGCCGCGAGCACACCAGGTCGATCAGCCGTTCGCGGCCGAAGAACCGGTCGGTGTCCTCGGTGCCGAAGGCGGACAGTCCCACGTAGGGCGCGGATTCGGTCTCCGGGGCCGGGGCGGGCGCCGTGCCGCCGGGCTCGGTGGTGGCCCGCCGCCAGCGCTCTTCCCACTCCACGGTGTCGCCGCCGCAGGCCTGGACGTAGGCGAGGGCCACGGACAGGCTCGGCAGCCGCCGGCCCGCCGCCGCCTCGGACAGCGTGCCCGCGACGTAGTGCGCCCGCCTGCCCAGTTCCCGGTACGGCGGATTGCCCGCCCGCCGGCGTAGTTCGCGCAGCCCCGCCGCGAAGGCGGAGGCCACCTCGTTCTGCGTGTCCAGCGGTTCTTCGCGTCTCGGCACCGTTGCCCACCCCCGCGGATCAGCATTCCGGACCTGCGCCACCCTGACCAGCGCTCGCGGCCGAATGCGGCCACCCGAGTGGATCTTGGTCCCGAAGTTGACGATGTTCGGCGACGCCGAACATCGTCAACTTCGGAGCCGCGGGTAATGGCTCAGCCGGTGACCAGGAGGGCGGCGACGGCGGTGAGCAGGGCGAGCACGGCAAGGGCGAGGCTGGTCCAGACGAAACGCCAGGGTGGCACGTGGAGACCATGCTCCCGGCAGGACTCCAGGCAGAGCAGCGTCGCCAGCGAGGCCCACGGCGTGACGATCGGCGTGACATTGGTGCCGATCAGCAGGGCCAGCAACTGCGTCCCGTTGGCGACCGGAACGGCGGCCTCCCCGGCCGTGTAGGCGGGCAGGTTGTTGGCCACGTTGGACAGCACCGCCCCGGCGGTGGCCGCGCGGAACGAGCCCGCCCAGCCCGGGTCGACCCCGATCAGCGCCTGCATCACCTCGAACAGGCCCAGCCTGCTCAATGTCGGCACCACCAGGAACAACCCGGCGACGAAGATCAGCAACTGCCAGGGCACCAGCGACCAGCGCAGTGCCCGCCGGTCCCACACCAGGTAGGCCAGCACCGCCAGCGCGGCGGCGATGGTCGCGGCGATCTCGATCTGGTTCCGGATGAACGGGATGGCCAGGATGAACAGCAGGCAGGCGCCCCCGGTGACGCCGAACAACGCCCGCTCGGCCGGCCCGGACAGCAGCAGCATCGGCGGCGGCACGTAGCGGTCCGCGCCGCGCGCACTCCGCCGCCAGTACCAGATCCACAGGCAGACCATGGTGGCCGCGATCGCCGCCAGTTGCGGCGCCCACATCCGGGCCAGGAACTGCGGGGCGTCCAGGGCCACCCGGTCGGCCGCGAGGAGATTGGTCAGGTTGGACACCGGCAGCAGCAGGCTCGCGGTGTTGGCCAGCCACATCGTGGTCATCGCGAGGGGCAGCGGCGCGATCCCGGCCCGCGCGGCCAGGGCCAGTAGTACCGGGGTGAGCAGCACGGCGGTGGTGTCCAGGTTCAGGAACATGGTCGTCACCGAGGCGAACACCACGCACAGCAGGAACAGCGCCAGGTAGTTGCCCCGGCCGAGCACCGCCAGCCTGGTGGCGATCACATCGAACACCTGCGCCTGCCTGGCCAGCTTGGCCAGCACGATCACGCTGCCCAGGAAGAGGATCAGCGGGGCCACCCTGGCCAGGTTCTGCTTCGCCTCGGCGGCGGGCAGCAGTCCGGTGACCACGCACAACACCCCGGTGATCAGCAGGCCGATCCGGATCCAATCCAACACACCGAGCTTGTCACGGGCTTCGACCTGATCGGACACAAAGTAATCATCCCAGATCAGACGGTAGCCACGTACGCCCGCCGACCTCGATACTGGTCACCATGACGTCGATGGAGCGTTCGGGTCGATCCGGTCAGCCGATCGATTTCTTCATCAGCTACTCACCCGCCGACGAACGCTGGGCCACCTGGCTCGCGTGGCAGCTGGAGCTAGAGGGCTATCGGACGCTCATCCAGGCGTGGGACTTCCTGCCGGGGACCAACTTCATCGACTTCATGGACCGCGGCGTGCGCGAGTCCACGATCGTCCTCGCCGTGTTGTCCCGCAACTACCTGACCTCGCGGTACGGCACCATGGAATGGCAGGCCGCGCTGCGCACCGACCCGGGCAAGCTGATGACGGTCCGCATCCAGGACTGCCCGCTGTCCGGGTTGCTCGCCACCATCACCTACCTGGACCTCGTCGGCATCCCGGACGCCGAACAGGCCCGCCGCGCGCTGCTCGGCTGGATCCAGCACGTGCTCAACGGCCGGGCCAAGCCCGCCGTGGAACCCGGCTACCCCCGGCCCGGCACGATCTCCGGTCGCTACGACCCCCTGGCCAACGCGCCGTCCATTGTGGATGTGACGGCGGGCAGGCGGACCCCGGTGGCCGCCCCGGTCTATCCGCCGGAGGGCGTCGCCCGCCGCGATCGGGGCGCCGGGCTCAGCGTGCTGCACGTGCCGGGCCCCCGGTTCGGCCGCGGCCTGGCCGACCCCCGCGATCCGATGGACGCGGCCGGCCTGCAGGCCCGGATCTGGGCCAACGTCACCGAGCTCATCGACCGGGGCGCGCCCGCCCCGGAACTCCTGGTGGTCACCGGTGACCTCACCGAGTCGGCCCGCCCGCGGGAGATCGAGCAGGCCCTCGCATTCCTCACCGGGCTGCGCGTGCTGCTCGGCCTGGAACCGGACCGCGTGGTCGTCGTGCCCGGCAACCACGACGTGTCGAAGGCGGCCTGCCTGGCCTACTTCGCCGGCTGCGAATCCCGCGACCGGCAGCCGCAGCCGCCGTACTTCCCCAAACTGGAGCACTTCGCCGACCTGTTCGCCGAGGTCTACCAGGGCCTGGACACCCTCACCTTCGACGTGGCGCAGCCGTGGACGCTGTTCGCGGTGCCCGAGCTGCGGGTGGTGTTCGCCGGGCTGAACTCGACCATGGCCGCGACCCATCGGCCGGAGGACGACTACGGCCTGATCGGCGAGAACCAGGCCGCCTGGTTCGCCGAGCGGCTACGGCAGTTCGAGACCGCGGGCTGGCTGCGGATCGGCGTGGTGCGGCACGACCCGTTGCCCGGACACACCACCGCCAGCGCGGATCCGCTGCTGTTGCGCGATGTCGGCAGCCTGGAGCGCCTGGTCGGCAAGCGGCTCAACCTGTTGCTGCACGGTCCCGGACCCGGTGGCGTGCAGGCCGGGCTGCTGGGCACCCTGCCGGTGTTGCCGGGCAGCGCCCCCGGCCGCGAGGAGATCATCCAGATCACCGCCACCGGACTGGTGCGGTACTCCCCGTACTCGACCGACGTCGAGCGCCTGGAGCAGGACTGGATCGCCGCCGACGCGACCTTCCCGGCGGCCGCCGTGCCGGAGCCGGAAGAACTGGAGGAACCCGTCCGGCTGGAACTGGTCGAGGCGCCGCCGAGCAACGATCCGCACAGCAGGCTGCTGGACCGGATGATCGAGGTCTGCGCCACCCGCTACCAGGACGCCAAGGTCCGCCGGGTGGAGACGACCCCGCCGCACCTGCTGCTCACCCGCAACCAGGAGGGCTTCAATCCACAGTGGAGGATCGGCGCGCACGTCGGCGAGCTGACCGCCGCGGTGGTCGAGGACTTCCTGCAACACGACCCCGATCACGGCTCCGAGCTGGTCTACCAGGGCCCGCCGCCGGCCCGCTCGCTGGTCGATCACGCCGCCCGGCAAGGAATCCGGCTGCGTAGCTTCACCGAATTCCAGGGATTGCTGGACCTGCGCGGTTACCTGGACCGGCAGGCCTCCCGGCTGCGCACCGACCGGCGTTATCCGCCGGATCTGTATGTGCCGCAACGGTTCCGCTACCAGGACGTGGCCGACAACCGGACCGGTGAGGACCTGGCCGACGAACTGGTGAACCTGGTCGCCTCGGACAACGCCCGCTTCGTGTTGCTGCTCGCCGATTTCGGCCGGGGCAAGACCTTCGCGCTGCACGAGGTGTCCCGGCGGATCAGCGCCACCATGCCGCACCTGCTGCCGATCCTGATCGAACTGCGCAACCTGGACAAGGCGCACACGGTCGACGGCCTGGTCGCCGCGCACCTGGCCAACTACGGCGAGGACCGGATCGACCTGCGCGCCTTCCACTACATGCTCCGCGAAGGCCGGATCGTGTTGCTGTTCGACGGTTTCGACGAACTGGTCACCCGGGTCAGCTACGAACGCGCCGCCGATCACCTGGAGACGCTTCTCCTTGCGGCGGAAGGCAAAGCGAAGATCATCGTGGCCAGCCGCACCCAGCACTTCAAGTCCCAGGCGCAGGTGCTCACCGCGCTCGGTGAGCGGGTCGGCCTGCTGCCGCAGCGGCGCATCGTGTCCATTGAGGACTTCACCCCGGCGCAGATCCGCGGTTACCTGGTGAACCGCTGGGGCGGGGACGAGAAGCGCGCCGACGACCGGCTGCGGCTGATCACCGGAATCCAGGATCTCCTTGGCCTGGCCCGCAATCCACGCATGCTGAGCTTCATCGCCGACCTGCCGGAGGAGCGGTTGCGCGCGGCCGCCGAGGCCAGCCGGGCGATCAGCGCGGCCGGGCTGTACCGGGAGATCCTGCAGTCCTGGCTCAGCTACGAGGTGGAGCGGTCCGCCGACGGTGCCGGTGGCCCGGCGGTGCTGCGGATCCACGAGCTCTGGCAGGCGGTGACCGCGCTGGCGCTGCGCATCTGGGAGACCGGCGAGACGTACCTGCGGCACAGCGAGATCACCGACATCGCCCGCACGCTGGTGGAACTGACCGGCAACGCGCAGACCTCGGTGCCGTTCGTGGCACACGCCATGGGCGCGGGCAGCCTGCTGGTGCGCACCGACGAGGAGCTGTTCGGCTTCATCCACAGCTCGGTGGCCGAGTGGCTGGTGGCCAACCGGATCTCCGAGCAGTTCCGCGGCGGCGTGGCGTCCCCGCCGCAACTGGCCGCCCGCCCGCTGTCCCAGCTGACCGTGGACTTCCTCTGCGACCTGGCCGAATCCGGGGTCTGCCGGGCCTGGGCGGAGGAGGTGCTGGCCGATGCGGGCGCGGACGAGATCCGCCGGACCAACGCGATAAAGATCGGCACCCGGCTGCGCACCTCGCCGACCGCCGACCTGCGTGGCGCCTCGCTGCGCGGCGAGGACCTGTCCTACCGGGACCTGCGCGAGGTGGACCTGACCGGCGCGGACCTCACCGGCGCGCGGCTGGTCGGCACCAACCTGACCGGCGCGACCCTGCGGGACACCAGGCTGGTCGCCACCCGCCTCGACGAGGCCACCCTGGCCGGCGCCGACCTGCGTGGCGCCGACCTGACCAGGGCCCGGCTGGCGAAGACCGACCTCACCGGCGCCCGGATCGACGGCAGCCGGTGGAGCCGCGCGTCCCTGGTGGAGGTCGTCGGCATCCCCGACTCGCCCGCGCTGCGCGGGGCCGCGATCGTCCCCGGCCAGCCGGTGAACCTGGAACTCGCACCCGGCCAGGTCGGCGTGCGACACGGCTTCGACGCCCGGCGCGGCCGGCTACCCCAGGTCCAGGCGTACAGCCCGGACGGCACCACCCTGGCCATCGGCAGCGACACCGGTGGCGTGCTGATCTGCGACTCGGCGACCGGCCTGCCGGTGCGCACGCTGCACGGTCACCGCGGCCGGGTGTTCGCGGTCGACTACGGCGAGGAAGTCCTGGTCACCGGCTCCGGCGACGGCACGGTGCGGATCTGGGACGCCGCCACCGGCGAACAGTTGCAGGTCATCGAGGCGCACCGCGAGTGGCCGTGGCCGCTGACCATCAGCCCGGAAGGCGACCGGCTGGCCACCGGCGACGCGGACGGCGTGCTGCGGGTCTGGGAACTGCCCACCGGCCGGCTGCTGCGCGAGTTCCACGGCGAGCGGGGACTGATCTTCAGCCTGGCCTTCCGCGGCGAGCTGATCGCCACCTCCTACTGGGACGGCGTGGTCAAGCTGTGGAACATCGAGAGCGGGAAATCGGTCGGCGAGTTCGTCGGCGCCGAGGGCGCGGTGTTCCGGGTCGTCATCACTCCGGCGGGTGACCTGGTGGCCACCGGTGGCGCGGGCGGTGCCGTCGCGTTGTGGGGCACCGACGGCAGCCCGGTCCGCACGCTGCGCGGGCACACCGGCCGGGTGTACACGGTGGCGTTCCATCCGACGGCACCGATCCTGGCGAGCGGCGACACCGACGGCGGCGTGATCGTCTGGGACACCGAGACCGGTGATATCCGGCACACCCTCACCGCCCATTCGGCCTCGATCTACTGGCTCGGCTTCGACCCGTCGGGGACCCTGCTGGTCACCGGGGACAGCGCCGGTCTCGTGTGCGTCTGGGATCCCCGGTCCGATGTGCCGGTGCACCGGCTCACCGCGCACACCGGTTCGGTCTGGCCGTTCGCGTTCAGCCCGGACGGCAGTCAGCTGGCGATCAGCGACGACCAGTTCACGACGCGGCTGTGGGACCTGGCCACCGGACAGCTCCGGCACACGATCACCGGCCACGGCCGCCGGGTCACCCGGGTGCGGTTCAACTCGACCGGCACGGTGCTGGCCACCTGCGGAAACGACGGAACCGTCCGGCTGTGGGACCCGGACACGGCGCGGCAGCACCAGCAGCTGATCGGCGGCGCGGGCGGCCTGCTCACCCTGGAGACGGCGATCTTCAACCCGGCGGATCCCGACCAGCTGGCCACCGTCAGCAACGACGGCCGGATCAACCTGCTGAACCTGCGCACCGGCCGGCACCAGCGGCACATCACCGTCGAACAGGCGCCGCTGTGGGGGATCGCGTTCAGCCCGGACGGCGAGATCGTGGCCAGCGCGAACGACGACGACACGGTGACCTTCTGGTACCGCTCCACGGGCACCCCGGTGCACACGTTCACCGAGCACAAGGGCCGGGTCCGGTCCATCGCGTTCAACGCCGACGGCAGCCTCGCGGCGACCGGCTGCGACGACTCGATGGTGCGGCTGTGGGACGTGCAGACCGGCGAGCTGCTGCGCACCATGCGTGGGCACACCGACCGGGTCTACGGCGTGGTCTTCCACGAGAACCTGCTGGCCAGCGCCTCATGGGACAGCACGGCGCGGATCTGGGACGTGTCCTCCGGCGAGGCCACCTACGTGCTGGGCAGGCACACGGGCCGGCTGTGGACGGTCGCGGTGAACCGGCGCGACGGCGTGCTGGCGACCGCCGGCGATGACCTGGTCATCCGGTTGTGGGACATCAGGACCGGCGAGTACCGGGAGACCCTGGAGGGGCACAGCGGCAGCATCTCGTCGGTGTCCTTCTCCCCGAACGGCGATTTACTGGCCAGCGGCTCCGACGACGGCACCGCGCTGCTGTGGACCACCCATCCCCTGGAGCGCCGGGCGACGCTGCTCGGGCTACCGGACGGCTGGGCCGCGCTCACGCCGGAGGGCCGCTACAAGTACGAGGGCACCCACGGCGGGCAGTTCTGGCACGTCATCGGCATGTCCCGCTTCGAACTGGGCGAGCTCGACCAGTACCTGCCCGAGTACCGCCGGCTCCCGTTGGACGAGGCCTGACCTGGTCGTCGGGGTCGGGTCTGGCCGTTTGTCGAAGGCGGCTTTGGAGGGGGAGACGGGCGGGTGGGGGCGTCTTTCCTGCCGGTGTGTCGGGTGGGGGCACGCCGGTCTTGTGGGGATGGGCCGCTGCGCGGGACGCCATACCCCAACGACCGCCGCACTCTTCGACTCCGAGTCCACTGTGGACTGGGTGGTTGTGGATGGTTAAAGACATTTTTGGGCCCCAACAATGTCTTTAACCATCCACAATCCCACCCTCATCACC
>QZFT01000111.1 GCA_003600225.1 Pseudonocardiaceae bacterium YIM PH 21723
GTGGGGCTGCCGGTCACCTTGACCGACAGCCCCACAACTACTCTAAGTGACAGAATCTAGACAGGTGCTTCTGCCGCATCGCGGAGATTGCTCAGGAACCAGCCCCGAGGTCGGGCGTCGTTGTCGCCCCGTGGACGCTGAGTGGGCAGACCGAACTCGTCGCGCAGGAGTTCCATCAGCTGGTTGGCGCTGTAGGAGTCCTCCAGCAGCTCGACGGCCTGGCTGGTGGTGACGAAGTGATCACCAGGGAAGTCCTGCAGCCGCGCCAGCAAGGTCCGCAGTGGTTCCCGTACCTCGCCCGCTCGTTGCTGCGGAATCCCGGATGAACTGGCTACCGACGGGTCCAGATAGCGATGGATCCGGTCCCGCAAGGTTGCACTGGCCCACCCCTCGGCCCCACTTCGAACCTCCGTGGGCAGCTGCCAGGGCGCCCCGGCCAACTCTGTGATCAGTGCCTGCCCGGCCGCCTCCTTCTCCGCCATGCTGGCCTGGGGTGCCGCCTTGCCGATGACCACCGCGTACATCCACGCCGCCGCGAACTCCGGGCAGTCGGCGGCTGTGACCACATGCAGCAGTTCCGACATGGTCTTGCCGAGCGGCCCGTACTTCGCGATCTCGGCGATCGCCTCGGTCATTTTCGCTTCCGCGTCGCTGGCCATCATGGTGATCTCCTCGGGGGCAGGATCCTGAAAATGCGTCTGGGCTCCGGAATCAGGCTGGACTGGCTGTTCAGGCGCTGGTGACTCCTGGCCGCCATCGCGAGAGCCGACCGGCCATTCGACACCGAGATCAATCCGAGCCGCCTGTACAAGCTCCGGAAGCCGGTCCGCATCCCACCGCCGAGCGTAAGCGGACCCCAGCGAGTTCTTGCGCTGCTGCGAGAAGGCCGGCTTGCGCGGCGTGTAGTACTCCGCGACCGGGCCGATGAGATCCAGCTCGTCGAGGAAGAACGCCTTCCAGGACTCGGCCACCGGGACGTTGATGTCCCGCTGGATCAACAACTCATTGTTCTTGAGCTGGGTAGTGCGGACGTTATTGCACTTGACCAGCGTCGATGAGCCGTCATAGTCGCTCTGCGTCGCGCCGGCCACCCGGACGATGCAGTTCCGGCGGATCCGGGTGCCGTTCGGGCCCAGCGCCTCGATCAGGCCCTGCTGGGTCAGCAGCCAGAATCCGCATTCCGCTGCACGATCAATCGACGCGATCGCGTCGAGCAGCTGCGAGGCGTTCATCTTGGTGCCCTTGTGGGTCATCACCTTCTTGTCCTTATGACGATCGAGCAGGTCCGGTGCCTCCTCCAAGAACATGACCACTGCCGGATCCTCGGGCGTGGCCCGGAATTTCGACCTGGCCCCCAGCGAACTCGTGCGGTCGGACACCAGCTTGTAGAACGCCACCAGCATGTCCAGCACCGCGTAAGCGTCGGGACCAGCCACATAATCGAGCAGAGGTCGGTCGGTATTGCCCAACAGCCAGGGAGCGAGCCATGGCAGGACCAGCGGCGTGAGCTTCTCGGTGCCCCCGACCCAGGCCACCACAGCGTCCCGTTCGGCCACACCGGCGATGAGGTTGTTGATGAACACCGTCTTGCCGCCACCGGTCTCCGAGCACATGATCCCGTTCCTGCCGATGATCGGAATCGGAACAGGCTCCTGATCAGCGAACTTCCCTGCCTTCACCGGTTCCCGCAAGGGCGGGATCTCAGTACTCACCTGGTAGGGCAACGGCTCCAGGAAGATGTCCTTCGTGCGCACCTTCACGTAGAACAGGTGAGCTGGACCAGCGGGGTACGCCTGAACATGGTGCTCCGGCAACTCGATCCCCTGCGCATGCAGATCGGCCGCCAGCACGGAGGCCAAGTTGCCGATCTTGCTCTGCAGGCCGGACAACTTGATCGGCTTGTTCGGGTTGTCCTTCAACGTCATCCGGAAACCCTCCGCCGTGTCGATGTTCTCGATCACCGTCACACCGGCAAGGTCGGCGCGGACCATCTGATCGCGGTGCTCCTCAACGGTCTGGGCCTGTTCAGTCGCGGTGGTCTCGACCTCCTTCATCTGCTGGTCCAGTGCCACGATCTGCCGCTGGGTCTCCCGTTTGATCGGCGCCTGGTGCCTGACCAGCAGAAACAACACACCCAGCGTGATCCCGAACAACAACAGCAAACCCAGCGCCGTGATGTTGATCGGCGATACTTCGGCCGCAAAAGCCATCCACGCGGTGCCCAGAAGCCCGGCGACCAGGCAAAACCCCACCGCCGTGTTGTGGTGTGCCGCCCCATACACGGCCTTGTGATACCGCCGCCTACACACCCAGACCAGTGCAAACGTGCTCAACGCCCCCAGCAGCCACACCGACCAGACCGGCAAGCCGGCCCAGACCGGGATGGCAGCCACGTTGTACAAGGCCACGACCGTCATCAACGGCGCGAACCAGCCCGGCCGTGGGCTCCACACCCGGACAGCGTCGCGCACTGACCGCTGCGAGACCGAGGATGCCGGCCGCGGAACCTTACGCGCGGCATGCCCAGGTCGGACCGCGACCTCAGGTCTCGCTTGGACCTCGACCACCAGCAATCTCCTCACATAGACACGGCCCGTACCTGCTGTGACCAGCAGATACGGGCCCGCACGCGGCTACCGCTGATTCGCGCTGATGTCCCACGCCTTGTGCTTCGGGTCGTTGTTATTGATCTTCTCCAACTGCTCGGCGTGAGCAGATTCGAACACCGCCGCAGCGGCATGGAGCTGCGCCGCACAGGCCGCCATCGTGTTTGTCCACAAGCCGATTGCCTCAGTGAAGCTCGGGTCGATTGCGACCTGGTCCCCCATGGCGTCGATCTGCTGACGCCACATCGCGACGTCCGCCTCGGCGGCTTCCGGTGCACCCTTGACCCAGTCCGAGACCGCCATGGCGTTTTGGAACTCGGTCGACATGCCCGCACGGGCCTCGTTGATTGCCTCGAATGGATCGGCCATTCCTATACTCCTTCGTTCTGTCACGCTGCTGGAAGAGGCCGCAGGCGACGCTCCACCGGCACGTTCGTTGCTATTCCCACTGGTCAGTGGCCGTTCTTCGTCTTCGATGGCCTCAGGTCTCATGACTGGGTCGTACCAACGCCTGTAGGTCTCTGCGGCAATCAGCGCCTGGTCGGCTGTCCTGCGCCCGGTGGAGTCGAAATCGCCGAGGGACTTCAACCACCCCCGAACTCCGCTCATACCTGAGGCCGCCGACTTGTCGCGGCCTGCACCGCGCTGGTCAGACGACCGAGACCGGCCCGGAAACAGACGCCCCCCACGGCCTTTCCCGAGGAACCCGTTTCCGTTGCCCTTGGAACCGGCCACCGAACGGCTACCGGCTGGCCCACCGCCTCGTCCCGGCCGACGACCAGCGCCGCCGGCTGCCTGCCCACCACGACCTCGACCAGCACCGGTAACCGACCCGGTGCGGCCCGAACCACCGCGGCGGTGGAACGGACCGACTCCACGACCACCCTGGCCACGAGATCGTCTTCCCAGGAACCCACCCGACTTACCCGCCAGCAGGCCGCCGCCGTGTGCCCGCCGGTGAGCGCGAGGAGACAGGCCCAGACCAGCACCGAAGCCACGACCCCCAGCCCGGCGCGGCGCCGACGTGATGGTCTGGGCCCGACGGCGATCCGGAGTCATCAGCCCCAACCGCCGAGCCGTCCCCGGCGCCAACTTGTGAACACCCAGAACCCCCGCGCCGGCTACCAGCACGCTCGCCACGAGAGTGCCCACCGTCGCCGCGGTGCCGGCCACCAGCTGCACCGTGGTCAACAACGTCGACCCCGCACCCGTCGCGCCGGCCCAGGCCGCAGGCGAAGCCACGAGTGACTCGCCCGGCACCTCGGTGACCTCCTCGGTCACCGAGTCCACCACGGACGGGGCAGCTTCAATTACCTGCTGGTCAGGTGCCCTCTCGGCGGTCTGAGACATCGTGTTCACCTCCGTTCGTCGTGTTGTTCGCGCATTGCGTCATGCCGTCACCAAGTGGCCCCGGGTGAGGGTGCCGGTTGCCGCGGCACTGAGTGCTGGCCGTACCCGGCCGGACCAGGCTGTTCAGGCATCGGGCGATGCCCTTGCTGTGCACCCTGGTTCTGGGCGTGCTCGCCGACGGCCTGCGCGCTGTACGCGCCGTAGATCATCCGCAGCACATCCAGCCACTCCTTGCCGATGACCTTCAGCTGCTTCCGCTCCTCCTCGTCGAAGGGCAACTCCATCCCGTCTACTCCCGGAAAGGTGGCAGGCAAGGAGGCGTCAAGTTGAAGGAGGACGTTCTGCTGATGCCGCAGCAGCGTCAGGAACATCCCCGCCGCCTCGGTGGACGTCGTTGGTGGTTGCATGGTCTCTCCGTTCGGGAATGTGCTGATCAGAGGGCTTGCAGGCGTTCAGCGGAAGCGTTCGGATGAAGGGGAACGCCGACAAGGAAAAGTTCGCAGCCTCGGCGGCGGTGGTATGGATTCATCATCATCTCCACTAAACGCTCCTGGTCAGAGGGCTTGTTCGCGCTCTGGAGCGTCGTGTCAACTCAACGGGTGCGATCCCGTGTGCGGCGAGCTTCCCCATCGCGTCGTGCACACCCTGTGATGCCCGTTGGCCCTTCCCGATCGTCCTGCGCACGAACTCCTTGGACGGCAGTCCGTCTGGCTGGAGCTGCCCCTGGCCGGCCAACACCGCGCTCCAGGCCTGCACGATGTGCTCGATCACCTCGTCAACGTCAGGGTCCAGCCGGGTGTCATCGCCGGGTAGATAGATCCCGGCCAAGATCCGCCCGAACACGAAGGTGACGAAAGACAGCCCCAGGACGGCGCCCGACACGACCAGGGGCGGCACCAGACGGCCGACGAACAGCGCGCCGTCGAACGGACGCGCCCAGATCGCGTGCTGGACATTGAGCAGCACGTGGGCCAGCAGCAGAACGATCTCGGTGGCGATGATGCCCGGATGCTGGACCAGATCCCGCAACTCCCGGGCCGATGCTCCGGCGCGAACCTCCGCGACCGTGATCTGCACAGCGAGCAACACCAGAATCGGGATCGCGAAGATGCAGTCCGTCAGGTAGAAGGTCCACGAACCCTCGACACCAACCAGATCGTGGTGAACAGCCACCGCGCAGAACACCAACCCGATCAGGGTCAACGCCATCAGCACCCGGGTCAGCATGCGGTAACGCCAGTAGTAGAGCGCCAGGCTCGCGTTCGGATCCGTGATCTGCTTCCGTCGGCGCCGGGCCTTCGCAGCAACGACCCGCTCCGCACTGTCTCGCCGAGCGATATCGGCGAAGGCCTGCTCCTCCTGGTCCTGCTGCTCGACCTCCCGGAGCTGGCTGGTGACCTTCGCCTTGCGCCGCGCCCGCCGAACCCTCTCGCGACCCTCCCGCTCCTCCCGGGACTCGGCGACCGAAAGCACATCGAGAAGCGCTGGATTCGCCTGAACCTTGAGGAGCTCCTCCGCGTGCTGAACGAAATCCGTGAGCTCGCCGACAGGCTGCAACTCGCCGTAGGGCGTGCTCACCGATGACCTTCGCTCCGTGCGCGGGAAGAGCCGCAGGAGCTTGCCCTTCGGCTTCTCCTCCCCCGGGCCTTCCTGGATCTCCGCCTGATCTTCGGCGGATCGCGTGGCGACAGTGGTGCTCACACGCCCTCCATCTCCTGAACCAGACCTCCACCGGTCCGGAATTGATCGTCATCACTTGAGCGAATTTAGCACCCTAAAGAAAATTTAGGGGGCTAAACACGGTGAACGGTAGTTGGCCCTGACCAGCACTGTCAACGCAGATGAGCACTGTTACCCCCCTCAACAGGCAGCTTGCGTTAGCCCCCGCAACCCACCAACATGGCCTCATGCAAGACCAAGAAGAAAACCTTTCTCCACCGGTCAAGGCCATCCTGAGCTGCGGAGACGACTTCCAACTCGTCCGCCAATCGAGCGCCATGATTGAGGAGTACCAGGGTCGAGTGCGCGACCTCTCCGTCGGCCGGAAAGCGGCTCTTGACCGCCTGACCAGCAAGTACGAACGCCCGGAGGTGCTGGCGAGAACCGGCCTGTCACCATCGCGCCTGACCCAACTCCTCACGGCCGCCCCACGGCCGGAACGAGCATTGCTCGGCACCGGCACCGTCATCGTCGCCCTCGGTGGAAAACACGAAGCTGGCAAAGACCGACCCGGGGTCACCATCTCCGAAGAGGACGTCGTGGCATGGGAGCTCCTGCGCACGGCCTGCGATGAACACGGGCTCAAGAGCCTCTACGAGGTCATCCCCGTCGGCGGCGCCATCAACCTGAACAGACCCAACCTGACGGTCATCTGCGGCCCGCGGCTCTCACCGCAACTCGCACAGATCCTTGAGTCCGACAGCAACCTCAGCTTCGAGAAGGACCAGTTCGGCTGGTACCTCGTCGACCACGGTGCCGGCCGTATTCACCGCTCCCCCGCCGACAACGGCGAGCCAGCTGACTACGCGTACCTAGGCCGATTCCCCCGCCCCGACGGCAAAGGACACTTCCTCTACATGGCGGGAATCCACGCCACCGGCTGCGCGATCGCAGCACACTGCCTGATCAACAATCTCAAGAGACTGCACACGGAAGTCAAGAAGAAGCGGTTCTCCATGCTGGCCAAAGGCACCTTCGACCCCATGACCAAACAGGTCCTCACCTCGGAGATCGCCAGCGAGATCTACAAGTAGAAAGCCCATCGTGCACATCACCACCTACACCGAACCAGGCTCCGCACAACGACCGAACGAAGACTGGGTCGGAACCACAAACAACCTGATCACAGTACTTGACGGAGTCTCCGCCTACGCCGACCTGGACGGCTGCCACCACGGCACCCCCTGGTTCGTGGCAAACCTCGGCATCCGCATCCTCACCGCGGCGTCCGACCCGGCGACCACCCTGCCGGATGCCCTCGCCGACGCCATCCGGCAAACCAACGCCCTCCACGAACACACCTGCCGGCTGACCGAACTCGGCACCCCGGCCGCCGCCGTCGCCATCGTTCGAGTCGGCGACCAGACCACAGAGTGGCTTGGGCTCGCCGATACAACAATCGCGCTGGTCAGGCACACCGGGGAACTCACCGTCCACACCGACAACCGAGTCGATCACATAGCCACCGAGCAGCGGGACGCCGCCCTCGCTACTCCCCTGCGCTCCCCCGAGCACCCCAACGCCATCACGCGACTTCAACAAGAACAGCGGCTGTACAGGAACACACGAGACGGATACTGGGTGGCCGGCACCGACTCATCGGCCGCCTATCAAGCAGAAACCGGTACCCTCCCGACCAGAGACCTTGCAAAAGTGCTGGTCACGACCGATGGCGCCGCCAGAATCGTCGACGTCTTCCAACAGCTCGACTGGCAGAGCGCCATCGACAGCATCAGCCTGCACGGGTTGCCGGTGCTCGTACGTCAAACACGCGAGCTGGAGGCTGCCGACCCGGACGGCGTTACCTGGCGGCGGTATAAACCCGCCGATGACGCAACGGCCGCTCTCATGACCGTGTGACAGACCCGATCTGGTAGAGAATCGATATTTCGACGGCCCCGGATAATAGGTACGCAGCACCACTGTCTACTAGGCTTCGGCCCCAGCTTGGACTGCGGCCCCGTAGACATCAGCAGTGGGGTTAGAGGCCGCCGATCTCAAATGCTTCTCATTAGCTGGAAAGGCAATCAGAAATGGATGTCCTGGACGTTGCAGTTGGCTACCTGGCCATCTCTGTGATCGCCTTTCTAGTGCTGATCATCTTGCTCCGGAAACAGATGGTCAGAAAGGAACGACGGGACCGTGGCATCGAGCTGCTCGGCACCGTGGCTGCCTTCTGGCCCGCTGTGCTGATCCTTCTCGGTGTGTGCGCCGTCAGTCCGTACGTTCGGGATGCGATTCTCCGCTACCTGGATGACGGTACGAAGCCTGACTGGATGACCTAGCCTGCCATCCACGGTTATCGGGAAGCTGGGCTCACTGAGCGGCCAGCACTACCGGCGCAGGTGTGGCGTCGCCGGACTTCGGCCGGATCGTCGGCATCAGGGTTCAGGTGAAGGGCGCGTAGCCGCGTGAATTCATCGATCACCACGTGCACGAACCCGTAGCCGAATTCGGGCTGCGGTAGGTGTTGCGGCCGGCCCCACGGTGGTAAACCCGGCTGCGTTCGCCCTCGACCAGGCCCTCGACCAGGCCCACGAACCGCCCAGCTACCGCCATCGGAGATGCTGCCGATCCAGCGTCCGCCTGATCTCCTGCAGGACTCGCCCTTTTCGTGGCTAGCCACTACTGCGGCACTAGGAGCGCGTTAGCGTGGCCCGCCACCGGTGGCGATGCCGTGGCGTTCACCGGCCGCCCACGCGTCGGCCAGCAACGCCCGCCTTCTCCAGGATCGTCTCGGTGTAACCCATCCCTGACACGGTCATCCCATGGCAAGCCGTCCAGAAGGCCGCCGCCGACCAGCGGGGTTCCATCATCGCCATGCCGACCGACCTGCGCGACCAGATCATCGTCCCCGCACGTGATTCCGGCCAGCACTGGGAAGACTGAACTGCTGAGGGGCCGGAGCTCATCGAGTTCCGGCCCCTCAGTCTGCTCTCCTCTGCCCCCAACTAGGCGGGTGACAGCCGATCTGACAGCGGTGCTCTAGCACTCCTTCTAATGCCGTTTGCACCCGGAGCGCACGACAATCAGCCCTCACACCGTCCGATAGTTATGCGGCCTGGGTCGTTATCCCGCGACCATCAAGGTCGATTAGGAGCTTGCGGTAATCGTCGGTGACCTCAGCCTTCGGGAAGGAGATCGGGAGCGGTGATTGCCGACCATACGCCTGGGGCTCGAAATGCTGCTTGCGGATCTGCGCAGTAACGAGCCCCTTGAATCGATCACTGTCGAGGATTCCTTGCAGGACCTCTTGATAGAAGAGGCCTTCAGTGACCCTGTTGATGATGCAGGGGATGACCGCGGTGACCGTTGCCTTTGTAGCGCCTCCGTTTTGCATCATGTCGATGTGGTTCCAGACATCCTCAACGTCTGCGTGCTTGATCGTCGGCGCCAAGCAGAAGATGATGTCTGTGGCCGCTGCAACGGCCGCGGTGGCGAGGATGTTCAGTTCACCTGGGCAGTCCAGGATGACGATGTCGAAGAAGCCGTCCAGTGCCTGGATGTCCTGAGCGAGATGGCCGGCCCCGCTGACCCGGGCGATGTCTAGTGCGTCACCACTGATGTTGTTGTGGCACGGGACGATGAACAGATTCTCGATTTCTGTTTCGCGAATGGCGTCTGCTAGGTAGACCTCTCGCTTGACGCCATTGTCCTGTTTGACTCGTTTCCGGCGAAGAAAGACGTCACCGATGTAGAACTGTCCCGGTTCGTCCGGGTCTACTTCGCTCTTCAAATAGAACGTCGAAGTCTTCTGCCGGTCAAGATCAATGACGCAGACACGTTGACCGCGCTGTGCCATCATCGTGCCAAGGGTGATTCCGGTTGCCGACTTACCGGTGTTTGCTGCGCCGCTCATGAGCGCGATGACCTTCAAGATCCCTCCACCTTATTCCGCCGGAATAGGCTTACAGTGCTACGGCTTGCTGGGCAGCTTCGATATCTCCGCTGCGGACAGTTCGTGATGACCGGTTTCGGTCAGGCGTTGAATGTGCCGGATGAGGTGCTCCGGGTAGTCGACCGCTTCATACTTCGGGTGGCCAGCCTCGGTCTCGAAAGCAGCCAGCGCTACACCGATTGCAGCCTTATGTAGATGTGTCCGGCTTGCGAATTGGCTGTAGAGGTCTTGGCCAGGTTTGATCTCCCGGTCCATCCAGCGACTGACGAGGGCTGCGGTCCTGGCATCCAACCTGCTACTGGCGAATAGTGTGGCATCAGCCAAGATGTCCTTCTCAATGGCAGCGGACATATCACTGTTCAACATGCGACGGCAGGCCTCCTGACGGAGCTTGGAAGCCTCGTGTAGATCGTGCCGTTGTTGGGCTTGCTCGGGGGTAACAGTGAGAGACTTCGAGGTCTTCGGCCGGCGCTGCGTCCCACTCTCCTGCTCGGAGTCAGATGTGCCCTCTTCATCAATGTCGTTGACCGACGTTTCAGCGGTACCGCGAGGCGACGAGGCATAGTAGGCCAGCTCACCACCTTCAACCACTGCACCGGCAACTGCCCCTGCCGCCAAAGCCTCGTCGACGTCTGACTCGGGAATCCTGTGTAGGTGATGAGTGTCCGGCCAGAGGCTGACTGGCTGAATCTCGGCGATCCCCCGCTCAGCCAGCAGCGACCGGAGATCATCGAGACGCTGTTTGATTTCCCGATCGGCCTTGTACCGGTTGATGCGCGTTGAGATGCTGTCCAGAACCGCACCGTTCTCGGCGGCGTCTTCTGTGTAAGCGAGGAGATGGTCAACATAATCTTGGAAAATCTTGACCATCGCCTCCTCCGGAAGGCGACGCAAAGAGTGGGCATCCGTAGGCGTGATCTGCCCTAGATGGACTGCATCTTGGAGTGATTCGGGCAGTTCGAGCAACTTCAAGCGCTTGCTGACATAGGGTTGCTTGATCGGCTTATTGGCAGCCGCGATCTCCTCCTGAGTCATCCCTTCGAGCTCAAGCCGCCGAAACGCCATTGCTTCTTCGATGGGCGATAGATCGTCGCGGATCCGATTCTCGTGCAGGAAGATCAGCGTGGTCTCGGCGCGCGAGAGCCGCTCGGTCTGCAGGACGTACGGAACGTCCTCTTCGCCTGCAAGCGGACCTGAGATGCACCTACGGTGCCCGATGAGGGAAATGAAGTCGGCGTCCGATGGATCAAGAAGAGGGCCGAGTTCAGGAGCCTGCGAGAGCAGGGCATCACGCGGAGCGAGGACTACGTTCTGCAGGAAGCCGTGGTCCTTGATTGAAGCTGTGAGCTCTTGAATTTTTGGGTGACTCGGATCAACTAGTCGACGCGGGTTGTCCGGGTGAGGGGCGATTTTGCTGAACTTGGCCCTTGGCGCCTCGGCGACGTCGACCGATTGAGCTTTCTGCTGCAGCGATGCGAGCAAACTTGCCCCGGCAGCCGTCTTAGAGGCGCTGGCTCCCCCCTTGGTTTTCGCACCTCCCCCAAGTACTGCCTGCGCACCGGCACCGAGCCGGGACTGCCCCTTCGTCGTCATCCACGCCCTCCTGGACCAATTATTCCGTCGGAATACGGTGCCTGAGTCTCAGTGAGGTAACCCCACCCGCTCGACGCAGGCTGCTGCAAGGCTATCTCTCGACAGACTCCTAGGCGGACACCACGCCGCCCGGGGGCCGACCTCGCCCATATTCCGTCGGAATAATGAGCCTCTGCATGACGTGATCGGTGGGAGGCTCGGCATCAAGGATGGAGAGCGCCAGTCGGCATCGCGGATTTATTCCGTCGGAATACTCAGCGCCGCGCCACGCTGCCCTGGATGGGGCTCGGGTAGATGAGAGACCAAGATGCTTGCGAGCTTGCATGAGTCCGCGACGATCGATTATTCCGCAGGAATAAACACGGATCATCAGAAAGCGGGGTCGGTGAGACGCAGAACCCGGTGCTACAGGCCGAGTCCGAGCAGGGGGTTCGACTTCCACCGCTCGGCACGCCTGAAATAGCGGTCGAGCGCCTTGCTGCCAGGCGCCCACCGGCCTTGCTGTTCGATTTCGTGGCGCGGTTTACCTGCCAGGAAGGCCGCAGTAGCGAAGCCGCTGCGGAGGCTGTGTCCGGTGAGCGTGAAGTCCAATCCGGCGCGGACGCCGGCGCGCTTGAGGATCTCGCAGACCGCTTGGGCGCCGATGCCCTTGCCGACGATGAGGTCGTTGCGGTCGATCTTGCGGAACGCTCGTCCGCTGGTGATGCCGGATTCAGCGATCCATGCGTCCCAGTTCCGGACGGGGCAGGTGGCCGCGTGATCGCCGTAGGGGACATCGACGACGCCGACGGTCTTGCCGGTGGTGACCGTGACGATGAGGCCCTGGCCGACGCGCTGGACGTTCCGGACGTCGAGGTTGGCCAGATCGCTGGCGCGTGAGGCGATAGCGAAGCCGAGGGTGGCCATGGTGCGATCCCGCAGGCCCTCGAGCGTCTCGGGGCAGGCTTCGACTACCGCGGCGATGTCGTCGGGCATCGCGGGGTGCGCACGGCCAGCCAGGGGATCCTTCCCGAAGCTGTTCCGGTACTTGCGCAACGCCGCCGCCGCCAACTTGCGGTGCTCGGGATCAACGATGACCTTCTCGGCCTGCAGGTGATGCACGGCGCCGCTGACGTGATTCGCGATGGTGTCGGGGTCCAGGCTGTGGGCCGCCAGCCACCAGACGAACGAGACCAACGGTCCGCTTCCGGCGTTCAGGAGGGGGAGGTTCAGAGCCTTGGTGTAGGTCCGCCACTTCCGCCAACCTGCCTCCCGGACCCGGACCGTGTTCGGAGGCGGGTCCCCCGGCCCGATGGCCTCGACAAGCTCACTTAGTTTCCTGGCCCGGTCCCAGAGGGTTTCCCCGGCCGCCAGTGGTTGCGCTTCCAGAGCCCGGACGAGCGCGAGCCGTGATGCCAGGGCATCAGGTACCGCGGAGTCGCCGTTTACGCCCTCTCGGACGCTCACAGCGGCCTCGGGGGAGGTTCCTGACGACACAACCAGGTCGTTCACGCCTGACGACCCCTCAGGGCAGGGGAGTGGGGGTTGGTCGTGAGCGCGGCGAGTAGGTCAGGCAGGGGAGTGTCCCAGGAGGTCGCGACCTCGGTGCAGACCGAGTTCAGTGTGGGCCCGCCGGACACCCGGGGAGAACGCAGGTGCCCGTCGTGGCTTTCAATCAGGCCTGCGTCGACCAAGGTGGCGCGAGTACGCACCAGGTTCCAGCCGCTGTCCAGGATCCCGGCCGCGGCCTGGTCAGGGGTGACCACCCGGGGCCCGGCGCCGGGAACGTGGACCAGCACGGTGCGGCCGTGCCCGGCCGGGGCGGTCAACGACTGGACGTGGCGGGGGAGTACCGGGGGGTGGGCCATGGAACCTCCTGCAGAGGTGAGTGTGAACGAGCCGGGAGAACACCGCAGGACCCGCACCTGGGACAGGTGTCGAGCAGTCAGGGCGATTCGGGCTGGGCGGGTGTGGCGGGGTAGTCGTGTAATCCAGCGCTGGTGACCAGGTGACCGAGCCCGGCTTCCACCACGGCGACCCCGTAGTGCCGCAGGGCTTCGGCGACTAAACGCAGGCCCGGTTCTGAGGGCCGATCGCGGGCCGTGACAGCCAGATCAGCCATGTGGCGACCGAGTTGAGTGAAGACTGTGCCCGCGAAGTCGAGACGGATGGCCAGCCCCGCGCTGGGGTCGGCGGGCCCGGACCGCGTGGGAAGACCCGGGACGTCGGGTACCGGTGGTGGCGCGGCACTGCCGGACTGGATCCCGAGCAGTACCTGCGCCGCCGGCCACAGGACCGTGCCCAGGGCCAGGACCCGGGAGTCACGCGCCCGATCGTCGAACCCGGCCAGTAGCTCGGGTGGTGCCATCAGCACGACGAGTTCCACGAACAGGGACGCGAAGTCCAGGTGCTGCGCCTTCTGGTCCTGACACGTGGCGTGTGTGCCGATCAGGGCCGGGCCCTCGGTGGTGGACACCGTGCTGGTGTCCACCACGTCGGTGGGTGCCACTACGTGCGTGCAGGCCCGGCACCACCACACTCTGGGCAAGCTCGCCGGTACCGGCAGCGTTCCGTTCCAGACCTTCGGCGGGCTCGGCGCCATCAGCAGGGGAGCCCGCCCCGCGTGTTGGTCGGGTTGCGGCACCGTGCCGGTCACGCGTCACCCCCGAGCAGGCGCCGCAGCCGCAGCGTGGCGTCGTGGTCCAGGTCCGCGAGCAGGAAGACGCCCCGGTCCGCGCCGTGTTCACGAAGCTCCGCCAGGTGCTGGGCGCCCTCGGGGCTCTGACCCAGCTCGGTCAGCGTCGTGCCGTCCGGAGCGTCCCAGAACAGGTCGGCGGAGCTGTCGGGTCTCCGGACACCAGGACCGAGCCAGTCAGCGACCTCGCCGCGGTTGAGCAGGCCGAGCATCATGTGATCGGCCATCAGATTCCCCAGACCTGAGTCGTTTTGATCGGCATGTTCATGAGCATCCTCCCAGTAGTGTCACAGCTGAAATAGCGCCGAGCTGGAGCCGGGCCGGCCCTGCGGCGCACTTCGTTACTCCGCCTTGTTGTCCAGGCCATGGGCCCGGGTCAGCGCCCGGTCGTACTCGGTGCCGGCCCGGGCGATCGCGGCCAGGGGAAGGTTGCCCAGCTCCGCGGTGATCAGCTGGAGTGCCCGTTGGGCGATCGTCGAGCCGGTCATCGCGGTGGGGGAGGCCCCCACCTTGCGGACGTCCGCTTCGGCCAGCCCGCGTAGCTGCTCGGCCAGGCCGGCCAGCCCGTCGGCGGCTTCGATCAAACGGGCGCTGAGGAACTGGCCATCACGTGCGAGCTGGACGTGACTGGTCATACAAGACCTCCTGGAGTAGCGACGGTGAGAAAAGGACGTCACGCCGGGAACGGGTCCTGATCGAGACGATCCCGGAACCGGGCGACCTGCACGTCGGTGCAGATCAGATTCATGACCTGGATTTGGTAGTCCGACACCTCCGACAGCAGCATGTCCACGGCGGTGTCATCCCCGGCATCGGTGAGCTGGCTGACCAGGCGCAGGAGGCTCTCGGGATCCGCGAGCCGTGGACCGGTGCGCTGGCGGCAGAACCGGCACACCAGACGGCCGCCGGTGGCGACCGGGAAACACGCGTTCGGGTATCCGTCCAAGACGTTCGCCTTGGACGGGCACCGGTCGACCTGGGACACGGCCCGTTCGTGCTCCAGCAGTTGCCGGAGCAGCAGCGCGCCACCGTCCAGGCCGGCGAGCAGGATCACCCCGGCCGCCACGCCGTCAGCACGCAGCAGGGCCAGGTCCTGCTCTGTCCCGGGAGCGTGGGCCAGCGCGGCCAGCTCATCGGCCGTGCTCACCACGACCAGCACCAGCACCGGATGACGTTCGAGGCTGGCTGCTCGCCGCCGGTACACCGTGGCGGCAGCGGCAAGCACATCACCCGGCTCGCCGACCAGATCAAGCCGAAGGTGGGGGAGCAGCCCAGCACAGGAACGGGTCGCCCACACCCGCACCCGCGGGGCGGTCGCGCCCAGCTCGCCGAGCAGATCCCGGACAGCCGGGGTCAGACCGCCGGCCACGGGACCGGTGCCCGGGGCACTCATCGAGCCTCCTGCTCTGGGGCCTTCTCCGCATGGGCCGCACGGAGGGTCAAGCGGTGCCACAGCGCCCGCGCCCGGTCCTGGTCCCCGGGCTCGATGGGGTGCCATTCCACGGTGTACCGGTCCCAGAGGTCAGTGCCGACCTCCGGCAGCTCCCAGGACGTCAGATCGCGCGGATCCGCCTTCCCGTCCCGCAGCACCGGTGCCCCGAGTGGAGGGACACCGTGCACGGTGAGCGTCACCCGGGACCAGTCCTTCGGGACCAAGTGCAACCCAGTCGAGCCGAACCGGTAGGCCCGGGAGTAGGCGGCGACCGAGATCCCCACCAGCTCACCCTGGCCGTCATTGGCCAGCTCGTCGACCGCGTAGGCGATGTGGCGCGGCTGGACCGTCACGATCTTGGCCCGTGCGAAGGTGGTCATCGAGGGCTCTCCGGTCCGTCGGTCCTGGTGGGCTGGTCGGGGACGACGCGGACGTGGGCTCGGACCTGGGCCGCGGGTTGGGCCCAGCGGGATTCCGATGCCATCTGGGCGCAGGACTCGGAGTAGGTGATGTAGACCTGTCCGTTGACGACGGTGACTGCGGCATCGAAGCCTGACTCCAGCTCGGGAAAGTGCTGGTCGTGTCCGGTGCTCATCGGGCGTCTCCCTGGTAGTGGCTGTCCAGCACCTGGCCGAGCCGGACCTGTAGTTCCTGCCCGGCGGTACGGGTCAGATCCAGCGTGACCTCGACGGTGCCGTTGGCATCTCGTTCGACTTTCACCGCTCCGGGGGTGGTGCGAATCCGGAGCCACAGGTGCGAGCTGTCGGGGAGCTCGGCGGTGTTCACGGTCACCAGCGGCGGAAAGTCCAGGCGGTCCGTGATCGCACCCAGGTCCGCCCGGTCTCTGCGTAGTTCGCCGATGTGCTGTCCGGTCAGCGCGCCGGCCGCGGTGATGCTGCCGCCGATCATGGCGAGAACGATGATCCCGGCCCAGCTGTCCGGGGCGTCCGGCCACGCGGTGGTGGCTACCCAGGCGGCAGGCATTGCCCCGCCCAGACCGGCCGCAGTGCCGATAAGGCGCCACATCCATGGACGATCCCACCAGGTCGTGGCGTCCCGGGTGGTCATCGCACCGGCCCTTGGTAGTGGCTGTCCAGCACATGACCGAGCCGGGTCTGCAGGGCCCGGCCGTCCTGGCCGGCCAGATGCAGCGAGATCTCCAGCGTGCCGTCCGGGTTCCGCTCGACCATGTCCGGCCGGGTGGTGGCGATCCGTACCCAGATGTGCGGGCCGTTGGCGGCCGAGGAGGTGTGCACGGTGACCTGGCTGCCGTACTTGTCGGTGACCGGTTCCGGATAGTCCAGACCACGGTCCGAGCGGTTCACCTCACCGAGTAGTGCCCGGTCCCGGCGGCGCCGGGCGAGGCGGTACAGGCCGGTGTGCACCGTGGTGCTCACGACGAGCCCGACGGCCCCGATGATCACGGCTCCCCACCAGCTGGCCATCGTCTCGGGCCACAGAGCCAGAGCGCCGTACACGATGCCCAATACCGGCCCCACGCTGGACATGAAGCTCCACAACATCCAGGCCAATGAACGATCCCACCAGGGCGTTTTGTCACGGTGACGCATTGCGTCCCTCCCAGTTTTCGCGCTCGGCCGGGGCCTTCCCCGGCGCTTGGGGCGCGGTCAGGTCTTTGACCAGCGCAAATAGCCAAATCTCAACCTGTGACTATGGACCTTATCACAGGTTGACATGTAAAAGTTAAGCCTCATATGTCATATGAAATTCAAATATCTCATATGACATATGAGGCATGGTACGATCTGAGACGTGGAAAACGACGCGGTGGACCGGCCGGGACCGGGGGCGCTGACCAGCGGAAACGCCGGAGAGCCCGATGACGGGCTGCGCGTCTGCAAGCTGAAGAGCTGCACGATCCGCTTCGCGCCCAAGGACCGGGGCAGGACCCGCGAGTACTGCTGCCCCAACCACGCGAACCAGGGCCGCATCGACGAGCGGGTCGACGAGCGGGTCGAGGCCGAGGTGGCCCGGCGCCTGGCGCTGGCCGAGCCGATCCGGGAACTGGTCGAGATCGCCGCCGGCGCCGAGGCGCTGGCCCCGCAGTTCCAGGCCCTGATCGACGCCTACACCGAGCTGACCGGCCGGCTCCAGGCCGTCGACGAGGGCGGACTGGCCCGCGCCGCCGCCGAGACCGGCGCCCGGGAACGCGCCGTCGAGGCTATGAACAAGGCCGTCGCCGACGCCGAAGCGGCCGAGGCTGAGACCGAGCGGCATAAACAGGCCGCCGAGCTCGCCGAGCAGGACCGCGGGAAGGCCGTGGCCGACGCGGACCGCGCCCGGGCCGAGGCCAAGAAGGCGGTCAAGGACCGTAACGAGGCCACCGGGCGCGTTGACCAGCTGGAACGGGACCTCGCTGATGAAAAGCGGATGACCCGGGAGCAGCGCGAGCTCATCGCCCAGCTCAACCGGGACGTGGCCGGCGCCAACACAGAGGCACACGGCGCCAAACTGATCGCCGACGAGCGCCAACGGCGGATCACCCAGCTCACCAGCGACAACCGTAAACTCGCGGCCCAGCTGCGCGGGGTAAAGGACGCTCTCCAACGCGAGCGCAACGAGAGCACCGGGCGGGTCAACCTGGTTCGCCGCACGGTCGATAAAGAGCTGAAAAAGCAGCGTGACCAGCACCAACGGCTCCAGCTCGAAGACGCCCAGCAGCGCGAGCAGGTGCGTCTCCGGCTCGAAGGCCTCGAAACCGAGCGCAACAACACCCAGCAGCAGCTGAAAGCCCAGGTCCAGCGGATCACCGCGCTGGCCGGAGCCGACACCGACCCGACCCGCAACGACCTGCTCGCCCTCTTGATCCCCGCTGATCAGCCATGATCGGCCAGCATGAGCAGGCTCCCCGCACCGCCGGACCGAACAACCCCACCTCGGAGAGGCCCACGATGATGTCCGACTACCCGCCGGCTGAGCTGCCGTACACCGTGCACTTCCGGTTCACGGTGTTCTCGATGACCAGGCAGTACCCCACCTACCGGCAGGCCGCGCTTCCAGCGCTGGTCGCCGGGCTCACCTGGCTGGCACACGCACTGGTCGTGTCCTGCCTGCTCGCGCTGCCCGTGTCGCTGCTGGGCGAGCTGCTGGGCCACCCGCAGTCCTTCGGCCGCGCGATCCTGATCAGCTTCCTGCTGCTGCTCAGCAAGCTGTTCCTGAAGCTGGGCGTCCCGGACGTGAGCCGCTGACGCGACGGCGAACCACCTGGTCACCACGACCCGCACAGCACACCGAGCGTGATGTTGTCGGTACCACCCGCTATAACCAGCGCGCAGCACCCCGCGCCTGACCCTGGGAGAGCGCATGACCCACGCCGTCGCCGCCGACCCCGGCCACCTCGCCGCGGCCGTCATCGCCACCTGGCTGGAGGATCGTCTGGATGAACTGGGCATCGATCCCCTCCCTCAGGAGATCGGATCGGCGCAGCCCACCTGGCCCGTGACCCGGCGGGCCTGGCGCGCGGCCGATCAGGCCTGCGCCCGGGCGTTGACACCCGCGATGGAGCGTGGCCGGCAGGCCATCGAGCTCTGGGAGCACGATCAGCGGCTGTCCCAGGGCGACGAGGCCGAGCTGTACGTGACGCTGCGCCTGGCTCGATTCGCCGCCAGCACCGCCTACGAGGCTCGCCGAACCGGCCGCACCTGGCGCGACCTGGTGGAAGCCCAGGCCCGGCTGACCGCCTTCTACGCCTGGCTCGACCAGCACGGAACCCCCGCCGCCGAGCTGCGCGCCAGCATCGCCACCGGAGCCGACGAGGACCACCGGCCGCAACTCACCGTCCTCACCCAGGACACCGAAAATGCACTCTGACCAGGAAAAACCCGACAGCGGCGACTGCGTTCCGCGCACCGTGACCGCTGGGGACATCCCGCCGCTGCGACCCACGGGCATCGGTATGATCGTGTCCGCCGGGTCACCGGCGGAAGCGCCGCGCACCGCCGGCCGTACAGGCCACCACCGGGGATTGACAATTTGTCAATCGGAGGTGTGAGGATGGCCCGCCGACCCACCACACCTGCGCCCGCGCTCACCCTCGATGACGCCCTGGACGCCGCCGCCCGGATCCGCCAGCGTCGGGCCACCGCCACACCATCAGACCCTGACCTGGTGTTTTTCGCCTGGGACCGGCTCCCGGTCGACGACGACGACGTGAACGCCACTGTCGACTACATCACCCGGCACCGCCGGGTCCCTCTGCCGCTGCTGCAGGATGAGGTGCCGGATTGGGCGCTCCTGGTCGCCTACCAGCAGCAGCGCGACACCCTGCACGCTGCCCGCCGCCGCCTGGCCGTGCTGACCACCGCCCACGAACTGAAGGTGCCTTCCACTGCTTACGGCACCAGCCTCGGTTTGCCGACTCCACCCGCGGTCACCCGCCACCGGCAGCGGCTCCATGCCCGCTTCGCCATGCTGGACGCGGTCACTGGCATCGACAGCGCCACCGAGCAGCACCTGCAGCAGTGGCTGGCCGAGCACGCCGGCCCGCTGCGGGCCGTCGCCGAGGGCCTCACCGATCACCGCGACCTGATCCTGCGCCTGGCGCCGCCACCGCGCGAGAAGCTCACCGAGGCCCTGGACCTGATCGGCCTGCACCTGAGCCCGAATCCCAAACCGGTGCTGGCTTCGGCGGTCTCCTACGCCGCCCAGCGCTTGGGACCCCGGGGCCGCAACACCATCACCCCCGGCGACCCGGTGCTGGCCGACATCCTGAATCAGGCCACCGAGCTGGCTGCCGCGTACGACCTGCTGCACGGCTTGATCACCCCCGACACCAGGGGCACCCCATGACCACCGGCGCCCCGGAGTACCGGTCCGCCCGCGATCCTCAACGTCATCCCCGACGAGCTGGAGTACCTCGATGAGCGCCATCTACTTCCACAGCCTCGATCACGACGACCCGGTCGTACTGCCGCTCGGGGAGCGCGCCCGCGTCGACGGGGCGATCCGCGACCACTTCCGGCGCACGCTGCGCGAGCCCGAGTTGGCCGGCCTGCGCCGGATCCTCGGGCTCACCGGCGCTCCGCCGGTCGCGGGACTCGACACGGACGAACTGCTGATCCTCAACTTCTGGTTCGAGGGTGAGCTCGAACTCGGCGGCGCTGAACGGATCGATCTGTCCGTGTTGATGGCCAACACGGCCGTCGCCGCAGTCCCCGCCCTGCAAGCCCTGGTCCGGCTGCACCTGGGGTGCGAACGCCACGGCTGGGTCGAGGGCCCGGACCGGGCCTGGCTGGCCGATCGGTACACCGAAGCCGTAGACGCCGGGCTCGTCCGCAACGCCGCCGACTGGCAACCGGTCACCGCGCTACTACGCGAATCGTCCACGGGCCCGGTGGCCACCAGCTTCTACAACGACTTCCCGCACCGGGAATGGGTCGTGACCAACGGCGGTTGGCCCGAAGCCGCCGAGCTGGCCGAAGCCGCGCTGGAGGACACCGCAGCCGAAACCGAGTTCGAAACCCAGTGGGACGCCTTCACCCGGGACCAGCAGTGGGACCGTGCGCTGACCGCGCTGCGAACCCAGAGCACCACCGCCTTGTGCTGGTCGCCGGACAGCTTCGCCCAGTACCGCGCCGCCCCCGGCCGTGCCGCCCAGGACCTCGTCGCCGACACGGCCCGGCTACGCCTCATACCCGCTCTGTAGGACTGGAGACCCTCGATGCCCAAGCTCACCCCACTGGAAGACGACGCGTACAGCGCGGCGCACGACGGAGTCCACCGGACTGTGCTGGAGATCCTGCGCGCCCACTTCGGACCCACGGCCGTCGTCCAGCAGCAGATCGGCGACTACACCGGCCTGACCAAGTCGGTGCCCGCGAGCAACCTTGCCGCCGTCGCCGCCGCCAGCCTGACCGCCGACCACGCGCGAACCCAAGCCGGACAGTGGGTGCGGGCGGCCCGGGCCGAGGGCACCAGCTGGACGCAGCTGGCCACAGCCCTTCGGTTCAACGACGACCAGGACGGTGATCTCGCCGAGCTGGCCTTCGAGACGGTCGCCGGGAAACCCGAGCCACTTGAGAAGAAATCGATCACCTGGGACTGCGGTACGTGCGGCGCCGCAGTCATCGACTACGGCCCGTACGAGCGCAATCCACAGGATGACGAGAAAGGCCACACCGAGGACTGCGCCCGGCACCAGGCCGCCATCGCCGACTACGACGCGGCGACCGGACAATGACCGCGCCCGCAGGCCAGAGCTGGTCACCCACCGCACTCATGCCCGAGCGGCTCGCCGAGCTGCGTGCCCGCGCGGCCGAGCAGACTCCCAGGTTCGCCGATCCCGCCCGGCTGCAGCGGGTGGCCGCCCGGGTATCGGCCCACTACGAGTGGGCCACCGCGGTCCTGGGGCATGAAGCGGAGCTGCGCAGGATGGACAGCACGGAGGTCGTCCTGCTGGATCTGGCCGCAGCCGCTGAGCCCGACCCGCCGGTCCGGCCGCGCAGCCCCCGGCCGGGGGAGCCCGGATACGAGCCGACCGCCGCCGAACTCGCCGAGATAGAGCGCCGTCGAGCACTCGGCGCGGCCTGGGCCGAGCTGAAGAAGGCGCTGCCGGTCGCCGTGCAGGTCGCCTACAACTACTCCGGCGGCCTGCACCTGGCGACCTACCTCTCCGGAGCCCACCACATCCTCCTGCAAGGCGATCTCGTCGCCGGTCGGATTCGCCGGTCTGAGCACCAGGCCCTGTGCCAGACCCCGTCACGCAGCAAGCAGATGATCTTTCACCCTGGTCCGGAGAGCTCCCAGGGACCACCGAACTGCAAGGCCTGTATCGAAACGGCGTACAAGATCACCGACTTGGCCCCCGCCGAGGTGCTGCTCAACAACACCCGGCACCCGGCCCGCCGCCTAGCTTCCGCCCTCTCCGGAGCCGGGGACGGACGATGACCACCAACCTGCCTGGACCGGACAACGCGGTCTCCTCGCAGGACACGATGAGCTCCGGCGCGTACCGGCTACGTCGCCACGTTCTGGCGGTGCGCTATCCGGTCCTGCCGGACCCAGTCGCCCACCACCACCACCACCACCGCGAAGCACCGCCGCACCTCGACCTACCTATGCGCCCGCCGCCACAGCTGCCAGCCAGCATCCTCAAGGAGCACGATGACCACCGACGGACCCGGCACACCACCCCGCACCGGCGACTACTACACCTCGCCGGGCTTGCGGCCGTTCCTCGCCTTCGGCGACGCCCCAGGCGCTGCGGGCAAGACGACATCCACCAGCAAACTCGGCGCGGCCACGGTCGGCCAGGGCCAGCAGGTCCTGATCGTGGACTACGACCCGCAGCGCACCCCGCCCACCCAGCCACAGATCTGGGCCGCGCTGCACCGCGTGCACCAGGCCGCCATCGAGGCAGGGTTGCCGTGGGCTGGCGCTGTCGCGCGGCTGCTGACGCACTCGGTGACTGTGGCCACCACCAGGCAGTTGGTCACCTCGTTCACACAACCGGATGCCCACGGGTTCCCAGCCGCGGTACAGAATCAGCTGCGGGAGAGGGTGCTGGAGATCATCGCCTCCCACCTGCCCGGCGGATGGGATCAGCTGACCGCGATGCCCGCGGCCGAACTCGCCCGGAGCATCCCGCCAGGGCGAGCCGAACTGGCCTTCCGGCAAGCAACGGGCTACTTCACCATCGCCGCGGTGGCCGCCTTGACGGCCGCCGCCACCGGGCTGGAGCCGTCCGGCTGGCCGACTCCGGGCTGGTGGGGACATCGGTAGCGGATTGCTCACTGCCTGTGTTCGCGGACACAGGGCGAACCATACAGGTACCGCTTCACAGCCTTGCCTACCTGCACCGACCCCCGATCGATCCGCTGGTGACCCGTTCGGAGGACAAGCCCGGCACGGCTACCGACCACACCGTGCCAGGTCGGCGAGAATCGGTCTGTGGACACCGAGGACACCCCGCCGACGCCGCTGGACGAGTTCGTCTGGCTGATCGAGAAGAGCGACGACGGCGACACCTGGTGGACCGGCGACCACCCCGTGCACGGCGATCTGTTCGCCGGCGGCCTGGCGCTGGGGTCCTCCGCGGAGGAGGTGGCCCGCATGATGCTGGAACGCCGGATCACCGTGCTGTACGAGGACACCGACTTCGACTGGGAAGAGCTGTGGTTCCGGTGCAGCGTGTGGAACTACCAGCACGCCATCGACGGCACCCGCTTCTCCGGCTTGCCGCCGCGTCCGCTGGAGGAGTCCGGGACGACGGCCCAGGCCTACGGCCGGTACCTACGCCACCACGACGAGGAGCCCTTCGCCGTGGAGGTCCGCACCTCCCGGCAGGTCCGGCACCTGGCACGGTCGCTGCACTCCCAGCGCGTCGCCTCCAGTCAACCGACACCGCTCTGGCCGTTCTCGGCCCAGCTGGCGAGTGAAAGTAGACCAATTCACTCGGCGCCCACTGTTCCGTAAGACGATCCCTCTACGGAACACCTTGAAAACGGCATGGTGGCGCAGGTGGCGCTGTTCCGTTTAGCCGTTCCGGGTCCTGTTCCGGTGATGGGGGGTTAACCGGTACGGTCGCGGCATGAGTGAGGCTGCGGAGCCGCCGAAGGTCGGATACACGCGTTGTTCGACCGACGAGCAGGACGTCCAGATCCAGATCGAGCAGTTGCGGGCGCTCGGGGTCGCCGATGACCGCATCTACATCGACCGGGGATTCACCGGCAAGACCACCGACAACCGCGGCGGCCTGGACCAGGCGCTCGCCGCGGTGTGGCCGGGCGCGATCTTCACGGTCACCAAGTTCGACCGCTTTGCCCGCAACATGATCGAGGGTTGCAGGATCGTCTCGGGTCTCAAGGAGCGCGGTGTGCTGTTCGGGATGGGCAGCAACGTCTATGACTGGGACGATCCGTTCGCCCGGCTGTTCCTCCAGACCCTGGCCCTGTGCGCCGAGTTCGAGGTCAACATCGGGAATCTCCGCA
Source organism: Pseudonocardiaceae bacterium YIM PH 21723 (assembly GCA_003600225.1). Lineage (GTDB taxonomy): Bacteria > Actinomycetota > Actinomycetes > Mycobacteriales > Pseudonocardiaceae > QZFT01. The sequence continues at coordinate 24,221 of QZFT01000111.1, forward strand.
CCCGCGAAGGTATGGCCGTTGCCAAACGCAACGGCAAGCTCAAGGGCAAACAGCCCAAGCTCCCGGCCACCGCGCAGGCCACCATCCGGCGCCGCTACGACTCCGGCGAGGTCTCCATCACCGACCTGGCCGAGGAGTACAGCGTCGGACGCTCGACCATCCACCGCGTACTGCGACGGGTGCCCTCCGAGACGATCACCTCCGCCGAGGCGTTTCTGTCCATCGCCCCGCCCGCGCCGCAGGTGGCCAAGCGCGTCGAGCTGCGGCCTTCAGATCAGGCTCCTCCTGGTCTGATCTGGAGAGTCCACGAGCCGCCGGCCGCGCTGCGGGAAGACGGCCAGCTACTGGCCCACCTGGTGCCCAAGCGGGCCACGGGCACCGCCACCCGCCACGCCGCGTGTGGCCACAGCGCCAGGTCCCGCTGGCACCCCACCGAGACCGCGGACCTGGAATTCGAGTACTGCAAGGAATGCCGCGTCCACTGCTGGCGCCTGAACGCCAAGCCGATTCCGGCAGGGCCCACCCCCCAGGAGTTGATCGGCACCAGCGACACCGACCTGCTCATCCAGGCCGCCAACCTGGTGATCACCAGCCAGCAGGGATCCACGCAGATGCTCAAGAACAAGCTGCGGATCAGCTTCTCTCGCGCCGACCGGCTGATGACCCAGCTGGAGAAGCACTTCGTCGTCGGCCCCAGCCGGGGATCACGCAAACGCGTGGTCATGGTCGAGGTCGAGCACCTGCCGGACATGCTCCAGATACTGCGCGACGAACTCGCCACCACCAGCACCGACGATCAGCGTGAGGCCGTGACTCCCGAATGAGCCTGACCCACCACCTGTTCAGCGGCGACTACGGCCCGAACAGCCAACTGTCGATCGACATCAACGCCCAGAGCGTCACTCTGGAGATCACCGAGCCCGCGATCAGCGAACAGATCCACGGCAAGGTGCTCGCCTCGGTGACCATGGACCGGTTCGACGCCGACCGGTTCCTCACCGAGGCCCTGCGCTGGATCGGCAGCTTCGACACCCCTGCCGGCCACCGCGACCCCCAGCCCTGAACAACCCACCACCGGAACCCAGTAATATCGCGATCCCAGCACAGCGTTTATAGAAAACAGCAGAGGGTGGACGTGGAGAAGAACCTCGGCAGCACCGAGATCGAACGGCTCAGCTCCCTGGTGTTCGGCCGGGCCATCCGTCTGCCGCTGCACGCGTGGGTCCGGAAGCAGACCGGACCGTTCTTCCAGCGGCAAGCCGCCGACGGTGTCGGCACCCACCAGACCTACATCCGGACCGAACTCACCACCCTCGTGGAGACCGGGATGCTCGACCAGCTACCCCGCTCCGACGGCGACAACCGGGTCTTCTACTCCCCGAACGTCGATCACCCCTGGTGGAAGATCATCGACGCCGCCGTGGAAGCACTCGCCGCGACCGAAGGCCGGAAGTAGTAAATCGGCGCTGACCAGCACGTTCCGTACACTGACCGGGCGGCGGCCCGCTAATCCTCCGCATCGTGCCCGTAAGGCCACAGCCCACGACGAGCTGCCTGTGCCTTGCGGGCACACTCATTTCAGGTCAAAACCGCTGGTCAGGCAAATGCGTCGTTTTTTCGGCCGATGCTACTTGTGCCGCCAATTGCAGCAGATGCGAACTGGCGACACTCTGCGTATCGATCTCGTTCAGGGGAGCCTAGTTCCGCGTGGCCACCAGCAGGAACACCGCAGGTTACGGGACTCTAGCGGCGCCCTGACCAGGGTGTTCTGGCGGGGTTGGATCACTCGTACGGCTGACTTTCCGGCGCGTCTACCTGCACGTTCGCATCTGATGCGGTTTTGTCGCATCCAACGCGAGCGACGAAAGGGTGGTGGCCGGTGCGGCCAACGAGCGTGGCGCCGGGTGCGGCGAGCCTGCATCTGATCGACGGGGTGGCCCTGTTCCGCCCGGAGGAGCAGGTGTTCGAGGCGATGCTGAAGGGGTTCGCCAACCAGCAGCTCGCCCGGAACCTGGCCCGGGGAACCGTGGAGGGCCGGGAGAACACGGTGAAGGCGTTCTCCGCCTACACCAACGCGTTCCCGTGGCAGTGGTCGGCAGCGATGGTCGACGAATGGCTGGGCGACCTGCGGTCGCTGCGGGATCTGAAGCGCTCGACGGTCCGCTCGTACTCCGAGGCGATCCGGTCGTTCTGCCACTTCGCCACCGACCCGGCCTACGAGTGGTCGGCGACCTGCGAAGACCGGTTCGGCACGCACCCGATCCAGATCGTGCACGAGTGGAACACCGCGGTACACGTCCAGGCCAACGAGGGCGACCCAAAGAAGCGGGCCTTCACCAAGAAGGAGCTGCACGACTTCTTCGCCCACGCCGACGAGCAGGTGGCCCTGATCCGGTCGCGGGGCCGCAAGGGCTGGCTGCCGGCGTTCCGGGACGCGACGTTGTTCAAGGTCGCCTACGCCTACGGGCTGCGGCGCAACGAGACCAGGATGCTCGACGCGGCCGACTTCGCCCGCAACATCGCCGGGCCGGAGTTCGGCGAGTTCGGGCTCTGCCGGGTCCGGTTCGGCAAGGCGAAGAAAGGCTCACCGCCCAAGCAGCGCAGCGTGATGACCGTCTGGGACTGGACCCGCGACGTGTTGGACGAGTGGTTCACCGAGGTCCGGCCCTGGTTCGGTGCCGACGACAACCCGGCGGCCTGGCCATCCGAACGCGGGCTACGGGTGGGCTGCCAGCGGCTCAACTCCCGCTTCATCGCCTACCGCACCGAGCTCGGCCTGGACGACGGCTTGGACTTCCACGGGCTACGCCGCTCCTACGTGACACATCTGATCGAGGACGGCTGGGATCCGCGGTTCGTCCAAGAACAAGTCGGCCACGAACACGCCTCGACCACATCGATCTACACCTGCGTGTCCTCCGACTTCCGCAAACGCACGCTGCGCCGTCATCTCGACGGCCTGGTCGCCGAGGCACTCGGCGGGCAGGAGGCCCAGGGATGAAGCGAGTTGTCGGCTACACCTGGCGGCTGCGGGAGGTCATGGCCGCACGCGGCATCTTCACCGCCACCGACCTAATCCCACTCCTCCAGGAACGCGGGATCATGCTCTCCGCGTCCCAGGTCCACCGGCTGGTCTCCGGCACACCGGAACGGCTGTCGTTGCAGGTGTTGTCCGCGTGCTGCGACATCCTCGGTTGCAGCCCGGCCGAGCTGATCATCGCGACCGCCGAGAACGCCGGGGTCCGCAAGACCGCCACCGACGATCAGCCCGCCGCGCCCTCGACAGTGACGAAGCTGCGACCCCGAGCGGCGAGGATCTTGCCCGATTCATGAGCCCTTACAAGCGAAAACAGCAAAAGCGCACCTGCGCCCGCTGCGGCAGATTTGGCAGCTTCTGCGCAGTCTGGCCGGACGGATCGGTATGCCGGGGTTGCGAATGCCGTGCCCTCCGCGTCCGCGGTGAATGCCCCGGCTGCGGCGAACACCGAGCACTCCCCGGAGTCCGGCCTGGCGACGGGACAGCGATCTGCACACAGTGCGCCGGCTTCCGGCCCTCCTACGTGTGTTCCCGCTGCGGCGAGGAAGACCAGATGCATGCTCGTCACCTCTGCACCCGCTGCACCCTGTCCGACCGGCTCAGCGAGGCTCTCGATGACGGCACCGGCCGCATCCGGCCTGAGCTGGAGCCTCTGCACGCCATGCTCGTCAAAGTCGACAACCCACGGACGCTGCTGACCTGGCTCTATGGCTACCCGCCGAAGGTCGTGGGCGCAGCCGTCCTGCTGCGGCAACTCGGCCGCGGCGAGGTTGCGCTGACACACGAGGCCTTCCACCGGCTCCAACCCTGGCGGGGCGCGGCTCACCTACGAGATCTGCTTATGTCCTGCGATCTGCTGCCGACCGTCGATAAGCAAATCTGCATGTTCGAACATTGGCTTGTCCGGCACCTCGACGGCATGACCGATCCGGCGCAGGAACAACTCGTCCGCAGGTTCGCCACCTGGGACATCTTGCCCAGACTCCGAGCCCGCGCGGAACGGAAACGGATCACTCCAGCCAGTTGCAAGGGCGCCGGCGAGCAGGTCCGGGCCGCCACTGCGTTCCTCGGTTGGCTCACCGCCCGCGACTTGGACCTAGCCGATTGCAGTCAGGCCGACATCGACATCTGGCACGTGGAGCACAAACAGCACGAGCGCGTGGCTCTCCGCCGGTTTTTGCTCTGGTGCATGGACAACAAGTCCACCCGGCGGTTCGACCTGCGTGCGGCGCAGACCAACCAGCGACCTCCGCTCACTCACAGCCGTCGTGTCGATCTGCTCGGCCAGATCCTCACGAACACCGAGACTCCGCTGCGCAGTCGAGTCGCCGCCGGGCTGCTGCTGCTCTTCGCCCAACCAGCCAGCCGCATCGTGCAACTGACCACCGAGGACGTCATCCAAGACCAGGATCAAGTCCTGCTTCGCTTGGGCGAACCGCCCTTGTCCGTCCCAGAGCCTTTCGCCTCGATGCTGCTGGACTACACGGCGTCCCGGACGAATATGCGCACGGCAACCAACCCGGGATCAACCTGGCTGTTTCCAGGCCGACGGGCCAACCAGCCGTTGCACCAGGACTACTTGGCCAAGCTCATGGGGCAGCTCGGAGTTCCCACAGTCGCAGGGCGCACCGCCGCCATCCGCCAGCACGTCCTAGAGCTACCAGCTCCGATCGTCGCCGACGCCCTCAGCTACCACCCGGTCACCACCACGAAGCTGGCAACACGGGCCGGAACCACCTGGAGCCGGTACGCCCCCGGCGATCATTCTTCGCTAAAACGACCGGGAATTGGCGACACTTGATTACGCGAGCCCGCCAGTCGGAGACCCCGGACACCCTGGTGCCGGCGGACCACCGTGCGCCCGTCCGGAATCTGGTCGCCGAGCTATCGCGCGAGCTACTGCTATCGCTGGACCTCGACTACAGGCTCTCGATCACCGAGTACGGCCAAGCCGTAATGGACGGCGCGGACGTCGCCATGCCGTATTCCCGCGGCATGTTCTACCGCGAGTGGCAGCGGCTCACCGCTGAGCTGGAGGTCATCGGCCAGGACTTGAAGATGTGGTCCGGCGAGGACACCTGGGCACTGAGCCCCACCGCCGGCCGCGCGGCGGCCCACCGCGCGGCCTTGTCCACCCTGGACGCGACGATGACCCGGATGCGGACCTTCCGCGAGCTACTCGCCGCCGAACAGATCAGCGATCCGACATCGCCCACACGTGGCGTGCCCGTCAACGGCGATCTTCGGAGTCAGGCTGCGAGCACCGAGCGCGGCGGACGGAGCGAGTGATGAACGGCCCCGCCGGCCACGACCGGTCACCCAACCGCCTTACCCCCGACGATCTCACCGAGCTTCGAGCCGAGGCGATCGAATAGACAATCACCTGCAGGACTACCGCCTACCCCGAACTCGTGGTGCCCGATGCCACGCCGAGCAAGGAGACACCGCAGTGACCGTCGAGCAGCCCGACCACCAGGGCGACCGGCAGCAGACAACGACCCCCACCGCGGGTGATCACGATGGCGCGTACGCGGCGGTCGTCCAGCGCAGCCGCGAACAGCTCGACGCCGTGCTGAACGCGATCGGTGATCGCCCGGTCGCCAGCTCCGCGAGCCAGATTGCCACGCTCATGGCTCAGATTCCCGGTGAGCTCTCGGTTTTCATCGATCCCGTAGTACGCATCGGCAAGGACAGCACGTTCACCCCCGCCGACCCGGTCTACACCGCCCTGGTCGCGGTACCGGACGTCGAGTCCCTCCTGGACATCTACTCCCACCCGGAGACCGGCGAGCAGCTCGGTGTGCTCACCCCCGCGGTCGCACTGCGCTCGATGGTGCTGCCCACCGACGCCATCCACGGGCCAGATCCCAAGGACACCCGCGCCTACTACGCGCACGACCGCGCCCAGGAAGCGCTTGAACAGGACAACAGCCCGGCCTTCCTGGCCGCAGTGGCCGAGCAGCTCACCGCGATCGCCAAGACCCTGGCCAGCACCGGGTTCACCGAGACGCTGCCCGGGGGCCGGCTTCCCGCCGGACTGGACAGCCTCCGGCTGCGCCTGGCGGAAGACGCCATCGAGCTCGCTGCTTGGGCACCCCACATTGAGAAACTGCTCGACACCCCGGACGACGAGGAGGAGCCCGGCGACAGCGGACAGCGCCTCGGGCAGGAGAAGATTCCTCACCTGACTACCGGGGACATCGACCAGGTGCTGCCCAACTTGGAGCAGACCTTGGAAGGCGTCACCCTGCTGCATCGCGCCGAGCACGGGAATCCGTTCGCCGGGCTGGATCTCATCGTCGACGGGGGGCCACTGAGCGGCCAGACCAAACTCAACGACGACGATCTATGGCATGGCGACCACTGGGATACCGACGTCGCCGGAGCCATGCACCGGTACGTCCTGGGGACCCGGCTCCTCGCCGAAGGCCCGGCGATCCCGAGGTGGTTCTACCGCGGCCTGAGTCCAGACCAGCTGGAGTACTCCGATGAGCGACTGCACGATGTTGTCCTCGAGCACCTGCGTTCCGCCGGGGTTCCGGACGCCGGACAGCAGACCACCGACTTCGTGGAGTGTGTTCGCGCCGGCCGCGCCATGACGCCCGAGCGCAACGACGCGCAGCTGTGGAGCGATGCCATCTCCTCCTTGAGTAAGACCGTTCCGCTGGACCGGCAGCAGACCTTGTCCCGGCAGATGATCGCCATCTTGCGCCGCGTGCGCGAGCCACACCGCCGCACCTGGGCGCCGGGCGACGAACTACCGTCACCGCCGCCCGCAGCTATGGCCGACCTCGACTGGGACGAGTGGCAGCACCAGCGGGAAGGCAACGGCTGCTATCGCATGAACGCGAACGCACGCCGCGAGTACGCGGATGGCGCTGTCGACTACCAGGGCGTCCAGGTGTGGCCGTTCCTGCTGGAGCGGGAAGGACCGGTCACGGAGATCATCGTCTAGGGGCGAGCCGGGTGGCCGTGCTGGATCCGGCCGGTGGCGCCCGCACCATGTCACGGCGCGGTGGTGCACACCGGGGAAGACGGGGCAGAGCCGCCCGGCTGCTTGTTCCTCGACAGCGCGGCGCTGCTCTGCCGATCCGACACCTGATCACCGGGGCGCCGGCAATGCGAGTCTGCTCCGGCGGTAAGCAGCCTGATCGGGCGAGCGCAGGGCAACGGACAGTCCGGTAGTCGTCCCATGGGACGTTTTGGTGCTGTCGGGACGGCCAATTCTCCGGTCAGCGCAGGTGATCCGGGTAGGTTGTCTCGCGTGGATAAGACGAAGGCCTCACCAGGGCTCCGACTGATGGCTGCCGCGGTCATGCTCGCATCGGCGATAACGGCGACTACGGTCGTTGGAGGTTTGCATCGCAGCGTAGGTGTGCCTGCGATCCTCACCTACTCCATCCCCGTCGTGCTCTACGCCGTGATCGCCGCCAGTACCGTGCTGAGGGCTCGTTCCGGAGATCCGCGTCTTCGCCGGGCAACCCGCGAGTCCACGATCGCGGTAGCCGTCATAGTCGCCATCGCCGCCGCCCTCTGCATTCAGATTCCTGTGGGGCACTTCGATTCCGACACCCTGCTCGGGATGGCTGTGGCCGGTGTTGCTTGTGGCGCCGGGCCTTTCCTTCTGGCTGTGGTGTTCCTGCCCAAAAGCCATTAGGGCGTCTGATGACGAACACTCCAGGTCGGCGACCCCAAGCAGGTACGCTTCCTGCATGAATGATGACCGTGCCACCGGCGGTGAGGAGTTGGCCGGACCGAACGTCAGCGCACCCGATGCGCGTATCCGGACCACGATCTGCCCCTGGAACGGGTGCGGCCCGGACAGCTTGGTCATTCACCGCAAGCTCGTCGCGAAAGCTCCAGGCACCTATGCCTTGGCCGGTGTCACGATGAAACTGGCCGCGACCGAGCTGCCGGTGCTGAGCTGCCTGGCCTGCGGGCATGAGCTGGTTGGGTCCTTCGATACCGACGGCCAAGCCGACTTCACCTGGCCATCGTCCCCAGCGCCCCAGTCACCTCACAGTGACTTGGTGCGGCGCTCGGTCCTGGATCCGCCCGCCGGCGGCATCCGGACCGTCGGAGGCGGGATCAGCCCCGGCCGCAGCGTGTGATTCAGCGCCTCCTTTCAAGAGATAACCCGTGAATTCCGGGCTTCCTCGTCGTATGGTTCGCCGTGTGTCCACGAACACCGGCAGTGGGCCTTGGGGGAGGTGCAACAGGCCGACCAGACGTGCACTCGCCACACGATCGCGCGGATCTAGGCAGTCGTACAGCCGATCCGTGAGGCAGCCGCCGGCCTTCCAGACAGACCCATGTTCCTGGGCCCGCCACCAGATGGAATCAGGCGGACCGGAAGGACCGGGGCGGACACGATGAATCAACGACCGGCGAGACGGGAGAGGAAGAAACATGTCCGATCAGCCGTTCTTAGGTGACCTCACCATCGGTCCTGTCCCCGTCCAGGCCCATCTCGACGAGTTGTACCGGTTCGTCGGATCTGGTCGCATTGTGTACCTGGGTTATGACCACGAGCCTTTCAGCGACAGGACCATCAGCGGTCCGTACATGCGGTATGAACTGCCCGGGAATCAGGTCCTCAGCCTGCACCCCGCCAGGCTCGACCGGTCGGAGGGCGATTGGATGGAGGAGGGCCAGGAGGCCCGCGCCGCCTGGATAGCGTTCGATGGCAAGACCAATGCCCAGGTCGATCCGGCAGATTGGCCGCCAGATACGTACCGCGCGGTGGACAGCCTCTGGAATACCTACCGTGAGGTTCTTGAGGTCGCAGTGCTCCCAACGGTCGCTAAAGCGATCAACACAGCACTGAATTTAGCTGTGACCAGCAGAAACCAGGAGACTAGCCCGACACAGACCCAAGCCGCTCCACGGTTGGACCGTGATGCGGTACCGGAAACCGGACGTTCGGTCTTGGCGCCTCCTGCGGTCGGCATCCACTCCACCGGGCCGATCGAGCCGGGCCGAACGAGGTGACCTGGGCTGCCTCGATCGTCCACAACTGCTCCAGCCGTTGCGCGCTCTAGTCGCTGTCGAGCTGTTCTCCTGCGTCAGGGATGCCGTTGCGGCTGTCGTCCGACCGGTCTGCTGACGGGTTCGGGTGCCACGACCGTGCTGGAACCCACACAACCTGTCGCCAGGTGATCACCATCAGTCGAAAGTGGACAGAGATTCGGGGCGTTGACCCCCGATCTCGTTGACGGGTAACGGATCCCGGGATTCAATGCAGGTGACTGGTGGTGGGGGCCACCAGATCAGCTGGGGTGGGGGCTCCAGCCCGATTCGACGGGCGTCGTGTTCGGCCTGCCCTCCACCTCGCGTCTCGCACGGATACGAGGGGGAACATCAATGAACCGCATCATGCACAGACTCCTGCCCGCGCTGGCCGTGGTCTGTCTGGCCTCGGCGCCCACGGCTACCGCCACGGCACAACCCGCCGCCGCGCCGGAGCACACCGCGCCGGCGGCAGTCTCGGCGCCCGCGGCGCCGGGCAAGATCGCAATCCAGCCCGGTGACGGGAACCCGGCAGGCGAGGCGAACTGCACTCGGATCCGGGCGCTCGCCTCGGGTTGGGAGTTCGTGAACTGCGACGACTACGGCCACAAGATCCGCATCCGGGTGATCAGTGGTCACGGTCCGCAAAAATGCGTCGCTCCGCACTCGTCCTGGTTTGTTGAGAACGACTACAACAACTGGGACATGGTCGACGACGGGCCCTGCTGACCGGCGCGCGCCGGCTCGCTGGCTGGAGCAGTACCTCCGGCCAGCGGGCCTGAAAACTCGACATGACCACAGCTCAGGCGAGGACAGGTGCGTGAGCCGAGACGTCGCATGCGTGAGGAACAGCCGGACATGCCTTTCACTTCCCAGCCGATGATCACCGACGCGCACCCCGGAGAGCCGGAGGAGTTCCGGCGGTTGTTCCCGGCCTACGAGCACACGCGGGTACTCGATGAGGCGCGGCGCACCGATTACACCTACCTGGACGTGCAGAACCACCTGTACCTGGACTATGCCGGCGCCGGACTGGCCGCCCGTCGCCAGCAGACCGCGCACCTTGAACGAGTACAGAACATGGTGCTGGGCAACCCGCACTCGCAGAATCCGACCAGCTTGGCGGCCACCGAGCTCGTCGAGCAGGCACGTACCCGGATCCTGGAGTACCTGCAGGCCGATCCCGACGAGTACGCGGTGATCTTCACCGGCAACGCGACCGGCGCCGCGAGGCTGGTCGGCGAGTCCTATCCGTTCACTCGCCGCCGGCGCCTGGTCTTGACCGCGGACAACCACAATTCGATCAACGGCATCCGCGAGTTCGCCCGCCGCAAGAACGCGGCCACCACCTACGCGGCCATTACCGGGCCGGACCTGCGGGTCGAGACCGAGGAGCTCCGGTCCGTGCTCCGGCGTGCCGGGCGCGGGCTGGTCTGCTTCCCGGCGCAGAGCAACTTCACCGGCGTGCAGCACCCGCTCGACTGGGTGCCGATGGCCCAGGAGATGGGCTACGACGTGCTGCTGGACGCCGCTGCCTACCTGCCGACCAACAGGCTTTCCCTGGCCACTACCCAACCCGATTTCCTGATCCTCAGCTGGTACAAGATCATCGGCTATCCGACTGGACTTGGATGCCTGATCGCCCGCAAACAGGCCCTGAGCCGACTGCAACGCCCGTGGTTCTCCGGAGGCACCGTCCGAGCCTCGAGCGTCGGCGTTCCCTGGCACTCCTTGGCGCCCGACGAAACCGCGTTCGAGGACGGGACTGTGAACTTTCAGGGGATCGCGGACATCCCCATCGGCCTGGACTGGCTGGAGGATCTCGGACCAGAGGTCATCCACGCCAGGGTCCAGAGCCTGACCGGCTGGCTTCTGCACCGCCTCACCGGCCTGCGGCACTCCGACGGTTCCCCGATGGCCCGGATCTACGGCCCGAGCACGATCGTCCACCGCGGCGGCACGGTGGCATTCAACCTGCTGGACGTGTCCGGGAACATCGTCGACGAGCGCTTGGTGGCACGCGAGTCCGCCGCCGCAGCAATCTCCCTGCGCACCGGCTGCGTCTGCAATCCAGGTGCCGGCGAGGCAGCCCTGGGCCTGACCCCCCGTGACCTCCTGCCCCTGCGCGACCTTCGCACGGGCTCCCTGGATGACTACCTGCGGCTGATCGGCCTGCCCACGGCCGGAGCGATCCGGGTCAGCTTCGGGCTGGCTTCCAATGCCTCGGACGCCGAAAGGTTCCTGGCCTTCATCGAAGGCACCTACCGGGATCGGCTCACCGACTCCACGGGCCTGCCGGCCCGCGATCGCTGCTGAATCAGCTGCCCGGGAGCTGGTTCACCAGCAGCAGACGAGCGCAGCGGTGGTCCCACACCACCGCCTACTCCCGCAGGCTCGACAACGGGCCCACGACAGCGACGTGCCCAGAACATCGCGAGCTGTTCCACATCCAGCCACAGCCAGGTGAGCAGTGAATTAATCTGGCACAAAATCAGCGTCATCAAAATCGATATAATTATTTAAGTCGGACAATGGGTGACTCCCTATTAATCCGATTGTTCTCGAAATCCAGTTCTAACCATTGAGAGGTTACTCATGGACTCCATTGCAGGAGCCGGAAAAGGCGCAGCGGGAACAGCCATGCCCTCCTCCACCCAGCTGACCCTGCTCGACCTCCACGACATCAACCTGCCCGACGCCGCGCCGCGTGCGGCCCTGGAAACGATCACCAGCGGACCGGTGCCGGACTTGGCCGCCTACGACCTGATCGTCGCGGGCTTGTCCGGCAAAGACGCCCACGCCATGCTGGATCTGCTGACCACGCAAGCACATCGCGTCGGGGTCTTCGACCGGCTGTACACCGTGCATGCCGACATGGGCCTGATGGAATGGCCCCAGGTCCACCACCGCGGCCGGACCTATCTCTGCAACCGGGAACTGGCCGTGGCGACCGCACGCCACTACGGCATACCGGCCCACAGGCATATCGAGACCCGCCGGGTCGTCACCGCACCGAACGGAACACGCCGGCCGCAGAGCCTGCTGGAACAGATCGCCATGTGGGGCAAGTTCCCCGATGCCGCACGGCGCTACTGCACCAGCGACTCCAAGGTCACCAAGATCCGCGCCGCGCTGACCCCGCTTGTCCGCTACCACCGGGCACAGCTCGGCCGCGCGGTCCGCATCCTCAACGTGACCGGCATCCGCGCCGAGGAGAGCACCAAGAGGGCGACCCGGCCGACCTACAGCGCCAGCTACGCCAACAGCCACCGCCACCAAGACGAGTACCACCCGGCGCACCACCTGAGCACCGCCGAGGTGCACACGATCGTCGACAGCAGCGGCGCCGACCACCATTGGGCCTACGACAGCGAACCGGGCGCCCGTGACTGGTCTGGGATGTCCCGGCTCAGCTGCTCGCTCTGCGTCCTGGGCAACAAGGCAGACAACATCCTGGCCGCCCGTCGCCGCCCCCGCCTGGCTGCGCTCTACGCCGAAGTCGAACGCGCCATCGGCCACGACTTCAAGCTGGCGATGCCCATGAGCCGGATCCTGGAACTGACCAACGAACCCGCCGGTCAGAACCCCGGGGTGATCCTGGACGAGAACGGACCGGACTTCATCGCACTGGAAACCGCGGTGCGCGCCCAACTGGCAGCACCTGCCCGGCTGCGAGCGTCCACCGAGTTCACCACCGTGACACCCAACTGCCGGTCCTGCCGAACCTGCTGACCCCAAGACCGTGACCGCTGTCCGGGTACCCCACCGGCAGCGGTCACGGAACGAACTGTTCCTCAGGTTCGTCCGCACCGGCCCACGACAGCAGTCCAGCCCGGCGAACGGTCAAAAACCCGGCCCGGCGACCGCGTAAAGTCATTGATGTCGGAAACCGGGATGACAACTGGTTTCCAGTTCTCGAAACCCGAAATCATCAGGAGACGCACGTGTCGAACTCAACTCCAGCTGTAACCGCCACACCGGCCACCGGCCAGCACCAGGCTCCCGAGGACAAGGACTGGCCGCAGCCGGTCGCCTACTACATGGTCACCGGCACCGACCCCCACGCCTGGTACGTGCGGGAGCGCTGCGAGGCGGAGCCGGACGCTCAGCGCTACGCGGAATGGTTTCGGGTGCAGTCCTGCACGGATGTGGAGATCCAGCCCGCAACCAGCGAGGACGAGTGGCAGCTGCACACCATGGCGATCCTGTGCACGGTCGCTGACAGCCCGCGCGACCTCAGCGGCCACGACTGGGCAATCACCGGAAAGCCGTTCACCGGCCTGGTCACAGCCCTGCGCAAGGTGGTCGCCGCCGCGCCCGCGCTGACCGCCACCGAGGTACTGGGCTACGCGATCCGCGACAGCGCCACCGAGGAGTTCACCCCGGCGGTGCTCACCGACACGCTGACCCTCCTGCTCCAGCAGTTCGGCGCCTTCGGCCCGCCGATCTACGGCGGGTACTCCGTGAATACCTCCGACGGAATCCACTTCGTCGGAGTCCACCGTTCCCTCAGCGACTACAGCGGCCGACGCCTACGTTGCGATAGCTGCGAGGCAACCGGAGAAGCCGTTGGCGACATCACCGAGGACACCATCCAGCAGTGGCACGACGAGATCGAGCAGCACCCGGAGCCTGACCCCGGTGCTGGTCGCCGCGCGGCCGTCGAGGTCGTGATCGCCAGCGCGACGATCACGTGGTCAGCCACGACCCTGAAGATCGCCCGGCACTACGCGCATGGCCTGGCCACCGGCCAACTCCAGCCCCTCACCGATCGCGACCAGTGGCCACTGATCACCCAGACCATGGGCGACGTGGGTGAAGACCACGACGGGTGGTTGCAGGACCCATGGGAGTGGTACCTGGGCGTCGGGCTCATCCACGCCCTGGCCCACGGCGACTTCATCAGCCCCCGTAGCCAGGAGCTGCACGATGCGTCCTGGAAACCGGACGCCGTCTCGGTCAGGTGGGCATCGCTGCCGGTGGGATGCCTGGAGGAGACGGGGCTGACGCTCAAGGAGTTCGCCAGCGAGTTCCAAGGCAACGTGCCCGAGGCCGCGCGAGCCTTCCTCAAGGCCTGTCAGCGCATTTCCAGCACTCCCATCGTGATCCCCACCGAAATCCGGCTGGACATCCAGACGTTGGTGGACACCCGCCGCGACGACGAGTGCGGCAACTACCGGGAAGACGGACCCTTCGACCGCCAATGCCACAACCTGAACGTCCTGGACCGGCTCCAGCGGCACCTCGACAACCAGGACAGGTAGACGACTCCCGCTGGCTGATCGCAACCCGGTCACCGCAACGGTCCGGCACCACACGGTGCCGGACCGTTCGCGCATCCGGCGCCCGAGATCCGGAACATCGCGAACGCGATCTACCGCTCGCCGCGCAGCACCGGTGCCCGACCTGGAAACCGTCCACTCCTGAGCGGATTCATGCACATGGCCACCACCGCCACCCAGGCCCGGAACCCGGCGAGCCGGGGCCAGTGCCAGCCGGCCGCCAGATCGCCGACCGGGCGCCGATGGCCAGCGCGCACGCCTGCTACTTGACCCCGGCCGCGCCGAATACGGCCAAACGGCCTAGTTCGGCGCATAGGATCGAGGTGGCCGCGCCATGGGGGAGCGGCAAAGACGGTTGGGGGACCGCATGCCTGTAGACGGAACACCAGAAACAACCCCCGCGGCTGGTACCGGCCGCGGCTTCCGGTTCAGCTACGAGGTCCACGGAGCTGCCGCAAGTAGCTGGGACGTACTGAAACTCCTGTACCGCCTGGACTACATCGACCACCTGATGCCCGCCAAGGCACAGCGCGCGATGGCCACCAGCACGATGGACGGGGTCGACACGACTCTGCTCAGGGTGCTGGAGGACAGCGCCAACGATCCCCAGGCGGTCACCGAGCCGGAGACCTTCGCCGAGCTCACCAGGATGGTCTTCCAGCGATCGGAGGTCACCGACGAAAACCTGCGGGCAGCTATCGCTGACTGGTGGTACCAGCACATGCCCACACAGCCATCGCCGGAACTCCTGTCCGAGCTGGGGGAGTACTTCGACCAGCAGGCGGTCCGGGACTTCGCCAACCGCGCCAGCTACCAGTACCCCACGAAATCCATGTCGCAGGCGAGCGCCCTGCCGACCGTGACCACCGACCTGGGTCTCAACACCACTGCGGCGAACCACAGCAGCACACCCGTCGGACAGTGGAACAGAGGACTGACACGGTCATGACCGGCCGCCACGGCGGCCGCCGCTATCGCCAAGATCGCGGCACACAGCACGCTGTCCGATCTGTATAGCCACGGCCTGGCCCCGACCGAACCGGTATCAGCCGGCCGCACGACCAGGCTGTTCAAGCCCGTCGTCCTGGAAGTTCGACCAGGATCTTCCTATGCTGGAACCTGTTCGGCCGGGCTGGTCGCACGTGGTGGGGGATACGACGTGCAGAGGCACGACGCGCGGTGATCCGAACGGGCATCGCCGCCGCAGAACTCCGACATGGCCCGCGACACACTCGCGGCCGATGGTTGGACGGCGGTACATCCATCTGGCTCCAGGGGGAGAGCACATGACACAGGACTGGCCCGCAGTGGCCGAGGCGATCAAGGACCGGCTACAGGCACTGGGCATGAACCAGGCCGAGCTCGCGGAGATCTCGGGCGTGTCGAGCGGCACGATCAGCGAACTGCGAAACGGCACCATCCGGCGCAGGGAACCACGCATACTCAACAGCCTCTCGACCTCGCTCAACTGGCCGGAACCGCACCTGGCCGAGGTACTGGCGGGCAGACGCTCGATCACCAACGAGGAACAGACCGCAGCGCGCCTGCAGCGGCTCGAAGAACTCATCGCGGAACTGGACAAGCAGGTCCACCGCCTCGGCGGCATCGTGGAATGGGTCGACCACTGGCGCCTCCGCATCACCGCCTGGTCCCAGCGCATCACCGCCATGGTCCAGCCAGGACGCACCCGGCCGGCCGCCGACCACGAGCGGTGGACTGCCGTGACCGGCAGACACGCCCGATAGCCCGGAGCAGGCCGCCTTTTCACCATCGGGATCGGCGTGTCGAGGGCGCTGATACTGGTCCGCGGTCGGGTGGCGGCGTACCGTCCCAGTTGACGGCCCCGGTAAACCCCCAGGTATCGGGGCCTTTTCCCTGCCCACATCGCCGTGAGACGGTGGCCCTACCCGGGTCGATGACCAACACGGTTCAGCGAACCCGGCCACCACGTCCACGGCACTCGGAGCCGATGGTCGCGATCAGTCAAAAGCCCGACAGCAGGTGCATTTTCGCGGGTTATCATGCATGATAACCCGCAAAAAATCCCATCTGAACTGCGGAAAGGGAGAAATGTCGTCGCGCGGCCGCACATCCTTCAACACGACTTGCGATTCAGCTTTGGCCAGCGCGGTGGCCCTGCGCGTCCAGCAGGAACGGGTACGAGAGACCACCTGGTGGGCCGAGGAGCTCGACGCGGTGTTGCTGATCGAGGATCCGGCCGAACGGCGCGCGGCGCGCGCGGAGCTCCAGAGCGAACTGGAGCGGCGGCGCGCATCGGGGAAGTTCCGGGCGAGCCGTGACGCGCTGCTGCGGCACGCCATCGAGGAACTCCTGTCCGAGCGTGGATGGACCAAGCGGTACAGGCCCATCCCGGCCGGCGCGGCCAGCATCCCCGGGCGCCCCTGGGGTAAGCCGCTGGAGAACGGACAGACCGGCGACAAGCAGGGCAGGCTTTCGGTGAACCTGCCCGAGAAGCTGTGGGAACAGGTCCGTCGTATCGCCTACTGGGAATCAGCCCCCGCGGTCGCCAAGCTCCAGAAGTGGCATCGGCGATTCGGCGACGGGCCAGGCTGGGCAGAACGAGAAGGCAACGTCCTGGCCATGATGGTGGTGGCCCTGGGCCCGCAACCCAGAGCCGAGGACATGCAGGAACGCCGAGAACTCCGGGACAAGATCATCACCACCGGGGACATCCTCCGCGACGCCGCGTACAGAGCCGTCAGAACCTGAGCGTCAAAGCGCGTGCTCAGGGGCACATTTTTCGGGTTATCATGCACGATAACCCGCAAAACATCGCCGTTGACCTGGTCTTTTGCTTGACGAGCTTGCTACGGTGTGTTTCATGACAAGCCGTGAGCAGGCCAGCACCGACCCTGCGGACACCCGCCATCTGCACGCCGGGGATCGGATCACCATGGGGGAGTTCGCCGCCCATCTGGACGCCGCTGGTGTCTGGCTTCGTCAGCTGGCGGTGGCCGGCGAACGCCCGGACGTCCCGGTGGAGCTGGAGGACATGCTGGCCAGGATCGATCGGTTGGCCCAGGACTTGAAGGAGATGGCGGGCACGGCCGCCGAGGTGGACAACACCATCACCGACGAACGGCCGCTGGCACCGGGATTCCGTGACGAGCCCTGGGGCGCGGCGGCGTTCGGCGCGGATCCCGACCGGACCAGGTACGGCAAGACCCTGTCCACTGTGCTGACCTACAGGCAAATTCTCTCGCTCGCCAGGTCGGATACGCCCTGGGCCGCCGAGCAGGCCCGCCCGGGGATCTCCTACCTGGCCGGCCTGGAAGGGCTACCCGACCTGGATCGCTGGGAGTCCAAGCGCGGGACCGCCCGTCGCGCCGCCGAACGCGAGTCCCGGATCACCGCCCAGGTCCTGCGCGAGTCGTGCGACAGCTGCGGAGCCGCGGCAGGGAAGAACTGCAGCACGAGGACCGGCCGGCTGACCGAGGCCGCGCACCAGCCGCGCCGCAAAGCCGCAGTGGCCACCATCGAAGCCCAGGAAGCAGCAGGTACGCCGGAGTAGCCGGAAGGACAGGCGATGTCGCCCAAACCCCGGACCTTGCCAGGACTTCGGCGCGGTCCAGGCCGCCATCTCCGAGGCGAATTGCTGAGATCCGGTTCTCTCGCCGAAACCGTCAACCACGCGCTGCGGTCACCCGGTATGGTGATCACACCCATTCGAGCACACCGGAGGAAGGAGTCCACGATGACGGCCTACAACGGCCCCAGCACCGAAGCCTGGGGGCACGCGGTGAAGACCTACGACCACCTGCTGCTGCAGGGCGGCCGGCTCGCCCCCGTGGACCCACCTGCTCCCGGCATGCTGCCCGGGCGCGGAGAGCACGCGGTTGGCGTCCTCGCCCCCGGCTGGATGACCTACCAGCGTTATGTCGCCGTGACCCCAACGACCTATGACGAGGGTGGTCCCGGCATCGTCGTCGGCTCGCAACCGTTCGTCGCGGGGTACGTCCTGGCCTCGATCGCGCGCGGCGCCTTTCACCGCAACCGCATCCAGCGTGAGAGCGCACCCCAGTGGCACTACAGCCAGCTGGGCCACGTGGTCCTCACCACCCATCGGCTGTGGTGCGAGGTCGCCGGGGAGTGGATGAACTTCCCCTACGACTGCGCTGTCGGTCTGCGCCTGGACGGCGCCGCGCTGACGCTGAGCTACCTGGATGCCGAGCCGCTGTGCCTGGCTGGGGACCTGGCGCCGTGGTGTGCGGCGGTGATCGCGCACTACCGGTTCGGTGCGAACGCGCCGCAGGTGGTGCCCTCGCTGCACCACGCGGCACTGGCGTTGCAGCCAGCACTGGCCAGCTGACCCGCGAATTTTTCTGAAAGTGTGGGGCCCGTTTTTCGGATAACCGACGCACCCAGGTGCGACTCCGCCGAAGCGACTGACTTGATCGTCCCGGGCCCCACACCCGTTCTCAAAATCCACTCCATCCGGGAAACCACGCGGCCGAGACCGGCGAGGAAGCCACAGAGAAAGTGGTCCTTCAAGGCCTGAGTGTAGCCGTCGGCGCCGCTGGTCACGAAAAGGCAGCCGAGCGTGTCGGTATGCTGCTGATGTCCCAAACCGGGATGACAAAACCTGGGCGTCGACGCGCGAAAGGGTTGGCGTGATTCGCTACGGCCGCACGGTCATCCGCGTCCAGGACGTGGCCAAGCTTCACGACCTCTCCATGACGGCCTTCACTGGCCTTCGCGGTCGACGTCCGCCCTGGGACGACGAGGCCTACCCGGACCCGGCCAATCTGGACCCGCTGGCCGAAGACCCCAAAGATCGGGTGCCACCGCGGACTCCGCTGTTCGATGAGGACCAGGCCAAGGCGTACGCAGCCGGGAAGCCGATTCCCCCGCTGCCGGTCCAGGACCATCCGAAGGACCTGTTGACCGAACGCGATGCCGCCGCCTACCGGCAAGAGAGCCTGGAGGACTTCCGAGCTCACGTGAAGTCGCTGCGTGTCCCCGAGGCTGACGAGAAGGTGCTCGGAGTCCTGCACTGGCGCCGCGAGACGCTCGACTGGTTCGGCACCGCGCCCGGGCGCAACGGTGCATGGCGCGGCCAGCCGGCCGCCGACAACCGGGTACCCCGCTTCGTCGCCAGCGAACGGATGCAAACGGTGATCGACTCGCTGGAACCCGGCGTCTCGGTCACCGCCACCGAGCTGGCGATGAAGACCGACGTCGCCTACGCCACCGCGAAGCGTTTCCTCGACAAACTCCGGCCACGATCACGATCGCTGCCCAAGCGCCAGCGAAAGAATACAAATAGGCAATCAGGGAATAAATAAACCAGTACCCCTTTTTTCTGCGCGTCCAATTAGGGGATTCGTGGATGAAAAACCCGTGTGTCTGAATAGATAAGATTTGATTAGGTCGAAAACAGGGGTGACTCCCCTGGGCCTATTTCTCGAATCCACTCTCACACGGGGATTTCTCATGCTCACAATCACCGATCATTACTGCGGCGCCGGGGGCAGCCTGCAAGGCGCCGAGGCGGTTCCCGGGGTTGAAGGCCGATACGCGATCAACCACTGGGATCTGGCGCTGGCCAGCCACAACGCCAACTTTCCCCACGTCAAGCACACCAAGACCAACATGAGCACCGTCAACCCGGGCTACTTCACGCGGACTGATCTGGCCTGGTTCTCGCCTGAGTGCACCAACCACAGCCAGGCCAAGGGCGTCAAGCGCCTCAAAGAGCCGGACCTCTTTGGCGAGACGCTGCCCGATGAGGCAGCAAAGCGTTCCCGGGCAACCATGTGGGACGTCGTGAGTTTCACCGCGTGCCACCAGTATGAGGCGATCGTGGTGGAAAACGTCGTCGACGTCATGTTCTGGACTGATTTCGATAACTGGCTCTTGCAGATGACCCTCGCGGGCGAGGGCTACGACTTCGAAATCCTGTTCCTGAATTCCATGCACATTCCCACCGCCAACACCCCATGGGCTCCGCAATCCCGCGACCGGTTCTACGCGGTGTTCTGGAAGAGGACGAACAAGGCTCCAGACCTGGAGATGCGCCCGCAGGCCTACTGCCCGACCTGCGACAAGATCGTCGAGGCCATGCAGGTCTTCAAGGAGCCCAAGAAGACGTGGCCAGCGGCGAAGTGGGGCCGCTACCGCACCCAGTACGTCTACCGGTGCCCGAACGTCACCTGCCGCAACCAGGTCGTCGAGCCGTTCGCCGCCCCGGTCTCCAGCGTGATCGACTGGTCCCTGCCCGCCCAGAAGATCGGCGAGCGCAAGACCCAGCTCAAGCCCGCCACTCTGGCCCGGATCTCCGCCGGACTGCGCAAATTCGCGGTACCGGTGCTCTCCCCGGCCGGTGGTTCTTGGAACGAGACCTCCACCCCGGTCACCACACCAGGCCGCACCGTGGTCACCCGGGAGAACGTGGGGCTGGCCAGCCCGCCCGGCACCGGATTGATCGTGCCGTGCGAAGGCCGGGACGGGAAGCAGGCCCGCTCGACCGAGCAGCCGATCCGCTGCCAGACCGCCCGCGCGGAGACCGGTCTGCTCCAGCCGCCGAACTCCGCGCTGATCACCGCCTACAACGGCAACGAGACCACAGCGCACCCGGTCAGCAAGGCGTCTCCGACGCAGACCACCGGGGACCGGCTGGGCATCGCGTTCATCGCCTCCCTGCGCGGAGGTGGCTGCAAGAAGAAGGTCAACTCGGTCCACGAGGCGGCGGCCACCGTGACGGCAAGCGGGAACCACCACATGCTGGTGCGCAACAACGGAACCCGCCCCGACGGCCGCGACGGCATGATGTGCACCCCCGCCACCGAGCCGGGTCGCACCATCACCACCACCGGTCACCAGTCCCTGGTGGGCTGGTCGGCGAACCTGGACTTCGCCCGGTTCGGCGCCAACTCCCTCGGCGAGATCGAAGACCGGGGCGACCTCCCCCCGGCGCTGGCCGAGTCCACTTTCCGGATGCTCGACATCCACGAGATCAACGCCATCATGGCTTTCACCGCCGGTTACATCCTGCTCGGCACGCGGCGTGAGCGTGTCAAGCAGCTGGGCAACGCGGTGACGCCCCCGGCCGCCGAATGGATCATCGGCAAGATCGTCGCCTCGCTGGGCTACCCGCCGGTGGAGTACCACACCTACACCCTCGCGGCCTGATCGTCGTGACCGCTGCTGGCGGGCCACCGCCCGCCAGCAGCACCCCTACCCCGAACACCTCCAGCACCAAAGAAGGAGAACGAGGCGATGAACACGAACCTGCACGAGGGCCAGGAGATCAGCTTGATTCTGTCCGCCGAGCTGATGGCCGAGGCGGCCGTGCACCGACTGGTCCGCTTGCGGATGGCCAGAATCGCCCGGATGCTGCGGATGGTCCTGCCGGAGGCCTCGAGCATCTCGGTGGACACCACCCGCCGCCGCGCCGACCCGGCAGACCGCCGCGGTCACGCCGAGTTGGTGTCCATCCGTGATGCCGTGCCGAGCGACCTGTGGAGCAACGTCCGTGGCCCTGACCCGGCCGCGCCGGCCAGCACCGGCGGATGGAACACGATCCTCAGCGAGGTGAACACCGAACTGAGCCGCGTGCTGGACCACCTGACCCCGCAGGCCTGCGGCTGGCAACCCGGCTACGGCGCCGAGATGTTCCGCATCGAGCTACCCGTCAGCGTGCAGGACCAGCAGGGCACCGACCCGGCCCGCGCGGCGATGGCCCCAGCCTGAACAACCGGCATCACGCCACGGAACACCGGCGAGTGACCTCAAGGTTCCCGGCGGTCTGACGCCACGCCGGGAACCCTGAACACCACGACCAGCCTTCGCGGCTGACCAAAAAATTGGGCACCGCGAAACCAATAACATTCTTGATGTCGGAAACCGGAATGACTACCGGTTTCCAGTTCTCGAAATCCAATCCCTCCAATTCTTCCGGGAGAAATCGTGACTATTTTCGGTATAGACCTGTCCGGCCTGCTGTCGATCGTCTGGACCATCCTGAAGACCACCCTCGTAACGATCGTGACGTTCATCATCCTCACGCCCGTCGTCGCTGGGTTCACCCGCCTGGTGCGGCTGCGCTACCCGTCCTTCGCCCGGCCCGTGCCACCGGTCTGCACCTGCGAACAGTCCATGCAGCGTCGCGACCAGATCGACTGGATGATCAACAAGTGCATGCAGGGATGGGATGCCGACTTCGTGCTGGCAGCCCACTCCTACGCCCAAGGCCTGATGTACGGCATGTACGAGCCGATCACCGACCCGGCCGACAAGGACACCTGGGACAAGGTCGTCGCCGCCGCCAACCGCCTGGCAACCCGGGAACTCGACGACGAGGCATGGGAGATCGGCATCGGCGCGATCCACGCTCTGGCCTGCGGTGACCTGGAGGGCTACGACACCTCGGTCGAGAACCTGCACCCGGAAGGATGGCAGCCGGACAAGGTCTCGATCACCTGGAACGGCATCCACGAGAGCTACTTCGACGGCACCGGGTACACCCTCAAGGACGTAGTCGAGGCGTTCCAGGGCGATGTCAAGAAGGCCGCCCACGCCTTCCTGCGCTCCGGCCTGCTCGGCGGCTTCTAACCCCCCGCCGACCACAAGGAAACCGGGCCGCCCGCAGTCATGCGGGCGGCCCGGACCGCTTCCGTGACCGGGCCCGCACTGAAAAATCGCCAACCCCACGATCGATAACGTCATTGATGTCGGAAACCGGGATGACTAACCGGTTTCCAGTTCTCGAAACCACTATCCTCCGAGGAGAGCCCTATGTCCGTGGACCGCTCAGAAACCAGCCGGCCTCAGCCCAGCGACGAACAGATCACTTGGATGATCCGGAAGGCGTTCGAGGACGCCGAGTACCTGGTGCTGAAGCCCATGCAGTTCTACGCGCACGGCCTGCTGAACGGCATGTACAAGCCGGTCACCGACAAGGACGACTGGGCCTACGTGCTGCGCGCCTACAACCGCCGGGTGGACGACGTGTACGTCATGACCTGCGGCGATCGCCTTGAGTTGGATGAGCCGCAGTGGAGGGCCGGTATCCGGCTGTTCCATGGCCTGGCCTGGGGTGATCTCGCCGCGTGCCGCTGCCTGGACCGCGACCACGAGCAGTACGTGCAGCCCGACCCGCTGCATCCCGCAGGCTGGCCGACCGACAAAGTAGCGGCGCCCGTGGACTGCATCGATGAACAGGCCTTCCACGACGAGGGCCTGAAGCTCATGGACCTGGCCCAGGCATTCGGCGGGGATACCAGGAAGGCCGCCGCCGCCTTCATGCGCGCGTGGCCGATGGCCTCCATCTGACCCGGCTGCCGCCGACCGGTCCGGGGTCACCCGAGCCGCACCGGGTGACCCCGGACCGGTCTCGAAGAACCGCCGGAATGAACTATTCCGATGTCCGGTTACCAACGGAACAAAAATCGAGCGCCCGGCAGTCTATTGTTATTTGTAATGAACCCGGCATGACTAACCGGATTCAGGAATTCTCGAAATCCATTACCCAACTCGGCGAACCAAGATTGGTCCGCTTCTCGGAGGCTCTCTTATGGGCGAGGAAAACCATCAGGATCCGATACCGGGAATAGTGCTTCCCGTAACGGTGAAGCGTCCATCACCACTGTTGCTGGATGGAAATGAGAACCTGAAAAGGAACGGGATCTTGCAGTGGACCATCCCAGCGTGGGCAGGAAAGATGGACGATGGGACCAGGTACAACACCTGCCCATCGGCAGGCGAGTGCGTCAAGATCTGCTATGCCCGCACAGGAAACTACGTGCGATTCCCGGGAGTCCGGAAACGGCACCAGGAGAACCTGCGTTTCGTGCTGGAGGACCTGGCAGGTTGGGAAAAGGCCATGCTCGCCGAATTGGCCCGACCCAAGATGATCGGCAAATACGTCCGGATTCACGACGCGGGTGATTTCTTCTCCGCCGAATACACCGCCGCATGGCTGCGCATCATGCGGCAGCGCCCGCAGACGACCTTCTACTGCTACACCAAGGAGGTTCTTCTCTTCAAAGAACTCGTAGAACCGGATCCACCCGCCAACTTCAAATGGTGCTACTCACTCGGCGGTAAACACGATCAGCTGCTCGACCTGGAGACCGATCGGGTCTGCGACGTGTTTCCCACCGAGGCGGCGGTCTGGGAGGCCGGATGGTTCTCCCAGGAGAAGAACGACCTGCTCGCCGTCGAGGGCCCTGCCCCGGTGGGCATGGGTGCCAACAACATCCAGCACCTGAAAAAGCTGCAAGGCGGTCGCCGCCTGAGCGAGATGCAGCGGGAGGCCGACGAGGCCAAACGAGTGCGCGACGCCCGACGACCAGGTCGCCGATCCACAGGCCCCAGCTGAACTGCCCACCGGAGCGCCACCCCGTCGCCAGCATCGTCTGCGGCCCGGCTCGAAGCTGCCAAGCCCGAGCCGGGCCGACTCGAAGACCGCCAAGGACCTCTCATGTACGCAGATCACCCCACAACGTCGGCAGACACCCCGGTTGTCCTGTCGCTCGGTATGGGCATCGATTCGGTCGCCATCCTGGTGCACTGGATCCTCAACCCCGCCAGCCGGAGCTTCCCCCTTCACCGGCTCGTCTGCATCACCGCCATGACCGGCGAGGAACACGACCGCACCGGCGAGCTCATGGAGCGTCATGTTCTGCCGCTGATGCGCGAGCACAACATCCGCTACGTCCAGCTCTCCCGCGCCGGCCAAGCCGCCCACCACCGCTACAGCGTCCTGAGCGATACGAGGTCACCGCGGCTCATGCACATGCGCGGTCCCTGGCGCCTCTCGCACGAGATGCGCAGCGGCGGCACGCTGCCCAGCGTCCGCAACGGACGGCGCTGGTGCAGCGAACGGGCGAAAGGCGAAGTGCTCGACTGGTGGGTCAACGACAACATGCCCTCCGGCTACACCCACGTCGTCGGCTTCGCCGCCGAGGAGCGCCGCCGCGCCCTGCGCGACACCGCCGCACGCACCGAGAAACAGGCCACGGGCAAGACGGTGGCCTGCGTCCCGTCCTACCCACTCCTGGATCAGTGGCAGTGGGACCGCACGGCCTGCGCCGAATACCTGCGGAAGATCTTCGGCGAACCCTTCCCCCGCAGCTGCTGCAGGTGGTGCCCATTCACCGGAGCCACCGCAGGGTCCCGGCCCGAACTGCTCCAACGCTGGCGCCAGCAGCCCGACGCCGCCGCCGACGCCATCGAACTGGAATACACCGCCCTGGCACTCAACCCGAGGATCGGCGCGTTCGGTGTCGGCAAGACCGCGATCGACCTGGCCCGCGAACACGACCTCACCGACGCGGTGGCGATCGCCGAACAGCGCATCGAGGCCGCCGAGGTCTGGGACGTGCTGGAGATCCGACGGATCTTCCTGGCCAAGGACCAAGACCCACGCCGCAAAGGGGACGCGTGGCGCAGTGTCCAGGTCGCGGCGACCGGCAGCCGGTCCGCGTTGCTGGAGTGGCTCGCCCGCCTGGACAACGGTGGCCAGCGAAACACCGACCAGTACGGCATCACCCGCCTCTGGCGGAGGCGACTCCCCGGCCCGCAGGAGATCAGCTACCCGGCCACCGAATGGCTGTGGGTCCTGGTACCCCACGGCGTCCAACCCAAGAAACGCCCCGGATTCGAGGAACGCTGGACCAACCTCCACGCAGCCACGCTGTTCTGACCACCGCCGCCCGGCGCGGCGAAGGCGCGACCGGCACATCGATCCGCTCTCCGCGCCAGCGGCGCCAACACGAAAATCCGGGTCCACCGGTCAGATAGATTCGTTGATGTCGGAAACAGAAATGACTGCTGGTTCCGAATTCTCGAAATCCAGCTCCAAGGAGACACCAACCATGCTTTTCCAGGCCCCGGGCCAGCAGCCCGCACCCCTCTTCCTTTCCCTGCCGTGCGACATGCCGCCGGTGACCGCTCGCCGCGCACCCGCAGAACAGGCCCCCGTAGAACAGGCCCCCGTGGAGGAGGCCTGCCGGGAGGTCTGGGCGTTGCTGGCACCGGCGGACGCCACTCAGGGCGAGCAGAGCAGCCTCGCAGGGGTGATGTGGGTCGGAGACCCTGCGATCGTCGTGTCGCTCAAGAAGCCCAAGGACTTCTGCCCCTACTGCGACGCGCTGCGGATCGACGGCGGGTGCCCGGGTATGGAGGCGCACGCGGAGACCTACCGCGTCCGGCTCGCAAAGAAGTACCGCCTTGACCCGGACAGCATCCAGAAGAGCCAGTTCCAGGTACCTGCCCACCTGGATGTGATGCAGGGCCGCCAGCACATCGCGAGCCAGCTGCGGACCAAGTAGACCGTCCGCTGCTCCGCTTCCAGGACGAACAGCATCACGCCCGGGCCCGGACCTCCAAGAGGTCCGGGCCCGGGCGCGTTCACCCCTGTTCCTCGACCGGGTCGACCGCCCGCCCATCCCCGCTCGGGGAGACAACCGCGGGCACCTGCCCCTCGGCCGCCGCCGTCTTCGTCGGTGCCCCGGCCTTCTTGGCCTTCGGCGCGGCCGGCGGCTGACGCAGTCCGATCGGCGCGGACCGCAGCTGAGTCGGTGTCCACCCCGCGTCGCAGGCGCGCTGCCAGGCCACGCGCCACGACTGGATCTCGTCGGTGATCTTGTCCTCGGTGGCATCGATGCCCTGCTGGGCCTTGACCTCTGCGGCGTCGATCAGCTTCTGCGCTCGTACCCTCGCCGCGTCGATGACCTTCTGCGCCCTCACCTTCGCCTGCTGGCGCAACCGCTCAGCCTTACTCGCCGCGCTGGCCGCGACCGCCAAGACCGCCAGCGCTTCGAGCTGCGGCTGGAGTACCTCGGCCCCGGCCTTTTCGGCATCCGTCCGTATCTGTTTTTCCCCCATGAACCGATCGTAAGCCGATAACAGCGAAACCGGGACACCTCGTCTCGGGCGGCCGCACGGCGAAAAACTCCTGGCAGCCACCGCCGTATCGTGACTGATGTCGGAAACCGAAATGACTGCACGGTTTCCGGTCTACTCGACATCCACTCCAGGGAGATCACCGTGGACCGACCACGCCCAGAACCGCTATCCCGCCGCCAGCCTCGCCGCGAAGGTGGTGCGTGATGCCGAACATGTCCATGAAGCTGACCATCAAGCCCGTGCTCGACCGGACCAAAACCGTGACCCGCCGAGAGAAGTGGCTGAAACTCCAGCCCGGCACCCGCCTGACCTTGGTCCGTCAAAGCCAGGGCCTTGAACGCGGCTCATCACCGGAGCGACTGGCCGAAGTCGAAGTGGTCAAGGTGAGCCGCGAGCGGCTGAACGAGATCAACGCCGAGGAAGTCGCACTCGAAGGATATCCGGGGATGACCCCAGAGGAATTCATGCACGAATTCTTCACCAAGCCCCAGGGCATCAAACCCACAGACATGGTGACCCGCATCGAATTCCGATATCTCGATGACCCGGCGCCCAGCACGCAGGTTGAATCCGCCGATTCATCGTGGTCCCCCGAACCCCCGGAACTCAGCGTCACCATGGTTCCCTGGACGGAACCCCAGATGGTGATGGCGCCCTGGACGGAACCCCAGGTGGTGCAAGACCGGCCCCGGCGACCTCTTCACCCCAGCACGATTGACCGGATACACAGGGGCATTGAGGCGTTCAACCAGCGTGCGTCCGGTGGCCACGCGACAGATCCGGTCAGTGTCCAACCGGATGTCCGCGTGCAGCGAGAGACCCTTGAACTGGTGATAAGCCCGAACCACTACGCCTTGACTCAACCGGTGCCCGGGGAAGCCGACAGGCTACCCAAACTCCCTATGGGGGAATACCTCACTCTGGAGACCAGAGAAGGGAAATAGCGAATTGACTGCGGCCCGTTGCCTGTTTCGCGCGGGCAACGGGCCGCAAATATTCCGAATAGGAATGAAATAGTATTGCGCTGTCGGAAAACAGAGTGACTACCTGATTTCCGGCCTTCTCGATCCACTTCCTCCCATGGATTTTCCGGTGATCCCTGTGCTTCTTCTCAATGGCGGCGGCCTGCGCACACTCAAGCGGTGCCGCGAGCAGTACCCGGCTGGCGCGACACACCTGGGCCGGCTGGCCCGCCCACGGTGCATCGGTCAGCTCCGCGAGACCCTGGACGCCGGTTTCCCGGTCGGCATCGACAACGACGCCTTCTGCCGCTGGGACCTGAAGGCCTTCGCCCAGCAGGTCTGTCACATCGAGCGCGCCCTGTTCGGGCGGGTCCTGTCGGTGTGGGAGCGCGTCAGCCCGCTGGTGACCGTGCCGGACGAATCGTGGGCACTGCTCGGCCGGACCGCACCGGAGCCGCTTGCGGCCTGGCACCCGAACCTACTGTGGATGACGGCCCCCGATGTCCCGTTTGACGCGCGCGCCACCTTGCAGAGCTTCCTGGACTGGTCCCCGCTGCTGGCCCACCTGCCGATGGCCTACTGCGTGCAGGACGGCGCCCGCCGCGCCGGGATCCCGTGGGACTGGCCGAACCTGACGTGCCTGTTCATGGCCGGATCGACCGAGTACAAGCTCGGCCCGGAGATGGCCGCCATCTGCCGGGAGGGCAAGGAACGGGGACTGCTCATCCACGGCGGCCGGGTGAATTCCCGCCGCCGGATCCGCTACATGCTCAGCCTCGGCGTCGTGGACAGCATCGATGGAACCGGCTTCGACCTGTACCGGGACACGCACCTGGAATGGGGCCTGCGCGAGGTCTCGGCGACCAACTACCAGCTGTCCATGCTCTGACCCAGCACCACATGCCGGGCACGGGGTGACTCCCCGGACTCCCGGCGAACTCGAAATCCACACCGCAAGGAGAGCACCACCGTGAACATCATCGAACCCCGCAACCCCGGCGGCCAGCACAAGCCCGCGAGTACCTGGTGGCCACACACCGGTATCGAGGCGCCGCACCGGCTGGAACTCCAGAACCTGACCGAGATAGACCACGGACCCGGCACGGCCTTCACCGCGGACCTGGTGCACCCGCACCACGGAGTCATCGGCCGCGTCAGCGACAGCGGGCCGAGGGGCGACACCGAGTTCTACACCCGGGACGCCACCGTGTTCGGCTACGACCACCTCGTAGCGTTCACCGAACAGTGCCGCCAGGACGGCGAACCCCTGCCGCCCCGCTGGCGCGGAACCACGGCGCTGCTCAACGCGGTGGTCGACGAGAGCGAGACAGCCAGGATCGTCAACAGCATGCGCCGCAGCGGCACGTTCCTCCTACGGTCCTACGCACCCCGCAGCGAGTACAACGGCGGTGCGCAACGCGGTCAGGTCCTGTCCACCCAGATGCCGTTGCTGAGCAAGGCCGCCCGCGAGACACTCGCCGCCCGGCTGGCCGCCGAACCTGAACACGCGCTGCTGGAGGACGAGATCTGGCAGATGTTCAACGGCCAGCAGTGGACGCCGATGCTCCCCGGACCCCAGCGCACCGCCGAGCAGACGATCAAGCGCCTCGCCCAGGTATCTGCGGTGCGCATCCGGCCCGACCAGCCACTGTGGAGCCGGTGGAGCACCGAGATCGAACCGGGCCTGTACGCCACCGGCAACGTCGGCGCCGACCGGTTCACCGTCAGCGAGGACTCCGAGCCGATGGTGAACTGCACCGAATGGTGCCCGTGCGGAGGCGAACGGGAGACCAGCCGCTTCGAGACCTGGAACGGGCACGGGCTGATCGAAGCGGGCACGGTGCACGCCCGGAAACGGTGCCGCCGCCTGATCGCCATCGAGTGACCATCCCGCCGTCCGCCCTGCTGGCCAGGGCGGACGGCGACGCTCGCGAGCTCTACCCGGCGCGGGGTGAGATTCCCGCGACGCTGAAAAACACCGGCGGGCAACCGGGTAACATTTTTGATGTCGGAAACCGGGATGACAACTGGTTTCCGGTTCTCGAAATCCACAGTTCACAAGGGAGTGCGCAGATGGCGCAGTACACACCGCCCGCGATGGTCGTCGCATTCGACGATGGCGACCCCACCACGACTGACAACGACTACGAGTACGGCGTGATCCTGCACGAGACGCCCAGCTGGTTGACGCTCTACGTGCCCGGAACCGTCCAGCGCGTCGGCCACCCGGCGGACCTGGAATTCGGCATCCGCAACGTATCTGCCAGCCGAATCGAATGCCGGTACCAGTTCATCCAGTGCCCAGCGGAATGGGTGGTGCGGGGGTGGAACCGGCTTCTCGCGGTCGGCCCCGAGCTGCTCGGCGCCCCCACGGTCGCCCACGTCTGGGAGCTGTCCGCGCATCTGCTCCAGCACAAGCTCGATGAGGGCGTCGGCCCCCTTCTCCCGCAGGGCGAACTTGAGCGCATGGTGGGCCGAGCGTTGACCGATCAGGACATCAACAAAATGCGCCACCTGATCGCCTGGTCCCTGATTCCCCAGGTGCTCCGTGGATTGGTCCAGCAGCTGGATGTGCCGTACTGATCGACTCCGCCCGAACACGGCGGGCTGGCACCGAGCCAGCCCGCCGGCCTGAAGCCCGGATGACTACCGGGTCCCGAACATCTCGAAATCCGATTCCCCGGGAGGGAAACATCATGCGCACCAACAACCACGACCACCGTCGCCCTGGAATGGCGCAGCGGCTCGGCGCCGCCCTCGGCGCCCTCGGCCGCCACCTCGTTGCGATCGACGCGACCCTGTGGGCCAAGGCCATGATCAAGGCCGACGCCGTCATCCTGGACACCGAGACCACCGACCTTCGTAACGCTGGCATCATCGAGATCGCCCTGATCTCCGCCCGGACCGGCGAGAGGCTGTACGAGAGCCTGGTGGACCCAGGCGACAAGCCGATCAACCCCGACGCCGCCAAGGTGCACGGCATCACGCCAGAGGTCGTGACCGGTGCGCCCCTGTGGAGTGCGGTCCTGCCTGAAGTGCTCAAGGCGACCGAAGGCCGTCTGGTCCTGGCCTACAACAAGAAGTTCGACATCGGGGCGATCCGGGACGACTGTGCCCGGTACGAACTCGACCCCCAGCACCTCGGCGACGACGCCAACTGGGGATGCCTGATGCTGCGCCTGTCGGACTTCCTGCGCATCACCGCCTCCCGCAAGCTCAACGGCGGCCATCGCGCAGTCGGCGACGCCCAGGCAGCTCGCAAGGTGCTGTTGACGATCGCCCGGAAGATCAAGCCTGCCGAGCGCAACGCCTGATCTCCCGTCACTTAAGCCGGTCCGGTACCCGCAGCAGCGCGGGACCGGACCGGCATCGCCACCGCCATCGCCCTCCCTCCGAAGGAGTCCAGAACCGTGCCCACCCTCTACCTGCCGCCTCGCTTCGGCACCAACTGGCAAGTACTGGTGACCCAGCAGGTCACCACCGTGCTGAAAGTCGAGATCGCCCATCTCGATCTCCTCCTCCAGCACGACGCCCCCACCGAGTACTCCGTGTTCATGAAGGCGATCGAGACTCACGCCTTGGCGTTGATAGCGGCAGGACGGGCCGTCGGACTCGGGACCCGGCCCGAAAGCTGGGTATCCAGCTGGGAGCAAGTCGGCAGCACCGCAGCCCAGGTCGCCGAAGATCGCCGCGTGCGGGAGATGCGCGAAGGAACTACCTGACGCCACCGCCCGGCCGCCCATCGCGGCTCAGACAGAGCGGGCGGAACCGGGCGATGTCAGCGCGGAGGACCCCGTGCTCTCAGGCGGAGGCACCAATTTCATTCGGCCCGTGAGCACTATCCTTATTGATGTCGGAAACCGAAATGACAACTGGTTTCCAGTTCTCGAAACCACGACCCCGAGGGGCAAACCCATGAGCCAGAACCAGGAAACCCGAACCTACAGCCCGGCGGACGAGCCGGAGCTCGACCACCGCGACCGGGGCCTCACCGCGATCTGGGACATCAGCACCGCCAACCCGGAGGGCTGGACGTTCCAGGCCCATCTACAGGTCGACCACTGGGACCACCCGTTCAAGGGCAAGCAGTACATGGCCGTGCTGATCGCGAGCAGCCGGAACGGCGCGGTCGAGCGACCGAAGATCGGCGCGACGGACGGCGAGGTCATCATCGCCGAGCAGAGCGCTCCCCGCTTCAACCGCTCCGCGCTGGCCACCTTCTGCACGCAGGCGGTGGAGACGTTGCGCCTGCGATTCGCCGAAGGCGACCAGGAAGTGACCGCGTACTTCGACTCCACCTCCGACAAGCACGACGCCTGATACCCACCCAGCCATGTTCAACGGTCCGGTGCCCACGGGCACCGGACCGGATCAGGCGGAGGACGAACCGAACATGATCCACAAAAACAGGTCATCCGAACCGGCACCCCAGTTCGCGGTAGTCCGGCCGAAACGCCGGAAGCTCCACACGGTCAGCTGCGCATGGGGTTGCGGGAAGACCTGGAGCACCCCGTTGAAGCCGCCGAAAACCGGGCTGGGCTGCGGCCAGGGCGAATGCCTCCAGAAGCACAACAAGGCCGCCGCCAACGCTGCGGCTGCGGCGAGTAAGCAGCGCGCCGCACAACGCCAGACCCGCCCCGCCAGCAGTCCCCAGCAAGTGGTGCACAGCGATTGGGCCATGGCCTGCCTGCTGGCCAACGGCCGGTCCAGAACCACCCGAGGCAACGCCTAGAGGCGACCACCGCCTTCAGTCCCCGCTCACCAAACAGCAGCAGGAGAAGGAACCATGTCGATCATTTTGTGCGAGTGCGTCGCCGGAGGTGTGTGCCGTCAGCGCGGCGCTGACGTCCAGCACGCGGTGACCCTGATGTGGTCACGAGAAGACGACTCACGCGCACCCGAGACCATCGCCAGCCCGGCGCACCTTGACCAGTGGATCAACGAGCAGGAGATCGTTGGCGGGTCGTGCTCGACCTGCCGTGAGGACATCACTGCCTGCCCCGCGTTCCAGCCCTACCTGCTCAGCCCACGGTGGCAGCTGCCCGAGGGCGGCCGGGACGTACTGCGCATCCAGGTTCGCGCCGCCAAGCGGTCCGGTGCCGAGGGCGGGCTGATGGCCGCGATGACCGCGATGTACCACCTTGTCTACGCCGCCTACCCGGACCGCACCGCGGCTAGCATCTATCGCCGACTGTGGAGCCAGGGTGACGTCACTCTCGCCGACGTCTATTACTGGGCGCGCGTGCTCCAGCGGTACCTGGCGCTCAGCAGGTCCGTCGGACCGCACAAGCCCGAAGCAGATCCGGCCTCCGGCCAGCACGACACCTGATCACTGGACCCGCCGCGCAGCGCGGGACGGGGCCGGCCGAGGGCCGGACCGCCGCCCAGCGCCAGCACCCTCATCGACGCCGTGCCCGGGATGACTACCCGACGCCCGGCTGACTCGAAATCCATTTCTCCGGAAGGAACACCGATGCCACACAGTGGCGAATCCCAGATCTTCACTCCCCTGGCCGAGCCAGTCTTCCGAGCCGGGTGCAAGGAACTCGGTGCTGAGTGGGCACTCGGCCCGGGAGCCTCGGAGGCCGCGCCGTTCGCACTTCTCGTCATCCAGTACGTCGCCGAGACCAGCCGCTATCAGGCCTGGTTGACTGGAGCGTTGCGCACCAACTTCGCTCCCGACCTCATCATGGTGAGTCGCACTGCCGCCGCGTTCCGCGCCATGATCCTGCTCGGCAATTGGCGTGCCGAGCAGTGCAGCGCCGAGAGGTTGGAGCAGCTCCGCGACGAGTGCCTGGCGGAGGTCCGCAGCAGGTTCGAGGCAGGCGACCAGGACGTGACCGTGCACTTCGATCCGACCTCGGCCCTGTACGCCGAGGAGGACTGATCACCGAAGGCGCGTTGACCGATCGACGTGCCCGCCGGCGACTTCCGCTCAGCCGCGACCGCGCGGGCGAACGGCACGCGGCGGCGAAAAACGCATGACCAGCCGCGAGTGATCTGGTGGCCAGGGACACGAACGTCCCTGGCCACCAGCCGCTTTCTCCCGAGGTTCCCGCAAGATCGTCACCGCGCGCAGCGGTATATTTGTGATGTCGGAAACCGGCATGACTACCCGGTTTCCGGTTCTCTCGAAATCCAGCTCCCAGAGGAGATAGCTCCGTGGTTCACCCCACTACGCCCACAGCCTTAACTCCATCCATCGCCCCGGAGACCGTCCGTCACCCGCAGAGGATCACGGTGACCTGGCGCCGCGAGACGGCCGAGAACGGCGGTCCCTGCTGGGTCGTGCTGACGGTGGAATACCGACGCGCGTCCAAGCGCATGGAGGCCACCCTCGCGGCCTACGACCGCCGCCCCGAGATCGCCAGGCCCGGAGTACGGGATCACCGGAAGGCGAGGAACGGCAGGACCCAGATCCTGCATCAGGATGTCGCCGGGTTCCTCCCGCGCACGCTGGTACAGGTGTACGGCAAGGCCGTGGCCGAACTACAGCGGCGTCTCGCCGCCGGTGATCCGGTGGTGGAGGCGTACTTCGGCACACCCGACCAGGGTGCGTTCGTCGAGCCGCCGGTGGTCACCCCGTGGACCGAGCCGAGCCGGACCGCGTGGCAGCGGGGAATCCGGGCGCAGTGGAATATCGGACCGGCTTACAGCAATGGCTGGCAGCCGCAGGCCCTGCTGGATGTCGTCTATGACAAGGCGATAGGCGGCTTCGAGGCCAGGTTGCTGGTGGCCGAGGTCGACTACGACACCGTAGGTGGACTCCAGCTGATCGCCACCCAGCGGTTGCTGTCCAAGACACCCTGGTGCACCGTCACGCGGCTGGCCGCCACCAAGTTCGTCGAGAACGTGATGTGGGACTTCTACCACGACGCTCTGGCACAGCTGCGTGGCCATTACGAGGAGGGGAACGAGCTCGTCCGGTCCTTCTTCGACCCAGCGGCCGAGATGTACGTGCTGCGCCGGGAGCAGATGAGCGAACCGGTTCGACCGCCCGGCAAGGCGAGCCATCAGTAGCAGAACCACCAGTGAGGCTGTGGGGCAGTTCCCATCGGAACTGCCCCACAGCCGTGTGCGCCGTCCGCGTCCTCGCAGCAGCCGCCAGGGCGCGGACCAGGCGCCAGCCGTGCGGCCCTTTCCCTCCAAAGCCATCTGTAGAGC
This sequence comes from Pseudonocardiaceae bacterium YIM PH 21723, assembly GCA_003600225.1. Lineage (GTDB taxonomy): Bacteria > Actinomycetota > Actinomycetes > Mycobacteriales > Pseudonocardiaceae > QZFT01. The sequence goes on from QZFT01000111.1 coordinate 59,548, forward strand.
GGAGCACCGCCCAACTTCTGAAAACACATCAAAAGCCGAATGATGCAGAGCAAGATATGCCAGAACTAATAGTTCTGGCCCAGGTCGCGGTGCGACCTGGCAGACTGCCCTGGCGGGCAGCCTGAAAAGAGGCCTCGGGCCGGCGGGCCGGTTACGGACGAGAGGGGGCGGCGGTGTCCGAGAACGAGAGCGAGTTCGGAGGCGTCCCCCCGATGCGCCTGGGTAACCGAGACCAGGCGCCGGCCGAGCAGGGGAAGCGCAAGGCCCGGACGGCGGTCTTGTACACCGACGAGGAGTGGGCCGCGATCGTCGCTGCCGCGGCGATCGCCGGGATGCGGCCGGGGGCTTTTGTCGCGCAGAGCGGGTTCGACGCGGCCTACCGGAAGAACACCGGCATCGAGCTGGACCGGGATCAGGTGAACAGGTTGATCGCGGAGCTACTGGAGTACCGCAGGGTGCTGGCCAACATCGGTGGCAACGTCAACCAACTCGCTGCGGCGGCCAACTCCACTGGAGAGATCGGGACCGTCGCTGAGGTGAACGGGACGCTGCAGTTGTTGCGGCGTGTGGTGCTCGCCGGTGACGAGATGGTCTTGCGGATCCACGCGGAGCTGCTGCCGTGATCGCGAAGGCAGTTCGTGGATATCGGCCCGCTGGCCTGATTCAGTACCTATTCGGGCCGGGGAAGCACGAGGAACACCAGGACCCTCGGGTAGTTGCCTCCTGGGACGGTGCTCCTTGGCTGCACCACCCGGACATGCTGACCGCGGTGATGCTGGGCAAGGAGGTCTTGGCGCCGGGCGAGTTCGACTTCGACCTGAAGGCGTTGACGCAGACCATGCAGGAGTGGCCCGCCTTCGCGGGCCTGCCGTTGGCCAATCCGCCGGCGATGACTCCGCGCTGGGAAGCTGCGTTGCGCGCCGGTGGACGCCTACCCGTGGATGCTCCGGCTTGGCTGAAGCACTACAGGTACAACAAGGACAAGGACGTCGTCGAGCTGCGCCCCGGGTACGTGTGGCACTGCCCGGTCCGGCTGCACCCCGATGACCCGATCCTGACCGACACGCAGTGGGAGTACATCGCCGAGAGGTTGATGAAGGCCACCGGCATCCACCAGGAGGGTGCCCGCTGGATCGCGGTGCGGCACGCCGATGACCACATCCACCTGATGGCCACGCTGGTCTCCGAGCGCACCGGCAAGCGCATCCACCCGTACAACGACTACAGGAAGCTGCGGGACGAATGCCAGGCACTGGAAAGGGAATTCGGTTTGGTGCCGACCGCGGGCATGGACAAGACCGCGCCGCAGCGGCCGACACGCAAGGAGAAGGGCAAGGCCGAGCGCAAAGGCTGGGCGGCGACCGCACGCCAGGAACTGCGCCGCGCGGTGTCCCAGTGCGCGGCAGCGTCCAGCAGCGGAGGGCAGTTCCTGGAGGAGTTGCGCAGGGAGGGGCTGAACCCGAACACCCGGGTACAGGACGGCACGGTCACGGGCTACACCGTGGCGTTGCCCGGCGATGTGGATGTCGACGGGGATCCGGTGCGGTACTCCGGTGCGAAGCTGGCGGCGGATCTGACCTGGCCCAAGCTCATGGCTCGCTGGGCGGAGACCTCGGCGGTGGCGCCGGTGGTGCGTGATGAGAACGGCCGGGTCTCCGGTGCTGATCGTCGGGCACCGCTGGAGCACACCACCGTGGTGGTGGAGCGCGCGGTGGAGCGGGTTCGCGCGGGCGCCGAGGACATCGACGCGCTCGCACACGCCACCGGCGAGGTGCTGGCCGCGCTGACCCGTGGGCAGGAAGGCCGCGAGTGGGGACCGCTGGCGGACATCACCGAGCGGTTCGATCGTGCCGCTCGGACTCCGCACCGGGTGCTGCCCGTGCAGGCTGGAGAGGTTGCCCGGGAGATGCGCCAGGCGGCGCGGAGCATCGCGGCGGTCGGGGCTTTCGCCGGGCGGGGACAGGAGAAATTCGCGGCCTTCGCGTTGCTGCTGGCGCTGGCCGGGCTGATCGCGGAGATCGCCGCATGGCAGCAGGCGAACGGGCGAGCGCACCAGGCCGAGGCGGCGCGGGGCGCGGCGGAGGAGTTGCCTCGCCTCACGCAGCGCGGTCGCGCCGGCCGCGGTCCGGCGGATGCTCGCCCGGCGACTGCGCCGACAGCGGGCGGGTTGCGGCGGGAACGTCCGATCGTGCGGGGCTCGGGGGCACGGCCCAGCGAGCCGCGGCGATCCACCCGGGGCCTGGGCTGAGCGGGATCGGGTCCCTGGCCCGGGTTTTGCCATTGATGGCTACGTTTTGTAGTGCTACGCAGGTATTCTGACCTGGACGGAAGCGCCGGGAGAACCTCGGTGGGAAATGATCCGGTCACACATCGTGATGATGTGGTTGAGGTGATGTGCGCTGTGGGGGCAGCGCGCTGCTGAGGACGAGCCTGGGTTTCGCGAGGTTAGTCCTGTCGGTGACCGGTACCGATTTCTGGCTTCGTTGTTTGGGTCGTGCGTGCCCACCAGCCGCGGTGACTGCTGCCGCAGGCCGATGCGGGCGATCCAGTGAATGACCAACTGGGATGGACGGTGAGACAACGCGGATTTTCGTCAGGGAGCCGCGCGCGGTGGGTGCGAGGTGCGCGCAGGTTCCTTGGAGTCGATGGGGGACATGATGAGCGACGACGAGCCGAGACTCGGGCTGAATCAGAACGAGATTTTGCAGTACGTCCAGGCGGCCAATGCGTTGAGCGTGGCGTTCAGCCGGTTCTCAGCCCGGGTGCGTGCGCGTCGGGAACGCGAGGGGCGGCTTGCCCACAACGACGCGCCCCATGCCGCGCGGCAGCACGAGGTCCGCCAGCATCCGCCGGTCAGGCTGATGACCGACGCCGAACAAGACGAGTGGCAGGGCCGCGCACCTTCTTCTCTCTCCTTGCGGTCGATCGGCGAGCCGGTCACGGTCTGGAACGCGCAGATGGTCGATCCGAACGGCAGGGCCACCGGGCAGTGGGGACTTGAGGCATACACCTGGGATCCGGCTGGCCGGCCGACCTCGACAGCGTTGGTGGTGTGCCGCGACGCCGAAGACGCCCTCGCGATGACCCAATACCTGCGCGAGCACGGGACTCCGGAGGCGCTGGAGCAGTTGCGTGATCTGGCGGCGCGTGGCTCCGGCCAGTTCGCCGCACCGGTTCCGGCGGTGCTGGATCCGGCCAGCAAACTACCGGGTGACCTCCGGCCCAAACTGGTGCTCAGCGAACAGGATTGGGAGGCGACCCTGCGGGAGGTGCTGCCCGAGGGGCTGGCTGATCGGATCATCATCAAGGATCCGGAACACAAGCATCACACCGCGTGGCGTGAGTTGCACGAACTGGCCAATGAGGAAGTACAGCGGGTGGGCGCGGACCCGGCCAAGCTCGCTCGGCTGGTGCTGACCGTGCCGCGCTGGAGCGCCGATGTGGTCAACCCGCCCGCCCTTGCTCACTGGGCGATCAAGGAGTCCCGCACTTCGGAGGACTATCGCAAACTCGTCGTGCCCGGTGCGGATGAGGAAACCGAGGAGCAGGAGAACACGGCCGCCGCGAAGGACGAGCTCGTCCGGGCCGATGCTGCGGAGGCGCCCCGGTACAACGATGTCCGCTCACCCGAGGACGCGATCGCCTGGGCCAAGGGCCTGGAGCGGCACAACGCGCGGGACCTGTTGGAGGCCAAGACCGGTTACGGTCGCTGGGGCGACCGGGTCGACGCGATCTTGAACACCACCTTTCCCGGAATCGCGAAGATGGCTCTGGATTTCGCCGAGCGCGAGCGTGAACGTAAAGCCGCCGCCCAAGCCCAACAGGACGCCCGTACGGTGGCGGTCAAGGAGGCTCCTGCGGAAGTACTCGCGGCGCACGAGCAGCGCGTGGCCGAGCTCGATCCGAGCAAGGCGATACATCAACGCGAGGCCCACACATATATCGGCCACGTGGCGCCGGAAATCGATCGGCTCATCGCGGAGAAGTTCGCCGACAACCCGAAGATCGTCGAGAAGCTGGACGCGCTGTACCCGGACGGGATCGATCAGGCCATCGCGCTGCGCAACAAGGCCACCGCCGAGGAGGCGGCAGCGGCGGCCGAGGCCTCCGCGGTCGATGACCCGAGCACGGCACGCCGAGAGGACGCGGACGGTCAGGACGCGGCGAACGGTCGGCGTGGCGTGGCCGCCACCGAGCGCGGGATCGCGAGTTCCCTCCCTGGCGAACAGCCACCGGTGCTGCGCCGGACCCAGCAAGGGCAGGGGCCGGTACAGGGGCCGACCCGCCGTACGTGACCGGAACCCACATGGTGTTCGAACCGGGTGGTCTGGTGGCACGGAGATGAGTGTTTCAGGGGGAGACCATGGCAGATGAGGAAACAGCCGGTACGGGGACAGCGCAGCAGGCCGCGCCCAGCGTGCTGCACGCGGACACGGTGATTCGGCTTCTGCATCGCGCCTTCGAGGCGCAGTATCAAGGTACGGAGTACGCCTACTTCGCCGAACAGGTTATGCAGATCGCGCAGGGTCTCGATGATCGTCCCGTGGCGGCCTCGTTGTGGGCGCTGGCGAGAGTCGCTCGCTATGAGGCCATACCGGATGAATCCAGGCCGACGAACGATATGGCGCGCTGGCTGACCGACGCGCAGGTGCCGCAGGTAGCGGATCTGCTGGAGAAGGCAGCCGGGGACCTGGTCTCCGCCCGGGAGATTTCACAGGCTGATCTCGACGCGCTTGCCCCGGGAAGCAGGGAATCGGCGATCAGGGTGTTCCAGGTGCTGGAGCGGCGAATCGCGACAGTGCATGGCGTGGCCAACCAGGCTCCCGGGCCAGAAGCGGAGGTGCGCATTCCGTTCGCGCCGGAGCCCCGGCATCGGAGTAACTCCGTGACCTTGCGCAAGTACACCGCTGATCTGCTGAGGGCCGCCGGACGGACGGCGAGCCTTCCCGGGGAAATCAGCACCGCGTTGGCCGTGCTGCACGATGTGTTGATCGACGTCGGCTTGGACAGGCCGCCGGAGCGCTACGCAGTGAAGGCTGTTGGTGTCAATCCGCACCCATTGCGCGTCGCTGATCGCGTTCAGGAACTCGCCGACGTCATCCGGGAGCGGTTTCCTCATGCCATCGGCCAGATGCACGCGCTGGGTAGCTATGACCAGGGGCAGGTGTTGTCGGTTCACCTGCGGCATGTCGCCGAGGAGATTCGGCGCGTCGCCGCCTCTCCCACCGAAGCGGCCCGGGCACGGGTACTCACGCAGGTGCGCGCGATTAACGTCGTGGATCCGGGCAAGCCCAATGCCGCCCAGCAGCCCATTGCGACGAACACGCCCGAGGTGGAACTGGAATCTCAGCCGGAGCCGCGGCCCGCAGAGCCCGTCGTAGAGCAGTCCGTGGGGCAAGCCGCGATTCCGGTACCGGAGTCGCCGGCGATCACGCCCTACCGGTACAACCCGGCGCTGATGCCTGAGCACGCCCTGCTGGGCAGTCTGTTGTGCGCCCCGGAGGCATTGGAGGGCCTGGAGAAGTTCCTCAAGGTCAGCGACTTCTCCACCCCCGACACCCAAGCGCTCTACAGCGCGATACGCGGGCTGCACCTCCAGAAGAATCTGTACGACGTCACTTCCTTCCCCAAGGACAGACAGGAAACCGCCGCCTACCAGAACCTGTGGAACCTGTATGCCGCGCTGCGGGCGGTCCCGCCGGTATTCGGGCCGCACCAGATTCGGGACATTCACGCCTTGATTGCCCAGTGCACGGCGGCCGCGCCGGTGGAGACCATTCCCTTCCGCGGTGTCTATGACCAGGGGGCTCAGCATCGGCTCGGGCGGATGGTGCTCGAGGATTCGATCCGGCGCGAGATGGCCACCATGGGCGTCCGGATGCAACGGGCCGTACCCCGGGTGCCCGCAGTGCCAGTGTTCGCCTCGCTCCGCGCCGAGCACGCCGCACTGGGCCTGGTGGACAACCTGGAGCACATGCAAGAGCAGGCAGAGGAGTTGTCGCAGCGGTTGATCGCGGCCATCCACGTCACCGGGCCGGACGCGGACGTCGCCTCAGCACCACAGCTGGCGGGAGTTCCCGTCGAGCCGACGGCGGGAAACCGACGGCCATTGCCTGCCGGAGTCCGAGCGCTCACCGCGCCGACGCTGCACCGCGCCGAGCGGCATCTGATCCATCTGGCGCTGCATTCGGGCATCAGGACGGACATCCTGCGGGACATCCTGAACTTCACCCCGCGAGATTTCACTTCCACCGCTCACGCGAACACCTGGCGCGTGATCAAAGACCTGCACTCCCGAGGAGAACCCGTCAGCTGGGAGGCGGTGTGGCGGGCAGCCCGCAGTGAGGAGCATGACCGTCATCCGATCATGTCGGATAAGGCCTACGAGAAGTTGAGGCGCCCGCCTGAGATCAAGGAAGAGCGGGTCGCGCGTTCGCTGCGCACCGTGGTCACCTCGGCGCTGGCGCGTGCCAGAACCGACAGCCAGAGGGCGATCGGGACGCTGACCCACAGCGCGATGCCTGTGGAGGCCGCGCTCTCCCAACTCAAGACAGAACTCGATGGATTGACCAGTAAGGGGACGGCCGCGGTGCAACATCATCGGGATATCACCCGGCACCAGATCGCTACACGCCACAATGCGCGGTGAACCACAACCGGCATCACAGGGGAGAAATAGCATGACGAACATCAGCCGTGAGGCGATGCAGGCGCACGTTGACGCCGGCCGTGCTGTGCCGTGGCCGCAGGAGTTGACGATGGGCCCGGACCGGGTAGTGCCGGAAGCCGTCGAACTGGACGGAGTATGGCACGTCGTGATGGTAGGCACGGACTTCTATCAGGAGGCTCCGGAACTGCTCGCGGAGAGGCTGACTTCCGCCAAGAAGAGGCAGAAGGCCGCCCAGGAAGTCGTCCAGGGCAAGCCGACACACCAGGACCGTCATGACGCAGGCTGAGGCGTTGAGGCGGGCCAGCGAGCAGAGCGCACCGGGCACGTCGACCTGGCACGCCGAGAAGGGGGTGATCGGCGCGGTGCTGCGTCGCCCCGAACGGCTCGATGCCTTCGCAAGCTGGCTCGCCCCAGAGGACTTCTTCGACCCGGAACATCAGGGTGTGTACGCCACGCTCCTGGGACTACATGCCAATGACGAGCTGTACCGGCTGAACAGGACGTCCGGTGGTGAGCGCGGGATGCAGGACGCGGCGGCGCAGAACCTGCGCATCGTGCGGTCCGCGCTGGAGGACAAGCGGTTCACCGAGGTCGAGTACCGCAGTCCGTTCACTGTGGTCAATAACCTGTTCGGCGCTGGCACCGACGCTCCCGGATTAGCGGAGCGGTACGGGCGCATGGTGGCCGAGATGTCGGATAGCCGACAGCTTGACGACCTGGGTGTGCGCCTGGAACAGGCGGTTCTCGCCATGCCTGTGGAGTCCAACGACCTCACGGCTGTGCGCGGAACCAAAGAACTGGTCATGGCCAAGCTGAGTGAACTGGCCAATGGACGAGGACACCTGTGGAAGAACGGGATCACGCCGACGCCGATCAGGCCAGGCGTTCCGTTCGCCCAGCTGGACGAAAGCGGTGAGGAATCCCCGGCACCTTTGGTCGCGGCCGAAGGCGCCGAGCCGGCCACTGGGGATCCGCTTTTCACCGAGCTGCTGGAGACCAGGGTCAGGTACGAAAACCTCACCAGACTGGAAAGGGCCCACTACGCCAACAACAACCAGATGCTGCGCATCGCCCAGAGTGCCGAGCAAACGGAACAGACGAACCACACGCTGCGAATCGGGGACGGAACTGTGCAACTCACCGAGGAGCAGGCCGCGGACTTACGCGAGGATAGTCAGCAGCTGAATCGGCAGATCATCACTGCCCGGCAGGAACACCGGCCGCTGTTTCCCCGGTACGCGGAACTGGTTGCCGTAGAAGGACGGCTGATGGACCTCACGGCGCAACTGGATGGGCAGACGGTCGGAACGATGGTCGGGGCGCTTGTCGAGCGGTCCGAGCGCCGGGTGATCCAAGCTGTCCTCACCGACACCGATCTACAGGCCTCGGATTTGCTGCACAACCTCCAGCCGGAGGACTTCGCCTCCAGGGCGCATGGCAATACATGGCTGGCCATTCAGATGGCCGCCGAGACCGGCCGGCCGTTCGACGCGATCATGGTGGCCAAGGAGTGCGAGCGTTTGGTGCAGATCGCGGAAACCAAGGAGGGGTACCGCTCCCCTGGTACCGAGATGCTCGCAACGAAAGAGCTCATTGACCTGGGGCAGGAACCTGCCCGCAATCCCGAACGTGTCGTGGCCGCGGTGAAGACCGTCGCGAAGGCCTCGCTGGGCAGGCTCGCTGTGGAAACGCGCGAGGCGATCAGCAAGATGGCGGCCGATCGCGCTGCAGGTATCACCAAGCTCATCGGTGACACGGGCATGGCCGCTCATGAGCTCCTCGACAACGCCGAACGACTGATCGATGCTGGCCAGAATCTACAGTCCAGCGGGGTTACCGGGCGGCTTGACGACCGAGCACCGGTGACACCCGTTCCACAGCCGCCCAACCGACCGTTGGGCCGCTGAAGCGGCGCCCACCCGGTCGCGCCACCTCAGCGGTCGATCCGCGCCCCTATCGCCCGGTGGGCTGTTTGGTGCGCAGACGCTGCTCGACGTCGGTCTGGACCACCGTGACGAACCCGAGCTGCGCGTGGCCCACCAGCTCGTGCTCGTCACGCACCTCCACCTGCCACTCGCTGTAGCTGCCCCGCCGGAGGGTGCACTCCGCGGTGATCTCCAGCTGGGCGCCGATCGGGACAGGTGCCTGGTGCGTGAGGCTCTGCCAGGCACCGAGTGAGCATTCATGTGGCTGCAGGTCCTCACGCAGCAGATCCATGCACGGCCACTCGCATACCGCCAAGAGGCGGGCGCTCGCCATCACCTCTGGCTTGTGCTGGTGAAATTCGGGGCTGAGCGAGATCTGGCGGACCGAGTCGTGCCTGGCGACGCGGTAGGTGATGGTGCGCGTCGAGATCACCATGTCGTGCCATCCAGCGCGCGGTGATCGGCGTGCGGCAGGTGCGCGGAATGCCGGATGCAGGTCCAGCCCGGGTGATCCCGGTCCGGGGGCACCGGCGTCAGCCGTTCACCGCAGACCTGTTCTGGATCTTCGGCCCTCTGGGCACCAGGTGTGGTGCCCAGAGGCGCAGGGATGTGGATCATGTTGTTCATCGCTTGTATCCCCCATGATATGGATGTGCTCAGGTCGTCCAACACATGCCGAGTCGGCTACGGCACGGTGATCCCGATCTGTAGTTTCTCGCTCATAATTGCTCTGATCTTCAGTCGCCCTTGCTTAATACATTTCCCGTTTCCATTGCGCTAGATTCGCCGCTGCGGTTTCCGCATTCGTTTTGGCTGGTTGGCGTTTTTTCGTGCATATACGGCGCAATAGGTGCTCCGGCCATGCGGCCATCTCCTTTCAGGTGTGCGTCTACCTGGCTGCGACCAGGTCCTTGCGCGGAGGTTGAGATGCCAGAACGGCGATGGCCTGGCGGTTCTCGTGGGTAGATCCGGAACGGCGCAGGTTCGGCGCGAAGTCGGGGAGACGGAGTGAAGTGGCGCGAGCAGCGACGGGAATTGTAGGTTCTCGCCGATCAGTGCGTTCGATCATGAGTTGAACTGCGGGTTTGCCCGATGTCTCATCGACTTTGCGCCCGATTCGTCTCACGGTTCTTGCGCTTTCCTCGGCCGCAGCCAGCTCCTCGGGCAGCGGCTGAGGCACCCGGACGGCAGTGACCTGGCGGTTCCCGTCAGGAGATCCGGAACGGCGCAGTTTCGGCGCAAAGTCCGCGAGACTGCGCAAAGTGGCGTGAGAACCTACAGGAATCGCTGTGTCAACCGGCCGGGTCGCCCCGTAGTAGTCATCGGTGGGCCAGCGGTAGTCAGCGACCTTGACGACCTGGCCGAAGTCGGGTGCGTGGATCATCTTCCCGCCGCCGAGATAGAGACCGACGTGGTGAATGTTGCCGGGGTGTCCGTAGAAGACCAGGTCGCCGGGCTTGAGCGGTTCACTCGCCGGAAGTTGCGGCCCGGCGTTGTACTGGACATCGGTGGTGCGCGGCAGCAGGATGCCCGCCGCCTTGTAGGCCTCGACGACCAGCCCGCTGCAGTCGAAGCCCGCATGGCCGTAAGCCTTGCCGTTGCCACCCCACACGTAGGGAAGGCCGAGCTGCTGGCAGGCGAAATCGATCGCGATCCTGGCCGCTTTGCTCGCCCCGTCGATCTGGCCGCAGCCGCCGGCCGCGACGTAGCGCTGTGCCTGGGCCAATACATCGTTGACGTACCAATCGGCGTGGTTGTACGCGTAGATCGCGCGCCGTAGATCCTTCGGGGCACCGTTCTGGCAGAGATAGTAGGAAGCGGCGTAGATGGCGTCGTGCGGGTTGTACCGATTCGGCGGGATCGCTCCGCCCTTCGGCCACTCGTGCCTGTTGGTCACTCCCGTGACCACCCCGTCGAAGGTGGCCTGCAGAAACTGCATCGGCCCAGCGGCGCCGGCGAAGTTCTCCCCGCTGTGCACGCCCGGGGCGTCCAGACGCCCGTGATTGGTCTCGATCTTGCCGATGGCCGCCAGGATCGACCAGTCCAGACCTGGACAGGCCGGCGCTGCCTCGCGATAGAGCTTCAAGTAGTCCGAGGGAATATCGCTGAGCGCCTCACTACCCGGCTGCGAGTCGTTACGGTTCCCGCCGGACTGGCTGGCGCCCATGCCCAGGATCAGGGTGAAGACAACGATCATCACCACCAGCGGTGAGCAGACGAGCGCGACGAGCGCGACCTTGCCGTTCATCGCGGCCTGCTGGACGGGTCTTCATAAAATGAGGCCGCCGTGATCTTCCAGCCCCCGGCGTCGGTCATGGTGCAGTACACGACGAAGGTGGACAGATCCTGCCGCCACCCATCGGCGGCCACTGCGACTCGTTTGGCGGTGACCGCCGCGCTCGCCGTGTCGCGGCGAGGGGGAGGCGGGTCATCTCCGACCTCGTAGGTGTTGACCACCACCCTGGCCCGATGCTCGGCCAGCAGCGGCCAGGCTCCGTCCCCTTCCCTGAACTGGTCATTCCTGGCGAACTCGGGTGATCCGAACTGCTGAGCCGCGCGGTAACGCGCGTTCCCTGGACCGCGGTCGATCTCGGCGTTGGAGCTCAACGCTGCGCTGGCGAAGCGTGAACACACCTCGGTGACGGCAGCCCGCATACCCGGCCGGCCCGCACCACCGCCCCGGGTATCAGCGCTACCGCGGTCCTGGTCCGGCTGCGAGCATCCTGCGGTCGCCAGCAGTGCCACGATGGCGATCGCGCGCCCACAACGCCGTGCCAACGAGGTGAGGCGGCTGGAATCCGGCCGCGAGTAATCCATGATCGTCCCCCTTCGATCGAATGATGATCAAAATCCGGTGCCCGGTCCGGCTGATCTAGTGATCAACTGGATCGGCGCTGTAGTTTTGGTGGCTGATCAGGCCCCCCGCCTGACCCCCATCCGCTCAGTCTCGAACGGACGCCTCGCCAACCAATCCAGTGCGCTACCGGAATGGAAACCACTGCCCCGGGCCAACACCGCCGGAAGGCCTCCGTGACCGCTTCGGCTCCGTTCCCAGTCCGTGAACTGCGGTGTTGGCTCCTCGTACTCGGGTACTTCCCACTCCTGTTGACCTTCCGGTTCGACCCGCTCATCGGAGCGATGATCACCGCCGGTGTTCTCCCGCGCTGCCGTCGATGGTTGGTCCGGCTGCACGCCGAAGATGCCGAACACAGGCTCGGAAATCCGTGGCTCGGCTGACCGAACGAGCTCCGGTTGGGTGATCTCGATCGTCGGAACAGCAGGCCGTTCGCCCGCGGTCCCGTCGGCTTCTACCGGGGCGGCCAGAGGAACGTCCTGCGCCGTGAACTGGGAATCGGCTACCGCCAGATCGTCACCGAGCCGGACCGGTGCACCCGAGGTGTACTCCGGCTCGGACGGCGAAATCTCGCCCTCCGACGGGCGAACGGGCCGCAGGTCCGTCAGGAGCTGTTCAATATCATCAGGCTGCTGATGGACGATGTCCTCCACCCGGGGCGCTTGAGCGGGCACGGTCGCAACCGGAATGAGGTGAACCGCGACCTCCACCAGCCGCATCGCCAGGTCTAGCACCCGCAAATGCGGCGGCTGATCATGCGCGATACTGATGGTGGACTCAGCGAAATCCACCGTGGACTCCCCCGTATAACTCGCCTGCACGCCGAAACCAAGGTCCGCAGCCTGAGCAACCAGGACGGTCCACTCGTGGGCAAACTCGTTCTCTGGCAGGCCGGCCGGAACGTGGATCGGTGATTCGCCCGTCACGGCTGTGTCGCTCTCGGCCTGGGCCCGATCGGCGGCTGGTGCCTCGGTTGCAGCCGTAGGTGGATCGGTCGCAAGCTGCGTGATCTCGGGTTCCGGCGATTCCTGGTCGGCTAGGTCTTCCCACCAGGCAGCCCGGTCATCATCCCGAGGATGCGGTTGGTACTCAGCAGCAGAAACCACTTCGTCGGACTCGTCGGCAAAAAGATCCGGCTCATCGTCATCCGTGCTCAACCCACCAAATCGAGCAGTGATCTGGCCGACCCCAGTGGGCTCGGGTTCCGGCGTGATCTCGGGTTCCGGCGTGGCCTCGGGCTGCGGCGTGATCTCGGGCTGCGGCGTGGCCTCGGGTTCCGGCGTGATCTCGGGCTGCGGCGTGGCCTCGGGCTGCGGCGTGATCTCGGGTTCCGGCGTGGCCTCGGGTTCCGGCGTGATCTCGGGCTGCGGCGTGGCCTCGGGCTGCGGCGTGATCTCGGGTTCCGGCGTGGCCTCGGGCTGCGGCGTGGCCTCGGGCTGCGGCGTGATCTCGGGTTCCGGCGTGGCCTCGGGCTGCGGCGTGATCTCGGGTTCCGGCGTGGCCTCGGGCTGCGGCGTGATCTCGGGTTCCGGCGTGGCCTCGGGCTGCGGCGTGGCCTCGGGCTGCGGCGTGGCCTCGGGTTCCGGCGTGATCTCGGGTTCCGGCGTGGCCTCGGGTTCCGGCGTGGCCTCGGGTTCCGGCGTGGCCTCGGGTTCCGGCGTGGCCTCGGGCTGCGGCGTGGCCTCGGGCTGCGGCGTGGCCTCGGGCTGCGGCGTGGCCTCGGGCTGCGGCGTGATCTCGGGCTGCGGCGTGGCCTCGGGCTGCGGCGTGATCTCGGGCTGCGGCGTGATCTCGGGCTGCGGCGTGGCGGGAGCCAGCCCGGTTAATCGAGCGAGTTCAGCGAACAATCGCTCCCGGCTGCGCTCCTCGGTTTCCCAAGGCACGGCTATCGCCTTGAGCTCGTGGTCGGTCGTGACGTTTTGTGTGTTCTCAGTTCTGAGGGCCGTGTAGCCGTAGTGAAGTGCTACCTCTTCCATCTGATCCCACGTCATCTCGGGGTCTGGACGGGGCCCGGTGAGGAATACCTCCGGAATCGGCGCCGGGTCTGCCCGGTTCGGTGGTGCTTGCGTCCGTGACGTCGTCCTCGTGGTCTGCAGGGCAGCTCCAGTACCGGATCCGGGCTCGACGCCGCAGAGCACCTGGATTTCGGCGATGATCGCGAGGAGATGGGCAACAAGGGAACCCTCTGGCCCCGCAATGCGATCGTCTTGGCCAGCATCGACGATGAGCCTTGCCAGGACGTACATCTGCTCAGCTGCGGCGAGAGCTTCCTTCGGTCGCTCACCGCTAAGCCGGAAGATGATCCCAGCCTGTGCGCTCGGGGTCAGGTCAGGTTCGTTGATGGCCCGCTTCGCCTGGACGAACGCCAGCCGAGCCGGTTCTTCCAGCTGAACCCTTTGGGGCATGGTCATCTCGGCCAGCTGTGTGGTCGCCGGCCGATCGTCGCCGGACCCCGCCGGGGCGAACTGCACGGACGCCATGGCCATACGGCGTCCGGCTTGCGCTGGTGGCGCCGGATTGGCGGGCCGGGGATCTGCTGGCGTCATGTTCTTCGGCTCGTTCTGCCTTGGCGGTGGTGAACTGCTGCTCGGGGCCGACCCAGTGGATGCGGACTTGGGTCGCGTGGTAGCCGACCGGGGCTCCACGCTGGCCGCGGGCTTGCTGCCTGCCGGTTTTCTGGTGGGTGTGGGCACCTCGAAGAGGGCGTCCTGTTCCTCTGGTGCTGCTGTGGTCGGCGTCGCCGGGCGAGGCGTCGGGCCGGGGGTTGGTACAGGCGTGGAACTCACGGGCTCGCCGGAACCGGCGAATACCCAGCCTCGCTGTTCATCGCGTTTGACCAGGCGGAGTCGCTTGTCGATGCCGGTCATCCAGGTGGCTTGGTCCATGGTCGCCGTGGCGGTCACGTCCCACCGGTCTCCGTCCGGTCGGGCGACGCCTTGGCGGCCGGCTTCCTGCAGGACGACCTGGAGGTGCTCGAAGGAGGTGATCGAGAATTCGCGGCCGTTTACCAGGAGCGAGTTGACCAGCAGGAGTTCCTCCTGTGGAGCCTCCCAGTTCAGCCGGAGCTGTGTGCCCTCGCGTGTCCAGGTCTCCACCGGCCCGACCCCGGTGAAGTTCTGGTCGACCCGGTTCCAGCCAAAGTCCTTCGCGTCGAAATTCTCCGGCACGCTGATATGCCCGGAATCGCCCTGCGCCTGCTCGATCAGGTCTTTCAGCAGACCCGAGCGCAGCACGATCTGCATCTGCGGATCCTCGCCGCCGGCCAGCGGCAATATCCATGTCCGTGTGCCTTGATCATGGGCGTGCTGCGTGATCAGCTCACCGATCAGCTCGGCATGCTCCTCGCGGCGCACTGGTGGTTCGCCGACTCGGAACGGCACCTCTCCATGGTCCGGGTGCCGGAGCATGTCGCCAGGTACGACCTCGGAAAGCCGGATCGTCGAGTTGTGCGGGACCGGTATGGCTGTGCCCAGGGCGGCGATCCGGTCCAGGATCTGACGGTGCTGGTCTGTCACGTCGGCCAGCGCGTCCGTGGCGATCAGCGCGTCATCATCGTCGATGGCCGGGCTGCGCCGCCGCCTGGAGACCGTGCCACCCTCATGAGCGGCCAGCGCGGTCTTGATGGTCATGTGAATCGCCTGATCCCGGTATCCGTCCAGTTCGCGCCGGGCGGAGTCCGCCAGTGGCTTCACCTCGTCGGGGAGACCCACCGGGTCGCCGGGTAGTTGATTGCGGATGCGCTGGGACTCCACCAGGATTTGCTGCGTGGATGGAGCGAGGCCAACGCCGAGCCAGTCCCGCAACCGTGCCCAGGTCACCCTGCCCGAGCGCGGCTGCTCCGCCGCGGTGATGTCGATGTTGATGGCTTTGGGGTTGTAGCGGACCGATTCCACCGCGCCCGGATCCGGCTCGTCCGCCTCCCGCACCCGGCTTTGGCTCTCGGCCCACTTCACCGGCAGGGAATCGAACCGGCCACGCAGGAGCGAGTACACCGCTTCGCCGTCCATGTGGCTCAGCACCGCGGCGAAATCCGCGTCCACCAAGCGATCCGGTCCTTCGGAGTCCACGTCCGCTTCATCAGCCGCCTGCTCGGCTACTTCGTCCGGTACCGGTTCTTGCTCCGGTGTCCGTTCCTGATCCGGCAGGGTGAAACCCCCGCGTTCAGCCATGATCGCGGCCACGGCATCGAGATTGTCGGCGATCTCGGGGAAACCGGTCTTCGCCAGCATGTGCCCGGGACCATCCTTCGACCGGGATCGTTCCCGGGCCTCGATGGCCAAGGCCCGCAGGGTGAGCGCTGTATCGGCGCCTAGACCCTGGTCCAGTTCCGTACGGGCGTGGTGCTCCGGGTCGAAATTCTCCCGGGAGGTGTTGGCCAGGAACGTCTCGCGCAGCACTCGGACAGCGGCTGGATCGAGGAGCTGGACGTGCTGCACAGCCGGGCCGAACAGCACATCGACGGCCTCGCGGTTGCCTGCGTTGATCGCCTGATAGGCCCATCGCACCGTGTCCGGACGCAACGACGAGATCAGCGCCCGCGCGCGGGCCCGCGCCAGCGACATCGGATCTCCGGCGAGCTGTTCGATCTGCTGGCCGATCGCCCGCAGATGCCCCGCCAGTGCGTGATCACCCTGGTATGTGCCGAAGAACGCTCGCTGGGCGGCCTGATCCGGTATGAGCCGGTCGAGGAGGGCGGCGAACTGGCCGACCCGCCGGGCTGTGGACAGCGGATCCGGCCCGTAGCCAGCCACCCTGAGCGCCGTGGTCTGTGGGGGGAACGCATCACCGTTGTCCAGCGCGCTGGTCACCACCGCCAGCGCGAGATGAACCGGGCCACTTGGAGCCCCGTCGATCTGCTGCGGCAGATCATCCGAGCGCTCGCTGAGCCAGCGCAGCAGACTCTCCCTGCTGGCCAAATCGGCCGCTTGCAGTGGGACCGGGAATTGATCGGGCTGATCGTCCCGCTGCTCGATGACCGCCTGGCCACCAGCCGGCTGCTGCGGGACGGCCGTCGGTACCGCGGCTCCAGCCACCGAGGGATGTTCGACTGCCGACGGTTGCGGCTGATCGCTGGACAGCCCGAAATCCAGTGTCTCCGGCTCGGCGGCAGCAGCAGGCAGCGGGTCGATCTGCGGGATGATCAGAGCCGGGTCGCCGTCGAACATTCTCTGCAATGCCTGCCGGGCCCTGTCCCGGTCGACCGAGCCGCCGCTGCGGCCCATCGCCGCCACCACCGCCCGCCGGTATACCTCCGGATCCAGCGCGGCCAACCGGCGCAAAGCCTCCTGTGGCGTCACTCCCTGGTGTTTGCGATTCGAGAGGGCCGCGACGATGAGCGCGCTGATGCCCGGAACACGGTGGTGCCTGCCCGAGATGAAGCGATCCAGCGCCCGCCGGTCAACGAACCGGGGCACCTGCGGAGCTTCGGGCGCCAGAGCAACCGGTTCCCCGCTGGTGAACGTCCAGACGCCATCGGCAGGGCGCCGCTGAACCTGGTGACGGTCGCGGTGTTCCTGCGCTTCGAGGGCCGCCATGTCCGCGGTCGGGGACGCGGTTAACCGCCACCTGCCGGGCGTGTGATCGGGCTCGACCCAGCCATGGTCACCGGCTTCGGACAACACCGTGGTCAGCTCGGCCAGGGAACTGATGGGAACCTCCATCTGCTCCCACGGCGTCACCCCGGCAACCGGCTCCGAGTCCTGGTCGAACACCAGGCGGGAGGTTTGCAGGTACAACGGCGTCGCCAACCCGCCGCCATAGGCCCAGGTGAGCGCTACCGACCAGTCGCCTCGTTGCCAATGCTCGACAACCGCGTCCTCACCGTTCTGCTGCTCTACCAGCGTCCATTGCGAGGTCGCGGCATCCACCGCCGCACGATCAACATCGGGAACGATCTCCAGCTCATCGAGCTCGTCGGTGTCCGTGGTGCGGGCTTGTTCCGGCGACGTCGTTGACTGCGATACCCGCGGCGCCGGGTCGAGCTCCTGGATCGGCTGGACAAGCTCAGGCTCGGTCCTGATCTCCTGGGCAGCGCCAGGCTCCAGATCGCGATTCTGTTCCGGGACCTGCTGTGCTTGACGTTGCGCGCCGGGGGAAACAGCACTGGCCACCGCCGGCGAGAGGATCCAACCCAACGACCCCAGGTCCAGCCGCTTCTGGGCGCGGGTCACCGTGACGTACGCCAGCCGGACTTGTTCCCGGAACTCGCTGGCCAGCGGATCGGGCAGCCCGGTGTCCGGATCCTTGGGGGGCTCGGGGAAGTCGTCGGCGACCCGGACGTTGTTCCATTCCTTGCCCTTGGCCTTGTGTGCCGTGGACACCGTCAGCTGAGGCCCGGTCTCCGGATCCATGTCGTTCTCGTCGGCCAGCTCGTCAGCCATACGGATCAAGCCATCGGGCTCGAACTTGTCGACCAGACGAACGAGGGTCCCCAGCGACTGGGCATCCGGGTGCTTATAGACGTAGTCCCGTGCCTGCTGCCACGTGGTGAACATGCTCAGGTCTTCGTGCGTCGTTCCGCGCCCGGCCATCAGACGCTTGGCCGCCCAGGCGACCTCCCGCATCGCCTGCCCCCCGCCGACCAGAGCCACCCTCAAGCCGTTGTCCAGCCCGTTGAGGACAGCGGCTACAGCGGCGGCATTGGTCCAGCACAGCACCGCATCCGGGTTCTTGACCTCGCCCAACTGCGTGTCTAGGGCGTCGTTGCCCTCCAGCCGGATCGGGGCCCTCAGCAGACCGAGGAATCGGTTGCCGGTTTCGGCGACTGCCGGCCCGAATCGCCACGACTTCGTCAGCGGCAGAGTGACCTCGGCGGGCCAGTTACGCAGGAAATCCCGGGCGCCCCTGAAGCCGTAGATCGACTGATAGGAGTCGCCGACGACGATGGTCTGCTTGCCCTGGGCCTGCACCAGGTGCGCCTGCATAGCGTTGACGTCCTGGACCTCATCGAAAATGATCACATCGCCCGGGATGGTCGGGTTGGTGAGTGCCCAGATCTTGAGATAGTCGTCGTGGGTGAACGGCATCTGGCCTGCCGGATTGACCTTGTCAGCCCAGATCCGGTGGGCATAACGCAGTACCAGCCGGCTCAGACCGGCGTCGTCCGGGTCGGCGCTGTTCTTGACGTGCTGGACGCCGAGTTCCGGATCTGCGCTCTCCCGGAACTTCTTGACCGCTGCCACGGCCATCCGCAGTACGTTGGTGACCGGGATGAAGTGCGCGCCTTGTGGGCCGTAGAAAAGATCGGCCTCGGGATCCATGTTGAAGATGCCCGCGATCTTCTCGGGGAAGCCATCTTTACCAGCGATGTTGCCGAGCTTCGTCGGGTAGGTGGTGCGTAATGCCTGTCGGGCGAAGGCGTGCATCGTGTCGGCCACGACCTTCGGCGCGAACGCGAACGCGGCCTGGGCCTCGTCGGCGATCGAGCGGTTGAACGCGATGTAGGTGATCTCCTTGTCCAGCATCCGGGCCGCGAGCAGACGCATCGTGGAGGTCTTGCCCGTTCCGGCCAGCGCGCGGACAGCGACGTTCTTGCCCTCCAGACACGCGTCGAGAATCGCTTCCTGTTGCTTGGTCGGCGGGTAGCTGGGCGGCGGAATTGCCTTCTTCACGGCGGCGGTGTCCAGCTTGACCAGCACGTCCCGCAGCCGCTGCACAGCGACGTCCTGGCTTGGCCCCCCGCGGCGCTTGCGGTAGATCCAGCGGCCACCGCCCGCATCGTCGAAGCGGAAGTTGTCCTTGAGTACCTTGCGCAGCTGCTTCGGATCATTCCCGGCGGTACCGGTGATGACCGCGGCCGCACCGCTGAGGTCGATCTCGATCCTTCGTGTCCAGGTACCTGGTAGCCGTTGTGGTGGTGCAGGTTCCGTTTCCCGTGCCGGTACCTCGGCGGCGGGCGACGAGGCGGCGGCAATCGGAGGTGAGCCTTCAACCGGTGGCGGTTCAAGGTTCGCACCCGGCGCCTCCTGTGGTTGCGGAACCTCGGACTCGGACACGCCACCGGGATCGGTGTCGGTGACGTGTTCTCGCGGTGCTGGCGGAAACCCCGCCGGCTGCTGTTGTGCACCGGGCTCGTCGGACTCGGACGTCGGATCCGGATCCACGTGTTCACCCGCCCCACCCGATTCCACCGTTCGCTGACCGGCGAGCGATAACGTCGGCGGCTGGGCTGGGAGCGCTTTGGCCCGCTCGGCGCGAGCTTCGCCGATGTACAGGGCCATCTGCTCCGGCTCGATGGACAGGCGTTCGGCTACGCGCAGCGCGATACCGGAGACCTCGTAGGAGGAGTCGACCAGCGCCAGCACCCGGGCGGCGTCCTTGGCCGCGCCCACCCTGCCTTCGGCGAATTCCAGCTGGTCGTCACGCCACAGCCGCAGGGCGGCGTCGACCAGGACGTCCATCGCGGGCAGCGTGTAGCGCTCGTCGAGGTAGGCGGCGAAGTGCTCGGCGGACGAGACGTCCTCGGCGTAGGAGGCGGGGTCATGCCCGTCGGGCAACGTCGTGATCGCCAAATCCTCGTAGCGAGCGACGATCTCCTTGACCCTGTTCAGCGCGTCCTGGCCGCCCTTGTCGTTGTCCAGGGCGAACAGGCGTTGCCGGTCCACGGGGATCAGGGCGTCCACGGCCGCCAGGTGCCGGTCGGTCAGCGCGACACCGCACAACGCCAGCGGCATCAGCGTCCCAGCCCAGCCTTCCGCGTCCTGGCCGGCCAGGATCGCCGCAGCATCCATCGGGCCCTCAACGAACACCGGGACCGCGTGCTCGGCAATCTCCCGCTGCTCGTACAAGCCCAGCAGAAGCGAGCCCTTGTCGAACAGGGATGAGCCCGAGGAGTTGAGGTTCCTGGGGTTGTACTCGTCGACGGCGCCGATGGTCCGGCCGGTGAACCCGACGATCTGGCCCTCGCTGTTGTGGAACGCGAACATGATCCGATTGCGGAACCGGTCGATCAACCGGCCCCTGCTGGACACCTTCGCCACATCGGCATCGACCAGCTCCTGGTCGCTGAAACCCTTCGCCTTCAAATGATCGACCAAGCCGTGCCAGCTGAGCGGGGCGAAGCCGATGGTCAGTACGCGCCGTGCCCGAGCGATGTCCTCCGGGCTTCCCAGACGATCTTCCAGATACTGCTGTGCGCTGGGTGACTTCTCGAACTCGGCGCTGAACCAGGCCGCGGCATCGGCGTTGATCCGCGCGTGCACCGCCAGGGCGACACCGGTCTCGCCGAGCGTGAGCTCGGTGGGGCTCTGGACCGCGGTGGCCGGCCCCTGTTCTTCCGGGGCCGCCACCAGCGCCCCGGCGTCGGTGGCGGGCAGCGGGGCGATCCCGGCCAGCTCCAGGACTGCCTCCGCGGTCGGGCTGACCAGCCGGGTTGCCGGGTTGTTCCGTTCGGCCACGGTGATGACCCCGGCGGAGGACACCGTCAAGGACAGGGCCTGCGTATATGCCGAGCCCTGGACCCAGGTGATCGTGAACAGCTGCGGGGTCAGTGGCCGTGCGGCGGCGTCGGCGTCGCGGGTCCCGCCGGTTTCGGTGATCTCGCCGTACCGTTCCCAGCCGCCGCCGGCCAGCAGCGGTTCCAGTTCCGCCAGCGTCACGCGTTGTTCTGTCGCAGGGGCAGGAACAGGCGCAGGCAAGTTCTGAGGCGGGACCGCGGCGGTGCGCTCGGGAGAGGTCCAGTCGCTGAGGACCTCGGTGTAGCGCTGCGCAGACGGCGCGAGCTCGATGCTGGCGGTGTGGCCGAGGTTGAGCACGTCGAAGGTGCCGTCCGCGAACCGCACCAGCGTGCGGCTCACCCAGCCCTCGAACTCGTACCGGCGCACCACATAGTCGGTGACCACGCCCACGCGGGGACGTCCGTCGTAGTCGGAATCGGCCACCGGCGTGTACACCAGGGTCATGCCCGTGGACACCGGGATGCCCTCGACGTCCGGGTGTTTCTGGGTTCGGACGACCTGGACCTGGTCCTTGCCGAACTGGCTGGTGCTCACCGGTTCGGTCAGCAACCGGCCCATCCCCGGGTCGTGGCCCGCGTGAGGGTCATCGGCGTCAGCGGTGAATCGCACGTCGACCGGCACATCCGGGCTTCCGATGTTGTGGGCCAGGCCATCGGTGAACAGGATCCGGAACAGCTTGTCGGTGCGAACCACCTGCCGCCGTCCGCTGTTGGCGTAGGAATGCGCCGGCCAGAATCGGGTGCTGGCTACTTCACGTTCCTGCCCATCGATCCGGACGACATCCCCCGGTGCGAGCTCGGCGGCAGGGCGGGCGAGCCGGAACCCCGCCGTGTCCAACTGGCCGCCCGGGGGCAGCTGCACCCGGCTCGTCCACGACCCGCGGTGGAACCGGAAGCCATGCTCGCTGGCCCACTGCTCGACGATCGGAGTGGCGGCTTCCCGGAACGGGAGGCCCTGGGCGTCGCGCCATCCGGAAAGCCACCGGTCGATGTTCCCGCTGCCGAACGGGATCCGGATGCCGTTGCGGTCACGCAGCAGACCCAGGCGGGCACTGAGGTCGGCGATCTGCTCCTTGGCAACCTGGGGGGCCGCTGGCCGGTCGCCGTGCGAGAACAAGCCGCCGCTGATGATCGTCGTCCCGTACCAGTCACGCAGCTCCCAGGTGCTCGTTCCCGCGTTGATGATGTGCCCGGCCTCGGGTTTGCTGGTCGCCGCGACCTCCAGCGCGAGATCGATGGCCTGCAGCTGCGCGGTCCAGGCATCGAGTTCCTTGGCGACAGCCTTGGCCCGGGTCCGACGGGCGGCGGCGGCTGCCCACAGCAGCCCGTGCTGGTCTGCATCGGTGGACAGCGGACGGACCTCGGGGAGCGGTGATTCGTCGGTACCTTCCTGCCTGGTACCGGTGGCGGGGTCAGCGGCGGGCAGAGCAGGCTGTGCGCTCCGGGTCGGAAGACCGGGCGCTACCGTGCTGGTCGCCTCCTGCCCTGGGGGGAGCTCGGCGGGCGTTTCACGTTCCTCGGTGACCGCCGGCTGCGCGCGGTCCTTTCCGGCAGAGGACTCGGAGCTCGTGACCGCGGTATCGGCGGTCGGCTCCGCGTGGAGGGCCTCTTCCTGCGGCGCGAGAGGGACCTGCTGGTGTGGTCCCGGGATTTCCGACTCGCGGGGTATGGACTTGTCCAGGGTCGCCGTGGCCTTTTTCGCCCAATACAGCAACTCGGTGCCCGGTTGCCGGCTCGATTCGCTGTGCCCGAGGTGCGCCCGCAACGCGGTGGTGACAACCTGTGCCGCGACGACGGTGATCACCCCTGCCAGGGCCTCACTGGAGGCCCGTTCTGCCTGTGACAGATGCCGACCACCGTGGTGCAGTGATCGTTGTCGGACGGCGATCGCCTCGGCGAAGAACTCGGCCTGCTCCGGGGCGAGCCCTGGCCGTAACCACTGCGCCAGCTCCTCCCACAGCACCGCCCCGGCCCGAAGGTGGCCGACCTCAACTTCGATGTGTGTGCCCCAGGCGATCACCCGATCTACCTGGCCCGGGTCCGGCTCCCCCAGGACACGCGGGTTCACCTCGTGGCCTTGAAGGAATCCCGGCCCCGTCCACGGTCCCGGCGACCCGGCATGCTCCAACAGCTGACTGAGAGCGTTCGGTGAGAACGAGGCGATCCGCAGTACAGCGAACGCGAGATCAGCCTCGGTCAGAGGACCGCGCTGCTGACCTGGTGCCCCGGGCGGTGGCCAGCTACCGTCCACGATCAGCCGCCGGTATGCGGAGCTGACCGTGAATTCGCCGTCGATCCGGCGGTGCGGGATATCGCCGGGGGCCTGGGTACTGTCCCGGGCCGCGAGTCGGAATTCCCGCCACGCATCGTGGGCCCAAGTACCGAGAAGCCTCCCCGAAAGGGTCTTCCGGTCCGTTGGAAGCGCGCTGGTCTCCGGCTCACTTGGCACCGGCGCGCTGGTCTCCATGTCCTCGAAGAGCGCTCCCTGCTCTGCCTTCGCCGGCTCCGGTTCGGGCTCGGGCTCGGGCTCCGGTGAGATCACCAGCGTGGGCATGGCGTCGGTGACGACCCGGCGTGCCCGTTCCCAACGGGGCAGGCCGCCGGGATGAGTCAGCTCGGCGTGATCCAGCAGATCCAAGGCCTGCTCGAACTGCCCGGCATCGAGCGCGCGCCTGGCGTCCTTGGACAACTGCTTGCCGGTCTCCTCTTGCTCGGCAAGTTCGGTCAGGACCCGCTTCTCGATCCCAGCGTGGTCGGGGTGCCCTTTCCGCAGCTGCGGATGCCGCGCGACGTAGGAGTTGATCCACTGCCACTCCTTGTCCGAGCCGTTGAGGTGCGCGGGTTCGGTCAGATAGCGGCCGATGTCCCCCGTGGAGTCGTAGCCAGCAGCGAAATCCTGGATCTCGCGTATCACCCGTGCCTCGCGCGCCGGGGTCAACTCCAGTGCGCCGGCCGCCTGCTCGGCCTGGGAAATCAGGTTCTCGGCCTCCGGTAAGGCGCCGCCGCCCAAGTTCAGCGCTTCCTGGACATACCGGTGGACCTCGGGAAGCTGGTGTGAGCCGGGCAGCAGATGCGGTGTCAGCTGTGCCAGACGGCGCGGCCAGTCCCGGAGGCCTTCCACGGCGGTGAACCAGTCCGGGGACACCGCCGCGCGGTAGGTCTGCAAGTACTGGGCGGCTCCTTCGACCGGCATCGGTCGCCCGGCGCCGTCGAATGCCTCGCCGGATCCCACCGGCCAGCACAACACCGCCGGATTCGGCGCCGACGGCTCATGTACCTCCACGAACGCCGTCTCACCCACACGGGAGACCCGTGCCTGAAGATGCAGTGGCTGGGCCATCGCACGTAATTCGCGCAGCGTCGGCAACAGCAGCGCATTGGTGGCGGTGTAGCGCGGACGCGGCGCGTTCTCCAGGGCGTCGGCCCGGTCCACGGAGGTCAGCACGTTGGCCGCCATGGTGAACGACTCGTCCGATCGTCGGGCGGCCGAGTCCAAGGCCTGGGTGATGGCATCGAGCAGGAGCTGGCCACCATCATCGTGATCCAGCCACTGCGGCGCGGCATCGATGATGTCGTGGCCGCCCTCGCAGCTCAGGCCGATTTTCAGGACGGTGGGCGTACCCTCGACCCGCAGCTGCTGGTAGGCCTCAAACCACAACGTCACCCCCCGCCAGCTCAGGTGACCCCCGGGAGCGGCCTCGGGCGGCGCGTCGGACGGGCGCAGACCCTGTGCCTCGGCCCGGGCGAATCGGAGCAGGGTCTCGGCCCGCTGTTCGGGCGGCACCATCCGGGTCTCGGCGCCGTCGTCACCGGGGATGGTGAATTCCTTCTCCGCCTGATCCGCAGCACCACGTGCGCTCCTGCGTGCCAGCACACCCAGACTCTCGGCCTGGTCCAACAGCCGGGTCGCTCGGTGGCCCAGGCGTTCGGACAGGGCTGGATGATTCTTGGCGTAGAGGCGGCGAGCTTCTTGCTCCAGCCGGCCCCGGTGTTCATCCACCGCAGCGACCAATCCCGCCAGCTCGGTCATCTCCTGCTGGTAGGGCAGCAACGCGTCGGTCGTCACGGTCCGGCGGGCATGGTCGATGCCGTGCTCACGCACGGCGTCGGTGCGCCGGTGGGTATACCCGGCCTCCGCCAACCGCAGGCGCAGCTCATCGCGCAGTTCCCGCACCTGCGGATGCGTGGCACCGGAACCCAGGGCGGTCCAGATGGACTGGCGGTCGTTCACGATCTCCGGGTCGGCCGGGGCAGGATCTTCCCGCCGCGTCTCGGCGATGACCGGTGTCGCCGTCGGCTGGGACACTTCCTCCGGTGCGCCGGCCTGGTGGTCGGCAAGCACGGTGGCCAGATCGGTGAACGTCTCGTCGGCCCGCCGGGCCGCGGTGTCCACCGCGCTGGTGATGGCGTCGAGCATCCGTTGTCCACCGTCAGCTAGCCCCGGCCACTCCGCGGGCACCTCGATGGTGTCGAAGCCGCCTTCCGCCGCGCAGGCCAGCCGGATCTGTAGGCCGGAGTCCGTGGCCTCGAACCACACCTTGGCTCCGCGCCAGGCCAGATGGTCCGCGGGAATGAAGTCGTGGGGCCCGGTGAGCACCTTGGAGGGGTGGACGCCTGCCAGCTTGGCGCGGGCGAAGCCCTGCAAGATCCGTGGCACTCGGTCCGGGGAGAGCAGACCGTGAACCGGGCCCGGGATCGTGAACGACTTCTCCATCGAGTGGGCGCTGCCGGTGGCCGTTCTGCGGGCCAGCGCGTTGAGCTGCGCGGCCCGGGACAGCAGCGTGCCGGCCTGCTCGGCCACCTGATCCGGCAAGCTCGCCCGGGTCTCGGCGTAGAGCCGCCGGGTGCCTTGCTCCAGCCGGTCCCGGTGCTCGCTCACCTCATCGACCAGGTCGCCCAGAGCGGTCATCTCCTCTGGGTACGGCTGAGTGGAATCGGTCGTCACCGTCCGCGCAACGTGGTCGACGCCGTGTTCGCCCGCGGTGTCCGCGCGGCGGTGCGTGTAGCCGGCGGCGGCCAGGTCCACGCGCATCTGATCATGCAACACCCGCAACTCGCGGATCAGATCCTCGGATACCACCGGCTCCACAACCGGCGTCTGGGCGACGGGGCCGGGGGAAACCGCTGAAGGTACCTCCGGTACTGGTAGCGCGATCGCCTCTTCAAATGCGGCGAGCGTGAGGGCGATCTTGCGGCCCTTCAGCCTGAGCTCATCGATTTCCCCCTGCCTGGTCCAGGTGATATGCAGCCGGTCCCGGCCACGATCCCAATCGGCGGAATAGCTGTGCGGCGTCGGATCGGGAAAGTCGCCATGCTCGATGATCACACTCGGGGCGGTCCAGCCGTTCCGCCTCAGCAGCGCGGTCACCTCGGGCGCCAACTCCGTGGTGCCGCTGACCGGGATCCCCGGATCCGGTTCCTCGAGTTGGGCGTGGAAGGCGTCGGTGGCGCGGCGAGACAGCGCCCCGAGCTCGGCGCCCGTTGCGGGGATCGGCTCATCGCCGCTGAGCAGCACCCAAGCATCGATCGCGCTGACCGGTAACGACGATCGACTGCCCGCGGGACCGGCCGGCTCGGTGTCGTAGAGGATCGCGATCCGGTCTGGCTGGGAGCCGTCTTTCGCCTGATCGACCCGCAGGGTGATCCTGATGGCGGGCTCGCCGAGATAGGTGGCGTCCAGGTCGATACCGAACCGGTGCGGATAGGCCGCCCTGGTGATCGCGAACGTACTGACCTCGGCAGTGTCCTGCCCCACGGGGCCCTTCCACACGAGTACATCCCCGACCCGGGCCTTGAGCAGCCGGTCCACCTCAGTCGGGATCGGGGACAGCAGTTCGCCGATCTGGTCGGCCAGAGGACGTAGAAGGTGCCCGGGGTGGCGAATCTCCTGCCCGGTGGAGGCGTCGTAGACCGGCTCGCCGGCCATGACCTGTTCGGCTCGTTCGTTCAGCGCCCGGATGGCCTGCTGATGCCGCCCCTCGATCGCCATCACCCAGGCCTGCCGCATGACCTGCACCGTGGCCCGGTCCGTGTCTCGGAACTGCTGATCCCGTTCGAGATTGCCGCCGAAGCCGGTGTCCGCGCCGGGCAGGAACTCATTCGCAGAACCCAGCGTCTTCACCACGGGTTCTACCCACCTGCCCCCGAACTGCCCCAGGGCCGATGGCGCCACTATCCACGTCGCGTACTCGAACTCCGGGGACAGAGCGGTTTCAGGCACACTCGCGGCCACGTGCAGCACCGCGGCGATGGCCACCCCCAGTCGCCCGCCTCGTACCCGGGCGGCATCCCGGTTCTGCGGGGTCGTCCCATCGGGGTCGAGGTCGTGCCAGTGATAGAGGGACTCACGAACCTCATCCAGGGGCCGGGTCCAGTCGATCTGACGCCCGGTGGCATCCAGAAGGCATTCCAGGGCCTCCAGGTAACCGGGCATCGCCGCGTCAGGGAGCCTGAACCTGGTACTGGTGCTCACCTCGAACGGCGACCCGATCCCACTGACGTGATACGGGCTGTCCGGACTGCTCGGCTCCTCGGCCAGCAGCGCACCGACCTGCATACCTGAGGCCACGTGCACGACAAACCACCGAGATCTCCGCTGCCCTTCCCGCTCAATGACCTCGGCGCGAAACGCCCACAACGCGCCAGACGGCGACGAGAGCACCTCTGGCGACTCCGCCAGCGCCACCAGGGTCGCCTCCGGCATGCCCTCGATGCCGTGAAGGTGTTCGAGCACGGAGTCCTTCAAGGTCCACGGTGCCCTGGCAACCGGAGCGTCGGCCATCGGACGAGCGACCAGTTGCAGGAGGCGACCACCCTCACTGAGCTGAGCACCGCGCGCGGAGTTGCCGGGGGCACTCGGACCCGGTGATGTGGCGATCTGGGGCTGGGGTTCTACCTGCAGGCGATCGGTGCTCGCCAGGAGATCCGGCTGCGGATCGCCGGGTTCGGTCTGCCTGGCCGGTGCTGAACTGCCCTGGGTGTCCACCGATTCGATCTGCGGTGTACCCGCAGTTAGCTGCGGCGTGGTGCTGGTGGCCTCCAGCGATGCAGTGCTCGGCGGTTCGATCTCCTGCGCGGAGGCCAGGAGCAACTCCTCATGCCAATTCCGGAACCGGCGCATGGTTGGTTCCGGAACACCACGAATGTCGAGTTTGATGATGAACCCGGCGTCGGACAGCCGGATCCCGGCCGATCGCAGACGCCGATACAGCCGGTCCCAGAACTCCCGCATCGACTGCTCACTACGTTTCACCCGCAACGTCTTGGGCAGCACCCACGCACCGCGCTCACCGGTCGGAGTCTCGCCCCGGAACCACTTCCACCCAGCACGATCGGGCTTGAGAAGATCCCGGATCCCGTCTTCACGTTCGGTGCCCAACAACATCGCGCCGCGCTCGAACGAGTAGTGGAGGGTCAACACCCGCGCACCGGCCGGCGCCACCGTGCTAGCGGGAATGTCGGTGTTCACCGTCGGGTCCCGTGACGGCTCGCCTGAACCAGCTACCGGTGTTTGCGCTTCGTCCGGTTGTTGCTCGTTCGCGGAGCGCTGCCGGGCCAGATAGGCGGCGACGATGCGTATCGAGCGTTCCCCTACCTGCCGGGCGTTGGCCGGCTCCGGCTCGTCCACGCTGAACATCGCCCAGTGTTCGATCGCGCTGATCGGCAACGAATCCCGGGCACCCTGCTCCTGCTGGTTTCCCGGGTACAACACGGAGATCTCCCGCTGTTCATCGGGATCGATCCGCAGCCTGATCTGTACCTCCGGATCCCGGAGATACTCGGCGGCCACCTCCACAACATCGCCGCGACCCTGTACCGGGTGGGCGGGTTCGGTGATCCGGAACGCGCAGAAACCCGCACCGCCCGGGCTCAGGGCACCGGTCCAGGCGAGTACATCGCCGACCTGCGCCCGCAGTAGCCGCTCCAGCTCTGTCGGTTCCGGCGACACCAACTCGGCGATCCCCGCGGCCGCGTTCTGCAGGGCGGCCACCGGTCGTGGCCCGTCGTAGAACCGCTCGTTACCTTGCACAGCCGAGTCCCGTGCCCGGTCGACCAGCATGGTGAAGGCCTGCATGGGCTGCCCGCTGAACGCCATCACCCCAGCCAGCCGCACGAGCATCAGGGTGCTCCGATCGGCCTCCCGGAGCTTGCTGTCCCAGAAAGTGTCCGAGCGGCAGCGGACTCCCGTGAAGGACAGGTTCCTGTCGGCGTCCTGCAGCGCACGCCAGAGTGGTGCTACCCGCCGTTCTCCGAGCTTGTCGCCCACGCCGGGACCCACCAGGCGGGCGGCGTCCACGAATTCCGGAGACAAAGCCACCTGTGGCAGCTCGACCGCGAGATGCAGCACCGCGGCGGCAGCCAAGGCCGGCCCGCCCCGCACCCGGGCAGCGTCCCAGTCCACCGGGTGCGTGACATCGGATTTGCGGTCATACCAGCTGCGCAGATCCCGGCGGACCTCATCGAGCGGCAGCGCCCAATCGATCTGACGACCGGTCGCGTCAAGCAGGTACTCCAAGGCGTGCAGATAGCCAGGGATCGCCTCGTCGGGAAGCTGAACGCCCGCAGCAGGCGAGCGATGATCGGCGTAGGTTCGTGCCGCGTCATCAGACGGGCCCCACGGATGGTCCGGGTCCTCAGCGAGTAGAACACCGAGCTGCGCGCCGGAGGCCACATGGACGATGAACCACCGCGGCCCATGATCCTCAGCAGGTCCGTGGGTGGAATGAGATCGCCAGGCCAGCAGAGCACCCGACGGGGAGACCAACTGGGCGGCCGGGGCGAAGTCGTCCATCGTGGCCACGGATATCGTGCCCAGGTTTCGAAAATGCTCCAGCACCGGGTCTTTGGCGAACCGGGCGTCACGAAGGGTGCCGGCGAGGGTGCCCTCTGGCGGCATCGTGGCCGGACCGTTCGCCATCGGACGGGCCACCAGTTGCAGGGGGCGACCACCCTCGCCGATCTGCTCGCCACGGATGGACCACGCGGAGCTCCCCGCCGCCGATTCCCCGTCGAGCCCGTCGGTGGCCGCAGGCTGGGGCACCTGTTGCCTGATGGTGAACTGGGCTTGCGCGGTGATGGCCGTGCTTGCCGACTGTTCGGGGGACTGGGACTCCCCTGGGGCGTCACCACTGGTCGTTGAGGTCTGAGCTGCATTGATCGGCCCCGCCGACGTTTCCTGCTCGACGCTCCTCTCCGGCTCAGGAGTCCCGATTGACGTGGCATCGGGTGCGGGGTGTGCTTGATATTCGGCCAGCAGCTCGCCCACCTGCTTGTGCGCGTTGCGCACATGCTCGAACGCGCCGACCAGCCGCTGTTCAATGGCGCGGCGGATGCGCCTGTGTTCGCTCGGCGTCGTCGGCCATTTACTTCCCAACGGGATGGACAGGAAATGGGCGCCGTCGGAGTGCACGGGACTGGAGTAGCCCTCGTCGCCTTCGCGGGAGATCGCTGTGGTCAGCCTGGTTCCGTTACGGACGAACTCGATACGCAGTCCACGCCACAGCACATATTCGGCCTCGCGCGGATCCAGCAGGGCCTGCCGGGCGACCTCGGCCAGCACCCCGTCCAGCTGGTCCTCGCCGACCCGGGTCGCAGGGGGGCCCGAACGTATGGCGACATGATCTGGTGCTTCGTTGAACGCCCAGAGAATCCTCAACGGTATCGCTGCCTGCTCAAGGATGGCGAACCCGCGCTGGCTGAGCTGTTCGTTGGCGGGATCGTCCTCGGCCAGCTGCCGAAGGGCGTCGGCGAGATCGGTGGCCCGGGTGAACGCGGCGGCCAACCGGTCGTGCTCCGCATCGGAGGACGCCGTGGAAACCGGCTGCACGGGAGTACCCGTCGGGCCTGTGGAGGGCACCGGGCCCAACGCGCCCGCTGCTGATCGGCGCTCATCCCCCGCAGTCGACACATTTGGCGGCGGCTGCGCCTGGGGACCGGGACCCGGGTGCGGCACCTTGGTCCCGGTCTCGGAGGCGGGCGGTTCCGCAGTACTCGGTGGTGAGGTCGTGGTGAAGGGCGTTCGCCCACCAGGAGTGACCGGGATCAATGCCGTTTGCCCAGGCGGCTCGCCGGAGGAGGCGTCGGGAGCAGGATCGGCCCCCGATTCTTTATCGGAACTGGCCGGTACCGACTTTGCTGGTGCGCCGCGGTCCTCAGCGTTCTTGGAGGTGGACCGCTTACGCCTTGAGGAAGTCGCCTTGCCGGACTTGGACGGCGCCTTCGCGAGCTCACGCTCCAGCCGCAACCGCTCGGCGCGGGCATGTTTGGCCAGCAGCGTCTCGATGTCCTTGGTATGCGCTTCGGCCCATGCGTGGGCTTCGCTGATCGCGCTCCTGATCTTGTCGCCGATCGCGCTGTCGCCCCCGGCATCGGCTACTTCTGCGGCGGTCAGGGGCACCGTGACTACATGACGACCGCCCTGGAGCTGCGGAACTTCCTCGTCGGTGAACCTCGGCAGTACGACATCCGGATCGTCCAGAGCCGAGAGCACCGCACCCAGTTGTCCGCGCGAGGCCACGAACCCGATGCGCACACCACGGAAAATCAGGTGGCCGTCCGGGTCGATGCTGCCGTCCAGCGCGGTGCGCGCGAGCTCACCGGACAGACGGCCCAGCCTGCTGTCCGGTAGTTCATCGTCGGACCCCGATCGGCGCAGCACCTCGTCCCCACCGGCCAAGGCCACGGCCTGCGCCACGCGCAGGTAGGAGTCCGCCACCGCCACACGCTCGGAGATGGCGGCGGCTGAACGGGCCAGCGCTTTGGTAGCCGGGTCGGCGCCCAGCGAACTGGCCTCTACCGCCAACGGGGCCAGCTGGTCTCTGGTCCGCTCGACCAGGGCCAGCGCCCTGGAGGAGGGCAGGCCGGTATCGCTGTATATCCAGACGCCGTTGTCGTCGAGTTCGATGACCCGCGCGCCGATCCGGTTGGCCATGACCTCGGCGGCCGCGCGGGTGGGGCTTGCCCGGTTCTGCCAGCCGTTGTGGTCAAAGTAGTTGTAGCCGAACCGGCCCGCTTCGGTCAGGACTGTGGAGAACTCAGCGGGACTGCTCAGCTCCACCGTGACGTTCTTCGTGGCGGTGCCGGATATCCCGAAGATGACATTGCGGTACAGCTCCCGTGGCTCATCCTCTGACCAGCCGATGGTCAGCGTGAAGTTGTCCCGCCTCCAGGTCTCCTCGGTCCCGCCGGCCATGTGGCGGGCGCCGGCCCGTGTCCACCCGTGCTCGGTAGGCCGGATACCGTCCGACCCGGCGAAGAAGCGTGGCGCGTCCGGGTCCGTGCGCAGGAACCGGCGCCCGCCCTGCCAGACGAAGGTGTAGGCCTCGGCGACATCGGGCCGCACCGGTTCCCGGGCGTAGGCCACGGCGTACCAGTCACCGAAGTCCTCGGCGTCGGGCGCGTCCATCGCCCGCACGGCGTCGGTCGCGCCGGATCGCAGCTGCGCGCGGACATCCTGTTGGTTGGCCGCCGGCCGCGACTGCTCCGCTTGTGCCTGCTGCTTGAGTTCCTTCGCCAGCTCCTCCTGCTCGGCTTTGCGTTGTTCCTCCATTCGCTTCTCGGCTTCGGTCAGCTCCGTGGTCAGCGCGTCGAGTTCCCGTTGCAGCTCTTCGAGCTCTTGGCCGTGTTCGAACGGGCTTCCCATGGCCTGCTCGGCCAGCTTCTGCTCGGCGGCGGCTGCGGTGGCTTTCTTGCGGGAGGTGTCCCGGATTTCCTCGAGCTTGGCCAGCTTGTTCTCCAGCCGCAGCACCAGCCCGACGCCGCTGGGCAGGTCCTTGTGATCCAGCTCGATGAGTTCGTGGCCTTTGGGGAAGTCGTCCAGCTGCAACATCGCGGTGTATTTCTTGGCGCTGGGACTCAAGATGACCGACACCGCCATGCCCGCGATGCTGCCCAGCGGGTGGGTGCGCCGCTCGTGCTTGTCCATGGCCTCGACCCGGGTGGCGATGAAGGCGCGGATGTGATCGGCGGCGGCGAGGCGTTTGGTGTGGCGGGTGCCATCGATGGTCATGGAGAACTTGTCGCCGGTGATGTCCTGACGCCGCGCGATCAAACTGTCCGCCGCATCGGCGGCCTTGTTCCTGGCATCTATGATGAAGGCGGAGTCGCGAATGTTCAGCTGGAGCTGGCTCTCCTGCCCTGACCAGGCCTTGTATCTGCGGCGCAGTTCGTCGCGCCGGTTCTCCAGCTCGGCTTTGCGTTTGTAACGGCCATCACCGGTCGCCGCGGCCATGAGCTCGTCGTAGTTGACCGACTCCTCGTCCGGGACGGTCAGGATCCGGGAGGGGATCTTGCCAGTCATCAGCGGACGGAACGCCGCGTTCTTCTGCCGGGTGACCTCCCACTTCTTGGCGTCCATCGAGGGCGCGGTGACGAAGTCCTTCCAGAAGACCTCGGGATTCTGGTTGAACTGCCGGATGACCCGGCCCATGTTCTGGTGCGGAATGTCGGCCCGCCATGGCGGGGTGACGCTGTATCCACCCAGGCATCGGGTCTGCACATTGGTGCCGGTGCCCATCATCTCCGAGGAGCCGATCAGCACCGCCACTTCACCGTTGCGGCAGGCAGCGAACAGTTCCGCGCGTTTCTGGTTGTTCTTGGCCTCGTGAATGAACCGCACCATCTGCGCCGGCATGCCCTGGGAGATCAGCAGGCGGCGCAGCTCGCCGTAGAAATTCCAGTCATCGCTGGGCGTGGACAAGTCGCAGAACACCAGAATGAGGCCACCGCGCCGGGGGTGCTCGTTGTCCTTCTCATCGAGATAGACGTTGTCCTTGCCGGCCCGCCACTCGACCATGATGTCCTCGGCCAGGACATCGACCTTCTGCGGTTCGGTGGTCTCCCGGTTGCGCAGCCGCACGTCCAGGGCGGCCTTGATCCCGTCGGTGATAAGACTCAGGTGGTTGTCCCCACCTTTGACTGGTGGGCCCTTGAGCGCCCGGTACCGGTCAGCCAGGCTCAGGCCTTCCTCCGCCAGCGCCTCGGAGCCGGACACGTCGATGATCTCGGCCTTGCCACCGCGTAGCGCGGGCACCTCGTAGTACTTCTTGAGGTCCTCCGCAGTCTTGATGTCGGCGCGCAGCCGGATCTGGGAGTACAGCTCGGGAACGTTGATCAGGGTGCGCAGCCGGGTCTTGGCCTTGAGCCCACCGGAGGGGGTCATCTCAAAGAAGGTGTTGAGCTGCGCGAATGTCCTTGCCCAGGTGTCGAAATCATCCAGCGGCTGCCCCAGCCGCCGCAGCATCCCGTAGATCTCACCGATCGAGTTCGTGAACGGTGTCGCCGTGGCCAGGGCCACCCGCTGCTCGCCGTACCTCTCCAGCAGGTACTCAAGCTTCATGTCCATATCCATCGCCCGGTCCGAGCCTGGATTGAGCATGTCCGGCAACGAGGAGAACAGGCGCGCGTTCTTATATTTATGCGCCTCGTCGAAGACGAGGTAGTCGACGTTGAGTTCCTCGAAGGTGATCCCCGGGTCCTTGGTCATCTTCTCTAGGCGTTTTTCGAGTTTCTCCTCCGCCCTGGTGATGATCGCTTCCATGCGCTTGACGGTGCGCTTACGAACGAAGGGCTCCTCGGACGTTTCGTTCGCGTACTCGTTGTAGGCATCCAGCGCCTCGTAGAGGTCGTTGACCTGGGCGGAGTGGTACTTCTGTTGCCGTTCGGGATCGACGGGGATCAGCTCGAACGCCGACATGGTCATGATCACCGCGTCCCAGTTGCCGGTCGCGACTTTGCCGATGAACTCCCGGCGTTTGGCCGTGGGCAGGTCTTCCGAGGAGGCGGCCAGCAGCTTGGCCTGCGGGTAGGCGTCGAGCCATTCACGCTGGAACTGCTCCAGCATGTGATTGGGCACCACCACCATCGGCTTGTGTGCCAACCCGAGTCGCCGGCGCTCCATGCAACCGACGATCATTTCGAGGGTTTTACCGGCTCCCACCTCATGAAACAGGCCGACAGCCGGGCTGTAGATCATGGCGGCGACCGCAGCGATCTGGTGCGGGCGCAGGGTGTAGGCGTCGTGGTTGAGGCCCGGCAGCGACAGTTTGACGCCGTCGTAGCTGCGCGGGATCTCGGCGTTGAACTTCTCGTTGTACAGCCGCACCAAGCGCCCGGCGCGTTCGGTGTCCCTCCACGCCCACAGGGAGAACTCGTTGGCGATGTCCTTGGCCTTGTCCTGCGCGGCTTGGGTCTCGGTCGTATCGAGATACCGGTCCCCGTCAGGAGTCTCGCTGTAGATCTTGATTTCCCGGCCGGTGCACAAGACCTCGATGAGATCGTGGCCCGCCATCCGCGTGGTTCCCCAGGTGTGGGTCGCCGAGTGGGAGCCCCGATCTCCCCCGAGCACCGACCACACCTGCGGCACCGGATGCCGGACCGTGATTCCCTCTTGCCCCAGCAAGTCGCAGGCGAACTCCTGCACGAACTCGGCCGGAAGCCACGATCCGAGCTGTACTTCGATCTCCGCCGGGCCCAGATCCTTCGGGATGATCTGGGTCAGCGCGTCGACGTTCGGCTGGAACCGAGGATCGTTCTCCGCAGCTGCCTGCGCCTCGCGCAGCTTGGTGCGCACGTTCCCGGACAGGTACTCCAGTCCCCACACCAGCCGGCCGGTGTCCGGATCGTCATACACCAGCTCGCCCAGCTCCTGGCGGGCCTTCTGCAGATCCGAGAGCCCCAGCAGCCTGGCGATGACCTCCAGCCGGACCTCGGCATGGGTGTCCAGGCAGATCATCAACGCGTCGGTGGCGTTGTCCGCGCCCAGCTTGGGTGTGGTCGGCGCCGTGATGCGCTGGCTGAACAGGTCGCTCTTGGTGGCCTCCTGGGTGACGCTGTCGAACTTCTCCAGCGCCTTGACCAACGGCCAGAACGGGTCACCCGCGAAGCCACCCATCGAGGGCAGGACCTTGCGGCTGCTGCTGACCCCGGCATACACCGGATCGAAATCAGGCGCCGGTTTGCTGGGCGCCTCGGCCAGCACCTCCCCGGCAGCTTCCTTGAGCCCTCGGAGCCGGGCCGGAGTCATCGGCCAGGTCCGCGGCGCGTTCTTCGCGCCGAGTTTCAGCAGCGATTCCAGGTGCCTTTCCAGCAGATCCCGATCGCAGCCAACCTTGATCAGGTGCCGCAGGTAGCGCACGGTGGTGGACTGGGTGACCGGCAGCGGCTCGATCTCCTGTTTGGCGCACCACGCCGAGTAGACGTAGAAGCCCTGCTTCCCGCTCAGGCCCTCGCTGAACCGGTTGATCGGCTGATAGGTGGCCAGATAGGAGTCGTAGCGGGCGTTCAGATCGGTGCGCAGCGCGTCGATCATCTTCTCGTCCGGGGCGCGCTGACCCTCGGCGTGCAGCAGGCCCAGCGCGGTGTCGCGCAGCCCGATCAGCGCGCGCAGCTCGTCGGCCTCCTTCGCCGGCGGCGTGTAGGGCTGGTCGATGCCGTTGATCAGCCGGGTGAAGGTGCCGTCCGGCAGCGCGGTGAACGTGCCGGTGAACCGCTCCCGGCTGCGGTCACGCATCGAGATGTCCGGGGCCGCGCCGGTGCCCTCGGTGCGCGGCAACCAGCCCAGACCTGCGGCCGTGGCCTCGGCGGCCAGCGCGGTCAAGGCCTGGGACAGGGCGGGCGCGGCCTGTTTCTCGCCGTGGACCTCCAGCTCGATCCGGCCCTCGGCGCCGTGACCGAGGCGCAGCTCGCCGAGCACCCGCTCGGGGTGGTCCACGAAGTATTGGTTGACCTGGACTTCGTGCCCGTCGAGTTCGACCTCACGGACCTGTTCCCACCCTGTTTCCTCCGGTGCGGACTGGGCGGGGTCGCGGCGGCGAAACACCAGCAGGTCGGTGACCACATCGGTCCCGGCAGCCTTGCTGTGCGCGCCGGTCGGCAGCCGGACCGCGCCCACCAGGTCGGCCAGCTCGGCCATTTCCCTTCTGGCCCAGGGGTTCTGCTTGTCCAGCGTGTAGCGGCTGGTCAGCAGCACGACCAGGCCACCGGGGCGGGTCAGGTGCAGGGATTTGAGGATGAAGTAGTCGTGGATCGGGTGCCCCGGCTGGTTGTGCCGCAGATCGGTGACCGAGTAGTCCCCGAACGGCACGTTGCCGATCACCGCGTCGAAGGTGCCCTCCGCGGTACGCAGGTCCGCGTAGCTTCCTGCCGCGATGGTGGCCTGCGGGTACAAGCGGGAGGCGATCGCGGCGCTGATCGGCTCCAGCTCGACACCGGTCATCTGTGCCGCAGGGGGAGCCAAGCCGACGAAGTTGCCGACACCGCAGCCCGGTTCCAGTACCTGCCCGCCGGTGAACCCGAGCTCGTGCAGCCCGCCCCAGATCGCCTGTACCAGCGCGGCGTCGGTGTAATGCGCGTTGAGGGTGTTGCGGCTGGCCGCCCGGTACTGCTTGTCGGTCAGCAGTTCCCGCAGCTCGGCGCGTACCGATTCGAACTCGGCGCGGCCGGTGTTGAAGATCTCCGAGATCGCGCCGTAGCCGGAATAGCGGGCAAGCACGCCCTGCTCGTCGGGTGTCGCGGGGCGGTCCTCGGCCTCCAGCTGGCGAAGCAGCCGGATCGCGCCCAGGACCGCCTGAATCCGCGACTTCTGCCCTGACGGCGCCAGATCCTGTTGCCCCGCAGGGCGAAACGGCGCTAGCTCGCCAGTTCCTCCGCCGCGTCCGCCAGTTCGGCCAACAAGGTCTCCAGGACGTCCGGCGTGTCCTCCGGGTCGATCAGGATCAGCCGCCTGATCACTTCGCTCTCCGCCTGCCTGCGCGCCGTGGTGTTGCGGGCCCGCGCTTGGTCGAAGGTCTCCCCCACCGGCGCCTGGCCCGCCAGCGTGTCCGCGCGCAGCCGGATCGTCTGCTCGGTCAGCTCGCCGATCTCCCTGAAGTGGCTCGGCGGATCGGTCACCGCCGCCAGCGCCACCGGGAAGTACGTCTCCCAGTGGCGCTGGGCGTCCGTCTCGTACGGGTTCATGTTGTTCACGGTGGCCTCCCGGCGACTCCAGACCGGCGGCATCGGGCGGTTGGGGCGCGGTCATGGCCGCGCCCGTACGGTCGATGTCCAGTTATTACTGTGCCCACCCATCATGGTTTCCCCCGAGACCATGTCCGTGGCACCACGCCCGTGCGGGTGCCAAGACCGTCATCGGGTGGGCCTGATGACGGCGATATTCACGATCTACGAAACACCAAGGCGGTACTCGTCAGCAGCGCCAGGCGCCCCCTGCACCTGGCCGCGATGCTAACTACCGCCTTCCGAGCCTAACACCGAACGCCGTGCTGGCCAGGCGATATACGCAGTGCGACCGCCCGTTCACCCGGATCTTGCGCCGCGCTGGCCGCGCGCCCGTTCACTGCGGTATGGCCGGCTGAGCGAGTGGTGGCAGCTCGTCTTGGCCCGGGGTGTCGGCGATCTGCTTGTGCCGTTTCGGGGTGCAGAACTGGAACGGGCCATAAGGGTCGGTCAGCTCCCGCAGATGCGGATCCCGGTGATCCCGGATGAACACGCTGAGCCAGGTGTCGTCCTCTTCGACACGCAGTCGCTGGTAGGTCCGGTAGATCGCTTCCAACCGTTCAGCGGCATCCGGGTGCTCCCACCATCGCCTGCACCAGCGCGGCCCGCGACGCCTCCCCGCCGCCGCGCTCGCGCAGGCCATCGGCGCGATGAGCAGCCCGACCCAGGCGTGCAGCACTTCCAACGTCGGTGCCTGCGGCGAGACCTGTTCGGGCCTTATAACCAAAGCCTCATGGAGAGCAGTGGCAGCGTCGTACGGGACCGGTGGCGGGACGACTGTCCCAGTCAGGTCGGCCAGGGCCTGCTCGACGTCGTCGAGCGAGGTGGAGTTGTGCTCGACCCGCTTCGCGAGGCGTTTTACCGCGATCCGCAGCTCAAGCACATCTGCTTCCAGCGTGTTCAGCAGATTTGGTGTAGCCATCGATAATCCTTTCGAACTGTGGCGTGTTTGTCGGGGTGCAGGCGTTTCAGAGCGTGCCGCTCGGGCCCGCCGTGGCGGCCGGTTCGTCGGCGCCCAGCATCTGCGTCGTGGTGGAGTGCTTATTGGGCGAACAGCCGTAGAACGGGCCGTAGGGGCTGGTCAGGGTCGCGATGTGCGGATCGAGATGATCGCGCAGGTAGACCGAGAG
Organism: Pseudonocardiaceae bacterium YIM PH 21723; assembly: GCA_003600225.1. GTDB lineage: Bacteria > Actinomycetota > Actinomycetes > Mycobacteriales > Pseudonocardiaceae > QZFT01. The sequence goes on from QZFT01000111.1 coordinate 98,573, forward strand.
CCAGGTGGCGTCCTCCTCTGTACGCAGCCGCTTGTAGGCCATGTAGATCGCCCCGAACCGCTCGACGGCGTCCGGGTGCCGCCACCACTGGCGACACCACCGCAGACCGCCGCCCTCGCCGGTGGTGGTGGTTCTGCGTTCCATGGGGGCGATGTGGGTTCGTACCCAGGCCCGCAGCACGGCCATCGACGGCCGTTGAGCAGGTTCCCCCTTCTGCCTCGGGCCCTGGCCGTGGCCTTGTTGCTGGGCTTGGACAGCAGGCTGCGGCTGGGCGCCACTGCTGTCGGCCTCAGGCTCGGCCTCGGCGGCTGGCTGTGGCTGCGGTTGGGCGTCGGCGTCGGCATCCGCGGCGGCTTGTTCCTGCTCGATGCGTTGCTGCCGTTTGGCCATGGCCGCCCACAGGTCCGCCGTGGTCTTGGAGGTCATCTGCGCGACCTCTTCGATGCCGTCCTCGAACTCATCGAGCGAGTTGGCGTTGCGCTCGGTGTCGTGGGAGAGCTTGCGGACCTCTTGCTGCAGCAGGAAGTGGTCGGTCTCCAGCGAAGCCAACCGGCGCTCCAGCTTCGCCAGCGTCCCCTCGGACTCGGTCACGGCGACCCTCCCGCCTGGGCGCGGGCTTGTTCGTTCATCAACGCCACGGCGATGGGATTGTCCGGTCCTAAGTGGACGATCGCCGCCTGTTGGATGGCCTGGGTGGCTTCCTTGGCGTAGGCGTCGATCTGCTCCTTGTCATCGCCTGCCTCAGCGAACCAGGGATGCAGGTTGAGTAGGGCGGGGCGCCGACCGGAGGTGAACAGCAACGCGTTGCCTCGGCCCATCGCCGCGATGTCCGCCGCGGTCATGATCCGCTCGGTGCGCAGGTTCCGGGAGATCGAATGACCGCCCTGTGAATAGGAGGTCGAGGACTCCTCGACCTTGTGGTCTCCGACCAGGACCGACAGGTACTCGCAAAAATCGGAGTCCTGGACACCGGCGCCGATCGTCTTGATCGTGCAGGCGCTCCATAAGGCGTCGAAACCTTCTTTGCCCCACACCGCCCGGCCCTGCTCTCTGCTCTGCAAGATGACCGTGACCAGCAAGGACAGTGATCCGAAGAAGCTTGCGAAACTGGGCAGTTCAGGAATTCGAACGATGTTCGCGGCTTCGTCGAGTTGCAGGGTGACCGGCGGATCCAGCCGTCCGCCTCGCGCGGAAGCGGCGTCGATGGCGATCTGGACCAGCTCACCGACCAGCGCTGCCACAACGGGCCGGCCGCTGCCCTCTCCCTCCCGGGACAGCAGGAACAGGGTCGGATGCCGGTCACCGACCGCGGTGATCAGCGTCCGCAGGTCGAATTCGGGCACCTCCCCCAGGTCATCGGGCGGTTGTTCCCAGGTGATCGGCGGTGTCACCCAGCGCAGCAGGTTCTCCGAATCCAGGCAGGCCAGTGCGGTGCTGACGCCCTCAAAAATCCCGCCCTTGGTCTCCGGCGGCAGTTCCAGGGTGGAGCGCAACGACGCGGCCTGTGCCGCGTAGCCGCCACGTTCCAGGTACACGGCGGGGTCATCCGAGCGGGTGGCCACCCACAACACGACATCCCGCAGGGTGTGGTGCGAGCAGGCCGCCGCCAACATGAGCTGGCGGAGGGTCTTGGCCGCGGCAGGGGTGAAAAATGGGTCCGCGCGGTCCGCTCCCCCGCCCGTGGTGGCCCCGACTTCCCGCATGAAGTAGGAGGCCATACGCGCGGCGGATTCCACGTCGATGACCAGCTTCAACGGGTCCCACCAGAACTTCTGCGGCTGGAAGGTGATCTTCTGCGGATCGAAGAGCCAGACGGCGCCGACCCGTTCGCGCATCTTGGCCGTCAAGATCCAGATATCGGGCTTGTTGGAGGTGGCCACCACGCTGCCCGGGGCGCTGAGGATCTCCGGCACCACCTTGGCGGACGTCTTTCCCGAGCGGGGGCCGCAGATCATCAGCTCGACGTCCTCATAGCTCTTGTAGAGCGTGGTGCCGGAGATGTCGCCGAGCTCGGCGCCGACCTGGCGCGAGGTCAGCCGCTTGGGATTGACACCGGCCAGCGACGGCCGCAGGCCTTGCGCCCGCTTGGCCATCGCGGCCTGCTGGAGATCGGTGAAGCCCTGCGGCGCGGTCATGGCCCGGAGGCCATCGCGGGGATTGCGATTCACGATCAGCACGGTCGTGGTGATCCCGGCGCCGATCAGCAGCAGCACTTCGACGATCAGCACGGCGTAGAACACCGTCGACGAGCCGTTCGGGCCGATCAGCCCAGGCACACCGTGGCGCTGCAACGCCTTGGGCACCTCGCCGTAACCCGGCGCCGTGAAACCCGAGCCGGCCGCCAGCACGGCGGCCGACCACACGGCGGCGATCGCGACGAAGACCAGCGCGATCAAACCGGTGATCACCCATGGCAGCGCCGGCATCGATCCGCTGGCATGACGGCGTGCGTTCGGATTGGCGGTGGCCATCGCCACTCACACCGCATCCGTGCCAGGCCACCGCAGACCCATCGGCCCCCGCGCGGTGAAACAGGTCCCCGAGCCGGCCGGTGAGTCAGGCCGCCGGGCGGTCCCATATCTGTCGATCATGTCTCCCCCAAGACGGTGAATCGTGAAAACCCCTGGTAATGGCGTTAGCCGCCCGCACTCCCCCCGCGCGTGGCGATCCGGCTCGCGCAGCCGCGTCGATGAGCTGTTGGCGTGCTCATGCCGTCCGCGCCCGGAAAGCCGTGTCGGTGTCGTAGAGCTCCATCTCGCGCTGGTTGAGGCGCATGCGCACCGGTAGCCCCGCCCGCTCACCGGCTTTGATCAGGTAGAGCCCGCGCCCGGGGTGCCTTTGTCCGGGCACCCACGTGCCCGCGCTCTGCCAGGAGGCCAGCAGTTCGGCCTCCCGGTTGGACAAGGTCACCGCCAGCGAGGACAGCTCAGCGGCCGGAAGGCCCCCGTAGACGTGGATGGCGCAGCGGCTCGCGATGCCCTTGGCTTTGGCGCGATCGGCCTCCGTGGGCAGCGCCTGCAGGTCATCCATGCTGTGGGTGAGATAGACCGAGGCGACACCTTTGTGCCTGTTGAGCCGGGTCATCCGATCGCTGCGCTCGACCAGGCCGGGCCCGGTGCGCAGCGCCCGCCACGCCTCGTCCTGAAGCCACAAGATGTTGCGGGACGCCCCGGCCTGGCGGGCTTCGATCATTCCCGAGCCCCACGCCCAGCTACACAACATCGCCGCCGCGACGACCTCGTCGGCCTCCTCGTCCAGAACGCTGATATCCAGCGAGGTCGCCGGTGACTCCGGGTCCAGCCGCGCGGTGCTACGCCGGTCGAACAAGCCCCTCAAAGGGCCCTCGACCAGCAGATCCAGCGCGGAGAGCACGTCGCGCATCAGGTCGAAGTAGCGTTGCGGCCTGCCGCCGATCCGCGCGGCGTCCAGCAGCACCTGCGGTGCCTGATCGAGCACCGCGCGGACCTCGGGGATCGTGGGCTGGCCATCGGGGGACGCGTCGGTGGCCAGATCGACCGCGCGGCTGACCAGGTTGCGTTCGGTCGTGCTCGGCACCCGGCCCAACTCCAGCAGCAGCAGCGCCTCCATCAGCGCGCTCTGCCGGGCCCGGATCTGCTCACGCAGCGCCTCGCGTTGCCGCCCGGCCGGGACCCTGGCCAGGACCGCGCCCAGCGGCCCGGGGTCCAGAGGGTTGATGGCGTCGTGCCCGCGGCCGACCTTGATGACCGTGCCGCCGAGCCGGGCGACCAGCGGCGAGTACTCGCCCTTGACGTCCGCCGGTACGAACATCGTCCAGCCCATCGCGCACAGCCCGATCCCGAGGCGCTTCGCGAAGGCCGACTTACCGATTCCCGCTTGCCCTTGGCACCAGATCCCTGTGTTCGAAATCAGGCCCTCGTTCAGCCAATCCCCTGGGTTCAGGCCGATGGGTTCATGGGTGTGGATGTCGTGGCCGATCGGTACCCCGCGGACCTTGGAGCCCGAGCCGCCCACGAACGGGTACAAGCCCGCCAGCTGCACCGACGTGCCCTGATAGAGCGCGCCGGTCCCCACGTGATGGTCACGTCCGCCGCCCGGTGTCGCCCAGCCCCGCGCTGGAGGAACCGGCCACGAGCGCAGATCCGCGAGTGGATCGGTCTTGCTCCGCACCTGGCGTGCCGCCGCGTCGGCCACCGTCTGCGGCAGCTCGACCTGGTCGTCGTCGTCCTGCGGCACGTCGGGGCGTGCGCGGCGGCCTCTGCGCAACAGGCTCATGACCGCCTCCTGGTGGCAGACGTCATCGTGAATCCCCCATAGCCGTCGAATAAGCACTGGTCGTCGGCGGATACACCGCGCCACCGCTGTCCCCGGCCGCCGGGCAGGCTTCGGCGCACAGCCCTGGGCAGCCCGCCTGGCCTGCCGGCCCGGCGTTGCGGCAGGGCGGGGAAGGTCAGGGGCAGATCGCGGCGGCCGAAGCGCGGAAGCCGGGCCCTCATGCGAACCTGCCCCGTGTCGTGAGCTCCGGCGGATAGACCCCGACGCCCAGGGAGGCCACGAATCCCGCGTGCTGCCAACCCCAGCAGCGCCGCAGCCGGAGCTTGGCGTTGCGTGCCCTGGCCTCCACATCGGCGATCGCGTCCGGCAGCTGGCGGGGATCGGTAACCGTGGTGGTGACGTACATGCCCCACAGCCCGACCCCGGACCCTTGCGCCTCTTCCAGCGCGGCCTGAGCGGCGCGCTGCTCATCGGCGCGATCCCGCGCGGTCTCATCGATGCCGCGCCGGCGCTGCAACTCCCGCCTGAACGCCGACCCCGAGGACTCCCGGGTCACCGCTTCCCCGGCCCTGTCGGCGGGAACCGGCTGGTAGGTGAGGCACACCCTGCGCGGCCAGGGCCCCGGGGCCAGCAGCGGCAGCAGCACGTTCTCGGTGACGTCCTGGTCGGGCAGCCCGGACATCGCGTAGGACACCGACCAGCCGCTGTCATGCCAGTAGTGATCCACCAGTGCCTGCGCCCGTACCGGCCCGGCGTCCGCCCACGCCAGCAGGTGCCCCTGTTCGGAGAGGCGGGCGAGTTCCCCGCGAGCATCCGGGTCATAGGCCGCGCGGATCTTGTGTGTCCAGTCCGGAGCGGTGGCCCGCCCGAGGGTGGCGACCCCGCACAGCGGCAGGTCCCCCTCGAGCCCGGCCAGCGCCCGGCTGACCTCCGCGACCCGCTCGGCGTCGTCCTGTGGCGTGGGCCTGGCGCGCATCGGCTGGAAGGTGAGGTTGACCGCCACCGAGATGTCGGCGGTGGACCCGCGGTGCGACGCGGCGAGCTCGATCATCGTGTCCCGGGCGACCTGCGGGGCCGCCGGATCGAGCCGTTCGGCGACGTAGTCGGCCAATTCGGTGCCCGAACTGGGGGCGGACTCCACCACGATCGCCGCCCATTCCAAGGTCGGCTCGTACCCGAGCGCCGACAGCCAGGCGGCGAACGACCCGATCCACACGTCGGTGCGGTCCTGATCGGCCAAGACCGTGCCGACCGGCGCGACCCGGATGCCCGCGGTCAACCGGCCGGTGCGCCGGTCCCACAACAGGCCGTACGGGCGGCCGAGACCGTCCTCGGTGGTCAGAGGCACGATCGGGGCGAGCACGCCCGGCAGCTCGTTGCGTCGCGGATGGCGCGTGAACACACCGCTTTCCCACTCCGTCCAGCCCTTGCGCCGGGCCGTGCGGGTGCGCATCCAGATGATCAGCGCACCCCCGATGGACGTGCCGAGCGTGCTGTGCGGCACCAAGGCCAGCACCGCCACCACGAAGGCCAGCGCGAGCACCACCGCCATGATCATCAGAGGCAGCCGGACGGTCGCGACCACCATCCACACGGCCAGCGGCACGAACACACAGCCCGCGATCACCAGCGTCTGGGCCTCGGTGAGATTGCCGACGCCGTAGCCGCGCCGCTTGCGCCAGCCACCGAACATCCGGATCTCGCTCATTTCTTACCCCCAGACCCGGGGCCGTCGGTCATGGCGCCCTTGGCCTGGTTCAAGGCCTGCTGACCTGCCTTCACCGCCACATCGGCCGCCATCGCCGCCGGATGTGCCTTCGTCGCGGCGGTGCCTGCGGCGCCTTGCGGCATCCCGCCGGCACCGGGCTTCGGGACACCTGGCTGACCGCCGCTTTGCGGAGTGGCCGGTGGTTTGCCCTGTGGCCCGCCGCTTGGCGGGCTGTTCGGTGGTTTGCCCTGCGGGCCGCTCTGGTTCCCGCCATCGGGGCCGTTGCCCTGGGTGGCGGAGGCGACCGGGACGGACCCGCGGGGATTTCCGGCGTTCTGTTTGCCGCCCGGACCGCTGCGATCCATCATGCGGCCGATGCCGCCCCCGCCGCCGAGCATCGAGGCGCCCGCGCCCAGGGCCATGGCGCCGCCGCCCCCGCCGCCACCGGAGACGATCTTCTGCCCGCCCCAGTCAAAAAATCGCATCATCGTCGGCATGGACACCACGGCCAGGATCAGCACCGCGATCCCCAGCAACGAGGTGCCAAGGCCAGTGGCGCCCTCCACCAGCTTCATGCCGATCGCGAAGATCACCGCCGCGATCGGCTGGTAGAGCAGCAGTGCCAAACACCAGCTCAGGACCTTCTTGAGCCAGGGTTTCGTCGCGTCCCCGACCTGCCCGGCCGCCGCGGTCGGAATGATCGCCAGCAGCACCACAATGGCGCCCTGGCGGAAGAACCCGAGTCCCCATTGGACACACGACAGCAGCGCCAGCACCAGGCTCAGGAAGAACGCGGCCCCGGCCTGCTGCGCGGCGATCCCGCCCAGCAGCGAATCGCCCATGGCCTTGGCGAAACCCGGGAGGCTCTCATCGAGCACCTGATTGGCCAGCGCTACCCCGGCCTCGTTGATCAGCACCGCGAGCGTTCCGGCGATCGTCGACCACGCGACGAACGACACCAAGCCGGTGGCCGTGCTGATCAGCGGATCGATCTTCCGCTTGACCATCATCACGAGGCCCTGCCAGATCACCCCGCCGACCAGCAGCGCGATCCCGATGTACCGCAACATCTCGTGGATCTTCGCGATCCCCGGGGTCTCCAGCATCTCGCTGCGATCCGTGCGGGTCCACCAGGTCATCGCCTCGCCCATGATGTAGGCGGCGCCGGTTGCGATGACCTTGGTGATGTCGTCGAACCAGTCGACGGACTTCACCGCCCACTTGGTCTCGGACTTCTCCTCGGCCTTGTGGTCGTTGATCGCCTGTCCGCGCTTGACCTCCACGCGGCGTATGTATTCGTCGGAGAAGCCGTTCCACCGGTCACAGCGAGCCTTATCGGCGCCCTGCGCGCCGGCGCAGCTGATGTACACGCCATCGCAGGGCACGCGTTCTGCCCCGAGGTAACGGTTACGGTCCAGCTCTCTGGTGCTGTTCTCGCCCCGGTCGATGCAGTAGTAACTGCTCTGGTGGGCGTCTTTGGTGACCTGTCCCCAGGGAAAGCTGAAGGGTTTGTCGCTGTCGTAGATGCCGCTGGTCCAGCGCTTCATGTCGTCCACGCAGTAGCCGGCGGGCAAGATCGTGGAGACCTCCGCGGCGATCTGCCGGTATCCGGCGAGGATCGCGTCGTTACGCGGTTTGTCCTGCGGCGGAGCGTCTTTTCCGAAGGCGCTGGACTGGAAATGCGCCAGCAGGCTGGGGGTGTCGTTGATGACGCTGGCCGTCCACGCCGAGAAGTCCCCGCCCTTGTCCTTGCACACAGGGGAGGTCATCCACGGCGCGTTGGCGAACGCCGGGCTGCCCGGTACGTACTTCTGCAGCTCCGCCGGAAGATCGTTGAGGTCCTTGACCGGTGCGGCGGCGGCCTGGGAACCGGTCAGCAGCAGCATGAATCCGGCCAGCAACAACGAGACCAGAAGCGCCCACCGGGACCTGGGCACGGTGTGCACCGCGCCCAGGCGGCTCGTTCGCGTGCCCATCAGATCAAGAACCCGACGAGGCTGGCCGAGCCCAGGATCAGGGCCAGGCCCCCGACGATCCACGGCACGCCGGCCGCTCCGTCGACGGCCATGTTGTTGCGGTTGCGTCTGCCGACGCTCATCATGATCCCGCTGGCGATGAAGGCCCCGACGCTGCCGACCAGGCCGCCCCATTTCATCCAGCCCAAGATCGTGTTGGCCGCCTCACCGACCTTCCCCGGCGGCGCCTGCGCAGGCGGATTGAGATCGACGGTCGGGTCCACGGCCAGCCACCCGCTGACCTCTAAAAACAGTGCGTGAAAACTCATCGAACTCCCCCAAAGAACGTTCGAACATGCCGGTCAGCCCCCCTGACCGGTGTGGCGGTACCCGCCCTGCTGCCCGGCGCCCGGCGCCGGGACCCACGGCATCGCGCCCGGTCCGGCGCGCGGCACAGCGACCGACGGCTGCGGACTCAGGGGTGTGGCGCGAGAAGTCAGAGGTGACGACGTGGGAACCGGCGCCCACTGCTGCACAGGTGGTGGCTCAGGCGCGGGTGGCTGCTTGACCGGCTGGTCCCACATCCAGTCCAGGGCCTTGGCGAGCTTCGCGTTCAGCGCCTCCGCGGCCCTGGGAGACCAGGGCAGGTGCCGGCCGGGAGGCGCGGTCAGTTCCAGCCACGTCTCCTGGTACTTGATGTCGATCTGCCCGGCGATGGTGGGCCGGTCGAGCTTGCGCAGCTCGGCGCGGACAACCGATTCCACATCCGGCGCCCGGTGCATCACCACGAGCAGCGGTGGTCGTGGGCAATCGGCCAGTGCCCTGCCCAGCCACGCGATGGCACTGGCGGTGTTGTCGGTGACGAGCACATCGACTGGGCCACCGACGTAGATGCCCTGGTCCTGGGTGGTGATCGCGCCGAGGCTGTTCATGTGCAGCACGCGGGCACACGTGGAGGTACCCACGCGTCGCGTAATCCCGGCCACCAACAGCGGCCCCTGCTGCCCACCCGTCACCGTGTTCCCCTGACACCGGTTCAGCGACGTCATCGACGTCGACTCCGCCGGCCAGGTGGGCCAGACCGACGGTTCTTGTTCTCCCAAGCACTACCGGTCTGCGACCAGCAGCATCGTGATCACGCCGCGACGGCGATGACCGAAATCGTGGTGTGAACGTTCATGCCCGCGCCACGAAGAAGTGCGCGTCCCAGCGACACCGCCATGTCCGTCTGGGACGCCTCCCCCTGTGCTCCCCCTGGCAGCCGCTGAGCGCTGGTGACCCCCTCGCTCACCAAGCCAGACAACTACCTTCAGTAACCAGTATAGAGAAGCTCTCAAAACTTACATCGTGCCTGATAAAACCACTAGTGACGGGAGTGAGCACGCCCATTTCACATCCAGGCTGAGCAGGAGTTCTCGCTCACGAAATTACCCAGTGTAGTCACTTGAATGCGGGGTGCTCGCTGCCCGCGGCATGGCGTGCTCAGGCCATCGCAAGGTGCCGGGGACCGTCGCCGCCGGTCTGGAACGCGGGCGCCTGTACCGCTTGACGAGGGCCGCTGGGCACCTGGAACTCGTTGAACGCCTTGCGCCACCGCTCCGGAATCCGACCCATGGAGCTGATCTTGCAATCCGGCACCAAGTGCGGATGCCGCAGGGCAAACTCCCGGATCGCCCTGTTCTGCTCCGGATCCGACCGGGACACGATCCGGCGTCCCCTGCGCACGGCACCGTCGGCGGCGAAATCCTCGTCCTCAGCGGGGCGGGAATGCTCGTCCAGCATGGTGAAGTACTCCTGCATGACCCCGCGGTTGACCTTCCCGAGTTCCATCCGGCGCTTCTGGCCGGTCAGGGGATCGAAGAAGTGCACCGTCTTCACGTCCTCGGTGTTGCCGTTCAGGTCATCGATGAGTTCTCGAACCACTTTCACTGCCACGACTGCCCCCAAGTCACTCTTCGCCCGGTGTTCCGCACGGTCAATTACGGCAGATGCTAAGGGTGTCACCGGCAGCAATTCAGATATGTGCCTCAACATCACCCGAACATCGCAAAACCGACCACAAGAGCATTGCTATGTGCGTTTAGTTGATTACCTAAAGTAATTGTAGTGCAACGATTTTTTATCCAGATACTGCCAGCACAGGCCTAATAATGCAGAGGAACACGTGCCTGTAGTTCGGATGGCGGGGACCTTTCGTGTTAGCTCTGGGTAGTCAGTAAAGTTCGTATCGTGAAGCGCTATTGACCTGTTGTCGGAATTGGTCAGGTATCCTCTGTTTTCTTTCGTCTCATTTCGTGGGCCCTGATTCCTGCTGACGCTGGCCGTCGCGAGGCTCCTATGCGTTGTGCCCGCGCTCGGCGGATCGGTGGTGCGCGGGGCAGGGGCACCGTGGAACCGAGTCGCCGCGGTATTCCCACCACGTGCCCGCGCCCGAGCACCTGCGGTGCCAGTGCTGGGGCCGGACAGCCGAGCGCGATGGCAGGAAGCGCACCAGGTGGGCATCGCGGAGCGTCGTGGCACAGGTCGTCAACAGCGGCGTGACCTTCATCCACGCCTCGTCCGGTAACTCCTCGGCTACGCCCGCGCCGTAGACGATCAGGCTCCACCGCCCGTGCCGGACCTCCAGCTCGACATCCAGTGCCAGCGGCAATCCATAGGCGGCCAAGACCTGCTGCGCTGCCCGCAACTCCTGTACTCCCGGGCTGACTCCGCTGTCTTCGCGCCACAGGTGTGGCTGGTGGGCTGCCAGTCGCAACACGTCCACGTGCGTGCAGTTGATCCGCAGCACCGAATGTGGTGACTGCGGATCGCAGATGTGCCCGTTGACCACCCGCCACAACGGTGCGGGCAGGCCGCTGTCGAAGGCCACCGATTTGCCGCAGGACTCGCGGTGCCGTGGCGCGGTGCGCACCGCCACGGTGGCCCGCAGCATCAGGTGGTCGATCACGTCACCGGGTGACCGTGGCCAGCGATCAGCGCGCGCCACTGCCGCCGCGCCGCTCTCGCCGGCCAGTTGTGCCCGCGTCCATTTCGTATCCCCCGGCCTGAAGTGCTGGTCCGCGCCCCGCGCGTCGGCGGCCCGCGAACTGGCGAAAATGAGGACGCCGTACCGACCGGTGGCCCACCACCCGCATCGGTACGGCGTCTTCGGTGGACATCGCGCCGGGCCCTGGGAGTCCCAGCCCTGGCGTGATGCCCCCCTCGCGGCACGAGCGCCGGTGCGAGACAGCGCTCCGGGGGGCCGCGAGAGGTCTGATCACTCCCGCGCTGGCGTAGGTGGGGCCAGCGCGCGGAGCGTGTGTGGGGAGAACGGCGGGGCACAGGACGAGCCCGGCCCCGTGCCTGCAGTCGCCTGCGCCCCGCCGCGGCAGCCGAGATCGACCTGCCGAGCTAGCCCCGTGCGGCTAGACAGGCTGATCCCCCTTGGGTCGGCTGCCTGGGGCGCTCGCCCGGACACTTCCCCTCCGGTGCCCGGCGAGCTGGTCTTCGCCCCGATCCCGCCCCGGGTGCCGAACGCCGATCATCGGCGCGGCGCCCGAGGCGGCGCGGGTTTGTCGTCAGCCGGTCACCGGGTGGTGGCCGGGAACCGGGGTGGCCGGCGGCGCGGGCTTGTAGATCGGGGTGTCCCCGCCGCGCGGCGGCACCGGGTTCTTGTCGCCGCCGCCGCCATTGCTCGGCTGGCCCTGGCCGCAGGTCACCGAGGCCACGTTGATGGTCTGCGCGGTGGCCTTCTTTCCGCTCTTGATGGTCACGGTCAGCGCGGTCGCGCTGCCGCTGCCACCAGCACCCAGGCTCCAGGTGGTGGTCGCGGTGTTGGCCGGGAGCTGAGCCACCGACACGGTGGACACGCCCTGGTTGCACTCGGCGACGATGCCGCTGGCGGCCGTGCCGCCCACGGCCAGGGTCGCCACGCTCGCCTTGGCGTGGCCGCCCTCGGCCAAAACGTTGATGCCCGAGGCGGAAATGCCCGGGGCGCTGGCCGATCCTGAGTCCGAGCGGGTGGGGCCATCGCTGCTCACCGACGGCCCGGAGATCGCCACCGAGCCGGACCCGGTGATGCCGGTGGCACTGCTGGTGGACCCGGCCGCGTCGGCCGGGAGAGCTCCCAGACCGATCGCGGTGCCCACCGACAGGCTGGCCGCGGCCACCATCAGCGGCAAGGCCATCGACTTGATCTTCATCCGTGTCTCCCTAGTAGGTGGCCCGGCACACAGGCCCGGCCGATCTGAATCACCTGATGAGCACCGGCGTGCCCAACGGCAGCTGCTCCAGCACCTCGAGCGCCGCTGGTGGCACCCGGATGCACCCGTCACTGGAAGCCGTTCCGTAGACGGAGCTGTCCGGAATCCACGTATGGATCCCGACAGTCCCAGGACCGCCGCCATAACTCGTATATGTGTCTGAATGCCAGCCCAGCGGCAGTACCGTCGGCGAGAACGTCACGATCCGCTCACTGATCGAGGCCATGACGAACGTGCGCCCCGGCGGCGTCGGCGAGGACGCTTTGCCGATCCCCACCGTCCACTGGCCCTGGACCTGGCCACTGCGCAGCAACGTGAGCTGGAACGCCGCCCGATCGACCTCGATCCGCCACGGAGTGGTGGCCTGGCGCACCAGCGGGCCCAGCGGCAACCACGCGGACACACCGTTGGGCCGGCTCGGCAACAGCACCTGCACCCAGCCCGGCTGCTCGGCGATCACCGGCAGCCACGTATCGGAACCGATCTGCTTGGGCGGCACCTTCGCCACCGGCAGCCCGCCTGGGGACTCGAACACCGGCAGCACCGTGGTCGGGTGCACCACCGCGCCCGAGGGCACCGCCTGCGGTCCCGGATCCGGGATGCCATGAACGACCTCATGGAAAGTGCTGGCCTCGGGGAGTACCTGCATCTGCACGTCGTTCACCGACCGTGGTTCCACCACCGTGACCTGATCGCCCACAGGCGGTCCGGTCGTCGCCGGTCCCGGGGCGGGATCGGCAACGGTGCGCCACAGCAACACCGCCGACACCGCCACCACCAGGCACACCACGGACAACGTGATCAGGCCGAGAGGGCCCCGGCCACGCCGGGCCACCGCTGCGTTCATCACCGCTCACCTCCCCCTGGGCGAGACCGAAGGGGTGCGCGGCACGGCCAGGTACCGCGCACCCCGGAAAGGGATTACTGGCCGAGCTTGTTCAGGAACTCCTGGCCGGACGGAGTGCCCAGACCAGTCACGTTGTCCCAGCCCGCACCCGTCTTGAGCGTCTCCGGCGCACCGTCGACGACCGCCAGGAACGAACCGCGCTCACCGTTTTCCGGGTTGGCACTGGACCAGAACCCGGCGTCGACCGGCTGCACGTCGGTGTAGACACCGGCATCGGCCAGGTCGTACAGCGCGGCGTTCAGCGCGCCGAGACGCTCGCCACCGTGCAGCTGCTGGGAGTTGGCGACCAGGCCGATCAGCAGCGGCGCGGCCAGCGAGGTGCCGCCGTACCCGGTGTCAACCACGCCGTTCTTGGTGGTGTAGGTGATGGAGAAACCGCTGAACGGGTCGGCCAGCGCGCTGATGTCCGGCACGGCCCGCTTGCCCGCGCCGGGAACGGCCTTCTGCTGCCAGTCCGGACGGTCATAGACCGCGGACTGGCCGCCGCCAGAGCCGCCGCCCAGGCCCGCGTCACCCTCGAGCGGGGTCCACTTGTCGCCGGTCTGGGCGTGGACCTTGGTCTCCCAGCCGCCGGTGAACAGTGCCTTGCCGTCGCTGCCCAGGCCCACGGTGGTGCCGCCGGCCGCGGTGACCCACGGCGAGGACGCCGGGAAGCCGACCGCGGCGTGTCCGGTGTACTTCGCGCTGGAGTTGTCGCCCCAGTCGCCGGTCGCGGCGATGGCGCTGATGCCCTGGATCGCAGCCTGCACCAAGGCCGAGTCGACCGGGTCCCGCTCAGCGGGGGGCAGCTCGTCGGACTTGCTGGCCAGCGACATGTTGATCAGGGACACCTGATTGTCGATGTTGATCTGGTTGAGCGTCTGGGCCAGGCCGGCGAAGCTGCAGTTGGCCTCCTGGTAGTAGTAGATCGACGCGGCCGGGGCGATGGCGTGGATGGACTCCACGTCCAGGGCCTGCTCGCCGTTCCAGCCGTCTTCGCCGTCGCCGCAACCCTCGGAAGTACCGGTGGAGGACGGAATCGCCTTGTAGTTGGCCAGCGGCGGCAGGCCGTTGGCCTCGGAGTAGCGGTTGACGTCCTCGTGCATGGTCGCCAGGTTGTACGCGCCCACGACCGCGACCGAGGTTCCCTCACCGGTGTTCTTTTCGGTCAGGCCGTACATGTCACGGGTCTGTCCTGCGTTGTAGCCGCAGATGATGTTGGACTGAAGCTGGCTGCGCTGGGGCACGTCGGTGTTGTTGTGCTCACCGAAGTAGTTGGCGCAGTACTGGTCAGCCTGACCGGCCGCCGGGGCCTGGGGCACGGCCCGCATGTGCTGAGGGCTGAAGGTGGTCTGGTTAAGGCCCAGCACCGCCGAGATCTTGCCCTTGAGCTTGAACGGGATCCGGACCGGCGAGGACACCGCCCGCTTGGTCTTGCCCGCCACCGAGTACAAGCCCAGCTTCGCGCCGAAGGCGTCCTGGACCTTGGCCGCTGAACCGGACACCTCGACCATCCGCCGGTTCGAGGCGACCTGCGATACCTGTAAGCCCTTGTCGGACAACCAAGAACGCACCGCGTCCACCGTGCCCTGCTCCGGTGCGAAACGAGCGTCGAACTGCTGCGGCGTCAGGTACTTACCGCGCTGGGGCGAACCCGGCGTCGACACCGCCTTGGCCAACGCTGCGGCACCGTCGGCATCCCGCAGCGGCAGCACCACCTGGAGCTTGAGCTGCTCCTCGGCCTTCACCTGACCCACCAGAGCCGACGGAACGGCCCACGGAGTCACACTCCCGTCGATCTCCTGGCTCTCGGGCTGTGCCATCGCCGCCCCTGCGCCGGCGGCGAGAATCGCCCCCGCCGCACAGACCGCAGCCGCCCTGGACAACATGCGCATGTAGATCCCCCGTCAGATGCGTGAATTGACGCCGGGGCCCGCCACACCCGCGCCGTGCGGATGCGGTGCAGTGGCGATCTGGTGAACCAGCGCGGTGACGGCTACAAGCTCAGCGCCACCATCGTGGAGTCCCCCAACCCCCAACCGTGCCAACGGCCCCCACCGTCGGTCACGGCGATCACACTCTGCAACCGCAACAAAGTCAACAACTACTTCGACCGCACAACAAAATTCGTCAAAAGTATCGACACAGTGCGATTAACCGCTCACAAAGAGCATCAAGGTCGACTTCCGCTCGCCACCAGATGATTACTTTCTGTAATGTTTTCCGGTGTGCGGGCGCGGCACACTAGATCGGCATCCCGATGGCGGCGTTACCCGCGCGAGCGTCCTGAACCGCCTAGCCCGTGGACTGGGAGGGCACTTCGATGCCGATCAATAGATCGCCGACTGCCAGACTTACGGCCATGAATTTCCGACCTTGGACCGACCTGCAGCAGTGGAGCACCTACCTCGACGCCGATCACCACGATCCGCAGTGTGGCGTCGACCCTGCCGCGGTCCCGGAGCTGGCGCGGCACATAGAACGCAAGTACCTAGGAATCGAGCACCACCAGGCGGTGGCGGTCACCGGCGAGGAACCCGGCCTGTCGGCGACCGTCGCGGCCGCGGTGCGCGAGAACTGGCAGCAGATCCCAGGCGATGAGCGGCCTAAGCAGCATCCGGTCTGGTGGAGCGCCCCGGCCGGCCTCAAACCGGACCGGCTCGTACGGGCCCTCGCCGAACACCTTGGTTCACCGGTCGCCCGAGGACACAACGACAGCAGCTGGATCACTCGTCTGCTCTGGCAGCAGCAGGTGCCCGTGCTGATCCTGAGCGGCTTGAGCGCCATGCCCGTCGCGCGCAGCGAGCACAACAGCCTGCCTCGTTTCCTGGCCTACCTGGTCAAGCACACCAGGACTTTGTTCGTGTTCGTCGACCCCGAGGCCGAGCGCGTCCTGTTCGATGCCCCCGCTGGGATCGAACTGGCCACGCGGACGACTCTGCTGACCGTCCCCGGCCCGAGCCTCATCCACGATGCCACCCCGGGTCTTGCGCCGTGAGCGACGCTGGGTGGGCAGACAGCTTGCCGCGCCGCGCGAACGCACGTCCGGCAGCATTCTGGCGGTAGCCGGCCGCCGCGCAAGCCCCTATTTGTTTCCCCTGGGCAAAGCAAGTATTGTTTTGCCCAGGCAAAACAAGGAGGTTCGTGATGCCCGATGATCCGGTCGACGGCTGGGAACTGGTCTTTCAGTCTGAGGACATCGACGCCATCCACACCTACCTGCGCGAGCAGGCACCACTGGCGCGGCCCTTGACGGCGCTGGGGCGATTGCTGGATGAGGAGGTGGACCAGGCCTGGTTCGACGCCACCACCGGCTTGGTCTGGCTGGCTCACCGTGACCTTCCGGCGCGCTGGATTCGCGCCGACCCGGACGCCGGGGACAACGCTCATGCCGTCACGATCGGCGGGAACGGTGACGCCGAGATCGCGGTGCTCCCGGTCTACGCCGACGGTGAAGGTCCGGGATGGAAGCTCACCCGCGAGCCAGCGCGCACCGTCAGGTGGCCACAGGACCAGGTCTATGGCAACGGCCTCATCGACGCCTTGCTGGTCGACCCGGTCGGGCACTACGCCGAGCTGTCTGACCCTGACGTCGCCGGGGACCTGGAGATCCTGGACGAGATGCTCGATATCCAGGTGACGGGGCTGATCCAGGAAACCACGCATGGGCTCGCGCAGGTGGAGCGCGGCGTCCCTCGGCCGGGCCTGGTCGCCGCCAGCGTTGATCAGATTCTGCGGGCCCGGATGGACGCCGCCGTCGCAGAGGTCACCCTGTTGTCGATGCTGCGCGTGCGCCACCTGCGTCACCGACTTCAAGGAACAGCCCGAGGAGCCCAAAGCAACCTCGCGACGCAGCTGAGAATCGACCGCTCGACGCTGACCAACCTGCTCACCCAGGACACCGCCCGGCGACGAAAGATCGTCGAGGCCGTCGAGCGGGAACGTGCTGAGCTGCGCGAGATCGAGCAGGACCTGCAGTCCCCGGACTACTGCTGAACCGGCCCACGCTGGGTTCGTTCCCGTCGTTTCCTCCTGCCGTGATAACCGGCAGGGCTCTCTCCGCGAATTGGACTGCCATGACCGTGACGACCACCGTGATGCCATTGACCTGGGTACCGTTCCAGCATCTGGGTGCCCGGGCCGCCGCAGCGCTGACTGGGCACTGCGACCCCGAACAGTTGCGCCCCGCTGACTTGGACGCGGTGGTGGAGATCATCACGGCCGACGCCGTGCGGGCCTCCCGTTCCGGCAAGGACGAGCCGGGGTGGGCCTGGTATCTGGCCCTGTCCGCGGCCTATCCGAACTCCCCGGTCACACACCACACCTACCGCCGCAAACCGGTGGCCGAGCAGACCGAGGCGGTGCGAGCGTTGTTCACCGAACACCCCGGCCCGTACCCGGTGATGCCCTGCTGGGCCTGCGGGCAGGAGACCACGCACCGTTGGGGCAAGCCGTTGCTGCCCGGAGCGGAGTCGCCCCAGCACATCAATCGTCAGCCCGCCGGCGGTCAGCCGGTGTGCAGGCCGTGCCGGATCGCGGTGTGGGCGATGCCGTACGCCGCGATCTGCGACGGGCGCACGCTGACCACGCTGCACGCCCCCGGCGACGGCACTGCCGCGCAGGCGGTAGTCCAGGAGCTGGTCGCCTACAACCGCAGCGCGATCGACCAAGAATGGAGCCGATGGCCGGAACGCTCCCGAGCGGACACAGCGTTGCGGCTGGTGGTGGATCACCCCACCGACTACGAGATCTACCAGTGGCGCAACGACAATCGGGAACCCGAGGGGCGATTGACGATCCTGGACGGATTCACCGCACGATGGGCAGCGCGGACACGAGCCAACGCCGAGAACTGGGCGGGGTTGCGGCGGCTGGCCGAACGAGGCGACCGGCCTGTGCTCAGTCTGCTGACCACCGAGCGTGGATCGGGGTGGGGGCCGGAGATGGGACTGATCGCGCTGGCGGCCGACGCCGCGCGCGAGGGTGACCCGCATGACCCCGCGAGCATGAACGAGGCCGCGCTGCTCGGCAACGTCGCGCTGTCGTACGCGGAAGAACAGGAAGCACACAACGGATAGGCCGAGGGCGGCCTGAATGGTGGGTGGCAGTAGCCAAAGCCGCGGCAGAACGGACGGCTCGGCGGCCCGGCCGCGTCGGAACCCGCGGTGGGCTGTGCCGCAGGCTCGGCAATTCCGGTGGCCGGTAAACTACCTGCCCCGGGACATAGCGAAGCCCCAGCGACGTGGCCGAGGCCAGAGGTCATCTGGGGCTATTCACCGGAGATCGTAGCAGCTGCGGGCTGGCAGGAGAAGGACCAGGATGGGCAATCCCCCGGTAGGCACGTGGGTCGAGGACTGGTTATCGATTCCCCGCTTCGCCGTCTACGTGGCTGCCGCCGGCGGGGATCGAGGCAAGGGCCTGGCGCTCTACGAGTGGAACGCCCAGGTGACCTCCGCTTTCCACCACGACCTGGCCCACATCGAGGTGGGTCTGCGCAACGCCTACGACCGGATCCTGACCGCAGGCAGTCCCGCAGGAAGCCCGCATTGGGTTTTCGATCCGCACCGGTTCTTCCCGCCGCAGAAGAAACGCGCTGCGCAGGGCCAGACCTACGACGCGAACGAAACAGCCCGCAGGCAGATCGACGACGCGGTCCGCAAAGCCACCGCCGCGCCGGCCGGACCCGGCATCACGCCGCCCGCACCCCCACCAGGCAAGGTCGTGGCCGAGCTGAATTTCGGGTTCTTCCGCTACCTGACGGTGAAGCGCCAAGAGCATCCGCTGTGGATCCCGCACCTGCACAAGGCCTTCCCCGCGGGCACCGCCCGGGTCGATGTGGATGTGCTGGTCAACAGGGCGCACTCGCTCAGGAACCGCGTCGCGCATCACGAAAATCTGCTGTCGGTCAACATGCACGGCCGTCACCACGAACTGCGGAAACTGGCCCTGCTGCTCAGCGCCGAGCTGCACCAGCACCTCGTCACCTACAGCCAGGTCCCCACGCTGCTCAGCCAGCATCCCTGACCGGTGCGATCCGGGCCCGTCACCGCGAACGGGTTGGGGGTTGCGGTCCAGGTCCGGCGTCGCTTCGGTATGCACGTTCACCCGGCAAGCCCGCCCGGCTGGTTGCCTCCGGGGCGGGGATGTTCATGTCCTGCCTCGCCTGCTTGACCACCTCGCGGAGCCCGGCGATGTACATGTGCGGGTTCGGCGCGGTGACGAACCGCAGCGCCGTGTAGACGTCCTGGACCCGTACATCGAAGCTGTCGCCAGCCAGGTTGACCTGGGCTTTGACTGCGTCCTGCTCGGGTGCGTACCGCATTTGGAACGCCATCGGGCCCAGGCTCCAGGTGCACGCCGGCCCGTACCCGGGGTAGGCGTCCTGGATTCCGTCAGCCAGGCGCTGGAACAAGTCACGGACCAACCCGGGTGCGACGGGCCGGTTGTTGATCTGGACCGGGTGAGCTCGCAGGTGCTCTCGCAGCGCGAGCGCCTTGCTGAGAAAGTCCACCTGAACGTCCAGCGAGTTGACGTAGGAGGACCATTCGCCAGCGGACGCCCCGTAGAGGTTCCGCCGCGTCGTCACCGCGTTCTGTGTCTCTTCAGGGGTGATCCGGGCAGCGGCACGATCGATCTTGTCGAGGAACGTCTGCCGCGCCTGGGCGATGTCGAGGGCTGCGATGTCCGGGCCGGCCGTGCCCGGAGTTATGCCCGGCTCCGGAGAATCCGGCTCGAAGTCGATGTACTCCCAGTGGCGCGTGCCCACCGCGTTGGCCATGACCGTCGCCGGATCCCAGGGACTCCCCGGTTCCAACTGGGCCAGGAACCTGGTGCACAGGCTACTTCGTGCTTGCAGCAGGTCGCCATTCATCATCCCGGCGGCGTTCCGCAACTCCGTGACCAGCATCTGTTCGCTGCCCAGCAAGGCGAATTGGGTGAACGAGGCCAACTGCTCCGCCGCGTCCCTGGTCCTGGGCTGGATGGTGCGGTACGGGTTCTCGCCCCCGCCTCGCCGGGGTCCGGGCGCCTCAGCTAGCACGCTCAGCACCTTGTCGAGCGCGTCCCGGTGCTGGAAGAGGTCGTCCGGCTGGACTCCGGCACGCTGCAAGACCCACAGCTCGTGAATGAGCTGCTGCGCCGACAGATAGACCCGGGAGCTCTCCACCGCCCGGTATCGGTCGTCGATCGAGCTGTAGGTCTCTCCGGTCTCGGCGGTGAACCCGGCGATGATCGATCGGCTCTGCCGGTTGAGTCCCCGCACTGATACGGCGCCCTGCCACAGCCGGTCTGCCTCCCGGACCGCGTCGCGCCAGCCATCTGCGTCCGGTCGATGGGCGTGGAGCGCTCGACGGACGGCGATGTCACCAGCGGGTTCTGGCCCGCGCGCGGCGGTCATAACCCGATGAATCCAGGATGCGCCGGGCAGCGGCAATGCGAGGAGGGACTACCGCGGTACTCCCACCACAGGATCTCCCCGCTGGAGCGCCGGAACCACGCTCGGGGTCGCGTGACGATCCGCACCGGCAGCCTGCGTGCCCGGTGCGGATCACGGAGATGCGTCGTGCAGGTCGTCAGCAACAGCGACAGCCGCGTCCACTGCAACTCGGTCATCGCCGAGGGCACACCGACACCGTGGACGGCCAGCGCGAAGCCCTCCGGTCGCTCTTCCAGCTCGGCGTCGATCGTCAGCTCCAGCTGTTGTTCGGCCGCGAGCTGGACCGCCAGCAGCAACGTCCCGACGTGCGGGGCGCCGTTCGCCTCGCTCAGCAGCAGATCCGGCTGTTCCAGCACCGCAGGCCAATCGGCGGCGGCAGACTGCACCCGCGCCAGCGAGCCCCGCGCGCTGCCAGGTCCGAAGTGCTCGGCCAGCAACGACATCCATCGCAGCTGATCGTCCACAATGGCCTGATGTTCATCGCGTTCCTGGGATCGCTCAGTCCATGCGAAGGCCATAGTGGATACCTCGTCGCCTTTGTGTCGGAGTCGTGGTGAGGCTCGGTCCTGTGGGTGGCCGCTGGGCAATGGCGACATCCATGACGCGTTCCGGCGGGCACCCGGTCAGAACCGGCTGCATGCTCAAGGTGCCGTCCAGCCGCATCGTGACTGGGGCGCCCGCAGGACCGGAGTCCAGCAGCTCGGTGGCGATCCACTGCTGCGCGGCCCCGGTGAGCACGAAGCGCTGGCCCGCCTCGGTGAGGGCGAGCAGACAGCCGCCCGGCAAGCTGGTGACCAGCGCGGTGACCCCGACCGGCGAACCGGCGGGCATGTCCAGCGGCACGAACGTCGACCGGTCCACGACCGGCGCCGGCCGGTGCACGCACCCGGAGATCATCACGATCGCCACGACAGTGAGCGCCACCCAGCCCCAGGTCTTGATCTTCCTGGTCGGGTGGAGAGGGCGTCGTGTGGCCGAGAAAATACGGATCGGCCACACGACGCCCGACTCCGGAACACCGAGGCACTGGTGAGGTCGGGGTAAACGGCCAGCATGCGGTGTTCCGGCCTGGGCGAGGCCTGCGGGACGACTGAACATGGGAGCGGCGTTCATGCGCCGTCCACCGCGGGTATCGCCAGGATCTGCGAGGTGCTCAGCACCGGCTTGGGCAACGTGGCTCCGTGCGCCGCGCAGAAGCAGCCGTCGGTCAGCGCCGCCAGGTGCGGGTAGGACCACCAGGTGAACGGGCCATCGCCGACCTGATGTCCGGCCGGAACGACCCGACCGGTGTGCCGACCGGTATGGCCGGACGCCGGCCGCGCGAGGTCGGGCAGCGCATACACGTCGATGTCCGCCCTGGGTTCGGTGATGGTGCTGGCGCAGGTGGTCAACAACCCGGCGATCGCCGGCCAGAGTTCGGAAGGGAGACGACCGACCACACCCACGCCGTAGATCCCGAACGCGAGCGCATCGCCCCAGCGATCGACCCGGACATCGAATATGACCTCGTAGCCGTGCTCGTGCAGCAGGTTCCGCGCCTCCCACAGGGCGACCAGCCCAGGCGCACCGACCTGGCCGGAGGCCTCGAACCAGTCAGGTTGTTCGACGGAGACCAGTTCCCAATCCAGGTGGTGACATGCGGTCCGTGCGATCGACGGGACCGCGGACCAGTGTGGCGGCGGCGGCCGTAGATGCCCGTTCATCAGCACCGAAAGCCACCGAGGCAGCTCTTGGCGGCGTTCGTCGGCCAGGCCGCCACACAGTCCCGGTTCCGGGCGCCACAGCGCTTCCGGTGAATTCTGCAAGCTATCCATGATGGAGTCCCCCAACCCCCGGAATCGGTGACCCCCAGCCACCGCGTCCAATGAGGAAAACCGACGATGAAAACAAAGTCAACAACCAGAGGCGCGGTATCACCGAATTTCCTCTAGAAAACCACGCAGCACATCGACGTGATCACCCTGTGTGCGCTTCTCCCGCCAGATCCATCAAACTCCGCCCTGACCGCACGGGAGGTTTCGGGGAGTGCGGCATCATGATGCGGAGCCTCATGAACGGACACTTCCCTTCGGCGGCGGATTGAGCGTCCTCCATGAATTCATTGAGAAGGTCCTCCCGGGCTTCCATGCAGCTGTCGCACGCCTGCCCGGTTTCCTTTTCCTGGAGGCAGATCACACGCGGAAAGCTCCTCGGGAACTCCTCATCCGCTAGGTACGCCAGGGCGAGGAATGCCTGTTCAGTAGCGGTTTTTGCGGCCTCGGTGCTGAGCGCGGCTTCGAGGGCGTAGTAATAGGCGGCATCGCCGGAAGAATTTCGCAGGGTCAAAGCGAAACCGACCTCAGCCTGAATGCCCTGCTGCGTGGAAGCATCGCTCTTAAAACGATTAGCGCAGATCGTGCACGGATCTCCCCAATGTGTGATGGGTTCGGTTCCGAGTTCTTCTGCGAAACGTTCGTCGCGGGGCCTGTCGGTAGAGAAAGGCTTATCACAGAGGAAACAATGATGTGCCCGGCAGTCACTATTGGTCATGCCGGGAATGATGTTACCGGCGTTTTGCCCTAGTCAAATGAGCGGCGAAGTCGCTAACGCGCATCAAGACTCCTTTGTTTGCGCAGGTCAAGCCACGAAAAGACGCCGTGCGCTAACTGCCTGAACTCCGCTGGCAGGATCACCCGAATGGAACGACACGCGTGGCGGGGAGCCGGCTTGCCCACGGCCAGAATGCCCGGGAGAAGCCGGGGTACCGCCACGGCGATACCCCGGCCGTCACCGGCCACGCGCTGGATCAGGCACCCGGCCCCGTTGAGTGCCCCCCGTGCCCGAGCCCGATGCGGGAGTCCTTGTCAGCACGCGTCACCGTGGTGGTGCCGACAGGAGTGGTACTCGGGTCCGGTCAGGAGGCGTCGCCGGCGCCCACGTGAAGCCCGAGACCGAGTCCGGCCTCCAGGTCGACCAGGTCCAGCAGATCAAGGCTCAGGCCCCCGCCCGCGCCCACATCGATGATCAAGCCGCCGGGGTGCTGGGCCGTTACCGGCTGCGCCACCGGCGCCGCTGCCTCGGCCGCCTGCGCGCCGGTAGCGGTGAGCACGGCGACCAGAGCGGCCCCGGCGATCAGACCAGCGGTTGTTGCGATCTTCATGATCCCCCTATCGGTATCCGGACATCCGATCGCCAGGACCCGCTCAGCCCATCGCCATGCCGCGGCTGGCGTCGCCACCGGGCCCGCTCCCGAACCGTGCTCGGGAAATGGACGCGCGCGTACGCCAGCTGAGGTTGGTGGGAGGCGAGCCTTGGAGCTCGGATGATCCGGCGCACCCCCTGCGCGCCGGACACCTCAACCACACCCGCAAACCCGGCCGCAGTCAAGCAGACCGCCCATCGCTTTGCGCCGAACCTGCCGCGCCTAGCACGGCCGCGCCAATCCAGGCCACCGCCGAGGCGCACACAATGGGGTGGAACGCACTCCGACGTCCTCTGGTAGTGGCGGATGAACTGGATCATCCAGCCTTTTGGTCGCTGGGACGCCCTGGACCTGGATCGATAGTGTCGCTGCGGCAATGATCGACTGGGGCAGGGAGACGCCACGATGCAGATCACCGTGGACACCTTCAACTACGAGCAGGGCGGCCGGGACGCGACCGGATCGCACAACATCGATCCGTTGATCGAGACCATGGACTCCCGCCGTCGCCCGGACATCTTCTTCCTGCAGGAAGCGGTCCGCTGGATCGACGACGGCGGAGAGGTCCTGCGCAGAACTACTGGCCGGCTCTCGGAGCTGCTGCCCGGACGCGCCCAGTACCTCCCGTTCGTGGGACACCGGGAGAAGTCGCCTCACCCGACGATCATCTACGTGCGTTCGGATGTCGTGGATCCGCTGCGATGGTGGTGCCCGCGACTGGAACCTACGACCGGCGAGAACTACGAGAACATCCTTCGTGCGGACATCGGCGGACGGAAGATCGATCTGAAATCGGTGCACGCCAAAGGCCTGCTGGGAGGCTCCCACCGCATGGCCCAGGCAACCGTCCTGCAACAGATCGCCAACAGGCCGCTGATCATCGGCGGAGACTTCAACGGCACGCCGTCCGGACCGCGATTCCGCCGGCGAGATCCTCGCGACGTCGAGAAGCACACCCCGCACAAGCTGTCCCAGGAGTTCGACTACGACTGGGACAAACACCGCTGGTTCGCCGACACCCGGCCCATGGACCTTCTGCTCGGACCATGGATCGAGCAGGCACAGCGCCGCGCGGAATGGGGACGATACCTGTGCGCCAACGAGCTCGAACTCGACGGCCGCGGTCAGCCGGTCGAGCGCTTGACCTCCACCGTCAATCCGCAGCCCCATGACGGCGGCGCCCCCACCATCGACTTCATCCTGTTCAGCAAAGCGCTGCGGGCCACGGTCGTCCCCGGCAGCGTCGAAGTACAGATACCGGACCCCGGCAAGAAGGCGCCCTCGGACCACCGGCCTGTCCGGTGCGCACTCGAACTCGACGTGTAAGCGTGGCCCGGCGTTCTGAAAAATGGGGCAGCCTCTGGTGGGATGCATCATGGAGAAATGACGGAGGCTGACTACCCATCCCAAAATCGGAAGCTCGTCACTGACATCAGGCGCCTGGCAGCCGCCGTAGAGAACGGGATGGACCCCGTTGAAGCGGCGCGGGAACTGGCGCAACTGTCAGACGGCGGCCTTACCGAGCTAGGCGCCGCTGATGCGATCGATCACTGGAAAGATCCCCCGAAGCCGATCGATCAATCGTGGGCAATGGCAGTAGATCAGCACAACGAGCCTGGAGTACAGCGCCGCCCGACGCTGATGGTGCACACCTGGCACACCCCACCTTGGCCCGATGGCGGTCGTACTCGGTAGGTTCCGGCCGATCGTGTCCCGGGAGATCGGCCCGTTGCCTTCCCTGGGTCACAGGTGGTGACCTCCTACACCTGGCGGCGGTGTCTTCGTAGAGGAACCATCGAGCGTTGGGGTGGCCTTTAACAGGGTGGCCAGTGGTCGGGGTTTCCCGATGTGGAAGCCCTGGGCGATGCGAATGCCGAGCCGAGTCAGCGCGTCGACCTGCGCGGCGCGTTCGACCCACTCGGCAACGACGGACAGGCCCAGGCCGCGGGCGAGGTCCAGCATGCCGGTGACCAGGATGGCGTCCCGGTCGCCTTGGTCGATGCCCCGGACGAACTCGCCATCGATTTTCAGACCGGTGATCGGCAGGTGCTTGAGGTGCATGAACGAGCCGAAGCCCGCGCCGAAGTCGTCCAGGGTGATCCGGCATCCCGCCGCACGTAGTTGCTCGGCGAGGCTGCGTGCGGCGTCCAGGTTCGTGATGGCGGCGGTCTCGGTGATCTCCAGGCCCAGCCGGCTCGGTGCGACTCCTGCGGCATGGAGGCGATCCAGGACGAACGGGGCGAAGTCCGGGTCGTCGAGGGTCCGGCCGGAGACGTTCACGTTGAACCGCGTTCCGGGCATGACGTTGTGTCGCAAGGTCGAGATGGCCTGGCTCATCACCCACCGGTCGATCTCCAGCACCAGGTCGGTGCGTTCGGCGGCGGGCAGGAACTCGTCGGGCCCGAGCCATGGCTCGATCCCGTCCTCCAGGCGCAGCAGCAACTCGTAGCCGACGGTCTGGCCATCGATCAGATCGACCATCGGCATGGCGTGCAGCTGGAACAGCTTGTTGTCCAGCGCGCTGCGCAGCCGGTCCATGACCGAGACGCGCTTGGCGGTATCGGTGTAGTGGGATTGCTCGTAGACGGTGACCCGATTTCGGCCGCCGGTTTTGGAGGCGTACATGGCCAGGTCGGCGTTGGCCAGCACGGCTTCCCAGCCATGTCCGGAGCTGAAGGGGGCCACGCCGACGCTGACGGTCGTCTTGGTGGCCGCCGCTCCGCCGGCGACGATCGGCCAGGAGGAGACCGCGGTGGCCAGCTCGACGCCGAGTGCGTTGGCCTCGGTGATGGTGGCTTTGGGCATCACCACGGCGAACTCGTCGCCGCCGAGGCGGCCGATGATGTGGGTATCGTCGAGCCGTTCACGCAGCACACTGGCCAGGGTGCGCATCACCCGGTCGCCGACAGCGTGGCCGCGCAGCTCGTTGACGTCCTTGAAGTTGTCCAGGTCCAGCACCAGCAGGGCGCCCTCCTGCCCGGAGGCCAGGTGCTGCTCCAGCGCCCGGGTCAGCGCCCGCCGGTTGGGCAGTTCGGTCAGGGGGTCTTCTTCGGCCAGGCGCAGCAGTTCGGTTTGAACATGGTGGATCTCGGTGATGTCGTGTGCGGTGCCCAGCAGCCGGACCGGTACGCCCTTACGGTTGCGGATGACCTCGCCGAAGCACTCGAAGACGCGCTCGGTCGTGGAGCCGAGAGGGAGCATCCGGTGCACGTAGTGAAACCGCTCGCCCCCGCCCAGCACGCGCTTGATGACACGTTCGACGGTGAGCTGGTCATCGGGGTGGATGTGCCGGGCGTAGTCGCCGTAGTTGGTGGGTAGCGAGCTCGTACGGCCGAGCATGTCGATCAACGCGTCGGACCAGATGATCCGGTCCTCGGCGATGGACCATTCCCAGTGGCCCATCTTGCCGAGCACTTGGGCCCGGCGCAGGGCGAAGGTCTGCTGCGCGGCTTGAAGTTCGCGCTCCCGCCAGGCGGTGACATCGATGGCGACGAACAGCAGCTCGTTTCCGGCTCCGCCGTCGCGGATGACGCGACTGCAACGGACCTCAAGCCAGCGCTGGCCCCCGGTGCGGGCCGGAGCACTCAGCACCACCGGCGCGGCGTCAGGGGAATCAGGCACGCCGGGAAGCAGCGCGGGCAGCGAATGCCCGACCGCCTGGTCCGCAGGCAACTCCACCAGCTCCGCCAGGGCCTTGTTGACCCAGCGCAGCCGGCCGCGCGAATCGGTCACGGCATACCCGGTTTCCACCGTCTGAAGAACATCTCGGTGCGTCACATCGTCTTGGATCATGTGCTGCTCTCTCTTCCCGACATCCGAGGCCCGTGATCTGTCCGTGAACACATCGGAGTGGCACACCGAGCATCGGCCCTGTGCATACGTACCCAGACATGCTGAACTACACGCAGTGACATTTCAGAGTGATCAAATAGGCCAATGGGGTGATCAATGTGTAAATGGCCTATCGATGACACTCTGTGGTGGTGTACACCTGTATTGGCCCTAAAGACGGGCCAAAGTGGTGACTGAGGGTAGTCATTTGGGCGTTCATGTTGGAGAGTGCGCGCCTTTCTGATGATCGACGAAGTGGGTCTGGGGTTCGGTTCATGTCGGGCGTTGTCACATTCGGTGACATGACGCGAACTCTTTTGGTGTAGCGATCTGAGGGGATCCGCCAACACCGGAAGTCCCGGTCCCGCGGGGGCACTCGATCACCTTCGGGGGGTGCGGTGTGCGGCGGACCGACGTTGGGGGTGTCGATCCGTCGCACACCAACGCAGTGGTCCGGCTGGGGTGGCAGGACACCGAGAACTGGAGGATCTGGGTGGACACGATCAACGACTACGAAGGTGGATGGCTGCTGGATGCCAGCGTCCCCACGGTTTCGCAGATGGACGCCTACTGGGCGGTCTCCCGGCAGGACTGGGCGCCGCTGCAGGAGGTACTGCCCTCGATGCGGTTCGCGGTCGACATGCTGGACCCCTCGATCTCCGTCTACGGGATCGACACCACCACGGAAGTCCTGCTCGCCATCGACCGGCACGGCGATGAACAGGGCCCGTGCATGTGGACGATCCCGGTAGGCACCCACCGCCCCGACGAGAAGCAGAGCCCACCGCAGAATCTCTGGAGCTTCACCGGTATCCGCCAGCCGAACCGGATCACCGCCACGCAGGCGAACTACATCGGTGCCACGTTCTGGGCGCTCGCGGTCCGCCATCCGTTGACCGAGGCGCATCGGGAATTCGTCCAGAGTGCGATCGACAAGATCTACCCGCTGGAGAACTACGTGCCCCTCAACGACCTGGAGACGCAGGCCTACGACATCCTGCGCCGCGCCCACTGGCTGCCGATGCAGGTGCAGCGCATGACCTCGCTGTGGCAGATCCGGGATCTGAAGGACGCGGAGGCGCTGGCCACCCATTCCGGTGGCTACTGGCTGGAGAAGCTGGGATGGCCGGCGGGAACCGGTATCCGGGACGAGCAGCCAGGCCCGATTTTCACCGGCCAGGACGCCCTGCGGCTGCACGAAGCGAAATGGACACCGGACGAGGTCGCCGGCCACATCGCCGCCACCCAGTCCCGCAGCGCGCAGGTTCGACCCAGTACCCCGTGACGAACGGGTGTCCGGCCCGGCTGGCCCCGGGCTGGGCGCCCCGTCACCTGATCTGGTCGCCGAGGTTCGCGATGGCACTCTGGTTCCCCAGGCCGGAGGATCCGCACCTCGGCGACCACCCTTACCACCTGGCCCTTTCGCCGGGGTCCGTGATCGCTCTGGTTCCCCAGGCTGGAGGATCCGGACCCCGGCGACCTCCCCGCAACGCAGGAAGGCCGCGGCGGCCGGTGATGATCCGGTCATGCCCGGACGGAATTCTCGGCGATCTGCTGGCAGTCGGCCACGAACCTCACGGAGGTCTCATCCCGGTCGAGCTGTTCCTGCGACGGCACCGGTTCCTGCTGCCGGTAATCTCGATAGGCGTTCACCCAGGTCAGAACATCCGGGAAGCCTTCGGGATCGGGGCTCGACGGCGTCGGATAGACCCGAAGCGAGGGCTTCCACTCCTCCCTGTCCACCACCAGCGAGGCTGGGCATACCTGATTGCGCCGGGCCTTCGCCGCGAGCGCGGCCTGGTCAGCGGCCTCCGTAATCGCCTCCACCGTCGCCCCGCAGTCCGGCAGCAAAGCGACACCCCCGCTGATGGTGATCGGCGGCAGTACCTTCGGCTGGGAGCCGGGAACGTGGATGTGGACATCGGCCTCAGCCATGCGACGGCGGATGATGTCCGCGATCCGCAGGCCGTCGATCACGGTCATCGGCCGACGATCCGGCGAACGCCGATCAGGCAACAGCAGCCAGAACTCATCCCCGCCGACCCGGGCGATGACCGCCCCCGGCCACAGCTTCCCGATCGTCTCCTGAAGGACACGGGCGCAATGCTGGATGGCCTGATCCCCCGCGGTATGCCCCTCGCTGTCGTTGACCTTCTTGAACCGATCCAAATCAAACGTGATGACGAACGCCGGCTGTTTCCGATCGACGAGTTCGGCCAGCGCGGCGTCCCAGTGCAGCCGGTTGGCCAACCCCGTCAACGGATCGGTGGTCGCACTCACCGACGCGGCCGCCATCTCGTTCTCCAGCTGCCTGGCCCGCTGCTGCAGATCACGCATCAACGGCATCATGTTCAGCCACTTCCCCAGCATCACCAACCCGAGAACCAAGGGAACGGCCGGATTGGTCACCAGCGCCGCGACCACCGCGCCCAGCAACAACGAACACATCTCGGCGACGTTCTGCTCACGGCTGCCCCAGAGCCTGCGCCGGGTGCGGCGATGACTGTCCACGGTCAACGTGATCACCCCGGCGATCACCAGCATCTCGATCGCGCCCATGACAACGGCCGCCGAAGTCAGACCGATGCCGACCACCACGAGGGTGACGGCCAGCGACTCGGCTCGCTCCCAGCTCAAAGCACCGTCCGGGACGGTCTCGGCGGCCAGCTGCCATACCTGCACGCCCCACAGCTTCAGCACCGCCGCCGCGGCCATGGCCGAGAGCACACGCGCCGCGGTCGACAAGACGAAACGGTGAGGAATCTCCGGCTTCGCGGTGAGATAGGTGATCCCCCTGCCGATCAGGATCACCACGATGGCCACCGGCGGCGGAAGCACCAACGCCATCGGAAGGAACCACACCGAACTGGAATCCAGGTGCGGATGCTCATCGTGCATCAGCGTCCGGTGGCGACTGTTGCGATCTTCTTTGGCCTGCCGCAACTGCATCACCGCCGCGCAGAGCAGCAGCAGCACGGCCACGCACCACTGGACATCGGTGACTGGGAAACTATGCGCCATCAGGGCGGCCGATACCGCGATCGCCGCCGCTATTACTGTTGCAACATAAAACAATGCGGCCCGGGGTAATCCCCATACATCCCACCGGGTGATCAAGGACCACGCATTTCGCCGCTCGCTTAGCAGCGGGACCTCGATCACACTAAGTGATGAATCGGCTACCGATGTAGAGCGCATTCAAGATCCCCCAAGTTTGCCGCTGTGGCGGAGGACGAGTCCGCCACAGCACGAACACCAGCTATTGCAGCCAGATCACACAGAACGACGGTCCGAACAAGTGCTGCCGCTTCAGCACCGGAGAACGGGTCAAGGAGGTGCCATGTCCAGCAATGGCGACGGCCGGGACTGGTAAGCCCTATCCCGCCGGGAGCACCACCTCCCGGGGGGAGGACAGCAGCGAGCGCCACGCCACCGTGACGGCCACAGCGCTCACCGCGCCGAATACTCCGGCGGCGGTCACCGCCGCCGCCGGACCGGACAACACCTCGCCGGCCAGCCCACCCAATCCGCTGGCCATGCCCTGCGCGCCGATCAGCACGGTGCGCCCCAGCACCTGGGCACTGATCAGCCAGGACTCCTGAGACCACGCGGTGTAGAGGGTCAGCACCGTCACCAGGTGGCCCGACGCGATCCCGGAAACAACGAGCAGGGCGCACACCGCGCCCAGATTCGGCATCCACGCCGCGCCGATCAACGGCACGAACGACCCGATCGCGAACCACCCCAGGCCTCGCGCCCACCGGTATGAGCTCAGCAGCCGCTGAATCCACGGCGACGCGCCGACCACATAGCCAGCAGGTTCAGACACCGCCACCAGCCAGATCGCATCCGGTCGTCCGAACTGGTGGGCCAGGCCAACCGACAGTGCCTCAGGAACGATCGTGATCCCCGAGAGCACGATGAATCCCAGCAAGAGCACCAGGCGCCGGTCGGTCCACACGGTGCACACGGTTTCCAGCAGCGATACCCGGCGCGAGAGCACGGGAACATCGGCCCGGCCGACCACCCTGCCCACCAGCAACCCGGCAAGCACGAACGTCACCGCGTCGATGAGCATCGGCAGATACGGCCCGGCCGCGGCGATCACCAGCCCCGCCACCGGCAGACCGGCCAGCGCCGCGACGGTGTCCGCGGTCTGCTGCGCACTCACCGCGGTCTTGAACCGCTCCACGTCCTGCTGCGGCGGCACCACCTGCCGCAGCGCGGCGGTCTGCGTCGCCCGGTAGACCCCGCCCACGGCCTGACCCGCCATCGCTATCAAGATCAAGCACCACCACGGCACACCGGGGATCGCCATCGCAGCGACCAGCAGCGCACTGAGCACCGCACAGCACCGGATCACCCGGCGCAGGGCGAACCGGCTGGCCCACGGCGCCAGCCACAAGGCCATCGCGCTTGCCGCCATCGACAATCCGAACGCCACCGCCGGCCAGGCCGCCGACCCGGTCGCCCGGTACACCAAGACCCACAGGGCCACGCGGGACAGCTGATCGCCAGCCGTCGACTGCACCCGCGCAGTGAGCAACACCGCGAAATCCCGGTCGCGCAGCAGCCCGCCGCCGCGTCCGGGACCCCCCAGTAAGCCCGACGCCACTTCGATCACATCCCTGATCGCCTTGCCGACCGGCGAGAGCCCCAGCTCCCACCGTGTCGGGCGTTCAGGCTAGAGGTAGAACCGCAACCTACACGTGACTTTTCGAAGCCAAACACCCAATGAGCTGCACCAACCGGAAATCTGATCACTCAAAGTGAGTGCTCAGATCAGCAAATGGGGGAACGAGGGGTCGGATCGCTGGGATTGAAAACTACTTTCAGTAGTGATCATGGCAGAGTTTCCGGGTCGCTGGGGGACATTCCGGCGGGAATTTCCGCTTTCCGACGGGTTCGCGGATTCCTGAGGGTGTTTGGGCGGGAACCCGACGTCGTGAGGCGGTGCGAACCGGCAGTGTGCCTCGCTCCTAGTAGTCCGGGTCGCCCGCGCGATGCAGCAGCGTCCAATCGGTATTCCACGTCGCGCCGCCTTGCCACATGCGGAAGGTCACCACCGGGGCGGAGCAGGCCCCGCACACACCGATCGCGCTGTCGACCCGCATGCCGGCGAGATTCCGGCCAAGTTCCTCGTTCGACACGTGCAGACCGGTCCCCCGGCTGACGCCGTCCTCGGCACGTTCGGCATCCGGGCCCGCGACGACCAGCGCGCCGGGATGCTCGCAGGAGTTCCAGCGGTAGCGCTGCTCCGGGGTGCTGCGATCGAGATGCAGCCCCTCCAGCTCGTCGCCGACATGTTCCAGATCGGGGTTCAGCAGATCGGATACATCCGGCGCGGCGCCGGATTCCTCGGTGCGCACACGGGCGATGATCTTGGCGACCCCCCTGCCGCTCAGGTTGACCCGGGCTCCCAGCGCGCGGTGGGAGTTGACCGTCGCGCCGGAGGGGTCCCGGGGAACGTCCGTCCACCCTGCCGCCCTGCACAGCCGCCGATCCCGATCCTCCGTGGCGGTCCGGGCAGTCCTCGCGACCACTTCCAGGGTGTCGAGTTCGCGCTCGCGGACGCGATGCTGGAGTCCGCGCAGATGATCGAGCAACCGGGGAATGACCACGTAGTTACCCGGTGCCGATGGTGCTGCCGTTGTGCGGATGGTCTTGGCGAGTTCGTTCAGATCCGGATAGACCGAAGCCTCCGGCGAGATCCGTTCCAGCAGTTCCTGGTCCTGTGCTTCGGTGAGCGTGACGTCCTGGACCTCGATCCGGGCCCAATCCTCGAGCGTGGCCAGTGTGTCGGTGATCTGCTCGCGCGCGCGTTGCGCCTGAGGTGACAGGAACTGCACTCCGAGGTCGGCGCCGGTGGGGACATCGAACTCGTCGCCGCGCTGCTGGTCGATCGCGGGGGCGTTGCTGGTGTCGATGTGCAGCCCGGCTGCCACCGCGGCGAACAACGGCTCCAGGGAGAGCACCAGTTCGACGAACGCGGCATCGGCGACGACCACCGGGATCGGCCAGCACACGCAGTACGGCGCCTCCGAGGAGCTTTTCCAGGGGTAGTCGCCGGCGCTGAGCCGGACTGTGGCGTTCGGCAGTTTGGGGAAACCGGTGTTGAGGTACAGGAACGTCGGATCCGAGCCGTAGGTGCCGCCCAGCTGGTGCAGGTAGTCCGGGGGAATTTCGTTCGGGGCTGGAACAACGATGTCGATTTCCATGGGAACTAAGTTCCCACCCCTGCCCGATGGTCGTCAACCGGGTGGGAACTAAGTTCCCCGCCGGTGAGCTGACGAACAGCTAATGGGCTGTGGTCCACCAGAGTCCAACTGCTGCCATGGTGGTGAGCACGGCGCCAACGGCCATCGGTGCGATGACCATCTCGCTGGCGAAAATGCCCAGGTAGAACCGCCGAATCACCGCGACGCTCAGGCGCAGGGCCATGATGGCGGCGACGACCGTGGCCAGGATGGCTATCGCGATCACGAGCTCTCCCCCTCGGCGATTTCCAGAGTGTGGTGGTACCGAAACCTCTGTGTCTCAACCTACCGAATACGCATAACCACGGTGAGTAGTCGTTTGCAATTTGATTGCGCCATTTTCCCAGGAAATGGCCGAAGATCGGTTACTCTTCGTGCATGTACAAGGGGGTTGTACTACTCGCAGCAGTTATCGCCTTGGTGTCAGGATGCGCCGGCCAGGCCTCCGACACGCCCGGTTCAACATCGGGCAAATCAGCCGCCCCGGCGGGCCCGTGGGGGGATCCGCACACGATCGACCCGTGCTCGCTGGTCGACAAAGGGGCACTCCAACAATTCGGTGAGGTCGAACAGCCGCGGCTGTCGAGCGCCTACGACGCGTGTATCACCCAGATCGGAGAAGCCGCAGGCAAGAGCGGCGCGAACATCCGGGTGGACATCGGCCGCAAGGTCACCGACGCCGACCTCTCCACGGTCAAGGACAAGATCAAGACCCGAGGGAAGTACCAGGTCGTGGAGGTCGACCGGAAAGGCTACGGCTGCCAGGTCGGTGTGATCGCCCAGGACCGGGTGGCGGTGTTCCTCACCGCCACCGCGCGCACTGGCCGCAGCGAAGGCACCGACTTCTGTGCCATGGCCAAGGTCGTCACCGACGGGGCGATCGCCGTGATCGACCGTGGCGTCGGCCATTTCACCGCGCCGCAACGCTCGCTGGTCTCGGTCAACGCCTGCGACCTGGTCCCCGAGGCCAAGGTCATCGAGGCGATCGGCGCGACCTCGCAGGACAAGCGCGTCCAGCCGATTACCCAGCATTCGTGCCAGTGGGGCCTGCAGAAACTCAAGGACCCCGGCGTCCGGATCTCGATGAACCCGTCCACACCACCCCAGCCGGTGACCGGCGGGGAGTGGATCAACATCGGGGACCGGCGCAGCCTGGTGCAACCGACCGAGATCGGAGCCACGTCCTGCTCGGTGAGCACGGATCACGGTGAATGGCCCGGATCCCGGGCCGCCGATGGCAGCGCTCTGCATGAGATCGCCGAAGTCCGGGTGGACTTGGACAAACCCGTCGCCGAGGTCTGCGCGGCCGCGAAGTCGCTGGCCGAGATCGCCTTCAAGAAGCTGCCCGCCCGCCGCTGAGCAGGCCAACCACATCGTCCGACACACAATCCGGCTGTGGTCCCCGTAGCGCCGTCTCGGGGACCACAGCCCTCATCCTGGAGAGCAAGGCATGCGCATGTGGGGGAAACCGGCCGTCGCCGCCGCGGTGCTGGCCACCGTCATCGGTCTGAGCGGCTGCGCCGCGCCCCAGCCACCGACCGGCACGCCGGCACCCAAACTCAACCCGGATCTGGTCGCCTACGACAACATCGGCTTCCAGGTCACCCGGCCCCGGGTCTACATCGACGAGAAGATGTGCGCCGGGCTGCCCGCGGACATCGGACCCAAGATCGGCATGGCCAGCGAGCCGTTCGATACCCGCCCCAGCGGGTGTGGCTTCAAGGAATCCTGGGGGCTGCTGACGATCGCGCAGAGCACGCCGTCCGAACGCGCCAGCCGCCAGCGCTTCTTCGCCGACTACTGGAATGGCAAGCAGACCTACGGCACCGCCTACAGCCGCCGGTTCATCATCAACGACACCTACCTGGCGATCAAATCCGTCGGCAAGACCGAATACGGCGGGTGCACCGTCACCATCGACACCGGTAACACCGAATCCCTGGTCATCGTGGCCCTGCCTCCCTCGGAGGACGCTGACGTGTATCGCAAGCAGGACAAGGACTTCCCGAAGGACAAGGCGATCGCGGACTTCTGCTCCAAGGCCGTCACCGTGGCGGAGAAGCTGTTGCCGGTGATCGACCCGGGCGGCGGGAGCCTGCGAACCCCGTAGCGTCCCGGCCGGCTTCCGGCGAGAGCGACACCACCGGCCGGTGCCCGGCCGGTGGTGTCGGTGGATGCCGATAGCCTGCGCCCCGTGGATTTCTCCGACCCCGCCTGCGTACCCGTCGTCTGGCTTACCCACCTGCATTTCCTGCGCGAGAACGCGTCCCTTCGCTGGGCGGAGATGATGCACGCCGGGTGGTCGTTCACGCTGTCCCCGCAAGCCCGTCGGCAACCCGGAATCCAAGCCCGGGCCACATATCTGGCCGAGGCCGAGCTGCGGCGTCTGGAGCGGGCCCGGCTCTACCACCTTGACCCGGTGGCGACCGCGACCAGCAAGACCACCGTGAGCAGGATGCAGGACGTCAGGGAACTGGTGCCCTCCACCTCGGGCCTGCTGGTGTGGTCCCAGCCGGTCCACCACGATGACGGGGTGGGCATCATCGCCGCGAGCTGGGGCCCGGCCGATGATGGCGGACTGTGGATCTCCTGGTGGTCCGACGCCGCCGCAGCCGCGAGGCACGTCGGATGGGACGCGGACACCGTGGTCCAGACCGACGGTCACCTGGCACTGCACCAGGAGACCCACATCCTGCCGATGAGCTGGCCACCCGCGGCCGACGAGCCCACCGACCCCGGTTACCCGATCTTCTCCCCGTTGTTCGGGGCGTGGCAGGCCATGGCCAACGAGACGATCATCGCCACCGAGCAGCCAGTGCGGGCGGCTATCCGCAAGCAGGCACGGGCCATCGGCGTTCAGGTCGCGCCGGTGCTCGCCTGTACCGCGATCCAGGCGCCGCTAGCCGACACCGGAGCCAGCATCCCCGAGGACGGTCTCCCGGACGCCCGGATCGTGGCCGAGCCATATCAGTGGATCGAGGGACTCTACGAGGCAACGGCCTGGCGAATCGCCAAGATCGAATACGAGCTGCGGGAACGCTTCCCCGGGATCTTCGAACTGCTCAACCACGAGGCGGCCCGCGAGAACCCCGACTGGCCCCGGTGGTGCTGGCTGCCCCTGCAGCGCGTCGCCGACATCCTCGAGGAGAACTATCCCGATCCCTCCTCCGCCGGATTCGTGCACCGCACCCGGCACCTGGCGATCCTGGCCGCTGTCGCGGCCTGGAAAGCCAGCGGCTGCCCCGTGGTGCACCCGCACACCGATCTGCAAGACCGGACACGGCCCGGGATCGATGTCCTGCCGGCCGATCTGCCCGCTCGTCTACCGGTGCACTGCCTCTACGTCACCTTTCCCACGCTTGCAGGCTCACTCGGGTGGTTCGTGTTCGCGGAGTGGAACCCGAACGAACAGCGCTCCGAGCTGACGTTCGTGTTCGACACCCACACCGAAGACGGGGTGGACAACCTGACCGTGCAGCCCTTGCACCTGGTCGGCCAAAGCGTCCGCGAAGCCCTGTCGGCCACCCAATCGGCCATGCTCATGCGCCTGATGACCTTGAGCGGCCAGGACGGGCTCCCGGTCACCGGCCCCGGCACCGAGTTCGACGCCCAGATCGATCAACTGCTCGCCAAGATCGGGCCGCAGGTCGCACTGGTCGACTTCCTCAGCTCTCCCGACGCCGAGTTCCTCGACACCCGCGTGCTGCTCGGCCTGCCGAGCACCCTCACCTGGCCGCCACCACCGGTAGAACGCCCCATCCAGCTGTGGCTCCTGGATCAAACCGCCGTGAACGGCTGACCACTCAGCGCTATTTCGGCAGCTCAGTAAGGCCCTTGTGGACGCTACGGGTAAGGTAGTGCGCTGTGTCCATGCCCACAGGTGGTGAACCGCTCGCCGCGTCGCCCGACCAGTCCGCATCCGACGCTGTGAAGACGGTGCGGTTCGCCCTGTTCGCCCCCGGCGATCGTCTGCGCCTCGTCGACGGACCGGCCGAGCTGGACACCGACGAGTACGGAGATCAGGTCCAGAAGCAGCTCAGGGACAAGGTGAACTTCGCGGTCGACCCGTTCGGGAAGCTGACCTCGGACATGAAGCTGAAAGAGCACGGGATGTTTATCCGATCCCCGCAAGCGGCCAGGCAAAGCCACGATCCCCACGCCCGGCCCGCCCTGCACCTGTACCCGGAGAATCACGCGGCCTCGGCGATCATCGCCAGCCTGGGCGGCCCGCGCGAAACCTGGCGTGGCACCATCGCGTTCCTGGGATCGGAAGATGACAACGGGCATTTCCTGGGGCTGGATGATGACCAGATCGAGGTGCTCAGGAAGGCCGAGAGGCTGGCCGCCGGCTAGCAGATCGCCGGTGACCCACTGAACATCGGCCGCCCAGTGACCGATCGGTACTCACCCGAAGTTCGGTCTCGGGTACCGCAAGGCGCTGTAGGTGATCTGCCCGAGTACCTGCCAGCGCCCGGGCGCCCGCAGCCCAACGACGTGCTGGCGCACCAACAAGCGCACGATAGCCACCGCCGCGGTGTAGGCGGCGGGGAACGACTGCGGACGATCATCCAGATAGTCCATGAACTCCGTCTGGTAGGCGTAGCGCCGAGCGGCTTGCAGGAGTTCGTAGCTGTCGGCGGGCACCGTGCCGCGCAGATCGGCGACCTGGGCCGCTGTCTGCATGCGGACCGGATCCCAATCGCCTTGCGGTGTCACGTTCAGCAGCCCGACTCCGGTGTGCACGAGGATCAGGAATCCCTCGTAGACGCCCGAGAGGATGTCCGCGCCCCCGTCGGGGTCGTTGTGGGCGGCGACCAGCTCGGTGAGCGCGTCGGTGTCGTCCTGGTCGACGGCGACCGCCTCGGCCACCGCGTGACAGGCGATCGCGAGACCGACGCCCTGCAGGATGTCCACCAGCTCGCTCGGGGACGGCAGATGTGGGGGTTCCATGTTCCTCCTTACCGGTGTCGATGCGGACGAGGCCCGGATCCCGTGCTACCAGCCAGCCGCGACGGGGCTGCCCAGCACACAGAACATGTGCTGGGCCAGCAGTTGCCAGCGAGCCCCCTGGGGGATGGGCATGCGTTCACGTTGCAGCAGCGCCCGGGTCACCGTGCCCGCGGCGGAATACGCCGTCGCGAAGGTGCCTTCCTGGCGCTGCTGGTAGTCCAGGTAGTCCTCAGGGGCCGGATACCGGCGTGCGGCTTGCACGAGTTCGTGGCTCTCGGCCGACATGACCTCGCGCAGCGCCGCGATCTGGGCGGCTTGCTGGGTTCCGGCCGGATCCCACTTGCCCTCGGTGGTGATGCCCATCAGCTGTACTCCGCTGTGGGTCAGCACCAGCAGTCCCTCGTAGATGCCATCGAGGATCGCCGCGCCGTGTTCGGTCGTCGGGTCATGGACGGAGACCAGCGCGCCCAGTTCTTGCCCGTAGAACTTGTTGACGGCCTCGGGCTGGACCAGGGCGTCGGCGGTCGCCACCGCTTCGGCGACCGCCAGGCAGGCGCTGATCAGGCCGACCCGGTGCCGGACCTCCACCTGACGTTCCGGTGACACAGGTGTGGACAGGTCCATGAGCATGCTCCTTGTCGCGATGAGGCCGATGGCCATGGGTCGGTTAGTCGAGGTCAGGGCCGTAGAAGCGCCGGGTCGCCATGACGCCGAACTGGAGCAGGTGCATCAGTAGCATCGCCCCGCCCGCGATCAGCAAGACCTGGTGGGCGATGCCGCACAGCGAGCAGGCCAGCAGGATCGCCAGCAGCACGGTGGTGGTGAATAGCGGTGCCACGAGCGGATCGGACCAGCCCGGCGGGCCGAAGGTCAGCGGCCGGCGTACCCGGATGAGCCGGGTGCGGGTCAACCGCTGGACGGCGGACTCGACTTCGAACAGTTCGCGCCGCTCGGAGATCGAGGCGTAGTAGCGTGCCTGTTGCTCACGGAAGGTCCAGTCGACTTCCCGGTAGACGATCTCCCACCAGTCCAGGCTGCCGCCCAGCGCGCGGAAGGCCAGCTCCAATCGGCGCCGCCGGCCGCGGCGACGCGGTAGCAGCCAGCTCAGTTCGCGGGTGCCGTTCAGCTCGATCGTGCAGCCGTTGTACTGGGCACCCAGCTCATCGAGCAGGCCACCGACCCGCAGGTCGATGGTGTTGGCCCACAGGTTTTCCGCGATCGGATCCGGCAGAGGTAACTCGGTGTCATCCATCGCCGCCCGCCCCCTGCCGCGTGACGCTGTTCATCCGGCGTCCCGGTGCCGCACCATGTACACCGCGAACGCGAACAGCGAGGCCCAGACCACCAGCGATCCCCACGCGGTCAGCGCGCTCGCGCTGCGATCACCGGCCACGAACAGCGCCATCTCCAACGGATTGATCATCCCCAGCACCGCCGGCGCGGCCTCCCGCAGACCCATCAGCGAGGGCACGACCACGAAGTACACGACCAGCGCGGCGGTCGAGTGCGGGATCAGCATCGCGATGATCAGCGCCGAGACCATGACCATCATGGTGGCCATCACCGTGACCAGCAGCAGCCAGCCCGGCCGGATCGCCAGTAGATACCCGACGTCGGCCTGCTGCGCGCCGAGTTGCCGGAACCAGAAGAACAGCCCGAAGGTCAGCGCCATGGTGAGGAACCAGATCCCGGCCATGACCGTCGCCTGCGCGGCCAGGTAACGAAGCCGGTCGGGCTGCTTGAGCAGGCTCGGTTGAGCGCTCTTGTACTGCCACTTTCCCGAGACCAGCATGATGATGCTGACCAGCAGCAGCAGTTGTCCGATCTGGCTGACGTAGATCAGCGGCTCAACCTGCTTGTAGGCGCTGAGGATCTCGCTGGTCTTGGCGTTGGCCGCGTACAGGTAGAGCAGGGTGACCAGCACCGGCAGCGAGATGGCCAGCGTGATGCGCGCCGAGATCGTCCCGCCGAGTTCGTGAACCTCGGCCAGCACCAGCCGGCCAAAGCCCACGCGCTGTTGCGCACGCAGCAGCCACGGTGTTGCGGCCTCCGCACTGCTCGGCGCCGCCGGTCTGCCACCAGGTGCAGCCGGACGATGTGCCGCGGTGGCCACCGGTTGCCCTGGCGACGGTGGCCAACCCGGCGGAGGTCCCGCCGGGGCGGGCTGGCCAGGGGGGCCTGATCTCCACTGGTTCATCGTCCTGCCCCATCCTGCGTCTGCTGCGGGCCGGTGAGTTTGAAGAACAACTCCTCCAGCGCGCTGTTGTCCGAAGCGAGTTCGGTCAGCGGGAGCCCTTCGGCCTGCGCCAGCGGCGAGATACGTTCGGGGGTGGCGTAGACGGCCAGCCGCCCATCGGACCGTTGCTCGTAGCGGATCCGGTCCCGCTCCAGTACCCGCATCAGGTGGCGCATATCGGTGGCCCGCACCAGGGTGCGTCCGGACCTGGTCAGCTCGGTCAGGGGACCGTCGGCCAAGATCCGGCCGCCGCCGATCACCAGGACCCGGTCGGCGGTCTGGTCCACTTCGGACAGAACGTGGCTGGACAGCAGCACCGTGCCACCCCGCTGCGCGTACTCACGCAGCAGCAGGCGCACCGAGCGGATACCCCCGGGGTCCAGGCCGTTGATCGGCTCGTCGAGGATCAGCATCGGCGGATCGGCAAGCAACGCGTGGGCCAGGCCCAGGCGCTGGCGCATACCGAGGCTGTACTTGCTGATTCGGCGCCCGGCGGCCGAGGCGAGATCGACCATCTCCAGCACCGT
Organism: Pseudonocardiaceae bacterium YIM PH 21723; assembly: GCA_003600225.1. Taxonomy (GTDB): domain Bacteria; phylum Actinomycetota; class Actinomycetes; order Mycobacteriales; family Pseudonocardiaceae; genus QZFT01. The sequence continues at coordinate 140,034 of QZFT01000111.1, forward strand.
GTCGACCCGGCTTCGGGCAACACCCGACTGCAAGGCGGCGATCTGCAGGTGTTTGCGGCCCGAGAGCCCGGGGCGCACGGCGGCGCCATCGAGCAGCACTCCGGCCGCGTGCGACGGGTTGGCCCAGCGGACATACGGCCGCCCGGCGATCGTGGCCATCCCCGCGCTCGGCTCGGTCAGACCGGTGATCATCCGCAACGTGGTGGACTTGCCCGCCCCGTTGGGCCCCAGGAACGCGGTCACCGTGCCTTCCCGCAGCACGAAGCTCACGTCGGAGACCACCTGACGGCCCTCGTACTGCTTGCCCAGGCCATGTGCGCTCAGCACCGGAACCACCCGGCCGCCACTGGTAGAGCCGTTGTCGCGGGATTCTTGGAGAGGTTCATGCCGCTCCCCCGTGCCGTGTGGCGAGGGTGAGCGGCGACGGGGTGGAGTCGGTACGCATCCAGGCGCGGGGACCGAACACGGTGCAGGAGGCGGACGCGGTCCGCGCGGCGACCCGCAGGCCATGGGTGAACGCCGAGACTGTCAGCGGTGCGGGGGCGCCGGCGAGCGTCGCGGCCAAAGCCCCGTGGAAGATGTCCCCGGCGGCCAGCGTGTCGATGGCGGTGACCTGCGGGACTTCGATCGTGCCCCGCTGGCCCCCGGCCTGCCAGCGAACATCGCCCGCGCCGTGCGTCATCGCCGCCCACGAGCAGTGCCGGGCCACATACCGCAGCGCCTGCCGCGCATCCGCGCATCCCGGTGGGCGCAGCTCATGGGAGGCCACGACCACCGCGCACAGCGGGATCAGCTCGGCCAGCCCCGGTGTCCAGTGATCGGCGTCCAGCACGCTCAGCCGCCCGAGCCGCCGTGCTTCCTGCGCGGCGGCAAGAGCCAGGCGCGGGTGCTGGCCATCGAGCAGCAGCACGTCGTGCTCGAACACCAGCCTGTGCAGCAGATCCCGTAGCTCCGGGAGTTCGTCGGGCCCCGGGTCGTAGGCCTGGGCGCCCCAGGACACGACCGCACGCTCCCCGGTGCCCGCGGTGACCCGGATCGCCGAGACCGGCGGCGTCACCGTCCGCTGCGGATCCAGATCCATGACCTGGACACCGTGCTGCTCAAGGTCCGCGTGGATGCCGCCGGTCAGCATGTGCTGCCCTAGCCCGGTCAGCAGCGTGGCCTTCGCGCCCAGATACGCCGCGGTCACCGCTCCGTTGGCGGCGCTTCCCCCGGCGACGACGAGCTGGCGCCGGGCGTCGATTTTCCCATCGATGGGAGGCGGGTCGCCGACTTCGTGGATTAGATCGACGGTCGCCGCCCCCACAGCCAGCACGCCGACATCATGTGAACGCATCCGGTCCCCCAACCGTCTGCCGCAGACGACCCCCGTGACCCGCGTGCTCGCGGGCCCCTACGCCGATGCGGGAAATAGGGTGGTCCGCCACGCCCCTGCTGCGCGGCGGACCGGCCGGTACGGACTCCAGGGAGGTGGTGACCGCACCGGGTGTGGTTCCCCCGGCCGACGGCCGGGGGACGGTGTGCTAGTCGTAGTTGCTGCCGACCAGGATCGGCGCCGCCGCCAACTGCAAAGTCAGCGCGATGTTGTCTTCGGCCTGCTTAGGTGTGCGCCGGCCGAGCCCGCAGGCGGCGGCCACAGCGTCGACCGGGCGGCGAAGTTCCTGCTCGATCAGCGGCAACGCCTTGTGGGAGTCCCCGATCGCCTTCTCATCGGCGACACCCGCGTACACCCGCACATCCGCACGCAGGTCGCGCAGCGGCAGGTAGTGCTCCCGGTCGACCGGCGGGGTGTTCTGGCCATCGCAGACCGCGAAGTGCAGTGGCGGGATCGCCCGCCCCGCCATCTGCAACGTCCAGGCCAGCCTGTTCATGAACGCCACCATCGGCTTCAAATCGTGCAGCCCGGAGATCGGCTTATGCCCGAGGTCCCCGTAACACCAGCCGTGCAGCACGAACCGGCTGCGAGCGGGCGAGGCCATGATCACCTCGGCGGTGATCCGCGCCAGCATCCGGGCCACCGCCGGCCACGCCACCGCGGGTGTGCGGTCGAAACCCACCAGCACCGCAGGCGATTCCAACTGGAAGATGATCCGATCGCCGAATTCCTCGGCGATCTCCTGACACAGCGCGATCTCCTGCGTGATCGCCTCGGTGACCAGCTTGCGGTAGCGCCAGAACGACCTCAGCGCGCCCAGCGCGTCACCGACCGCGAGCTGACGTTCCATCGCCGCCGGGACACCGAACACGAACAGTCCCAGGTCAAACGGGCTGGGAATCGTCACCTGATGCGGCGCCAAGCCCTTGGCGCCCTTGATCCGGCGTTCCTCGAACCGCTCGCGGACCTCTTGTTCCCTGCCCAGCAGGAAATCCCGGGGGTCCGGGCGATGTCCAGCACGGAACCGGACCACCGGCATCGAGTCGTAGTCCGCCGAGTCGCCCTCGCGTACCGTCTCGAACGGCCCCAGGTCAGGCAGGCCGTTGTAGTCGGTCGCCTCGTCCTCGAATGGCCTGCGGCCAGGCAGGCTTTCAAGGTAGTTGATGATCCAGCGGGGATCTTCACCACCGGGCAGACCGGTCAGTTCGGCGCCGACCGTCCGGGCCAGGAAGTAGTCCTGCGCGGCGAGGCCATCCACGGCGATCTCCGGCGGGAGCGAGCCGACGAAGTGCACCTTGCGCAGGTACTGCGCCCCGGTTCCGAGCGGCCGGGCCGCGCGATCATCGAGTACGGACATCGCCGCCCCCGAAGATGCCGATGGTGTGGCCGTACTCGCCCGCGCTGCGCGCGGTGTCGTTCGTGACGTCCATGATCCCCCATTGCCAGTTCGTCAAGGGCCAGGTCACGGGAACGCCAGAGGTGGCGTGAGCGAGGTACCAGCCAGAACCCATCGTGTGATCACCCCGCAACCTGGCCATCACCCCCAGTAACCACAGTTGGCTACGTTGAGTTACTACATTGATAGTCGCGTAAGGCTGTTCGGGGCAACGTAGATGCATGGTCAATCACTCTTATGTCGTAATAAGTGGCGAGAATTGGTTACTCAGAGAGTTCGCGTGGTCGCTATGACCGACCTGAGGGAGGTGCGCGATCACTGCGCGGCCACAGGCCGAGACCGATCACGGCGTCTTCATGCCAGGACTGCCTTTGATCGGCGCCGTGCCGCTCATGGACTTCTTGACGAGCAGGACCAGTACGAAGCCGGATGGCAGCAACACGGCCAGCCCGAGGGCCCCGAGCACGGCGAGCTGTTTGCCTGTGGGCAGGGGGATGGCGGGTGTGTAACCCATGGGATCTCCTGTTGTGTGGTGGTTTTCGGACGGTCCGGGTGCGCGGATGGGACGGGGTGCGTGCCCGGCGTGGCGAGCCACCGGGCACGCACCGGGCGATGGCTCTACAGCTCGCCGGTTTCCCACAGCGCCGCCCACAGCCGAGCGGTCAGCTGCGCTTCCATGGACTCGGAGGTGAACTGGCTGACGAGGCTGGAACCGATGTCGATCATGTGGATCTCCCGTGGTGGTGGATGAGGTTGTGCAGGCCGTCGCCTTCCCGCACCGTGTGACGGTGGTTCGTGCGCGGCTCAGCCCTCGTCCGCGATGGCCCGCAGGATCCGCGCGGTGCTGAGCGCGTCCCGGGAGTTCGGGTCGGTGTGCAGTTGAGCGGCCCGGCGGTAGAGGATCCGGGCGATCCGCCGGTTGCCCTGCGCGGTCCAGTCGGCGGAGTTGCCGGATTCCTCGGCGTGCACCAGGGCGGGCAGGGCGACCTTGAGCGCTTGCGCGATCTGGCCTTGGCTGGCCAGGGCGTCGGCCAGTTCCATCGTGACGCGGGCCTTGTCGTCGGGGTCGACGGCTTTGGCCTTGGCCTCGCTCAGCAACTCGACCGCTTCGGCGCCGCGCCCGGGAACGTGTTGTGTCTCGTAGCAGGCCCGGGCAAGTCGGCGACAGGTCAGCACGAGGCTGCGTGTCGCCGATTCACGATCGGGACGTTCACGCTCGGCCGCGAGCGCTCGGTGACCGGCGGCGACGGCGGCCTCCTGTTCGCCGTTCATCAGCAGGGCGACCGTCATGTGCTGGTAGGCGGTCGGCAGTGCCTGCGGGTCCGGCAGCGTCGGTGCTGCCTCGCAGGCTGTTTGGGTCCACAGCAGCGCGTTCGCGGCGTCGCCTGCGCAGAAGTAGATGAAGCTCAGCTGCACGACCTGCCGGAACCACGGCATCCGGTCGGGCAGGTCCGCGAGCTTCGGGACCAGCCCTAGCACCAGCGGCATCCACTCCGCAGTCCCCGAATCCCCGGCGTGGATGTAGTGCAGCGCCCAGGCCTCAAGCAGTTCACCGGCTTCCAGGTAGCGCTGTTGCCGGAACAGCCACATGTACGCGCGGATCATGTTGGGTGTCTGGCCGGCCATCCAGTCCAGGCCGGGCCGCTTCTTGTGGCAGCCGGTCTCCGGGTCGTGCTCGCCCTCGCAGGTGCAGAATCTGCCGAACCCGGCTGGCATGTGCTCTCGTCCGGCGCGGACTTTCTCGCCGATGATCCAGCGGTGCGGCTTGTACAGGCCGTTGAGGTAGCCGCCGCAGCTGGTCAGGTAGTCGCAGTGCGCGGCGCGGATCCGGTCCTGTTCGCCGACGGGCACCATGTGCTCTAGGACGCCAGTGGCCTCTGCGCGGATCACGTAACCGCCGCCGCGCATGTCTGCCAGGTTCCGGTCGCACAGCACAGTGAACCCGTCCTCGGCTTGTTCGACCGAGTACCCGGTCAGCTCGGCCACGGTGGCTGGGTGCTGGATCTGGCCGTGCAGGAAAGCAGCGGTGTCCAGCACCGTCCGGTCGTGGCCGTTTCCGAGGTCGATGATCGTTGTTGTGATGATCGAATTCATGGTTTCCTCCGCTGTGCGTAGGGATCTGGGCACCAATGCCTCGATCGAGGCGGGGTCTTTACCGCGGCGCAGCACGTCGCCGGCCAGCCACACACACAGCGGGTGGCCTCCGACGGCTTTCACCACCGCGTCGTAAGCGGAATCCAGGGCAATGGCTGGGCGGCCCGCCGCGTGGTGCAGCAGGTCCCGGGCCGCCTCGTGCGGCAGACCATCGAGTTCCAGGCCCGTGAAGCCGGGCATGTCCAGCACCGACGGGGACGTGACGAGCAACGCGCCCGACTCGCTGGCGGGAAGAAGCCGTTCCAGCACCCCGGCCAGCGCCAGCGGCACGTTCAGCACCAGAACACCGAGATCCAGCGGTGCGGTGACCTCGTGCCACAGGCTGATCACCGCTGCTGCCCTGGCCGGGTAGCGGTCATCGGGAACGCCGAGGCTGCGCATCAGGTCGCACAGCACCGAGGCGACCAACAGCTCCTCGGGTACGGCGGTACCGCCGAGGTCCACGGTCAGCACACCGTCGGTGAAGACGTGCTCGCGCTGGAGCTTGGCCAGCAGGCTGCGCTTGCCGACACCGGGCCGCCCGCTGACCACCACCCGCGCGAACCCCCCGGGCGCGCACAGGGATTTCAGCTCGTGGAGCTCGGGTTCGCGGTCGAGCATCACGACCGGCAGCGGCAGCAGCTGACGAGGAACACGCAGTGCGGCGCGGGCGGGGTTGGCGAGATGGACCTGCAGGTTGCCGATGTACCCGGCCTGCAGGACCGCGCCCGCGTGTCCGGACATGGTGTTGTCGGTTCTGGTCACGCCGCTGGCTCCTGCTCACGAAGCCGGGCTTCCAACCCGGCGACCGCGCGGCACAGGCGGGCTTGGGGCGAATCCGGGTCGGTGATCGAGGCGAGCGCGAGGGCGATGTAGGACAGACCGGCCTGTATCTGCGCGTTGCCGAGGTGATCGGGGTAGCCGCCGGTGGCTTCGCTGATGGCCTCCGCCGCCTGGGCGGCCCGTAGGGCGCCAGCCGGAACGCCGATGCGCCGCAGCAGTACAGAGCGCCCGCGGTGCAGTTCGGCGACATCGTCGGGATCGGCGTCCTTGCACAGGGTGAGCGCTTCGGCCAGCGCCTGCTCCGCTTCCTGGATTCGTCCGGTCAGGACGCAGATCCGGGCGTGTCTGCGCAGTGCCAGCCGTAGATCCCGCCGCAGCTCGGAATCGGTGCTGTAGGCCTGCCTGCTGCAACTCACCTTGCGGGCGCTGTACTGGTAGGCCTCTTCGCGGTGGCCCAGGGTGAGCAGGCATTTGGCCATGTGTCCCAGGGAGACCAGCAGCGCCTGAACATCGGGCATGTCTTCGGCATGGTGGTGGTTCTCGCGGGCCAGCCGCATCGCTCGCAGGTGCTCACCGGCTCGTTGCAGCGCGGTCACCAGCTGGGTGCGCATTCGCCAGGCGGGCAGTGGAGCATCCAGCTTCTCGGCCGCGACGATCGCGGCCTCGAGCAGGTCGATCCATTTGCGGGTCAGGGTGCGCGGGGCTCGGATGAAGCACGCGCTGGCCCCTTCGATGAGCTGCCATGCTTCGTCCGAGCGTTGCTGTTCCAGCAACCAGTAGAAGGTGGTGAACAGGACGTCCAGGTGGGACTCGAACCAGTGCCGCGCGGCCGGTTTGCGGACGCAGTCCTTCGCGTGGGCGCCCGGGGGCAGGCATCGGCAGAACGCCGGAGCTTGCGGAGGTAGCGCCCGCAGCCGCTGGGTCAGTTTCCCGACTGTCCAGCGGTGAGGAATCAGCGTCGCGCCGGCCGCGCAGAACATGTGCAGGTAGTGCTGTACCGAGGCCTCGGTGATCGCGTCGCACTCCGCGGGCGATGTGATCACCCGCAGACAGCCGGAGGCGTCGTCCCGGACGAACCAGGATTCATCGTGTGGGGAGGCCGCGTCGTCGCCGTGCTCGCTGAGCATGTGGGCGTCCCCGATCTCCAGGACCGCCTGGGTGACCCGCTCCACGGGCAGTCCGGTCAGTGCGCACAGCACCGGGATCTGGAAGGTCCGGCCTACCTGGAAGGCGCCGGCCTTCAGCACGGTGAGTCCGTCGTCGGTCAGCTCGTTGATCGCGCGGGTGATGGTCGCGGTCATGACGTCCTTCGCGGTCTTGCGGGACAAGGGCAGCAAGGTGGCGATCGCTTCCGGGGTCCGGGCGCGGCTGAGCACGCTCCCGGCGATCACCAGGCTCAGCGGGTGACAGGCCAGGGCCCGGGCCATCTGGCCGCACTCGTTGAGGGAGAGCTGCGGCGGTTCTCCGGCGGCTCGGTGCAGCAGTGCGGCGGCCTCCTCGCGCGGGAGCGCCGGGAGGCGCAGGGAGACGAACCCGTATCGGCGAAGAGCCTGTGTGTAGGTGCGCGATAGCACGAGGATCGCGCCGCTGGTGGAGGAGGGCAGCAGCTCGCTGATGCACTCGGCCGCGTCCGTGGTCTTCCCGTGTACGCGGATGACCAGGCAGAGCGACAGCGGACCGGTCACTTCGGCCCAGAGGTTGCGGATGTGCTGGGCTCGGCCCGGGATCCGACGTTCGTCCACGCCCAAGGCGCCCAGCAGGCAGGCCAGTTCGGCAGCTGAGTCCAGCGGCCCGCTGTGCCCGGTCGCGTCGAGATCCAGTCGCAGGACGCCGTCGGTGAATCTGGCCCGCCGCAGGAATGTGGCGGCCAGTGCGGTCTTGCCGATCCCTTCGGGACCGGAGATCTCGATCCGGGCCAGCTCCGGCTGTGCACGCCAGTGCAGCAGCTGTTCAAGCTCGTCGTGGCGGTCGACCATCCACGGCACTGGCGGGAACAGCTGCATCGGCCGAGCGAGTTCGGTGGCTGCGGGACCGGAGAAGCCCGCCGTCACGGTGCCGATGTGTCCGGGCCGTACGAGCTCGCGTGGCCCGGACATCAGGTGGGAACCGGTCACGGACGAACCTCGGATCCGGTGCCCTCGCTCGCGCACACCCGGATCGCCCGCGTCGCAGCGTCGTAGGCGAGCAGCGTGATATCGGTGCATTCCGGGTGTGCGCTTGAGGCTGTCAGCTCGGCGCCGCCGGGGATGTGTCTCAGGTAGATCGCGAAGCACGCGGCCAGCAGAAGCTGCGCACCGGCGGGAAATGCGGAGGTGGAGCGGACGGCGTCATCCAGACGACTCATGACCATAAACCCAGTTCAGGAAGGGACAGCGTGAAAGTGGTGGGCCGGAAATGGGTGGCTGGCCGTATCGGGGTTTCGGCCAGCCACCCGCATCAGGGAGCCCGCGCCCGCGACGGCACCGCAGCAGAAACAGCGGGCGCCGGGCTCCCTCATCGCGCTATGCAGCCGCCGGCGAGGCGCCGGTGCTCGGCGACGCCGCGATCCATGTGGCGGCGATGGCCGCGGTCGTTGCCAGCAGAAGGGCGAGGTAGCCGTAGCCGAAGGCGGTCGTCATGCTCATCGGTGTTCTCCTTGGATTCGATGGGGATCAAGCGCGGAGCGCCGGAGGGCGTTCCGCCCGCGGCGGCCGAAGCCGCCGAAGCCTGAGGTGCGGGTGTTATCCGGGGCGTCTGCCCGAGATCCACTGGTTCTCGGGGCCGTCGAGCAGCAGGGAGTAGTCCCCCCGTTCTGCGGTGGCGGCCCAGATCGCGGCCAAGAGGACCGGCGTCTTGACGTGCCAGTCCAGGGTCACCAGGGTCAGCTCGTCGGTGTCACCGGTGAGGCCGCTGTACTGCGCGACTTCCCCGCGACCGTGCAGCGGCAGGATCACCTGGTGCATGATCTGGCCGACCTGACGGACTAAGGCGCCCTCGGGGTAACCCAGCCCGAGCTGCGGATAGACGTAGAAGCCGCGCTTGCGGGCGCCCAGGACCGCGCCGTGCACCTCGACAGGGAACTTCACCGGCAACCCGATCGGGATGGGGCCGGTCTGCTCCAGCGCGGCGTCGCTCATGATTGATCACCGCCGGGGACGAACCGGCACAACCGCAGCGCTTCGATGTCCAGTTGTGGGCGGGGCAGCGAGGGCGGCGTGCAGCACGCCAGCAGGCTCTCCAGCGCCTTACGGGTGGAGTCGTCCCCGCGATACCGGGCGGTCCACGTACCGGAGACACCGTCGAAGGTGATGATCACCGGCACGTGAAGTTCCTTGGTCAGCTCGTCCGAGAGCCGCTGGGCGTCGGCGCAGACCTCAAGCTCTGGCTCGACCGGTCGCTGAGTGCTCCAGCTGGGCCGCAGACCAGCCAACAAGGAGTCCACGGCAGCGTGAGCGCGGCCGGGAAGTTCATCGAGACGGGAGCGCAGGTGTCCGGTGTGCCGGTTCCTGGAGATGGTCGCCATGGCTATGCGACCACCTTCGGGTTGATCTTCCCGAATCCGTTTCTGCATCCCAGGCAGGGAATGCCTTTCTCGATCCGCCAGAGCATGGTCTTCAGTTCGAACACCGCTCCGCACACCACCGTGACCTTCTCGGGCACGTCCTGGCCCGGTGTCAGCTGGACGATGTGCAGGGTCGACCTGAACTCCGTGGTCGAACACGGTGCGAATACCGCGGTCCCCGGCTCCAGGGGTAGGTCCTCGCGCAACCCCCATAGCCACAGCAGCACCTCGTCGGTGCCGATGGCCTCCCGTGCGAGGTCGGTCTCCAGCATCGTCTTCAGGGACTGCGCCGTGTACGCGTCGTCCACGTACACCAACCGCTCCGGCGCATCCCACAGGCGCAGGTAAAACAGCTCCCGGGGACGGTCGAGCTTGGGCAGGACCGGGGAGGCGACGGATGCCGGTTCCGGTTCGGCCTGGACGACCGGTTCAGCACACGGGATGGACAGGGCCGCGGTCATGCGGACATCCCTGCCAGACGGTCAGCACCCGCAGGGGGCACCAACGAGCTCTCCCTGTCCCGCTGCAACGGGATCACCGGGCCGACAGCAGGCTCTCTGCGCACCTGCAGGCCGCACGCACCCGTACACGGGCCGTCGGCCGCCAGGTGCTGTACCGGCTCGGACTCCACCAGCGGCAGCGGGATCGGCCCGCGCACACCGCGGTCGCGCCGGGCGCTCCACCATCGCCACGCACAGGTGAAGAGTTCAGGTCCGCTGCTGGCCAGCGCGGTGGCCAGCAGCGGAAGCAACCAGTTGGCCCACGTCGGCATCACGCGCCTCACCGCCATATCCGCGACACGCGGTGATCCGTACGCCACCGGCATCCGGACCAGTGGGGGCGCCGCGATGTGCGGTGAGGGAGAACTGGGACAATGCGTGCTGACGTACCTCGTGGCATCGGGTCGCACATGTCCACCTCGCTCTGCCGTCGTCGGTGGGCGATCACCGGCATGTGCCCGCGATGCCTTGAGGTGGCACGGCCGACGAACGGTCTGGGGGAATCCCCGCCCGCCGGGCCGTGCCACTGGATCTGTCTCGACCTGGCAGGGATTGCGGCCCTCCAGGGAGTTCAGACCCCCCGTAAATTTACTACGTAAAATTACAGGGGTAAGGCAGCCTTTTGGGTGGTGTCTTGTCGCGTCTGGTCACGCATAGTTGACCCCGGCGACGCGGCGTCATCAGTCGAGTCGTGTCCGGTGGGTAGCACGCGGCCATCGAATGTGGAGGTAGGTATGGCGAACGCGGAAGATCCGGCGAAGCAGTGGTCTGCACTGCGATGCCGCCGCGCCTTGGCCGGCCAGCTACGCCACCTGCGCGCCCTGTCCGGCCTGAAGCTGGAAGAGGTCACGGCAGCGATCGGCAAGAGCGGGGCCGCCATCTCGCGATGGGAGGCCCGCGGCGCCATGCCCAGCCCCGAAGACATCACTGCCCTGGCCGAGGTCTACCAGGCGCAACATCAACTGCCGACCTTGCTGGAATGGCGCATCGGCGGGGAGAGCAAGGATGGGTGGTTCCAGACCCAACGAGCGTGGCGGACATGGTCCAGGGACATGAGCGCCTTCGCGGCAATGGAAGACGCCGCTGACGAACAGCTCATCGTTCAGAACTGCCAGCCTCCCGGCCTGTTTCAAACCAGGGACACGGCACGGCAGATCCTGGCGTCGGACCCCAAACGTCCGACATCGCGAGTGATCAACAACCGCCTAGACCTGCGCATGGACCGGTAGGTGATTCTCGACCGAGATCCAGCACCGAAGATCAAAGCCATTCTGTGGTGGCCGGTCCTGAAGAACAAAGTCGGCGGACCGGCGGTCATGCGAAACCAGCTCCAGCACCTGCTCGACCTGGCGCAGCGGCCGAACATCACCATCCAAGTACTGCCAGAAGACGAATTCCACGTCGGCATGACCGGCAACTTCACCGTGTTCGCCTTCGACGATGCCGAACCGGACGTTGTCGCGCTGCCCGCACGCGATGAACTGCGCCTCATCGAAGAAAAGACGTCCGCCGACGCGTACACCAGCGATTTTCTCGTTCTCGAAGAACAAGCGCACCCGCCCCTCGACACTCTCGACATCATTCGTACCCGCATCAAGGAGATCGGATGAAGACACCTGGCCCCCGCGATCTCCCGTGGATCACGTCGTCCTACAGCGCTGACGACGACAAGTGCGTGGAAATTGCCGCCCTTCCTGCCGCAGGACTCGTTTTTGTGCGGGACTCCAAGAACCCGGACGGAGGTACCTTGAGATTTCCTCAAGAGTCGCTCGATGTCTTCGTTCAGGCTTTCGCCCGGCGAGGACCGGCTCGCCGCCTGGTGCAGGTGAAGGTCGTCAAGCCCTGCCGTATCCGCTACAGCGCACTGCGGAAGCGGATCGTTCAGCGTGCGCCGGCGAACCTTCCACTGCCCGCCGCGCGCCGTCGGCCGGTGCCCGCTGGCCTGCGCCGGGCGGCTCGGCTCACCGCAAACCGGCCCGTAGGAGTTGTGCCGCTCGCCGTTCGATTTGACCTGGTGAACCGCCCGGGCTGAACCAAGCTAGATCGGCCTCGGCGCCAGGACTCAGCAGAGCGTCCGGGCTCGGGGCCGATCACCTTCCGGTGGAGTGAGGCCGCCAACTTCCTCGGAGCGTGGCTCTGCCCTCGTTGCGACGAACGGCAGGCGGGATTTCCGCCGATACTACTGGCTCCCGCTCACTCCTAGCACTAATGTTCGATCCGTGGAGGAGAGAGCCGGTGCGTATCGGGTCATGCAATCGCCAGTGGCGGTGCTGGCCAACCTTGCGGATGCGTTCCCGCCGTCGCTGAGGTGGGGAGATCAGACATCGATGCGAGTGCGCGCCGAGAGAGCCCGGTTCCACCGGCAGATGCCCGCCACCATGCAGGGGTGGATCCAAACCGGTAGATCGGAGTATGGATCGCCGCGCTGCAACTGCCCCTGTTCAATGGGCGTGGCGAGATCATTGCCACCGTTGGTCACCTCGTGGCGCAGATCAGGTCGAGCGCGTCGGCTCGGCGACACCGCAGTGGACGAACGCCCGGTCGACGCCTGCGGCTGTTCACCACGGACCCGGTGCGCAATGACGTGCCGTGCCCTGCTGCTGCACCCCGACCTGCCGCCGGACATGCCATAGTTGAGCTCTCGAACTGAGTTTCGATGACGGAGTGTGGCATGGAGTGGATGGCGAAGCTGATCGGCGGGGTGCTGACCGGCGAAATGCTGACGATGGAGATCGCCGCCGACGGGACTCCGCCCGGCGAGATCGAAGTGACCACCGGACCGGATACACCGTGGGCGGCGACCCCGGCCAGCGGCCCGGGGCGACTGCTCTACCGGCTGTGGAACAGCTTCCCGGCGACCTGCACCGTCGAGTATCGCTTCGCCGAGCAGCTGGAGTTCTGGCCGCTCACCAGCACAGAATGCAGCCCCCGGGGACACGGTCCGAACTGCCGCTCGCCATGGATGCGCCCCGGCAACCACGATCGTTCAGCACCGACTACCTGACCAGGCGGCGAACCCGCGATGGTCCCGCTGTTCACAGCGAAGGATGGAGGACGACGACCAGCACGCTGGAGACGGTCGTTTCCAGGTCATCGATCAGCACCTTGAGTAGCCTGTCGCCCAGTACGAACAGGGGGACGATCAGTGGCAACACAGCCGGTCGAGCACCGTGCCTTCACGGTCGCGGAGGTCGTGGGAGCGTTCGCGGGAGCCTGTTGCGGGATCGGCCTGGCATCCAGCGCGGCGTCGGCGGTGTGGCCCGACCAGTGGATGACGCTGGTAGGCCCCGCGGTCTTCATCAGCAGCCTTGCCGGCTGGGCGGTCGGTCATGGGGCCGACCGCAGAAGTCGCAGTGGCCCTGTGGCCGCGATCGTTGTCGGCATGGTGGCCGTCGTGCTGTGCGCTCACCTGGGACGCTTGGTGCAGCAATGGATCTACCCGCCGGCCGACCAGCTGCTGGCCGAGTACGGCAACGGGTGCCTGCTGCGGGAGCCGGTGCGGGCCGAGCACGGATTCGCCCTGGAGTCGCAGGGCGTCATCGTGCCCCTGTCCGGCGCCGAGCCGAACCTGAGGTTCCATCGATCCGCCCGGGCGTTCGGTGTCCTGGTGCCTGCCGATGACCAGACCCGCCACCGTGTCGCCGAGTTGCACTGCGGATAAATCCGCCGCCAGCAGATCGTCGTTCTGTGTCGTTGTACGCAGACAACCCCACTCCGCGCGGGCAATGCTCACGATCATGACGCCTCACCACCAGCAACGCGACCCGTCCATACTCGAAGCGGTCCTCGTCGAGCACCGCGCCGGCCAGGCCGCCGAGCTCCGCCTCACCGACGTGACCGGGAAACGCGCGGCTGGCCAGAACCGCGCTCGAGTGTGGTTGGCAGCAGCATGAACACCAGGACGGTGAAGGCGCTGGCCCTGTTCGGGGCGCTGCAAGCCGCCTGGAGCGATGTGCACCCCTTCTGCGACCAGATCCTGCAAAGCTCGCGGGACGCCATGAAGAAAGGCAACCCCGGCTGGGAGGGCCGTCGACACTGCGTCCGGCATGTCGTCACCTACTCGGCTGGGCAACTCGTTGCCGCGGTAGCAGTAACCCGGACCCTCGGTTTCCGCGTTTCGCCGCGCGGGTTACTGGCCGGGACAGCGATCAACGCGCTGACACACTTCGTGATCGACAGGCGCGAGCCGTTGAAGAAAGTCCTGCGTAGCAGGCTGATCGGCCTCGGCGGCTACCTTGATCACGCCACGGTGCAGCGCCGCCCGGGCGTAGTGGACGAAGCCGGTCCGGGAACCGCGTTCACCGAATGCGACCAGGCCGCCCACCGATTGATCAGCGTGTTCGCCTCGTTGACGACGACCTGGCTCGCGACTCGCGCTCGCAGATCGTGGTGGAGCTGACGATTCAGCTCCACCATCCTCACCAGGTGCGCCCTGGTCCCGGGCGCCGCAGGCGTGCTGCTGTGCAGCGCGCCAGGCACGCCGGGGCGGTCCGAGAGACCGTCGAGGCTGCTCCGCCGCCGTTCGAGATCCGCCACCGTTTCCCGCAGCGCCGCGGAGCTGGGCGCATCAATGCTCGGCGGAGGAGGAAGGGAACGCAACAACCTGGATCGAAGATCGACAACCTGGACATACAGTGCGTTCGCAAGGTCGTCGGCAGTTGTGACCGCGTGGCGGAGAATATCGGTGACGACGTGCGCTTGCCCCGGTTCCGTACATGAAGGGGCAGGGGATTAGGTGGCTCCACCAGCGGTTATTCGCGTTCACCTTCAATTCGAGCATCAGCCTGGAGCCCGGCGTGACATGGTTGGCGAATCGCCCAACCTCGAACTCCAGGCCACGCCAGAGGTACCGTCCGGTCCCGGCATGGCGCCCTTGTTGAACGGCCTGGACCGTAGGTGCGATGGCCGCCGCGACGGCATCGAATTCCAACGGCTCCGGCTGGTAGACCGTGTCGTCGGTACTGCTGTTGTACGCACGCGCGATGTAGCGCAACGCATGCACCCGCGCCCGCAGGTTGTCGATCTCCGGGTGGGGCCCAGCTTCGGTCGAACCGGTCCTATTGGCGATCTCGCCCAGCCATGTCTCATGGTCAGCCAGCTCGGCTTGGAGCTCGGGGATGTCGGCTTCCGGTCGCCGCTCGATCGGCTCGATGAGCAAACCGCCTCGGGTCAAGATGTCCGCGAATGCCTGGAAACCAGGCTGATTAGCGGTTGGCGAGAACTCCGTCTCGAACCGGAGCGGGCCCAGTACGTACTTGGTCACCGGCAGTGCCACATCGTGGAGCCACCAGGTACCTGCGGCTTCCCAGTTCCATTGGCTGCCGTCTTCGTGCTGACGTGACAGGTAATTCCAGATCACCGCCTTGCAGGCATCCTCATAACTGGAAGGATCTTGAACTGCCATGCCCTCGGCGTGAGCACGACGAAGCAGCGCTGCTGGAGTGAGCGGGGTGTTCGCCGCCGTGTCGCCCCGGTTCAGTTCGATGGACAAGGGCCGGACAACCTGTTCGAACTTCCCGACTTTGAGCAGACCGACCACTGCCTTGGTAGCCAAGATGGCGACCTCGAAGTGCCTGGTGGTGCTCGTCGTGTTCGCGAGATCAGACCAGGACACCGTTATGCCCAATGCCCTACCTGAGGCTACGGGCTCGCCGGATTCTGCCGCTGTCATCTGTCCCCAACGATCGTCATGCCAACCAGTCCAAATACCGCCAAGCACCCTACGTGCGATCGCCTACCTGGTTTGTGCCCCTGCGCAGGGGGCATCGAGCTGGCCGGATCACCGTGGCGTGCCTGCGCGGCTGACTCACCGCCGGATCTGGACCGCCATCCATCGAGATAGATCCGAGAAGAACACGGGTCGCAGCCGTTCTCCGATCGCCCGTCCGTCAGGTACTCGATGGACAACGTCGGCCGCTGTTCAACAGCCGGACCGGTCGACACCGACTCTGCAGGAAGAAGGCGAGAGCGATGGAACATGAAACGCCGGCACAGCAGTACCTGCGCCGATGGGCGCAAGCAGTGATCGACATGATCATCCTGGACATGATCAACAGGGTGTTGATCGCGGTGGTGGCCCGTCAGATCCATGCGATCGTTCAGGATGTGATGAGGGATCTGCTCACCACCGGAGGTTGCGCCCCGCCCCGGCAACCGCCTGCTGCCCCGTGACCACGGGCGCATGTGCTGTTGGAGCGTGGGCATGCAGAGTCTCGTCAGAAGATCCACATCGCCAGCATGGCCAGCACGATGCACCCTTCGAGCGCGGTGAGAGCCCACCGCCAGAGCACCAGCCGACGGAACGCGGGGATCAACCAGTCCATGCCGTGCTCGCGGAGATCTCGCTCGGATTCCCGGAGCCGAGAGCAGTAGCCCACCTTCACTCCTTGTCGCGGATCGCGACGCCAGCCTACGGCGCCCCTCCAGGTGGCCGGTCACCGTGTTCGTGCCCGCCCGGCATCACCCTGCTGCGGTGACATCGTGAACTCACGCTCCCCCGCTAGCCGGCCGGGCGCCCTCGCCGGGTCGGCCGCGGGCAGGGGCCCGCCGAGCCGCTCGGTCGCGACCTTGAGCTCCGCCCCGGTCTCCCTGGCCTCTTCGAGAACGTCCTGGACGTCAGCCTGCGGATCCTCCGCGGTGGCCCGTATCTCCTGCCTGGCCTGCTCCGCGAGCCGGGTTATCGCCGACCGCAACACCGTCGGCACAGCCTCGCTGATATCGGCCGGCTCATGGTTACTCATGTAGAGCAATTCCTCGTAATCGAGGCCCAAATCGAAGCCATCCTCGACCTCTCCGTACTTCCTCTCCACCTCCATCTCGTCGATGTGCCAGCCGACGCTGCCAGGGGTGATCGACTGACCCATCCCTGCCGCCGTTTGAATAGCGCGCCAGGTGACTTGATGTGCCCGGAGTACGAAATCCTCGGGCTGAAACCGCGCGAGCAGCTCTTGCCGTTGAAACTGCCCCGGCACGCCGGGCGCGGGATCCCCGGCGAACATCCAGTGGATGATCTTCCGCTCGGCACGCTCGACAGCTTTGGCGGACAACGGACCTGCCGACTCGAAGGGTATCGGGGCGATCGAGTTCTGATCGGACCTCAGGGCTTCCTGGCCGCTGGAGATGCGGAGTTCGTCGGCCAACTCCTCAAGCCGTCCCTCCATCGCAGCGTGCATGCCCAGCAACGCGGAGACACCACCAGGACCCATCGGCTTGGCCTCTGCCGCTCGTTTCAGGGACACTCCCCACTCCGACACCTGCCGCTTTATCGACATTCCCAGCACCGCCTGCCCATGGAGACGGGGCGACACTGGCTGGGCTGGGTCGCTGAAGGTGAACAGATCCGAGACATACTTGTGCGGATCGTCGAACGGGACCCGGTTGAACAGGTTCTCCTCCAACGCCCGCCGTACGGACATCGCATTGTGGGTGAAGGCCATCTGGATCGCGTGAGCGTCCAGCCCGCGCTCCGGGTCGGTGGACCGCAGGTCTTCAACCTCGTAGAGGCGGACGATCGTGTCGTAGACCGCACCGTGCTGCTGGTCGGCGAAGTCATGTCCGGCCAGCCACCAGTACACGTCGCTGATGCGCGCCGGATCGTGCACCAGCGCGACGAGCAGTTCCCGCTCGATCAACCACAGCCCTCTGCTGGGAACACCCCGGCCGCTGTCGTTCGAGTCCGCGACCGCCGGCTGTGGGGCGGTCATGACCAACGCTCCAGGCACCCGGCAATCACCCGGGCTCGCGGTGCGCCGCTGGTCCGCAGCGGCGGCACATTCCGCCCGGTCGCTGGCCTAGCCGGGCCGCACCGGCTGCTCATGCTCACCGCTCCGGGCCGCCGTGCCGGAAATAGCTCCGGAGCCGGGGCGGTGCCGGGCGTACCCTGGGCTTGGTTCTTGATCACGATCTCGTTGATCATCGCTTCCCCCAATGCTGTATCAGCAGCACCTCGTCCTGCCGGTCGCGGCGAAGCGGGTCACCGTTCCCGCCCGGGCGGCTCCCCCGCCGCGCTGGCCCGGCGCCGCACCCCCTGTGATCGTCGCGGACTGGGCCAACCAATCTCACGCAACGTAGCCATTCGGTTCCAGTCTGCCCCCGTAGACCGTGACCCGTGCTGGTCAGCCTAGCTTCCGATCGCCACATCCAGTAGTCATAGCCCGCAGCGAAGAACCGAGCACCCGCGGTCCGCGCGGCGTCCCGGCGACTCGGTGGCCAGGGGGCTGATGGTGTTGCGGCGTTGGGTGTCCGGCTGATCACGGAGTGTCGCTTGTGGACACTCGATCCGGCGGCGAACCCCCGAAACCGTTGACCTGCAACAAATTGCGGCGGTTGAGTTGCCGGGACAATGCTTGTATCGATCACGATCTCCCGCCGAACGACGGAGTTCATGGCTGTCACCGGGCTCGGACTGGGGCTGGATGACCCGCAGTGGATCGAGGCCATGGACGTCGACCACGCCGCGGTCACCCTGTACCGCAAGACCTTCGCCCGCCGGCCCCGCGCTGACGGGGCCCGAACAGTCCGACTTGACCAGGACGAACTCCGCGCGCTGCTGGAGCTCGGTATCGCAATGCAGGCCTCGGTAGAGGATCAGGCCCCGCTTGACCGTCCCGCAATCGGGATCTGGAACGCCTCGGTAGCCCTGATCGCCAAGGTAGAAGGCGCACTGGGCGCAGCAGAGGCCACTGACCAGACCAGCACAGGACCGAATGATGATGAGCAGTCAGGACGATTACTTCCAAGGGACCCCCGTCGATGACGTGGCCTTGCGCTTCTTGCAAGGCCCGCAGGGACCGCATTTCGAGGCTGCGCTCGCAGAGGTGCAGCGGCATTGGAACGCCGCCCAAGATCAGCAGTCGTCCAGCATGCGCAGGTTATTCGGCAACAAGCCAGGGGCCCAGGAACCGTTTGATTACGCGGCGATCGAGCCGGCTCGCCAGTATCTGGCCATTCAGACGCTCGTGCACCAGTTGTGGGTTCTTCAGCAAGCCGGTGTCGTACCTGCGGAGCTCTATCACGATCTTGATGCGTTACCTCGGATCCATGAGGTCCTCGTACGTGAAGAAGGCCGTAGATACGCGGACGTCGATGAGGATGGTCGCGTACTGTCCGAAGCTGACCCACTCGGTGATGCGGCCTCCCACCTTGCATACTGGAGCGAGTTGGCGCTGTTCGGCCGCGGTACCGATCTACTCCAAGACCAGTTGCGGCTGGCTGGCAGTATGCGGGAGGACCTTCTCCAAGAGCGGTACGAGCTGTGCCGTCGGATCTTGCCTGAACTCCACGGTCCCTGGGCAGTGGAGGCGTTTCTGGCAGCGCCGCTGGGCAAACTCCACTACAGGCCGCAGCCGCCCGGCGCTACCACACTGGACATCGGTCTGATGTGGCGCTCGGCCGCCCCGGAACGATCATCACCGGCGCTGATGTGCAGTCAGCCCGACATCGTTTCACAGATCAGCTGGAAGCCGAGATCGACCGTGTTCAACAGCAAGACCCGCCCGAGATACCGCCTCCGGCCTCACTGGCCAAGGACACCAGCCTATACACCACGTTGAGAGGCCAGGTCGATTTTTTCACCGGCGCGTACGCCCTGGCATCGTTGGCGGCCGACACGGTAGTCCGGATCGATGGACATGTGATCCCGGACGCCAACGTGCAGACGATGCTCAAGATCCTCGAACAGTCCGTCTACCAGCTCAACGGCTACGCCGGAACAGTCAGTGTGGCCGGCCTCCGCGCGAACTTCACCATCGACCGCCAGACGCGTGGCGTCATCGTCGCTGTCGACTGTGCCGGATCGCAGCAGCAGTTCGCCCCAGACGTGTTCCCCATGATCCTGAATGCTCTCCGGGATTCACAACCGCTCACCCGAGTCGCGAAAATGGAGGTCGGACTGGCCGAGGTCGGTCGCAGGATCACCGATTCGCGAGACAGCTCCCTGGTGCGCCCCAGCCGCTCAACCCTCCCAGGGCTTGGCAAGCCCGGCACAGCCGGCGCGCACCATCAAGGCACGCTGGGCGTCAACGGTGGTCGATCATGGACGTAACCGCAGTCACTGGTGCAACCAGCGTCTTCCATGGGAGCGACAGGACCATGAGCAGGTTTCCCAGCCAGCGCAGTCAAGCACTCAGCGAAGGAGTCGTTGTACCGCCGTCCGGATCGGGGCGCTCAGCGGGTGAGGTGGAAGGAGCCCGAGGTCCCGGGCGTGCCGGAGATATCCCGACACCGTCGCGCGGGAGCGGTTCATGAGCAGCTCCACCTCTTTTGTCGGCGCGTGGTTGCCTGACTCGCATGCCTGCTGGTAGATCGCGGCCGCGCGGCGCGCGTTGGACACGGCCTGCGAGTCCGGCGGCGTCGACAGCCCTGGCTGGCCATCGTCCACGGTGACATCGCTGGTCGAGGGAACGACAGCAACCTGCTGTAGCGCTAGGGCGAGGATCGCGGCGCACCGGACCTTGCGCAGCAGAACGCTGGTGACCGATGCGCCGTGCACCCGGATCGAGGACTCCATGATGATCGGGCCACGGTTCGGGATGGTCTGCACATCCAGGATGACCAGGATCCGGGGATCCGTCAGAACGGCCACGACACGGAAATTCCACGGAACCGCCAACCCGGCCTCCCACCGGACGTATGGACCCGGCGCGGGGACTACTTCCAGGCTGATCAAGTCGATGTCCGCTGCCGCGCGGCGCATACGTGGCTACCGGCCCTTCCTGCGCAGGTTGGCCCGTTCCATGTAGAGCTGATCGGCCCATCTCACAGCTCGCCCGAGGGCCTCATCGGCAGCTTCCTGCTCGTAGGCACACAAGACGTCCAGTACTGCCGCAACGCCTCTGCGAACAGCATCCCTGCCGACGTCCAGTGCGACCGGGCTCGCGGCGCCACCGGGCATGGTCCAGTCCTGCCACAGCATAGAAACCCGGCGCGCGGCCGTCGACGCGTTGACCGACCAGTCCATGCCGAATTCGTAGCGGTAGGCACCGGCCCACACCAGCAGTTGGCGATGTAGTTCCAAAAGCTCCCCCGGCCCACAGATCCTGTCCAGTACTCGATAGACACCGTCGTCATCACGCGCGAGCAGTGTGTCGAGGTCGAACAACTCGGTACCAGTCATGATCAATCCCGTGTCCCCCAAGGCATGGAACCGGCCCGGTTACCGGCGGTTCCACCACCCAGAATGCCTGACCGCAGTCACAAGAACCGGTGCGATCACCGAACCGGTTCAGAAGATCACCGCCCGTACTCGCTCACACGGCACCGCGCGTGCGAGGTGGCTGTGTGGCCTCGCACCAGCACTCGTAGCGGATGGTTCGGGGGAATCAGTTCACAGGACGTGCCTATGAGGGCAGCGGAGACCTCGCATCATCCCTGTTCAGAGCGGCTTTCCTGAGATTCCCGCGTCCAGTTCGGATTATCTCCCGGAGGTGACACAATGTGGCCACGCTGTGACTCGGCAGCTGTCGGATGATGTCGGAGGCGGGAGATCATGGTGGCATCGACGGAAGTGGCGCCGATCGTCCGCCGATCGGCTCGGGCTGTGCTGGTCGACGAGGCCGGTCGGCTGGTGACTGTCAAGCGCACCAAGCCGGGCATCGCGCCGTATTGGACGACCCCGGGGGGTGGGGTCGAGGCTGAGGATTCCAGCTACGTCGCGGCGGTGGAACGTGAGCTGCTGGAGGAACTGGGGGCCATCGCCGCTGTCGGTCGGCAGCTGATCGAGGTCACCACACTGACCAACAGTGGCAAGTCGGTGCAGCACTTCTTCGTCGCGCGCCTGGTCAGCCTGGATGCCGCGCTGCGGTCCGGCGCCGAGCACACCGACGCTAGCAGGGGCGGCTACGAGGTGGACCGGATCCCGCTCGACGAGCTCGATGACTACGACCTCAAACCCGCACAGATCAAGGACTTCATCATGGCGAACCGGTCTGCGCTGCTGGCCGATCTTCTTCCCGCGGTGTTGCCGTAGGCGCGGGCCAGTCCTGCCGGATGTGGTGGTGTCCGGGTGGGTGCCAAAGCCCGGCCGGGGTCAGGGTGAAACAGGTGGCCGCGGCGAAGACTGCCTCGGGATCGGTGACCCCGTCGGCGATGGCACCGATGGCACCGATGAGCAGCGTATGTCCGACCGCGAGCACTGATTGCCCCCGGGTGACCGCCAGGTTCTCCACGGCCTCGGCCGCCGCGCGGGCTCGCCAGACGAACGCGGTGAGGCTTTCACCGCCGGGCAGTGCGGTGTCCGGCTCGGTGTCGCGGATGCTGCGCCACCGACGGTACTGGGCTGGGTACTGCGTGGGAGCGAGCCCGAGAACGCAGGTCGGGGCCTGCCATTCCCGCAGGAGGCCGTCCGGCTCGTCGAGCGGGATGCCGAGTTCGGCCGCGAGGATCTGCGCGGTCTGAACGGCACGGAGGAGTGGGCTGCTGACCACCCGCCCAATCCCGATACCCGCGAGCCGCCCGGCCGCCTCCCGGGTCTCGGCGTGGCCCCGGTCGCTGAGCGGGGTGTCCGGCCGGGCGTGGGCGGTGGGGCGTTCGAGCCCGTCGATGCTGGTCCCGTGCCGGATCCACACGATGGCGTGCCTGGTCATTGCAGGTGCCACCCGCCGTCAACGGTCAGGGTCTGGCCGGTGACGAATCCGGCTTCCGGCGAGGCCAGGAACGCGACCGCTGCGGCGACGTCTTCTGGGCGGCCACGGCGTCGCACGCATTGACGGGCCAGTTGCCGGACCTCCATCGCCGCGTGATCGTCGTCAGCGACGACGGTGTGCTCGGCCGGAACCTGGATCGAGCCCGCACGGACGCAGTTCACTGTCACCCCGCAGGCGCCGAGCTCGCGGGCCAAAGCCCGGGCCAGGCCTTCCAGCCCCGCCTTGGCCGTGATGTAGCCGGCGAGGTCGACCCGGCCCAGCTGGGTCAGCACCGAGGAGATCGCGATGAACCTGCCCCGTGGCCCCGCTGTCGTCAACGCCGCGGTGGTGGCCCGGGCGAGGTTGGCGTGGGTGACCAGGTTGACCTGCAGCTGCCGGTCGAAGACCTCGGCGGTGGTGTCCGCCCACGCGATTCGGGGGTAGGCACCGGCAGCGGACACCACGACCTGCAGCTCGTGGGTGTGCTCGGTGATGACGGAATTGAGCTTGGCGGCGACGTCAGGGTCGGTGAGGTCCCCGGTGACCGCCGTGGTCCTGGCGCCGGCCGACTGGCACGCGGCCAGGACCTGGTCGAAGTCGGAGTCGGGCTGCAGGTGAGCGAGCAGCAGGTGGTGGGTGGTGGCCAGGCGCCGTGCGATGGCGGCGCCGATGCCGCTTCCAGCGCCGGTCACCACGGCCCACGGCCGGGTCTCGGTCATCATCGGGTGGCCTCCACAGGCGTAGTGAGGTCGAACAGGGTCGCCAGATCCAGGTTTCGGTTCTGGACTTGGGTGATCGCCGCCAGCAGCACGACGGCGTCGGCGGGGGAGAGGTCGCCGGGGTGGTAGACCCCGAGCAGCCGGGTCAGCAGGTAGGGCCGCAGCCACCCGGCGATATCGGTGATGCCGAGCTCGTCGGCGACCGGGGCGACGAGCGCCCGCAGGTAGGTGGTGGCCAGTCGGCGTCGGGCGGGCGAGGGCTGATGGTGGATGTCGGCCTCGATCAGGCCGGCCCGCCGGTGGTGCAGCGTCGCTCCGGGCGCGGCCGGTGCGGTGGCCAGCGCGGAGGGGTGGTCCCGGTAGGCGCCGGGGTTGATGGCGGGGGTGAAGCGGGCACCGTGCAGGAGCAGGTCGACCAGGGCGACGGCGAATTCCCCGGCCAGCGCGTTGAATCCGCCGGTGTCGTAGTCGAACCAGGTCGCCCTCTCCCGCATGCTCCAGCCGAGGTTGGCTGCGGTCGGGTCGCCCTGGGTCACCGCCGACCACACCGCCCGCTGGCTGCCGACCCAGGTGCGGAGCTCGGTCAGGAGCGCGGGCAGGTCGACCCGGTGGCGGACGCCGTTGAACAGCAACGTCGTCCTGGGAAGGTCACCGGCCAGCAGCCGGTGCCCGCCATGCCCGCCGATCCAGGGGCGCCCTGGCCGGTAGTAGGTGTCCAGCCGCCCACCGGGGGCGATCCGCTCGCCGAACAGCTTCTGCACCAGCTGCTCGGGCTGTCGGCGCCGAGCGGTGGCGGAGATGACGCGCCGGTAGTGCCCGATGAGGTCGGCGGCGGCGGTGTCCAGCTCGTCGTAGACGCCGGTGCTCTCGGCCGCGGCGATGACGTCCAGGAGCAGCCCCCGGTCGGTGCCGACGCCGGGTGCCCGCCGGTAGAGGTGCAGATACCAGCGGCCGGCCCGTCCGTGTGCGTGCAGCGCGGGAACCGGGTAGTGCCCGGCGATCGCCCGGTACCCGGCGGTCTCGCGGCGGGCTTCGCCGATCGTGGGGTTGGCCTTGAGAAACAGTGGGTGACCGCAGATATCGACGTGCCAGGTGTGGTTGGCGGTGGCGCGGCGATGGTGCCCGATCCGCACGAGCATGGTTACCACCACCCCGCGGCGCTGCCGGCCGCCTCGGCGATCGCGGCCGGGGGCACGGCGCCGATCGCCGATGCCGGGCCCCAGAGGGTGTCCTCGAGGCGGTCGCGGACCGGGCAGCGGTCGGCGACCGACAGCAGCGCGCTGAACGGGGTGGCCACAGCGTGGTGGTTGACGCGGCCGGTGGTCCACTTCGCGTGCGCGTGGCGGGAGTAGATGCCGAGGACCTGCGGGCTGCTGCCATCGCCGCGCTCGGTGAGCGCGGCCAGGTGGGTCAGCCCGGTGTCGTTGCCGATGACCAGCTCGGTCTCGGCGAACACGTCGAGCACGTCCAGGGCGTCGAGCGCGCCCAGCATCTCGATCCCCGCGGTGGACGCCGCCGGTGCCAGCGGCTCTCGTGCGGAGATCATGGCGAAGCTCAGGCCAGGGCGCCGCGCGGCCAGGTTCTCGGCGATCGCCAGGAACCCCGCCTGCCCGTAGTCCTTGCGGTCGGGCCGGCTGGTCGCGCCGACGAACAGCACCCTGCCCGGGCGCGGTGACCCGGCGCCGTACCAGCGGGGGGCGGGGGCAGTGTCCAGCGGCAGCCGGACACCGAGCCGCTGTTCCAGGTCGAGGTAGTAGCGCATCGGCAGCGCGGCATGCACCTGGACGTGCTCACCGTCCACCAGATCCAGCCAGGTCGGGGGGACCTCCGGTATGACCGCCACCTCGATCGGAGCAGGCCCGCCACTGGTGAGCACATGATTCCCGCCCTCCTCCGGCTCGGAGGTGGTGACCGGGAGCGCGCAGCGGCGCATCAGCGCGGCACGAGGCCCCCGGTAGGTGATGCCCGTACCGGTGATCGAGTCCAGCGCGGTCACCGCGGCCATCCCGAGCAGGGTGTCCCCGAGGCTGTCGCCGGGCAGGGTGATCCGCCAGCCGCGGCGGGCGACCTGCGCGGCCCACCCGGTCGCCGCCGGAGTAGCACCGGCGGCCCGGGCGTAGGGCAGTTGCTGTCCAAGCGGGGCCAGCTCCCGGCAGACCCTAATGTCCCCGCCCCGGGTGAGCACCCCCGCGCCGGGCCGGGCGGACCAGGCGGTCACGGGGTGGTGAGGGTGCACAACGGCACTCCGATCTCGGCCAGGCGCTCCCGGCCGCCGCCGGTGGTGTCCTCGACCGGGCAGATGACCCCGGCGACGGTGGCACCGGCGGCCCGCAGCACCGCGATGAGATTGGCCGCGGTGTTGCCGGTCGTGATCTCGTCATCGACGATCAGCACGGTCTTCCCCCGGAAATCGGCGTAGGTGAACACCTTCACCCGGCGGGCATGGGGCTCGTCGAAAACGGCCTTGTGCGGGAGGTCGAGATCGAGTTTCCAGGCAAGCACGTAGTGCACCCCGGAGGCCAGCGACAACGCCACCGTCGGGGGGATACCGCCGGCGTCCAGCCCGAGCAGGACGTCCGGGCGCAGGTGAGCGGGGTTCGAAGTCCACGCCGACCACAAGTCGTTGCCGGTGACCCGCAGCTGGGTGGGTGTGACCGGGGAGAGGATTCCGTCCAGGGTGTACACGATCCGCTCGGCGCGCATGCCGGGATCGACGTTGAGGCGCTGCACGCGCTGTGCCTGGACACCGAGGTTGTTGGTGGTGGTCATGGGAGCCTCCGTAGGACGGCGTCGGTGAGGGAGTCGGACAGGGCGACGGTCGCGGACACCGCGACCAGTAGTCGTTGGAGGGCTGTGGGATCGGGGTGTTCGGCGCCGGCCAGCTCGGCCATGGCCTCCACCGTCAAATCCGCGACGGCCGCGCCTGAAGCGCCGCAGATGTCGGGATACCGGCCCAGGAAGGTGGCCAGAACCGCATCGCTGTCATCGAGGTTGACGCCGTCGGCGCGCACCAAGGTCTTGGCCAGCAGCACCATGTGCTTGTGCAGCGCACGCACGTCCGGGCGGGGGGCGGCCAGCAGACGGCGGGTGGTCATCAGCACCACGCCGAGATCCCCGCGGGCAGCCTGATCATCGGCCGCCGAACTCGGGCACGGCGGCCGGTACCCGGCCCGCTGGTACAGGACGCCCGTGCCGTCGGCGGCCGTGCGCAGCGAGTGCACGATCCGAGGCGGTACCCGGCCGCCCTCCACCTCGGCGGTGGTGTGCATCGTGAGCCCGACCTTCACACCCGGATCCGGCAGCGATCCGGGCACCGATCGCAACCATTCCAGGGGAAGCTCGTCGGCGACCAGCAGCAGGTCCAGATCGCTCCACCCCGGCCGCCACCGTGCGCTGCCGGTGGTACCGGTGGCCATCAGCAGCGCGGTGTGCTCGCCCACCAGCAGTTCCCGGGCCTGCTCCAGCCACGCCACTGACGTCGTCGGTACCCACCTGGACGGTTCGGCGGATGCGCGGACGGTGTCCACGGACGGGAGCGCCAGCTTGAGCGCGACCAGCGGACCGTTGTTGTAGAGCACGACATCGGCGCGATCGATGATCCGGTGGGCGCCGCGTGCGGTTTTCACCTCGTCCCGTACGGCCAGCTCGGCCGGGCTCTCCTCGGTGCGGGCACCGCGGGCTTCGAGGGTGACATCGAGATACACCACGCGGCAGATATCACCGAGGAGCCGTCGCAGCTCGGCGGTGGAGTCGTCACGGTGCAGCGACTCGATACTCACCGTGCCAGCCTTGTTCGCAGAGCTGAACAGCAGGATCTCCTCCACCAGATGCGCCGCCTGAACCCGGGGCGACCAGGAGTAGGGGTCCGCGACCCCGGCGCGCATCGCCGCTCCCTGCAGCAGCCATCCGATCTTGAGCCGGGTGGCGCCATGCTCGGCGGCAAGCAACTCCCCCACTGTGGACTTCCCACTCTCGGACAGCCCGCCCAGCGCCCACACCCGGCGTGGGGTGTCCTGCGGCAGCGCCCGCACCGGGACATCGCGGGCGATCAAGGCCGCGCGCACCTCCCGCTGCACCTCGAGCACAGGCTTCTGGCCGCGCACCACGACGACGTCGTACGCGCCGGCCGTGGCCTGCAGGTCCAGGACCGCGGCGAGCGCGTGCTGGTAGTCGGCATACCACCGGCCCGGCGGCCGCGAATCGCGCTCCAGGGCCAGCCGCGCCTCCGCATCGGGTCCTTGGTCGGTGTGCCGTAGCAGGACATGCAGCTGCCGGCGCGGCTCGGCGGGCCAGCGTGCGGCCAGGGCCGTGACCTTCGCGAGAGCGTCGGCGACCGGCAAGCCGTCCTTGATCACACAGGTAGCGGCGCAGGCGGCCAGCAACATCGGCTCCCCGCGGTCTTCCCACGCCCACTGCCCGCTGCCCGCCCGGCGTGCCACGTGACTGGTCATGACCAGCTCGACGTGCTCGGCCGTGCTGGAACCCGCGAACCACCACTGCCCGAAATCCTGGCCCGCCACGGCCGCCCACCCCGGGTGCCACTGGTCGATCGGCCCGGCCAGGTGGCTGCCCGGCGCGGACGCGGCGAGCCAGGCCAGCCCGGTGGTCTTGCCGACTTTGTCCGACCCGCACAACGACACCGACAGCGGTCCGGTCATCGGCCCGCCCCGTAGGTCTTGAGCGTCCGCAACGACGGCACCCGGCGCGCACCCGCTACCAGCTCAGCGGCCAGCAGGTCATACGCGTCGACCAGCACCTGCAGCTGGGCGGCGGCGGGGCCGGTCCCGAGCCGCTCGGCGCGCACCGAGGCGATCGCCAGCCGGTCGACGACCGACCCGACCGTCTCGGTGTGCACCGGTATGTCCGCACCGGCGGCCGGTAGGCGGCGATCGCACCAGTCGTCGATCTCATCGATGCACCGCGAGCGAAGACCGTTGAGCTCATCGATGACGCGCTTGGCCATCGCCACACAGGCATCGGTGACACCGTCCTGGCGGCACCGGTCCTCGGCGTCCCACTGCCTGCCGTGCTGGGCGCCGAGCCGCTGGGCCATCACGAGCAGCGGATGGCCACCCGGCTTGGCGGGCACCTGCCCGGTGATCGCGTCCAGCAGCGCGCCGGAGCCCGGCAACACGGTGGTCAGGCCGGGGGGAACCGGATCAACAGGATGGCGAAGCAGCAGCATGCGGCATCTCCTACGGGGTCGAAGACGAGCTCTCGGCCGACCCGGGGGCCCGGTGCCGGAACTTCCGTGAGTCAGGTGCCATGCAACCGGCGACCGGCCGCGACCAACAGGTGCACGCAGGGGGTGCACGGTGGCGCGTCTGCGCCACCAGCGGTTATGGGCAGGTACCGTGGCTAGGTTGGGTTGGAGGATGCCGTGGCAGACCGCGTACCGAACAGCAAACTGCAAGCCGTGATAGCCGAAGCCGGGATCAGCGCCGGAGCGCTCGCGGCCCGGATCACCACACTCGCCGCCGCCCGCGGCCACACGGTCTGCTACACCCACCGCTCGATCGCGAACTGGACCCGCAAAGGAGTCCAGCCCAAACCGGAGATCCGGTCGCTGATCGCTGACGCCCTGGCCGAACGCTGCGGCCGGTGGATCTCCCTGGCAGAATTAGGATTCGCCGTCAACGAGCACGATGACCAGCTCGGCCTGTACTTCCCCCGGGAACCCGCTCAGGCCGTGGTCACGGCCACCCGATTCTGGAGCCAGATGCACCGCCGGAGTTTCGTCACCGCCGGTCTGGGCATCGCCGCCTACGCCACCCCGCTGCGCCGATGGCTCACCACGCCCGTCGATCCGCACGTCGCCCAGCCCCGGCCCCTGGGTACCGGACCCCGAGTCGGGCAAGCTGACATCGACGACCTGCTGGAGACCGCCCACGACGCCCGCCGCTGGGACAGCCGCCACGGCGGCGGCTACTGGCGCCTGTCTGCCCTGGACACCTGCCTGGCCCAGCGCGCGACCCCGCTGCTGAACGGCACCTACACGGACAAGATCGGCAGGCAGCTGTTCTCCGCGACCGCGCAACTGTCCCGGCTGGCCGGATGGACCTCCTTCGACGCCGGCCAGCACGGCCTGGCCCAGCGGCACTACATCACCGCCCTACGACAGGCACGTACCGCCGGGGACATCCCGCTCGGCGGCTACATCCTGTCCTGCATGGCACTGCAGGCCTCGCTCGGTGAATTCCACGAGGACGCGATCGATATGGCCCAAGCGGCCACCGCAGTAGCCGCACCAGCCGCCACACCCCGCACCCGGTCCTTCTTCCACCTCATCGAGGCCCGAGCACACGCCCGCGCCGGCGACTCCCCCGCCGCGCAACGGACACTGGCAACAGCGGAAACACTCCTTGACCACGCAGCACCACGGCGCGACGAGGACCCGGACTGGATCGACTTCTACACCTGGACGCGCCTGTCGGCTGACGCGGTCGAGATCTTCCGCGACCTCGACCAGCCACGCATCGCCCAGCGCTGGCACACCGCGGCCAACCCCACCGGCGACCGTTTCCTTCGCTCAGCAGGTCTCGGTGGCCTGGTCCTTGCCAGCACCTACCTGCAACCCCCAGCGGTCGACCTGGACGCCGCCATCACGACCGGCCACACCGCGCTCACCAGCCTGGCCACGATCACCTCGGCCCGCGCCGCCGACTACGCCCGCGACCTGGCCCGTCAGCTGAACAAGTGGCGCACCAGCTCCGGAGTGTCGTACTTGATCGACTCCCTTGTCGATCTAGCAGACTCCTGTGGCTCTCCCCGCTCGTTCAGCCTCCGCTAGTCGATCCAACCGAGGTCCACGGGACTTCAGCGGTTCCGTCTGCTGCGGTGGCGCGGTCAACTCAACGGCGGGCGAGTTCGGGCAGCGGCTGATCGACGTCCCACTCCAGCAGCGATCGGCCCGCCTTGAGATAGAAGGACTTCTTCGCTCGCTTGCGGTCCTCGTAGCCTTGACGGCCCCGGACACCCCAGACCTCCACGTGTACCACCGGATCCACATCGGACAGGATGAAGTCCGGGAACACCTCCCCACCGTCGTAATGCAGCGGCTTGTAGAAAGCGCGGCCCGCCGCGGTGAGCCCGTCGGCCATCTGCGCCTCGTACTCGGAATCGACCGGAAGGTAGGAGGCTGTAGTGAGCATCGCGGCCAGGGCGACGATGATCGGATGCCCGTGGCGGCTGAGCTCGACCAGACACAACACCACCTGCCGCCGGCCGGTCTTGCCTGCGTGCTCGCTGAAGACACTCGGATAGGACCGGTGCACGCGATCCATCAGCCCCTTGGAGGCGAACAGCGCGGCACGCTGGTGTGCCAGCCGGACCCGGACGCCGTAAACCGTCGGCTCGATCGTGCGGATCTCCCCGAGCACCAGGCAGCGGCGCTGAACCCGGCCGACCCGGAGCAACCGCGAGAGGAACCGCTTCCACGCGATGTTGATCTGCTCGGCGTGCTCACGCTCAAAGGCGGGCACGATCCACAGCAGGGTCCCCAGCTCCAGCCGGTTGATCCGGCAGTCGGCGACCTGTTCGGCCAGCAGTGCCCGGCAGTCCCGCCAACTCCGGTTCCCCGCATGGACATTGCACACGTTGAGCTGCGCGGACTCCCACAGCAGATGCAGCACCGACAGCAGCCCCACCGCGCGCCTCACTGTGACCGACCCCGTGTCCTCAGGGACCTCGGAGGGTGGTTCAGCCGGTGCCGCGCTCGCATCGCGCACGATCAAGGGCATCGCCAGCCTGATCGAGGTGCCGTCGTCGTCACTGCGGATCGCCTCGGCGACGCTGCTTCTGCCCGACTCCGAAGCCGGACTGCGAAACCACGGACAGCCGCCCGCGTGCTGATGCCCACCCGCCGGCCAGTTCGCCAAATGGAACTTCCCGGCTCTGCACCGGATGACCATGCGCACCACATGGTCGCTGCGGCACAGGCAGACCGCGTATCCAACCTCGCTGCGCGCCCGGCTGAACAGCGAGGTGTACCGCTCGGTGTGCTCGCGCACGGCCGTGATCGCCACCACCCGGTCAGCCAGGCGCACCCAACCCGCAGCGAACGGACCCGGTGGTTTCCGCGACACGGCCATCGTGTCCCGCTCTACCGGCCGGCTCGCCGACATCACGCGCCCCTCCAACTATCCGTGATCAGCCACAGCACCAGTGGCGTCGCAGACCATTTCGGCTTCACCAGCCTCGGTGTTTTCCCGGGCGGTCCGTGAAGGTATTGCGATGCAGCGCACCGGGAACCCCGGGCCGGCCGGGCAGCTCGCTGGAGCGGTTCCGCTGGGTCGATGGATCGCCTTGCGTCCGGTTGTGGTTCTCGTCCATCTGCTCGGCGGCCGTTGGCGGCGCGGCGCTCTCCTGGGCAGGTGCGGTATCGATGAGTTCCTGACGGGCCAGCTTGGCAGCCTCGCGATGTTCTGCCACATACCTGGCGGAATTGGGAGCGCCCATGAGGCGCAAGGCTGTGAAAGCAGTCTCCAGCGGGACGACCCGGGTGGTGCCGGCCAGATCGGCCCGCGCCATGACCTTGTCACCATCGGGCGTGTACTCGAGGGTGAAGATCACCCCCGATTTCCCGATGGCACACGCCGGCCCACGAGCGGGCCACATCGAGAAGGTCAGGCCTCGTAGCAGCGAGAGGACAGGTTGCACGAGTTCGGGGGCCACCGGACGCCCGTCGATTCGCACCGCGTGGTCTCGCGCGATGGAGGCCAGGGCGAGCGCCTGGGTATGGAAATCAACCTGCTGTTCGATCTCCTCGATATGAGTGCGCCAGTTATCCGGCGTGTCGCCGTACAGATCGCGTCTCGGGCCAAGGAATTCCTCTAGATGGGCAGGGGTCAACAGCGAGGCGTTCCGGTCGATTTTCGCGGTCAGCTCGGCGGTGGCCTGCGCGAGTTCGCCGGTGACGTCCTCACCGGGCCGGCCGAGTGCTGTTTCCAGACTCGGAAGAAGCCGCCTTTCCCCGGCAGCGGCGTAGCGCCAGTACGGTTTCCCGACCGGGTTCGCCAGGAACACCGCCGGATCCCACGGGCTACCCGGCTGCAGCCGGGACAGCAGAATGCCGCACACGTGGCTGCGTGCCTGTAGCAGAACCGGGTTCATCGTTCCGGCCGCTTCCCGTTGCGCGGCCAACAGATTCTCGCCGCTGCCCAGCAGCGCAAGCTCTGTCCACCAGGCCAGGTGCTCGACGGCCTCCGCGGCCCCCGGCCGGCCGGTCGAACGCAGTTCCTTGAACGGCCCGAGCGATTGACTCGTCACGTTTGAGAGCTGGCGGAGCGTGTTGCGGTGCTGGAACACCTTGCCGGGCTCCACGCCAGCTTCTTGCAATACCGACAATTCATGAACGAGCTGCTGGCCCGCCAAAACCAGACGAGCACACTCGACGGTGTCGTAACCGTCGCCGATCGGGCGTACCGGTTGGGCCGCCGCGACGGTCAACCCTGCGAACACCGAGCTGCCTGGCCGGATGATCCCACGGACTGCGACCGCCGCCTGCCATAACTGATCGACTTCTGCCGCAGAGAAAGCCACCCCGTGGTGGCCGGCCCCATGAGCATGAAGCGCCAGCTGTACGACCTCAAGCCCGGCAGATCGAGACGGGTCGTTCATCGCCGCCCACCCCGCGACCAGCGCCCGGACCTGGTCAGGTGACGAGCGACTGCTGCTCTGCCCATGATCGTCACCGCTGGCGGCATTACCTCGACACGCGACATCGTCAGGCACCCCCATGCCTCTGGTCGGCGCTGCCCCTCAGCTGACCAGTGGACTCCATGCTAGCCCGCAGGTCGGCATCGGTTAACTCAAACGGGCTAATGGTGGTCGTTGCGGGAGTCGCTGGATCTGCCAGTGGCCGTCCACCTGGCTGCGATCTTGACGATGTCGGCGATGTCGGCGAGCGTTGCCCGCCTGATGCCGATCCCACCCGGATACATACGTCCCCTCTGCGATGCCGCAGGTGGGCACGACACGTTGCCATGTTGATCAGTCGCGGTCCCGCATACGGGACCGCGTTGACCGAACTGCTCGCCGATGACTTCCACGGATCGCACACGTTCTGCTGGATCCGGCTGGCGCCCCCGGCCCCAGCGCACCCGGCACCCCCATCGCCGGACCATCGCCATCTAAGCCCCACATCCGTTACCAGTCAACGAACCCGGGCTTCTACCAGAACCGACCTGGTACCTCGTCGACTCGCCGGACACCCACGGGAAAACCAGAATTACGCGTGCGTGCTGGTTGGCCTGGCTAAACTGGTCTCGCGGATGGGGGAAAAGTGATGGAACGGTTGTCAGACAACGACATCATGGAGCTGTACGCGGGCTTGATCCACCTGGCCGCAGAAGACCCGTATCGCTGCCAGGAGACGATCCAGCTAGCACTGGAGCCAAGGAGCGTCGTCTCGGAGACGGTCATCCGGCGATGGCAACAGGTCGGATTGTTCAGCGCGGACGGCCGGATGCACCAAGCCATGGAGTCCCTGATCGGCCAGCACCATGAGAAGCTCGTCCAGGAGATTCAGACGGGGATCTTGACCAGGCTGTTCCAGTTGGAACGGCGCGATCCTGCCAGCTATCAGCAGCTCGAACAGCATGCCGCAGGGCCTGCTCAGGAGCTTGACGGTCAGCTGCGCGGAACGTTGCGGCGTGCGGGGTTGCTCGATGACAGCAGCCAGGTTCCGGCTGTCGTACGAGCTCTGATCAACGACCAGAGCTCATACCGCTCGCCAGCGACACCGGCATCCGTCGGCCGGTCATCTGGGCTTGATCAGGCCGTTGGTCAGCGCGTCCGAGGCAATACCGCGGACGCGCCTGCGTCCCGCCATCGATAACCCGACGGGCAGGTAGGCCGCCCACTGCGCTGGTCACCTCATGGGCGCTGATCGCTTCTTCGGCCGCTGTTCCCGGTAAACCTGCCGTGCCCCGGACTCGCTGGTGCTGATCCAGGAGTCCTCCCCAGCATCTCCATCCTCGCCCAGGTGCCACCAGCCGGCCCGCACCGTCCAGAAGGTCACGACGGACTGGTCGTCCAAGACCATGTCGTGCCGGAGTAGTTCGGCCTCCTCGCCGCTGCCGCCGCGGTGGTCCTTGTCGGAGTCGAGCTGCTGTTTTGTGTAGGTGGCCGTGGTGAGTAGCGGCTGCCAGAAGGGCCGGTCGGCCGGGTCGAAGTTGTTGGCCGCCACCAGCATGTCGAGCACCTGAACAACCTGAGCGGGTAGCGAAGCTGGCTTCGGGGCGGTGTAGTCGGCCGGTCGCCACCCGCCGATGGTGAGTTCGCCGTCGGACCACAGCTGCCAGCCTGACCGCGACCGGTGCCCGGCCACATGCACGGCGGTGACCCCCGCGGTGTGGCTCCAGCCGGCCCAGGTGTGGGGGTCGCGATTCAGCTGGGCCTGCGCGACGACCGGGTCGTCGGTGACCTCGGTCAGGTAGCCGAGGCGGCCGTCTCGCAGGATGTACCGGCCACCGGTGTCCGGCAGCTGCGGCGGTTCGGCGGCCAGGATCTTCTCCACGGTGTCGTGTCCGGTCTCCCGCAACAGGCCCGCCCGGTCGCAGGTGATCCCGGCATCGGCCAGGCGGGCCGCGTCGCTGGCCGGCCACTTCCCGCCCCTGCCCCATCGCCACCCCGCTGCCTGCCACGCGTCTTCGTCGCGTGCGAGGTAGGCGTGGGCGTCGGCCTCGGTGCCGACCAGGACGGAGGTGCTGTAGCTGGTGATCGCCTGCAGGGTGATCCCTGCGGCGATCAGGATCCGGGCCACGTTCTCGGGGATCCCGGCGCGCTGCCACTCCGCGGTGGAGGCGTACCGGGCGGTCAGGTCGGTGACCAGCTGGCGGCGTTCGTCGGTGAGTGGATGGCGGCGCACGATGTGGCCGGGCACGTTGTTGAACGACCAGTCATCGCCGTCCATGCCGTTGTGCACAACCGTCCAAAGCCAGCCGCCAGGTTCGTCCAGGTACAACCTGTCCCCGTGCAGCGGCCGGTCATCGTGCGGCCGGATCGGTACCTGTGGGAGGCCGTCGAGGACCGCCAGAGCCGGGTCTCCCTTCGGCGGGTATTCGCTGTCGGTGACCCGGCGGCCGTAGCGCCAGCCCAGGAGCCGTTCGGTGCGCGCGGTGAGCTCGGCGCGAGCCCGCTGGTCAGCTTCGGTGTCCAGCACCTCCGCCGCTTCCTGGGCGGTGGCGGCGCGGACCTGCGCGGAGAAGTAGAAGCCGGTGTCGTCGCCGACACCGAAGCTCATGCCGTCCTCGCGGTAGAAGCGTTCCTCGGCGGTGACCACGGTGATGATCCCGGAGACCTCACGCTGGCCACCTTGCTCGAACAGGACGACGCCCCCGGGCACGGTGTCGGCTTCCGGGCCCCCACGGCCGGTCCGCCACTGTTGCCGCGAGGTGCAGCCGGGTTCGAAGCGTTCGGTGCCGTAGTGCTCGCCGCCGCCGATCGTCCAGGTGGGCGCGTTGGCGGGATTGTGCGGATTGGGCGGGCACGGGGTTTGGTGCTCGACCTCCCACCTTGCGCCCTGGGTGTCCTGGACGGCATGCCCCTGCTGGGCGTCAACGTCCTGGCCGCAGAGGCGGCAGGGGCCGGGGTGGCGGTTGATGATGCGGCGCACGCGAGTGGTCCTTCCGATCGGCGAGGGAGAGTTGCAGTCGGATCCGGGCGCACAACTGCGCCCGCGGCGGCGGTGCGACTGCGCGCCTGCATGTTTCGATCCTCACCAGGACCCTGACGAGCACGGTCAACCTGGTGCCACTGCGTATCCCCGCCTGTGCGGGAGCCACCCGCGGCCGCCGGTAACCCGGCCACCGCGAGGAGATCAGAATACCCGGTGCCCCCGACAAGCAGCCGCGCCACACCCGAGCTGGCCGTGCCGAATCGGAACCATCCGCCTGCGACTGGTGGACACATCAGCCGCGCCGCGCGGCCAACACCAGTAGAAGGTGGCGTTGGCCGCGTATCGGCAGTCGGCCGAGTGTCCTCAAAGGACTGTTAGGGTGGGAAAATATACCGGGATTTATACCGGTGCCGTCATAGCCGCACGAACTGGTGCGGTTTCCCGGAGGCAGCATCCACACGATCGACCGCTGTCCCCGTAACCACGCGTGGGCTGGTGAAGTGCAGCTGGTGCCAGCCCTCGCCGGCCAGCCCACCCAGGCTGTGCCCGATCTCGTCGTGCATCCGGGCGATCACATGAGCGGGTACTCGGCGGGCGAAGCCGCTGAGGCCGGGCCGGGGATCACGCTGGCTGTTGCGCTCCAGACAGATCGCCAGGGGTGGATGCAGGACGACAGCGACCGGCCGGGCCCGCATCTCGGCGGCCAACCGGAGAAGATCGAGTCGGTGCGGCTTCTCGGCGTTCGTCGCATTCCACACGACCGATAGCCCGGCCTCCAGGAGGTAGCGGGCCACGTTCAGCCCGAGCGTGACCGCCTCATCGGTCACCGACTGGTCCGCTTCATCACCGACCGGTGAACACAGTCCGCGTAGGCCATCCAGGCTGATCGAGATCATGCCCGGCAGGTACCGGGAGATCCAGGTGTCCTTACCACTACCGGGACAGCCGATCATCGTCACCAGCGAAGGCCAGCCCGGCAACTCCTTCCTGCTGGGCATCAGGCCCAGCGCCCGGCGGACCCTCTCGCTCTCCAGGCCGAGCACCGCGTCCTGCTCGGCCGCCAGATGCCGGCCGCTCATCGGGTCACCTCCACCGGACCGGCCACCCTCGCGCGATCCCGGTACCGCCTGCGCGGGCTGGGAACTCCGGCGAACACCGCGGCGGTGTCCGTGCCCGGATCGAAGCGATAAGTCCCCAGGCCCTGGAACTTGGCCTGGTACATGGAGAAGTCCGCCGCAGGCAACGCGACCTGCAGAGGCTGATCGCTGTCGGGCAGATCGGCCAGGCACACGATGCCGATGGACACCCCGACCACGAGCCCGTGCGGGACCTGGACCGACAGGGCAGGTGCCAGCTGATCGACAACCGGCAACCAGGCCCCGTCCCAGGGCACCAGCGCGACGAACTCGTCACCCCCGAGCCGCCCGATCAGCGCCTCCTTGCCCAGCACGTCGCGCAGCTGCTGGGTGAAGGTGGCCAGAACCCAGTCCCCCACCTGATGGCCGAGGGTGTCGTTGACCGGTTTGAATTTATCCAGATCTAGCAGCCACAACGACCAGCCTGCCCGGTCAGCACCGAGTTCCCGCAGTTTCTGTGCGGCCAGGTCCTCCCACGGTTCGCGGCGCAGAAGACCGGTGGTCCGGTCGTGCTGGGCTTCGGTGAGCTGTTGTTTCTGCTGGTCAACTTGCCTGCGAAGCCCGTGGGCGTAGTAGGCCAGCGCGGCGGAGCCGGTGACCCCGAGCGCCGCCGCGAACGGCAACAGCCGCGTGGTGGGCATGCTCATCACGTCAACCCCCCGAACCGCAGCACGCTGGCCGCCGGGCCGAGCGCGTCGGACAGGGCGGATTCCAGCTCGCCGAGCAGGTCCTCCCGCTCCCAGCGGGCCGTGACCAGCTTGTCCAGCAGTGAGCCCGCGGCCTGCTCGATCTCCGAGTCCGCCCGCATCCGGTCGACACTGTTCTCCCGGGCATCGGCGACTTCCATCAACGCCCGCAGAATCCGCGCCTCCGGATCCAGGCG
The DNA here is from genome assembly GCA_003600225.1 of Pseudonocardiaceae bacterium YIM PH 21723. Classification (GTDB taxonomy): domain Bacteria; phylum Actinomycetota; class Actinomycetes; order Mycobacteriales; family Pseudonocardiaceae; genus QZFT01. The sequence goes on from QZFT01000111.1 coordinate 177,739, forward strand.
ATCGATCGACCGGCCCGGAGGCAGCACCGCCGGCGCGAATTCGGCGTGGCACACCGCGATCAAGCCCTCGTTCGACGCCGCCCACAACCCCAGCATCGCCCAGCGCTCACTGTCCGCCTCCGGCACCAGACCCGCGAGCTGCTCCTGCGCGAACCGGCGAGTGCGCAGCAACCGCAGACAGACCTTGCGATGCTGACGCTCCAGCCACAGCTGCTCCAGCGTGTACATCGCCCACGGACCGCATACCGCCTCCAGCGCGTCCAGGGACCAGGTGGTGAGGTTGTCAGCGGCGTCGCCGAGCACATCCAGCAGGGTGTAGCGCGCCTGCTCACCTGAAGACAGCGACATGGTCATCACGCCACCGCCGCATGCAGGTCGCCGATCACCCGGAGCATGCCGAGATGCATCGCGTCGGCTACGAGCAGACCGAGCTGGTCAGAAAGGCCCGGAAAAAGCCGAGCCGGGTCAGCGCCGTCGGACACGCCGGCCATCACCGCGGCCAGCAGCTCCTGCCGTGCCGCAACCCGCAGTTCGTAGTCGTTGATCCCCAGGAGCCGGTCCGGATCGAACTCCAGTTCAGCCAACCGCTGGACCAGCAGACCTATCTGCACATGCACGCGCTGCTCGGCAGTGCCGGGCGCATTCGCATCAAACAGCACAGTACGAGACAATGGATACTCCGTTCACCCGTGAGCGGTAGCCGGTCAGTGGCGGCTGGACCTCAGAAATCGGGCCGCCCTGGCCGGTGCTTTTATCAGCTGGAGCCGTAGCCCAGCTCGATCAACTTGTTCTTGAAGGCTTCGACGGTCTCGGTATCTGCCGGGTTCGCATCCAGGAGTCCTCGGACCAGCGCCTCTTGCGCTCGTTGGACACCCAGAAGCAAGCCCGTACGAACCGTTCTGTTCCCGAACCTTCGGGTTTTCCCGCCTGGCCCGTACACCGCGGCCAGTACATGCGCCGCTTCGTCAAGCTCCAGCACGATGCGGGCTTCCACCGCGAGTTCTCCGCCCACAGCGGAAGAACCGGGCTGGCCAGATTCGCGGGACGGGGGCATACACATCCTCCCTAGTCTCTAAAAGGCCCCTCAGGTAGATTATCTGCATGATCGTGCAGATAATCTAGTCTGCGTTAGAGTTAATCGCTGACAGTACCTAGATCATGCCAGCCGTTGATTCGGAGAGAGCGATGCGGCCGAAAGGGGAGGAAATGCGAGAAGGGGGTGGCGGTTCATTGCTATCGGTAGTCGGCCGTGCCGAGTCTGCATCCGCAATCCTGACTCTGGTGCTCCATCTGAGTGATAAGAAGCCGCACGTTCACACGAATGTCACGAACACTGAGTCAATTCCGCTAACCTTCACGCACGGTAATCGACTCTCCGTCGGGCACTTGGGGGCGTTTGTAGTGCTAGAGGGCCACATTCTCACGCAGCGAGGTGATCATTCTGCTACCGCGAGATCGCAGGCGATTACCTTTAGTGATTCCTTCAGGTCGAAGTCGCTTGGCGCAGCAGTCCACAGTGGAGCGGCAGTGTGGCTGATGATGGACATCGCTCCTGCCAGCATCGCAAGGTGTTCCGCCGTCTGTGAGGTGGCCAGCGAGAACCGGTCAACGACTCAACAAAAATTGGATCTTGAAGCGTTCGGCGAGTCGGCGTGTATCAGATACAGGGAGTCTGACAGGATGCTGCGCATGCCAGGAGGTAGGAACAGCAAGGGCACGCGCATCGCGTTTAGGACGTATCAGGTCGCAGACGACATCGCGGCGCAGTACGTTCGCGCAGCGCGGCGCTGGAAATACAAGCATGCGGGCGATCTGCTCGCCGTGACGATCTCCCTGCTGCATGATGCGGTGCTCCCAGAGGTTGAGACAGCTGAAGGCACGCTGCGATCAGCCAAGACCGTGCTGCCCCAGATCTTTCGACTTTCCGAGGAATGCGCTGCGGCGGTCGATACGCGCATCGACATGCACAACATGCGTGTCGGCCAGCAACTGAGCTTGCTACCCCGCCCGGGCGTAGCCGTCCAGAACGATGATGGCGTTGGTGTGGCAGCCGGCCAGTTGTCGCGAGCGCGCTATATCGCTGACTGCCTTGACGAGATGACGCGGCTGATCAACATGAACGGCCGGATCGACATGGTCGAGCAGTGGAGGCGTTTGCAGGACAAGAAGAACAGGCAGGTGACGCTGTTGGCGTCGTAAACGACGAAAGGCGGCCACCGCTCTCCTGGCCGAGAGCAATGCCGCCTGACTATCGCATCGCGCGGGGGTTAGTCACCTGCCCGATGAGAGAAGCAAAAGAGTTGGAGCTCAACTGCTTCTCATTCAGTTGTTCCCCGTTCGGATCGTAAGTCCGGGCCGGGGTCCTACTTACCACCCCGTGAAAGGTGGCCTTTCCTATGCTCGCGTGTAGCCCCAGGGTACTGGCGTACCCGAAAAACGCCAACATTAGATTTCCGTTTCGTGATGTAAGTCCTGGTCAGAGCACGCGCTACCGCGTGTCGCGTGAGGGTCGCACTCCGCAGTCGCAGACCAAATCCGCAGCTCAGACCCAGTTTTCTCAGTCGGGTGGGCATGACTCGCCATGACTCCAGAATCTTCCTGCCAGCAGTCCTCTGATCAGGGGAAACAGCTGGTAGCAGGGGCGGAGCCTGCCCAAAAACAGGCGTCAGCACCCTATGACTTCACCCATACGGCGTACGCCGGAGCGGGTCGATGACCGCTGCCGACTTCTCGCGCGACGAGGACCGGCAGCAGGGACAGCACGACACGATGACGCTGTCCTGCGCCGACCAACCGCGCCCCGAGTACGCCGAGGAGACGCCGGCCAAGCCGGTGTACGACGGCCCGTGCGCAACCTGCCACGTGGCTCCCGGCCGCCACCGGGGCACGCGGCTGCGCGCGATCGTGTGCGGCCGGTGTTGGTCGGCGCACGGCGGGAAGCCGGCCGCGGGGGAGATCGGCCCGGCCCCGCTGGTCACCGTTCCCCTGCGCTACCCGTCCGGGCAGCAGCACTGGACCCGGGCTTTGGCCCGCGCCCAGTGGGTCCAGGACATCCGGGTGGACGGCAACCGGCACCTGCTCAAGATCGCCCGCGTGCTGGCCCGCTACGCCGGCTGGGAGTCCATGGAGACCCGGCCGACCTGGGCGGTGATCGAGCGCAAGACGGGGCTGTCGCGCGTGACGATCCAGCGCTGGCTCCAGGAACTCAAGGTCCGCGGCTGGATCCGTGTGGTGGAGACCGGCTCCACCCCGGTCACCCGGGGCGCGATGGCCCTGATCCTGCCCGACGGCCAGACCAACCGGGACAAGGGCAACCGGGCCGCGGTCTACGCCCTGCAGATCCCCTTCACCGCGGACGAGGCCGTGGTCTGGGCTGTCCAGGTGACCACCGAGCAGTTCGAGCAGGCCGCCGTGCAGCCTGCCGAGCTCGTTGCGGAGGCCCACGCCGAGCTGGAAGCCAGCAAGCGCCGTGACGCGGCCGTCGAGCGGTGCCAGCACCTCCTGCGGCGGGCCCTCGACAGTGTGTACGCCGACGACGCCCAAGCGCTCTACGCGCAGGTACGCGAGCTGATCGCCACCTACGAGATCACCTCCGAGGAAGCCGACGGCGAGCAGCACCAGGACGAGCGCGACGGGTTCGCTCTGCAGCGTCGTATCCGGGAACGCGACCCCCGGGAAATGGCCGCCTACATGGCCGATTACCAGGCCAAACTGGCTGCGGAGTGCTCGGCTTCTGGGGATAAAAAGGGGTCTCCTTCCGTGACTTTTCCTAAGGAAAAGTCACGGAAGGTGGGTAGTCACCATGCGCAGGCGCGCGTGGTTGTGGATGACCACGGAAAACTCCCTGATCCGTCGGTGTTGAACTGCCAAAACGAGGCCCTCCGGGCCCGCATCGACGAGGAGAGGTCAGGACGGAACTGGGGTGCCGAGGTTCCGGTCACCGAGTTCGAAATGCTCGCTGCGGCCGACTGGTTGCGCCGCAGGCTGACGATCTTCGGGAAGCTGGGCAGAAAAGCCGTCCGGCGCCGGTGCAGGGCTTTCTGGCGCCGTGGCTGGTCCGGACGCGATTTCGTGCACGCGGTGGACCATCTGCCCGGCGCGTTCGGCCGGATCCAGGGCCAGTCCCGGGTCCCCGGTGACGGGCTCAACCTGCACGAGGCCGCGACCTGGGTTAACCGGCGGCTGGACGCCTGGCGCCACCCGGACACAGGCCGCCCGCTGCGAGGTCACTACCAGGACAAACAACGCAGCATCGCGCTGTCCGCCGGTTCGCCGGAGAAGCTGACCGCCGTCCACGGGGCTGCGGCGTTGCGGGTGCTGGGCCAGGACGAGGTGCTCGCCGGTGTCCGGCTCACCCCCGGCCGCGTCGCCGAGTTCGGCCGCCGCGTCGCCGACCAGATGCGCCGCAAGCCTGATCCTGCCGCCGAGCCGGAGCCCGTCAGCACGACGGTGATCGCCCCCCATAACCGGGAGAAGATCACCGATTCGCTGCGGGAGGTTCAGGACAAGAAGGCTCGCCGTCAGGCCGAGGCCGAGCGGCACCAGCAGGTCATGGACCAGCACCGCGAGGGGATCGCCCAGGCCCGCGCCCGCATCGCCGCCAACACCGGGCACACCGACGTGCCGCTCGCGCCCTCGGCCACCTCCGGCATGACCGCCGAACAACGGGCCGAGCACACCCGCCGCCACGGCGCCCCGGCCCGCAAGGCCAGCAGGTCCATCCGGAGGCTACGCCGTGCCCGATAACCCCACCCCGCTCACCGACAAGCCCGGATCCCGACCGCGATCAGTAGCGACCTCACCGGCCCCCGACCGGGAACACGCCGATCACACCGACCCCGTGCGGCCAGGGGACAGCCACGTGAGCGGCACGGCGGACACCTGTTTCCACTGTTCAGCCAAGGTCCGAGTGCCCGGCGGCAGCGGGTCGGTCCGGCGGGAACACCGGGTAGCCCATACCGAGCCGGGACCCGGGCCGCAACAACACCAGGCCAGCCCATCGGCGGCCGGGCCTCAGGTGGTCGCGCCATGACGATCACGCGGGCCGCGCCGGCCCGGGCCGAGGCCGCCTGGTCAACGCTGGCGCCGCTGTTGGCCGCCCGCCGCTCGGTCCGGCTCTGGAGCCCGGGCGTGGGCTTCGACCAGGCCCGCACCCTGGGGCGGCGGCTCCCCGACCGGCCCGCCGCGATCCCGATCTTCGACGCCCGCGGTCGCACCACCTTGCTGGCCCTGGACTTCGACCCCCAACACCACGGCCGCGAGCAGGTCATTCGCGACAGCGAGCAGGCCGCCCAGTGGATCCGGGAAGCCGGAGGCCGACTCATCATGGACGAGAGCACCCGCGGCGGCCGTCACGTCCTGATCCCCCTGGCCGCGCACATCGGCCTGCCGGTCCGCCACCTGCGCCCGGTCCTGGACGAGCTCGCCCGGCGCCTGCCCACGCTCGATATCACCCCGATGACCAACCTCTCCACCGGGTGCATCACCGCGCCCGGCTCCCCCTGCAAACAAGGCGGCCACCGGCAGCTGCTCACCCCGCTGTCCGAGGCCACCGACGCAGCCACCCTCCGCTCCGCACCCGGCACCATCGCCCGCCTGTCCGCCGTCCTGCAGATCTCCTGCATACCCACCAAGGCAGCCCCGGCCGCCGAGCCCACCGACCTTCCCCTGCACCACTACGAAGAAGAACCCGCCGCCGAGCCATCCACCGCGGCGGCCGCGGTCACCTCGAGCTCGGCCGCACTGCCGCCGGTCATCCTGGCCTTCGCCGAACACGGCGAACTCCCCGCACGCCGCACCCGACGCGGCGAACCCTGGACCCGCAGCGAGGCCCGCCAATCAGTGCTGGCACACGCCGCCCTGCGCGGCATGACCCTCGACGCCGTGCTCACCACGCTGGCCGCCGGCCACTGGCCCGGCCTGCGCGCCGCCTACGAGCGCTACGGCGCCAGCTGGGAACGATCCCTGAAAGCCGACTGGAAAAAGGCCCTCACCTGGGCAAACAAGGCAACATCAAATTCACGGCTATCCGCCCATCAACCTAAGCACACAGGGGGGCAACAAGGTCTGAAGGAATGGCTGGCCCGAGCCGAACGCTGGACCATGCTCTGCCAGCTACTCGACGGCCAAACCCGGTGGACCACCCTCGCCCTCTGGCAGGCACTCGCCTACGGGGCACAACTCACCGGAACCACCACCGTAGCGCACGGCCGCCGCTGGCTGGCCATCGCCGCAGGCCTCCTGTCCGACGAAACCGTCTCCACGATGCTCCGTGTTCTCCGGGACATACCCGGCTCCCCCATCCTGCTCATCGAGAAAGGCACCGGTACCCAAGCCGACCGATACGCCCTGGTTACACCCCGCATCAACGGCCACGAAGTCCCCGTCGACCCCGCCATCCTCGACCGCACCACCATCGACCCCGTGCACCCCGCCTGGTCTGTCATCGGCCTGCCAGCCCGCCAGATCTACGAAGCCCTCGACCGCGCCGCAGACGCCGGCCAGTACAACGTCCGCCCCCAGGACTTGGCCGAGGACACCGGGATGAGCCCGACACAGACGTACCAGGCATTGATCCGGCTCGCCGAGTTCAACTTGGTAGACCGCGGCTACGGCTGGGCCCGGCGCACCACCCGCACCCTCATCGACATCGCCACCGAACACGCCACCGACGACCTCCGCGCCGAACGCATCGCTCGCCACCGCGCCGAACGCCAGGCATGGCACGACCTCCTCGCTCTCTGGAACGGCGAGACCACCACCGACTGCCCCGACACAGAGCAGCTGCCCAGCGATCCCTGGCTAGACGCCGACCGCCAGGACTACCTCACCTCCGTGCTGGCCACCGGCCCCCCGCAGACTGACGAACTCCCCCACACCCCTCTGGGCCACCAGGCCGAACCTGATCAGCACACTGTTGATCTACTGGTCAGCCTTCTCGGTGCCCGCGTGGTCCAGCAGACCAGCGACCTACAACTGCTGTGACTGGGGTCTCTCCCGCTCGCCATCCGTGTTTCTCGCTCGGCGAGTGTTCGAACGCCACCAGACGCGATCACAGATGGTGACCGGCGTGCTCGTGCGGTCGCCTCGCTAGCAGCGCGCGTGGACCGGTCCACGCGCTGAGGACTAGAAGTATGCGAACGCCACCGAGCATCCATGTTTTCCCAGTTCGACGGCTGGAACTCATCACTCGTGAGGTTCGTGTGGTCCACGTGAGGACCACACGAAGAATCAGTATTTGCCCAGTTCACCTCACGGACCGGTGTATGGACCGGGTGGTCCATATCGGTCCACGTGGACCACCCGGTCCATACACCGGTCCACTCTTGGTCCACACAGTTGTGGGGGGGGGGGGGGGGGGGGG
>QZFT01000101.1 GCA_003600225.1 Pseudonocardiaceae bacterium YIM PH 21723
GCCCCACCGCCCCACCGCCCCCCACCCCACCGCCCGCCAGCGGCGGCAGGATCACGGCCGCCGCCCGCGCAGCACACCGGTCAGCATGGGCAGGGTGAACTCACCCTCGGCGGTTTCCGGTGTGCCGTCCAGGAATTCGCGGATCCGGTCCACTATGGACTCTCGCTCCGCTTCCGGCTTGACCAGCATTCCCGCGCGGGTGCCCAGCGTCGCCACCAGGGAGGCCGCGGTGCGGCGGTGACCGTGGGCGAACGTCGCCTGTTCCGGAGCGGCGAATCCGACGGCCATCCCCGCGGTCTCGGTCCGCCAGTTGCGCAGGGTGTCCCGGGTGCCGATGACCGCGCTGCCGCCGACCCTCTCCAGTTCGGCCACCCAGCCGACCCGGTCGTCCATGATGTTCCACAGCCCGGCCAGGACGCCGCCGGGCGCCAGGACCCGGATGATCTCGGGGCCGGCGACGGCCATGTCGAACCAGTGCATCGCGTTCCCGGCCACGACGGCGTCCACGGACCCGTCCGGCAGCGGGATCCGCTCCGCCTTTCCCGGCAACGCCCGGACGGCGGGCAGCCCACGACGCAACTCGGCCAGCATCGCCGGATCGGGCTCGACGGCGACGACCTCGGTGCCCAGCGTGACCAGGGTGGCGGTCAGTTTGCCGGTTCCCGCGCCGAGGTCGAGCACCCGCGGACCGGGTGCCGGTTCCAGGGCCCAGCGGACCGCGGCCCGCGCGTAATCCGGCCGGTGCTCGGCGTACGCGGTCGCCGCCGTGCCGAAAGACTGGGACAGTTCCATGCGATCCCCCTGACTCCGCCGAACGAAGTGTATGGACCGCCATCTCCTTGCCGCCCATGACTTCCATGGTGATTATGGACTGGAACCCGCCCCGGACCCCGGCGGATCTCGGTCCGATCTGAGCTGTCCGGGGGCGGGGTTCATGTCGACCACATCCGATATCGCCAGGGTCACCTCCACGATCAGCGATCTGCGCGACGTGGACGATCAACACGGTGGCGGAGCGTGTCGCCGCACCGCACAGGCGTATCTGCCGGGAGCGCTGCGGCTGCTCACCACCCAGGCACACGACGCGGCCAGCCGCCGCCTGCACCGCGTCGTGGCCGAACTGCACAGCGTCGCCGGGTGGACCGCGTTCGACACGGCACACCTGCCCGAGGCGTTCCGGCACCTGGGTGTCGCGCTGGAACTGGCCATCTATTCGGGGGACGAGGATCTGCAGGCCCACGTGCTGTACCGGCTGGGGCGGATCTACCTGCATCAGGAGGCCCCGGCCGAGGCCCTCGCGCTGTTCCAGCGGGGTCTGTCGGTGATCGGCAAGGCGGGGCATCCGCTCACCGTGGCGATCCTGTCCGCGAACCAGGCCTGGGCGCACGCGAAGATGGCCGACGCCGACCGGGCACTGGCCCTGCTGGGGCAGGCCACCGACGCCTTCGCCCGCGCCGATCCGGGGCAGACCGCGTCCTGGAGCCGGTTCTTCGACGAGGTGGACCTACAGGCGATGATCGGCATGGTGCACGGGGAACTGGCCCGCACGGTGCACCCGTCGCATACCCGCAGCGCCGTTCCCGCGCTGACCGGCGCGCTCGCCGACTACGGCTCCGACATGGCGCGGAGCAGGGCGTTCTGCCTGATCACCCTGAGCATATGTCACCTGCTGGACGGCGATTCCGACGAGGCGGCCGTCGCCGGTGAGGCCGCCATCGAGATCGGTGAGGAGGTGAAGTCGACCCGTATCGATGACCGGATGAGACCACTCCAGGCACAGCTGCTTCGAGGGGATGCCCATGGACTCGGCGAACGGATTGCGTCCTTCGTCGCCGTCCGGGCGCGCTGTGACTGGACCGCCGGCGGGGCGTAGATCGCGACTACGCCCCGCCCAGCAACGTCAGCGCACCTTCTCCGGAATGGTGTCCAGTGCGTGCAGGACGTGCACGGCCAGTTCGGCCGCCGCCTTGTCGTCGAGCTTCGAGTTGGCCTTCACGGCGTCGCGGACGAGGTGGACCCGCTGTTCGTAGCGGGTGAGGGACGTCGTCATGTCATGTCCTTGATCTGATCGTCGGCGGGATGTGCCGCGCGCTCGGGATGCCGGAGCGCGCGGTTACTGCGTGGTTCGGTCCGGGTCTTGGCCTCGTTGAGTTGCCGGATCAGACAGCTGCGGACGTCGTTCAGCGCGACCGCCAGCTCCTGGGACTCCGATGTGGATATCAGGTGCAGACCCGGATCGCGGTGGATCCAGCACTCCAGCCTGATGTGCTGGCCTGCCCCATCGCGGTCCTTGAGGCTGATCTCCACCTGGACCTCGTCGTCGGTGAACGACCGCAGTCTCGTCCCCAGCGTGGCGAGACGGTGGACGACCCAGTCCCGTTCGGAATCGTGGAAGCCGCCGGCCAGCCGAAGCCGGCGGGCGATCACCGTCGAGTCTGGGGGAGAGATGTGCGGGCCCGACCACATGTCGGTGCTCCAGTCTCCGGCCGAAGAACACCGACCGGGTGGCCGCCGAGGACGGCGCAGGCTTGGTCGCCCGCGCACGAGTTGCTCCCGGCAGGGTCCACCCTACTCGTTCTGGGCCCCCGTCACCGACGTGTTTCGACATAGGCGCGGATGTCGAAGATCGTCGTCAGGCCGGTGACCTGCATGGGCCGCAGCACAACGGAGTTGTCCGCGATGATGATCAGTTCCGCTCCCTGCTTCCGGCAGTGGGTGCGCGCGGTGATCAGTTCGGCGATGCCGCTGGAGCTGAAGAAACGCACCTTGCGCAGATCGATCACCATGGCGCGCTCCGGTCCGACGTTGTCGCGGACGGCACCGAGCAGCCGGCGCAACGCGGGAGTGGTGGCCAGATCGATCTCGCCACCGACCCTGATCATGACCATGGCGGCCGTCTCGCGCAGGGACAGGTCGATACCCGTGGATTCGGAGGTGTTCATCGCTGATCCCTTCAGATGCCGAGTGCTCAGGTCATCTGCCGGGGTCCCGGGCAGCCAGTCGCGAGCGTCCCACAGTGATCCTGCGGACGACAGGCCTGCCACTCGAACGTCCTCTTGGCATACTCGGCACGCCGCCCTGGGTACCGCCGGAAGAGGAGACCGATGACCGCACTGGACGGGCTCGCCGACGAACTCGATCGACGGCTCGCCGCCGCCGACCGGGACCTGGCGCTGCGTTACCCGGGAGACCGCCCGGACCGGCAGCCGGTGCACACCGTCTACCTGCCCGGGGACCGCTACGACGCGGAGACCGTCGCCGGCTGGGGAACGCGGGCGCTCGCGGCGCTGGACGACCTTCCGCTGGAGCTCGCGGCGGCCGAGGTCCGCGACCGGGTCCGCGCGAAGCTGGCCGCCGAGCCGATCGAGGACCTGCGTCTCGACTTCGAGGACGGCTACGGCAACCGTCCCGACGAGACCGAGGACGCCGATGTGCTGGCCGCGGCCCGGGCCCTGGCCGATTCGGTGCTGAACGGTCGCGCGGCCCCGTTCCACGGCCTCCGGTTCAAGAGCTTCGAGGCCCCGACCCGCCGTCGTGGCCTGCGCACCCTGGACCTGTTCGTCGGCGAACTGGTCAAGGCCGACGCGCTGACCAGCGGATTCCGCCCCACCTTGCCGAAGGTGACCTCGATCGACCAGGTCGAGGCGATGGTGCTCGCCTGCGTCACTCTGGAGCGGGCACACGGGCTCGACGAGGGCACGCTGCGCTTCGAGATCCAGATCGAGACGCCGCAGTCGGTGCTCGGCGCGGACGGCACCGCCCTGGTGGCGCGGATGATCCACGCGGCGGCCGGGCGGTGCTCCGGGCTGCACTACGGCACCTACGACTATTCGGCCTCCTGCGGCATCGCGGCGGAGTACCAGAGCATGGAGCACCCGGCAGCCGACCACGCCAAGGCGATCATGCAGGTGGCCGCGGCCGGTACCGGGGTGCAGCTGTCGGACGGCTCCACCAACGTGCTGCCCGTCGGCGGCCCCGAGCGAGCCGCGGAGGCGTGGCGGCTGCACGCCCGGCTGGTCCGCCGCTCGTTGGAACGCGGCTTCTACCAGGGCTGGGACCTGCATCCGGCGCAGCTGCCGACCCGGTACGCCGCGACCTACGCCTTCTACCGGGACGGCCTGCCCACCGCCGCCGCCGCCCGGCTGCGCGCCTACGTGCACGGCGGTGACTCGGGCTTCCTGGACGAGCCGGCGACCGCCGCCGCGCTGGCCCGGTTCGCGCAGCGCGGCCTGGAGTGCGGTGCCCTGGACGCCGCGGAGATCGGCCTCGACGCGGCGCAGCTGACCGCGCTCATCCGGCGCACCCCGATCGTGCCGGGCCCCGGCACGGTCCGGGTCCGGCATGCCATCCTGTAGCAATGCGGCTGCGCGCTGAGTTCACCACCGAACCGTTCACCGGGGAGGGCGAGCCACCCTCGCACGCCACCGAACCGTTGCGGGTGGCCGAGCGCGCCGGGCTGGACTGCGACTTCGGCCCCTTCGGCACCACCGTGACCGGGGAGCAGGCGACCCTGCTGACCGCGTTGAACGATGTGCTGACCGCCGCCTTTGACCATGGCGCCACCCGGGTCACCCTGCAGGTCGAGCGGGACGGCGATGGCTGAGCACCCCCTGCTGACCGCCATCCAGCCGCTGCTGGACCGGGTCGGCGGCACCTTGATCGCCGCCGAGGAGATCACCGCGGCCGACGTCCCGCTGCTGTGGGAGGGCACGGCGCTGGCCGGCGTCCGGATCGTGCCCGCCCCATCCGGTATCGACCGGTTGCTGGCCGAGGTGGCCACCGAGCTCGGCTGCCCGCTGGCGGAGCTGGCCCGCTCGGACAAGCAGCGCGCGGTCCGGTTGCTGGAGGAGCGCGGCGCGTTCGACTACCGCAGGGCCCCCGAGGCCGTCGCCGAGGCGCTGGGTGTGACCCGGTTCACCGTCTACAACTATCTGAACCGCAATCGCTGAACGTTCCCGTCTTCCGGCACGTACTGGTAGACGATGGGTTCGCATAACTTGTCCCAGTAGGTGGACGGCCCAGAGTGGATGGATCGCGCGGATTTCGCCTGGTGGGCCGCGTCCATCTTACTGAGTGTGACTAGGCGACATTCGGGCTAACGCAACCGTTTCAACATTTTGTTGACGTTATGTCCGGTGCGTGCAAATCTCGTAATACGGAACGTCGATTCCGCCCTGCGAGAGGAGCCGGTGGTGACCCTGAGTCGGTTCAATGCCATGCCGACCGCCGAAGCGGAGTCCCAGTTGCTGGCCTGCTGCGCCGTGCCCGCGTGGGCGCACATGGTGCTCAGCGGCCGCCCCTACCCCAACGCCCGAGCGGTCCTGGACGCCGGGTACCTCGCCGCCCGCGGGTTCTCCGTCGACGACATCGAGCTCGCCCTGTCCGCGCACCCGCGGATCGGCGAGCGCGCCGAAGGGGAGTCCACCGAGGCGAGCTGGTCTCGCAAGGAACAGTCCGGCGTGACGTCCGGCGACGCCGGCATGGCCGCGGCCAACCGCGAGTACGAGGCCCGGTTCGGCCGGGTCTTCCTGATCTGCGCCAGTGGCCTGTCCGCCGACCAGATCCTGGCCGAACTGCGCCGGCGGCTCGGCAACGACCCGGAGAGCGAGACCGCGGTGGTGGCCGACGAGCTGCGCAAGATCGCCCTGCTCCGGCTGGGCAGGCTGCTGGAGGCGGAACGCGAGGCCGAGGCCTTCCTCGGCCGTGGCGCCCGGGGCGCGATCACCACCCACGTGCTGGACACCGCGCTCGGCAGGCCCGCCGCCGGAGTGCCCGTCCTGCTGCGGTGCGTGGCCACCGACGCCGTGCTCGGCAAGGCCATCACCGACCAGGACGGCCGCGCCGCCCGCTTCAGCCCGGACCGCATCGGACCGGGGACCTACCAGCTGATGTTCGACGTGGCCTCCTACGCCGAGGCCACCGGACAGCGGTGCTTCTTCCCCGAAGTGACGGTCACCTTCCGGCTCACCGATGACGACCCCGATCACCACCACGTGCCACTGCTCCTCAGCCCGTTCGCCTACTCCACCTACCGGGGAAGCTGATCGATGACGCACATCCGCCTGGGTCCGAACCAGTACGGCAAGGCCGAGAACCGATTAGTCCGGGTCTACCGGGACACCGACCGGCACGAGATCCGCGATCTCACCGTCTCCACCGCGCTGCGCGGCCGGTTCGACGCGGCGCACATCACCGGCGATCAGGCCGACGTGCTGCCGACGGACACGCAGAAGAACACCGTCTTCGCCTACGCGAAGCAGAAGGGGATCGCCTCGATCGAGGAGTTCGCGATCACCGTCGGCGAGCGATTACTCATCGCCACGCCGGCCGCCGAGGGAGCGCGGATCGAGATCGACGAGCACTCCTGGGACCGGATCCCGGTCGGCGGCGCCGGTCACGACCACGCGTTCGTCCGCGGCGCGGGCACCAGGTCGACGATCGTCAACATCGAGGTCACCGGCGGCGGCAGGCGCACGCACGTGATCTCCGGGATCAAGGACCTGACCCTGCTCAAGTCCACCGGCTCGGAGTTTCACGGTTTCCTGAAGGACGAGTACACCACCCTGCCCGAGACCGATGACCGGATCCTGGCCACCTCGCTGGTCGCCCGCTGGCGCTACGACCACGCGGACGTCTGCTGGGACAGCAGTTACCGGAAGATCCACGCGTTGCTGCTGGAACGGTTCGCGGAGATCCACAGCTACGCGTTGCAGCAGACCCTGTACGGCATGGGCGAAGCGGTGCTCGACCAGCACCCGGAGGTGGCCGAGATCCGGTTCTCCGCGCCCAACAAGCACCACTTCCTGGTCGATCTGGAGCGCTTCGGGCTGGACAACCCCGGCGAGGTGTTCATCGCGGCCGACCGGCCGTACGGCCTGATCGAGGCGACCGTCGAGCGCGCGGGCGCCTCGGATCCCGGGAGCGCCTGGCACGCGGTGCCCGGTTTCTGCTGAGGGGACCGGATGAGACCCGAAGATGAGCGGCATCCGCCCGCTCGGTTACTGGTGTACGGCACCCAGCACATCCTGATCATGTACGGCGGGGTGATCGCCCCACCGCTGATCGTCGGCGGGGCCGCCGGACTGCCACCCGCCGACCTGGCCCTGCTGGTGACCGCCGCGTTGTTCGTCAGCGGGCTGGCCACCCTGGTGCAGACGCTGGGCTTCGGCCGGTTCGGCAGCAGGCTGCCGATCGTGCAGGGTGTCTCCTTCGCCGCGGTGTCCACCATGGTCACCATCGCGAGCGAGGGTGGCCTGCGACCGGTGTTCGGCGCGATCATCGTCGCCGGCGTGATCGGACTGCTGCTGTCCTCGTTCTTCGCCCAGCTGGTGCGGTTGTTCCCGCCCGTGGTCACCGGCAGCATCATCACCGTCATCGGCCTGTCGCTGATGCCGGTCGCGTTCCGCTGGATCATGGATGACCGGGATCGCGGTTCGATGGCCGACATCGGCTACGCGGGCCTCACCCTGCTGCTGATCCTGGTGATCGGCCGGGTGTTCCAGGGCGGGATCGCCCGGCTGGCGATCCTGTTCGGCCTCGCCATCGGCACGCTCGTCACCGCCGCGACCGGCCGGGCCGACTTCTCCGGCGTGGCGAAGGCGGACCTCGTCTCGCTGCCACCGGTGCTGCACTTCGGCTGGCCTGCCTTCGAGGTGGGCGCCATCGCGACGATGACCGTGGTGATCCTGGTGACCATGATCGAGACCACCGCCGACATCCTGACGATCGGCGAGATCATCGGCACCGAGGTCGGTCCCCGGCGGGTGGCGGACGGGCTGCGGGCGGACATGGCGGCCACCACGGTGGCGCCGCTGTTCGGCACGTTCCCGTGCAGCGCCTTCGCGCAGAACGTCGGACTGGTCGCGCTGACCGGGATCAAGAGCCGGTTCGCGGTCGCCGCGGGCGGTGGGCTGTTGGTGCTGCTCGGCCTGCTGCCGGTCGCGGGTGCGCTCGTCGCCGCCATCCCGCATCCTGTCCTGGGCGGCGCGGGCATCGTGTTGTTCGGCTCGGTCGCGGCCAGCGGAATCCGCACCCTGTCGCAGATCTCCTTCCAGGGCAACGACAACACGATCATCGTGTCGGTCTCGCTCGCCGCCGGTGTCCTGCCGATCGCGGCGCCGGCCTTCTGGGACGCGTTCCCCGGATGGCTGGCCGTGATCATGCACTCCGGCATCAGCGCGACCGCCGTCGTCGCCGTGCTGCTCAACCTGTTCTTCTACCGGGCCAAGGAAAAGGTGGCATGACCGCTTTCGAACTGACCATCCGGGCCCGCCGGACGATCACCCCCGAGGGCATGGGCGGCGGGGTGATCGCGGTCGACCGGGGACGGATCGTGGCCGTCGAACCCGTCGACTCTCCACTGTGGAGCCGTGGCGCCCAGCGCGTCGATCTCGACGATGATGAGGTGCTGCTCCCCGGCCTGGTGGACAGCCATGTGCACGTCAACGACCCCGGCCGCACCGAGTGGGAGGGCTTCGCCACGGCCACCATGGCGGCCGCCGCGGGCGGGGTCACCACGATCGTCGACATGCCGTTGAACAGCATTCCGCCGACCGTCGACGTGGACGCGTTGCAGGTGAAGCGGAAGACCGCCGAACTACAGTCCTATGTGGACGTCGGCTTCTGGGGCGGAGCCGTGCCGGGCAACGTCGCGGACCTGCGGCCCCTGCATGAGGCGGGCGTGTACGGGTTCAAGTGCTTCCTGGTGCACTCCGGGGTGGACGAGTTCCCGCCCCTCGATGCGCGGCAGATGCTGGAGGCGATGCGAGAGATCGCGTCGTTCGACGGGCTGCTGCTGGTGCACGCCGAGGACCACAACGCGATCCGCCGGGCACCGGAACCCCGTGGCGTCAGCTACGAGGCCTTCCTGCGTTCCCGGCCCCGCCGGGCGGAGAACCTGGCCGTGGCGAAGGTGATCGAACTGGCCCGCCGGACCAAGTGCCGGGTGCACATCCTGCACGTCTCCTGCTCGGACGTGCTGCCGATGATCGCCTTCGCCGCGCGCGACGGGGTGGCCATCACCGCCGAGACCTGCCCGCACTACCTGACCTTCTCCGCCGAGGAGATCCCGGACGGCGCCACCCAGTACAAGTGCTGCCCGCCGGTGCGCGAACAACGCAACCGGGAGCTGCTGTGGGAGGGCCTGCGCGACGGTGTGCTGGGCCTGGTCGTCTCGGACCACTCGCCGTCCACCGCCGACCTGAAATGCCTGTCCACCGGCGACTTCGGCGCGGCGTGGGGCGGCATCTCCTCGCTGCAGATCGGCCTGCCCGCGGTGTGGACCGAGGCCGGCGCCCGCGGGTTCTCGCTGCCGGAGGTCGTCCGCTGGATGTGCCAGGCCCCCGCCGAGCAGACCGGCATGCGGCGCAAGGGCCGGATCGCCGTCGGGGCCGACGCCGACTTCTGCGTGTTCGCCCCGGACCAGCCCTACCTGGTCGACCCGAACCGGTTGCTGCACCGCAACCCGATCACCCCCTACACCGGCCGGCGGCTGACCGGCGTGGTGCGGGAGACCTGGCTGGCGGGCAGCCGCATCGACCTCAGCGCCAAGCCGCGCGGACGGCTACTGAACAGGGGAGACGCATGACGTACTTCATGCCCGCCGGTGGCCACCCGGCGCAGAGCGAGCTGACGACCGACCGTGCCGTGTTCACCGAGGCCTACGCCGTACTGCCGCGGGGCACCATGCGCGACATCGTCACCAGCTCGCTGCCATTCTGGGAACAGACCCGGCTGTGGATCATCGCCCGCCCGCTGTCCGGGTTCGCGGAGACGTTCTCCCAGTACATCGTGGAGGTCGCTCCCGGCGGCGGCAGCGAGCGGCCCGAGCCGGACCGGGAGGCCGAAGCGGTGCTGTTCGTGCTGGAGGGCGAGGTCACGCTCCTCGTGGACGGGCAGCAGCACGCGATGAGCCCCGGCGGATACGCCTACCTGCCTGCGGGTTGCCAGTGGACGCTGCGCAACGAGGGGGAGGAGAAGGCCGGATTCCACTGGATCCGCAAGGCCTACGAGCGGGTCGAGGGCATCGAGCCGCCGGAACCGTTCGTCACCAACGAACTCCGGGTCCCCGGCGTGGAGATGCCCGGAACCGAGGGCCGATGGTCCACGCAGCGCTTCGTCGACCCCCTTGATGTGCGGCACGACATGCACGTCAACATCGTCACCTTCGGACCGGGCGGTTCGATCCCGTTCCCGGAGACCCACGTGATGGAGCACGGCCTGTACATCCTTGAGGGCAAGGGCATGTACCTGCTGAACAAGGACTGGGTCGAGGTGCAGGCCGGCGACTTCCTCTGGTTACGCGCCTTCTGCCCGCAGGCCTGCTACGCGGGTGGCCCCGGCCGGTTCCGGTACCTGTTGTACAAGGACGTCAACCGGCACCCGCGGTTACGCTAGCGGCCATGGTCGCGTCGCCACCGATCGTCGCGGAGTTCGCCGGGCGGCTGGCGGCGCTCGGCTGGGTCAGCGACGTGTTCGTCGCGGGGTCACTGGCCACCGGCGACTACATCCCCAGAGTCAGTGATCTCGACCTGGTCGCCCTCGCCGACGGTCCGGTCGACGAGCATCGGCAACGTGACCTGGTAGCGGTGCACCGGGGTATCGACCCCGCGCTGTGCCTCGGTTGCGTCTACGTCGACGCGGCGGAGCTCCCCGATGTGCGGGTCAAGCACCCCACCTGGACCCACGGCCTGCTGGTCCGGCGCATCCTGTCCGGCATCACCAGGGCGGAACTCGCCCGGCACGGCTACGCCGTTCTCGGCCGATCGCCACGCGAGGTGCTGCCCGCCGTCACCGACGATGACGTCCGCGACGCGGCCCGCGCCGAGCTGGCCGGCTACTGGACGTGGGCGGTGCGCCGGCCGTGGCTGTGGCTGGATCCCGGCATCGCCGACCTCGGCCTCACGTCGATGGCCCGCGCCCGGCACGCACTGCGGACCGGCGAGCTGCTCACCAAGAGCGCCGCGGTGGAGCAGGCCGCCGCCCCGCCGTGGCTGGTAGACCAGCTACGCGCGCGGCGACAGGACGGTGATGTGCCCTCGCCACGGCTGTGGACGGCGCTGATCGCCTGGCGCGACGCCTGGCGCACCGTCCACGGGTGACTGTCCTTTGTGGAGGAACTTCTCCGAGACTCGCCGCCCACCGACCGGCAATGGCGTTCCCACCCTGTGTCGCTACTGCCGCCCCAGCCCAGTTGATCTTGCCCCCTTCGGGCCCCGCCCCAATCCGGGGGCAGACCGCCCTCTAAGGGAGCCGGGCTCCACATTAGCGGCGCCCGAGGGCTGTCAAGTGGGGTTTGGGGTCGGGTGTGAGCCTGTTTCATCCTGTTTGGGTGAGGGTGAAGATGGCCCAGATCAGTGTGGTGAGTAGGTGTGGGTGGTAGTGGTGGTGGCGCAGGATGCGCCAGTTTTTGAGGGTGGCGTTGGCGCGTTCG
>QZFT01000102.1 GCA_003600225.1 Pseudonocardiaceae bacterium YIM PH 21723
GTGGCTTTTTCCCACGACAAGTGGCACTTGTCGTGGGAAAACCCCACGACAAGTCACCGAAAAAGCCCCGCGCAGCGGCCCCGAAAGCCAAGACAGGCGTGCCCCCACCCAACACGCCGGCCGGAAAGACGCAGCCCGAAGCCCATCTCCCCCTCCAAAGCCATCCTTCGACAACCACCCGACCCAGCCCCAAAAAAGGCTCAGGACCGCCCGATCCGAGCCAGTAGCACAGCGGACGGCACCGGATGCGCCCCCCGACGCCGCACCGAATCGGCCACCGCGCGGTCCGAGGTCACCACGACCACCGGGCGCCCCTCCGGCTCCGCGCTGACCAGCGCGCGGATGACGTCGTCGGCCAGCACACCGGGATCGCTGAACAGCACCCGCACACCACGCGGGGTGGCGGTGGGCACCGCGACCACACCGGCGCCGTCGAAGACCACGGTGACCTCGGCTCCGGTGCGCGCGGCCAGCACGGCCATCTGCTGCACCAGGCGGTCCCGCTGATTGGACAGCGCCAGTTCCGGATAGCCGGTCTTGGTGACGTTGTAGCCGTCCACCACCACGTGCACGGTGGGCAGCGCCAGCAGCCGGTCGAGGGCCGCCGGGTCCTGTACCTGGGTGCCCGCGCCCTGCGCGGCGGTGGCGCCGCGGACCATGTCCGCCGGGCGCGGACCGGTGTTGCCCAGCACGAGTTCGCGGCGCAGCCCGGAGACGGCGCCGTCCAGGGTGTCCACCAGCAGGCTCAGCCGGACCTCGTCGGCCTGCCTCGCCTCCTTGGCGGACTGCCGGGCGGATTCCGCGTCGGCGATCGCCCGCCGGGCCTTCACCGCCTCCAGTTCGGCGCGCTCGCGTTCCCGGTCCCGCTCGGCGACGGCGGCCGCCAGTGAGGCGGCGGTGTCCCGCTGGGCACGCTCCAGTTCCTCGTTCGCGGATTCGGCGGTGTCCTTGGCCTGGCGCAGTTTCACGCCCTGCTCGCGCAGCCGTTTACGCAGCCGGTCGAGCTCCTCCTCGCGTTCGGCCTTGACCTCCTGGGTCGCCTGCCGCTCCTGCTCCAGCTCGGCGCGCAGCGTGGCGAGTTCCTGTTCCAGCTTCTCCGAACGCAGCACCGCGGCGTCCCGTTCATGGCGCAGCTGCGCGTCGGCGGCGTGCCTGGCCACCTTGCCGACGGCGCTGTCCGCGGCGGCGTCGCCACGCAGCACGGCGGCGACCGCGGTGGTCACCGAATCGGCCTGCTCGGTCAGCAGATCCGCCCGGTTCTGCTGCACCCAGCGCAACACGGCCAGCCGGAACGGCGCGGAGTCCCGCAGCCCGGACACCAGGCTGGCAGCGCCGAGCTTGGCCCGCTTGGCCGGGGCGAACTTGGCGACCGGGCGCACGCCCTGCGGCACGTCGACCCGGGACAGCGTGTTCAGCGCGTCGGCGGCCAGTTCGGCCAGCCGCGCGCGCACCGCGTCCGGCAGCGCGTCCCAGTCGATTTCCGGCAACGCCTGTTGACCGTCCTGTTCGGACGGTTCGATCCCGGGCTCACTGAGCTCGGCGGCGGCCTGATTCGACGCTGACACCCGACCAGATTAGTCCCCTGGGGTGGTCTGGCATGCGATTTACCCCCTCCACTGATCAACGACTCGATAAATTGTCAGACCCCGTCGTTAGCGTTCTCAGACGTGAGCGAGCTTGCGAGCGAACCATGGGACACAGCAGCGCTGCGAATGCTGCCGACGAGCGCCAGCGAGAAGGCAGCGTGAGCACACTGCCCGAGCCACAGCTGTCCTTCGACGAGCTGGGCACCCCGCTGCGGTCGACGACCTTCGTGGTCGTCGACCTGGAGACGACCGGGACGAGCCCGGACGGCGACGCGATCACCGAGATCGCCGCGGTGAAGATCCGCGGCGGCGAGGTACTGGGCGAGTTCGCCACGCTGGTCAACCCGGGCCGGGAGATCTCGCCGACCATCTCGGTGCTCACCGGGATCACCCAGCTGATGGTCGTCGACGCGCCGCGGATCGAGCAGGTGCTCCCCGCGTTCTTCGAGTTCGCCAGGGGCGCCGTGTTAGTGGCGCACAACGCCCCGTTCGACGTGGGTTTTCTGAAGGCCGCGAGCAAACGGCACGGCCAGGTGTGGCCGAAGCCGGTGACGTTGTGCACGGTGCGGCTGGCCCGGCGCGTACTGACCAGGGAGGAAGCGCCCAGCTGCCGGCTGTCCGCGCTGGCCGAACTGTTCCAGGCCGCCACCCAGCCGGTGCACCGTGCCCTCGCCGACGCCCGGGCCACGGTGGATGTACTGCACGGGCTGCTGGAGCGAGTGGGACCACTGGGGGTTCACTCGCTCGAGGAGTTACTCGGGTATCTGCCCGAGGTGACCCCACAGCAGCGGCGGAAGCGGGAACTGGCCCGCCATCTGCCGCACGCCCCGGGCGTATATCTGTTCCGTGGCCCGGGCGACGAGGTGCTCTACGTCGGCACCTCCGGAGACCTGCGCCGCCGGGTGCGCGGCTACTTCACCGCCAGCGAGGGCCGCAAGCGACTGCGCGAGATGGTCAACCTGGCGGTCCGGGTGGACGCGGTGGTGTGCGCGCACACCCTGGAGGCGCAGGTGCGGGAACTGCGGCTGCTGGGCGCGCACCGGCCGCCGTACAACCGCCGGTCGAAGAAGCCGAACCACGCCTGGTGGGTGTGGCTGACCGAGGAGGCGTTCCCCCGGCTGAGCATCGGCACCACCCCGCACGCGGGAGCGCTGGGCCCGTTCCGTTCCCGGGGTGCCGCGCAGGACGCGGTGGAGACCATCCTGGAGGCGGCCCGGCTGCGCAGCTGCACGCCACGCATCTCGCTGCGCAAGCTGACCGGTTCGCCCTGCGCCGCCCACGAACTGGGCCGCTGCGGCGCGCCGTGCGCGGGTAAGCAGGACGTGGCCGACTACGCCCCCGCGGTGGAGGCGGTGCGCAGGCTGTTCGCCGGGCTGGATACCGAGATCCTCGGCGATCTCCGGGACGCCCTGGAGTTGCTGGCCCGCTCGGAACGCTTCGAGGAGGCCGCAGTGAAACGCGACCGGCTGTCCGCCCTGATCAAGAACACCGCCCGGGCGCAGCGGCTGGCCGCGCTGGCCGCCATCGAGCAGCTGGTCGCCGCCCAGCCGGACGGCGCGGGCGGCTGGCATTTCGCGGTGATCCGGCACGGCAGGCTGGCCAGCGCGGGTACCGCCCGCCGGGGGCTGCCGCCGATGCCCATCGTGGAACAGCTCATCGCCGCCGCCGAGACGGTGCTCCCCGGCACCGGCCCGCTGCACGGCGCGCCGGCGGAGGAGATCGGCGTGCTGCACCGCTGGCTGTCGACGCCCGACACCCGGCTGGTGCGCACCACCCACCCCTGGTCCTGCCCGGTCTCCAGCGCTGCCGCCTGGACTCCGTGGATCACCATGGCCGACACCCGGGTGACGGATCTCCGATAAGGAGAAACGCAAGTTGAAGAAATGGCCATTTTTGCACCCTTGCCCGGCCACACGGTAACTCATAGCTTGGGTTTATCCGAAAAGTTCGGACGCACAGGGGGGATGTAAAGATCACTGGGGTCGATCACACCCATTCCGCTGGCACGGCGCATTTCGACCATGCGCAACCTTTACATTCTCCCGTTCCGCACAATGGGAGATTGAATGTTCAGCAAATTCCGCACAGTAATGATCGGAGCGGCGGCGGCAGCCCTGTTGCTCTCCCTGACACCCTCGGCCACGGCCGCCGGGCAGGCGCCGGTCCGGTTCGCCGACCAGGCGCAGAGCATCGGCCTGTCCGGCGCGGAGGCTCGCGACCTGCAGTCCCAGATCGACGGGTTGATCGCGAGACAAGGCGGGACCCAGGTCGCCGTGAACCGGGTTGACATGGGCGGATACGCCCATGTGATCACCATTCCCGGCGAGAGGTACCCCCGCGTGGCAGGCGACTTCGGCCGCACCGCCCCGCTGGCCGCGGCCTGTGCCTACAAGCACATGTGTGCCTACAAGTGGACGGGCTTCGTCGGCGACGGCGACGACTTCATCGACATGTACAAATGCGAGGACCGCTGGATTCCCTGGACCACCATGGGCTCCTGGATCAATAACCAGACCAAGGGCACCAGGGCCCAG
Organism: Pseudonocardiaceae bacterium YIM PH 21723; assembly: GCA_003600225.1. Classification (GTDB taxonomy): domain Bacteria; phylum Actinomycetota; class Actinomycetes; order Mycobacteriales; family Pseudonocardiaceae; genus QZFT01. Next base: position 4,121 of record QZFT01000102.1, read on the forward strand.
TTCAAAGACAGAAGTCGTATTGTCCGATTCACCTCGGACCCCGCGTACAGCAGCGACGCGAGTGCGCCGTGGGATTGGGTCGGCTGGGTGAAGCCCTGCTGATCCGATTCTCTTTCAACTAACGGTGGATGTGGCTTTCGGAAGAAAGTCGCATTCACCGCAAATCCGCTCGGTCACACTCTGCCGAACTCCAGCACCATGCGGCCATCGGCCACCGGTGCGGAGCCGCGGAGCTCCAGCCCGCACTCCTTGCCGAGTGCGGTGAGCTCCTCGGCGGACCGTTCCTGACCGCCGAAGCAGGTCAGCATGGCCAGGTCCATCGCCGTGCTGTTCGCCTCGCCCCGCAGTGACTCGATCACCAGCACCGTGTCGCCCGCCTCGGAGCAGCGGGTGAGGATCAGCCGGGCGTGCTCGTCGTCCCAGTCGTGCAGGATGTCGCACAACACCGACGCGTCGAACCCGGTGGGCAGCGGGTCGAAGAAGCTGCCCGGCACCGCGCTCGCCCGGTCACCCAGGTCGGCGATGGCGAACCGCTCGGCCGCGGCGGCCGCCGTCGGCGCGAGGTCCACCACCGCACCGGACACGGTGGGGTGCGCCCGCAGGATCGCTTCCAGGAGCTGGCCGTTGCCGCCGCCGGCATCGACGATGCGCGGGAACCGGCTCCAGTCGAAGCGCTCGGCGATCTGCGCGGCGAACTCCCGGAAACGCCAGTTCATCTGGGCGTCGAACGAGGTACGCAGTACCGGCTGCTCGTCCAGGTCGGACCAGAACTCGCGGCCGTAGCGCTGTACATACGCGGGCGTGCCGGTGCGGATCGTGCCCAGCATCTCCACGAAGGCCAGTTCGGCCCGGCCACCGGCGCAGTTGATGTCCAGCAGCAGCCGGAACTCGGTCAGCTGCTCGCCCAGCGAGGTCGGCGAGTAGCGGTCGCCATCCAGCGAGAAGACGCCGACGGTCACCAGGTGGTCGAGCAGCCGGCGCAGCGGGGAGACCAGGGTTCCGGTCGACGCGGCGAGTTCCTCGGCGGTGCCGGAGCGCTCGCCGAGGCCCAGGGTGGCGGCGACCCGGATCGCCATCGGAGTGGCCAGGCCGGCCATCGCCATCAGCTCAGCCATGGAAGCCGGCCCACCGGTCCAGCAGGGCGGCCGCGGCACCGGAATCGATGGCCTCGGCCACGATCGGCAGCGCGGCGCGCAGGTCGGCGGCCACGTCGGAGCCGAAGCCCCGGTACGCGGCGTGGGCGGCGGCCGCGTTGACCAGCACCGCGTCCCGGACCGGGCCGGTCTTGCCGGCGACCAGGTCGCGGACCACGGCCGCGTTCACCGCCGCGTCCCCGCCGAGCAGGTCGGAGGGGTCGGACCGGGGGATGTCCAGGTCGGCCGGGTCGATGACCACCTGGCGGACGGCGCCGTCGGCGACCACCCAGCCGGAGGTGGTGGTCGTGGTGGTGATCTCGTCCAGGCCGTCGTCACCGCGGACCAGCAGCACCGAGGCGCCGCGGCCGGCGAAGACCTGGGCCAGCAGCGGGGCCATCCGCAGGTCAGCGCAGCCGATGAGGCCCGCCTCCGGGTCGGCCGGATTGGTCAGCGGACCCAGGAAGTTGAACACCGTGGGGATCTTCAGCTCGCTGCGTGCCTCGCGCGCGTGACGCGCGGCCGGGTGAAAGACCGGTGCGAAGCAGAAGGCCACACCCAGTTCGGCGAAGCAGCGCTCCACCTGTTCCGGCTGGAGCTCGATGGCCACGCCCAGGTACTCCAGCACGTCCGCGGTACCGCACTTCGACGAGGCGGCGCGGTTGCCGTGCTTGATCACCGGAATCCCGGCGGCGGCCGTGACGATGGTGGCCATGGTGGAGATGTTCACCGTGCCGGAGCGGTCGCCGCCGGTGCCGACGATGTCCAGCACCCGGCCCTCGTGCCGCACCCGGTGCGCGTGCTGGAGGGCCACGTCGGCCATTCCGGAGACCTCGGCGGCGCTCTCCCCCTTGGCGCGCAGGGCGACGGCGAACGCGGCGAACTGGGCGGTGCTGGCGGAGCCCGTGTAGATCTGGTTCATCGCCCACACGACCTCGCCGGGGGCAAGGTCGTGCCGATCGATCAACGCGGAGAGCAGATCGCCCCAATTGTGACTCACGGGGCGAAGCCTAACGAGTCACGGCAACCGCATTGTGGTTCCGCAACACCTCTGCAACGGTCTCTGCCGCGGCTAGGGGGTCCAGCGGGTGCACGATCACCGCGTCGGCCTGCGACCAGGTCGCCAGCCAGCGGTCGTCCTTGCGCCGCACGGCCACGATGATCGGCGGGCAGTTGTCGATCTCGTTCTTCAGCTGCCGCGAGATCCCCATCCCACCGGTGGGCTGCGCCTCACCGTCCAGGATGGCCAGGTCCAGTGCGCCCTGGTCGGCCTCGGTGATCACCTCCGCGATCGTGGAGACCTCGACGAAGGTCAGCCGCGGAAGGTCGGGGGCCGGGCGACGGCCGACCGCGTTGATGATGGCCTCGCGCACCTCGGGACGGTGGCTGAGCACCAATACGGTCAGGTTCTGCGTCATCGCGGGCTGTCCTCCCAGCTACAAGAGCGGACTCGGCGTTACCAACGACACAGTACTCACCGATCAGCGTGGTGCCGAGGGCCACCCGACCAGGTGTACCAGCCACTTCCGGTGGATAGTGACGAACGCAGCAGCCTACCCAAAGGGCAGAGTCGATTATCGGCGAGACATAATGCCCCACGTGACAACGGCAGCGCCCTCAATCAGCCAGCGTATCCACACGCTGAATCGGCCGAACATGGTCAGCGTCGGCACCATTGTGTGGCTGTCCAGCGAGTTGATGTTCTTCGCTGGGCTCTTCGCCATGTTCTTCACGGCGAAGGCACAGAATGTAGGTGCCTGGCCACCCCATCCCACCGAGCTGAACAAGCCTTACGCCTTGTTCTTCACGGTCATCCTGGTGGCGTCTTCGTTCACCTGTCAGTGGGGTGTCTTCAAGGCGGAACAAGGTGACGTCTTCGGACTTCGCATCTGGTACGTGATCACCCTCATCATGGGTGCGATCTTCGTGGCCGGGCAGGCAGGCGAGTACTACAACCTCGTCGCAGAAGGCACCACGATCCAGCACAACGCGTACGGAACGGTCTTCTACCTGACAACGGGCTTCCACGGGCTCCACGTCATCGGTGGTCTGGTCGCCTTCGTGTTCCTGCTCATCCGCACGAAGCTGAGCAAGTTCACCCCGGCTCAGGCCACCGCGGCGATCGTCGTGTCGTACTACTGGCACTTCGTCGACGTGGTCTGGATCGGCTTGTTCGCGATCATCTACGTGATTCCGTAGCTCCTCGTCAGACCTGTTCCCCTGGACCCGAACCGACCACAAGGTTGCCGAACAAAATGACCACCATCTCCGAACGGCTGCGGCCGCGCACCAAGTTGCGCCGCCGACTGGCCGCGGCCATCGCCCTCGGCGTGGCTCTGCTTGGCTCCGGTGCCCTGTACACCGTGGCGATGCCGGCCCCGCAGACCGCGACAGCTGCGCCTGATGAGGCGAAGCTGGCCGAGGGCAAGAAGCTCTACGAAATCTCCTGTATCTCCTGTCACGGCGCCAACGCCGAGGGAGTACAGGGCCGCGGCCCGTCGCTGATCGGAGTCGGTGAGGCGGCCGCGTACTTCCAGCTGCACTCCGGACGTATGCCCGCCGCCGGTCAGGCGGCTCAGATGGAACGGAAGCCGCCGCTCTACTCCGACAAGGAGATGGACGCGCTGGTCGCCTACGTGGCCAGCTTCGGCGACGGCCCGAAGATGCCTGCCGAGCGCGGCGCCGCACTGAACGGCAACAACCCCGCCCGCGGTGGCGAGTTGTACCGGCAGAACTGCGGCAGCTGCCACGGCGCGAACGCCCAGGGTGGCGCGCTGTCCTCCGGCAAGTTCGCCCCGAAACTCGAGGGCGTGCCGAACGAGGACATCTACGCGGCCCTGCTGAGCGGCCCGGAGAACATGCCGAAGTTCGGTGACCGGCAGCTGACGCCGGAAGAGAAGAAAGACATCATCGCCTACATCAACACCGTTCGCGAAGGTGCCAACGACGCGGGTGGCAGTGGCCTCGGCGGGTTCGGCCCGGCATCCGAGGGCCTGATCGCCTTCCTCGTGGGCCTCGGCGCGCTGATCGGTATCACGATGTGGATCGGAAGCAGGGCATGAGCGACCACGAGAACAAAGAGCTGACGGCTGAGGAGCTGGAAGAGCTCAGCCCTGCGGAGAAGCTGAAGCTGGCGACCGCCCTGGACGGCGTCGAGCTGGTCGAGTACCACGACCGCTGGCCGGTCGAGGGCACGCGCGCCGAGAAGCGGGCCGAGCGCCAGGTTGCCGCCTGGTTCCTGCTGTCCGTCGTCACCGGTATCGCGTTCATCGGCGTGTTCCTCTTCTGGCCGTGGGAGTACCAGCCGGCCAACCACGAGGGCGGCGGTCAGCTCCTGTACCGCCTGTACACCCCGCTGCTGGGCCTCACGCTCGGCCTGTCCGTGCTGGGCATCGGCGTCGGTGTCATCGCCTACGCGAAGAAGTTCCTCCCGTCCGAGACCGCGATCCAGCAGCGGCACGACGGCGGCTCCACCGAGCAGGACAAGCAGACCTTCGTCGCGCTGCTCAAGGACACCGGCGACCGCTCCACGATCGCCCGCCGTCCGCTGATCTACCGCACCCTGGGTGCCGGAGCCGGCGTGATGGGCCTCGGCCTCGGTGTCTTCTCCCTGGGTGGCCTGGTGCGCGACCCGTGGAAGAAGCGCGACAAGGCGGACATGTGGACCACCGGCTGGGCGCCGAACAAGCCCGGCGAGGTCGTCTACTTCCGCCGCGACACCGGCAACCCGCACGAGGTCGTGCTGGTCCGTCCCGAGGACATCGAGCCCGGTGGCTTCGAGACCTGCTTCCCGTTCCGCGAGTCCGAGCGGGAGAACCACGAAGCGCTGCTCAAGGCGTTGCGCCGGTCCGACAACCCGGTCATGCTGATCCGCATCCGCCCTGGTCAGAAGGTCGTGAAGCGGGACAAGCAGGAGGACTTCAACTTCGGCGATCTGTACGCCTACTCGAAGATCTGCACCCACCTCGGCTGCCCGACCTCGCTGTTCGAGCAACAGACCGGCAAGCTGCTGTGCCCGTGTCACCAGTCCCAGTTCGATCTGTTCACCTACGCCAAGCCGATTTTCGGCCCGGCCACCCGTGCCTTGCCCCAGCTGCCCATCACGGTCAATAGTGAGGGTTACGTGGTTGCGCGTAGCGACTTCATCGAGCCCGTCGGCCCTTCCTTCTGGGAGCGCAAGTCATGACCACCACAAACCGGCCCACGCGCCCGGCGAGCATGGCCAGTAAGGCCGCCGCCGGTGCCGCCACCTGGGCAGACGACCGCTACCACATGGCCGGCGGCCTGCGGAAGCAGATCAACAAGGTCTTCCCGACGCACTGGTCCTTCATGCTCGGTGAGATCGCGCTGTACAGCTTCATCGTGCTGCTGCTGTCGGGTACCTACCTGGCGCTGTTCTTCGACCCGTCCATGGCCGAGGTCGAGTACGACGGCTCCTACGGCCCGCTGCGGGGCGTGTGGATGTCCCGCGCGTACAAGACGGCGCTGGACCTGTCCTTCGACGTCCAGGGCGGCCTGTTCGCGCGTCAGCTGCACCACTGGGCCGCGCTGCTGTTCATGGCCTCGATCGTCGCGCACATGTTCCGGATCTTCTTCACCGGCGCGTTCCGTCGCCCGCGTGAGATCAACTGGGTGATCGGCGTCGGCCTGTTCATCCTGGGCATGTTCGAGGGTTTCGCGGGTTACTCGCTGCCCGACGACCTGCTGTCCGGTACCGGTCTGCGGATCACCTCGGGCCTGTTGCTGTCCACCCCGGTCATGGGTACCTGGATGCACTGGGCGCTGTTCGGTGGCGAGTTCCCCGGAACCGAGATCATCCCCCGGTTCTACATCGCGCACGTGTTGATCCTGCCGGGCATCATCCTGGCGCTGATCGGTGTTCACCTCGGCCTGGTCTGGTACCAGAAGCACACCCAGTTCCCGGGTGTCGACCGCAAGGAGAGCAACGTCGTCGGTGTCCGGATCATGCCGGTGTTCGCCGCCAAGGGCGGTGGCTTCATGGCCATCGTGGTCGGCGTGCTGGCGATCATGTCCGGTCTGTTCCAGATCAACAGCATCTGGAAGTTCGGCCCGTACAACCCGTCGCAGGTGTTCGCCGCCTCGCAGCCCGACTGGTACATGGGCTGGCCGGACGGCATGGTGCGTGTGTGGCCGGCCTGGGAGATCTACCTGGGCGACCACATGATCCCGGCGCCGTTCTTCCCGGCGTTGCTGGGCATGCCGCTGGTGCTGACCCTGGCCCTGTTCTACCCGTTCATCGAGCGGTGGCTGACCAAGGACAAGGCGCACCACAACCTGCTGCAGCGTCCGCGTGACGTTCCGGTCCGCACGTCGCTCGGCGCCATGGCGATCGGCTTCTTCATGGTGGCGTTGATCTCCGGCGCCAACGACGTCATCGCGCTGGAGTTCCACATCTCGCTGAACGCGATGACCTGGATCGGCCGGATCGGCATGCTGGTGGTTCCGCCGCTGGCGTACTACATCACCTACCGGATCTGCATCGGCCTGCAGCGCCACGACCGCGAGGTCCTGGAGCACGGCATCGAGACCGGCATCATCAAGCGCCTGCCGCACGGTGAGTTCATCGAGGTGCACCAGCCGCTCGGACCCGTGGACGACCACGGTCACCCGATCCCGCTGGAGTACCAGGGCTCCACGGTGCCCAAGAAGATGAACCAGCTGGGCTCCGCGGGTGCTCCGGTGCAGGGCAGCCTGCTCAAGCCGGACCCGGCCGAGGAGACCGCCGCCCTGGAACGCGCCCGTGCCGAGCAGCACGCCGCGGACCACGCGGAGGAGGAGCCCCGCAAGGAGCTCGCCGGAAAGCCGCAGCAGCCGGAGGCGTAAGCCACACCGCCGCTGACGAGGGGCCCCGACCACACGGTCGGGGCCCCTTTTCGTTGTGGGTGGGGGGTGGGTCTGGATTGTTGGCGAAAGACGCTTTGGAGGAGGAGACGGGCCCGGGGCGGTTCTTTCCTGCCTGG
>QZFT01000103.1 GCA_003600225.1 Pseudonocardiaceae bacterium YIM PH 21723
GGTCGCCACGACCGTCGCCGACGCCGTCAGGTGGCTCCTCTAGGCAGTCCGAAGTTGGCGATGTTCGCGGTTGACGGGCCGCGAACATCGCCAACTTCGAGGTCAGTTACGGACCTGTGTGGTGGTGGCGGTGCGTTCGTTGTCCTCCGGGCGGGCATCGCCGTAGTACCAGTCCGGAAGTGTGGCCACCGCCTTGAACTCCACCTTGCCGGTTGCCGCGTCCTCCGCCGTGTACGTGTAGGCGAACGGGAACTCCACCGTGCGATCCGCCCCGATGCTCTGCGTCAGGCTGGCGAACTCCTGCCAGTAGCCGTTGGTTCCCTTGCGCAGCAACTGCACCTTCACCGACTCGGCGTACCGGCCGGCCTTGGCCGCGACCGTGATCCGCTTGGTCTGACCGGCCCGCGCCGAGGCGGGCACCATCAGACCGGTCACCGCCACCTCGTGCGTGGTGACCGTCAGCTTCCTGCTGCCGGTCCCGCTGCGACCGTCGGCGGTGGAGCCGGTGACCGTGACCTGGTACTCGCCGTCCTTGGCGTACCGGTGTTTGCTCTCCTTGTCGGTGACCGGCGCCGAACTCCCGTCGCCGAACCGGATCTCCCCGCTGACGAACGGCTTACCCACGCCGGAGTACGGCTCGAACGTGAGGTCGTCGTACACCGAGGGATAGTCCTGCTTGCTCACCCAGACGCCCGGGGCCAGCGCGGGCGCGTTGTCCAACCGCAGCTCATAGCCCCCAGCACGCTCGGTGGTGCTCGCCAGCCGGATCAGGTACGAGGCTCCCGCCACCGTGCCGAACACCAGCCGGTCGGTGGTGAACATCGGCTCGCAGGCCACTTCGGACGGCTCACCCTCCCGGTACACGCTCACCGCCGACCAGCCGCTGCGGAAGCTGACCTGCACGGCACGCGCCCGATCCGCCGTGTACCGGTACCAGACCGACTTGTCGGCGTCCCGTTCACAGCTCGCCGATGGCTCACCCGCCTCGATCGTGCTCGCCGACAGATCACCCTGTCGCCACTCCAGGAAAGGCAGGGTGGTCGCGGCGGCGCGGTTGTCATTCGCCTCCGGAGCCACCTTGTCCAGGGTGAAGGTCATCGACCCCGGATAGTTGTACGGCTCGAAGATCATGAAGTAGTACGTCGCCCCCTCTGTGGTGGCGAAGGTGGCCGACGAGACGAAGTCGGTGATGCAGCCGACCTTGCTCAGCGCGCCGGGAGTGCCGGCGTACACCGCGAGGCGGGCGTTGCTCTTCCGATCGGTCAGCTGGGCACGCAGCATGCCGCTCTCGGTGGCCGTGTGCCGCAGCCAGACCGTGTTCGACGGATCGCCATAGCAGTCCGTCGGGTCGCTGTCGGCCCTCGTGGCCCCGGTGGTGTCCACTGTGGTCCTGACCGGCGCCGCGCCGACCGGGATGGCCGCGTCGAAGTCGTCACCGGGCGCCGCGGCCTGCGCGACTCCCGGAAGCAGCACGGTGATCAGGCAGGCGACCATACTCAGGATGCGGATACGCATGATCAGGACCTCCCCTTGATCGTCGTGGCCAGGGCGATGACCTCGTTGTCCATCGGCCGGGCATCCCGAATGGGATAGGTCAGCTGCACCACCGCCCGGAAGGTGACCTTGCCGATCGCCGCGTCGGCGTCGGTGACCGTGTAGGAGAACGGGAACTTCACCGTCCGGCTCGGATGCGCGGGCACGTCCAGGGTCGAGCTGCCGACCGCTTCCCAGGAATCACCCTTGCTGCGGTACAGGATCACCGTGGGCTTCTCCGTGTACCGGGTGTTTCCGATGTGGACGGTGATCGGAACGGACTGCCCGGCGCGCGCGGTCTTCGGCACATCGAACCGGGTGATCGCCACGTCGTGCGTGTTCACGGTGACCGTAGTGGTCTTGGTCGCGGACCGGCCGTCGGGCGCCGTCGTGTTCAGGGTGATCTTGTACTCGCCGTCCTTGGCATACCGGTGGCTCACCGCCTCGGTGGTGGCCGGCGAGCTGCTGCCGTCGCCGAAGTCCCAGCGACTGGTCATCGGTTTGTCGAAGGCATTCCACGATTCCGCGCGGAACTGGACGTCCGAGAAGACGGTCGCCTCGGAGGAGATGTAGAACGAGGGATCCAGCGGCGGCGTCTCGCTCAGCGTGAGCTTCCCGCTTCCGGAATTCCGCGCCTCGCCGGAAAACCGCACGTAGTAGGTCGTGCCCGGGTTGGCCCGGACCGACTTCTTCTCGTACTGCGAGCCCTTGTAACAGGTCAGCTCGGTCAGCGAGGTGATCGAGTCTCCCGTGTAGATGGCGGCGCTGTACTGGTAGCCGTAGTTCTCCAGACCCAGCAGAATCGGACGGCTCTCCGCCGTGGTGTAGCGGTACCAGACCGAGCGCTTGTTGCGGTCCGGCTCGCAGGCCGAGGCCGGCTCATCGGCTTCGGGAGAGGCCACGGACAGGTCAGGACTCACGGCGAAAGGCAGGCCGTCGATCGGCTGGGCGCCCGACCAGTTGTCGTTGGCGGCGGGAGCGATCCGGTCCAGCCCCACGGTCAGCGTGGTCAGCGGCCTGCTCCACCCGGAGATCATGATCTGATAGGTGGTCCCGGCCTTGCCCTGGAAAGTGGCCTGTCCGTCGGTGCTGCAGCCGCCCTCGACATCGTCGAGACTGCCGCGACCGCCGGTGTGCACCGAGATGACGGTGGAGGGGCCCGCATCGGCGGCGGTGAACCGCAGCAGGCCGTTGTCCGTTGCGGTGTACCGGAACCACACGGTGTTCGTCAGCTCGTAGCCGGTGCACCGGAACGGGTCATCCGAGGCCTTGGTCGCCCCGGACGCGTCCTGCGTCTGGGTGAACGGCAACGCGGTGACCGCGGTGGCCTGGTCGAAGTCGTCGTTGGCGACGGGCGCCGCATGAGCGATGCCGGGTAACAAGGCACCGGCGACGAGTGCCAGCGCTGTGGCCAGCACGGATATTCGGGTATGCATGGTGGATCCCCCAAGAATCGGCCCCCTGGAATGGCGGCGCAGACCAGTACACCTCCCAGCCGGGCACGGCGCCATTTCCGGTTGCGGAAATCCCGCTGGCCGGATGCCTTGACCTCTACTTAGGTCGAGGTTTCAGCATGGAGGCATGACACAGACCGCAGTGATCACCGGGGCGAGCAAGGGACTGGGCCGGGCGCTCGCCATCGCCCTGGCAGACCGGGGCTGGCACCTCATCGTGGACGCCCGCACCGCCGCCGACCTGAGCACGCTGGCCGGCGAGCTGCCGACGGACGCGGTCACCATTCCCGGGGACATCGCCGACGCCACCCACCGGCACGCGCTCGCCGCCGCGGCCGAGCGGGTCGACCTGCTGGTCAACAACGCCAGCACGCTCGGCCCCACCGGACTGCATCCCCTAGCGGACCTGCCGATCGAGGAGCTGGCGCAGATCTACCGGGTCAATGTGCTGGCGCCGCTGACCCTCACCCAGCTGCTGCTGCCCAAACTCGCCGGACCCGTGATCAACATCAGCTCGGACGCGGCGGCCGGGCACTACGAGACCTGGGGCGGCTACGGATCGTCCAAGGCCGCCCTGGACCACCTGTCCGGGGTACTCGCGGCCGAGCACCCGACCCGGCACATCTACGCCTTCGACCCCGGTGACATGCGCACCGAGATGCACCAGCAGGCCTTCCCCGGCGAGGACATCTCCGACCGTCCCGAGCCGAAAACCGTGGTGCCCGCACTACTGACGCTGATCGACGAACGCCCGGCCAGCGGCCGGTACCGACTGGGGGATCTCTCATGACCGTCCACTTCGAACTGCCCACCGAGCTGAACGCGAGCGAGCCACCCGAGGCCCGTGGGCTCACCCGGGACGGCGTGCGGCTGCTGGTCGCCGACGGCGCCGGGGTCGTGCACGCCCGGTTCCACCAGCTCGACGAGTTCCTCCGGCCAGGAGACCTGCTGGTGGTGAACACCTCCGGCACGCTGGCCGCCGCGGTGCCCGTCCGGCGCGCGTCGGAGGAGATCGTGCTGCACTTCTCCACCGAACTGGACGACGGCGACTGGGTGGTAGAACTGCGCACCGGACCCGATGGAGCGGCGCCACTGCTGGACGGGGTACGCGGCGAACGCCTGGCGCTGCCCGGCGGCGGTGTGGCCACCCTGGTGGCTCCACACGGAGATCAGGAACGGCTGTGGCGGACGCGCATCGACCGGGACGTGTTCGACCTGCTCGCCGGGCATGGCCGGCCGATCCGCTACCGCTACGTACCCGAGTCCTGGCCGATCGAGAACTACCAGACGGTGTTCGCCCTGGAGCCGGGCAGCGCGGAGATGCCCAGCGCGGCGAGGCCGTTCACCACCGAGTTGGTCACCAGGCTGGTGGCCAAGGGCGTGCTGATCGCCCCGATCCTGTTGCACACCGGGGTATCCAGCCAGGAGACCGGCGAGCCCCCACAGGCCGAGCGCTACCGGGTTCCGGCGCACACCGCCCGGCTCGTGGGGTACGTGCGGCGGGGCGGCGGCCGGGTCATCGCGGTGGGCACCACGGCCGCCAGGGCGCTGGAGTCCGCTGTGGACACCGACGGCACGGTGCACGCCGGCGCGGGCTGGACCGATCTGGTCCTCGGCCCCGACCGGCCGGCGCGGGTGGTGTCCGGCCTGATCACCGGCCTGCACGCGCCGGAGGCGTCCCACCTGCTGCTGCTGGAGGCCGCGGCCGGGCCTCGGGTGGTGCAGGAGGCGTACCGGGCCGCGGTGACCAAGCGGTACCTCTGGCACGAGTTCGGTGATGTGAGCCTGCTATTTCAGGCATAACCCAGGGTTTCCCCCTGAGATGAGGCGCGTACCCGCTCAGGCATAGTTGTGTCATGCGTCTGCTGCTCAACCTGATCTGGCTGGTCTTCGGCGGTTTCTTCCTCGCCGTGGGCTACGCCATCGCCGGACTGATCTGTTTCGTGCTGATCGTCACGATCCCCTTCGGCATCGCCTGCTTCCGGATGGCCAACTTCTGCCTGTGGCCGTTCGGCCGCAAGCTCGTCGACACGCCTGGCGCCGGGGCTCCCTCGGTGATCGGCAACATCATCTGGATCCTGGTGGCGGGCATCTGGCTGGCCATCGGGCACATCCTGGCCGGTATCGCGCAGTGCATCACCATCGTCGGAATTCCGTTGGGCCTGGCCAACTTCAAGCTGGTGTCGGTGAGCCTGGTCCCGCTGGGCAAGCAGATCGTGGACAACGACCACAACAGCTACCAATTCCGCTAAAACGCACCGAACATGCGATTGGCGGGGTGTTCGGCCGAAGTGCTGTAGAAGAAGTTGAACACTCCGCCCTGTAGTTCCAGCATGGTCACATAGCCGTCGGCATCGGAATCCAGATATTCGAACATCGACTGGCATTCATCGACCGGAACGTGGTGCCCGCCGACCAGCATCATCAGGTACTCGTCCTGGCTGAGCAGGCCGTCCCGATCCCGGTCGCCGAGCTCGAACCAGGACTCCACCACCGGGGCGAAGATCTGCTTGTAGTCCCGGGGATCCTTGAGCATCAGCTGCTCCATCCCCTGCACGAACTCCTCGAACTCGGCCTCGCCACCGGTGTACGAGGCCATCGGGGCGACCAGGTTCACCCACAGCGACTCCGAGACGAGGCGGGTCTCCACCGCGCCGGGGTGCTCCGGCGGAATGTCCAGCGAAACCGCCAGGTCCCGCGCGGCATCGCCGAAGCTGTCCGAGGACAGCATTCCCTTGCCACGCACATCCAGGCTGTTGAAATAAGCCCGCAGCTTCCGGCGCCTCACGGTCTCCATGCCCTACAGACTGCGCACGGCGGAATTCATGACCCGGTTTCTCACCAGGTAATCGGCAGCTCACGCAGGGTGCTGCGGGTCCAGCCGTCCCACCAGACGAGTTCCTCGACGGGCACCGCCAGCCGCAGTCCCGGCAGCCGCTCCAGCAGCCGGCTCAGCGCGACCTCGATCTCCATCCTGGCCAGGTGCGCGCCCAGACAGAGATGGTCGCCATAACCCATGGTCAGATGAGGTGCGGGCGACACCCGTTCGATGTTCAGCTCGTCCGGATCGGCGTACACGGTGACGTCCCGGTTGGCCGCCACCACCGAGGGCAGCACCAGGTCGCCCTCCTTGATCTGCACGCCGCCCAGCTCCAGGTCCTCGGTCGCCACCCGGATCAGGGCACCGTCGGCGTGCGCACTGTGCCGCAACAGCTCCTCGACCGCGGCGGGCATCAGGTCGGGCTCGGCGCGCAGCCGCGCCAGCTGCCGGGGGTGGCGGAGCAGGTTCAGCGCCCCGACCGCCAGATGCTGCGCGGTGGCCTGGTGGCCCATGACCAGCAGGCTGTACCCGAAGTTGACCAGCTCCTCCTCGGTGCACTGGCCGAGCACATCCTGCTTAGCCAGCAACCTGGAGAACATGCTCTGGTCCGGCCTGGCCTTCTTCTCCTCGGCGATCTCCCGGACGAAGTCGAACAACACCATCCTGGCCTGCGCGACCTCGGCGGGCTTGCGCCGCACCACGCCGAACACGATGTCCGAGGCGAGCTCGAACCGGGACCGTTCCTCGATCGGGATGCCGATCAGCTCGCACACCACCGCGGCGGGCAACGGCCGGGCGAACTCGGCGATCAGGTCGGCGCTGTTCCCCTTGGCCGTCATCTCGTCGAGGAAGTGCTCGGTCAGCCGCTCGATGTCCGGCCGGCGCTGCTGGATCCGGCGGAAGGTGAACTCCGGGGCGACGGCCCGGCGCAGCCGGACATGGTCAAGGCCGTCCCTGGACAGCAAGGAGCCCGGTTCCGGTTGTGTACCACCGACACTGGCTCTGGCCTTCGCGGCGGCGTCCCGGCTGAAACGGGGGTCGAACAGCACCGCGCGGCTCTCCGCGTACCCGGCGATCAGCCACACCCGCGAGCCGTTCGCGGTCGTGACCGGACCGACCCGTTCCTCCCGGATCCGGCGGGCGTACTCCGGCGCGGGCCGAAACGGGCATTCGCGGACAAACGGATACTGCGTCAGTTCATCCCCCAGGGTCATGCATTCGTCCTTCCCCTACGTCCCCCGCGAACGATCAAGGGAACATTCACACACCTGACGCGTGAGTGGAAATCGCCGAGAGGCTCTTCACCCGTCTGCCGAGTGAACAAGGAATGCCATAAAACCCGCGTGACCCGGCCTGATCGGTCGCCCACCGGATGCGAATTCAGCACCTTTATTGCAATTGCACGCAATCAATTCCCCAGGCCGTTGTTCGGCCACAGCGCGCGTTGATCATGAACGCAAGATGGTTGAACGACATTCAGGCCACCGGGTTGCGGCCACAGGCATACACATCACACTCTCGGACGAGATCCGAGACACGCCATCTTGGGCCAACTTGCACCCCGAGCCCCTACATGTAGTATCCCTCCCGCCAATGGTTCACCGCTCTGGTTCAGGGCGGTGAGACAACAGGGAATCCGGTGGAAGACCGGAACTGCCCCGCAGCGGTGAGTGGGAACGACCGCCGTCATGAAGCACTGACACCCCTGGGTGTTGGGAAGCGACGGTCAGTAGGCATCAGGGGATCGCCCACGAGTCCGAAGACCTGCCATGGGTGAGCGCGCCGACAGGCGGGCTCGATTCGAGGCTTCGTGGGACGGCCTGACGAACGCAACCGTTCGCCTCGCCTGCCCGCATTCAGGGATCAAGTCGCGAGGAGACAGCGATGACCGTGCGTACAGACGCACCCGCACCACCCACGATCAAGGTGATCAAGCGCAACGGCAGCGCGGCGCCGTTCGACAGCACCAAGATCTCCAACGCTCTGCTCAAGGCCTTCCTGGATGTCGAGGGCTCCGACGCCGGCGGCTCCTCGCGAGTGCGGGATGTCGTCGCCGAGCTGACGCTGCAGGTGGAGACCTCCCTGCTCAAGCACGCGACCGAGGCCCTGCACATCGAGCAGATCCAGGACCAGGTGGAGCTGGCACTGATGCGCGGCGAGCACCACAAGGTCGCCCGCGCCTACGTGCTGTACCGCGACCAGCACGCCAAGGCCCGCGACGCCGCCCAGCCCGCGCAGCCCGTGGCGCCCGTCCTCAACGTGACGCTGCCCGACGGCACCCGCGCGCCGCTGGACATCGACCGGCTGACCACGCTGATCGCCGAGTCCTGTGAAGGCCTGTCCGAGGTGTCCGCCGAGCTGGTGCTCAGCGAGACCCTGCGGAACCTGTACGACGGCATCAGCCCGGCCGAGCTGACCGTCGCCCCGGTGATGTCCGCCCGCACGCTGGTCGAGTCGGAGCCGAACTACTCCTTCGTCAGCGCCCGGCTGCTGCTGGACAAGCTGCGTTACGAGGCCCTGGGTTTCCTGGGAGTGGACCCGGTGGCCAACCACGCGGAGATGACCGCCGCGTACCCGGCCTACTTCGCCGCGTTCATCGCGCGTGGCGTGGAGGTCGGCCAGCTGGACCCGCGGCTGGCCGAGTTCGACCTGGACAAGCTGGGTGCCGCGCTCCAGCCGGCCGGTGACCTGAACTTCCAGTTCCTGGGCCTGCAGACGCTGTACGACCGCTACTTCCTGCACCACGACGACCACCGCTACGAGCTGCCGCAGGCGTTCTTCATGCGCGTGGCCATGGGCCTGTCGCTGCGGGAGGACGACCGCGAGGAGCGGGCGATCGAGTTCTACCGCCTGCTGAGCTCGTTCGACTTCATGTGCTCCACCCCGACGCTGTTCAACGCGGGCACCACCCGCCCGCAGCTGTCCTCCTGCTTCCTGACCACCGTGGACGATGACCTGGACGGCATCTTCCACGGGATCAAGAACAACGCGCTGCTGTCCAAGTACGCCGGCGGCCTCGGCAACGACTGGACCCCGGTGCGCGGCATCGGCGCCCACATCAAGGGCACCAACGGCAAGTCGCAGGGCGTCGTCCCGTTCCTGAAGATCGCCAACGACACCGCGGTCGCGGTGAACCAGGGCGGCAAGCGCAAGGGCGCGGTGTGCGCGTACCTGGAGACGTGGCACATCGACATCGAGGAGTTCCTCGACCTGCGCCGCAACACCGGCGACGAGCGTCGCCGGACCCACGACATGAACACCGCGAACTGGGTGCCGGACGAGTTCCTGCGCCGGGTACGGGCCGGTGGCCAGTGGACCCTGTTCTCCCCGGACGAGGCCCCGGACCTGCACGACCTGTACGGCAACGAGTTCGCCGCCCGCTACCGGGAGTTGGAAGCCGCCGCCGACCGCGGCGAGATCAAGGTCTTCCGCCGGCTGCCCGCCAAGGACCTCTGGCGCCGGATGCTGACCATGCTGTTCGAGACCGGCCACCCGTGGATCACCTTCAAGGACCCGTGCAACCTGCGTTCCCCGCAGCAGCACTCGGGCGTGGTGCACTCCTCCAACCTGTGCACCGAGATCACGCTGAACACCACCAAGGACGAGGTGGCGGTGTGCAACCTGGGTTCGGTGAACCTGGCGCACCACGTGACGGCGTCCGGTGTGGACAGTGAGCGGCTGCGCAAGACGGTGACCACCGCCGTGCGGATGCTGGACAACGTCATCGACATCAACTTCTACACGATCCCCGAGGCCGAGCGGTCCAACATGAAGCACCGCCCGGTGGGCCTCGGCCTGATGGGCTACCAGGACGCGCTGTACACCCTGGGCATCCCGATGGCCAGCCCGGACGCGGTGTCCTTCGCGGACCGGTCGATGGAGGAGCTGTCCTACTACGCGATCGGGGCCTCCGCACAGCTGGCCGCCGAGCGTGGCTCCTACCAGAGCTTCGAGGGATCGCTGTGGAGCCAGGGCGTGCTGCCCATCGACTCCATCGAGATCCTGGCCGCGAACCGCGACGGCGACCTGGCCGTGGACCGGTCGTCCACCCTGGACTGGGCCCCGGTGCGCGAGGCGGCTCGCAAGGGCATGCGGAATTCGAACGTCATGGCCATCGCCCCGACCGCGACCATCGCGAACATCACCGGCGTGAACCAGTCGATCGAGCCGCTGTACCGGAACCTGTACGTGAAGTCGAACATGTCCGGTGACTTCACCGTGGTCAACCCCTCGCTGGTCCGGGAGCTGAAGTCCCGCGGCCTGTGGGACGAGATCATGATCGCCGACCTGAAGTACTTCGACGGTTCCCTCGGCCCGATCGACCGCATCCCGGCCTCGCTGAAGGCGCTGTACGCGACCGCCTTCGAGGTGGACTCGGCCTGGCTGATCGAGGCCGCGGCACGCAGGCAGAAGTGGATCGACCAGGCACAGTCGCTGAACCTGTACATCGACACCCCCAGCGGCAAGAAGCTGGACGAGCTCTACCAGCTCGCCTGGATCCGCGGCCTGAAGACCACGTACTACCTGCGCTCGCAGAGCGCGACCCACGTGGAAAAGTCCACGCTGCGCGGCACCGACGGCAAGCTCAACTCCGTCTCCCCGGCCGGCATCGCCTCTTCCTCCGGCCACCCTGGACGGTGACCCGCTGACGGCGGGCCGGCTGGCCGACG
>QZFT01000104.1 GCA_003600225.1 Pseudonocardiaceae bacterium YIM PH 21723
GTTGACGATGTTCGCGGCGAAGCCCGAACATCGTCAACTTCGGGACCCCTCAAGACTGTTCGATGCCCAGCGCGGCGCGGAACCGCCAGGCCAGAGCCAACGTGGACGTGGCGCCCGCGCTGAACTGGGGATCCGCCAGGTATCGGCGCACGGTCTCCTCGTCCAGGCGCGCGGGCGGCTCCAGCAGGCCCTCCTCGTTGGCGGACACCATTCCGGCGAAGATCCGGTCGAACACCTGGTGGTCGAACACGCAGACGATCTGGATCAATGCCTTCCAGGTCAGCGGATCCAGTCCGATCTTCAGGAAGTAGGGCCGGATCGACGACTCCCGCCTGGCCTCCTGCAACGCGCGGAACGGTTCGTCGCGGTCGTAGTCGGGCCGCGCCACCTCGGGGAACCCGAGCAGCTCCTCCGCATACTCGCGCATCATGCAGCGCCAGAGATCCAGGTCATCCTCGATGGCTCCGGGTGAATCCTCGGACGGCTGGAACTCACCCGCCGGGACCAGCGTCGCGATGTTGGCCCACGCCGCGACGGCCTCACCGCGCCGATGCACGAGGAACGTGCACCCCTCGGGTGCCTTGCGCACGGTCAGAATCTGGAACCCGATCGCACAGACCCGTCCCGGGAAGTCCAGTGGATCCCCCAGATCCTGACGGAAGGCACCGGAGATCCCCCCGGTGCTGACGAAGGCATCGGCGGCCTCATGCGCCAACGCCTGGGAGAAGTCGAAGTTGTCCCAGTACCCGGCGGTGCCCACCTCGATGGACAACCCATCAACCGCGAGTAGCCGATAACTGGCCCCGTTGAACCAGTACTGCGGCTTGTCATGGCGATCGACGGCCTCGTGGTACCGATCGTCCGGACCGATCGGGAGCAAGGGACGGAACGCCGAGTACCGATGATCGGGAACGGGTTCCGCGTCCCGCAGGGAGAACGTCACCTGCTCCAAAGGAATCGGGTGGTCATGCCGCCAGTCCGCCGGAGACAGGTAACCCTCGTCCAGGAGCTCCGGGTGCTGCGCCGCGTGGAACTCGACCGCGGGCGCGACCAGCGCCGCCTGATTCGCCTTCAGCCAGCTGCGGGTGCGGAGGAAGTCCTCCAGCGGGGTCCCGATCATGGAATCCATAGATCAAGAGTGCCCGAAGTTGACGATGTTCGGGGCGAGGAACGAGCCGCGAACATCGCCGACTTCGGAGCAACAGGTTCAGCTGACGCGGGGGGCGGTGCGGCCGGTCACCCGGAACTCGATGGCCATCGGCAGCTCGTCCAGGTCCAGCGCGGAGCGCAGCCTGGGCAGCAGATCGGCGGTCATCCGGCGACGGATCTCCACCAGATCGGCCTGCGGCTCGGTCTCCACCACCGCCGACACCAGCGGCTTGGTCCGGCGGCCACCGACGGTGGCCTTGGCCTTGGTGACACCCGGGAGCGCCTCGACCTCCTGGGCGAACGGCTCCGCGGTGCTCCCGGCGACGATATCCGTGCGCCCGGTGCGGTCCTCGTGCAGCCGCCACTGGTAGGTGCGCGGCCCGGACACCAGCTGCGCCACGATCCAGCGCAGCGCCATCAGGCCGATGGTCACCGCCGCGACGGCCGCCGCGATCAGTACCCACTGCGGCGGCAACTCCACGCCCGGGGCGATCGGCGCGGTGGCCGAGATCCGTGGCACCAGGCCACGGTTGGCCAGCACCAGGAACGCGCCACCCGCGATCACCAGGACGCCGAGCAAGCCCAGCAGAGTCCGATTGAGCCCGGCGGGGCGATTCAAGCCGCTCATGCCTGCTCCTTCACCTTCACCGAGACCCGCGGCGCGCGCAGCGGGTGAATGGTGGCCAGCCGCTCGGTGACCGCGGTGCGCACATCCTCGGCGACGGTGTCCGGGGTACCGAGCGAGGACTTCACCACGGCCCGCACCCTGCGGCGGGACACCGTGACCTGCGCGGAGTCCGCCGTCGGCACGACGGCCGCCGCCTGCAACGCGTTGGCGTAGCCGCGCCGGGTCACCCCGGCACTGACCTGCTCCTCCGACACCAGCGGCAGGATCAACGCCTTGCCCGGCAACACGGCCTTCAGCAGCAGCCACAGCCCGACCACGCCGAGCCCGCCGGCCGCGATCAACACCCGGGGCGAGTTCCAGGTGGTGCCGTGCAACCAGCTCGCCATCAGGCCGTACTCGACCAGCGGCCGCTGACCGTTCAGCAACTGGAACGCCTCGGTCGCCACCAGGGCGCACCCGGCGATCAGGAGTAAGGCGACCACGATGGAGCTCATCGCGCGCCGGGAACGGCGGATCATCGAACCCTCCTGGTCTGTTCGCCGTCCGCGACCAGCCGGGCGACGCGCACGTCGACCCGCTGGACGGCCAGCCCGGTCATCGCACCGACCCGGTCCATGAGGTGCTGTCGTACCCGCTCGGTCACCGCGCCGACCGACTGCGGGTAGGCCACCGCGAAGCGGGTGGAGAGCACCACACGGTGACCGAGCACCTGTGCACTGACCTGGTCATTGTCCCGGACTCCTTCGACCTCGCGCAGCGCCGCGGTGGCCAGGCGCCGCACCACGGCGTCCGAGATCGTGGTGCGGCCCGTGACTCCGGCATCGAGGACGGCGGTCATTTAACGCCGTCCCTGCGTGAACTGCGAGATGTCGAGACGCCCGTCGAGCACGAGGCCGACGGTGACGCCCAGCGCGGCGAACACCAGCACGATCAGGAACGCGCCGAAGCCACCGAACGCGGCTGCCAGACCGAGGGTGAGCCCGGTCAGAAGACCTTGCTGCGTCTTCGTCATGCTCGAACCACCTTTCGGCTAACGCGTACTCCGCGTCGGAGTGCCGCTGTGTTGAATGATTCGCTCGCAAGCTCGCTCATTTGACCCGCGACTCTTCGGACTCGGACTTGGCCTCGTCACCGCTGTCCGGGATGTTCACGTCGCTGACGGCGATGTTGACCTCGACGACCTCAAGGCCGGTCATCCGCTCGATCGAGGTGACCACGTTCTTGCGAACCATGCGGGCCAGGTCGGCGATGGATACGCCGTACTCGACGACGATCTGCAGGTCCACGGCCGCCTGGGTCTCGCCGACCTCGACGGACACACCCTGGCCGACGGAGGCGCTGGCACCCGGGATGCGCTCGCGGATCGCGCCGAACGCGCGGGCCGCGCCGCCACCCAGGTCGTGCACGCCGTTGATCTCGCGGGTCGCCAGGCCGGCGATCTTCTGCACGACGACGTCGGCGATGGTGGTGTTGCCCTGGTCGGTCACCAGGGAGGTGTCCTGCTTGGCGACACCGTTCTTGGGGGCGGTCTTCTCAGCGGTGCTGGCGGTCATGTCCTGCTCCTGTCACTCGGTGTTCGGCGTTACGTGGGTTAGGACCCGGGGGCCCGGGAGATGTCACGCCTCGGTCGTGTGAACCGGGTCACTGGCCGGTGAAGGCAACCTCGTCGAGAGCCGCCACCACCAGCCGGAGCTGGGCGTCGGCCCACTCGGTACCGGCCAGCGCCGTGCGCAGCGCGGTCCCGGCGGCGGTCAGCAGCGGTGGCAACGGCAGCGCCATAGCCACCAGCCGCACCTCCACCAGGCCGGGTTCCAGATCGATGGCCAGGCCATCCAGGTCGGCCACCCAGGACGCCGCGCCCGCGATCGCCGGCGGGCAGACCCGCAGGCCACTCAGCCCGGCGATCACCTTCAACAGGGCGGCGGTCGTGTCAAAGGTGCTCATGCCGGCTCCACGTCGATGATCGACACCCGTACCTCGGTGACCTTCAGCCCGGTCTGCGCCGACACCGCTCCGCTGATCGACCGCTGCACGGCCTGCGCGACGGCGAACGCCGGCTCCCGTCCGGTGGTGGCGATGCTCAACTGGATCGCCGCCGCACCGTCCGTCACCTGCGCGTGCACGCCATCAGCGGGAGCGGAGTCCACTCCACGCACCTTCTGCCAGGTCGATCGGCTCCAGGATTTGGCCAGGTCCCAGACACCGGGCTCCAGCCGGGCGACGCCCGGAGTACTGCGGGCCGCCCGCGCGGCCACACTGCGCACCACCGCGGGTTCGATCACATACTCGGTCTGTGCTGACACGGTGGTCACTGATCACCGCCGTAGATGTCCTCGACGAGCACGCTCAACTCGGACAACCGGATGCCGATCCGCTGCTCGCACGCGGCGATGGCCCGCAGCCGCACCTGATCGACGGCGTCCTGGATGACGCTCTCGTAGGCGACCGCCACGGACAGGTCCACCGACAACGCGAGCCGGTCGTCCTGCACCGACACCCGCACCACGCAGCGACGCGCGCGCACTCCGGGAACCTGGTCGGCGGCCGCCCGGATGACCCGGGCGATGGCCTGTTCGCTGATGTCGATGCCGGTCCCGGGCAGGTCGAACATCTCCTTGCGCCGCACATCGGCGCGCACGGCGGCCATGATCTTGCTGGTCAGGTCGAGCGCGGGCGGATCCGGCTCCTCGACCAGTAATCCGGTCGCCTCGCGCAGCAACAACAGGCTCTCCCTGGCCTTGGTGCAGTGCGCGCAGGTCCGGCCATGCTCCGTCGGGTGGTCCAGCTGGTCCCACACCTCGTCCAGCGCCCGGCCACAGGCCAGGTCGCGATCGGTGTCTACCGCCACGGCTTCATCACCTCCGCAAGTTGGGCCCGTGCCCGGGCGATTCGTCCGCGGACCGCGGTCACGGAACCGTCCACGGCTTCGGCGATCTCCTCGTAGGAGCGGCCGTGTACCTCGCGCAGCAACCAGCACGCCCGTTGTTCGGGGGTCAGCGTCTGAAGCGCCCTGCCGAGCGCCTCCATCTGCTGGCTGACCTCGGCCCGGCGCTCCGGATGACCGTCCGCCAGGGACGATTCCGCGCTGTCCAGACCCACATCGGTCATCGGCTTGCGTGACCGGATCACGTTCAGGCAGCGGTTCGTGGTGGTGCGGTACAGCCAGCCCACGAACGCCGCGTCCTCCTGCAATGTCTCCAGGCGACGCCACGCGGTCAGGAACACGTCCTGCACCACGTCCTCGGCGTCGCCGTCCCGCTGCAGCATCCGGCGGGCCAGCCGGAACATCGCGCCCTGGTAGCGCCGCACCAGTTCCTCGTAGGCGCGGACGTCACCGTCTCTGGCCCGCGCCACGAGCGTGGCGTCATCCAGCTCCGGTGGAGCGTCAACTGCCATGAAATGTCCTCCGCATACAGTCCTGCTTCTCGTCAGGACCCCGCGGCGACCGGAACGTCACGCCCGAATTCGCGTGATCGCTATCACCCGCTCGTGAGGCGGCGGCGGGAGACCACGACGAGAGCGGCTCCGGTCAGCACCATCACCAGGCCGAGCAGGCCGGTCTTGTGGGGATCCGTACCGGTATTCGCGACCGGGATCGGTTTGGTTGTCCCGGCGACGGGCACGGCCGGTTTCGTCGTCGTGGGCGGCACCACGGTCGTCGCCCACTGAACGGGCGCGGTGGCCTTGCGCGGGATCTTGACGTCGGTGGCGGTCATCAGCGACTGCCAGGTGGCGTTGTCCGGAGCCCGCAGGTAGGAGCCGGCCGCGAGGGTCGCGGGTCCGCTCGCGGTGACCTCCGCGGAACCGGCGGGCACTCCTGGACCGACCTGCACGAACAGCTGGGCGCCGTCCTTGGCGGTGCTGACCGGTGCGCCGGCGGAATCGACCAGGGTGACCCCGGCGGGGGCGCCGGTGAGTGCGACGTTGACGGAATCGGTGGCCGATCCGGTGTGCACGGTGAACGGGCCGTACTTGTCGGCGCGGGTGGTCGGACCGGTCAGCCGCAGCGGGGCGGGTGGCTCCGGCTGCGGGGCGAGCTGGGCTCCGGCGATCAGGTAGTTGTAGACCTTGGTGATCTCCGGGTCGGCCTTCGCCACGTTCAGGTTGGTGCCGTCGGAGAAGTGCCAGACCGCCACCTGCGTCGCCGCGACGCCCTTGACCGAGTCGATGGTGGCGCCCGCAGCGGAGCCGACGGTCGCCGGGTCCAAGTAGGGCACGCCGTGGGTGATTACCCAAGAAGCCCAGCCCATCCAGCGGGAGTCAGGACGCGGATAGGGCTGCCCGTTGGCGCCGATCCGCGGGTCCTTCGCCCAGGGGCTGTAGGTCGTGGTGTTCGGGATGCGTGGTCCCGCGGAGTAGTTCTCGACGCAGAACCCCATCACCGAGGTACCGTCGGCGAACTTCATCGGGTAGAGCCGCACCTGGGCACCGTCCAGCTGGCTGCCGTTGCTGCGGATGATCGGCACCAGGCTGGCCTGGTCTCCGGTGAACCCGGGATCGCTCTGCGCGGTGCCCTCCAGGTCCGGGTCCGCAGCCGATGCCGCACCTGGGCAGCCGATGGCGAACGCCAGACAGAGCACGGCCGCCGTTCGCGCAATCCTCGATCTGCTGATCATCGACGCCTCCAGCGTTCGGCAGGGCACTCCTGTCGAAACCGTGCCAGACCTGCGGTAATACCGCCGGTCAGCAACGCTGGTGGATCACCCGAAAGGGGCTGATCGGCCGAGTGATGGCGGTCACTCAGGTGATTGCGTGAGGTTTTGTGGGTAATCAGTGTCTGACAGTCGTACGAACCAGCTGCGACAAACGGAGGCTGACATGGGTTTCGCTGACGATGCCAAGAACAAGGCTCAGGACCTGCTCGGTAAGGGCAAGGAAGCCGCTGGACAGGCCACCGACAACAAGGACCTGCAGGCCGAGGGCAAAGCCGACCAGGCCGAGGCCGGCCTGAAGGACGTCCTGCAGAAGGGCAAGGACGCCGTCGAGTCCGCGGTGGACAAGCTGAAGGACCTGACCAACAAGAAGTAACCCAGGCTTGGGGCGGGTGCCGGCGTCGGGGGCCGGTACCCGCCCTTTCCTCTGGGTCGGACGTCAGACCCAGCGCTGTGCGGGCGTACCGTTGCAGACAAAGTGCCGCAGGCCCGCTTCCCTCGTATCGTCCATGCAGAGTCCGGTGTCCAGGTTCCTGAACGAGATGGACTTGTCGGGGTAGCGCGTCACGGACCAGCGCTGAGCGTCGGTGTTATTGCAGGTCCAGTGGCGGATATTGGCCTCCCTGGTGTCATCGACACACAGCTTGGTCCGCTCACTCCTGAGTTCGACGATCCTGCCGTCTGAGCGCACCCTGAATTTCTGTGGGACCGTGTTGTTACACGTAAAGGTCCGCAATCCGCCTTCGGGTGTGTCGTCCAGACACAAGCCGGTGTCCAGGTTCTTGAATGTTTGGATATTCTCTTGAACTTCCGCCACCGCAGGCACGGACATGGCACCAACGATGGCGACCGCCAGCGCAGTTGCACCGATCAACGTGCGAATGCTTTTCACCGCATACCCCCTGATAGACGTGATGACAACGAGTGTCACGTCCGCGTGAATTCGACACCAGGAAGCAGAGCGGCAACTTTTTTCCGGTGACACAGTTCGATTAATGGACCAGACCTTCGGCCATTCGGGCGGAATTGCGCCCGCCGTTGTATTCCCTTGCTATAAATGCCTGACGTCACACGGAAACAGGGGGGTTCGCTGTGTGGTCGACATTCGGGGAACTACTGAGACAGGGTCGGCGCAGGGCCGGCCTCACCCAGGAGGAACTCGCCGAACGGGCAGGGGTTTCGGCCCGGACCATCCGTTCCTTGGAGTCCGGTCGCCACCGCGATCCACGACTGTCCACCGCCCGCGAACTCGCCGCCGCGCTGTGCCGTACGGCGGACGAAAGGGACGAGCTCATGTCGGTGCTCGCCACGGGCGGGCTGTCGGGCGCCCGGAGTTGACGATGTTCGGGGCGTTGCTTCCCCGAACATCGTCAAC
>QZFT01000105.1 GCA_003600225.1 Pseudonocardiaceae bacterium YIM PH 21723
ACGCGGACATCCTCGACCTGAGCCGCCAGTAGATCGCCGTGGGGTTCCGCCGGCCGCGTGCCGGCGTAACCCCTCTCTCTTCACATCCTGGGGAAATACATGTTCGGACGAACGCGGCTGCTCGCAGTCGCTCTCGCGGTATCCGTCTGCACCGGCGTCATCGCCGTTCCGCAGCCGGTGTCCGCCAAGCCGGCGGACGCCTCGCCGTCGGCCAGAGCCAGGGCCACCGGCCAACCCGTCGAGGTGCCGGAACTGACCTCCGACCGCACCCGGGTGCTGGCCAACCCGAACGGCCGATTCACCGCGGAACTGTCCGCCCGTCCGGTGCGGGTCCGCACCGCGACCGGCTGGGTGGGCCTGGACACGACGCTGATCCAGTCCGGCGACGCGGTGAAGCCGAAGGCCGCACCCCTGCCTGTCACCCTGTCCGGCGGCGGCACCGGACCACTGTTCACCGTCACCCAGGAGGGCCGGACGCTGTCCTACGGCTGGCCGGCATCCCTGCCGAAGCCGGTGCTCGCCAAGGACATCGCCACCTACGGCGAGGTGTTGCCCGGGGTCGATCTGAAGGTGCGGGTGACACCGGACCAGGTGTCCTACGCGCTCGTGGTGAAGACCCGGCCGGCGGCGGCGGACCCTGCCCTGCGGGCCATCCGGTTGACCGTCGCCGGCGCCGAGGGAGTCCAGCTGGGCGAGGCCTGGATGTGGGACTCCACGCGGAACACGGTGCCCGGCAAGGAGGATCCGGTCGAGGCCGCGCGTAAGCCGGAGGACTTCGTGATCGCCCCGCGCACGGGTGCCCGCACCGCCAAGGTCACGACGACCTCGGCGCCGGGCGAGCTCGTGCTCCAGCCGGACGAGAACCTGCTGTCCGGCAAGGACACCGTGTTCCCGGTGATCATCGATCCGCCGACGAACCTGTCCTACAACTGGACGATGATCAACGCCCGGCACCCTGACCAGTCGTACTGGTCCTACGACCGGGACCAGGCCAAGGTCGGTTATGTCGAGGACTACAAGGATGGCTGGGAGAAGTACCGCACGATCCTGGGCTTCGACACCCGTGGGCTGCGCGGCAAGCAGATCCTGGATGCCCAGCTGTCCGCGACACTGAACCACTCCTGGTACCCGAGTTCGGTCGCCAACGTCTTCGCGATGGATCCGATCCACCCCGGCACCACCTGGAACAACAGCGTCGGCTGGGCGGAACGGGTCGCCTCCAGTGTGATGGGCGCGAACAACGGTCCCAAGTACGTGGAGTGGAAGGACCCGGCGCTGCGGGACAAGGTGAGTGCGTCGGTCAACGCGGACAGCCTCACCTTCGGTATCGCCTCCGGTGAAGAGGGTGAGATCAACAAGGGCTGGAAGAAGTTCGATCCGAACAGCTTCACGCTGCGGGTCGAGTACGACTCCAAGCCGGACGAACTACGCGATCTGATGATCGACGACCAGAGGTCCTGTGTGCGGGGAGCGGACCGTCCCGGCATCGCCAACACCACGCCGCAGATCAAGGCCATCGTGTCCGACGCGGACAGCGACACCCTGGGTATGGCCGTCCGGATGGGCAAGATCCGCCCCGATGGCAGCTACGACCAGGAATCCAAGGTCTACGACACCACGAACGTGCCCTCCGGCACTCAGGCCCAGGTCTCGGTCGGCACGCTGGAGTCCGGGACCTCCTACTGGTTCTGGGCACTCGGCTTCGACGGCAAGCTCTTCGGGCCGGCCTCGCCGACCTGTGAGTTCACAGTGGACACCACGAAGCCGGACAAGAAGCCGACCGTGGCCAGCGCCGACGGCATGTACCCGAACGACGGCAAGCCGCACGGTGGTGTCGGTAAGACCGGCACCTTCACCTTCGGCGCCAACGGTGTCGGCGATGTCGCCGGCTACCGGTACGGCCTGGCCGACCCGCCCACCGACTACGTGCCGGCGGACAAGATGGGTGGCCCGGCGACCGCCGGGGTGACCCCGGAGAACCGGAACATGAACCGGCTGTTCGTCCGGTCGGTGGACCGCGCGGGCAACATGGGCCCGGTCGAGACCTATCAGTTCCTGGCGGGCCGGGGTACCGATCCGATCGGTCAGTGGAACCTGGACGAGAAGTCCGGCACCGTGCTGGCCGACGCCTCCGGCAAGGAACATCCGGCCACGCTGTCCGGCGGAACCACGTTCACCGACAGCAGGACCGGCGGCCAGAACGGTGCGGTGAACTTCAACGGCAGCACCGGCCACGCGGCGACCTCGGCGCCGGTCCTGAAGTCCGGCACCAACTTCAGCGTCGCGGCCTGGGTCCGGCTGGGCGCCAATGGGACCTACCAGACCGCTGTCAGCCAGGACGGCGACCGGATCTCCAGCATGTTCCTGCAGTACGTCCAGCCACGGGATCGGTGGGGCTTCGCCGTTGCCTCCGGGGACGGGAACAACGCGGGTGCCACCCAGGTGGTGTCGGACGTGGCGCCGCGCCTGGGGGCGTGGACGCACCTGGCCGGTACCTACGACGCGGCGAACAAGGTCGCCCGGATCTACGTGAACGGCAGGAAGGCCGGCGAGAGCGCGATCCAGACGCCGTGGACCGGCACCGGTCCGCTGGCCATCGGCCGGGCCAAGTGGGAAAGCAAGCCCACCGACTTCTGGAACGGTGACATCGACGATGTGCGGGTCTGGGACCGGCGCGTCTACGAGAGCGAGATCGCCGAGATCGTCGACCAGGCGACGCTGGTCGGCCAGTGGGGTTTCGACGAGGCGTCCGGCACCAAGGCGGAGGACGCATCCGGGTACAACCGGCCGCTGTCCATGTCCGGCGGTGCCAAGCGGGTCACCGGCCACTCCGACAAGGCCGGTCAGTTCGGTGACAAGGCGTTTGCGGCGTCGGACAAACCGGTGCTGCGCACGGACAACAGCTTCACCATTTCCACCTGGGCAAGAGCCGACAAGCTGGACTGGTTCCAGACCGTCCTCGGTCAGGACGGCAATCGCCTTTCGCCATTCATGTTGCAGTACAACCACACCAGCAAACGCTGGGCCTTTGTCACCTTCCGCGATGACGCCGATTCCACCACGGTCACCGAGACGCATTCCATAACCGAGGCAAAGGTCGGTGAGTGGGTGCACCTGACCGCCGTGTACGACGTCCGGAATCGGCAGGCCCGCCTGTATGTCAACGGCCAGTTGGTCGGCACGTCCGCCGTGGGTGACCTGTTCCAGGCCTCGGGCGGCTTCACGGTCGGCCGGACCAAATTCGCCGGCAACCCGGCCGATTTCTTCCCGGGCGCCATTGACGATGTCCGGGCTTATCAAGGGGTCCTGTCCGACGCAGAAATTCACGAACTGAGTCGGCAGTAATTCGTCGTAGGGGTTCCGCCGGCCCCCGCGCCGGCGGAACCTCTCTTCACATCCTGGGGAAACACATGTTCAGACCAACGCGGCTGCTCGCAGTCGCTCTCGCCATCGCCGTCTGCGGCGGCGTTATCGCCGTCCCGCAACCGGCATCCGCCAAACCTGCGGACTCCTCGCCCTCCGCCAGGGCCAGGGCGACCGGCCAATCCGTCGAGGTGCCGGAACTGACCTCCGACCGCACCCGGGTGCTGGCGAACCCGAACGGCCGATTCACCGCGGAACTGTCCGCCCGTCCGGTGCGGGTCCGCACCGCGACCGGCTGGGCAGCGGTGGACACCACGCTCGCCAGCGTCGGTGACGTGGTGAAGCCGAAGGCCGCGCCACTGCCGGTAACCCTGTCCGGCGGTGGCACCGGACCGCTGTTCACCATCACCCGGGACGGCAGGACGCTGTCCCACGGCTGGCCCGCACCGCTGCCGAATCCATTGCTGGACAAGGACATCGCCACCTATGGCGAGGTGCTGCCGGGGGTCGACCTGAAGGTCCGGGTCACCGCGGAACAGGTGTCGTACTCGCTGGTGGTCAAGAACCGTGCCGCTGCGGCCAACCCTGCTCTGCGCGCCATCAGGGTGTCCATGACCGGCGCCGAGGGATTCCAGCTGGGTGAGGCCCAGATGTGGGACTCGCGGCAGAGCACCGACCCGGCCCTGGTGGACCGGGCCGAGGCCGCCCGCAGACCGGAGGACTTCGTGATCGCCCCGCGGACGGGCGCTCGCACCGCGAAGGTCGCGACCTCCGCCACGCCGGGGGAGATGGTGCTGCACCCGGACGAGAACCTGTTGACCGGCAAGGACACCGTGTACCCGGTGCTCATCGATCCGCCGGTGAATCTGAACCAGTTCTGGTCGATGATCAACGAGCGGTTCCCGAACCAGTCCTACTGGTCCTACGACCGGGACGTGTCCAAGGTCGGCTACGTCGAGGACGCGCGCGACGGCTGGGAGAAGTACCGCACGCTGATCCAGTTCGACACCCGGCCACTGCGCGGCAAGACGGTCAACGACGTGACCATGGCCGCGATGTTGCAGCACTCCTACATGGGCTACGACACGCTGACCGACGTCTATCTGGCCGGCGCCATCGGTCCGGGCAGCACGTGGAACAACTACACCGGCACCTTCCGTGACCTGCTCGGCTCCACCCCGATGAGCGCCCGCAACGGCGCGAAGTACGTGGAATGGAAGTCCGAGGCGCTGAACGGCAAGCTCCGCGTTGCCGCCATCGACTGGGACAACATCAACCTGGCGCTGGCCTCGCCCGATGAGAACGTGATCAACAAGGGCTGGAAGAAGTTCGACCAG
The DNA here is from genome assembly GCA_003600225.1 of Pseudonocardiaceae bacterium YIM PH 21723. Taxonomy (GTDB): domain Bacteria; phylum Actinomycetota; class Actinomycetes; order Mycobacteriales; family Pseudonocardiaceae; genus QZFT01. The sequence continues at coordinate 4,701 of QZFT01000105.1, forward strand.
AGCTCCTTCACGCTGCGGGTGGAGTACAACTCCAAGCCGGATCAGCCCCGGGACCTCATGATCGACGACATCTCCGCCTGTGTGCGTGGTGCCGACCGGCCCGCCGTGGCCAACACCACGCCCGTGCTCAAGGGCATCGCCTCGGACGCCGATGGCGGCACGCTCGCCATGCAGGGCCGGATCGGCGAGATCGGCCCGGACGGCAAGTACGACGTGGAGAAGAATTTCCGAGGTCTTGCCAACTGGGAAGTGCCCTCCGGTACTCAAGCGCAGATTTCCGCAGGTCAGTTGATCTCGGGGAAGAGCTACTGGTTCTACTTCGTCGGCAAGGACACCCAGGAATGGGGCCCGAACTCGCCGGTGTGTGAGTTCACTGTGGACACGACCAAGCCCGATAAGAAGCCGATCGTGGCGACCGCCGACGGTATGTACCCGAATGACGGCAAGCAGCACGGTGGTGTCGGTAAGACCGGTCGTTTCACCTTTGGTTCCAACGGAACCAGCGACAACGGTGTGAATGATGTCGCGGGCTACCGGTACGGCCTGGCCGACCCGCCGACCGACTACGTGGCGGCGGACCGGATGGGTGGCTCGGCCACCGCCGGCGTGACGCCGGAGAACCGGAACATGAACCGGCTGTTCGTCCGGTCGGTGGATCGCGCGGGCAACATGGGCCCGGTCGAGACCTATCAGTTCTTGGCGGGCCGGGGTACCGATCCGATCGGGCAGTGGAATCTGGACGAGAAGTCAGGCACCACGCTGGCGGACTCCTCGGGCAAGGACCGTCCGGCGACGTTGTCCGGTGGCACCTCGTTCACCGACAGCCGCACGGCGGGCAGTAACGGTGCGGTCCGGTTCAACGGATCCACCGGCTACGCGGCAACCGAGAAGCCGGTCATCGCACCCGGTACCAACTTCAGCGCCGCCGCCTGGGTCCGGCTGAACGCCGACGGCACGTTCCAGACGGCGGTCGCCCAGGACGGTGCTCGCGGCTCCGGCATGTACCTGCAGTACTCCAAGGGGCGGAACCGCTGGTCGTTCACCCTCACCGGCGCCGATGTGGACAACCCGCCGGTGATCACCGAGGTGTTGTCGGACAGCGCGCCTCGCCTGGGAGTGTGGACCCACCTCGCCGGCACCTTCGACGCCGCCAACAAGGTGGCCAGGTTGTACGTCAACGCCCGCAAGGTCGGTGAGTCCGCCGTGGCGAACCCGTGGGCGGGTGCCGGTGCGCTGACCATCGGCCGGGCCAAGGCCAACGGTAGTTTCACCGACTTCTGGACCGGAGACCTGGATGACGTGCGGGTCTGGGACCGGCGGATCTACGAGAGCGAGATCGCCGAGATCGTCGACCAGTCGACGCTGGTGGGCAGCTGGACGTTCGATGAGCGCGCGGGCAGGCAGGCCGCCGACTCGTCCGGCCTCGATCGCGCACTGTCCCTGAAGGACGGTGCGAAGTGGACGGATGGGCATTCCGGCGGGGCGGTGTTCTTCACCGGCAACTCCTGGGCGGAAACCCGGGGCCCGGTCCTGCAGACCGACAACAGCTACACGGTCTCCGCGTGGACCCGGCTGGACCGCAATGACCGCAACTATTCGGTGCTGGCCCAGGACGGCAACCGCACGGTGCCGTTCGATCTGCAGTACCTCAGGGCGGAGAACCGCTGGGCGCTGAGCCTGATCGGGCCGGACACCGACAGCGGGCTCGCGATCAGAGCCGTTGCCGCCGAGCAGCCGAAGCTGGGCGAATGGACGCATCTGACGGCCGTGTACGACGTTCGCAGACAGCAGGTCCGGCTGTATGTGAACGGTCAGCTGGCGGCCACCGCGACCGCCACCGAGTCGTGGCAGGCAAACGGCCCGTTCGTCGTGGGTCGAGCCAAGTGGCAGGGCGTTCCCGTCGACCAGGCCTATGCGGGCGCCATCGATGAGGTGCGCGCCTACCAGGGCGTCCTGTCCGACGCGGAGATTCTGGATCTCAGCCGCCAGTAGGCGGTGAGCCGTGGTGGGGGCGACCGATGGCGGCCGGAAGAGC
>QZFT01000106.1 GCA_003600225.1 Pseudonocardiaceae bacterium YIM PH 21723
CGATATCTGCGACAACATCCTCGGCCGCAGCTTCTGCGCGCTCGGTGACGGCGCGGTCAGCCCGATCACCAGTGTTCGCGGCGACGAAGGAGCCCCGAACATCGTCAACTCCGGGACAACGGGGTCACCGATTAACGATCACTTTGCACAAGTTTCACTCACACGCGTCAAAGAAAACCCCTTAACCGCCTTCTTCTTGTAAAGGAGGGAGCCGACATGATCGGGCGAGCGGCCGAACTGGCCACCCTGTACGCCGCCCTCGACGAGAACCGGCACGTACTGCTGACCGGGCCACCCGGCATCGGCAAGACCACCCTGGTCACCGCGCTGACCAGGGCCTGGACCGAGGCCGGCCGCCCCACCCTGAGCCTGTGGCCCGGCGAATCCGACGCCGGGCTGCCGCACTCCGGTCTGGTCACCCTGCTGACCGCGCTGGGCGAACGCCGCTGCATCGACCTGCCCGGCCCCCAGGCCGAAGTGGTGCGTGGCCTGCTGCGCCGGACCGCCGCTCCGCCCGAGGGCTGGGACGAACTCACGCTGCGCCTGGCCATCGGCGAACTGCTGACCCGGCACGACAAGCTGCTGATCACCGTGGACGACTCGCCCCGGCTGGACCCGATCTCCCGGCAGGTGCTGCACGCCATCGTCCGCTCCCGCACCGGCATCCGGCTGTTGGAGACCCGGCGCAGCGACGACACCTCGCATGCCGCCAGGGAGATCGCCCTCGGCCCGCTGAGCATCGACGGGATCGGTGAACTGCTGGCCGCCCACGACCAGGAACACCGGCTGGCCGGCCGGTTGCACGCGTTGTCCGGGGGTAACCCGGCGCTGGCCGACGGCCTGCGGGAGGCCGTCGACCGGCAGGCCAGATGCGGGATCGGCGACCCGGACATCCCCGACGCGGTGCAGGCCCGGATCAACGGCTGGATCCGGTTGCTGCAACCGGCCGCGCGGAACACGCTGCTGGCCGCGGCGCTGAGCGGCCAGCCGACGGCCGCACTGCTGCGCCGGACCGGGCAGCTGGAGGCCGATCAGCACCTGCGGGAGGCCGCCCGGCTCGGGCTGATCACCCTGGAGGCCGGGCTGCGCGTGGCGTTCCCGGCCAGCGCGATCCCGGCGACCCTGCGTGCCACCACCGGGTGGCCGCAGCAGTCCGAACTGCATCGCAGGCTGGCCGCCGCGGTGGACGACGAGGTCGCCGCAGCCCGGCACCTGGGCCTGGCGGGCACCACCAGCGACGAGCAGCTCGCCGACCGGCTCATCCAGGCCGCGGACCTGGCCCGGCAGCGCGGCCGCCGGGACCAGGCGGCCGAGCTCGCGCTGCTGTCCGCCGGGCGTACCCCGCGCACCGGGCCGATCGACGAACGGCTGCGCGCCGCCGTGGACTACGCGCGCGCCGCCAACAACACCACCGTCGCCAGGGACGCCGCCGCGCGGCTGCTGGACCGGGCCATCTCCCCCGCCGACCGGGTCCACGCCCGGCTCACCCTGCTGGAACTGTCCGGGCAGGCGCTGCTGGAGAACGCCGAACTGATCAGCCAGGCCGAGGTGGACGCGATGGGCGACCCGGCGCTGCTCGGCCTGGTCCACTTCCACGCCGCGCACCAGGCGCACATCTGCGAAGGCGACCCGGCACGCACCGCCCAGCTGTGCCGCTCCGCCGCCCAGCACGCGGCGCAGGGCGGTGACCTGCGCACCGAGGTCGGCGCGTTGTCCATGCTGGCCCGCAACCAGCGCATCCTCGGCGACCCGGCGGCCGACGACACGCTGCGCCGGGCCGTCCGGCTGGCCGGGGACGGCCCCGATCTGGGACCCGGCGACTCCCCGCGGCTGGTGGCCATGCGGTTCGCCGTCTGGGACGACCGCCTGGACACCGCGCGGGACCAGGGCCGGGCGCTGCTGGCCGAGGCGGAGACCGTCGGCCAGCCCGGCGCCATCCTGAACACGCTGCGCAGCCTGGTCGAGGTGCAGGCCCGCTCCGGCCGTTGCGCGGACGCCATGGCGATGGCCGAACGCTCGCTGCGGCTGGCCGCCGGGGTCGGGCTGATCGCCGGACCCGCCTGGTACGCGGCGGCCCTCGCCGAGATGTACGGCGGCGACTTCGACCGGGCCGCCGACCACGCGCAGGCCGGCCTCGTGGGCGCCACCGAGGACCACGACCTGCTGTTCGCCTCCCGCTGCGGCTACGTGCTGGGCTGTACCCGGCTGGCGCAGGGCAGGCTGCGCGCGGCGGTGAACGCGCTCCGCGAGGTCGGTGAGCTGGAGAAACGGCAGGGCGTGGTGGACCCGTCGATGGTGCGCTGGCCCGCTGAGCTGGCCCTCGCGCTGATCGCCACCGGAGAACACCGGGAGGCCGCCGAGCTGCTGGCCACCACCCGGGACACCGCGCAGCGGCTGCACCGCACCTCGGTGCTGGACGGCCTGGACCGGGCGCAGGCGCTGCTCGACGAGGCCGACGACGGACGGGTGGACCTGGCCACCGAGCGGCTCACCGAGATCGGCGAGCGCTTCGCCGCCCGCGGCCTGCCGGTCGAACACGGCCGTACCGTGCTCTACCTGGGCAGACTGCTGCGCAAACGGCGGCGCAAAGCCGCCGCGCGGGACGCCCTGGCGGCCGCCGCCGGACAGTTCCACGAGCTCGGCGCCCGCCCCTGGGAACGCCTCGCCGAGGACGAGTTGCACCGGCTGGACTCCGCGCGGCTGCCGGCCAGGCCGGTCATCGGCCGGGACCGGCTGACCGAGGCCGAGCAACGCCTCGCGCGGCTCATCGCGGGCGGGCTGAGCAACACCGAGGCGGCGGGCGAACTCTGTCTCAGCGTCAAGACCATCGAAGCCATGCTCACCCGGGTGTATCGCAAACTGGGCCTGCGATCACGCTCCCAGTTGGCCGCCCGACTACCACTACCAGGCAATACAACGATTCGCTGACATAGTTTCCGTGCTATGTCACCTCCCTGCGCGCGTGACATAGCCTGCACGATCAGGAGGCAGCGATGCGGGGGATTTCTTCTCGACCACGCGGCAGACTCGCCGGCCGGACCGCCGAACTGGCGGCCCTGCACACGGCGCTGGCCCTACCCGGCCGCACCCAGCTCACCGGACCACCCGGAATCGGCAAAAGCCTCCTAGCGGCCTCGGTGGTCCAGGACTGGCAGGACCGCCGCGACCCCGTCCTGCGGATCACCCCGCGCCTCGCCGACCGGAAGGTGCCGGACGCCGGGCTGGCCCAGCTGCTGTCGCTCATCCCGGAGAAGCTCGCCGAGACGCTCCCCCAGCCGCAACGGGACCTGGTCGAACGGCTGCTGCGCCGCGAACCCACCCCACCGGCCGGCTGGGACGAACTGACCCTGCGGATGGCCGTGTCCGGGTTACTGGAGGAACACGCCGACCGGCGGCCGCTGCTCCTGGTGGTGGACGACGCCGCCCAGCTGGACGAGGCGTCCGCGGCCGTGCTGCACGCCGTCAGCGCCGGCATCCACCTGCTGCTGGTGCGCCGCGAGGCCACCGGAACCCAACTGCGGCTCGGACCGCTCAGCTCCGAGGACACCGCGGAACTCCTGGCGGCGCAGGGCCTGGAACACCGCTGGGTGAGCCGGGTGTTCGCGGCCAGCGGCGGCAACCCGGCGCTGGCCATCGACCTGGGGCTGACCGCGGCCCGGAACCAGGGCAACCCGGCCGACGCCGCGTCCGGCAGCGTGCCGATCTCGCTGCCGGTCCGCGCCCGGATCTGCACCTGGCTGGACGAGCTGCCACCGCCCGCCCAGCGCACCGTGCTGTGCGCGGCCCTCGCCGGGGACGCCGCCACCACCGGGCTGCTGCGCCGCGCCGGGCAACCGGAGGCCGACGAACACCTGTGGGCCGCCGCCGGGCTCGGCCTCGTCGCGGTGGACCGCGACCAGGTCGGCTTCCCGGCGACCGCGGTGCGCGACACGCTCATCCAGGTCACCCCGCCCGGCGAGCGCGCCAAGCTGCACGCGATCCTGGCCGAGGCCAGCGGCGACGAGGTGGAGGCCGCCCGGCACCTCGGCCTGTCCACCGCCGACCCGGACGCCGGGATGGCGCACCGGCTGGAACGCGCCGCGGAGATCTGCCGCCGGCGTGGCCGCCGGGATCAGGCCGCCGACCTGCTGGTCCTGGCCGCCGACCGCACACCGGCCGCCGAACCGGACATCCAGCTGGACCGGCTGCAGGGCGCCCTCGCCGAGGCTCGGCAGTCGCTGAACGTGCCCGCGGCCCGCACCGCGGCGCAGGCCGTGCTGCGCCGGGCCACCGACCCCGCCGACCGGGCGCGTGCGCGGCTGACCATGTGGGAGTTCAGCGGCCAGGCGTTGCTGGACAACGCCGAGCTGCTGGAACAGGCGGCGGCCGAGGCCACCGGGCATCCGGACCTGCTGTCCGAGGTACACCTCCAGCTGGCGATCACCTCGTGCATCTGTCGCGGTGACCTGCCCACGGCCGCCCGGCACGCCACCCGCTCGGCCCGGTACGGCGCGCGGGCGAACAGCAGGCTGCTGGAGTCGCGGGCGCTCACCCAGCTGTCCCGCTACCAGCGGATCCTCGGCGAATCCTGCTACATGGACACGCTGAACCGGGCCATCTCACTGGACCGGAACCTGGACCACGACGTCATCGGCGAGTCCCCGTACCTGGTCGCCTCCCGATTCGCGGTCTGGGACGACCGGCTCACCGAGGGCCGGGAGATCACCCTGACCCTGATCGCCGAGCTAGAACGGCGCGGGCTGACGGCGGCCGTGGTGGTGCCGCTGCGCAGCCTGCAGGAGATCTATGCGCAGACCGGCCAGTGCGCGGAGGCCCTGGCCATCGGCGGCCGGGTGGTGCGGCTGATCAACGAGCAGGCCGGTTCCATCGGCCCGGCGTGGTACTCGGCGGCGCTCGGCGAGTACACCGGCGGCAGCTTCGCGGCGGCCGCCGAGCACGCCGCCGCCGGGATGCGCGCGGCCGGCCAGGACCATGACCTGATCCACACCTCGCGGAACCTGTACGTGCTGGGCTGCACCGAACTGGCGATGGGCGACTACGCCGGCGCGGTGGCCCACCTGCGGCGTTGCGCCGAACTGGAGGCCGAGCAGGGCGTGGTGGACCCGTCCATCCTGCGCTGGCACGGTGAACTGGCCACGGCGCTGGCGCTGTCCGGAGCTCCGGAGGAGGCGAGCCGGGTCATCGCGCAGTGGCGGCCGGTGGCCACCCGGCTGCGCCGCGAGTCGACGCTGCTGGCGTTGAACCGGGCCGAGGGCGTCGTCCGCGCGGTGTCCGGCGACATCGACGCGGCCACCACGCTGCTGTCCGGGGCCGCCGACCGCTTCGGCGGGCTCGGCCTGACCATGCAGCGGGCCCGCACCCTGCTGCTGCTCGGCCAGGCCCAGCTCAAGGCGCGGCGCCGCGCGGGTGCCCGGGACTCGCTGCGCCGGGCCAGGACCGAGTTCCAGCAGCGCGGCGCGGTGCCGTGGACGGCGCTCGCCGACCAGGAACTGCGCAAGGCGGACGAGTCACAGCCGGGCCTGTCCGGGCCGGAGCGGCGGCTCGTGGAACTGGTCGTCGGCGGCATGACCAACGTGGAGGCGGCAGGGACGCTGCACCTGTCGGTGAAGACCATCGAAGCCATGCTGACCAGGATTTATCGGAAACACGGGCTGCGTTCCCGGTCCCAGCTGGGCTCGGTGCTGCGCGGCTGACGGCCACAAGGGTTTCCCCCGATGCGCCACCGGGCGTCCTCCGACAAGGCTGTATCAGCAGCTCCCGCGACGAGGACGCACCGGCACACAACAGGGACGCCGGTTTCCCTCCGGGCCGGGACGTCGGCGGCGGCGTCCCGGCCCGTCACTTTTTCACCCCGGTGTACCCCCTCGACCGGATTGCGGGGTAGAAACGCAGTTATGCCCAGTACCCCAGGTCAGACCGGTGTGATCGTTCCGGTCGCGGCCGCCGACCCCCTGCTGAGCAAGGTGCATCACCGGTTCCCGCAGCTGCGCGAGGAACCGGTGCCGGCGCACGTCACCGTGCTCTACCCGTTCCTCCCGGTCACCTCGGTGACTCCGGCCGACCTGGACGCGCTGCGCGACCTGTTCGCCGGCTTCGCACCGTTCCCGGTGCGGTTCTCCCAGGCGCGCCGGTTCCCGCGGCTGCTGTACCTGGAGCCGGAACCGGCCGAGCCGTTCACCGAGATGACCCGGCGCGCGGTGCAGCGGTGGCCGCACCTGTTGCCCTACGGCGGGAAGTACGGGGATTCGGAGCCGCATCTGAGCGTGGCCGACTTCGCTCCGTCCGATGAGCCGGTGCTCGGTGCGGTGGAGGCTGAACTGGCGGCGCAGTTGCCGGTGTCGATGGTGCTGGACGAGGCGTGGCTGGTGGTGTTCGACGGGAGTGGGTGGAATCGGACCCACCGGTTCGGGTTCGGGTCTTAGTCGGCTGTTGGGGTACTTCTGGGCTATCGGCGAAGGACGGCTTTGGAGGGGGAGATGGGCTTTGGGCTGCGGTCTTTCCTGCCTGCGTGTCGGGTGGGGGCACGCCTGTCTGGGTTGTCGGGGCCGCTTCCGCGGGGGACCTGAAGGACGCCATCGTTTACTTGAGCGCACTGAAGGCGTCCTTCGTTTACCTCGGGTAAACGAAGGACG
>QZFT01000107.1 GCA_003600225.1 Pseudonocardiaceae bacterium YIM PH 21723
CGAACGCGCCAACGCCACCCTCAAAAACTGGCGCATCCTGCGCCACCACCACTACCACCCACACCTACTCACCACACTGATCTGGGCCATCTTCACCCTCACCCAAACAGGATGAAACAGGCTCACACCTACCCCCAAACCCCACTTGACAGCCCCCGAGCCCCGCTAATGTGGAGCCCGGCCCCCTTAGAGGGCGGTCTGCCCCCGGATTGGGGCGGGGCCTGAAGGAGGCAAGATCATCGGCGCGAGGAGCGGGGGCGCCGTACCCAGGGATCGTCAGCCGGGTCCGGGTCGTGATGGCGGGTGATCTCCTCGGGGCTGGGCACCCGGCGAATCTACCGGAGCCATACCGAATCCGCCGCCGCCCGCACCCAGGCACAGGAGCACGTCCCCGGCGCGCACCGGGAAGGATTCGCCGCTCGCGGGCCGGTATTCGGCAGCGGTCCCCGGGTTCAGGATCACCTCCGCGGGCAGCCCCGGTTCGCCGCCGCACAGTCCCCAGGCCGGCTCGACGGTCCGCTCGATGTGCACGCTGATCACCGCGTCGCCGGTGAACTCGTACTCCCGCAGCACGCCGTGCCCGCCGCGCCGCGCCCCCGCGCCACCGGAACCGGCGCGGATCGCGAACCGGCGCAGCCGCACCGGATACGCGTGTTCCAGGATCTCCACCGGCAGGTACAAGCCCTGCTCCTGTACGGCATCGCGGCCGTCGGCGTCACGGCGGGCGCCGGTTCCCGCGGCGATGCGTTGCGCGCCGTACCACCGGCCGCCGGTGCGCGGATCCACGCCCTCGCCGCTGATCACCAGGGAGTGCCGGCCGCCGCCGGCCCGCACCAGGTGCGGGGCCACCGGGGCCAGCGCGCGGCAGATCAGGTCGGACACCAGCTGCCGGGCCATCTCGTGCCAGGTGTAGGTGGTGCCGGTCGCGTCGAGCATCGAACCGGTACGCAGCTGGACGCGCAGCGCGCGGAACGAGCCGCCGCCGATCGGGGCGCCGCCGTGGAGCACCTCGTTCACCGTCGCCTGGCAGGTGGCGATCACCTGGCCCGCCGCGCAGTTCAGCCCGTGACCGGTCTGGTCCGGGCAGTCGGTGAGGTCGATGGTCAGGTCGGCGCCGGTGATCCGGAGGACGATGCCGATCGTCAGATCCCGTTGCCCGCCAAGCCCATCTAGGCTGCCCTCGGCCCGGTAGACACCGTCCGGCAAGCTGGCCAGCCGGTCCCGTTCCCGGCGCCGGGTCTGCACCGCCAGCAGGTCCCGCACCTCGGCGAGGGTGCCGATGCCCCAGCGTTCGGCCACCTCCGTGTACCGGGCGGCGCCCACCCGCAAGGCCGCGAGCGCCGCGCCCAGATCACCGTGCAACCGGTGCCGGGCGGGCAGATCCCGCAGTAACGCGTCCAGCACCCCGGCCCGTTGCTGTCCCTTGTGGACGATCAACACCGGGCCGAGCTGCGCCAGGCCCGGGGAGGCGGGATCCGGCCAATTCGCCCGGGCCACCGCGAATCCGATGAGCTCGCCCTCGGTGAACACCGGGGTGAAGCAGTTGACGCTCGCATACGCGCCGGGCAGCACCTCGTCGCACAGCAGCCAGACATCGCCGGGCTGCCAGACGGCCGCGCCCAGCTGCGCCTCCGTCTGCCTGGTCGGCCCACGCAGCGCACCGAGTTCGGTCGGCGCGCCGAGACAGGCGCTGACCACGCCGTGTTCCCGGTCCAGCAGGGCCACCGCGTACTCGCCCGCGTGATGGATGGCCGAGGAGAACGCGCCCCGGCGCAACACCAGGGCCATCTGCTCCGCCGCGCCGGTGACGGCGGTGCGGATCATGGCGATGGCCACCGCATGGGCCGTCACCAGCTCAATACTCACCGGCGGCCGCCCAGGGACAGGATCAGGCAGCCGAATTCGTCCACCTGGCAGTCCACGCCCGGCGGAACGACGGTCGTCGAGGTCGCCTCGACGATCAGCGCCGGTCCGGGAAGCCGGTAGCCCGGCGGCAGGAACGCGCGGTGCAGCAGCATCGCGTCGTACTCCTGGCCGCCGAACACCATGGGCCGCAGCTGGGAGTCCGCGTCGGCCGGAATCGGCTCGGTGGCCATGGCCGGCCTGGCGCCCAGGTCGCCGAGGGCGGTGGTCCGCACGGCCACCAGCTCGATCGGCGAGAAGGCGCTGGAGTGGCCGTGCCGCCGCTCGTGCAGCTCGGCGAACCGGGCGGCTATCCGCGCCGTGAAGTCCTCCCGGCGGGGCTCGTGGACGTCGTCGAGGGGCACGGTGAGGGTGGCCAGCTGACCGACGTACCGGACGTCCAGCGCGTGCAGCACCCGGCTGCCGATCATCGGCACGTCCTCGGCGGACAGCGCCGCCTGCGCCCGCTGCTGGAGGTCCCGCAGCAGATCGGCGAGTTCCCCGCCGGCCTGCGCCAGCCGCCGCCCGGCGGCCAGGAACGGCCGGGTGAAGTCCTTGCGCACCTCGGTCTGCAACATTCCCCACGCGGAGAAGGCGCCTGCGGCGGGCGGCACGATGACCTCGTCGATGCCCAGGTCGGCGGCCAGGAACGCGGCGTGCATCGGCCCGGCGCCGCCGTAGGCCAGCAGGCTGAACCGCAGCGGATCGCCGTGCCCGTCCCAGCCGAGACCGCAGCGCATGATCTCGGCACGGATGGCGCCGGCCATGGACAGGTTCACCACATCGCAGATGCCCTCGGCCAGTTCGACGGCCCGCAGGCCGAGCCGGGCGGCGAGCTCGCCGATGACGTCCGCAGCCGCCTCGGCGTCCAGCAGCCGGCCGTCGCCGAAGGAGCGGGCGTCCAGCCTGCCGAGCACCAGGTTCGCGTCGGTGACGGTGGCCGCCGCGCCACCCAGGCCGTAACAGGCGGGGCCGGGCACGGCTCCCGCCGAACCGGGGCCGACACGCAACTCCTCCCCGTCGGCGGAGGCGATCGAGCCACCGCCGGCGCCGATGGAGGTCACGTTGACCATCGGCATGAGCAACGGCTGCCCGCCGATCACCGCCTCGGTGACCGTCTCGGCGCGGCCGTCCACCACCAGCGAGACATCGAACGAGGTGCCGCCCATGTCGGCGCAGATCAGGTTGGGCCTGCCCAGCCTGCGGGCCAGGGCGACCGCACCCATGGTGCCGCCGACCGGGCCGGACAGCAGGGTCTGCAACGGATGCCGCCGGGCCGCAGCCGCGGTGACGATGCCGCCGTTGGACTGCATGACGTGCACCGGGACCACGATCTCCCGGTCCGCAAGGCGCTTCTCCAGGTCGTCCAGGTAGCGCCGCACGATCGGCGTCAGGTAGGCCTCGGCGACCGTGGCGCAGCCGCGCTCGTACTCACGCCATTCCCGGGCCACCTCGTGGGACAGCGCGACCGGCGCGTCCGGGCCGAGCTCGGCGCGCAGCAGTTCGCCCGCCCGCTGCTCGTGCACCGGATTGAGGTAGCTGAACAGCAGGCACACCGCAACGGCGTCGTATCCCTCGGCGCGCACCCGGTGGGCGGCGGCCAGTACGGCCTTCTCGTCCAGGGGCGTGAGTTCGGTGCCCGCGTAGTCCAGCCGGCCGCCGATCTCCACGGTGTCGCCGGGGCCGGCCAGCGCGGGGCCCCCGACACCCGGGAGATCCGCCATGCGTACCGCGTCGGCGAGGCCCTCGGTGGTCAGCAGCAGGACCCGGGCGCCGGTGCGGGAGACGAAGGCGTTGAGCGCGTGGGTGCTGCCATGCACGGCGAAGCCGATCGCGGCGGGATCCGGCACCACCTGGCGCACCGCGGTGAGCACGCCCGCGGCCAGATCGTGTGGGGTGCTGCCGGTCTTGCCGGTGAGATAGCGACCGGTGGATTCGTCGTAGCCGACGACGTCGGTGAACGTGCCACCGATGTCGATCGAGACCCGGTACCCCATCCGCCTCGCCCCGCCAAGAGGTATTGACCACCTACGCGGACGGTGACGTTACGAATACCCGACGAATCACGGCTGTGCATGATGACCACAGCGACCCACACTGACTGTGCATCCGGCACAGTCGATGGTTCTTAGGCCTGGTCGATGCGCGCCAGTTCCACCGCCGGGTCGAAATCGGCTACCGGATAACGGGGGTCGAGTTCGGTCAGCGTCTCCAGGAGCAGCCGGGCCACCACCCAGTTGCGGTACCACTTGCGGTCGGACGGGATGACGTACCAGGGGGCGTCGTCGGTGGAGCAGCGGCGCAGCACGTCCGTGTAGGCGGCCTGGTAGGCGGACCACTTGGCGTGGCCGTCCAGGTCGGCCGGGTTGTACTTCCAGTACTTCTCCGGATTCTCCAGCCGGGCGCGCAGCCGCTCCAGCTGCCGTTCCGGGGAGATGTGCAGGAAGCATTTGAGGACGGTGACGCCGTTCTCGGCCAGCTCGGCCTCGAACTCGTTGATCTCGGCGAACCGGCGCTGCCAGGTGGTGCGCGGCACCAGCTTGTCCACCCGGGCGATCAACACGTCCTCGTAGTGCGACCGGTCGAAGATGCCGACGGTGCCCGGCGCGGGCACCTCCTTGCGGATGCGCCAGAGGAAGTCGTGCTGGAGCTCCTCCTCGGTGGGCTTCTTGAACGAGGCGATCCGCAGGCCCTGCGGATTCATCGTCCCCGCCACATGCCGGATGGTGCCGCCCTTGCCGGAGGTGTCCATGCCCTGCAACACCAGCAGCACCCGCCGGTTGCCCTCGGCGTAGAGCCGTTCCTGCAGCTCGTCGAGGCGGTCGCCGGTATCGGCCAGCTTCTCCAGCGCGGCATCCTTGTCCTTCGGCCCCATCGGCCGGCCCGCCGGATCGATCTGCCCCAGGTCAACGCCCCCAGTTGGTACCCGGAACTCCTCGCGCACGCTCTTACCCATGTGCGGAGATTAGTGGTCATCCGGTGATCCGGCAGTGTACGCAACAAATCTCCGTCGCTTTGGGTAAATACGCAATGATGTCGCGTTACAAGCAACGTGGCGCGGCTGAAATCACTTGCCCAGGGCGTTTAGCCTTGAGATATGACCGCGCACACCACCACGCCCAGTGGCACCACGGGATACATCGAGCTCGACGAGCGCTGGAGCACGCACAACTACCACCCGCTGCCGGTGGTCATCAGCCGCGGCGAAGGTGCGCGGGTCACCGACGTGGAGGGCCGGGAGTACCTGGACTTCCTCGCCGGTTACTCGGCCCTCAACTTCGGGCACAGCCACCCGGCGCTGATCCAGGCCGCCACCGAGCAGCTGAGCCGGGTCACCCTGACCAGCCGGGCCTTCCACCACGACCAGTTCGGCCTGTTCTGCCGCGAACTGGCCGAACTGACCGGCACCGAGCTGGTCCTGGCGATGAACTCCGGCGCCGAGGCCGTGGAGTCCGCGGTGAAGGTCGCCCGCAAGTGGGCCTACCAGGTCAAGGGTGTGCCGGAGAACCAGGCGCACATCGTGGTCGCCGGATCCAACTTCCACGGCCGCACCACCACGATCATCTCCTTCTCCGACGACCAGACCGCGCGCGCCGACTTCGGTCCGTTCACCCCCGGCTTCAGCTCGGTCAAGTACGGCGACGCCGGCGCGCTGCGCGACGCGATCACCCCGAACACCGCCGCTGTGCTGGTCGAGCCGATCCAGGGCGAGGCGGGCGTGGTGGTACCGCCGGCCGGCTACCTGCGCGAGGTGCGCGCGATCTGCGACGCCAATAACGTGCTGATGATCGCCGACGAGATCCAGTCCGGCCTGGGCCGCACCGGCGACCTGCTGGCGCTGGACCACGACAACGTGCGCGCCGACCTGTACACCCTGGGCAAGGCCCTCGGCGGCGGCATCCTGCCGGTGTCCGCGGTCATCGGCCGGGCCGATGTGCTGGGCGTGCTGCGCCCCGGTGAGCACGGGTCCACCTTCGGCGGTAACCCCCTCGCCTGCGCCGTCGGCCGGGCCGTCGTGCGGCTGCTGGCCACCGGCGAGTTCCAGCAGCGCTCCCGGGAGCTGGGCGCGCACCTGCACGGCCGGTTGACCGAGCTCATCGGGCACGGCGTGGCCGACGTGCGGGGCCGCGGCCTGTGGGCGGGCGTGGAGATCGCCCCCGGTGGCCCGGCCGGCCGCGTGGCCTCCGAGGCGCTGCTGAGCCGTGGCGTGCTGTGCAAGGAGACCCACGACAACACGCTGCGCGTCGCTCCCCCGCTGGTGATCACCCGCGAGGAACTGGACCGCGGCATCGACGCCATCGCCGAGGTCGTCCAGGCCTGACAGCTCCGGAGTTGACGATGTTCGCGGCGAGGAACGAGCCCCGAACATCGTCAACTCCGGGGAAGCCTCAGCTCACGGATCGAAACTGGATGCC
>QZFT01000108.1 GCA_003600225.1 Pseudonocardiaceae bacterium YIM PH 21723
CAACGCCGCCCTCATCTGCCTAGCCCGCCGACGCTGCGACGTCCTGTTCGCCATGCTCCGCGATCATGCCTACTACCGGCCCCCCACACCAGCAGCGGCTTGACCAAACCCATAGGGACACCCACCCGATAGCCAAGTAGGAAAGACCCCACCCCGAGCCCGTCTCCTCCTCCAAAGCCACCTTCGCCGACCACGAGACCCAGCCCACCGGCAGCGCTCACCACGCCCACGTACGCTTTGGTCGTGGTGACCACCTCAGTTACGCCGCCAGAGCAGCCGGCCGGCACCCGACGGCCGCTGTACCGCCATCCCAGGGCGGTCGCGGCGCTGCGGGCGCTGACCGCGCTCGGCGCCGGCCTGATCGCCTACGCGAGCTTCCCGCCCCGGCCGCTGTGGTGGCTGATGCCGGTCGCCTTCGGGCTGCTGTGGATCGCCCTGCACGGCCGTCGGGCCCGCGCCGGTTTCGGCCTCGGCCTGCTGTTCGGCCTCGGTCAGCTGCTGCCGCTGCTGCACTGGACCGGCATCTACGTCGGCCCCGGCCCGTGGCTGGCCCTGGTGCTGCTGGAGGCGTTGTTCATCGGCCTGGCCGGGCTGGCCATCACCTACGTCGGCACGCTACCGCTGGCGCCGCTGTGGGCGGCCGGGCTGTGGGTGGGCGCCGAGGCCCTCCGCGCGCGCTGGCCGTTCGACGGCTTCTCCTGGGGCAAGGTGGCCTTCGGCCAGCCGGAGGGCGCGTTCCTGCCGCTGGTGGCCATCGGCGGCACCGCCCTGCTGGGCTTCGCCGTCGTGCTGGCCGGATTCGGAGTCGGTGAACTGGCCCGCCGGATCGGCACCAGAACCCGCGGCCCGCGCCGGCTGGTGTGGCCGGTGTTGTTCGCCGCCCTGCCGCCGATCGCCGGGCTGATCGCCGGGCCGCTGGTCACGCCGCACGAGAACGCGGGCACCGCGACCGTGGCCGTCATCCAGGGCAACGTGCCGCGCCTGGGCCTGGACTTCAACGCCCAGCGCCGCGCGGTGCTGGACAACCACGTCAAGCGCACCCTCCAGCTGGCCCAGGACGTGGCGGCGGGCAGACAACAGCAGCCTGACCTGGTGATCTGGCCGGAGAACTCCTCGGACATCGACCCGTTCCAGGACCCGATCGCCTTCGCCGAGCTGAACCAGGCGGCCGCCGCGATCAAGGCCCCGATCGCCGTGGGCGCGGTGCTGTCCCTGGACTCGACGAAGCCGACCAACACCGTGCTGCTGTGGCAGCCGGGGCAGGGCGCCACCGACCGCTACACCAAGCAGCACATCCAGCCGTTCGGCGAGTACATGCCGCTGCGCTCGGTGATCCGGTTGTTCAGCTCGTATGTCGACCAGGTGAGCTGGGACTTCCAGCCCGGCGACAAACCCGGGGTCTTCGCCATGGGACCGGCCCGAGTCGGAATTGCAACCTGTTATGAGGTGGCATTCGACGACATCGTCACCGACACCGTGCGGAGCGGCGCGCAGATCCTGGCCATCCCGAGCAACAACGCCACCTTCGGCCTGTCGGAGATGACATTCCAGCAGCTGGCGATGTCCCGGGTACGCGCGGTGGAGCACGGCACGGCGGTACTGGTCGCGGCCACCAGCGGGGTGAGCGCGATCATTGGTCCGGATGGCTCTGTGACCCAGTCGACCGGTCAGTTCGTGCCCGATGCCCTGGTCGGTCGAGTGCCGCTTCGCAGTACTACTACGCTTGCCACTAGTCAAGGCAGTGCACCGGAATGGTTTCTCACCGGTCTGGGTATCGCGGGCTTGGCTTTAGCGGCGGCCAGGACCAGGCGGTCCCTGAGTAATCGGTAAGGAACACAACATGGCGGACCGGCTCGGTCAGGTGTTGGTGGTCATTCCCACCTACAACGAGCGCGAGAACATCCCCATCGTCGTCAAGCGGCTGCACGCGGCCCTGCCCAAGGTGCAGGTGCTGGTGGTCGACGACGGCAGCCCGGACGGCACCGGCGAGGTGGCCGACGAGATGGCGGCGGCCGACGACCGGGTGCACGTCATGCACCGCACCGAGAAGGCGGGACTGGGGGCCGCATACCTGGCCGGCTTCGCCTGGGCGCTGGAGCGGGACTACCAGGTCATCGTGGAGATGGATGCCGACGGCTCACACGCGCCCGAGGACCTGCCCCGGCTGCTGAACGCCCTGGAGCCGGAGTCCGGCGGCGCCGACCTGGTGCTGGGCTCGCGGTACGTGCCCGGCGGCAGCGTGGTGAACTGGCCCAAGAGCCGGCTGATCATCTCCCGGGGAGGCAGCCTGTACTCGCGGATCGCGCTGGGTATCAGCATCCGGGACATCACCGGCGGCTTCCGCGCGTTCCGTCGTGAGGTGCTGGAGAAGCTGACCACCGAGGGTGTCGAGTCGCAGGGCTACTGCTTCCAGATCGACATGCTGTGGCGCACCCTGCAGAACGGTTTCAAGGTCGTCGAGGTGCCGATCACCTTCCGCGAGCGAGAGATCGGCGAGTCGAAGATGAGCGGCAACATCGTCCAGGAGGCCATGCTCCGGGTCGCCAAGTGGGGCGTGGAGCACCGGATCCAGCAGGCCAAGCGGCTGTTCGGCGCCGGAAAGAAGTAGTCTCGGGTGCGGTGAAAGACGTCTCCCGGGCTGGAAGGCGTCTTTCACCCCTCGGTGCGCAGCACCAGGTACTCCACCGCGTCGGAGATCAACCGGTCGGTCTCGGTGAAGCCGAGCTTGCGGATCATGCCCAGGCTGCGCTTGTTCCACACCTGCACCACGGCGCGGAAGGTGACCGGCCCGTGCCGCCGGCGCAGGTACTCCATGATCGCGGTGCCGAAGGCCAGGCCATGCCCGGCGCCGACGAACCGGGGATCCATCCCGAACCCGAGGTCGAACACCCCGGGCGCGGCCCGCTGTCCCGGGACCCGGGCTTCCATGCCGGTGCAGCAGAAGCCCACCAGTTCATCGCCGGAGGCGACCGCGAGGTACCCGTCCTCGGCGGTCAGCAGTTCGTCGCCGGGCAGCGAGTCGTAGACCTCCCACGGCCCGTCGTACGTCCAGGTCGCGATGCGCTCGGCATCGGCCACGGTCAACGGGCGCACGGCCAGCCGATCCGGCCAGGTATCGGTCATCCGGTGATGATCCACCTACCGGGCCGATAGTCAAAGCCCGGCGAGTCGCCGAAGCCCGTGTTAATTTGGGCCATGGCTCCCGAGGTCCCATGTTGATCCTGTCCGGGCTGGTGACGATCCTGCTGCTCACCGCGGCCACCGGGTATTTCGTCGCCCAGGAATTCGGGTACATGGCCGTGGACCGGGGCCGTCTGCGTCACCGTGCCGAGTCCGGTGATCCCGCCGCGGCGCGCGCCTACCGGGTGACCGAGCGGCTGTCGTTCATGCTCTCCGGAGCTCAATTCGGCATCACCGTGACGGCGCTGCTGGCCGGTTACGTGGCCGAACCGCTGCTGGGCCGCGGGCTGAGCCTGATCCTGGGTGGGGCCGGAGTGCCGGAGGCCCTGTCCCTGTCGGTCTCCACCGTCATCGCGCTGCTGCTGGCCACCGTGATCCAGATGGTGCTGGGCGAGCTGCTGCCCAAGAACCTGGCCATCGCCGAACCGGAGACCCTCGCCATCGCGCTGGCCCGGTCCACCCAGATCTACCTGACCGTGGCCGGGCCGATCATCCGGCTGTTCGACGCTGCGGCCAACCGGCTGCTGCGCGCCGTGGGCATCGAACCGGTGGAGGAGCTGCCGCAGGGGGCCACCGCCGAGGACCTGCGGCAGATCATCGGCGACGCGAACCAGCAGGGACACCTGGACGCGGAACTGTCGCTGCTGCTCGAACGCGGGTTGCGGTTCCGGGAACTGGACGTCGACGAGGTGATGACCCCTCGGGTGAACGTGCACACCGTGCGCGCCGACGAACCGGTGCAGCGGGTCATCGACCTGCTGCAGACCGGCAATTCGCGCTTCCCGGTGATCGGCGACGACCTGGACGACGTGCGGGGCATCGCCGGGCTGGCGGAGGTGCTGCGCGTCCCGCCGGAGCAGCGGGCCAGTACTCCGGTGGGGGCCGTCGCCTCGCCCGCGTTGATGGTGCCGAGCACCCTGCCGTTGCCCGCCGCCCTGGAGCGGTTGCGGGGTGAGCGGCGGCAGGTGGCTTTCGTGGTGGACGAGTTCGGCGGCTTCGCCGGGGTGATCTCCCTGGAGGACCTGGCCGAGGAGCTGGTCGGGGACATCCTGGACGAGGACGACCCGGCCGAGGAGGTCATCGAGACGATCACCGACGGCGTGTGGCGCATCCCCGGGCGTACCCGGGTGGACGAGATCGCCGAGGCGACCGGGGTCCGGCTGCCGGAGGACGACAGCTACGACACCGTCTCCGGGCTGGTGCTGCACCGGCTGGGCCGCACAGCGCGGATCGGGGACGAGGTGCTGGTGAACGGCATGACGGTGCGGGTGGTCGACGTCGCCCGGCGGGTGCCGGCCGCGGTCGTTCTGCAGACAGCGGTTCTGGAGGCGGGGCGATGAGCATCGGCTGGGCGTTGACGATCTCGCTGGTGCTGCTGATCGTCAACGCGTTCTTCGTGGCCGCCGAGTTCGCGTTGATCGCGGCCAAGCGCCACCGGCTGGAGGCTGCCGCCGAGACGAGCCGGGCGGCCAGAGCCGCGGTGGCCGGTATCCGCGAGCTGTCGCTGATGCTGGCCGGTGCCCAGCTGGGCATCACGCTGTGCACGCTGGGGCTGGGCGCGCTGGCCAAACCGGCGGTCGCCGAGCTGCTGGCGGTCCCGCTGCGCTGGACCGGACTGCCGGAGGCGTTCGCCTACGGCATTGCGTTCGCCCTGAGTCTGGTGCTGGTGGTGTTCCTGCACATGGTGCTGGGGGAGATGGCCCCGAAGTCCTGGGCGATCACCCACCCGGAGCGTTCCGCGGTGCTGCTGGCGCTGCCGTTCCGCTGGTTCGCCCGCGGCACCCGGTGGTTGCTGTCCGCGTTGAACAACACCACCAACGCCCTGCTGCGGTTGCTCAAGGTGCAGCCGCAGGACGAGCTCGCCCAGGCCCACCGGCCCGACGACCTGCGGATGCTGGTGCGCCAGTCCGCCGAGTCCGGGTTGATCCCCGAGGGCCAGCAGCGGCTGCTGACCAGGATGCTGGAACTGCAACGCACCACCGTGGCCCAGGTCATGGTGCCGTTCGACCAGGTGATCGGCGTCGGCGCGGACGCCGGGTCCCCGGAGATCGAACGGCGCAGCCGGGAGTCCGGCCGGTCCCGATTCCCGGTGATCGGCGCCGGTGGCGAGGTCATCGGACTCGTACACCTCCGGGAGGCCATCCGCGATGGTGACGGCACGGCCCGGGAACTGATGACCACGCCGCTGCGGTTGCCCAGCACGCTGCCGGTGGCCAAGGCGGTGACCCGGATGCGGGCCGAGCGGGCGCAGCTGGCTCTGGTGGAGCAGGAGGGGGCGGTGATCGGGATCGCCGCGCTGGAGGACCTGCTGGAGGAGCTGATCGGCGACTTCTACGACGAGACCGACCCGGCGCAGGTCAGCGCAGGGACTTCCGCATGACCGTGTAAGTGGTGGGCCGTTCCTCCTGCTCGTCGAGCACCTCGGCGTACCGGACGTACCCGAGGCGCTCGTACAGGATCCGCGCCCTGATGTTGCTCTGCTCGACCCGCAGTTCCGCGCGGCGCAGACCGCGGGCCAGGATGTGCTGCTCGGCGGCCTCGATGAGGTGGCTGCCGATGCCGCAGGACTGCAGCGCCGGATGCACCGCCAGCTGCCACAGGGTCCCCGCGCGGTCGCTCGCCTGGTAGTCGACGCCACCGATGGCCACCGGCTGGCCTGAGGGCGGACACAGGGCGAGGTAGTCGACCTCACCGAGCCGGGCGCGGTCCAGCTGGTGGGCGACCTGCCGCAGGTGGTGCTCGGAACCGGCCCAGGTGCACAGCGGCAGGTCCAGTGCCGTCAGCGCGCGCACGGTCAGCCGGAGCACGACCTCAGCCATCGACGGCACCTCCTGGTTGATCGGTTGACTACTCAGTCGTAGCCGAAGGCCGATTCGTAACACTCCGGACATGCGGAAGGGCCGAGACCCTCGGGGGGTCTCGGCCC
>QZFT01000109.1 GCA_003600225.1 Pseudonocardiaceae bacterium YIM PH 21723
GGCCCACCGAGCCGAAGGGCTGCGCCTAGCCCCCGAGGTTGTCCCGAAGTTGGCGATGTTCGGCGATAAGGCTGCCGAACATCGCCAACTTCGGAGCAGTGAGGGGTCAGCCCAGCAGTTCGCAGAGGATCGGCAGGGCGGTGTGCAGCTGGGCGCCGGTGCAGCCGGCGTAGCTGACCGGAATGCCGTGCTGGGTGGGCGCATCCATGTAGTACTCGGCAAGCCCGGCCAGGTGCAGGCCCCGTTCCCTGGCCGCCGCGACGATCCGCTCCTCGCGGTCCAGCGACGGCAGCGGCACCATCACGTGCGCGCCCGCGTCATCGCCGTCGACCTGCACACCGGACGCGGTGAGCGCGGCGAACACCACCTCGCGGCGGGCGGCCAGTTCCCGGCGCAGCCTGCGCAGGTGCCGGCCCAGGTCACCGGTGCGGGCCAGCCCGACCATCACCAGCTGACCGGCGGCCGACGGCGCGGTGGAGGTGCGTTCCCGCAGCTCCAGTACCGGTTCGTTGACCCGGTTCGGGGCGACCATCCAGCCCACGCCGAGCGTCGGGGACACGATCTTGGACGTGGTGCCCAGGTGCACGACCACATCCGGGGCCAGCGAGGCCAGCAGCGGCAGCGGGGCCACGTCGTAGCGCAGCTCGCCGTCGTAGTCGTCCTCGAAGATCAGCCAGTTCTCGGATCTGGCCCGTTCCACCAGCGCCACCCGGCGGGCGGCGGGCATCCGCGCTCCCAGTGGGAAGTGGTGGGCGGGCGAGCAGTACACCGCCTTGACCTCGGCGGGCACCAGGTCCACCCGCAGGCCGCCCTCGTCCACCGGCACGCCGATCACCCGCATCCCGGCGGCCTGCAACGCGCCGACCGCGCGGAAGTACCCGGGCTGCTCCACCGCGACCAGGTCACCGGGCTTCAGGATCGCCAGGCAGATCTCCAGGATCGCCGCCGTGGTACCGCGGGTGGCCAGCACCGCGTCCTCCGGGACGGCCGTGCCGCCGACGACCAGGCCGCGGTGCCGCAGCAGATGTTCGGCGACGACCGCCCGGTAGCTGTCCAGGCCCGCGCCGATCGGCCGGATCAGCGGGTCCACGTCGGAGGCCAGCCGCCAGGCGCGGCGCCAGGCGGCCGGGTCGATGCCGTCGGCCAGTGGGGATCCGGGCACCAGGTCGATCAGCCCAGGGGTGTCCACAGTCGACTGTCCACTGTGTCTACCGGTGACCGGCGAGCCGGGCGGCGTGGTCGTCACATAGGTGCCGGAGCCGTGCCTGCCGCTGATCCAGCCCTCCGCGTGCAGCTGCTCGAAGGCGGCGGCGGTCACCGACCGGCTCACCCCGAGCGTGGTCGCCAGGGTCCGGGTGGAGGGCAGCCGGTCACCGCGACGCAGCTGACCGGTGGACGCGGCGGTGCGCACGGCGTCGGCGATCTGCACGGCCAGGGGTTCACCGCTCGCGCGGTCCAGCGGAATGGACAGCTCGGCGGGCAGCGGAGTGCTGCGCCCCAGACTCGGCACGGTGGGTATCTCCGGTTGCGGAAGGTATGGCAAATGGACTGTCTCAATGTGAGCTTAGTCGGCGGAAGCGCGGTCCACCTGTGATCTGATGGCCGCTATGCCGCAGGAACCTGGCGTGGAACCCGGCCTGGCCCGCCGACTAGGCGTGACCGACGCAGTGGTCATCGGGATGTGCGCGATGATCGGCGCCGGGGTGTTCGCCGCGTTCGCGCCGGCCGCCCGGGCCGCCGGAAGCTGGTTGCTCGCGGGCCTGGCGATCGCCGCGGTGGTCGCCTACTGCAACGCGATGAGCACCGCGTCCCTCGCCGCCCGGCACCCGGAATCCGGCGGGGTCTACACCTATGGCCGCCGCGAGCTGAACGACACCTACGGCTTCCTGGCGGGCTGGTCGTTCCTGGTCGGCAAGACCGCGTCCTGCGCGGCGATGGCGCTGACCATCGGCTCCTACCTCGCCCCGGAGTGCGGGAAGCGGCTGGCGGTGGCCGCGGTGCTCGCGCTGACCGCGGTCAACTACCGGGGCGTCACCAAGACGGCGGCGCTGGCCAGGGGGCTGCTCGGGCTGACGCTGGTACTGCTGCTCGCCAGCGTGGCCTTCGCCCTGACCGGAACGGATGCCCAGCAGTCGATTGTGGACGGTCTCGCCCGGCCGATCCCGGTCTACGGCGTGCTCCAGGCGGCGGGCCTGCTGTTCTTCGCCTTCGCCGGATACGCCCGGATCGCCACCCTGGCCGGGGAGGTGCGGGATCCCGCGCGCACGCTGCGCCGGGCCATTCCGCTGGCGCTCGGGCTCACCATCGCGCTGTACGCGCTGGTCGGGATCGCGTTGCTCGTCGCGCTGGGCCCGGAGCGGCTGGCGCAGAGCGTGGCCCCGGTGGTGGAGGCCGCCGGGCCGAACTGGCTGGCCATCCTGGTCCGGGTCGGTGCCGCGATCGCCTGTATCGGCGCGTTGCTCACGTTGATCGCCGGGGTGTCCCGGACCGGTATGGCCATGGCGCATGGCGGGGACCTACCCGGCTGGCTGGGCGCCGTGCATCCCCGGTTCCGGGTGCCGCATCACGCCGAACTGGCGGTGGGCGCGGTGGTGATCGCGATCGTGCTGCTCACCGATCTGCGGGGCGCGATCGGCTTCTCCTCGTTCGGCGTGCTGGTGTACTACGCGGTCGCCAACCTCGCGGCGTTACGCCGGTTCCGCCGCTGGTACTCGGTGCTCGGGCTGGCGGGCTGCGCGATCCTGCTGGTCACGCTGCCGGTACCGGCCATCCTGGCCGGAGCGGGCGTGCTGGCCGTGGGCCTGCTGCTGCGGATGATCCGCGGCCACGCTTGACCGGAGCACTTTCCATGGAATCTGCTCCTGCGTCGCAGATTCTATGGAAAGTCCGGGTAGACGGTCATCGCGGCGCGGGCCGGGGTGTAGACGTGCACGCTCACCGCGGGCGCGGTGCCCTCATTGGTGATCTGGTGCACGTACTCCGGACCGAAGACCCGGGACTGGCCGGGCAGCAGCGGACGCAGCACCTCGATCCGGCGGCCGGCGGCGCTGGTGCGCACCACTCGCTCGGTGAGCTCGCCGCTGATGATGCTGAACGCGCCGGAGGCGATGCCGTGGTCGTGCAGCTCGGTGCCCTGACCGGGCAGCCAGCTCATCAGCCAGACCTCGCGCTCGGCGGTGTGCTCCAGCAGACCGGACCAGCGGACATTTGGGTCGAACCGCAGCGCGGGGGCCCATCGATGCTGGTCAGCGGCGATGTCCATCGCCAGGCGGACCGGATGGGCGATCCCGGACTCGGGAAGGACGAGGCTGTTCTCGGGAACGGCGAACATGGGTGATCCTCGGAGATACTCAGAAGTGGTGGTGGAAAGGATGAGGCCACTCAGTACCGAGGACACAGCGCGCTGGCGACACGGCTCAGGTCGATGTGGACCTGCCGTTCGGCGACAGATTGCTGCTGCATGAGCTCATAGCACCACCCGTTCGGCCCTACGTCAAGCGGAGGCGACCTGCGCCTCTGCTTTTCGTCCGATCCGGGTCATCGCGCCGGGGTCGTCCAGCCGAACGGCGACCGTACGGATCGTGAGCGCGACGAGCAGTCCGATGGCCAGGCAGAGCCACCACACGGCCGACGAGCCCAGGTACTGCATCGTGTACCCGAACATCAGCGGCGCCGCGATCATGCCCGCGTAGGACGCCATGCTGAACGCGCTCTGGTAGCGGGCGCGCATGTGCGGCGGAGCGAACCCGGCGACGACAGCGGGGGCGAAGGAGAAGTAGACCATCTCACCGATCGTCCAGACGAGGACGCTGAGCCCGAACACCCACACGTTGTGCGCGACCAGGTTGATCGCCATCCCCACACCGATCACCACGGCTCCGAAGGCCATGGCCTGGCTCGCCCGCCGGCCGGCGAGGATCTTGTTCGCCGGCAGCTGCAACACGGTGATCGCCACCCCGTTGACCGCGGCGACGACGCCGTACATCGCCACGCTCAGCCCGTGGGCCGCCATGGTCGGCGCCAGGGCGATCGTCGGGCTGTTCAGCACGCAGAAGAACAGCAGGCAGGCGAACAGGAAGGCCAGGAACGTCCGATCGGCCAGGATCAGCCGCAGCGCGGACTCTCGCCTGTGGACGGCCGGGCTGTGCGGCGGCAGGGTCTCCGGGACCATCACGTACTGCACCAGTCCACTGAGGACCATCAGTGCGGCGTTGGCCAGGAAGACCCAGCGCATGCTGTAGCCGGCCAGCAGGCCACCGAGACCTGCGGCGACCCCGAAGCCGATGTTGATCGCCCAGTAGTTCAACGAGAAGGCGCGCAGCCGGTCCTCGGGCTCGACCACGTCGGCGATCACCGCGCTGCGCACCGGCTTGGTGGCCCAGGCGCCGAAGCCGAACAGGAAAGCACTGACCAGCAACATCGGCTTTCCGGGTAACTCGGCCAGGCCGATCAGGCCCAGGGCGGCGATGAACTGCCCGATGAGCGATACCGGACGCCTGCCCCAGCGGTCGGCCACCGAGCCCAGCACCGGCGGGCCGACGGTGGCCCCCGCCCCCATCGCGGTCAGTACCCAGCCGGCGAAGGACAGCGAGTAGCCGAGCCGGTCATGGACGTACACGCTCATCAGCGGCCAGGCGAATCCGCCGATGGCTTGGATGAGCACACTGACCCACACCCACCAGAACAGCCGTGGCAGTCCCTTGAGCACTGTGCCTCCCCCATTGTTGGCCGTCCTGTCAGCTAACCGGTCGGATGATCCGCTGGCTAGCGAGTTTCCGCCGCGGAGAGTTCCAGCCGACGCGGCCGTAATCGGGCGCCCATGGCCAACAGCCCCGCGGCGACCAGTACGCCATCCAGCAGGCAGGCCCACCAGACGGCGTCGGTCCCGGCCCGCTGCGTCAGCACCCCGGACAACAGCGGGGCGAGCAACGTCGCGGCGGTCGGCGCCATCCAGAACACGCCCTGGTATCGGCCACGCAGGTGTGGCGGGGCCAGCCCGGCGATCACCGCGCCGGTCATGGAGGCCAGCAGGATCTCGCCGATGGTCCACACGAATCCGGCGAGGCAGAAGCCGAGCAGGCCGGTGGCCAGCAGGTTGCCCGACATGCCCACTCCCATCAGCAGGGCGCCCAGCGCCAGTACCCGCTGCGGGGCACGGTGTTCGACCAACCGGGACAGCACGGGTTGCACCAGCACGATGGTCACGCCGTTGAGGCTCAGCACCAGGCCGTAATCGTGCGGGGTCAGCCCCTGCTCGGTCACGGCCAGTGGGAGCACCACGAACGCGGTCAGCTGGACCAGTTCGATCACCGCGGCCAGCAGCACGAACGCCAGGAAGGCCCGGTCGGCCAGCACCGTCAGCGCCGATGCCTCCACTGTGGACTCCTCGGGTTCCGGACGGGTCTCCGGGACCTCGAAGCACACCCACAGCGCGGCCGTCAGCAGGGTCGCGGCGTTGATCAGGAACACCAGCGAGAAGCTGTACTCGGCGAGGAATCCGCCGAGCGCGGCGGAGACGGCGAAGCCGATGTTCACCGCCCAGTACTCCAGGTTGTACGCGCG
This sequence comes from Pseudonocardiaceae bacterium YIM PH 21723, assembly GCA_003600225.1. Classification (GTDB taxonomy): domain Bacteria; phylum Actinomycetota; class Actinomycetes; order Mycobacteriales; family Pseudonocardiaceae; genus QZFT01. The sequence continues at coordinate 5,563 of QZFT01000109.1, forward strand.
GACCCGGTCGGCGGGCGGCACCAGATCGGCCACCATCGCCATCCGCACCGGCCGCACGCCCCAGCCGCCGAACCCGTAGAGGAAGGCGCCGATCAGCAGTCCGGGCTGGCTCGGCCACAGCGCCAGCACGCACATCCCGGCCGCGGCCATGGTCTGGCCGCCGAACAACACCCACCGCCTGCCGTACCGGTCGGACAGCGCGCCGACCGGGGCGGAAGCGAGCAGCGCGCCGAGGCCGATGGCGGTGACCACCAGGCCGGCGAAGGCCACCGAGTAGCCCAGGTGATCACCAACGTAGAGGCTCATCATCGGGTAGCCGAGGCCACCCGCGACGAGGATGACGGTACTGCTCCACAACACCCAGAACGATCTCGGCAGTCCCCGCAGCATGCCTCGACCGTAGCGACGCTAGGGATACGGCGACACCGAATTTCCCCCGTCCCGAAGTTGGCGATGTTCGGGCAGAGCCCCTCGCACCCCGATTTACGAGACGCCACATAGACCGCAGCGACAGAACGGCTAAGTA
>QZFT01000110.1 GCA_003600225.1 Pseudonocardiaceae bacterium YIM PH 21723
ATGTTCGGCGGCGTCCTACTCTCCCACACCCTGGCGAGTGCAGTACCATCGGCGCTGTCAGACTTAACTTCCGGGTTCGGAATGGGACCGGGTGTTTCCCTGACGCTATGACCACCGAAACTCTATGAAACTTTCACCAACCAAACCCGAACACCCTTCAACAAGGGAATCCCGTGGTGGTGTTGTTTCAGAAATCGCACAGTGGACGCGTAGCATTTTTGTAATCAAGCCCTCGGCCTATTAGTACCAGTCAACTCCACCCGTTACCGAGCTTCCATCTCTGGCCTATCAACCCAGTGGTCTGCTGGGGGCCTTAACCCTTCAAGAGGGTGGGAGACCTCATCTTAGAACGAGCTTCCCGCTTAGATGCTTTCAGCGGTTATCCCTTCCCAACGTAGCCAACCAGCCATGCTCCTGGCGGAACAACTGGCACACCAGAGGTTAGTCCGTCCCGGTCCTCTCGTACTAGGGACAGCCTTCTTCAAGTCTCCAACGCGCGCGGCGGATAGGGACCGAACTGTCTCACGACGTTCTAAACCCAGCTCGCGTACCGCTTTAATGGGCGAACAGCCCAACCCTTGGGACCTACTCCAGCCCCAGGATGCGACGAGCCGACATCGAGGTGCCAAACCATGCCGTCGATATGGACTCTTGGGCAAGATCAGCCTGTTATCCCCGGGGTACCTTTTATCCGTTGAGCGACACCGCTTCCACAAGCCAGTGCCGGATCACTAGTCCCGACTTTCGTCCCTGCTCGACCTGTCGGTCTCACAGTCAAGCTCCCTTGTGCACTTACACTCAACACCTGATTGCCAACCAGGCTGAGGGAACCTTTGGGCGCCTCCGTTACTCTTTGGGAGGCAACCGCCCCAGTTAAACTACCCACCAGGCACTGTCCCTGAACCAGATCATGGCCCGAGGTTAGACATCCAATTCGACCAGAGTGGTATTTCAACAGCGACTCCACCATGACTGGCGTCATGACTTCACAGTCTCCCACCTATCCTACACAAGCCGAACCGAACACCAATACCAAGCTATAGTAAAGGTCCCGGGGTCTTTCCGTCCTGCCGCGCGTAACGAGCATCTTTACTCGTACTGCAATTTCGCCGGGCCTGTGGTTGAGACAGTAGGAAAGTCGTTACGCCATTCGTGCAGGTCGGAACTTACCCGACAAGGAATTTCGCTACCTTAGGATGGTTATAGTTACCACCGCCGTTTACTGGGGCTTAAATTCTCAGCTTCGCCCTTACGGACTAACCGGTCCTCTTAACCTTCCAGCACCGGGCAGGCGTCAGTCCATATACATCGTCTTGCGACTTCGCATGGACCTGTGTTTTTAGTAAACAGTCGCTTTCCCCTGGTCTCTGCGGCCACTTCACCCTAGCCCGCAAGGGGCTTCAAGTGCCTTGGCCCTCCTTATCCCGAAGTTACGGAGGTATTTTGCCGAGTTCCTTAACCACAGTTCACCCGATCGCCTTGGTATTCTCTACCTGACCACCTGTGTCGGTTTGGGGTACGGGCCACGAAAGTTCTCGCTAGAGGCTTTTCTCGGCAGCATGGGATCACCCTACTTCGCCTCAATCGGCTATGCATCACGTCTCAGGATATGTGTTTGGCGGATTTGCCTACCAAACTCCCTACACGCTTACACCAGGACAACCAACGCCTGGCGGAGCTACCCTCCTGCGTCACCCCATCGCTTGGCTACTACCGGCTCAGATCCCGCGCACTCCACCGTTTGCCCGAAGGCTACTAGGCTTCGCGGGCGGTTAGTATCACCGGCCTCACCAGGGACGAACTTTCACGGGTACGGGAATATCAACCCGTTGTCCATCGACTACGCCTGTCGGCCTCGCCTTAGGTCCCGACTTACCCTGGGCGGATTAACCTGGCCCAGGAACCCTTGGTCATTCGGCGGACGAGTTTCTCACTCGTCATTCGCTACTCATGCCTGCATTCTCACTCGTGCAGCGTCCACGGCTGGATCACTCCGCCGCTTCGCTCGCTGCACGACGCTCCCCTACCCATCCCGTCGACTGCCCCGAAGGGAATCTCATGACGGAATGCCACAGCTTCGGCGGTGTGCTTAAGCCCCGCTACATTGTCGGCGCAGAACCACTTGACCAGTGAGCTATTACGCACTCTTTAAAGGGTGGCTGCTTCTAAGCCAACCTCCTGGTTGTCTAAGCGACCCCACATCCTTTCCCACTTAGCACACACTTAGGGGCCTTAGCTGGCGATCTGGGCTGTTTCCCTCTCGACTACGAAGCTTATCCCCCGCAGTCTCACTGCCGCACTCTCACTTACCGGCATTCGGAGTTTGGTTGATTTCGGTAACCTTGTGGGGCCCCTAGACCATCCAGTGCTCTACCTCCGGCAAGAAACATGCGACGCTGCACCTAAATGCATTTCGGGGAGAACCAGCTATCACGGTGTTTGATTGGCCTTTCACCCCTACCCACAGCTCATCCCCTCAGTTTTCAACCTAAGTGGGTTCGGGCCTCCACGACGTCTTACCGTCGCTTCACCCTGGCCATGGGTAGATCACACCGCTTCGGGTCTAGAACATGCCACTGCGTCGCCCTATTCAGACTCGCTTTCGCTACGGCTTCCCCACACGGGTTAACCTCGCGACATGCCACTAACTCGCAGGCTCATTCTTCAAAAGGCACGCCATCAGCCCTAAAGCCTCTGACGGATTGTAAGCAAACGGTTTCAGGTACTCTTTCACTCCCCTCCCGGGGTACTTTTCATCTTTCCCTCACGGTACTAGTCCGCTATCGGTCACCAGGGAGTATTTAGGCTTAGCGGGTGGTCCCGCCAGATTCACAGCGAATTTCACGAGTACGCTGCTACTTGGGAACATTCCCAACGAAGTGCTTCGGTTTTCAGGTACGGGACTCTCACCCACTACGGTCCTGCTTTCCAGACAGGTTCCCCTAACCCAAGCATTTTTGACTTCGCTCCAGGCCGGCAGACCTGGACAAGACGTCCCACGACCCCGTCAATGCAACCCCTGCCGGGTATCACACAAAGACGGTTTAGCCTCATCCGCTTTCGCTCGCCACTACTCACGGAATCACGGTTGTTTTCTCTTCCTGCGGGTACTGAGATGTTTCACTTCCCCGCGTTCCCCCCACACGCCCTATATATTCAGGCGCGGGTAACACCACATGACTGGTGCTGGGTTTCCCCATTCGGAAATCCTCGGATCACAGCTCGATTGACAACTCCCCGAGGCTTATCGCAGTCTTCTACGTCCTTCATCGGCTCCTGGTGCCAAGACATCCACCGTTTGCTCTTAATAACTTGACTACAAAGATGCTCGCGTCCACTGTGCAATTCTCAAACAACACACCCACACACACTCGATCTGTGCCGTGCCACCTCGATCACCAACGTGATCCGGTTTGACCGACTCGAGCGGGGGTCATCCTAGAAAGAAACACACATCGTGTGTTCTCTCAGGACCCAACAGTGTACCGACACGTAAGTCTCTTCCGCACCGCTTCGACCACGTTCCACGCACAACCCGAAAGCTGTGCAGTACTAGTTATCGTCGCCGCCGGCGTCCACATACTCGCTAGATAGAGTCCACATATTCTTTGAGCGCCCTCGGGAGCAGAACGTGTGCCTGCTAACCCATGGGTCACTCCCCCGGCCATCACTATGTACTGGGGGAAATGAATGCTCCTTAGAAAGGAGGTGATCCAGCCGCACCTTCCGGTACGGCTACCTTGTTACGACTTCGTCCCAATCGCCAGTCCCACCTTCGACAGCTCCCTCCCTTACGGGTTGGGCCACCGGCTTCGGGTGTTACCGACTTTCGTGACGTGACGGGCGGTGTGTACAAGGCCCGGGAACGTATTCACCGCAGCGTTGCTGATCTGCGATTACTAGCGACTCCAACTTCATGGGGTCGAGTTGCAGACCCCAATCCGAACTGAGACCGGCTTTAAGGGATTCGCTCCACCTCGCGGTCTCGCAGCCCTCTGTACCGGCCATTGTAGCATGTGTGAAGCCCTGGACATAAGGGGCATGATGACTTGACGTCATCCCCACCTTCCTCCGAGTTGACCCCGGCAGTCTCCTATGAGTCCCCACCATTACGTGCTGGCAACATAGAACAAGGGTTGCGCTCGTTGCGGGACTTAACCCAACATCTCACGACACGAGCTGACGACAGCCATGCACCACCTGTACACCGACCTTACGGGGCTACCATCTCTGGCAGTTTCCGGTGTATGTCAAACCCAGGTAAGGTTCTTCGCGTTGCATCGAATTAATCCACATGCTCCGCCGCTTGTGCGGGCCCCCGTCAATTCCTTTGAGTTTTAGTCTTGCGACCGTACTCCCCAGGCGGGGTGCTTAATGCGTTAGCGACGGCACGGAGGACGTGGAAGTCCCCCACACCTAGCACCCACCGTTTACAGCGTGGACTACCAGGGTATCTAATCCTGTTCGCTCCCCACGCTTTCGCTCCTCAGCGTCAGTATCGGCCCAGAGACCCGCCTTCGCCACCGGTGTTCCTCCTGATATCTGCGCATTTCACCGCTACACCAGGAATTCCAGTCTCCCCTGCCGAACTCAAGTCTGCCCGTATCGACCGCAAGCTTGAGGTTAAGCCTCAAGTTTTCACGACCGACGCAACAAACCGCCTACGAGCTCTTTACGCCCAATAATTCCGGACAACGCTTGCACCCTACGTATTACCGCGGCTGCTGGCACGTAGTTAGCCGGTGCTTCTTCTGTAGGTACCGTCACTTGCGCTTCGTCCCTACTGAAAGAGGTTTACAACCCGAAGGCAGTCATCCCTCACGCGGCGTCGCTGCATCAGGCTTTCGCCCATTGTGCAATATTCCCCACTGCTGCCTCCCGTAGGAGTCTGGGCCGTGTCTCAGTCCCAGTGTGGCCGGTCGCCCTCTCAGGCCGGCTACCCGTCGTCGCCTTGGTGGGCTTTTACCCCACCAACAAGCTGATAGGCCGCGGGCCCATCCTTCACCGCCGGAACTTTCCAACCACCAAGATGCCCTAGTGGTTCGTATCCGGTATTAGACCCAGTTTCCCGGGCTTATCCCGAAGTGAAGGGCAGGTTGCCCACGTGTTACTCACCCGTTCGCCGCTCGTGTACCCCGAAGGGCCTTACCGCTCGACTTGCATGTGTTAAGCACGCCGCCAGCGTTCGTCCTGAGCCAGGATCAAACTCTCCATAAATGAATGAGTGTTGAAACTGACTAACACGAATACCAAACTGGCACTCTAATGTTAATCTCAAAGGAACCCTAGCCGGCTGATGTCCTCACCCGGCATGGGGGTTCTAACCAAACAAGCTCTATCTGGCTACATTCGGTACACTGTTGAGTTCTCAAAGAACACACGCTCACC